>NZ_QUOT01000001.1:0-1413006 GCF_003390375.1 Thalassotalea euphylliae | reverse complement strand
GCCTGCGGCATTTGCGTGCCATCTATTGCTGCATCCCACTGTGTACCTTTAGGGTTTAAAAAAGCAAAGAGGTCTTCAGGTAATGATTGCTGCATAGCGAGAAGACTTAACTCGCGTTCACCGCCAGCGTACTGTAAATCAAGGTACATGCTAAATACGGTCAGTATGGTATCTTCCTCTTGCCAGAGCACTGGGGTTTGTCGCAGTAACAAATATTCGAATGGATTCGCACCAAGTCGTTGAATACCTTGATTAACGCCCCGAGTATACGCTTCAATCAGTTCAAATTCGTTCTTAGGAAGCTTATTGATAATTGCTCTGGCACGCTCTCTAAAACGGTGTAAACGAATTTTTTTATCATAATCAAGGGCAACTTCACCAAACAAGCTAGAAAGCTCACCCGCTGAGTTTCGGCGCAGCAGATCCATTTGGAAAAAGCGCTCTTGGCCATGAACAAAACCAAGTGCCATAGCGGCATCCAAACGGCTGTCGGCTCGGATTGTTGCGATACCGTATTCATCACGAGTGATTTCAACTTTTGCGTTAAGACCGTATAGCGCGGTATTGCCGTCTAGTTGCGGTATCGCATTGTAAATGCTGCTGTATATCCAGGCTGATGCGGTAGCTAGAATAAATACCAGCAAAATGACACTACCCAGTAAAAAAGGTTTGATTTTGTTCATCACTAATTATTGTTATTTAGTTTGGGTTTTGAGCTTAGATTACTGCGATTTGTCGAGATGTGCACGGAAAATGCGGTAAAAAAGCGAGTTTTTCATGCAATTTGTTGACATAAGTTAATGTTTTTGCTTAGGTTTAAAAATAGTCAGTAATTCAATGGTATTTTGGGCCCGACAAATGACATAATGTGGCCTCGTTGTAACACCACTGTAGTGAAACACTGCTAAGTTACTAAAGTTGTTAATTTGGATATTGTTAACGTGACTATGGTTGATCATGGAGGAATTGTCTGTAGAAAGGAAGTCTTTAGCCGGTAGCTAAATAGGATTACTTTTAACGCAACGAAAATAACAATAACGGAGTTTGCATGTCAGACAATTTTAATCGCTACATACAATTAGGTGAGTGGTGCTTTGAGCTTAAAATGGTTAGGGCACTTAAAGTAGAAGAATATGGTAAGCCTTATGGAGCTATTGCCAACTGCAATATTAATGGTGATTCCATGTATATCGACGGCTTAGTAACCAAAGATGGTGAAGAGTTTACCAAAGATGACTTTATGACCTTTCACCAGTTTACTGAAATGCTTGGTTTAGATAACTTTTCTTACCATAGATACCAAGATGGGCGCTCGGTTACACGGGAAGTAAAGGTTAGAAAAACAGCTCAGCGAAAGGCTCAGAGAAAAAATATTGAAACTCAAGATCCTGAGTATATAAAGTTAGTTCAATAGCTAGCTAGCTTGCTTTATTTTTATCTATCGATATTCAACAATATCTAGTCATTTATTGGCTAGGTGTTGTTTATTTATTTTGAGGTGATTTATCACTTCCTGGTTTTGCTTAAAGAGTTAGGCAAATTCCATAAAGCGTGCTCACCCGTTGCAAACAGCCCAAATTCTGAAAGCTTTTATTTACCTACTATAATTTTCATACCTTTTTTATTACAACTATTATCGCTCATGCTACTTTATAGCGCACCATTATTTGACCTATCAGTATGTGAAATAATGACATATCAGGTAAGTGGGTATTTCATGTGAAGATCGCAACTAAAGATTTTGCTATTTTAATTTTGGCCGCAGGTAGCTCCTCACGTTTAGGACAAGCTAAGCAGCTAGTTAAAATCGATGGTGAATATCTACTAATCCGCCAAATTAAACTCGCCTTAAAGCTCAGCAATAACGTAACTGTTGTTATCGGTCATGAAGCTGAAACTTACCAAAAATTATTAGCGCCTTTGCCGGTGAACATAATTGAAAATAGCAAGTGGTCAACGGGAATGGGTTCCTCAATTGCTTGCGGGGTTTGCAATATTATCAATGCGTCTAATGCTAGCGGTCTGTTACTAATGCTAGTGGATCAGTGGCAAGTCACTGAGCAAGATATTGCGAAGTTGATTACTGGACACTCAATGGGAGAGCAACTTGCAACCATAAGCTGTTGGACTGAAACAGACAATAATTCCGTTGAATTTGGCCCGCCAGTGATATTCTCGCAAGCGCTTTTTGATCAACTTAGCAAGCTAGACGGTAAAGAAGGTGCAAAGTTTGTGCTGGCTAAATTGCGAGCTCAAAGTAAGCAATTAGTCGAGCAGATTGAGCTTACTAACGCAAAAGCCGATTTAGATACGCCAGAGCAACTCAGAAAACTGCAATTTCAACGCAAAGCTTAAACATATCAGCCAGTTTTGGCGTATAGTTATAGCTGTCAAAGTAACCTTTCTATCCTTTAGAAAGGTAAGCTAAAAATAATAAAATCAATGATGTAAAGTCAATGAAACAAAACATAGCAGTACTGATAACAACCTAGTGAAGCTATCAAGGAAGCAAACATGATCACCTTAAATGTAAACGGTCGCGCGCACCAATATAGCGATGATGAAAATATGCCGCTATTGTGGGCGCTGCGAGATATTCTTAATTACACAGGTACTAAGTACGGTTGCGGTAAAGGGCTATGTGGCGCTTGTACCGTTCATTTGAATGGCCAACCTGTGCGCTCTTGTGCCACCCCAGTCTCGGCTGTTAATGGGCAAAAAATTACTACCATTGAAGGCTTATCAAGCGATGGTGACCACCCTGTTCAACAAGCGTGGCAAACACTGAATGTGCCACAATGTGGTTATTGTCAATCGGGCCAAATGATGTCTGCGGCTGCGTTACTTGCAACGAATCCAAACCCTAACGATGCGCAAATTGAACAAGCCATGAGTGGCAACATTTGTCGTTGTGGCACTTATGAAAGAATTAAAAAAGCGATTCATTTAGCGGCAGATTTATCAACAAGTACCGCGAATGTCGACGATTTGGCTGTTGATGTTGGTTCAACTGGCAAACTTTCAACCGGTAAACAAGGGGCATAACAATGGCAACGAAAAATAGTGTTGAAAATGTTAGCCGTCGCTCGTTTTTAAAAAACTTGGGTTTAGGCTCTGGAGCTTTAGTGCTGGCGGTTAATTTTCCAGAAGTAAGCGGTTTGCCAAAAGCCTTTGCCGCTCCAGCTAGCACTAAATTTGAACCAAGTGTTTATGTTCACATTAATGCCGATGATACTGTTGGCATAATTGTTCACCGCTCAGAGATGGGGCAAGGGATTCGCACCAGTATCCCTATGATTGTGGCAGACGAGCTAGACGCAGATTGGCAAAAAATTAATGTTATTCAAGGTCTTGGTGACAAAAAATATGGCAGTCAAAATACCGATGGTTCACGCTCTATTCGTAATTTTTATCAGCCATTAAGAGAAGCGGGCGCTACCGCTCGCACTATGCTCGAGCAAGCGGCAGCAAACCAGTGGCAAGTACCTGTTGACGAATGTTATGCCAAGGCTAATCAAATTATTCACAAACCGACGGGTAGAACTGCCAGTTTTGGTTCTCTAGTGGCGGTTGCTGCTACTTTACCAGTGCCAGATCCAATCTCGCTTAAGCTGAAAAGTAAAGCAGAGTTTAATTTTATTGGTAAATCCGATATCCCGCTTGTTGACGGTCATGATATCGCCACAGGTAACACCACATACGGTTATGATGTGCAATTGCCCGACATGGAATATGTGGTTATTGCACGGCCACCTGTGCTTGCCTCAAAACTGGTAAAATTTGATGCCAGTAAAGCGAAAAAAATCTCAGGTGTGATTGATGTAATTGCGCTGGAAAACCTGGAAGAGCCGCCATTGTTTAAACCACTAGGCGGTGTTGCCGTGGTTGCCAGCAATACTTGGGCGGCAATGCAAGGTCGTGATGCCTTGGAAATTGAGTGGGAAAACAGTAGCCACGCAAGTTATGAAAGCGAGGAGTATAAAAAATCCCTAGCAGCAAGTTGCGATGCGCCTAGTGCGGTTCTGCGTAAAGCAGGTGATGTTGATGCTGCGCTAGCCAGCGCAGATAAAGTTTTTGCAGCTGACTACTATGTGCCTGAGCTCATTCATGTGCCGATGGAGCCGCCAGCTGCTGCTGCACATTACCATGATGGTGTATTAGATATTTGGGCTTGTACGCAAACGCCACAATCGGCGCAAGGTACAGTGGCGCAACTGTTACAAGTGCCACCGGAAAACGTTAATATCAATGTCACCCTGTTAGGTGGTGGTTTTGGTCGAAAATCCAAGCCTGATTTCATTGTAGAAGCCGCTATGATGTCAAAACTGCGCGGTAAACCAGTGAAAGTGTGCTGGACACGTGAAGACGAAATCCAAAACGGTTACTACCATGCGGTTAGTTATCAAAAGCTGAAAGCGGGTTTGGATAACAAGCACAAGGTGACGGCTTGGCAGCATAATGTTGCCTTACCAACTATTAGCTCAACCTTTGCCAAAGGTGCTGATGTTATTGCCTTTGAAGCTGACTTAGGCTTAATTGATATGCCGTACGATATTTCGAACGTGCAATGTGCTGCGGGTAAAGCGACTGCTCATACGCGTATCGGTTGGCTGCGCTCAGTGACGAATATCAACCAAGCATTTGCAGTCTGCTCGTTCGCTGATGAACTTGCCCATGAGGCGAAAACCGATCCAAAAGACTACTTATTAAGCTTGTTAGGTAATGATCGTCATATTGATCTTGCAGCGCAAAATGCTAAATACGGTAACTATGGCTCTGACATTAAGCAATATCCTATCGATACAGCACGCTATAAAAATGTCGTTAATCGTGTTGCGAATATGGCTAATTGGGATAAGCCTCGAAAAGCTGGCTCGGCATTGGGCATCGCAGTTCACCGTAGTTTTGCCACCTATGTTGCTTGTGTAGCTGAGGTTAGCGAGCAAAACGGTAAAATCAAAGTCGATAAAATGTGGTTTAGCCTTGATTGCGGCACCGCAGTTAACCCAGAGCGTATTCGCTCACAAATGGAAGGCTCAGCAGTGTTTGGTATTTCGCTAGCTTTTTATGGTGAGCTGACTGCTAAAGACGGTGTGATTAATCAGACCAACTTCCATGATTACCCGGTTGCGCGCATGACGGATACGCCAGTAACCGAGATCGATATTGTTGATAGCGATGCACCTCCTGGCGGTATTGGCGAGCCTGGGGTACCACCAGTAGTGCCAGCAATTACCAATGCGATATTTGCTTTAACGGGTAAACGCTACCGCGACTTACCACTTGCCAAACAAGGTATTGTATAGCGATTGTTCGTAAGCCTTTATTCAGATTTAGTCTGCACTAAAGCGAATTAAACTCTACTAAATTAAGGCCGTTAGCTATCACTAGCGGCTTTTTTATGTCAAATAACCCTGCCATATAACCAACTTTTTTGTCTGATTAGTCGCGCACTAAACCTGAATTTTGTACACTAACCGCCAGAAAAATTATGCAAACTTTTGGCTTGCCCAAAGGTTTAACGTATTGAGTAAAGGGTAGGTTATGGCCTCATTGCAAGATCAGCTATTAAAAGCGGGTTTAACAACTAAGCAGAAAGCGCGACAAGCCAATAGTGACAAGCGCAAAAAGAACAAACAAAAACGTAGTGGCGCACAAGTTGAAGCCAGTATGCAGGAGAAAGTTAAACAAGACATTGCTAAGCAAAAAGAACAAAAACTTGCGAAAGATGCAGCATTAAATGCCGAGAAGCAAGAGCAGTTAGCCGCGAAAGAATTACATCAACGTATATTGCAAATTTTAGCGCATCATCAAGTCAAAGATATCGACGGTGAAGTGGAATACAACTACACCTTTGGTACTAAAGTGAAAAAGCTATTGGTCAATGAATTAACGCAAAAAGCCTTAGTTAACGGCCGATTATCTATTTGTGGTTTAGATGATGTCACTTATGTGGTTACCAAAGAAACTGCCGATAAGCTGGCGACGCTTGATGAAACCGTGGTGCTGCTCAGCAACGATAAGGTTGAAGAATCCGTTGATGAAGACGACCCGTATGCAGCTTATCAGATCCCAGACGATCTGATGTGGTAACAGCAGCACCAAGCAAAACATGTAAAGCACATTACGCCAAGCAAGTACATAACGCTTACAGACGAATTACTTTTCCAATTATTTAAGGTAAACCTATGAAATTATTACGCTGGTTAGTTGGCCGAATTGTTATTTTAGTTAACTTTCTGACCCAACCTAAATCACCTAAATTAACCACGCAGCGCCAACAGGAAATTGCAGAGCTGACTAAAAATTTAAGCTTGTATCATCTGCCAACTTGTCCGTTTTGCGTGAAAGTGCGTCGTGCGATGAAGCGAGAAGGTATTGAGTTACCGTTAATGAATATTAAAGATAATAATTACGCTGTACGCGAAGAACTTATTAACGGCGGTGGCAAGCCAACCGTTCCGTGTTTGAAAATTACAGATGCTGGTGAAAAGAAGGTCGAATGGTTGTACGAATCTGATGATATTATCGCTTACTTGCAAAAAACTATTCAGCAAGGTGCGCAACAGCCAGCAAAGGCGGCATAGGCTTTTCTAATCAATATTTAGATTGTTGATCACCTCCAGCAGCAACAGGCGCATAGAAATAATCTGAGTGAATTGAAAATTAATTCACTCGTGCGCGGTCTACAATTACTATAAGCACCTATTTTGTGGGTCGCGTTAAGTTAATCTTGCTGGCTTTAAGTTATATATGCTGACTTTAAGTCAGCATTGTTGTATCTGGAGGTTGTATGCTGATCAAATCAAAAAAATCTTATCAATTAACGGATAATGATGTTACCGATGAACAAGTCTATGTTAATCGTCGTCAACTGTTAAAATCTATGGGATATATTGGCGCAGGCACATTGCTTAGCCAATCGATTGCCCGCTCAGCAAGTGCAGCGCCATTCGATTTTTGGGGCGGCTCCGACCAAGCAAGCTTTACTCAGCAAGCGTTAAACTATCAAAAAGCTCCTGCAACAGACGAGTTGCTAACTCCGGAAGCTAAAGTTACCAGTCACAATAACTTTTATGAATTTGGTTTAGATAAAAGTGATCCTGCCCGTAATTCCCAAGGGCTAAAAGTCAAACCATGGCAACTTACCGTTAGTGGCGAAGTCAGTAAACCTATTACCTTAGATTACGATGACTTATTCAAGAAGTTCCCGCTGGAAGAACGTATCTACCGTCTGCGCTGTGTTGAAGCTTGGTCTATGGTAGTGCCTTGGGTTGGTTTTTCGTTAGCGGATTTGATTAAACAAGCAGCACCAACGTCGAAAGCTAAGTATGTTGCCTTTGAAACTTTATACGATCCTGAACAAATGCCGGGTCAGCGTAGTCGTCGCATCGGTGGTGGCATTGATTACCCTTATGTCGAAGGACTCCGTTTAGATGAGGCGATGAACCCGCTGACCATGCTAAGTGTTGGTTTATACGGAAAAACCTTACCACCACAAAACGGTGCGCCAATTCGTCTAGTCGTGCCATGGAAGTATGGCTTTAAAAGTATTAAGTCAATTGTTTCGATTAAGTTGGTTGAGAAAATGCCGCCAACGACATGGAATATTTTAGCTCCTAACGAATATGGTTTTTACGCCAATGTGAACCCAGATGTATCGCACCCGCGTTGGAGTCAAGCAAGCGAGCGCCGCATTACCACAGGCGGCTTATTTGCCCGTAACCGTATAGCGACACTGCCGTTTAACGGCTATGGTGAAGAAGTGGCGCATTTATACAAAAACATGGACTTAGCGCGTTACTACTAATGCGCTTGCTCTTCTTAACCTAGTGATCCTCATTTAGCGAGCGTTTTAAATGATTGTTGTAGTTAAAACCCTTGTTCACCTTGCCGCCGCCTTACCTTTACTTTGGCTTTATTACGGTGCTGTTAACGATACCATTGGTGCAGATCCGGTGGAGCGTGTGATTCACTTTACCGGCATAGGAGCACTAAACATTTTGCTAATTTCGCTGGCAATCACACCGCTGGCAAAACGCTTCAAAAAACCTGTGTTGCTCAAGTTTAGACGTCTATTGGGTTTGTGGGTATTTACTTATGCGTTATTTCACCTGCTTAATTTTCTGTTCTTTGAGTTGCAGTTTGATTGGCGTCTGTTTGTCGATGAAGTGATTGACCGTCCTTATATTACTGTGGGTATGTTTGCCTTTGCGATATTACTGCCACTGGCGGTAACGTCTTGGAGTAAAATAAAACGCAAAATGGGCAAAAGTTGGCAGCAACTGCACAACTGGGTGTATATCGCCGCTGTCGCGATTTGGGTGCACTTTTACTGGTCGATAAAATCAGATATCTATGAACCGGGGTTATATGCTGTCGGACTCATTTGGCTGCTTACACTGCGTAAAGATCGCATTAGTCGCTGGTTATTTAAGCGTAAATAACTTTTGGCATGCGTTGGATTTTAACCCGAGTTTAGCGCGCACTTTGCACCACTTTACCTGAGAAAATTGCAACTAGTCGCAAAATTTACTAAAACTCATCGCACATGGCTTGTTGTTAACATTTTTTCAATATAATGTTGTTGGTTGATCCATTGTCAAAATAATATGCTCAACGCCGCTGTAAAGTAGCGCAAAAAAGAGCAAAACTCAGGAATAACCATGAAAAAATTGATGCCATCATTGGTGATGGTAGCGGTTTCTGTTGCGCTAACCGGCTGTATACAGTCTGAGCAACAAGACGCGAAAGTCACCATCAATAAAAACCCGTACCCAAGTACTTATCAAACCTTACCTCAGCAAACAACGTTGATTAAAAATGCTACTGTGCTAATTGGTAACGGTGAGCGCCTTGACAATGCTGATGTGTTGTTTGTTGACGGTAAAGTGAGTCAAGTAGGGCAAAACTTAGCAGCTGATGGCGCAACGGTAATTGATGGCCAAGGTAAGTGGGTTACGCCAGGCGTGATTGACGTGCATTCTCACTACGGTGTTTACCCTAGCCCTTCGGTTGAATCACATGCTGATGGCAACGAAATGACTGCGCCAAATACTTCAGAAGTTTGGGCTGAGCACAGTGTTTGGCCACAAGATCCGGGCTTTAATGCCGCACGCGCAGGCGGTGTTACTACGCTACAAATTTTACCGGGCTCAGCTAACTTATTCGGCGGCCGCGGTGTTACCTTGAAGAACGTGCCAAGTCACACGATGCAAGGAATGAAGTTCCCTGATGCACCCTATGGTCTGAAAATGGCCTGTGGCGAAAACCCAAAACGCGTTTATGGTGGTCGCAAAGAAGCACCGGGTACGCGTATGGGTAATATGGCTGGCTACCGTATGGCATGGGCCGAGGCGGCAGAATACAAGCGTGCTTGGGAAAAATATGACGCTGACTATGCAGCTGGTAAAAACCCAGCAGCACCAGTTCGTGATATTGAGCTAGACACGCTTAAAGGTGTGCTTGATGGCGAGATCTTAATTCACAATCATTGTTACAAAGCCGAAGAAATGGCCATGATGGTCGACTTAGGTAAAGAATTTAACTACCACTCTGGTACTTTCCACCATGCCGTTGAAGCATACAAAATCGCTGATATGTTAGGTGAAAATGGCAACTGTGCAGCGATGTGGCCAGATTGGTGGGGCTTTAAAATGGAAGCCTACGACATGGTCGAAGAGAACGTTGCTATTGTCGATGCGATGAAAAACTCGTGTGCGGTAGTTCACTCAGATTCAGGCACAACTATTCAGCGTCTAAACCAAGAAGCGGCAAAAGTGATGTACCGTGCCAATGAAAATGGTTTTGCATTAACAGAAGCTGATGCTATTCGTTGGATCACCAGTAATGCGGCGAAGTCATTGGGTATTGAAGATAAAACAGGCAGCCTTGAGCAAGGCAAAAACGCTGATGTCGTGATTTGGAATACTAACCCGTTTAGCGTGTATGCATTAGCAGAGCAAGTATTTGTTGATGGTGCAAAAGTTTACGACCGTTTTGATGAGAACTATCAAGCGCAAAGTGACTTTATGTTAGGTCAGGAATAACAGGAGGCAAGGACTATGACATTACGAAATAAACGTTTTAAATCATCATTAATTGCCTTAGCACTAGCCGCGGCATCTTCAGCTCATGCTGCGAGCGTGGCGATTACCAATGCAAAAGTGCACACGGTTACTGATGCTGGCGTGCTTGAAAATGCCACTGTTGTAATTGATAACGGCGTGATCACCGCAATTAACCCTGAATCTGTTGCGGCTGATCAAGTCATTGATGCCAACGGTAAAGTGCTAACGCCAGGCTTTATTAGTTCAATGAATCAAATTGGCTTAGTGGAAGTTAGTGCGGTTGCTCACAGCCGAGATGCTGATGCGAAGAAAGCGGATATTACTTTTGATCCAAGTGTTGCTTTTAACCCTAAATCAAGCCTGATCTCTTTCACCCGTAAAGCAGGTATTACTGCCAATGTCACGGCGCCAAATGGTGGTGACAGCATGTTTAAAGGCCAAACCTTTGCTGCCAAACTAAACGGCGAATTCGACAGTGTTTTTAGTGCAAAAAATGGTGTGCTGGTAGCGCTTGGTAGCGAATCTAAAGGTTCACGTGCGACTAATTTACTGGCGTTAACGCACAAGCTTGAAGATGCGAAAAAAGCGCTAGATAAAGCGGCGAAAATGGCTGCCAAAAATGGCAAGGGCGATAAAGACAAGAAAGAGCCCAAGCGCAGTGAGCAGGAAATCAATGCGTTGTTAAAAGGCGAAAAGCCGCTACTTGTTTATGTTGATCGCGCCACCGACATTTTAGCTGTGCTTGAGCTTAAGCAGCGCTTCAACCTTGATTTGGTATTGCTTGGTGCGGCTGATGCGCCATTAGTGGCTAAGCAAATTGCTGATGCTGAAGTGCCTGTCGTGATGGGCGCACTGCGCAACCTACCGGGTAGCTTTGACTCATTGCACGTTAATTTAGCGAATGCGGGCAAATTAGATAAAGCGGGTGTTAACGTGGTATTGACTGTCGATGGTGACTCGCACAATGCCCACCAGCTGCGCTTTGATGCCGGTAATGCCGTTGCCAATGGTATGGACTATCAAGAAGCTCTAGCCGCGGTGACAGCAAACGTTGCGGATGCGTTTAACTTAGATACTGGCCGCATTGCGGTTGGCAAACCTGCAGATATCGTGCTGTGGAGTGCTGACCCGTTTGAGCTAAGCACAACGGTTGAGCAAATGTGGATTGATGGCGAGCAGCAGGTGCTTGAAAGTCGTCAAGATAAACTACGCGAGCGCTATACAACATCTAGCGAAATGCCGCGTGCCTATACCAAGTAAATGGGTATGCTAAAATTTGCATTATGTCTAAAAACCTCATTAACTTGTTAATGAGGTTTTTTGTTTTTACGATTTAGTTTCTTAGCAAAGGTTTAGTCACTTAGTGAAAATCTTTAATCAGCTAGGCACTCAATGAAAATAATGAGAAGTAATGTTTAAAGCACATTGTGATTATGAAATATCTATATCTGACAGCATTATGTACACCACAATGCGTGGGGTATGGAATATTGAAGGTGTACAGCAATATTTTGATGACATAAAGCTTAAGGCCGAGTTTGTGCGTCACCAACCCTGGGTAAGGATTGCAGATACGCTCGAGTTTGAAGGGGGTGCGATGGAGTTGATGGATGCGCTAAAAGAGATTCAAGCATGGAGCCTTAGCAATAATTGCCGTTATCTATTCTTAGTTGCACCAAAGCCGATGAACAAAACGATTCTGGATATGCATCAAGCAACCTACGAGAATATGAAGTACGTATATTCAATGGAAGAAGCTGTCAGTCAGGCAAAGGCAATATTAAAGGAGAAGTAATTCAAACTTTGCCTAGTTTAGTAAAGCTGTATTGTTTTCAGGTGATTAGGTGTCTATCAGCCCGCTGCCTTCTGGCACAATCACGGGCAAATCCATACAACCATAATCAGCACCAAATTGACTCAACACACAAGTGAGTTGACCTCGATGGTGGGTTTGATGGTTAAATAAATGCTGAATAACGTCGCTAGCGACTTTGGTCACAGTGTCACCTTCTGTGGTGGTGTAGTGTATTACCTTACCGCACTCTTGTTCACTAAGCCCTTGGCAAAATTCAATTAATAGCTCATCAAGCTTAGCCCTAACACTACTTAACTCTTCTATATGCTTAAAGTAAGTATCTTTTGGCGATACTGGCGTTGGAAAACTTGCCAATGAATCGCTAGATAAGCTTGCTAAATTGTTGCTTGCCAGTCGACCAAGTAAAATTAGGTCACCAAATAGTAGATGATTCCAGTAGCTGGTGATGGTTGCGAAGAACGAATCAGTTGGCTTGTCTAGTAGCGCTTTTGGCAAAGCTTGACATACAGCCAGCAGTTGTTGGTTAATGCGCTGATTATAGAGTGCCATCATTTGAAAGTTTTGAACAATACTCAACAGATTTCCTTGTTTGTCATTTGATTGCAATTTATTGGCTTATTATTAGAAATTGCTGTTATGTAAAAATTTAATGTTAGGTTGCGATATTCGGTTTCAACTGCAACATTGGATTTCAGCCCGAAACATTTAGCACATAAGCCTTGTATGCAATAAAAACCAGCATTGCGATTGCAAGCAAAAAGTACATTACGATAGTACCGATGTATCTATTGTTAATAAGGGGTTTTGATAAAATCGTTTTTAATTCAGGTACCAGCGTTGTCGTTTCTGCTACTGTCATTATGAGCACTTTTTCTAACGCGTATATCCGCTTGGTTAGAGGCAGTAAAACAGAGGCATTCATAATGATAAATAATAAAAAGCCAATACTTAAAATAACAGCAGATTCTATTGGAAATTCGCTGGGTTTATTGAGTGACAACAGCCAGCCACTGATCGCAATAATGGCGATTGAATAGAAATTCCAGTAACTGTTTAATCGAGTTTCTAATTTCTCAATCACATCAATAATTTCTGCAGTATTCACTGAGTCACTCGCCTAATTAATCGTGTCGTGGGGTTATTGCCCTTTGCATTGGCAGCCCTAAATTTATGACCAGCTTTAAGGTTAGCAAGTATTACAGGCTTTGACGCAGACTGCCTGTATTAATAATTAAAAAATGACTTTGTTGTTTTATGAGTGGGAGATATAGCGTAATGAGCCATTAGCTTAGTTATTCAATTAGCCCCGTCACCGAAATTAACTAGCTTAGCGAGCGAATCCATACCAAAGATAAGCATTTTCAAACATGAGTTTTGATGCTAGTGAAGGATCAACAATTGATGTTTGATAATTATGCCATAACGCTTGGTAATAGGTCGAAAATAGGGTTAACGGGAAATTACTGGCGAGCATTACTCGATGCTCACCAAAACAACCGACTGTGTAATCAACAACTTGCTGTTGCCAGTATGAGCCATAGTGACGGTTAGTCATCTCCCAACCAGAGCACTTAATTGCAACTGTGTTAAAGCCTGCGAGCATTTGTATGCTTTGTTGCCAGTTGTGGTCATCTGCTAGGTTTGTGCTTGGCCAGCCAGCATGATTAATGATAACTCTTAGCTCTGGAAGGTTACCGAGAATATCGACTAGTAAGCTTACAGCAGGTAAATCCGCTAAAGACAGTTGCAGCTCAAAGTGGAGATCGTATGCGGCAATCGCCTTAAACTTTTCAAGAATGTCTGCTTGCGATAGCACAGAGACAGCATCATCATCGAGAATATGGCGAACGCCAACGACAGAGGAAAAGCCTGATAGTTTAACTAGCGATTGTTGGAATGTTGTAATATCAGCGCTCAAATCAATAGTGGCAACAGTTTTAAATGCCAACTGGCAAGACGGCTTGATAGTTTCTTCTAGCCAAGCAATTTCTCGCCAAGGTGCTTGATTATCAAACCCAGCTTCAATATGAACAAAGCCTGCTAACGATAGCGGGGCTTCTAGCAGTAAGTCATGACAACTAAAATCACGAGCTATTGTCGCTTTATCTGGCCAATATGGCGGATTTTCATTTTTAAGCCAGTGATAATCACCTTTTGCAAGGTCAAATAGGTGTAGGTGAGGGTCAATGAGTCGCATAGTGCTGATTTGGACGCTTTGCTTTAATTGCTGCCATTCTTATCTAGACTTATTGAGCGGTGTAACCGCCATCAATCACCTGCAAGCTGCCAGTAATAAATTTAGCCTTATCTGACGCTAGGAATAACGTTAACTCGGCGACTTCTTCTGGTTGACCCAGCCTACCAAGTGGTTGCAATGCCGCTTCTTCTTGATGGACTTGTTCAATGTCTGCTCCTGAGCTTTCAACATAACGATTAATCGCATTGTGATAAAGCGGAGTTTCAATTGTACCTGGGCATACCGCGTTAGCGCGTATGTTATGTGCGGCATAATCAAGTGCTGTGGTACGCGCCATTGAAGCAAGGGCTGACTTAGACAAGTTGTATGCGAATGAATTTCGCTTGCCAATTAAGGCTTGATCACTGGCTATGTAGATAATTGAACCGTTTTGTTGCGCTCGCATAAAAGGCAAGCAAGCTTGTGTTGCCGCAAAGGCACCTTTTACATTGATGTTAAACACGCGCTCAAAGTCGGCTTCACTGGTGTCTTCTATATTCGCAGAAAAGTGAACGCCTGCGTTTGAAACTAAAACGTCAATACTGTGTTCGTTACCGATTTTTTCAACCACATTTTTGACCGCAGAAACATCGGTCATATCACAGCGAATAAAATGACCATACTCACTAGGTTGAATGTCTAGGTTAAAGACTTGATAGCCATCATTAATAAAAGATTTAACGATGCTTAGGCCAATGCCTGAGCTACCACCAGTAATTACACAAGTTTTTGTCACAATAAGGTGTCTCAATAGGTTGCTATAAGCTTAATTATTTTCGGATTAGCTATTTGTCTTCATAGCAAGTTTAGCTGGTTTTACTCTGGCTTTACTCACGCTTTGTTCTGTTTCTACTCGGGCTTAGCTGTGAGGTAACCCACGATCATTGCACCAAGTTGTTTGCAGTGCTCTGCCATCGCAAGTGGCGAAGCAATTGCTGGTGTTAAGTCTTGGTAGAGAATTTTCTCGATCAGACCATTTATCATCATAAAGGTTGCCATATCACAAGCCATACTAGGCTGCGGGTGGTTAATTTCTGTCGAATGTTGAATTAACATTGCAGCAATCTCTCGATATTCTTGTGAGCGCTCGCTTAGCTGGCTAGTCGGTAAAATTTCGGGGTACAAACGCGAGTTTAAGTGCAAGGTTCTTAGTACACCAGCATTGCTGCTTAAAAACTCACAACAATTGTCGATGATATATTGCACTTGCTGGGCAAGTGATTCTTGCTTAACGGTAGTTAACGACAGCACCCATGCCCGCTGTTGGGTACCGAAATCTTGGTATAAATAGGGCAATAGCGCTTCTTTATTTTTAAAACGGCGATAAAAGGTGCCAACAGAAACCCCTGCTTGTTCGGTGATTTGAGCAATACTGATATGCTCAAAGAAGTCTTCTTTCAAACAATTATTGAGTGCATTAAGTAACTTTTCTTGAGTTTGCTGACTACGTACCTGTTTGGCTTCAATAATTGAATCTTGCTGCATACTTTTCACTTCATCCGTTGGTTTTACTGAACTGGCAATTGCTGAATGGCTTGTTCTCATCAGCAAATTTACCTTGCAGTGTAAGGTAACAATTAGGCTAAGTCGAGCAAGGGAATCGTCATCAAAGCCAATTAACTTATCCCGCAACAAACTTATTAGTGTAAAAGCTTCAAACCTTTGTTCGATTTTGTGCGTAATAAGGCAAAAATACTGTCCTTCACATACAGACGAGCGCATAATACCGCCCATTGATATGCAGAGAGTACGCACGGCGTACGAAGAGGCTAAAATTATGAAAGTATGTGGCGTAGAGCTTAAAGGTAACGATGCAATTGTATGTGTAATGTCGTTGGAAAACGGCTTGTATGATTTACCGCAACTAAGGGTTGCTAAAGTTTCGATTGACGATGCTGGCGATGCTGAGCAAGTACAAAAGTTTCAGTTTGCATTTAAGAAGCTGATGGAAGACTACCAAATTGAGCACGTGGTAATTAAGGGCAGAGCGCTAAAAGGTAAGTTTGCTGGTGGCCCTGTTGGCTTTAAGCTTGAAGCAGCAATTCAACTGATTGATAGCGTAAAAGTAGATATTGTCTCAGGCAGTTTTGTGAAGAACACACTAGCAAAAAGCCAAGTAGGTATCGACTTTCGCGATACAGGTTTGAAAAAGTTTCAGCAAACAGCGTTTGAAACCGTGTTTGCGTTTTTAGAAGCACGATAGGTTTATTAATAGCTTTAATGCCCAACAAGAAAAGCATAGCTATTAACAGCCACAATAGCCTTGTATAAACCAAGGTTATATTGAGCATAGATAGCTAGATTGTACTTTTAAAATGGCTGTCAACCTTGTTAAAATGTATGGGTATAACTAGTCCGACCAGTTGGTGGTGGGATCAATTTTGAGGAAACAACAATGCCAGAATATAAAGCTCCACTGCGTGACATGCAGTTCGTGATGCAAGAATTGTTAGACTGTGAAACACACTACCAAAACCTAGGCTATGAAGACGCAACACCTGACATGGTAAACGCAATTATGGCCGAAGCGGGTAAGTTCACTGAAGAAGTGATTGCGCCAATTAACCAATCCGGTGACGAGCAAGGCTGTAAGTGGGAAGACGGTATTGTCACTACACCTGATGGCTTTAAAGAAGCATACCAACAATACGTAGAAGGCGGCTGGCCAACATTATCTCAACCTGTTGAGCACGGTGGTCAAGGGTTACCGCACTCAATTAATACTGCAATTGGTGAGTTCTTATCAGCTGCAAACCACAGTTTCGCAATGTACCCAGGCCTAAGCCATGGTGCACTAGCAACGTTAGAAGCGCATGGTACTGAAGAGCAAAAAAACATGTTCATGCCGAAGCTAGTTGAAGGTACTTGGACTGGTACTATGTGTTTAACAGAACCACACTGTGGTACTGATTTAGGTATGTTACGTACCAAAGCTGAGTTAAATGACGACGGTTCATACTCACTAACGGGTACTAAAATCTTCATCTCAGCAGGTGAGCACGATTTATCAGACAACATTGTTCACATTGTAATTGCTCGTATTCCTGGTTCACCAGCAGGCACTAAAGGTATTTCTCTGTTTGTTGTACCTAAGTTCAATGCAACTGCCGACGGTGAAAAAGCAGACCGTAATGGTGTTAACTGTGGCTCAATTGAGCACAAAATGGGTATTCACGCAAATTCGACTTGTGTTATCAACTTCGATGGCGCGAAAGGTTACTTAATTGGTGAAGTTAACCGTGGTCTAAACTGCATGTTTACCTTTATGAATGCGGCACGTTTAGGTGTTGCCAATGAAGGTGTTGCAGCGGCTGACGCAGCTTTCCAAGGTTCACTAGCTTACGCACAAGACCGTTTACAAATGCGTTCATTAACAGGGCCTAAGAACCCAAACGGCGCAGCTGACCCAATTATCGTACACCCAGACGTGCGTCGTATGCTACTTACGCAAAAGTCGATTGCTGAAGGTGGTCGTGCATTAAACGGTTACTTAGCACAGCTAGTTGATATTGTTGAAGTAGAAAAAGACGCTGCGAAACGTGCTGAAGCTGAAAGCAAGTTAGCGCTATTAACGCCAATCGCTAAAGCTTTTCTTACTGAATTAGGTCTTGAGTGTACTAGTCACGGTGTACAAGTATTCGGTGGCCATGGCTTCATTAAAGAATGGGGCATGGAGCAGTTGATGCGTGATACTAAGATCAGCTGTTTATACGAAGGTACTACAGGTATTCAAGCACTTGATTTACTTGCGCGTAAAATCTTAGGTTCGAAAGGTGAACTAATTAAGCCGTTCGCAGCAGAAGTTACACAGTTCTGTACTGAAAATGTAACTGATGAGCAAATGAGCGAGTTCATTAAGCCAATGATTACCATTGCGCCTAACTGGCAGAAAATGACGCAAGAAATTGGCATGAAAGCGATGCAGAACCCAGATGAAATTGGCGCAGCATCGGTTGACTACCTAATGTACTCAGGTTACTTAACACTTGCTTATTTCTGGGCGAAAATGGCGAAGGTTGCTTTCACTCAGTTGGCTGAAGGTACAGAAGACAAAGCCTTCTACGAAGCGAAAATCAAAACAGCTCGCTTCTACTTTGCACGTATCTTACCTCGTGCACACGGTCATGCCGCATGTATCGAAAACGGTGCAGACAGCATGATGGCACATGACCTAGAAGAGTTCGTATTTTAATTAAAATACTAGATTCATAGTGATTTAAAAGGCCAGCATTTTGCTGGCCTTTTTTGTGGGAGAGGGCCAATGCTTGGCAGGCGGCCACTGATCTCTCCATCACATATTCATATGGCAAGCACATCATTTCCAGTCTCAGCACAATACATCTAACTAAATTACGACAACTAACTATATTACGAAAATATTAGTAGACCTTTTATTAACCAAGTATTAATGTAAATAATGTCTTCGTGCACAAAGGAATTGGTAGTTAAGGAGTGACAATGCGTAGTTTAGCGGTTTTGATATTCGTTTTTATGGTTGTTGGCTGTAGTAATCACCATGGCGGGCAGGCTAAGCAAGTTAATCAAAAAAACGCAGCGCAAACACTACCGATCGCTTATCATCTATTTAACCCTCAAACCGTCGATATTACCTCAGAACAAGCGCTTTTCAGTCTTAGTGCCGCTCAACAACAGCAGTTTCTAGATTATTATAACAAGGCACTAGCTAAGGGAGACGACAAGCATAAAATCATCAGTGACTACTTGCTCAGTAAACTGTCAAATTTTACTTATTACGGCGAAACGCATACCGCCTCTCAAGCAATGGCTAGCTTGGAAGGCAATTGTATGAGCTTAGCTATTTTGACTACTGCCTTGGCGCGTTTAGCGGATGTTGATTTAGCTTTTAGGGAAGTGCTCACCCTACCTGTGTTTGAAAAGCAGAATAACTTGGTGTTGTCATCAATCCATGTGCAAACCAAGTTATTTGCAGCACCCAGCGAAGGGCGGCTTAGTTCTATTTTCGCCAATGCAGGCGTTGTGATTGATTACTTTCCAGACTCAAGCAACATAAAGAGTCGTTACCTTAAGTACCATCAGTTTGTTGCTATGTACTACAAAAATATTGCAACTGATGCATTAGTCGCAAGTGATCTGGAAACAGCCTTTGCTAATGCGCTTACAGCCTACCAGTATGACCCTGCTAGCGTTGAAGTAATGAACTTGTTAGCCGTGGTTCATCGTCGAAAAGGGGATGAATACACGGCAGAGCAAATATACAAATATGCCATGAATCGCGCACCCAATAATCTTTCGTTGTTAAGTAACTATGCAACCTTATTGTCTATACAACAGCGCACTAAAGAGGCTAATAGTTTGCATGAAAAAATGGCGAAACTTGAAGATCCCAACCCTTACAGCTGGCTCGATCAGGCTTATTTAGCACAACAGCAAGGTAACTATCAGCAAGCCATCGCATTTTTTAATCGTACGATTGAATTAGCGCCATACGTTAACCAAGCTTATGTTGGCTTATATCAGGTTTATATGGCTAAAGGTCATGAAGCAAGAGCTAAAAATGCAATTGCTAAAGCTCTTGACTGGACCTATAAACAGTCAGAGCGACGTAAACTGAAATATAAGCTGTACGGGCGAAATAAGGCGTCAGGTATCAACCAATAGTGAGACTGGCTGATACCATTGAATTAATCGGATAACTAGGCTTGTAAATTAAGTCGGTAAGCTAAGTTAATAAAACAAGTCAATTAATTACTTTTCGGCAATAACCTGTGTGGCTTTTAGAAGGCGAGGGTCTTTAACGTCTGAGCTGGTGTATTTAAAAATGGCTTCACCGTTGCGCTTGATAAAGAAAGTGGTTGGCGTGCCTGAAACACCGAACTTTCTAACGACTTCTTCGCCATTAACGGCTGTTTTAAAAGTATAACCGCGCTCTGCTAATACATCTTGAGGTTTAGCGTCTTCATCTTCGTTGAAACTAATACCAACTAATACCACTTCTGGGTGTTTTTCGACTAATTCTACTAATTTGGGTTGCAGGCGCTTACAGTATGGGCACCAAGTCGCCCAAAAATGCAAAATTACTGGCTTACCTTCAAACATTTTCAAATTTATTGGCTCACCATTTTGCATGGTGAGTTGCCAGTCCGGCACAATATTTGACGGTGTATTTGATGAAGCTTTTTGTTCTGCAAAAGCGTTGCTAATTGTCAGTAAGAAAAGGCTGGCTGCTAAGCAGATTGATTGAAATTTCATAGCTTTCCTGAAATTAAATGAGTGAAGTAATAATGTCACTAGACCATGCAAGTGACATTATTCATTCAATTCCAAAAAATAAATTTACTGGTGTTGTGCGAGTATGGAGTCGGCAACCTTAGCTGCAATCATAATGGTTGGCGCATTGGTGTTCCCACTGATAAGCGTAGGCATGATTGAAGCATCAATAACGCGCAGCGATTTTAAGCCGTGTACTTTTAAGTCTTTATCTACCACAGCCATTTCATCACTACCCATTTTACATGTTCCCACTGGATGATAAATGGTATTAGCTCGCTCTCTAAGGAAGGCTAGAATATCTTCGTCTGTGGTGGCAGATACACCCGGGTAGATTTCATTACCTAGCTCTCCTGCAAGTGGGTGTTGAGCGAAAATTTCTCTAACCCTGCGCACTCCCTCAACCATAAGTGCCTGATCATCTTTGTCAGAAAGCATGTTAAGTTCAATTTTTGGGTGTAAATGCGGGGCATTGCCAAATAAAGTAACTTGTCCTCTGCTTTTGGGTCTTAGCAAGCAAACATGCATTGCCACCCCATAGCGGCAAAGCATTGTTAAGTTACGACCATGGTCGTCCATCGCAAAAGGCATAAAGTGTAGCTGAATATCAGGTCGCTCTAGTGTGCTGTCTGTTTTGATAAAGCCGCCTGCTTCAGCCGCTGCACTAGTGAGTACACCTTCACGCTTGGTAAAGTACTTTAGAATGCTTGGAGCGAGCTTTGCCATGGCAACAGGACGAAACGCAATGCCATCGGTTTCTTGGTACTCATTGAGTACGATAATGTCTACATGATCTTGTAAGTTTTGCCCGACCCCAGCTAGCTCATGTACTACAGGAATATTGTGTTTTTCTAGTTCAGCTTTTGGACCTACGCCTGAGAGCATAAGGAGCTGAGGAGAATTAAATGCGCCTGCACTGAGTATGACTTCCTTATGAGCAACAATTTCTTTCCATTTTTGTTTATGTTTTATTCTGACACCCACTGCGATTTTTTCTTCAAATAGCACTTTTTCAACCATAGCTTCGGTTAAAACGGTGAGGTTGGGGCGATCTAAGTTTGGAGTCAAAAATGCTTTGGCGGCGCTGCAGCGTTCACCGTCTTTTTGGGTTACTTGGTAGTAGCCAACACCTTCTTGTGAGGCGCCATTAAAATCATTATTTATTGGGTAACCAGCATTGGCTGCGGAGCTGATAAATTTATCGAATACGGGCAGTTTACAGCGTGACTCAGCGACATTGAGCGGACCATCTATCCCATGATAATCATCAGCGCCACGTTCTTGGTGCTGAGTGGCTTTAAAATAGGGAAGTACGTCGTCATACCCCCAGCCTTCATTGCCCATATCACGCCATGCATCATAGTCTTCTTTTTGGCCTCTAACATAAAGCATAGCGTTAACCGAGCTACTACCACCGAGTGTTTTGCCTCTAGGGTTAAATATTTGACGTTGGTTTTGAGTTGCTTCAGGGGCAGTATCGTATAGCCAGTTGTATTTACTACTGCGCATAAGCTCAATCGTTCCCAGAGGAACATGAATGAATGGTGAGCTGTCTTTGGGACCAGCCTCAATTAGGCATACTTGAAATTGCCCATCTGCAGATAACTTATCAGCTAGGACGCAGCCAGCAGAACCTCCCCCAACAATGATAAAATCAAAACTATCCATTGTTCACCTGTTGTATTTTCGTTGTAATTTAAGATTCGTAATTTCAGTTATTTTTATTATTGTGCTTTTTATATACAGAATTAATAGTGACAATGCGAGCACTATTCTGCGTTTGTTTGATTGAAAGCGAAAATAACGAGTAGAGAACTTAAGAGAAAAGTTACGTTAGACATAAAAAAGCCGAAGCTAAGCTTCGGCTTTTTTTACTTTTACTGACTCGTCCAAAATAAGGCTATTTCAGCCCTAGAACTTGTTTGCCTTGCTCAAATACGATATCTACAGGAATATTTGCAGCTTCAAGTTTCGCTAAGCTTTTCGCTAGGTCTTCTTTGATCAGGCCTTTTTCTTTGACCAACTGATCAACGCCTGCGTAATCACCGTTACCTTGCAGCGTCAAAATTAGCTCAGATAATGAATCGACAGCTTGCGTCATCTTCTCCATATTTACGCTGTATAAACCTTGTTCGTCACGGCTAAAGGCACCTTGCTCTTGGAAATAATTGAAGCGCACCATATTTGCTTTACCGTGCGCAGAGCTCGCGCCAAAGCGCACAGAGCGGAAGATACCCGCCATAAAGGTAACGTAGTAATCCTCTAATGTGCCTTCGGTAATTGCGCCTTTCGCCAATAACTGTTTGACCATGTAAAGGCCAAGTACGTCAGCTTTGCCCTCTTCAAGCGCAGAGGCATGTTCTCTTAGTGCTTGGCGCACTGTGCCTTGGTCATTGATGGTGTTTTTAATGCCTAAACCGTGTGCGACTTCATGAAACATGGTGTTCGCAAAGAAGCCATTGAAAGTTACGTGCTTACGTTGTTCTGGCACAATAAGCTGCTCGGCAATCGGTAGCATAATTGCATCAAATTTGGCGCGCATGGCATTTTTTAGTTGCAGGCGACGTGTACCTTTGGCTAATTGCACTTCTTCGTCATTTGGTAGGTTGATCGCAATTGTTTTGCCACCTGCATTTGAATGCCCCGCATAGTAAATAACATCGTAGGCATTTAAGTCTGCATCTGAGCCCGGTGTTTCTTGCTTGTATTTCTTCGCCACAGGCAAGTCACGTTGCAGCTCTGGTAAAAATGCGGCGTATTTCGCTAAACGCTCACTCCAAGATAAGTCTTTTACTAACACATAAGACTCAAACGCTGCGCGGTAGCCAAATAACTGATCTTCATAAGTTTCAATTGGACCAATCACCACGTCAATTGGGTTGGTTTTCATGTCCATCCAGGCAAAGTCTGATGCTTGGTAATCGTCAGCACGAAGGGCATTAGCACGCATCTTAAGGTAGTTAGCGAATTCTTGATTATCGGCAAAACCTGCTGCTTTTTCTAGAATAGCGGCGGCGCGATTGATTTCATCAGTGTAGATTTCAGAATAGGCTGTTGACGTAAGCTTGCCATTGGCGTCACGCTCAACAATGGAATATAACCCTTGCTTATCGGCGAAGTTTGCTTGTTCAAACTCGGCTTTGGTCATATCTGCTGGGTAAAACTGTGCGCCGTGAGATTTTGCATCAAAACCGGTTAAGAACGCTTTGTCACCATCTAATCGATCCCAAGGACCATAATTAATCTCAGCAAAAGCTTTTACTTTCGGGTCGCTTAATTTTGCCAGAAACGCTGTTTTATCTTGGTTAAATGCTTGTTTCCAAAATAGATCATCCATAATTTTAGATGCATCAATTAACAGCGATAGCATTTGCTTTTGATTGTCAGATAGGTGATTTAAATCAGCACTCAGCGTAACCGTTTTATAGATGTCTAAGCGATTTTCATGGTTTTCAACTAATGTTGGTGCTTGCTCAGATTTTGCTGTGTTGTCGCTACAAGCTGATAGTGCTGATGTGGCGATTAAAACAACAACAGCAAGTTTGCTTAGCTTAGCTTTGTTTGATTTGTTATTGGTTGTTGAATGTAGATTCATACGGGGAATTCTCATTATCATTGACGGCAAAAAGAGTAGGAAAAAACATTGCAGGGTGCAACTATTCTAAATGAGGCTTTACGGATTATGTAGCTGTCAATAGCTCTTAATGCGCGCGGGCATAAACGTGTAGGTATAAAAATGCAGTTATAAAAAAACCGGCTTAGGTGCCGGTTTTTAACATCGCTTATTTATTAACAACTATTAAAAGTGCTTATAAAGAAGCGTCTACAAAAACAAATTAAAGTGCTTTAATAGCAGCGTTTAAACGGCTCTTGCTACGAGCGGCTTTGTTTTTGTGAATAAGACCTTTAGTTGCGTAACGATCTAAGATCGGTTGCGCAGCTGCTAATTCTTTTGTTGCCAATTCTTTGTCACCGGCTTCAATTGCAGCGATTACTTTTTTAACTAAAGTACGCATCATTGAACGACGGCTTGCATTGTGTTGACGGCGCTTTTCAGATTGTACCGCACGTTTCTTAGCTTGCTTTGAGTTAGCCAAGGTGAACTCCTAAATGTGATAAAATATAGCCTAAATTTAAGGCGGCAAAATATGCCTTTTTTCTGAGGAATTGTCAATTGATTTAGCGATAAATATTACCAGATTTATTAATTACCGCTAAATTAATAACTCCCATTAAACAAACTAGCATTTATTTATTGGTTTAATAATAGCCATTTGCGTCAGTGAGCTGCGTTATTTCTGCGATTTTTAGCGCTGCTACACATAACGAGCCAGAAATAACTAAATTGCAGTACTAGCGGTAAACAGAACATTCTCTGCTTGTTTAACGCTTTGAGTTACCGTCATAATATTTCTTTTGTCTATTTTCCCTATTGAGCAAACAGAGTGAGTAAAAAGTTAATTAAGTCAGGCATTATTGTTAGCGCCATGACCATGATTTCCCGTGTACTTGGATTAGTGCGTGACGTGGTTATCGCTAACTTCATGGGAACAGGTGCAGGTGCTGACGTATTTTTCTTTGCTAATAAAATTCCCAACTTTTTACGACGCTTATTTGCTGAAGGAGCGTTCGCGCAGGCTTTTGTGCCAGTGCTCAGTGAGTATCAAGCACAAGATGAAAAAAGTGGCACAGATGAAACCAGAAAGCTGATTGCACAGGTGTCTGGCACGTTAGGGGTGGTGATATCTCTCGTAACTCTGTTCGGTATGATAGCTTCGCCCGTTATTGTTGCGCTGTTTGGTTTTGGCTGGTTTCTCGATTGGTGGCACGGAGGCGAGCAAGGCACTAAGTTTGAGCTGGCTTCTACGTTACTCAAAATTACTTTTCCGTATTTGTGGTTTATTAGCCTAACCGCACTTGCTGGCGCAATATTGAATACCTTAGGAAAGTTTGCCGCTGCCGCTTTCACACCGGTATTACTCAATGTTTGTATAATTGCCAGTGCTATTTTCTTGACTCCATACTTTGATTTGCCTGCTTACGCCTTAGCATGGGGGGTATTTTTTGGTGGTTTAGTGCAATTCTTGTTTCAACTGCCGTTTTTATATCGCGCAGGTGTTTTGGTAAAACCCAAGTGGGCGTGGCATGCACCTGGAGTGGCAAAAATTCGCAAGCTAATTGTGCCTGCTTTGTTTGGTGTTTCTGTTACCCAAATTAACCTGCTGTTAGATACCTTAATTGCCAGTTTCTTGGTCACGGGTTCGATTAGTTGGTTGTACTATGCAGATCGTTTACTGGAGTTTCCCCTTGGTTTATTTGGTATCGGTATTGCCACGGTAATTTTACCGAGCCTTTCTGGGCTGCACGCTAGAGAAAATAAAACAGAATTTTCTTCTACCATTGATTGGGGCTTGCGGGTTGTTTGCTTGATGGGAATGCCAGCGTTAGCTGGGTTAATGGTGCTTGCTCAGCCTATCATCATGCTATTGTTTATGCGCGGTGAATTCAGTCAAAGCGATGTGCAGCAAGTGTCTTACGCCCTTTATGCGTATCTTTCTGGCTTAGTAAGTTTTATGTTTATTAAAGTGCTCGCCCCAGGGTTCTACTCACGTCAAGATACCAAAACTCCGGTTAAAATAGGCATAATTGCCATGGTGGCAAACATGGCTTTTAATTTAATGTTAGCGCCGTTTTATGGCTATGTTGGTTTGGCAATGGCAACTACCTTATCGGCAACTTTAAATGCCTTCCTGCTTTATCGTGGGTTGAAAAACAGTAGTGTGTTCACCATCCCCAATAAAACCAAGTGGTTTTTTGCGAAGTTAGTTGTCGCCTCTGCGCTAATGGCTAGCGCTATTATCTATTTTCAGCCAAGCGAAAATGAGTGGTTTGCAATGGTATTTTCACAGCAGTTAGTACATATCAGTGGTTTGATTGTTGCCGGCGTTATTGTTTACTTTGCTTTGCTATGGCTAATGCGAGTAAAACTCAGTGATTTTAAGGTTGATAAAAATAGCCCGATTTCTGCTCGTTAAATGCTGATTCTTTACTGAGACTAATATATAATTCGTCGGTTTTTTAGGTTAGATAGGCTAACTTGCTGATAACTGATGAATGCCTAAAAACACATCAGCTAAGCTAGGCCAAAAGATTAAACAGACAAGATTGAATCGCTCAATGCAGTTAATTCGCGGAATTCATAACATAAAACCAGCTGATCACGGCTGTGTATTGACCATAGGTAATTTCGATGGCGTTCACTTAGGGCACCGGCGCGTTGTTACCGCATTGATAGAGCAGGCAAAAGCACTGAATTGTGTGCCTGCTGTGATGGTATTTGAGCCGCAGCCGCAAGAGTTGTTTAGCCCTGTAACGGCGCCAGCTCGATTAACTCGCTTACGAGATAAATATGCCTTGCTGGCAGAGCTTGGGGTAGAGCGCTTAATTTGTGTGAACTTTAATCATGCTTTTGCTAGCCAAACGGCCGAGTACTTTATCGAGCAATTGTTGGTTAAACAGCTTGGTATTAAGCATTTGATCATTGGCGATGATTTTCGCTTTGGTAAGAATCGCACTGGCGACTTTAAAATGCTGAGCCAAGCGGGCGGGCAATTTGGCTTTGGTGTTTCGGATACCGCGAGCTTTAAATTAGATGATTGCCGCATTAGTAGTACCGAGATCCGTCAAGCCTTAGAGCAAGACAGACTAGCTGACGCGCAAGGCATGCTGGGCAGACCTTACTCGATTCATGGTCGTGTTTTCCACGGTGACAAACGTGGTCGAGAGTTAGGCTTCCCGACGGCTAATATCAAGCTTAAACGCCGTGTATCGCCAGTATCTGGTGTCTATGCGGTGCAAGTGAATAGCAAAGCCGGGACATATTTTGGTGTTGCCAATATTGGTTCAAGACCTACAGTGGCAGGCATTAGACAACAACTTGAAGTGCATATTTTCGATTTTAACCAAGATGTGTACGGTCAGATATTAGAAGTTGTTTTACTAGATAAACTGCGCGCAGAACGTAAGTTTAACTCTTTGCAAGAGCTAACCGAACAGATTAACAAAGACAGCCAACAGGCGCGTCACTATGTAACTGAATATCAAGCCAAGATGGCTTAAGTTACATAAACTTAAATTAGCGAGCCTTAGTCCAAAAAACTAACGAATCATTGAGTTAGGGTAAAATTAGACTAAGCGAATTGAATAGAATCGTTAGATTGACCAGATTTGAATTAACGGATATCGACATAAATGAGTGATTACAAACATACCTTGAATTTGCCAGATACCAGTTTCCCAATGCGCGGCAACATGGCAAATCGTGAACCACAAATGCTGAAAGAATGGGCTGACAAGGGCCTTTACAGCAAAATTAGAGCGGCGAAAAAAGGTAAGAAGTCATTTATTTTGCATGACGGCCCTCCATACGCCAATGGTGACATTCACTTAGGTCACTCGGTAAACAAAATTCTTAAAGATATTATTGTTAAGGCAAAAACCTTATCTGACTTCGATTCGCCGTACGTACCTGGCTGGGATTGCCACGGTTTACCGATTGAGTTAGTGGTAGAGAAAAAATTTGGCAAACCAGGCCACAAACTATCAGCTACAGAGTTTCGTAAGAAGTGTCGTGAGTACGCGGCAAAGCAAGTCGATGGCCAGCGTGAGAGCTTCAAGCGCTTAGGTGTGTTTGGTGACTGGGAAAATCCGTACTTAACAATGGATTTTGAAACTGAAGCCAACATTATTCGCGCGCTCGGTAAAATCACGGAAAATGGTCACTTACAACAGGGCTTTAAACCAGTTTATTGGAGTGTTGTTGGCGGTTCTGCGCTTGCAGAAGCGGAAGTTGAATACGCCGACAAAGTTTCTTTCTCTATCGATGTAAAATATCCGGTTGTTGATGAATCTGTGCTAGCAGAGCTTGTGTCAGACTTATCAGGTAGCGGCAAAATTTCTGTTGTTATTTGGACAACAACGCCGTGGACACTGCCGTCTAGCCAAGCAGTTAGCGTTAATGCCGAGTTAGATTACGTTATTGTACAAGCAGGCGAGGAACGCTTGTTAGTTGCTGAAGCATTGCATGAAAGTGTGATGGAACGCGCAGGCGTGGAAGACTTCGCCATTGTTGGTCGCGTCAACGGTGCTGCACTTGAACACTTGCAAGTTAATCATCCTTTCTATGAGCGCAAAGTACCTGTTATTTTAGGCGATCACGTTACAACCGATGCGGGTACGGGCTGTGTTCATACCGCACCAGATCACGGTGTAGAAGATTTCAATGTTGGCAAACTATACAACATCGAAACGTTAAACTACTTAGACGATAACGGAATTTACCGCAGTAATGTCGAGTTGTTCGCGGGTGAGCACGTCTACAAAGTCGATGAGAAAGTGATTGATGTCGTTGCTGAGCATGGCAACTTACTTGTTAAAGACAAATTTACTCACAGCTATCCGCACTGCTGGAGAACGAAAACACCATTAATTTTCCGTGCGACGCCTCAATGGTTTGTGAGCATGACTAAGAATAGTCTTCGCGAAGAAGTTCAAGGTGCTGTTGAAGGTGTGCAGTGGATTCCTGACTGGGGCCGTGCGCGCATTGATTCAATGTTAGAGTCGAGCCCTGATTGGTGTATCTCTCGCCAGCGTACTTGGGGCGTACCAATAGCCTTGTTTGTTCACAAAGAAACACAAGCCTTGCACCCAGACACGCCACGTTTGATTGAAGAAGTGGCTAAGCTTGTTGAAAAGCAAGGTATGGACGCATGGTTCGACCTAGAAGTAAGTGATTTATTAGGCGATGACGCTGATGCTTATAGCAAAGTAACTGACACGCTAGACGTTTGGTTTGATTCTGGCGTTACCCATTACTCTGTTATGGCACAACGCGAAGAGTTAGGTTATCCAGCAGATTTATACTTGGAAGGCTCTGATCAGCACCGCGGTTGGTTCCAGTCTTCATTAAAAACAGCGATGGCGATTAATGGCAGTGCGCCATACAAGACGGTATTAACCCATGGTTTTACCGTTGATGCTGACGGTAAGAAAATGTCCAAGTCATTAGGCAATGTGATCACGCCATCAGAGATTACCAATAAGCTAGGAGCAGACATTCTTCGCTTGTGGGTTGCTTCGGTTAACTACACGCAAGAAATTACCGTTTCCGATGAAATCTTTAAGCGTCAAGCAGATGCTTATCGTCGTATTCGTAACACTTCACGCTTCTTGTTAGCTAACATTAACGGTTTCGAGCCAGCTCAGCATTCAGTTGCCGTTGAAGATATGGTGGCGTTGGATCGTTGGGTGGTA
This sequence comes from Thalassotalea euphylliae, assembly GCF_003390375.1. Lineage (NCBI taxonomy): Bacteria > Pseudomonadati > Pseudomonadota > Gammaproteobacteria > Alteromonadales > Colwelliaceae > Thalassotalea > Thalassotalea euphylliae. Next base: position 1,383,323 of record NZ_QUOT01000001.1, on the reverse strand, counting down.
GCCAAAGCTGCTGCGCTGCAAGCAGAAATCGTTAATGCTTACGATGAATACGAGTTCCACCAAGTGGTGCACAAGCTAATGAACTTCTGTACAACGGAGCTTGGTGGCTTCTACTTAGACATCATTAAAGATCGTCAATACACAGCTAAATCTGACAGCCATGCGCGTCGTTCATGTCAAACCGCAATGTACTTAATTGCGGAAGCGATGACTCGTTGGATGGCACCAGTCTTGTCATTCACTGCACAAGAGATCTGGCAAGCATTGCCTGCTCCGGCTGCTGGCGAGCGTGATGAGTTTGTGTTCACTAATGTATGGTTTGAAGACATTGCTGGTATTACCAACGATGGCGAGCTGAGTGACGATTACTGGAACGACATTTTATTAGTACGTGCTGAAGTTAACAAAGCGCTAGAATCTGCTCGTAAAGATAAGAAAGTAGGAAAAGCGCTTGAAGCTGAAGTTACTTTGTATGCGCAAGCTGAGCTTGCAGATAAACTTGCGAAATTAGGTGACGAGCTACGCTTTGTACTGATCACGTCAGGCGCGGCGATTTCAACTGACGCAGCGCCTAGCGAAGCCGTAGCAACTGAGCTTGAAGGTTTATCAGTTGCGGTTGCGCAATCAGCAGGTACTAAGTGTGATCGTTGTTGGCACTTTACTGACGATGTCGGCGCGGTTGAAGCCCACCCTGAGCTATGTGGACGTTGTGTAACTAACGTTGATGGCGACGGTGAGCAGCGACAGTTCGCATAACTGACACTTCCAAAATAAACCGCTGAATTTCAGCGGTTTATTTTCTTCTACCGATAGATTTATTCGTTAAAGGAATTCTGACGTGAGCTTTTCTTCATCATCACCTTTTTCTTCAACTGGGCTAAAATGGCTGTGGCTTACTGTCCTGTTTCTCATTGTCGATCAAGTGACAAAACACTGGGTCGCAGGCACTTTTGATTTGTACGAAAGTGTTGCTGTTATGCCATATTTTAATTTGACCTATGTACATAACGAAGGTGCTGCTTTTAGCTTCTTAGCTGATCAAGGAGGCTGGCAGCGCTGGTTTTTCACCACAATAGCCGCTTTGGCAAGTGGTTTATTCATCTATTGGCTATCTAAAACACCATCGTCAAACCGTATTCTAGGGGTTGGTTTTGCGTTAATGCTAAGTGGCGCACTTGGCAACTTAATTGACCGCGTGTTGTTTGGCTATGTCATCGATTTTCTCGACTTTTACGTAGGAAAGTCTCACTGGCCTGCATTTAATGTTGCCGATTCGGTGATCTTCGTTGGCGCAGCCCTAATGATTTATGACTCTTTCTTTGGTCAGCACGATAGAGAAGACGGCGGCGAGCAATAAGCTGGCAAAGAAAGTAATAAGTAGTAACTAATTTAAGAAGTACCTAATTTAAGAAGTAACAAATGACACAAATTACCGCAGACTCAAGCCTAGTTGCCCACATCACCATGAAGTTATCAGATGGCTCTGCCGCAGATAGCACTAAAGTGAATAACAAACCTGCCATTATCAATATGGGCGATCAAAGTATCTCGCCAGCGTTTGAAGCCCAATTGTTAGGCATGAGTGAAGGTGAAACGAAAGAGTTCACTCTTGCTGCCAAAGATGCATTTGGCGAAAAGAACCCAGACAATGTACATTATGTAGATATCAATAAGTTTGACGCAGACACACCGGCCAAAGTGGGTAGCATAATTACCTTTACAACGCCTGGCGGGGAAGTACCTGGTATGGTTACTGAAGTATCTGGTGCGTCTGTTACTGTTGATTTTAATCACCCTTTGGCTGGGCAAGACGTTACTTTCGTTATTGACGTGGTAGAAATTAAGTAGGCATTTTGATGGAAATTATCTTAGCAAATCCGCGTGGCTTCTGTGCAGGTGTAGATCGTGCTATCAGCATCGTTGACCGCGCTTTAGATTTATTTGATGCACCAATTTACGTGCGTCACGAAGTTGTTCATAACAAATTTGTTGTCAATGGCTTAAAAGATCGAGGTGCTGTTTTTGTCGACGAACTCCATGAAGTACCTGACGATGCAACCGTTATTTTTAGCGCACACGGTGTCTCAAAAGCCGTTCGCAACGAAGCTAAAAAGCGCGGATTAAAGGTATTTGATGCCACTTGCCCGTTAGTGACTAAAGTGCATATGGAAGTCTCTCGTGCCAGTCGTAAAGGGGTCGAGTGTGTGCTTATTGGCCATGCCGGCCACCCTGAAGTGGAAGGCACAATGGGACAGTATGACAGCGCAGAAGGTGGTATTTACTTAGTTGAGTCACCAGAAGATGTAGCAGCCCTTACTGTTAAAAATCCTGATGCATTGCACTACTGTAGCCAAACCACTCTATCAGTAGACGATACAAGTGATGTGATTGATGCGTTGAAAACCAAGTTCCCTGCAATTGAAGGACCTCGCAAAGACGACATTTGTTATGCCACACAAAATCGCCAAGATGCTGTAAGATCAATTGCAGAACAAGTGGATTTGTTGTTAGTGGTAGGTGCTAAAAACAGCTCAAACTCAAATCGCTTACGTGAATTGGCCGAAAAAATTGGCACGACTTCTTATCTAATCGATACAGCTAACAATATCGATGAAGCCTGGCTAAAAGACATACTAAAAGTAGGGGTTACAGCAGGGGCGTCAGCGCCAGAAGTATTGGTAAAGCAAGTAATCGAGCAACTAAAATCCTATGGGGGTCATGAAGTTATCGAACACCCAGGCCGTGAAGAAAACATAGTATTTGCTGTACCTGTAGAATTGCGTTAATCTTCGGGGTGGATAAAAGTTAATCAGCATTTTAGTCAGCTACAAAGCTAATCACTAACAGGAGAATTCGATCACAGTTTCGGATTTGCGATAACTTTAAACGCAACCGTGGGTAGTAACTGTGTAGTGACTATATAAGTCACAGCTACCCATTATATGGATATAGGTATGGGTTAATGCCTCTAAATATGGCGATACTTAACACATATGTTGGCCAATCTTGGGTATTTATTGATTCAATAAATCGCCCCTCTATTTTTTTGCGAAGAAATTTCTTCGTTTCCCTTTCTACTTTTTTAACTCAACATTTACCACTTGAACCAAAGGCGAGGTGGATTTATGCATAACTCCCATTCGCGTGGAATGACGCTGATAGAAGTTCTCGTGGCATTGTTTGTCTTAGCGACTGGAATTTTAGGTGCTGTGGCTATGCAAACAACAGCCAAGAAAGGAAGCTTTGATGCCATGCAGCGTTCGCTGGCATCAGCTATGGCACAAGATATTATCGAGCGTATCCGCAGTAATGATGTAAGTGAAGCAGTATTACAAAGTTATGTAGGTACCTATGGTGAGAATGCTGCCTCCTTGCCCGATAACTTTTGTAATAACGTGGCTTCCCCATGCACACCGCAAGAAATTAAAACCAATGATCTTTATGAATGGACAAATGCACTGCGGGGAGCAAACTCAAGGTTAAGCAACAGCAATACTGGCGGCTTAATTGATGCGAGAGGTTGCATTGCTCGTAATGCACAATTAGTTACCGTTGTTGTTAGTTGGTCAGGACGAAGCGAAGTGAAGGGAGCTGGTGGTGGTAATTGTGGATCTTCGGCTGACACACGTCGCAGAATTGTATTAACAGCATTTTTGTTTTAATGAGTAGCAAATGAAGTATCAGCGTGGTTTTACAATATTAGAAATACTCATTTCGTTAGTGTTAGGTTTAGTGCTCTTTTCTGGAGTAATGAGTATCTTTGTTGGTATGTATTCAACATCTGATACCACCACTCGGTATGGTGCCATGCAAGAAACAGGCCGAATTACCATTAGCTTACTAACTGATGATCTAATGCGTCAGGGGTTCTGGGGAGAGCTTGCAATGCCACTAAGCAATAGCAATTTACTCGCCGTGCCAGGAGCGCCAGATAATGAGTGCCGAGGTGGTGGAATTAATAATGGGACATTTCCAGGAAACATTGGTACATTTCGAGCGATTTGGGGAGCTACACCCATGAATTCAGCAATGATGGGATGCATCAATGATGCCAAACAAGGCTCAGATATTTTGCAGCTAAAGCGTGCCGTGGCGTTGCCTGCAAATGGCGCGCTCAACGATGACCGATATTACTTGATCACTAATATGAATGCAGGCCAGATATTTGATGGTGAGAATCCCTCTCCTGTTATCAATAATAGCCAGACATGGGAATATCAGCATCATATTTACTACATTTCAGAAGATACTTTAGCTGGTAGCTCTAGTGTTGTTCCTACTTTAAATCTGATTAGTTTAGTCAATAGTATGTGGAATCAACCTTTAATCGACGGTGTAGAAATGATCAGATTTTTATACGGTGTTGATAGTGACGGTAATGGTAATGTCGACTCTTTTGTTTCTGCAGATAATGTTACAGATGCAATTTGGGATGGTGCTACAAACGCTAAAATTCGAGCCGTCAAGCTTTATGTGTTAGTGCGTGATATAGAGTTAGACCCCAACTATACTAATGACACTATTTATCAGCTTGGTGACATTAGCTTTAATGCGTCTGGTGACAATTACAGAAGAATGCTTTTTAGCTCAACAGTTACATTACACAATGGTGACGTAAGAGTATGGTAAGTTTTAAAACATCAGCCCAGAGCGGTTTTGTATTAATTACATCGATCGTTTTTTTAGTGGCCTTAACTGCAGTCGCGTCTGTGCTTATGTTAAACGCATCTTCGGATATAAAAATGTCGGGTGCTAGTGAAGAAAAGTTGATTGCAATTCAGGCCACGGTTAGCGCTTTAGACGAAACCGTTGCCGATCAAATTAGGGGCAATGTCAATTTGTTTGCAGGAAAGGACTTTCCAAAAAACGTTAATACGATAACAAGTGTATCTGTTAAAAGCGTTGTGATTGATAATGAGCTTGACACCAATGAGCCGACTGACTGCCCACACACAACGTTATCTTCTTCCAATCAATTGTTGAAATGCAATGTCGTTAGTATTGCTGTAAGCAATGAGTATGGACGAAATAAAACGAGCGAAGTTCGCGCCAACGCTAATATTGCTCAGCAATTATTAAATGTAGGGAATTAGTGATGAAATACGTATTTTTTTTCCTAAGCTGTTTACTGCCTTGGGTAGCATACTCGGAAGATATTGAATTATACCTTGGAAATGAATCTACTACGGTAGGTATTACACCTAAGGTGTTAATTATCTTTGATAATTCCGGTAGTATGAACCGAGAAGTGACCATTAATGCTCCTTACGACCCAGATAGAGGTTACAACGCTTTAGATGGCTTAACTAAACTCTCTGAAGAATATATTTATTTTTCTAAAGGCAGTGGAGTTGGCGATAGCCCTCTGCCAACGCCTGATAGTGCTACTGAACAACGCCGATTTTTTGCTTCAATTCTCAGTTGCGACTTTGCACATGACATCCTAAAAGAAAAGGGCTTTGTCAACGTTCATCTACGCGAGTATACGTTTAAAGGCAGCTCTGGAACATGGGAAGAAATACCCGACAATACTGGTGCTAATTTAGCAGTAGTTGATTGCTTAGAAGATATTGAGTTTGATCGACTTAATGGTACCACTGAACGCAATATTAACCATGGCAGCAGTGGTGTTTATGGCAATCCTTACGGTAACTTGGACGGAAAAGATTTAGCTCCAGGGTATCCAGCAGATGGTTTGGGTAATAAAGATAATCCACAGCAATACACATCAAATATTGACAATGCACTAAGTACTGCGGATAAGGGTGAGGTAGTTACACTATTTACTGATAACTATTTACGTTACGCATTAGCTAATAGCAACGAAACTGAAACTGTTTCCAAATTGGAAGCAGCCAAACGTGCTGTAGTGAATGTTGTCGAGTCTTTTTATAACGTTGACTTTGGTTTACAGATTTTTAACCTAAATCATGCAGGTGAAAATGTACGGGATGGTGGCCGCATAGTGATGGGCATCCAAGAGATGAATGTTGTCACTAGAGCTAGGTTGTTAGAAATTCTTGAATCTGATGTAGATGGTGAAACTAATACTCCACTGTGCGAAACTTTATTCGAGGCCAGCCGTTATTTTGGTGGTCTATCGGTATATTACGGAGATAAAGACTCTGATCGTGGCAATTATATTGCTAATACTCCACCCAGAGATTTAAGTATCGAGACCAACACGGTTTATAAGTCGCCATTTGGTAGTACTTTCTGTGGTGATAATGTTCATGTCATCATGATAACCGATGGAGCGCCTACTCGTGATCGTGCCGCAAACGACGAAATAGCGCTGATGACTGGTTACAACGCTGATTTAGTTCGTCAGGTTCGTAGAGAAAATTCCAGTGGCTCATTGATCAGTGAAGACAACTACTTGGTCGCGTTAGCGGACATTCTCCACAACCAAGATATCAACGCTAATGTTTCAGGTAAGCAAAATATTACTTTGAATACCATAGGATTTGCCTTACAGGATTTTGCTGATCCCGATAACCCAACCAACGATGAATTAATTGCTGACGACGCGAAGAAGTTACTGGATGCTGCTGCTGAAGCTGGTGGTGGCAACTTTTATGATGTTGATAACCCGAGCGCTTTGTCTTTGCAGCTATCCGAAGCACTTCGGAATGCTCTCAGCGTAAATGCAACCTTTACTGCGCCTGCGGTGGCTTCAAACAACTTTGATCGCACGCAAACACTTGATTCTGTGTATTATGCGATGTTTTTACCAGAACGCAGACCTAGGTGGGCAGGAAACATTAAAAAGCTAAAAATCTCAGGTAGCGGCTTAGTTGGGAAAGATGATAAACCAGCATTAAATGATGCGGGTAATATTGAGGAAAATGTTACTACAATATGGTCAAGCAGTAATGATGGTGCTGATGTAAATGAGGGGGGGGTTGTTGAAATGTTCCAAACAATTACTCCTGATAGCAGAAAAGTTTATTCAGACCTTGGCAGTGATAGTGCAATCAAAGAGTTTAGCAAAGACAATGCCGAAAGCGCATTTGAAACAGAAGCTAAGCTCGCTGCCTTTATGAAAGTCCCGGAAGCCGATCTTGACGATTTATTTGCCTGGGCAAAAGGAGCCGATGTTGATGACGATGACAATGACGAATCAACAACAGATATGCGTAAAGATGTTTTTGGCGACCCATTGCACTCCAGACCGCTAGTGGTTAATTATGGCGGTAGTGCGGATAATCAAGATGTTCGCATTATTGTCGGCACTAATGCTGGTGCGCTTCATATGTTCCAAGATGAAGGCAACTCAGTGAAGGAAAGCTGGGTGTTTATGCCAAAAGAATTTTTTAGCAATTACAATGAATTGAGAATTAATGCGAATGGTGGCGGTAAAGTTTATGGTTTAGATGGCACGCCAGTTTCCTATATCGATGATGGCGGCGACGGTACGGTTGATCACACAAAAGGCGATAAAGCTTGGGTGTTTGTAGGCTCTCGCCGTGGAGGCTCTTCATACTATGCGCTTGATATTAGTAATCCCGATGTTGCACCTAAATTGCTATGGCACATCAACGACGATAGCACTGGCTTCAGTGAGCTTGGTCAGTCATGGTCAACACCGCGTGTGATTAATTCGTTAATAAATACAGATTCTGGTAAAGCCAAGCCGACCCTAGTATTTGCTGCTGGTTATGCAGCGTCAAAAGATGCAGGTGGGGTGGGTACAAATGATACGCTTGGACGCGGGTTGTTTTTTGTTGACGCCGCTTCAGGTGAAAAGAAGTTAGCAATAACTCCAGGCGGTGATATAGATTTTCCTGGTAACGATAGTATTCCGGCAGCAGTCTCTGCCCTTGATAGTGATTCAGATGGTTTCGTTGATAGATTATATTTTGGTGATACTGGTGGCGTTGTTTGGCGACTTGATATGGTTGGTGCAAGCTCTGACGACTGGGGACTTATCCAGCTAGCATCACTTGGCCGCCAAGCTGAAGGAAATAAAGCGACGGAAGCAAATGATAGGCGCTTCTTTAGTGAGCCAACAATCACGAGGGCATTGATTTCAGAGACATTTAAGTACACTACGATAGTTAATGGTAACTCTGATGAGCAGGTTCACCAATCAGCTGTACCCTATGATGCTATTTTAATTGGTAGTGGTAATCGCGCTGATCCGTTAAATACGATTACTAACGATATGCTATTTATGATTAAAGATGGCAATATTATTACGCAAAAATTTGATACGCCACCAAGCGAAGTAAAGCTGGCCGACCTGCATGATTATACGGGTAACCCATTTGGTGATAATAGCTTGACCGAACAGGAACAAGAGAATTTAGCGCTTGCTGTGAGTGAAAAAGATGGCTGGTTTATTAGCTTACTAGGAAATGGTGAAAAGAGTGTAACTCAACCAGAAGCAATCGCGGGTGTAGCTTATTATAATAGCTTTATTCCAACATTTGCGTCAGAGGGTACCTGTGCTCTAGATGGAGGTGAAGCTCAGCTATATGCGGTTGACTTAGCATTGGGAACAACCATTTATGAAACTAGAATCATAGAGTTACCAGGTATTATTAATGAAAAGCCAACAATTGTTACTCGGCCGCCAACAACCGATGATGATGAATCGGATCCAGATAATCCTAAGGAAACAGATCAAAGAACCGAAGTTGTTTTACTTGCACCAGATGAAAAAACTATTTGTGATGCAAATGGCAACTGTGACGGCCTAAAACTGAAAACAATGCGTACAGCTCTATATGTCGAGGAAGATAATTAATGAAAAGAAGCATAAAGTCTTCTGGTTTTACTCTGATTGAGTTGCTTATTGTTGTTGCTATTATTGGGATTTTGGCAGGTGTGGCATATCCAAGCTATCAGAGTTACGCAAGCAAGTCGAAGCGCACAGAGGGTCAGCGAGAATTATTAAGAATTGCTAACTTAATGGAACAATACTACCTAGACAACAGGGTCTATACAGAGAACATGAAAAATCTTGGCCTAAGTAAAGATCCATTCGAGTCTGAAGGTGGTTACTACAAAATAGATGCAACAGTAAAAGGCGACACTTTTATATTAACAGCAACGGCTCAAGGAAGCCTTGCTTCTGACGATGCTAAATGTAAAGAGCTAAAAGTAACAGATGCTGGTCAAAGAACCCCGAGTAGCGATTGTTGGGATTAGTTTGTGTTTAGTAAGGTTAATTGGAGTTAACAAAATGAGAAGCGCAGTAGTTATAGGTCTAGGGTTAGCCGCTTTGCTAACTTCTAATATTAGTTTTGCGAAAGCAAACGAAAAGGCACGTCTTAAATGCCACATCGAGTTATTAGGAGGGGAGCAAATTATTCATTATAAAATAATGCCTGCTCACCAAGGTCCAACTTACTTAGATAAGCTTAAGAAAAATAAAAGAATAATAAAAAAGCGAAGCACTATAAGAATATTTGACGTATTTGAATGTGTACCATTTAGTCAAAAGTTTACCGATAACAAAGCGAATTTATTAGAAGATAGTCTTCCACAATAATAAAATAGCTAAGCGGCTCCCCTTGAGCGACAGGGTATTGAGCGACAATTAGGAGACTGTCGTGGCAAACAATTAAATATTTCGTTCTTACTATTAAGATTTATAAAAATAGAGCTTGTTAAGTCTATATTGATAAGAAGCTGCTATTCGCAAGTGACGTCCGCACCAGCTCTTGTTTCATCAATATTGTCATTGTCCGTGTCTCGTGTTTGAATAGCTCTACCTCGCAATGAGACAATAACCCCGCGGTTGAACTGTGGTAGGTCTTTAGGACAATAAGCGAAAGTTCCCGCCGCGCCTCCTGCCTGTCCTGTCGGCTGATAAGTCAGGCTAGTCCTTTGGAAGGTTAAGGCGTCACCATCATCAATTGCTGCTTTTACTCGAATAATAGTTTCATTGTCTGCGGAATCAAAGTCACCGTTATTGTTCACATCAACAAACGCACTTATTTCACGAGACCAATCATCTACGCAGTTTTTTCCATCTAACGGGCACACGATGACTTCATGTTCTAAGTTTATAGCGGTATTTCTTGCGGTGAGCAGTAGGCGATGGATTTGAGATATTTCGTTGTCTACTCGAATTTGCACAATCCAATTGTTAAAATTCGGTAATGCTACCGCCAGAGCGATTCCTATGATGGCAACTCCAACCATTAACTCTACGAGTGTAAATCCTTTTGATATTTTCATACTCAGCCACCATAACTGCGAGCGGTTAAATCCTAGCCAACAGTTATACCACCGTTGGCTTGGAACACCAAATGGTCGATGCTAGAAATTAAGCACTAGTCGTAGATGGTGGGAATAGCAAGGCGCTTGTGCTGGGTTTTGTTGTAGATGGCTATGATGCGGTCACGAACCTCATCAGAAACTACTTTGCCTTCCAAGAAGTCATCTAACTGGTCATAGCTAAGGCCTAATGCGTCTTCGTCCTTCTTGCCAGGGTCTAGGTCTTCTAAATCAGCGGTAGGCGCTTTTTCCACTAAAATTGAAGGTGCACCTAAGTGCTTAGCTAATTGTCTAACTTGGCGCTTTGAAAGACCAAAAAGCGGCACTAGGTCACATGCACCGTCACCCCACTTGGTAAAAAAGCCTGTAATGTTTTCAGCAGAGTGGTCAGTGCCAATCACTAAGCCGCCAAGAATGCCTGCAATGTGGTACTGAGTTACCATACGGGTACGTGCTTTTACATTACCTTTTGAAAAATCGACTTGGCTGTCACTAGCACTTAGTAGCTGCGCGCTTTCTAAAGCGCTTAAGGTTTCTTGGTTAATACCATCAGCGCCTGCTTTGATGTTGGTTGTTACCACATGGCTTGGTTGGATAAAAGAAAGCGCTGTTTGAGCGTCTTCTTCATCGGCCTGAATACCATAAGGCAGTCTAACCGCAATAAATTTGTACTCGTCAGTTGCGTGCTCTTGGTTCAACTCGTTAACGGCAAGTTGCGCTAAACGGCCGCATGTAGATGAGTCAACACCACCACTGATGCCCAATACAAGGTGCTTTAGTGAGGAAGAGGTTAGTTGTTTTTTGATAAAGGCTACTCTGCGCTCTACTTCATATGCAGGGTCGATTTCGGGTAACACTTTCATTTCTTCAATGATCACTTGCTGATTCATTGTTAATCCTTGGTATCAAAAATAGTTAAGCTGAGTGTATCAAAAAGCACAGTGATTTGTGCAGACCATTTATACGTGAAAATAATTCAAATGGTTGAGTTTTCAGCGCTTAGTTATTTTGTTTTTTAATTATCGGCATATAATAAAAACGTAGCTGTAAAAATTATTAAGGCGTGAAAATGAAAAAAATTGAGGCAATTATAAAGCCATTTAAAATGGATGATGTACGCGAAGCACTAGGCGAGATTGGCATTACCGGTATGACGGTGTCAGAGGTTAAAGGCTTTGGCCGTCAAAAAGGTCATACTGAGCTATATCGCGGCGCGGAATATATGGTGGACTTTCTGCCAAAAATGAAAATTGAAATTGTCGTGGCATCTGACGATGTTGAGCGCTGTGTAAATGCCATTATTGAAAGTGCGCAAACTGGTAAAATTGGTGACGGCAAAATCTTTGTCACTGATGTTGAGCGTGTTATCCGTATCCGCACTGGTGAAGAAGACGAAGCAGCTATTTAGATATTAATTCTCGTATCTTCGAGCCAAACAAAAAAAGCTGCATGTGCAGCTTTTTTTGTACCCGTTGGTAATCGAATGATTAATTATTTAACAATGGGTTATTAGGGTAGTTAGCCGCAATAACTTGCAGTGTGTTTCGTTTTAACTCGTCTAATCCTAATGCTTGATAGCATTCAACCATCAACTCAAGAGCCGCTTCTGTTTCTTGCGTTGGTGCGTAGTATTCAACAATGTATCGAGCGCGATTAGCGGCAGAGACATAAGCCTCACGCTTTAAGTAAAATTTAGCGACCGCAAGTTCGTATTGAGCTAAACGAGACTTGATTGCAATCATGCGCTTTCTCGCATCAGCAGCGTATTTACTGTCTGGGTACTCATCAACGATTTTACGCAAATCTTTAAAGGCATCTCGTGATGCGCTTGGATCGCGATCTGAACGGTCAATACCCGCTAAATCTTGGAATAAGTTTTCTTCAGTTGCGACATTAATTAAAGCGCGCATGTAGTAAACATAATCGACATTAGCGTGCTTGGGGTTTAATCGTAAAAAGCGATCTGCTAATGCAATGCCTTGCTCAGAATTACCTGTTTTATAATAAGCAAACAATAAGTCTAATTGCACTTGGTGCGAGATAGGGCCGAATGGAAAGCGAGAATCAATAGCAGATAAAATTTGAATAGCTTTTTGATATAAGCCGTTATCAAGCGCTTCGCGGGCGTCAACAAACAATGCTTGGGCGGAACGATCAGGTACTTTTTCAATGTCAGTATCAGAAGAAGAGCAGCCAGCAAGCGATACTACTGCGGCTAACACTAAAGCTCTTAAGGTCAATTTATCCATAGACTCGATTATCACTAGGTTGTTTTCGTTAAAATTGTTATGAAAGCCCTAAACAAAAGGGTAAAATGCTTTTCTTTTTTGTTGAGCAGCATTCTAACTCAGCATTCTTGCCTTGCACAGTGCAAATACTAATTTGATAGCAAAGAGATTTTAATGGCCGAAATTATCCAACATCAAGAAACTGTTCCCCAATCCTGCTTAGGAAAACGTTTAGACCAAGCATTAGCGGAAATGTTTCCTGATTATTCGCGTTCACGCCTAAAAGAATGGATTTTAGCGGGTAATGTTAAGTTAGACGGCAAGGTTGTCACCAAAGCGCGCGAAAAAGTGTTTGGTGAAGAAACCGTGGAAATTGATGCCACCATTGAGGCCGAGGTGCGCTTTGAGCCGCAAGATATTCCGTTAAACATTGTATACGAAGATGATGATATTCTGGTTATTAATAAACCAGCTGACTTCGTTGTACACCCTGGTGCGGGCAACCCGGATGGTACAGTGCTTAATGCTTTATTGCATTACTGTCCTGAACTTGAGCTAATTCCACGTGCTGGTATTGTTCATCGTCTAGATAAAGACACAACGGGTTTGATGGTAGTTGCCAAAACCATTGCGGCGCAAACAAATTTAGTTGATGCTTTGCAAGCGCGTGAAATTACGCGTGAATATGAAGCGATCGCCAGCGGCATTATGACCGCAGGTGGCACAGTAGATGAGCCAATAGGGCGTCATGCAACTAAGCGCACTCATATGGCCGTGACGATGTCGGGTCGCCCATCGGTTACCCATTACCGTGTGATGGAAAAGTATCGCTTACATACGCGTTTACGACTGCGTCTTGAAACGGGGCGTACTCACCAAATTCGTGTGCATATGGCACATATCACGCACCCGCTAGTCGGTGACCCGTTATACAATGGACGTCCAAGACCACCTAAAAATGCGACGCCTAAGTTGCTAACATTCTTGCGTAATTTTAAACGTCAGGCGTTACATGCTGCAATGTTATCACTGTATCACCCAATCACGGGCGAGTTAATGACATGGCGAGCCGACATCCCAGATGATTTTGTTGAACTCGTCGAGTTATTAAAAGAAGACACTAAGCTTAACAGTGAGCAAGACTACTAACACTAAGCATCATATGGTTAGCCACAAAGTTGCTGTTGATTGGCCGGCTCGCAATGTCACGGCATTTACGACGACTCGCGAGCTTGCTGGCGAGTTGTCGCAGGCTGGTCAATACGATAACTTTAATTTAGGGCTGCATGTTGGTGATAGCCCTGTACAAGTTAATGCCAACCGAGCAACCCTAGCTCAATATTTACCAACTAATACCAACATTCAATGGCTTGAACAAGTTCATGGCAGCGATGTTGCTATCGTCGAGCAATATCAAGCAGCACCAATTACCGCAGATGCAGCGGTCACACGAAGTCTCAATGTTGCCTTAGCGGTAATGACGGCAGATTGCTTGCCTATTTTGATTGCCGATAAGTCAGGGCAAGTCATTGCCGCAATTCATGGTGGCTGGCGGCCACTAGCGCAAAATATAATTGCGAAAACTGTCGAAGCGATGAACACACCTGTTGAGCAATTAGTAGCTTGGTTAGGGCCTTGTATTGGTCCAACGGCTTTTGAAATTGGCGGTGAAGTTAAAGATGCATTTGTAAACCTTAATCCGGCAACGGTAGATGCTTTTCGGGTAGTGCCTGAATCAACGCAAAAATATTTAGCTAACCTACATCAAATTGCGAAATATCTGCTGAGCGCTTCGGGCATTGTTGAGGTAGCCAGCCTACCTCATTGCACCTTTTCTATGGCGCAGCAATATTACTCCTACCGACGAGAGAGCGTCACCGGCCGCATGGCAAGTGTTATCTGCCGAAATCCTTGCTAGTGCTTACGCTGCTACTATTGTTAGCTCCTCCAAAAGACCATAAAAGCTTGTTTTAAATCAACATCGCGCCCGACATATACTTGATTTTAGCCGTTAAGCCCCTATAGATAATGTTAGTTTTAAAGCATTAGCAACCTACAGTGAGCTAAGTCACTATCATTTTACACTTGCTAATGCTGACCAGTAATTATCGAGAACCGAGGTTTGTATGCGTTTAGACAGGTTTACTCAGTCTTTCCAATTAGCTATTTCTGATTCGCAATCATTAGCATTGGGGCGAGATCATCAGTTTATTGAGCCACTGCATTTAATGATGGCCTTGCTAAAGCAATCAGGCAACAGCGTTGTTCCTTTGTTAAAAAGTGCAGGGGTTGATGTTAGCTCGCTGCGCAAACAAGTTGATAAGGCGCTTGATGGGCTGGCAAAAGTTCACGGAGTAGGTGGTGAAGTTCAACTTTCATCAACAACCGGTAACTTGCTAAACCTTTGTGATAAGTACGCACAAAAATTAAAAGACGCTTACATTTCTTCTGATGTATTTTTATTAGCTGCGCTAGAAGATACTGGCATGCTAGGCCAGATCTTAAAGTCGCTAGGTGCTACAGAAGCGCGAATTAAAGACGCTATTAAGCGTATACGAGGTGGCCAAAATATTAACGATCAAAATGCGGAAGATGTAAGGCAGGCACTCGATAAATTTACGATTAACCTCACCGAGCGGGCAGAGCAAGGTAAGCTAGACCCTGTAATTGGTCGTGACGATGAAATTCGTCGTGCAATTCAGGTGCTTCAGCGTCGCACAAAAAACAACCCTGTGCTTATCGGTCACCCAGGGGTTGGTAAAACGGCCATTGTTGAGGGCTTAGCGCAGCGTATTGTTGATCACGAAGTGCCAGAAGGCCTGAAGAACAAGCAAGTATTGTCGCTTGATATGGGCGCACTGGTGGCGGGCGCAAAATATCGTGGTGAATTTGAAGAGCGTTTAAAAGCAGTCTTGAATGAGTTGTCTAAGTTAGAAGGGCAAGTCATTCTGTTTATTGACGAGCTACATACCATGGTCGGCGCAGGTAAAGCCGATGGTGCAATGGATGCAGGAAACATGCTTAAGCCAGCACTTGCACGCGGAGATTTACACTGTGTTGGGGCGACGACACTCGACGAGTATCGTCAGTACATAGAAAAAGACGCAGCGCTTGAGCGCCGCTTCCAAAAAGTTATCGTTGATGAGCCAAGCGTTGAAGACACTATCGCTATTTTACGCGGCCTAAAAGAGCGCTATGAACTGCATCATTCGGTGAATATTACCGATCCGGCAATTGTTGCCGCTGCAACACTTTCTCACCGATACATCAGCGATCGTCAATTACCCGATAAGGCGATTGACCTGATTGATGAAGCGGCTTCCAGTATTCGCTTACAAATGGATTCCAAGCCAGAAAACTTAGACAAATTAGAGCGTAAACTTATTCAGCTTAAATTAGAGCAACGCGCCTTGGCGAAAGAAACTGACGATGCCTCTATTAAACGTTTGTATGCTATTAACGCTGAAATTAAAGAGACGCAGCAGCAATATGACGAGTTAGATGAGATTTGGACGACTGAAAAAGCAGCATCGCAAGGGACGCAAACCATCAAAGCTGAACTTGAGCAAGCGAGAATAGATTTGGATTCAGCACGCCGCGCTGGTGATTTAAATCGTATGTCTGAGCTGCAATACGGCAGGATCCCTGAACTTGAAAAGCAGTTAGATTTAGCTAGCCAAGCGGAAATGCAAGAAATGAGTTTACTCAGTAACAAAGTTACTGAAATCGAAATTGCTGACGTGCTTAGTCGCTCCACTGGCATCCCTGTGGCTAAAATACTGTCTGAAGAGCGTGAAAAGTTACTCAGTATGGAGAATGAACTTCATCAGCGCGTAATAGGCCAGTCTGAAGCCGTTGTTTCTGTTGCTAACGCCATTCGTCGATCGCGAGCAGGTCTGGCAGATCCTCATCAGCCAATAGGCTCGTTTTTATTCCTTGGTCCGACAGGTGTTGGTAAAACAGAGTTAACCAAAACGCTGGCTGAATTCTTGTTTGATACTGAAGATGCCTTGATTCGCGTTGATATGTCTGAGTTTATGGAAAAACACTCCGTTGCTCGACTAGTGGGGGCTCCTCCTGGTTATGTGGGTTATGAAGAAGGCGGCTATTTAACCGAAGCTGTGCGCAGAAAGCCCTATTCGGTAGTGCTGCTCGATGAAATTGAAAAAGCACACCCTGATGTGTTCAATATTTTGTTGCAAGTGCTTGATGATGGCCGTTTAACTGATGGTCAGGGGCGAACGGTAGATTTTAAAAACACCGTCATTATTATGACTTCCAATATTGGCTCGGAATCAATCCAAAGCTATAGCGGTGACGATGAATACGAATTAATGCGAGCCTCGGTGATGGCCGAACTTAGCCAACACTTTAAACCTGAATTTATTAACCGTGTTGATGATACCGTTGTTTTCCACCCATTAGCCGCAGAGCAAATAGTTGAGATTGCTAAAATTCAAATTGCATCATTATCAGCGCGCTTAGCGCAGCAAGAGCTTGGTTTGCACCTTGACGAAAGTGCACTAAGAAAGATTGCAGAAGTTGGTTTTGATCCTCTATTTGGCGCTAGGCCGTTAAAGCGTGCGATTCAAACAGATATTGAAAACCCGATGGCGCAGCGTTTACTGGCAGGAGAGTTTGAAAAAGGTCAGAAAATCGTTGTTCAATTTGCCGATGAAAAATTTACTTTTACTACTGAATAGTGATGTTTTCGATTATTTTAGCGCAAGAAGTAAAGTGCAAAACAAGATAACTTCTTACTGAGTGATTTTAGGTCGTGTCTTTAGGCAATGGTTTTAGGTAGTAGCTTGATAGCTGCTACCTTTTTTACGACTAGTTAGTGTTATTAATTTAGTAAAATATCGTAGCTAAATTGCATCAGCTATTTTCGTTATCGTCACAGTATATATCGACGTGTTGCTTATTCAGCATGCGCTGCTCTTGCTTTTCCTCTGGCGTTAGTAAACGAGAGCTGCCGTCAGGTTCTTTTAATAAAATTCGTTCAAAACCGCCAAGCAATTTCAAATTAACTTGTGCTGCTTCACAGTTCTTTTCAATTAACTCTGAAGTCTGGCGTGCACGCTCAAGCTCATTCTTAGCTTCTTTTTGTGCTTGCCTTTCTGCCAACCAATCATCAACAAATGAGTTTTTTTCGCCTTCAGGAACTACTGGCGCATATGCAACGCGTACATCGACTTTGGCAAAATCTTTATCGCTAGGATGCTGGTGACTAAAATGCACAATATTGTCTTTATCAACCCAGCGGTAAACAGTTGTATCTTGTGCGTTTCCTGACATTGTGAATAACAGCAGGCAAAGTGTTGGAATCAACTTGTACATAATTAAGGCCTTTTACTAGCAAACTTCCCAGCCAACAGCATTGAATAAAGTTTAACCCATCTTAAACATTAAGTTGATATATTGACAGCGTTTTTTCCTACCTCCGACTCACTGCACGCAAAGCTGTAAACTGATTAATTATCTGCGTTGGGCTTGCACGGCGAGCAGCCCAATATTTTGAGCTTGCCGCGCCTATTTGAATTAATCTGTTACTAAATTTACGTAATGCGGCGCTAAAAGAGATGTGCTAAATTAGCTGTTTTTATCAGACAAGGACATTTCTCGCTTATATGACTTCGCCTAATGCTAATGTGAACCAAAACCGAGGTATTTATTTATTGCCCAACTTACTAACTACGGCAGGCTTGTTTTCGGGGTTCTACGCGGTTGTTTCGTCAATGAATAATCATTTCGAAGCTGCTGCAATTGCTATTTTTGTGGCAATGATTTTTGACGGGCTAGATGGCCGAGTTGCTCGTATTACAAATACTCAAAGTGAATTTGGTGCTGAGTATGACAGTATGGCTGATATGGTTTCTTTCGGCATAGCCCCTGGGTTAGTGGCCTACAATTGGGCGCTCTCAGGCATGGGTAAGTTTGGTTGGCTTGCAGCTTTTGTCTTTGTTGCAGGCGCAGCGCTTCGCTTAGCACGATTTAATACCCAAGTAGGCGTTGCGGATAAACGTTATTTCCAAGGCTTAGCAAGCCCAGCAGCAGCTGGTGTTATTGCAAGTATTGTTTGGGTCGGTACGGAATATCAACTTAACGGCCAAGACTATGGCTTTATTATGGGCTTGTTGACCATAGTTACTGGTTTATTAATGGTGAGTAACTTTAGGTATAACAGCTTTAAAGAGGTTGATTGGAAAGGTAAGGTTAGCTTTATCGTTGTCTTACTGATTGTCTTGGTCTTTGTCGTTGTTGCTTCTAGCCCTGCTGAACTGTTAATGGCAGTGTTTGTTTTGTACGCATGTTCAGGCCCAATAACAACGGTTCGCTCAGTGAAAAAGCTTAAATTAGAGCATGTGGTTGGTGACGAAGATCATGACGCTGACTTTGATAGCAAAAAGGCTACTGTAAATAATAACCAAGCAGCAGATGATGCTAGCAGTAAGACTGAGCAAAAATAACTTGCCGTTTTGAGCGTGTTAATCAGCAACGTCATTGATTAACAAAGCTTGAGAACATAAAAAACGCCAACTTCATGTTGGCGTTTTTTATAGGTACTGTTTTTGTGTTCATCGGCTTTGACTTGAGGATTTGTCTAGCTAACGTCACCTAAAATATGGTTACAGGATAGCTAATTGAGAATAGGTAGACTTCAGGTGAAACAATTATGCTTGGGCTTTTAGCTTAGGCTTTGATATCTAGGCTTTGATATCTAGACTGCTTAGACCCGCGTGTTTCTTACCTTTATTATCGTAAGTCATTGAAGAGCGATTGTGGCGCTCTAATAGGGTCGTCTTCATGCGCTCAACGGCAAGTTGTGAATGAGTAATCACTTGGCCATTAATGACATTGAGTTCTTGACAACGGAGCAGAGTTGCTTGAATTTCTTCAAGCGAATCATCAAGCAAGTTTTGCGCTTTGTCCGCCAAAAATTGTGGGTTTTTGCTGATATTAGCGTCTAGTCCTTCAATCGCTTCAAGCAATACCTTTTTTTGTTCGGTAAGCGTATTTAAAGCCTCAGGGTCTCGTTGAGTGAGCAATTCTTTTTCGTCGTTCAACAACTGCTCCAGCGCAGTTAGTTGTTCTAGTTGTTTGTTAAGTAATTGCTGTGAGACGCTTGAACTCATTGTTATTCTCTATAGTAAATCAAATTCAAATTTGGCGATGCTTTGCGCTAACTTTTCCGCATCTACTTTGTAAGCACCTGATTGAATTGCTTCTTTTAGTTGATCAACTTTTTTCTGATTCACCGGTGGCGCATCACCGTTTTTCTTTTGGATATCGTTCAACTGTCTTGCTTGCGGTGTTAGTGACACTGAATCTTGGCTAACTCTTGTCGCCTGAGATGTGTTAACCGCTTTTTGGTCGACTTGGTTCTTTACGTCGTTCTGTTGCTGCTGTACAGTACGATTAACTTGATTGTTATTATTCAAGTTGTTGATATTAATAGCCATTTCTTACACCTGCATGTTGTGTATTACTCATTCTATAATATTATCGGCCAATTACTGAATTTCTTTATCATTATTTATAAATTTATGGTCACTTTATTAACGCCACTGACTCGGCCGGTAACGAGTTTACCAGAGCGATTATTTTTAACTCGCACTTTGTCGCCAACATGGCCATTGGAAACTGATGTTCCCGATGTTTTTATACTAAAGGTACTACTGAGAGCGATGAGTGTCACATTATCTCCTTTGCATACTGAACAAACGTGATTGGGCGATATTGCCTTACCTTTCACAATGTTGCGTTTGGCTTTAGCGCCATAGAGAGTGTTTACATCGCCTATAGCCTCACCCCGCAAACGTTTTTCATCAACGTAAGCAATTTGTATATTATCAGGGGTTAGCATGCTGCCGCGGTCGATTGCATATTTAGCAACTACTACCGGGGCATCTATTGTCACTTTCACAGGAACATATAGATTCCAGGGGCTTGATCCCTCGCAAGTTATTTTAACATTTACGTTTCTACTGTTATGAATATCAGGTATATTGGCCTGCAAATTCTGGTCACAAGGTTTGATCACTATTCTAGGGTCGAGCTTGGCGGCAGTAACGGAGACTTTACGATTACTAACATCTGTGAAGCTATCCTCAACTGAACGTTTAGCGAGGCCTTCAATAAAGTCTCGATCAAAGCTGGTGGCAATTGCTTGCGATTGAAGCTGATAGCACAGCGTTAAAAAAGTAAAAAGAATCTTCGATTTGCTCATGTTTACGTGTCATCGTGTTATTGACGTTAGATACTCGACTATGCTTAATATCAAATGGCTTAGTTTTAACTCAAGTATTTAACGGCGCTGTCAAAAAACAGGCGCTTAGACTAATGTTAAATTAATAGTAAACAAGAATTGTGCCTTTTCTGTTGCACATGAGATTAAGGGGTAACTATGGCGGGCATTTTAGACTCGGTAAACCAACGTACTCAGTTAGTTGGTCAAAACCGACTCGAGCTATTGCTTTTTAAATTAATTGGACCACAGCGTTTTGGCATTAACGTATTTAAAGTACGTGAAGTGTTGCAGTGCCCTCAGTTAACATCGCTTCCAAACCAAGATCCTTTTATCAAAGGTGTTGCGCACATTCGTGGGCAAACTATTTCTGTGATCGACTTAAGTAAGGCCACTGGTGGTCCTGAAATACCGTTAACGGAAAACTGTTTTATTATTATCGCTGAATATAATCGCAGTGTTCAGGGATTCCTAGTTGCTGGGGTTGAGCGTATTACCACACTGAGCTGGCAAGACATTATGCCGCCGCCAGAAGGTGCTGGTAAGTCTAGTTACCTAACTGCCGTCACTGAAATTGACAAAGAAATGGTGTCAATTTTAGATGTTGAGAAGATCCTTAATGAAATCAACCCAGTGTCTACTGACTTGAGTGAAGAGGTTGCTGATGCCTCTGTTGGTGCTAGCTTGGGTGAGCGTGTGATCATGATTGCTGACGACTCGACCGTTGCGAGAAACCAAGTCAAGAGAGCGCTTGAGCCGCTTGGGCTTAAAATGGTATTGGCTAAAAATGGTCAAGATGCCCTCAATCAACTTAATGAAATTGCAGAGCAATGCGGTAATACTATCGAAGAAAAAGTTGCCTTATTAATTTCTGATATTGAAATGCCAGAAATGGACGGTTACACCTTAACTGCAGAAATCAAAAGCAATGAAAAAATGCGCTCGATGCCGGTTATTTTGCATACCTCATTAAGCGGTGTGTTTAACAATGCCATGGTCGAAAAAGTAGGAGCGGAAGACTTTATTCCGAAGTTTCACCCTGACGAATTAGCAACTGCAGTTAAAAAGTGGTTAAAAATTGAAGACTAATCCTCTTTTCTTAGTTTGCTTTTAGGACATTGCAGTGCCAGCTAGACAATTAGATGACAAAAGTTATCACGACTTTAGAACCTTTCTTGAGCAACAATGCGGAATCGTATTGGGTGATAATAAGCAGTATTTAGTAAAAAGCCGCTTAGCGCCATTGATGGCAAAATTTGAGGTTGCTTCATTAGCAGAGCTTGTGCAACGCACACTTAGTCCAATGGAGCGTCAGCTGCGCGCAGCGGTCATTGATGCGATGACAACCAATGAAACGTTGTGGTTTCGCGATGATTATCCTTTTGAGCTGTTAAAAAGCAAAATTTTACCTGATTTTGCGAACCAGCGTATGCCATTAAAGATTTGGTCTGCGGCTAGCTCATCTGGTCAAGAGCCCTATTCGATTGCCATGACGGTACTTGAATACATGCAATCAAAGCCTGGCTCTTTTCCCGGCGGTGTGCAAATTGTTGGCACAGATATTTCAAGTACTATGCTTGAGCATTGTAAATATGCCCATTACGATGGCCTAGCGCTTGCGCGAGGGCTTTCACAAGAGCGTAAGCGTCAGTTTTTTGAACCTGGTGATAACGGTATGCTTAGGGTCAAAGAAGCGGTTCGAAAGCTGGTGAGCTTCCGCCCGCTAAATTTGCTAAATAGCTATAGTCTTATTGGCCGATTCGATATCGTTTTCTGTCGTAACGTACTTATTTATTTCTCACCGGAAATCAAAGCACAAATCCTTTCTCAAATTCACGGGGTGCTCAATAAAGATGGCTATTTATTCCTTGGCGCCTCTGAGTCACTTTCTGGATTAAATCAACAATTTGATATGCTTAGGTGTAACCCTGGCATCGTCTATCAAAAGCAATCATAAATTTGACGCTAATGTTGGCATAGTAATTGTAATGCTACTTTCAAATGATTTGGAGGTAGCATTATGGCTATTAGTTTTGACAAAGCGTTCGGAATTCACCCGCAAGGGATGATGTTGCGTGCCAAGCGCGCTGAAATAATTGCAAGCAACATTGCTAATGCCGATACCCCTGGCTATACGGCCAAGGGCATGAACTTCCAAGACGCACTTGCCAGTGCGGCAAAAAATCAACAAGCGGGCATGGCTCGCACTCACGAAAAGCACTTTGATATCCGTACTGAAATGACTGCTGGTGAAGGATTTCGCGTTCCAGATCAACCAGATACAGGTGATGGTAATACTGTGAATGTACAAGTGGAACGAAACTTGTATCTAGAAAATACACTACAGTATCAAGCCAGTGTGCAATTTTTAGATTCTAAAGTTAAAGGGCTGAAAAAAGCGCTATCTGGAGGGCAGTAATTATGAGCTTATTTAATGTATTTGATATCAGTGGCTCAGGCATGGCAGCACAATCGGTCAGATTGAACACCACAGCTAGTAATATTGCCAACGCTGACAGCGTCAGTAGCAGTGTCGATCAAACCTATCGAGCGCGTCATCCGGTTTTTGCCGCTGAGATGCAAAAAGCTGCCGCAGGGCAAGATGGATCCGTTGGCGTTCAAGTACTTGGTATTGTAGAAAGCGATAAGCCGCTTAACGTTGAGTATTCACCCGACCACCCAATGGCGGATAAAGACGGCTATATCTATAAACCGAATGTGAATGTGATGGAAGAAATGACCAATATGATTTCTGCCTCACGTTCATATCAAACCAATATTCAATTAGCGGAATCAGCTAAGAATATGGTGAACAGAACCCTGAGATTAGGTCAGAGCTAATAGGCTCGACCAGCAGTTAGAGTGAGATAGAGTATGGATTCAGTTAGTGGCAGCAGCAGTTTAGACGGCCTTCGCTGGCAACGAGAGACTGGGGTACCAGAAGCCGATGATAGCAACGGCATGTTAACCCAGGAAGATTTCTTTGCCTTGATGACTCAAGAGCTTGCTCATCAGGACCCAACCAAGCCTGTAGAGAACAACGAGATGATTTCGCAAATGACGGCGTTTTCAACGACAGATGGTGTGGCAAGACTTAATGACTCATTTGCACAATTTGCAAATTCAATGTCGTCAAGCCAAGCATTACAAGCTTCTTCTTTAGTTGGTCGAAGCGTTTTGGTTGAAGACAATACTTTTGGTATGGCAACTGGTGAGCAGCCCAAAGGTAAGATTGTTACTGATAGCCCCGCGAGCAACGTCAATATTTATGTTGAAAACACGGCGGGCGAAATTATCCAAACAGTTCCGGTTGGCAATGTGCCAGCAGGTGAGTCGAACTTTACATGGGATGGTATGACCTCAAATGGCGAGTTAGCGCCTGAAGGGGCATATCGTTTTCGTGTTGCAGGCTTAGTTGACGGCCAAGCGTCAGAGCTGCAAGCCATGACTTATCGAAAAGTAGACAGCGTAACGCTAGCAGGTGCTGGCGGTAATATTGTGTTGAACCTAAACGGCGGTTCAACGATGAATTTATCTGATGTTGTTGAAGTAACTCAAGGCTAAGCGAAATTAGCTTAGTAAGTTAATTCAATAAAAGATTTCCAAGAGGTGAAACTATGACTTTCAATGTAGCACTAAGTGGCTTAAACGCTGCCCAAAAAGATTTAGATGTAACGTCAAATAACATCGCCAACGTTAATACCACAGGTTTTAAAGAGTCTCGCGCTGAATTTGTTGATGTTTTTGCAACTTCGCTACTGGCAGCAGGTAATACAAAAGCCGGTGATGGTGTACTTACTTCAGAAGTGGCGCAGCAATTTTCCCAAGGTAGTATACGTTTTACCAACAACGCGCTAGATTTGGCGATTACAGGTAACGGTTTTTTCGCAACAGTGCCAGAGTTAAGTAGTTTAG
The DNA here is from genome assembly GCF_003390375.1 of Thalassotalea euphylliae. Taxonomy (NCBI): domain Bacteria; kingdom Pseudomonadati; phylum Pseudomonadota; class Gammaproteobacteria; order Alteromonadales; family Colwelliaceae; genus Thalassotalea; species Thalassotalea euphylliae. Next base: position 1,358,702 of record NZ_QUOT01000001.1, on the reverse strand, counting down.
AACGCTCTTATACGCGTGCTGGTGAATTCAAGTTAAATTCAGATAACTTTATTGTTAATTCTCAGGGTGGTCACCTATTAGGCTTCCCTGTTAACAGTGATGGCTCTTCATCTTCTGTTGCGCTAAGTACCGCTTCACCGATACAAATTCCTACTGCTTCGGGTTCTCCTATGCAGAGCCGTGAAGTTGATATTCGCATGAACTTACCTGCTGGCGACCCTGTGATTGCTGCAGCGTTTGATATAACCGATCCACTAACCTACAACCATTCTACATCGGTAACCGTGTTTGACAGTTTAGGTGATAGCCATGTAATGACCTATTACTTTAAAAAGTCAGCGGCTAATGAGTGGGATGTCTATACGGCTGTCGATGGTCAACAACTAAATATTGCCGATACTGGCACTGGTTCAGGTGTAAACTCTGCTGGCGCTACACCAACAAATACAGGCATACCGGCGGGCGCTGCGCGAATGTATTTCTCTGCTGGCGGTGAATTTCAGGGGCAATATCCTGACACGTTAACAACTGCTCAGTTAGGGGCTGGTATTTTAACTAACGGTGCGGATCCTACGCAGACCATTACCATTGACTTTAATTTAGATCCGACAGGAGGTAACCCCAACGAGCCTACGCAATTTGCTGCGGGCTTTGAAGTTACCTCATTGGAACAAGATGGTTTAGCTGTTGGTCGGTTGACTGGTCTTGATATTGATGATGACGGTTTGATTCGCGCAACCTACTCGAATGGTACATCTGAGCCTCTAGCTCGTGTTGCACTAGTTAACTTTGCTAATAACCAAGGTTTAACGCAGGTTGGTGGTACCTCTTGGAAGGAAAGTTTAACTTCTGGTGAGGCACTCGCTGGTGAAGCAGGTTCAGGTACTTTTGGTACGATTAACTCATCGGCTCTTGAACAGTCAAACGTAAACTTAACCGCCGAGCTTATCGATTTGATTTCCGCGCAGCGTAACTTCCAAGCGAACTCTCGTTCACTAGAAGTTGATAACCAGCTAAACCAAACAATTTTGCAGATTCGATAGTCTACTAGCGAATTTACTAAACAATTATCTAGCTTTGTTTATCAAGCCCCAAGTTTTATTGGGGCTTTATTTTGATTTCTATATTCACGCCTACTTAATAATTTCGCTTTACACTTCAAATTCTCTTTTGATTCTCTTTTTATCGGTAAGTTGATATTTCTGGCACTCTATTTGCTTTTGTTAGATTAAGAATATTGAACTAACAGATATGCAACGTTGATCGGAGTCCACAATGGATAAAATGCTCTATGTCGCAATGAGCGGTGCGAAGCAAAATATGCACGCTTTAGCGGTAACAGCGAACAACCTCGCAAACGCCAAAACTACTGGTTTTAAAGCCGATTTAGCGCAAGCTAGAACCATGCAGGCTTTTGGTGAAGGGTTGCCAACTCGGGTGTTTTCCATGACTGAACGCGCCAGCCAAAATTTTGGCGGCGGTTCAATTCAAACCACCGAACGCGATCTTGACGTTGCCATTCAAGGTGATGGCTGGTTAGCGGTGCAAACGCCAGATGGCGGCGAAGCTTATACCCGAGCTGGTCATTTAAAGTTAACTGAAACGGGCGGCCTAGAAACCAGCAATGGCGATTTACTGATTGGTGACGCCGGACCAATTTTTTTACCGCTTCCCGTTAACAATATTCATATTTCGGGTGATGGAACGATTACCGTTCAGCCAGAAGGTGCGCCAGCTAATGCTCAAGAGGAAGTTGGCCGTATCAAAATGGTTAACCCAGATGTCCGAGACATTGAAAAGGGCAATGATGGCCTATTTCGTCGTAAAGACGGCAATATTGAGCCAGCTGATGTAACCGTGCAATTAGCGAGCGGTGCGCTTGAAGCCAGTAACGTTAACCCTGTTAATGAAATGACCGACATGATTGCGTTGCAGCGTCAATTTGAAATGCAACTGAAACTAATGAAAACAGCAGAAGAAATTGATTCAGCAAGTTCTTCGTTATTGCGTGCTTTCTAATTTATTTTTTCGAGGTGAAGTATGAACCCAGCATTGTGGATTAGTAAAACTGGCTTAGATGCGCAAACGAAAGATATTGCTGTTATCTCCAATAACTTAGCTAACGCGAGTACTGTTGGTTTTAAGAAAAGTCGCGCAGTATTTGAAGATTTGCTGTATCAAACAATTAATCAACCGGGTGGACGCAGTGCTCAAGACACTGAATTACCGTCGGGTTTAATGTTAGGTGCTGGTGCCAAAGTGGTAGCAACGCAAAAAATTCATACCCAAGGGGATATGATTACCACAGATAACTCGTTGGATTTAATGATTCAAGGTGATGGCTTCTTCGAAGTGTTATTACCGGATGGTACTTCGTCATATACCCGTAATGGTCAGTTTACGATGGACGAAGAAGGCAACATTGTTACCCCTGGTGCAGGCTATCCATTGCAGCCACAAATTACAATCCCGGATGATGCGCTTGAGATTAATGTCTCGCAAGACGGTGAAGTTTCGGTACGAATTCAAGGACAGGCTGACAACGCCGTTGTTGGCCAAATTAACACTGTTAACTTTATCAACCCGACAGGTTTAGAGCCGATTGGTCAGAACTTATTTACTGAAACAGCTGTTAGTGGTGCGCCAGCGCAAGGTGTGCCAGGTTTGGAAGGTTACGGCATGATAGTGCAAGGGGCACTTGAAACGTCAAATGTAAATACTACGGAAGAGTTGGTTAACCTGATTGAGAGCCAACGGGTTTACGAAATGAATTCAAAAGTAATTTCAGCGGTCGACCAAATGCTGAGTTACTTGAACCAGCAGCTTTAATAGTTGAGGTTAACCTGATGAAACAATTAACTATCGTGATTATTATGGCGCTGTTAACTGGCTGCGCTAGCGTTCAACAATCTAAAGTGTTGCCTGACGACCCTGAATTTGCGCCTATTTTACCTGAGCCAGAAGAAGAAGAAGTAGTACCAACTGGTTCGTTATTCAAAGTTAATTACGTCAACAATATTTATTCTGACTCGAAAGCTCACCGCGTTGGCGACATTATTTCGGTGATTTTAAACGAAAGCACGCAAGCACAAAAAAGCGCGACCACAGAAATAACCAAAGAAAATGAAGCAACGCTTGACCCAATCGTTGGTTTAGGCGGTCGCAACGCGACATTCAAAGGCGATTCGATTCAATTTGGCTTTAATCAAGAAACTGATTACAGCGGTGATTCAAGAGCAGATCAAGGTAACAGCTTGAACGGCTATATTTCAGTTCATGTATTGCGTGTGCTGCCAAACGGCAACTTAATGATCCGCGGTGAAAAGTGGATGACCCTAAACAATGGTGACGAATACATTCGTTTGACGGGCATTATTCGCCCGCAAGATATCACCTATGACAACACTATTATGTCAAACAAAGTCGCGAATGCGCGTATTCAATACGCTGGCACGGGAACTTTTGCCGATGTGCAAGAGCAGGGCTGGTTAACTCGCTTTTTCAACAGTTCTTGGTGGCCATTATAAGCTTGCGGAACAATTCGTAAGCTTGGAGATGTTAATATGAATAAATTCATCAAAATTTGCAGTGTCGTATTAGCAAGCGTTTCGCTTCTATCTACTTTTAGCGCGCATAGCCAGCGCATTAAGGACTTGGCTGATATTCAAGGGGTTCGTTCGAATCAACTGGTCGGTTACGGTTTGGTGGTTGGTTTACCAGGCACAGGTGAACAAACGCCGTTTACTGAGCAAAGCTTTAAAACCATGCTCAGTAATTTTGGCATTTCGATGCCTGCAAATCTAAAACCACAGATTAAGAATGTCGCCGCGGTTGCTGTGCACGCTGACCTACCAGCGTTTGCTAAGCCAGGTCAGAAAGTTGATATTACGGTGTCGTCAATTGGCAGCTCTGCCAGCTTGCGTGGCGGTACATTATTACAAACAATTTTGGTAGGTATTGACGGCAATGCCTATGCCGTTGCGCAAGGTAGCTTAGTGGTAAGTGGCTTAGGCGCTGAGGGTTTAGATGGTTCAAGTGTTGTCATTAACACGCCTACTGTTGGCCGTATTTCAAATGGCGCAACGGTTGAGCGTGAAATCAAGTCAGCATTTATGTCGGGTGATCACATTACATTTAATTTGAGAAGCTCAGACTTTACAACGGCTAAACGCATGGCAGATACCATCAATGACTTTATCGCTGGCACGGCTCGTGCAATAGATGCAACGTCCGTCAAAGTTACAGCGCCACGTGATGCGTCAGACCGCGTTAGTTTTTTATCGATGATAGAAAATCTAGAATTTGAGCCTGACTCACCGGCAGCAAAAATTATCGTGAATTCACGTACAGGCACAATAGTTATTGGCTCTGAAGTTAAATTACTCGCTGCGGCAATTACTCACGGTGGCATTACCGTAACGATTAACGAGCAGCAGGAAGTTACTCAACCGGATGCTTTTGCAGAAGGTGAAACTGCGGTGACAGAAAATAGCATTATCGATGTTAATCAAGATGATTCTCGTATGTTCGTTTTCGATCCAGGTGTGACTTTAGACACCTTAGTGCGTGCTATTAACGAAATAGGCGCGGGTCCAGGTGATGTGATGGCTATTTTAGAAGCGCTAGATCAGGCTGGCGCATTGCGTGGTGAGCTAATTATTATCTAGCTTACATACGCATTGCGAGCTCTGGCGTAAGTTGCAGGTATTAGCTTAGATACTCGTTGGCGAAATTAGTGTTGAGTTTCAACTCTTGGTGTAAATGTTAGGTAAAGGAAAAAGGTATTTTTGTGGATAACAAACTAGCAGAAGCAAGAAACTTTTTTGATCTAAATGGCCTGAACAATATACGTCAGCAAGCTAATCAAACCGATCAAGCGTCAAAAAAGGCAGCGTTAAAAGAAGCTGCGCAGCAATTTGAATCTATTTTCATGCAAATGCTGCTAAAGAGCATGCGTAGCGCACAGGAAGTACTTGAAGCTGATAGTCCGTTTAACTCGCAATCAACTAAATTTTATCGTGACATGCAAGATCAGCAAATGGCGCTTGATATGTCGAACAAGGGCACGCTTGGCTTAGCAGAACTGATTGAGCGCCAATTAGGCGGTGGCGATGGTTCTTTTACGCCGCGTTCAGTAATTCGCACTGATCACCAAGCACTCGCGAGCCAAAAGGTTGAGCGTGATGTCACTCGTTTAGCTGAGCAGTTTTTATCTGGTGCCGATAAAAGCGCCGATAAGGTGTCAAATAATCGTCAAGCTGGCACTCAAGTTCCATTAGCAAAAGCGAATAGCGTCGTCAAAACATCAGAAAAATCTTCTCCAGAATTTAACCAACCTCAAGATTTTGTCACCGCCTTAACCGAACCCGCAAAACAAGTTGAACGCCAGCTTGGGGTGCCATTCCAAGTAGTGATAGCCCAAGCTGCGTTAGAAACTGGCTGGGGCCAAAAAATTATCAAAAACAGTGACGGCACAAGTTCTAACAACCTCTTTAATATCAAGGCAGACAGCCGCTGGACTGGCGAGAAAGCGCAGAAAGACACACTGGAGTTTGAACAGGGCAGTTTGGTTAAGAAAAACGAGCCTTTCCGTGTCTACAACAGTATTAGCGAGAGCGTTAACGACTACGTTAATTTCCTTTCTTCAGGTACGCGTTATCAAGATGCATTAGCAAAGCCTGACAATGTGGAACACTTCCTGCTAGGACTACAGAAAGCCGGATATGCGACGGATCCTAACTACGCAAATAAAATTTTAGGAACGTTAAAGTCGGTGAGTAATTTTCTGAACCAATAAACTGTTATCGAGTGCTTTGTCCTCGGTAATCGAGGAGCGTAAAGCATGACTGTCAACTTGTATCAAACTGGTGTTAGCGGCTTATTGTCGGCGCAACAACAGTTAGCTACAACCGGCCATAACATTGCCAATGTTAATACCGATGGCTACAGCCGGCAACGTGCTGAGCAGTCGCCAACGCAAGCGCTTCAATCGGGTGGCAACTTTATTGGTACGGGTACTTATGTCGCTGATATTTCAAGGTTGTACGACCAATTTGCTTACCGTGAGCAAGTCATTAATCAATCCAATTTAGGGGCTGCCAATGCCAGCAATGCGAGTTTAACGCAGCTTAATGGTATTTTAGGCTCGGCAGGCGGGGCCATTACTAGCTCTATTGAACAGTTTTATCAGTCAATTAACTCTATCGCAGATAACCCGTCAGATCCTGCATTGCGCAGTATTGCGCTTAATCAAGCCAAAACCTTGACGACAAATTTTAATAATTTGAATGACAGTTTTGATCGTATTGAAACGGCAACCAATGGTGAAATTGAAGAGATTGCTAAGCAGATTTCAGAGATATCAACTGAACTTGCCAATATTAATGAGCAAATACTTCATACCAACTCACCAGGCCAGCCTGGGCAACCAAATGACTTGCTGGATGAGCGCGACAGGTTAATTAATCAATTAGCTGAATTTACCAGTGTAAATACCGTAACAGATGCCAATGGCGTGATGACGGTAATGATTGGTAGCGGCAATACACTTGTTGCTGGAACAACGCCTTTGAGCTTACAAGTTGTGCCGGGCGATCCAGACCCTTTGCAAACACAAGTGGCTATCGCTAGTAAAAATACCACAATTCCGCTTAAGCAAGACTCCTTAGGTGGTTCGTTAGGTGCAAAAATAAAATTTAGAGATGAAGATTTAGCGCAGGCGCGTAGTGAAATTAATCGCGTTGCGCTAGTGTTGTCGGAAACACTTAATGGTGCTCAACGTCAAGGTTTAGACTTAAACCAAGGGCAAGGCGCTAACTTTTTCCGTGACATTAATGACACAACAAACCAATCATCACGGATTCTTCCTTACTCTGGTAATTCAGCACCTGGACTACAAGCAGGCATTGAAATTACAAATGTGTCGCAGTTGCCGACAAATGACTTTGATCTCTCTTTTGATGGTGCTAACTATCAATTAACGAATCTTGCAGACGGTACCACCACTAACCTCGGTGCACCTGGTTCTGGTACTTATACCACAAGTTTTGGTTTTAACTTTGTTGAAAACTCCGGTACACCCGCAGCAGGGGACAGGTTCACTATTCGCCCGACCGAAAATAGCGCAGCTTTAATGCAAGTTGAGCTAACCGACGGCAAAGCGATTGCTGCCAGTTCAGCAGTTAGTGTTACAGCATCAAGCAATAATGTCAGCGCAGGTGAAGTTGAAATAGTTGCAGTGTCAGACCCAGTTGCCGCTCGTGCAGCCGCCCCTTTGCGAGTTAATGTATTAGAAAGCCCAGCGGGTTCGGGCACTTTTAACTACACCATTACCAACCTGACAACAAATACAACATCGGCACCAGCTGCGTACACGCCGCCATCACAACAGATACAACTGCCGGCAGCTCCAGCAACCGCGGCTTTTACCATTGAGATTTCAGGAAGGCCGTCTGGTCAGGCACCTAATGGCCCTGAACAATTTACCATTAGTGATGCCTTTGGCACAGGTAATGGAGAAAACGCGAAATTTATCGCCGATACCAGAGAGCAGGGCATTATCAACGGCGGCCGAGAAAGCTTTAGTCAAAGTATTGGCATTACTACGGCACAAGTTGGTAGCCAAGCAAAAGCCGCAGAGCTTGGGGCAGAAACATCACAAGCACTATTTACCCAAGCTTTTAATCGCAATCAGGAAACTTCTGGTGTGAATTTGGATGAAGAAGCTGCCAATTTATTGCGCTTTCAGCAGGCGTATCAAGCGTCATCACGGGTGGTTTCAGTCGCTAACACTATTTTTGACACCTTGCTATCGGCAGTAGGTTAAAGGCTAAGGAATAAACAATGAGAGTTTCAACTGCACAGTTTTATTTTCAAAACAGTCAACAAATTAGTCAGCAACAGTCAAATGTTAATGAGCAAACACAACACTTGTCTTCAGGTAAGCGTGTTTTAAGCGCAAAAGATGATGCGGTAAATTTTGGCACCTTAACGGGCTTAAAAGGCGAGTTAGCTAGCATCGAACAGTTCGAAAGAAATATTACGATTGCCGAGAATAGAAATAGTCTACAAGAAACATCATTTTCTTCAGCGATTGACGTTTTACAGAACCTCAAACAGCGATTTATACAGGCAAATAACGGCGTGCTTAGTGATAACGACTTGGCATCCATAGCTCAGGTAACCAACAACTCTTTTGAGCAGTTGTTGGACATCGCTAATAACAAAGATGATACCGGTGGTTTTATCTTCGCTGGCTTTCAATCAAACCAACAGCCTTTTATTCGTCAACCTGATAACTCGGTGATTTATAACGGTGATAATGGCGTTAGAGAGCTTTCGATTGGCAGTAATGTTGATGTCACCTTAAACCAACCGGGGGATAAAGCATTTTTAAATGTTGATAACCCGCAGGGAGATTTTTCTGCCAATTACCTGGCTAATACCTCTGGTATCGCTTTGCAATCTGCGGTGGTTGCCAACCGAGGTGCTTACAACACTACAACCAATCCCCCTGATTACACTTTTAATTTTACCTCAGCTACAGACCTAACGGTGACAGATAGCCTAGGCAATACCGTTTTTAATACCAATACCTACGCGGCAGGGCAAACGGTTGCCTTCAATGGGCTCGAAGTACAAATAAGCGGCAATCCATTGCCGGGTGATAGTTTTCAGTTGCAACCTGATGAAGAAGTAAGCGTTTTTGAGACCATTGGTGCAGCACTGGATTGGATAAACCAAGGGGCGAATCCCGCCAACCCAGCTCAGCACAAAGTCGATCATGCCGAGATTTTGGCGCAGATAGATGCGTCAATTAACCATCTACTGGCACGCCAAGCTGAAGCAGGTGTAAACCGCCAACTTATTGATAGTCAAAAAAATATCCATGCAGACAACGAGTTAATTATAGAAGGCAGTCGTTCTGGCATTGAAGACTTAGATTTTGCTAAAGCAGTCAGTGACTTTCAGCAGTCACAAACCGCCTTGCAAGCGGCCCAGCAAACGTTTGTGCAAGTAAGAGAGCTAAGTTTGTTTAACTTTATTTAATTTTTTTATTTTCCAATGGCACGTTGGCGCACTATATGCATATACCTTAAGTGTCAAATTTTAAACCTGTGGTTCCATTAACCTGTTATCAGCAAGTGAACCGCAAACTCTACTAGGAGATGATAACAATGGCTTTAGTTGTTAATAGTAATGTGTCGTCATTGAATGCTCAGCGCCAGTTAAGTCGCTCAACAGATGATTTAGGAAGCTCATATGAGCGTTTATCTTCAGGTAAACGTATCAATAGTGCAAAAGATGATGCAGCAGGCTTGCAGATATCTAGCCGATTAACTTCTCAAGTAAATGGTCTTAATCAGGCATCTCGAAATGCTAATGATGCGATCTCACTTGCGCAAACCGCAGAAGGTTCTTTAGAAGAGTACACCAATACGATTCAGCGAATGAGAACACTAGCGGTACAAGCATCAAATGGTTCTAACTCGGATGCTGACAGAATCGCCTTGAATACTGAGTTTACAGCACTCGAAGCCGAACTTACTCGAATCTCTACTGATGCAGAGTTTGGTGGTGTGAGTTTGCTTGATGGTAGCTATGGTGAAACTTTCCAAGTTGGTGCTAATGCGGGACAGGTTATTTCCGTCAGTATTGCGACCGACTTTGCAAGTACGTCGATTGGTGCTTCTGGTTCACTAACTTCATTTGATGGTGCGCAATCACGTATTTCCGATTTAGACAGTGTATTGGCAACAGTGAATACTACACGTGCAAACCTAGGTGCTGCCCAAAACCGTTTTAGCTCGGTAATTCGAAGTAATGATAATACAGCGCAAAATGTATCTGCGTCTCGTTCACGTATTGAAGATACAGATTACGCAGCTGAATCGGCCGCTTTAGCTAGAAGTAACGTTCTGCAACAAGCGTCTAGTTCAATCTTATCTCAGGCTAATCAGCAACCACAAATTGCACTGAGCTTATTACAATAATTTGTCGGCTCTCTAGCTTGCTTGAGGCAAGCTGGAGGTTTAACTGGTTAGTCTTTAATACCTATAACATTAATCAAAAATTGGGGGTTTAATTCCGACAAGGGATTAAAAGTAAAATTATGGCTTTAGTTGTTAATAGTAACGTCTCGTCATTAAATGCTCAGCGTCAATTAAGCCGCTCAACTGATGATTTAGGGACTTCATATGAGCGTTTATCTTCAGGTAAACGTATCAATAGTGCAAAAGATGATGCCGCTGGCTTGCAAATTTCAAGTCGACTGACATCTCAAATTAATGGCTTGAATCAAGCGTCACGAAATGCGAATGATGCTATATCGTTAGCACAAACCGCGGAAGGGTCGCTTGAAGAATATACAAATACTATTCAGCGTATGAGAACGTTAGCCGTACAAGCATCAAATGGTTCTAACTCTGATGCTGATAGAATTGCATTGAATACTGAGTTTACTGCATTGGAAGCTGAGCTGACGCGTATTTCCACTGACGCAGAGTTTGGTGGTGTAAGCTTGCTCAACGGTACTTATGGTGAAACATTTCAAGTGGGTGCTAACGCCGGACAAGTCATTTCAGTGAGTATTTCAAGTAACTTTGCTAGCAGTGTAATTGGAGCTTCGGGTTCACTAACTTCGTTTGATGGTGCTCAATCTAGAATTACTGATTTAGACAGCGTGTTAGGCGCGGTAAACTCAACACGAGCAGACCTAGGTGCTGCGCAAAACCGGTTTAGCTCGGTTATTCGAAGTAATGACAATACAGCGCAAAACGTATCCGCGTCACGCTCTCGAATTGAAGATACAGACTATGCGGCAGAGTCTGCAGCATTGGCTAGAAGTAATGTACTGCAACAAGCATCAAGTTCAATTTTAGCGCAAGCTAACCAGCAGCCACAAATTGCACTAAGTTTACTTCAGTAACAATTAAGTCAATTTTGGTATTGCAAAGCCCTCATTTATTGAGGGTTTTTTGTTATTTGCTGATTAATTAAACTTTTTAAATAAAAAGACTAAAGTTATTTTTTCCATGTCCGATAACAAAAGTATCAGGGAATTAAATTTTAGTATTTCCTAAACTTTAATCAGTTTTGTAGGAATTAGTAAGAGGCAAGTATCATGGCTTTAGTTGTAAATAGTAATATTCAATCGTTAAACTCTCAACGCCAGTTGGCTCGTTCAACAGATAACTTATCTACTAGCTTTGAGCGATTATCTTCAGGTAAGCGTATCAATAGTGCTAAAGATGATGCTGCTGGCCTTCAAATCTCAAGCCGATTAACTTCACAGGTTAATGGTTTGAATCAAGCTTCGCGTAACGCTAATGATGCGATATCTTTGGCTCAAACAGCTGAAGGCGCGTTGGAAGAGTATACAAATACGGTACAGCGTATGCGTACTCTAGCGGTTCAAGCATCAAATGGTTCTAACTCTGACGCGGACAGAGTTGCGCTAAACACTGAGTATACTGAGCTAGAAAATGAACTTTCACGAATAGCTGGGCAAACTAGCTTTGGTGGCGTGAATTTACTTGACGGCAGCTACGCTAACGAGTTCCAAATTGGTGCTAATGCTGGTCAAACAATTTCTGTAAGTGTTACGCAAAACTTCTCAAGTGGTGCAATTGGTGCTGATGGTAGTTTAACTACATTCGATGGCGCACAGTCTCGAATTACAGACCTAGATAGTGTGTTATCAACAGTGAATACCACACGATCTCAGCTGGGTGCCGCGCAAAACCGCTTTACGTCTGTTATTAGAAGTAATGATAACACAGCACAAAATGTAGCAGCGTCTCGTTCACGTATCGAAGATACTGATTATGCAGCTGAGTCTGCTAACTTGGCGAGAAACAATGTATTGCAACAGGCAGCAAGTTCGTTGCTAGCACAGGCTAACCAGCAACCACAAATCGCACTATCGTTGCTGTAACTTTAGTTTTATAAGTAAGTATTGCAATCAAAAGGCTCTTAGTAATAAGAGCCTTTTTTTTATTCCATTCCTTGCGTATTTCTGAAATCAATCTCTGCCTTTTAGGTAGAGGTGTCGACTACGACAATTATTTGCTGCATGAAAACCGTACCTTGGGAATTTAGTCATATAAATAATTGCTGTATTGAAAGTGTATTGACGTTGAATTAATGACAAATGCCTTAAACGCTGTATTCAGTATTTCTCATCTAAGTTTCGATAAAACTTGTTATGTAGTTATAACGCCCAGATTTACCTTCTCTAAGCACGCTTTAACGTTATTTAAAGGTGTGTTTTGAGGTTTCGTTAAGGCAGCTATCAGAGCTAGGGGCTAGCTAGTGACCACACAGCAATAAATTCGACAGCATTTTGCAAATTAATTATCTTATTTAGTTATTGTTTTTATTGGATAAAAATTCACTCCGTTAAAAAGTTTATTTTTTTTCGAAAAAAGATTAAAGATTTCAATTGAGCAACCGATAAAGTTTTCAAGAGGAGATCATAGTTAATGATTGGACCTCGAAAATTAAACAGATTTTTAGGGTTAAATCCCGGAGGCAAGCATTATGGCTTTAGTGGTAAACAGTAATATTCAATCATTAAACTCTCAACGTCAGTTATCACGTTCAACTGATGATTTATCAACTAGTTTCGAGCGTTTATCTTCTGGTAAGCGTATTAACAGCGCAAAAGATGATGCTGCTGGTTTACAAATCTCTAGCCGTTTGACTTCGCAAGTAAATGGTCTTAACCAAGCATCTCGTAACGCTAATGATGCAATTTCTTTGGCACAAACCGCTGAAGGTGCGTTGGATGAGTATACAAATACTATTCAGCGTATGCGTACATTGGCGGTTCAAGCGTCAAATGGTTCAAACTCTGATGCGGATAGAGTTGCGCTAAATACTGAATACACTGAACTAGAAAGCGAGTTAACGCGAATTTCAGAACAAACTAGCTTCGGTGGTGTTAACTTACTAGATGGCAGCTATAGTGCGCAGTTCCAAATTGGTGCCAATGCGAGCCAAACGATCTCTATTACGGTTAGCCAAGATTTCGCTAGCTCAGAAATCGGTGCATCGGGTTCATTAACCAGCTTTGATGGCGCACAATCTCGTATTACTGACTTAGATAGCGCGTTAGCATCGGTAAACACTGTACGTTCACAGCTTGGTGCTAGCCAAAACCGTTTCAGTTCAGTTATCCGTAGTAACGATAACACCGCTCAGAATGTAGCTGCTTCACGTTCACGTATCGAAGATACCGACTACGCAGCTGAGTCAGCAGCATTAGCGCGTAACAACGTATTGCAACAGGCAGCAAGTTCATTATTAGCTCAGGCTAACCAGCAGCCACAAATTGCACTATCATTGTTATAATAAGCCCAATTATTTTGGCATAATATTAGGGCTCTTCTTCGCAAGAGCCTTAATGCATTCTAGCCGCTGAGTAATAGGAGGCGCTATGGAGTCTAATCTTGGTGTTGTAAGGCCAGTGCTTGCAGATGTATCTGAAAGTTTGGTTAGTCGCAGAAATGAAGTCAATCAAGCTTCACCTAACGATGGAATTCAACCTGAAGCGGCTGAATTGGCTGTTGATAGAATTGCAGAGGCTGAGCAGGTTGCAGCAGAAGAGCAATCTCAAGCAGCTGATGAACAAAGTCCTGCTGGTGATCTAACCGATGCTATTGAAACGGTTTCTAGCTTTATTGAGCCACAAATTCGCAATGTCAATTTTACTCAAGACGATAGTTCCGGTCAGACAGTTATCAAAGTGTTTGACGCACAGAGTCGAGAGTTAATTAAACAATTCCCGTCGGATGAAATTCTTGAATTGGCTGAGCGAATTAAAGGTCTTCAAGATGAAGTCGTTGATAGAACTGGCATATTAATTGATGATAAGGTTTAAAACCGTTGTTATTATTGACTAAGTAAAACGAGTTTACTCATGTAGCCGTTTTCTTGCTCACTCGACATCTTTCTTAAGGAGGCTTTATGTCGTTTACCAATTTGGGGATCGGCTCAGGCTTACCGCTAAATACGTTGGTCGAAGGCTTTTTAAATGCGGAGCGTATTCCAACTGAATTAAGGCTTGATAGCAAAGAAGAATCACTTCAAATTGAGCTTTCAGGTGTTGGCTCGTTTAAATCGGCACTTTCTGATTTTCAATCCACAGTCGACAGGCTAGCTGCTGATAACGCCTTCAATCAGCAAACTATTTCTACCAGCAATGATAATATCTCGGTCACCACGAATGGCTTTGCTAGCAATGGTGAGTTTGATGTTAACGTTCAGCAATTGGCAACAGGGACTCAATTAAAGTCAACAGCATTTGCTTCATCTACAACAACTCTTGGCAGTGGTACGCTAACGTTTGCTGCGGGCTCAAATAGTTTTAATGTGAGCATTGATGCAGCTGACGATTTAAGTGCTATTCGCGACAAAATAAATGCAGAGTCTGATAACTTTGGCGTGACTGCCAATATTATTAATGCCGATGCAGGTACTTTTTTAATTCTCAATTCAACTGAAACGGGAAGCGCCAATAGTTTGTCGGTGACAAGCTCCGATGCCTCGCTAGCCGGAATTTCTACCAATAATTCCGTAACTCGTGCTGCCCAAGATGCCATAATCAATATCGATGGCAACACTGTTACTAATGGTTCAAATGAGTTTAAAAATTTTATAGAAGATGTAACTATCACCGCAAATTCTGTGACAACAGGTGATAATTCAACCATTACCATTGGTCAGGATACAGATAGCGGTAGAGAGTTAATCGATGAGTTTGTGAGTAGTTTTAACAGCTTGCAAGATCAACTGACAGGGCTAGGAGCCCCGAGACTAGGGCGATTGGCGTTTGATCCTAATATTAGGCAAGTTAAACAGCAAATTAATGATGTATTGTTAGATACAGTTGCGAGCAGCGGTATCGGTAGCTTGCAAAATTTAGGTATTGAACTTAATGATGATGGTAAATTAGAAGTTTCTCGCTTTAGTTCTGATACGATTCAAACAGGTGAACAACGTCTAAGTAATGCTTTAGCGAATGATCTTGAAGAAGTTGGTAAGCTTTTTGCTTCTGATGATGGTGTTGCTAAACGTATTTCAGCAATTGTTGATAATTATGTCGATTCTGACGGTGTTTTGACCCAGCGACAAACATCGTTGAATGAGCAAATATCCGATGTCGGTGATGAACGCATAGCCTTTAATGAGAGGTTGGCTGATTATGAGGCTCGATTAATAGCTCAGTTCACCGCGTTAGATTCAGCAGTTGCAGGCTTTAATTCAACTAGAGATTTTGTGTCCAATGCCCTGAGAACTACAACAAGTAGTGATTCATAAAGAGGTGCGGCACTGAAACACTCAATAGAATAGGTATTGATTATGAGAAATAATTTAAAAGCTTACCAAAAGGTTAACCGCGATAGTGGTTTAACTGCCGCTGATCCACACACAGTAATTTTGATGCTTTATAACGGTTTGCTGGAAAATATTGCAATCGGTAAAGGGGCTATTGAGCGTAAAGACTTAGCGTTGAAAGCAACTGCATTAACTAAAGCAATTAACATATTGAACTCATTAGAAGATTCACTCGATAAAGATTCTGAACCGACGATTTCAAATAACTTTAGTAATTTATACGGTTACTGTATCGAACAACTTATGTCAGCTAGTGTATCTCTTGATATTGCAGTGCTGGATCAAGTTGCGGAGTTTTTAATTCCATTGCGCGATGCTTGGCAAAATATTTCTGAGCAAGACAAACAAGCTGGTTTTGCGAAGCTCAACGAACGAGATAACTCTGTAGCCGCTAGCGGTGTGGGGTCATAGTGTGTTAGATAGAAAGTTTCAAAAAGTTAAGCATCTGACCACACAGATCAATGACTTTATTGAAGCTTTTAATATTGAAGGCTGTACTTTGCTACTCGAGCAGCGGTTATTGCTGCTACGTGATATAGAAAGTGAAGTTACGGCCCTTTCTCCAACAAGCGCTGAAAGAGCTGAGTTTACAGAATTACTACGGTGGTTAGAGAAAGAAGATAAAAAGCCACATCAAAAAGCGGTAGAATTTAAGTCAAAATATCAACAAAAACTGTCAAAGCAAAAAAAAACTAATTTTGCGATTAAGCAATATACTTCTCTTTAATCCCTTCTCGACGGTTTTATTATTGGGTTATTAGTCATGTCTGAAAATCATGAATCATTAAGTCTTCTTGAAAAAATAGCTAAGCTCGAGGAAAGGGCAAAAGTAATTGGACAACAAGTAAATCGTGTCGCTCAAGACGAGTCAACATTGCAGCAATGTGCTGATCGTATGTCATTATTAGTGTGTGACGACGATACATTGTTTGAACAGTTTCAACTAAATATGGCTGCCTTCAAGCGTTTTGATCCTAATATTTTTGAGTTTTTCGAAACATATCAGCCGAGTCGATATATTGTTGATATACATGAGGGTTTTCCAAACATAATTGATTTGGAGACTCGCCAATATATTTATAAATACCCTGCTTATTTGATGGCGAGTACTCAGGTCGCCTCTTATCAACAAGCACCACAGTCTGCGTCGGCGATGTTTGACTCAAACGAGCAAAATGAGCCTGGCTTTATTCACTCTGATTCATTGACCAAAATTTTAAAACTTTTGGCGGACAGAATGGAAAAAAACGATGGTGCGACGAGAAGGCTCTCCAAGTTTGTTAACTCTACCATGATATTCGGTGTTGGTAATGGCTATCACATCGAACTGCTCTGTGCTCAGCACAACATCAAAAATTTGTATATTTTCGAGCCAGAACTCGATTTATTTTATGCGTCGCTTTTTATCGCCAATTGGCATCAAATTCTTTCCAAAGTTGAGCAGCTCGACCTTAATATCCATATTTCATTGGGTGATACCGAAGACACCTTTTTTCAAAATGTGCTTAAACGGAGCGATATCTATGGCCGTTATGATATGGCAAAGATGTTTGGCTTTATTCATTACCATACTGAAAAAATTAATGGCTTAGTTAAAGTCTTTAAAGCTAGATTTCGCGAAACTATTCAAGGCTGGGGCTTTTTTGATGATGCAGTGATGTCAAATAGCCATATGCTGACTAGCATGAAGCAAGGTGTGCCTATCTTAAAGAAGAAAGCCTTGCTCAGTAATCCTTTGGCTGATTGTCCGGTGTTTATTGTTGGTAATGGTCCATCACTTGATCAGCTAGTCGACTTTATTAAAGAGAATCAAGAAAAGGCCATTGTCATTAGCTGTGGTAGTGCCTTAGGTGCCTTATATCAATATGGCATCACGCCAGATATTCATTGTGAACAAGAGCGTACCTCGCCAATTGCTGAACAGTTAGAGTATTACTGTCCTCAAGAAACGCTAGACGAATTGATTCTTTGGGGGCCATCAACATTGCACCCTGATGTTTATGCAAAGTTTCCCGTCAAACTTATGGCACCCAAAGGTAGTGAGCCTTCTGAACCATTGTTAATGGAAAGTAGCCTGGCTCACTTATTTGAAATACATAATTACATCAATCCAACAGTAGCTAATACAGCCACTTCTATTGCTGTGGCTTTAGGTTTCAATGATATCTACTTATTAGGTGTGGATTTAGCACACAAAAAGGGAGGGGTGCATCACAGTGCAAAGAGTATGTATTACAGTGAGGAAGGCGAAGATTTATCACTGTACGACTCCAACGATGTTTTGGAAAATGAACTAGAAGGTAATTTTGGTGGAATATTCCATACCGACTCATTTTTTGGTGGTTCAAAACGCGTGCTCGAATGGCTTATTGGCAACAATACTGAGCTAAGCTTTAAAAATTTGTCTGACGGTGCTTTGATCAAAGGTGCTCAGCCACTAAGAGTCGAAGTCGCTGAGATAAAGACAGATATCATTGAAGAAAAGCGCAAGCAGCTAAAAACGTTGGTTACAGACAGTACTTATCTAGACGATGGGTCTTATTATCAAGAGCTCGCTGGTGAACTGGACACGCAGGGCTATGAGGAGTTTTGTTTACTGCTGATTAAAGCTATTGATGAGTTAGATGATAGCTTTGAAGGCTGTCTCAAATTGTTGAAACAGCATTTTATGCTGCTAATTGATGAAGAGTTGTGCAATAGAGAAATTTTCTACTATTTGCTTAAGGGTAGTGTATTACATATGCAGGCTATGTTAATTCGTCTGCTATATGAAGCCGTTGAAGAAGCTGATGCAATTGAAGATTTTAAGCAAGCACTTGCCCACTATCGAGAATTTTTAGCCAAAACCATAATCTACTACAAGGAAAATGCGCTAAAACCTCATTACTATGAAACGAATTGGTTTGCACCGTTAACCAAAAAATAATTTGCAGATGTTATAAGGTTGTAAAGATAGATGATTAAACCTTTAGATGTATTCATTGCCGGCGAAGTCATGGATTTGTGTGTGCCAACAGAAGAGTTTGCTCGCGACTCTAATTGGTACAAGTGGTTTAATGATAAAAAAATAACTCGCTATCTCGATCAAGGCGTTTTTCCTAATACTCCTGCAGGGCAGGTGGCCTTTTTCACCCAACAACACCAAGAGCGTTTAATTCTTATTGTTGCTAATAAACAGGGAGAGTACATGGGGGTGGTATCGCTTTCATGTATCGACTTGGTAAAAAAACACTGTGTTATTGCACTAGTGGTTGACAGCAAAGTAGACAAACGAAACTCTCCCTTTATTGCGCTAGAAGCGATAGCGAGAATTTCGGAACATGCCTTTGAGTACTTAGGTATTACGCGCATTGAAGCTGGCCAGCATATCGATTTGACCGGTTGGCAGCAACGCATGGAACTAGTGGGTTATAAATTTGAAGGTATTCATCGAAACAAATTTGTCAAAGGGATGGAAGTTACGAATGAAGCTACTATCGCTTGTTTACTCGAAGACTATCACTATATTTCAAAGTTCCGTGGCGGGTTATGGGATTCGGCAGAGAAGATGAAAACGCGATATAAAAATCTTCCCCAAAAGGCGTTTATGGATTTGTATAACGAGTTTTATCGTGAAAACTCTGATTATTACGAGCAGCTATTTAGCAACTAGCATGTAATAAAACAAGAGATCATTAAATTTAGTTAGTCGGCTCATTTCTGGTTTGGTAGTTGCTAGAAGTTGGTATTCAGTGTCAAATTACCGCCTATGGAGAGGTCAATTATGTCTGACGTTAATCTTGAAGAGAATTTACTTGAAGTAGAAGGTGAGATATACAATATCAAACCGGGGGCTGATAAAGCTGTTGTTAAATATTTTGGCGAAGACCATGGCTATCGAAGCGCCGCCGAAAAAGCCCAAGCAAAATTCGAACGAGAGACAATCGACACGACACTTGTTAAAGATCATATCAAGTGTATTCCTAACCTGTTACCTGCAGAACTGTGCCAATCGTTAATCGAGGAGTTTGAAGGCGACTCTGAGGGCATACAACACGAAAGCGTTGCTGAACTTCTGTTAACCCAAGTGTTCACGGATGAAATTGACGCTCATATTCGTTCATATTTTGGCAGTGAATACTGTGTTTTTTGGTGGTCTATTTATAAAATCGAAAGTACGGATGAAGAAACCGGATATTCAACTAAGTGGCACTGTGATGGTGGGCCCGAGAAGCATTTAAAGGTTATCACCTACTTAAATGGTTTTGATGAACACGGCAGTGACACCGCATATCTTGATAAAGAAGCGACAGATAAGTTAAAAGAAGTCGGTTACATTTTTGCAAGTGTTGAAAAACGCTCTCTTAACATTGAACCGTTATGCAAAAAGTTAAATGTAGACTACCAGCCAATGGGCGTGAAGCCCGCTGCTGGTGATACTATTATCTTCAACCCATTTGAAATCGCCCATCGTGCAAAAACACCAGTACCAGGCAAGCCTAGATATGCGTTGAACTTTTGCCTTGTTCCTAGTGAAATTCATTGGAAAACGGTAGCAGAACAATACTACTTTCCTGCATACGATTGTCAGGACTTTAGAAAGTTTGCGCCAATTGTGAAAAAGATCACAAAAGACCAAGCATTAGACCTCAATTACGTTGAAGTGGGCTTGAACTTTCAGGTTGAAAACCTTCAACATGCACGGTTTATTATTGAAAATGTTATCAAGACACCTAAGCCAGCGTGGCTACTTGTAAACTACCTTGAAAGAAATGATCCAACACTTGTTTCAATTACTAGTATTTTCGACCTTTTAAGGTTCATTAAAAAAGTCGCTTTAGAGCAGTTGCACTGGGAGAAATTTTTACAAGCAGAGTGGCTTGATGCATTAAAAGATATTAGTAGCTTTGAGCAAAATTTTAATGACTCAAGAAGCCGATATAGCCAAGCTGACAAGCCAAATCCCAATGCGATCTTCTGGCCAAGCCCTGTGCATGAAAAGTATCCTCAGTCAAAATTTGAGATTCTGCCCTATGTGCGCAAAGAGCCAATTATGGATTTAGATACACCGATAGGCTCGGCGGGCAGTTGTTTCGCATTTGAAATCGCTAAGTACTTTCAGACTCAAGGTTACAACTATGTCATTAGTGAGCGTAATGATGACCCTAACTCAGGCGTGTTTGTTGACGGTTACCAACCTGGTGATGAATTAGTAAAATTCTGTGCAAACTATGGGATTATGTTTAATTCACCAAGCTTTACACAGCTAGCTGAAAAAGCATTTGGGCATCGAGAATTTAGCAAGCTACTGTTCCAAAATGAAACGGGGTTCTTCTTAGACCCCTATCGAGAAGGGGTCGTGTTTTCGAGTAAAGAAGCTTATTTTGCTGATTATGACAAACATATTGCCGCGTTAAGAGATACTTTCTTAAGCTGTAAGGTATTTGTCTTAACCATGGGGCTGAACGAATGTTGGCAGCTCACTGACGGTACTTTCATGTCACGTAACCCAAGAGAAAATATGTTTCACTTGGTTAAGCATAGGACGCTTACTGTACAAGAAAATGTTGATTATATTCAGCGTTTCTTCGACATCATTAAAGCTCATAATCCTGACTTTAAACTCATTATTAGTGTTTCACCTATTCCGTTTTTAGCAACGGGTAGGGCTGAAGAACAGCATATTATTAGTGCAAATTGTCACTCTAAGTCAGTGTTAAGAGTTGCTGCGGATGAACTTGTTAATAACAACGAAGATATGTATTACTTACCGAGTTATGAGCTTGTGACTGAATGTATTGAAGATGCTTGGGATATAGATCATCGCCACGTCAAATCTGAAACGGTAGAAAAAGTAGTGGCTATGTTTAAAGAGATATTTGTTCGCTAATTAAACCAACCGAAGTGGAGTTGCTGTTGATTATGGCAACTCCACTATAGTTTAATAACAAACAACAGTCGTTACTATAATCGTAAACATTCGCAAATTTTCACTAATAATCCAAAAAGCCTTTCCTCACTTTTCTACCCAGCATACCGGCTCTAACGTACTGTCTAAGTAGCGGGTGCGCGCGATATTTAGGGTCACCCGTTTCCGCGTACAAAGTTTCCATAATCGACAAACAAACATCGGTTCCGATAAGATCTGCCAGCGCTAGTGGTCCAATAGGGTGATTGGCACCATACTTCATCGCCTTGTCGATATCATCTCGACTTGCTACCCCTTCAGATAAGATAGCAACCGCTTCGTTGATCATAGGGATCAACATTCGATTAACAATGAAGCCGGGCGATTCGTTGACAGTTACTGGTCTTTTATCGAGGGTTTCAACTAGGGCTAGTGACTTGCTAAGTGTTTGCTCTGAGGTGACTAACCCTTTGACCAACTCCACTAGTTTCATCATGGATGTCGGGTGGAAGAAATGGATACCAATAAAGTTTTCGGGCTTTTCGATATTCATCGCCAGTGCTGTAATTGATAATGAAGAGGTGTTGGTTGCGACAATCGCATCATGTGGCACAAGTGCTGACAACTTTTTGAAAATATCAGCTTTGATTGAGAAATCTTCGACAACAGCTTCAATGTATAAATCACAACCACCTAGTGCACTAATGTCATCTGAGAAGGTTACTTTTTCCAGTAATGTCTCTAATACCTCTTTGGAGAGCGAGTTTTTTCTGGCAAAACGAGAAACTTCCTTTTTGACCTTAGCAAAACTAGCCTCAACAGACGCGAGGTTGCGTCCCCACCAAATCAGGCTCTCAACTTGCTCAGACTGAATGAATAGTGACGCGATACCACTTCCCATTACACCAGCACCCAAGACGCAAACTTTCATTGTTTTGTTTCCTATTGTTATTCTGTGATTTATTTTCTAGTCTTCGCTAAACAAGCAAACTTGAACTCGATCGCAAGTGCTGCCATCGACCAAGTAGTGGGCTTTTAATACGCCATCATGTATAAAGCCTGCCTTTAAAAACGCATTGGTACTGCCAATGTTGGGCTCATATGCACCAGCGCAAAGTTTGCGTAGCCCGAGTTGCTTCAAGCCATATTGACTAATCAATTTAATGGCTTGGCTAGCATAGCCTTTCCCCCAACAGCTTTTCTCGCCAATAAATAGGCTGATATCACCGTAGCCATGATGACCATTGACTGCGCCAAGCTTAATATTGCCAATATGTTGTCCCGTCGCTGACAGCCTGATAGTAAACAAGTGCTCGTTAGGGTTAACGTTAATATTGTCAATAAAAGCACTAACCGAAGTTAAGGTTTGCACCATAAAGCGTGTTTCAAGATAGCGGTTCACCATAGGATCGTTGAGCCAGTTAACGTATTGCTCTGTTGCGTCATCCTTGGTTATTTGTTGCAGATAAATATCTGGTATGGTTTCGTCTACTAGTTTTAGTAATGTCGACGCCATTTAGGGTTTCTCCACTAATAAGCCGTTTTCTTGCCACTGTGAGAGGTAGTTAAAAACTTCTGTTACCGGCAGTTGATATTTCAGGGCTAAGTCAAACACTGACATATTGTCTTCAATTTCACGTGGTAAGCAGTTCATTAATTTGTTCCAACGGCCGCTCAGCGAGTTGTAGTCTACGCCTGAGTCATCAACAGGCGGTACTGATTTGTATAAGCCATAAGCAGACAAGCAAACTAGACCGGTAAAGTTTACGGTATAGCGACGGTTGTATTCCAAGTGTTCAATAAGCGCCAATGTTGTGGCAAATGTGTCAGATAATGCTGTTTCATCCAACCTATCAGGTGTATCTAAGTCTGTGTGATACTCAGGGAAAGGCCAGCGTGTTAGTGAAATAGTAGGGATATTGTATGGCGGCGCCTCAAAAACCGTTTCATCATTGCCATAAATAGCGCGAAAATCCCCTTGCTCAAATTCCTGGTAGCGGCTTTGCATGGCAAACTCTGCAGCTTTATCAATATCATCGACACCAGTGTAACTATGTTGGAGCTTCAAGCTGGCAGAGTTGCCAACTGATTTAAACAACACACAGCCAAAAATTTTATGGCGTTCAGCTTCTGATAACGCATTTAACCAGAACATCGGGCCATGCAGCTCTGGAGCGATAATCACACGATAGCTAAATTTTCGCCTTTTAAGTTTCAGCAGCGCTTGCATAACCCTAATCGCGACAGCGCAACCGGATATGTCATCGTTAGCTTGAAAAGGGTGACAGTTGTGCCCGTTAAGCACAATGGTTTGCTCACTCTCACCAGGTAAGTAAAAGTCCAAGACTTTCATTGTGCCCGGCGTCGAGTCTGTAATTAGTTCAACGCGGTAGCTCGCTTCCGTTAAGGATTGACGAAGCTTATCCGGTATACAAATGGCCCAGTCTCGTTCAAGCGGGCGATAGAGGTTTTGCCAATGGTATGGAATGGCATCAGGTTGATTCGGATCACTCACTAAGTGTTTTTGCAATTGCGTAAGCGATAGCTCTCCAGAGAATGACGGCGACAAAATACCAACACCTAATGGTGATAACGCGGCATCGTAGACCACTTGGTTTTGGCAAAATATCTTGGCTTGTTGAACTTGCCATGCATGTGGAATATGCCAACCATGTAAACTCTGTCCAGAGTCATATTCATGAATGGTAAAGTCGAGTTCTTCCAAGTAAGCTGAAATGGCTTTATCGTTGCCAGCACCCGTAATTGAGTAGGCGAATGGATAGAGTTTTTCAACTAAGCTAATAACATCGTATTCATTGTACTGAGAGTCGTTCACATTTAATCCTTAAAACCTTCAGCGGTTAACACCACTTGATATTGCATCGCTTGGTCCAATACCGATGCAGGCGTGAATAAGCGCATACCCTCTTTAAGCTGTTGGTAAACACTTGGCTCTAAAGCGGTGATTTTTATAAAGCCACCCACTGCAGCTACAACAATCTCATTGTTTAACTTTCTGATAATGACACCTGCGGCAAAAGGGTGCATTGGCGGATGCTCTAGTTCGATACTTTCAACTTGTGTGATACGTAACTCTTGTTGATTAGCAAAAGTTGCAGCGCCTGCATAAGGAGCACTAAATGCGCGACAAAAGCTGATGATCTCGTCACAGTGCCACTGCCAATTGATGTAAGCTTGCTTGTCTGTTCTAAGGCGTGGTAAGTAAACTCTATTTTTATTGGTGTCATGATAACTTTGTGACATAAAAGCTTTGCCATTTTTAAAGTCAATGGCGAGCTGTTCAATAAAAACTAAGCCTTGCTCAATATTTTCGACAAAATAGTCATCTGGTGTTTTGGCTGATGCACTGATCTCAAATTGGTGCTTGGCAATAATATCCCCTTGATCGAGCTGTTCAGTGATCATTTGTAAAACACAGCCACCTTCACGGTTTTGGTTGAGGATTTGCCATGTGTAGTGAGCACCACCTAAATAATGAGGTATCGGAATAGGGTTGATGTTGTACATGCCGTATTCGAAAGCATGAATGACATGTTGTTTAAATACCCATGCAGGCCCATAGCATATCGCCATCGACCCACTAGGGGTGTATTGCGCTAACTCGCTAGAAGTGAGTTGGTTGATATCTGAAATAAGGCTAAAATGAATGTCGTTTTGAGCAAGATATTCGCCTAACGTTGCTTTGGTGCCAATTAATGGTTCATCAATATGGCGCGGTGCGATAATGGCATTAACTGCAAAACCTTGCTTGGCAAAAATTAATGCGCTTTCTGCCATTAAGTTGCCACCACCGATCAAAGTAATGCTAGTAACTTGGTTAAAGTGAAGGTTCATTGACATATTAAACCTGCTTAAATGCTAAGTTGTAGTTAGTTAGGTAGTTCTTGGCTCTAATCGGGTTGCTATCAGAAAAGTTAAATAAGCTGCCGCAACCTAACGCGCTGACGCCCGTTTCAACAAAAGCTTGTTTTAGGTGCTGATAATCCCCCGAGCCGCTGCAGCCAATCACAGGGATTTTACTTATTGCGACCACTTGGTTCAGCAATTCGAGATCAAAGCCTGACATCATGCCATCGTGATCAATCGATTGGATCATAAATTCACCAGCGCCAGCTTGCTGACATGTATTAATGTGCTGTTCGAGAGAAATCGTTTCTGCCTGTTGGCCACAGTGTGAGTATAAAACGTGCTGACTATCTTGATGTTTAGTGTCAATACTGACAATAACAGCTTGTCTACCAAACTTATCGGCAATTTGTGTAATGAGCTCAGGGTTAGCGTACGCAGCACTGTTGATGATAATTTTATCGGCTCCTTGATTGATCAAGTACGCCGCGTCATCAAAACGGTTGATGCCTCCGCCAACAGAGAGTGGCATAAAGCTGACTTTTGCGATTTCAGGAATCAACTCAGCTAACTGGTCGATACTGCGACTTTGTCGAGCAATATTTAATAAAACCAACTCGTCAGTATATTGTGAGTTATAAACACTCGCACTTTTTACTGGGTCACCAACATCACGCCAAGTGTCAAACTGCACGGTTTTAACCAGTCGCTCATCGAGCAGCAG
The DNA here is from genome assembly GCF_003390375.1 of Thalassotalea euphylliae. NCBI lineage: Bacteria > Pseudomonadati > Pseudomonadota > Gammaproteobacteria > Alteromonadales > Colwelliaceae > Thalassotalea > Thalassotalea euphylliae. The sequence continues at coordinate 1,332,825 of NZ_QUOT01000001.1, read as the reverse complement.
CATCAAGGGAATAATTCGTTTCTTTAACATCAAATAGACTCTACAGACTTACGCTTTTAGAATTTGCTCAGTTTGGTTTTGACTAGCTTGTTCTGGCTGCCAAACACCATCCCACTCACAGAAATTTTCTAGCAGTTGCATGCCATTCTTTTGGCTTTTTTCTGGGTGAAATTGCACGCCAACAACATTATCCTTGGCGACTATGCAAACCAGAGAGTGCTGGTAATCTGTGGTTGCTAAAACATGTTCGCTGCGCTGACATTGCATATGGTAGCTGTGCACAAAATAGAAATCGCGCAGGTTTTTAATATTCTCAAAAATGGGATGTTTTTGGGCTATTTTTGCTTCATTCCAACCAACATGAGGCACAGGCAAGCTAACAGTATCTGCGATAGGAAGTACTTGAGCAGGGATGATATCAAGTCCTTCTGCTTGCTTTTCATCTCCTACGACTTCACGACTAAATGAAGCTAGTAGTTGCATACCTAAGCAAATGCCTAAGGTTGGTTTACCTTCAGCAATAAGGTTTTTAATTGCTCGGTCAAAGCCACTTTTTGCCAACATTTGGGAAACCGCACTAAAGTTTCCTACCCCCGGCATAATAAAGTGGCTGAGCTCTCTTAATTGCTCTGGTTGGTTCACTAAAACCGGATCGTAGCCATTTTCATAAATGGCGTTATACACTGATTGGATATTACCTAGCCCAATATCTAAGATCCCAATCATATTTAATCTGCTACCTTAGTTTTAAAGATAATACCTTTGTCTTGCTCATCTTCACGATACCAGCGATCAAAATCATGGGTTTTAGGGGCATATTCCATGTTGTCAAAGTCAGGTTTGAAAGGTGGCACAACTGTTTTGGCAACAATTTGGTTGAATTGGTCTTCAGTAATGCCCAAGTAATCTAAAAATAGCGTAAGTGACGGTGGTTTTTTGCCCTCATACTCAGCAACTAATTTATCACCATATTCTTTACTAATACGCTCATTTCGCAGATCTAATGCCACCATTTGACTAACGCGACTGTAGCCACGTTTAAGGTATTTAATATAATCGCGCATTCCTTGCATTGAACACTCTATTTTTTCATAAGAATATTCATCCCAAGGCATACCTTCTACTTGGTCTCCTTGCCAGCCTAACTCTTCTTGAATGAGCTTAGTATTTGCTTTTACATCCCAAGGTATAAAGGAGCCTAAGCATACCGACTGATATTTTAAGCGTTTTAAATCACGCAGCGGCGGGTAAGTGTATGGCGTAAGCTCGCGCGGATCGCACTGATAGTCATCTTTGATCATGCCGTACATGTCTTCAGCGGTGATCCCCAAATTAATGTAGCGATTAAAGCGAGTCTCGTCGACACATTCAATTTCTTCATCTTGGTAATCGTAGTATGCGGTGTACTCCGATGATGGTTCGCCCCAGAAAATCAGAGGAACTTGGTACTTGAGGGCGACGTGCATAGGGTAGGCGAAAATGCCTGTGTGACAATGCCAGCAAAAGTCACCTTTTCGTACTAAGGTTTCCAACATTAGGCGTTTGACTAACTTCCAATTAGGAGTAAATGAAATTACATCGACCCCTAATTTTTTAAACGTGCGGAGATTGTTTTCCATTAAGGTATCGCGCATAAAGCCGTGGTTAAATTGAACCACTAATGGCCTGACATTAAATTTCTTAACTAAATACCACAGGGTGTAGGTAGAGTCTTTACCACCTGAAAAGGGAACAATACAATCATACTCATATTTGCCACGGTGCTTTTCGATCAGCTCGGCCAGCATTTCAGCACGTTTTTGCCAATTAATTTTTTCGTCTTTGAAGTCTTTTTGGCGACAGATGTTACATACACCATTTTCATCAAATTCAATTGTTTCGTATGTTTCGGGTAAGTTACAAACGCTACATTTTTGCATGTAGTTAAGTCCTTAGCATGGTTTGAGTATCACTGATATGATCAGCATGATAAATTCTTTGTGATAAAAGCAAAAGCAAATAAAATGCCAAACGAAGATAGGCATTGTTGTATGGGTAAATAAGTGACAAAAACTCTGTTTTTAGGGCCAAAAGAATCAAATATTATGGCTTGGCTAGAGCGCCAAGGGGAATGCGTTGAACAAACCTCTGAAAAGTTATCGTTAACTTGGCTGAAAAGCCAAAAGTTCGACTTTCTTGTCAGCTATGGCTATCGACATATTTTAAGGCCAGAGGTGCTCGCCTTATTTCCTCAGCGCGCAATTAATCTTCATATTTCTTACTTACCTTGGAATCGCGGTGCCGATCCAAATTTTTGGAGCTTTTTTGATAACACACCCAAAGGCGTCACTATACATTATATTGACCAAGGGCTTGACACTGGTAATATCATTGCGCAACAACAGCTTGAGTTTAATGTTGACACCGAAACATTGGCTAGCTCATATGACAAATTGTGCGCTTATATTGAAGCTTTATTCACCGAATATTGGCTTTCAATCAAATCGCTTTCTTGCCCAAACATTCCGCAAGTAGGCACTGGCTCTTACCATGCAGCTAAAGATTTAGCTGTGCTTAAACCGTTGCTGATTAAAGGCTGGGATACACAGATTAAACCTATAGTGGAAGCTGGGCTTGAAGCCAAGCGTTAAAGCTCGTGGCCGTCAATATCCTGCCAACTTACTGGGCTTCCACGCTCTATAGTTTTATTCACTTTTTTGCCGATTAATTGCTCAAAATATTTGGGGGCTAGGCCATAGCCTGGCCGTATTCGGCGAATGTGCTCTGTACTTATTTCTTCTCCCTTCGCCAAGTCTTTGACAAAATAAATAGAGCGTCTAAATTTGATACTACTCTCTTCAGCAGGCTTTCGCTCATAACCAGCGTGACCTATTGCTTGGTGTGCAGCTTGGGTTTCTGTCACTAAACGGGCTAACTCATCAGGCTCAATCGAGAATTCTGAATCAGGGCCTTTTAGGTTTCGATCTAAAATGAAGTGCTTTTCAATTAGACATGCACCCAAGGCTATCGCACTAACCGAAGCAACAGTGCCAAGCGTATGATCAGATAAACCTGAAAGGACATCAAAGCGTTCGCTAATATCAGCAATGGTCGCAAGGTTGGCTTGATCATAAGGGGCAGGGTAGGCACTTATGCAGTGAAGCACGACTAAATCATTACAACCATTGCTTTTGGCCGTAGCTATCGCTTCTTCAATTTCACTAACATTAGCCATGCCCGTTGAAATAATCATTGGCTTGCCTGTTTGTGCGACTCGCTTAATCAAAGGTAAATCAGTCATTTCAAATGAAGCTATTTTATAAGCTGGTGTTTGTAAACTTTCTAAGAGCTCTACTGCTGTTTCATCAAATGGCGTTGAAAACAGTGTAATACCAACTTCCTTTGCTTTTTTAAACAGCGCCTCATGCCACTCGAATGGTGTGTGCGCCCACTCGTACAAATCATATAGCTGGTAACCGTCCCACAAACCGCCTCTGACTTGAAAGTCTTCTTTATCGCTCTTTATGGTCATGGTTTCAGGGGTGTATGTCTGAATTTTTATCGCATCAGCCCCTGCCTGCGCTGCGGCTTCAATGGTAGCAAGTGCTGCCGTTAAGTCGCCGTTGTGATTAGCCGAAAGTTCAGCAATGATATACGGCTTATAAGCAGAACCAATTTTTTTACCATCGATTACAATGTAGTCTTTATGTGATGTCATAGTTGTTTCAATTCGATGAGTTGTCCAAGAGAATGCGTTTTACTAGACGATTTGCACCTAATCCGTCACAGACACTAACGCTGTTGTTAATCATTTGAATAAGTTGGCTGTCGGTTAACTCTGCCAATCGCTCAATTAAAAGTGTATTTAGCTCTGTCGCTTCAAAACTCTGCACTGCTCCTGCTTTAGTAAGTGCTTTGGCTATCTCTATTTGGTTTCGCGCTTGCACTATAAGTAAACTTGGCAAACCAAGCGCACAACGCTCCCATGAAGTGGCTCCAGCAGCGCCTATCGCAAAGTCAGCGTTTAACATTAGTTGGGCAATATTTTTAGGTGCAACGTGCAGAGTAAATTGAAGATGGTTGTCACAATAGTCTTTTACTTGTTCGATATGCTTAGCACTTGGACCTAAAATAATATCGACATAGTAATGATTCGATTGAGCCGACAGTAATTTTAGAGTTTGTAAAGACAGGTTGTCTGGGTCGGTGCCACCAAACATAACCAGTAAGCGTCGCTGCTCTAGATTAGCGTTTAGCTGAGCAATTCGTTTATTAACTAACTGCTGTTGATTCAGACCAAATCTTGCCTCTACATTAAACTCAGGCCTTAACATTGCGTAATCTGTGCCTAGCTGCAGTTGGCAATGCAATGGTACTTTATTTTCGTATTTAGCTGTTGAACACTGAAATGTTTGATCAATTAAATAGTCACAGTCATGCTGGCGATCACCTAGATCGTCAATCACTACGATGTTATCGGTTACCTGTCTAACTGCTTTGTGCCACAGACAGTCAATAGCATAGTGATCGATTACGATAAAGTCGAAATGTTTGGGAACAATAGTTGCCTCTGTTATTGGGTGGCCCATTAGCATTAAAAATTCTTTTGCGTCTTCATCTTGCGCTGAACCAAGCCATGAACTGTGCGCTAAGTGACCTTTATCAACGCTTGACGGTGGTAACATTTCTATTAGGAAATGGCCTGCATCTAGAATGGCTTTGTTTATGTTGCCCACTGTATTTCGGCAGAAGAAGTAGACATTGGCTGAACACTTTGTTTTTAATGCATTAGCAAACGTTAGACAGCGCATGATATGGCCAGTGCCCATTTGAGTAGAGGAGTCAGCTCTAATAGCAATATTCATCATCGAAACTAACCTGTTTTTTGCTATCTGACTTTAAACAATGGCTCAAGTGGTTGGCAGCGTAACTGTTCGATCACTGTCCGATTGGTTATTGCATCTTTTAGCATTGGCAGTACTTCTTGGTAGCGAGCGAGCAGTTCGTCAATATCTGCTTTACTGTGTGCCAGGCTAATATTGTGGCTACCGAAAGTTAAAATACCTCGCGCTAGCATTTCTTGCATAAACAAGGTTTTTAGCTCAAAGCTTGTATAGCCGTTGCTATCAGCAATTTGTAAAAATGACCAAGATGGGTGTCCAGCGGTGTTAACAAAGTTTTGGCATTGATATTTGGTAATCAACCTTTCTAGCCCTTCCAGTAAATATTGACCAGTTTCGGCTAGCTGTTTTGGCACATCTTGGTAGTCAACTTTATCGAGTACCACCTTTGCTGCTGCCAGCGATGCCGTTTCACCGCCAAATGTGCCAGAGAAAAAGACGTCCTCCATCAAATCCATAATATCGCTTTTACCGACAATTGCAGATAAGGGAAAGCCATTGGCTAAGCCCTTACCAAAGGTTGCGAGGTCTGGTGTTACTCCGAACAGCTCCTGCGCACCACCTTTGGCAAAGCGACAACCTGTAATCGTTTCGTCGAAAACGAATACGATATTGTGTGCCTTGGCTAGTGCTTGCACTTCTGCTAAATAACCGTCTTTTGGGTATTCAACATTCATTGGCTCCATAATGATTGCAGCAACTTGTCCGTCATATTGCTCAACCAAGTGTTTGAGTGCGTCAATATCATTAAATGGAAAGCTTTTTGTTAGTGCCTGGGTGGCTTCAGGTACACCCAAATTGCGAGCCGTAGAACCAATATACCAATCTTGCCAGCCGTGATAACCACACACTAACACCATGTCTTTGCCTGTGTAGGCGCGTGCAAGTCGAATTGCAGCTGAGGTGGCGTCAGATCCGTTTTTTCCAAAACGTACCTTTTCAGCACATGGAATAAGTTCTACTAACTTTTCTGCAACTTCAACTTCTAGCTTATGTGGCAGTGAAAAACTAACGCCAGTTTGTATTTGGTCATAAACTGCTTGGGTAACATCATCATCTGCATAACCAAGCGACACACATAACAGCCCATTCATAAAATCGAGGTATTCGTTGCCATCGATATCCCACACTTTCGCGCCTTTACCTTTTTCAAGGTAAAGTGGTGCTGCCCCCACTGGGAATTGCGTTTTACTTTTGCTAAAGGTTTGTGAACCAAGCGGAATGGTTTGTTCGGCGCGTGCCAGCCATTTTTCGGAGGCGGAGTAGTCTCGTGGAGTATGCTTATTCATATTAATCTACATCTACACGACATGCTTTTTTATCGTGTTTGTCTTGGTTAAGCGAGGCTATGTAGCCCTCATTTCGAGTGATATTTTGGTTTAGAGTTAAGAGCTTTGGCTGCTGCGATAACAGCTTATAAATTTGCTCACTGCTAAAGTACTGGCCATTTTCGCCAAGTTCTTGATAAATAATTTTCACTAGCTCGAAATCGTTTGGCTCGTCTACGGTTAGGCGGTAATGTGAATAGTCTGTTGGTGATTCAAAATTGCCCTTTTTTACTGCAAGTGTGTTGCGAATATAGGGGGTAACATGCTCGAGATCTGATGGCAGACTCGCTCGTTGCCAGGCTAAGCGCAATTGAGTCATATTTAATACTTCGACGTCGAAGCCATCGGGAAATGTTGGCGGCTCAACGTTTGATGTGTATTCGTTGCCTTGTGATAGGTGCATCGAAATCACTTGATCAATGATATCGGCATCGGCAAGTGGACAGTCTCCTGTTAGTCGCACAACAATATCGGCTTGATATTCAGTTGCCGCGCAATAAAATCTGTCAAGCACATTATCTAAACTGCCCCTAAAACAGGCGATATCTAATTGCTGACATAAGCTCGCAATTGGCTCATCTTCATTTTCAGTTGATGTTGCCACAACTATGGTGTCGATTTTACTGCTTCGCGCGATACGCTTTAGCTGGTGAGCAAGCATAGGCTCGCCAAGGATAGGCTTTAGCACTTTACCGGGGAGCCGGCTTGAGCTCATTCTTGCTTGTAAAATGGCAACAACTTTCATGAGGTTCCTACTTGTACTTTTGGCAGTTTATTTAACAACTTGCCATAAGCTTGGGTTAATTAATGCCTGCCTTGTTGAGGCTAATTTCGTGAGCTGACTATCTGACAGTTTTGGCAGCAATGACGTTGCCAATTTATTGGCCTCGATGATTTCGTCTAATTGTTCAACGCTGCAGCAGCCAACAACAATGCTTTCAAGAAGGTTATCGTCACCATCGGATAGAGCTTTAGTTTGCTGAGCAAAATAATGTAGACACGCTAGGCAAAGTGCTAGGTGCGAGCAATTAAGTGCCGAGGCAATTTGATCAAATGTATTTAACTCAATAGCAAAGGGCTGAAAATAGCTTGGTCGCTTACTGCTTGTCATTAATAGCAAGCCTTGCAAAAAAGCAGAGCGGCAGTGCAGCTTTACACCGTATGCGTGATAATCATTGATAAGCTTTTCACTAACAAAGCGTTGATCTAGTGCATTGACGGGAACCTGAAGCAAATCTAACTTGAAGTTATTTTTGAGCTGGTGCCATTGCTCTGGGTGATAAAGTGATACGCCAATCCGCTTAATAACCCCTTGTTTCTTTAGTGCCTCGAGCTCTTTGTATAGCACATCGCAATGCTGGTGAATGATTAGGTCGTCGGCATGATGAAACATTACGGCATCTAGCTTGTCACGTTTGAGGTTAGCTAAACTCTGTTCAACAAACGGGAGCAAGCTAGTCGCCTTGGGAGCTAACTTAGGTACTTTTGTTATAATTTGAAAAGCTTGGCTAGCAGCGATTCTCCCTAATGCTTGCTCACTGTTGCCATAGGCGCTGGCGGTATCTAATGTCTCGATTCCTGAGGAGTGAGCGCTAGATAGAATAAGTTCAATCGTTGAATGATTAACTTGTCCAGTTTGATTACTAACGCCGTAATCAAGACCAAATTGCACGGTACCTAAGGCGAGTTCCATGGGAAATTTTGTGCCTACCTTAACCTAACCAAGACTAGTCCAGCAAAGCGTGCAGGGTAGTGGTGATGTGATCAAAATCCTGTTCACTGAGCTCTGGGTATAACGGCAATGATAGCGCGCCTTGATAGTAACGCTCAGCTACCGGAAAATCACCCTGTTTAAAACCTAATTCGCGATAGTAGGGTTGGGTGTGAATGGGAATATAATGCACATTAACGCCGATATTGGCTTTACGTAGTGCTTCAAACAATTGTTCGCGTGTAAGCTTCGTATCATCGTTTAATCGGATCACAAACAAATGATAGGCTGAATAATTATCGTCAACTGATTGTTGCCACGTTATTGGCAAACCTGACAGTATAGCTTGATATTTTTTTGCGAGCTGTTGGCGCTGGCTAACAATTTCATCTACCCGTTGCAGTTGACTTAATCCAAGTGCACCTTGCAGCTCGGTCATACGATAATTTTGCCCAAGGCAATGTTGCTCATAGTACCAAGGTGCATCAATGCCGTTAGTAAATGTTGCTTGCTCTCTGGTGACGCCATGACTTGAATAAAGTCGCATTTTACGCGCTAAACCTTCATTGTTGGTGACCGCAATGCCGCCTTCTGCAGAGGTAATAATTTTTACCGGATGAAAACTGAACACACTAATATCACTATACTGGCAATTGCCAACAGGCTTTCCTTGATATTGGCCGCCAATGGCGTGGCTAGCATCTTCAATAATTGCAAATTCGTATTCTTTAGCCAGTTCTGCGATGGCTTGCATATCGCAGCTTAATCCAGCCATATGCACCACCACTACAACTTTAGGTAGCGTGTTTTGCTGTTTGGCTAAAACGAGTTTTTCCTTTAATTTTTTCGGGCAAATGTTAACGGTATTAAGATCGATATCGACAAAATCGACCTGCGCGCCACAGTAACGTCCACAATTAGCAGATGCGACAAACGAGATAGGAGAAGTCCAAAGCCAATCGCCTTCAGTCAAGCCAAGTGCTTGACAGGCTATATGCAATGCCGAGGTTGCACTATTTGTCGCTATGGCATGTTGCGCATGGCAATATTGAGCGATTGCTTGTTCAAATTCTAAAACTTTAGGTCCTTGAGTAATAAAGTCTGACTTTAAAACCTCGACAACAGCGCTAATATCTTGTTCGGTAATATGTTGTTTACCATAGGGGATCATAGACACGCCTGTGAATTAAAGGCTTTAATTTGCTCAACCGTCATAAAGTCTGGATTGTCTTTAGAACTATATTCAAAGCCGTGCTCTACTGGCTTACCATGTTCGCCAATAGCATTAACTGTAAAGTCGTTACTTCTGCTTGAGAAGATAATCGTTGGTGCAATAACAAAGTGATCTTGATACTCGTAGGTATGATAAGAATCATCAGCAGGGCACATAATTTCGTGCAGTTTTTCACCGGGACGAATGCCAATTTCTTTTTGTGGAATTGAAGCATCGACAGCGGTTGCTAAATCAGGAATTCTGATCGATGGAATTTTAGGGACAAAAATTTCACCACCATACATGCGTTCAAAATTCTTTAAGACGAAATCCACGCCTTGTTGCAAGCTGATCCAAAAGCGGGTCATCTCATTATGTGTAATAGGTAAATGATCTGTGCCTTCAGCCATCAATTTCTGAAAATAGGGAAGCACAGAGCCGCGAGAGCCAACGACATTGCCATAACGAACTACTGAAAAAGTAGTATTGTGGCCTCCAGAAATATTGTTGGCTGCAACAAATATCTTATCTGAAGCAAGCTTAGTGGCGCCGTATAAATTAATCGGGTTTGCCGCTTTATCGGTGGAAAGTGCAATAACTTTTTCAACGTCATTATTCAGTGCTGCGTCAATCACATTTTCCGCGCCGTTAATATTGGTTTTAACGCATTCCATCGGGTTGTATTCAGCCGCTGGCACTTGTTTCATTGCTGCTGCATGAATAACGAAATCTACACCACGCATGGCGCGATTTAAGCGCTCTTTGTCACGTACGTCACCAATAAAATAACGCATGCATTCGCTGTTATATTGTTGCTGCATTTCGAACTGTTTGAGCTCGTCACGCGAGTAGATAATTATCTTTTTAGGTTTATAGCGAGACAGTAGAGTTTGAACATATTTTTTACCAAACGAGCCTGTGCCACCCGTAATTAAAATACTCTTGTTGTCAAACATTCGAACGCCCTTTAACACTGATTCTCAAAGAGAAAGCAAATAATATTCCCAAAATACCAAATTCACTCAGAGAAGAGAATAACTATATGAATCAACAGCACTGATTGTTCAAATAAGCCGCTAAGCATCATGTTTTTGAACGAGGTGACGTATTTTTGACTGCCTAAGCGTCAATTTTCTGTTGCTTATTTCAATGACACCGTTAGAATCGAATCATCATTATTATAAGTGGCAGTACAAATACTTATGCATGGTCAAAAGCAAATCCTTGTAGTGGATAATGACGCAGCAAGGCGTCAGCAAATTGAAACAGTATTGGCGTTTGTTGGTGAGCACTTTTTGTCTTGTGCAGAAGACGAGCTAATCAACGTTTTTAAACAAACTGCGAATGTGCTAACGGTCATTTTTGCCGGCAATGTGTCGCATTCAGCGGCGCAACTAATTGCGAATAATCCGCGTTGTCCATTTGTATTGCATGATGTACTTGATCAAAACGCTGTGGCTAACTATGCCAATGTCATTGGCGAGCTATCAGTACCACTCAATTATGCCCAGCTAACAGAGCAGATTCACCACTGCCACCAATACCATAATAAGCTGCCCACTAAAGGCCAAGGCAAACCTGGTAGCACTAAACTATTTCGTTCACTCATTGGTGTTAGTAAGCCGATGCAACAAGTACGATTTTTGATTGAACAAGTGGCGCCAACTGCGGCTAACGTTTTAGTGCTAGGTGAGTCAGGCACAGGTAAAGAAGTTGTCGCCCGTAATATTCACAATCTATCTGATCGTTCAAATGCCCCATTTGTGCCAGTGAACTGTGGTGCGATACCCGCAGAATTATTGGAGAGCGAGTTATTTGGTCATGAGAAGGGCGCATTTACCGGTGCGATCTCTAGTCGTAAAGGGCGCTTTGAGTTGGCCGAGGGCGGCACTCTGTTCCTTGATGAAATTGGCGATATGCCACAGCCAATGCAAGTTAAACTGCTGCGTGTACTACAAGAGCGCACGTTTGAACGTGTTGGTGGTAGTAAAAGTATTAAAGCAAATGTGCGTGTTATCGCAGCGACTCATCAAAACCTTGAAAATATGATTAAAACGGGTGATTTCCGTGAAGATTTATTTTATCGCTTGAATGTATTCCCGATTGAAACACCAGCGCTTAGAGAGCGAAAGGAAGACGTACCGCTGCTTTTACAAGAGCTGGTATCACGTTTTGAGGCTGAGCAAAATAGCAGTGTGCGTTTTACTGAAAAAGCAATTGAATCTTTGATGGAACACCCATGGGCGGGTAATGTTCGTGAACTTTCAAACCTTATTGAACGCATGATCATTATGTATGGTGATCAAGTAGTTAATGTCAGTGAGCTACCGGCTAAGTATCAGCATATTGATGTTGATGAATATGAGCCAGAATACCCTGAAGAGCTGCAAGAGCGTGAAGCAATTAACGAGCTATTTGCTGGCTTTGATTATGACGACGATGATTTGTCAGACACAGAAGAAGTAGCTGATAATTCACAATCGGCGGAGCAGCCTGCACCAGCTTCGGTAGGGGTATTGCCAACTGAAGGTATCAACCTTAAAGAATATTTAGCCGATCTTGAAGTGTCGTTAATCAACCAAGCCTTAGAGCAGCACCAAGGTGTTGTGGCTAGGGCGGCTGAACTTTTAGGCATGCGCCGAACAACGCTGGTCGAGAAAATGAAAAAATACGACTTACAAAAAGAAAAGTAATCTAAGTAAGTTAGTTGTTTAAGTTAGTTAGTAGTTAAGCGACATAAAAATATAAAAGGGCGAGCTGATTAAAATCAGCTCGCCCTTTTGAGTATTAGGTATAAACCAGCGTGTGTTTAAGATAGTGGTACGTGGTGAACAATACCTGCCATACCGTCATTTTTTGCCGCTAAAATTGCTTCAGCAACCACTTCGTGGTTCACCTCGTCGGCTTCGTTAAGTAAGCTTTGCTCTTCTATAACGATATTGTCCCAGCCTTTGTTCATCATATACTGTTCAATTGATGCTAATTGGTCGTCAAGGCTTTCATTTTGAGTGAACAGGCTAAAGCTGTATCGTTTGCCTTTGACGAAGCTGCTGCTGTTTGCTGCATGATTTGATTCTGCATTTCCACCAAGTACTAACATATAAACACCTTATTCATTGTTTGCTAAAAATTTACTAGAATTCGCTCGATAACTAATCTCAAGAAAACACTCGACTGAATACTTCTCTATCTCGAATCAATTATCCTTGTTTAAATTTCTCTTAAAAGACTATGCAGAGATAGTGCCAACAATAAAGTTGTTTTTATCTAACTGTTTTAAAATAACTTTTGCTTTTGTCTTGTCAGTCGAAGAGGTAAATTCTTAATTTTTGACGCCTGTTATTTATACACGCTTTAAATGACTGACAGAAAATTGGCATCAACAAAATAATCTTGTAAGTTCATGTAAATAAAAGAATATTTATTTTGGCACTATAAATGCTATCTCCTAAGTACTTAGCTCATTTTAGAGCACATTTATCGTTCATTGCTTGAGGTCAATCAAAACCTAGTCAGCAATTTGCAGCAAACTTCGGGGAAGCATTATGGCTATCGCTTTAAACACTCATCATATTGATGCTAGCAGTACTAGTGCCATTTTTGGTCAAGGCTGTTTTGCATTTGAAGAGCACCAAGACAACTTAAGTAAAGAAGCTTATGTTGGTGAGCTAGCCTTTTTACGCCAGCAGAGTAGTCAATTAAGTCAGCTAATTGATGTTATGCCAACAGGTGTCATTATTCTCGATGGCAATGGCATTGTTGTGCGTGTGAACGAATTTGCCAAGCAATTGTTAGATGAACCCATTTTAGGGCAAGCATGGTTTGATGTGATTAAACGATCGTTTAAGCCACGTGCTGACGATTGGCACGAAGTTTCGCTAAAAGACGGTCGTCGTGTGAAACTTGAAATTAGCGCATTAGGTCATCAGCCTGGCCAGCTAATCATGATCACGGACCTTACTGAAACTCGGTTATTGCAAGATAAACTGGGTCAACTGCAGCGTTTATCTTCACTAGGGCGCATGGTTTCTAAACTAGCACACCAAATTCGTACGCCGTTATCTGCTGCCATGCTGTACGGCGCCAACTTAGCGAACGAAAATTTATCTGAATCTTCAAAAACAGGGTTTCAAGAAAAACTCATGTCGCGTCTTACTGATTTAGAACAGCAAGTTAACGATATGTTGTTGTTCGCCAAAAGTGGTAATCAACAAGTAGTCACTACGCTCAATGTTAATGAGCTGGTAGAAAAGTCGGTACATGCAATGGAAGCCCTAGTTAATAAATCAGAGAGTGAAGTTAACCTGCATTTAACCAACACCCATTGCCAAGTGCTGGGCAATGAAAGTGCACTATCAGGCGCATTGCAAAATCTTATTCACAACAGTTTAGAAGTCATTAAGCACAAAGCCTTAATTGATATTACTGTTGAGGCTCACGAACAGTTCGTTTATGTCAGTGTGAAAGACAACGGCGATGGGATTGACTCGTCAATGGCTGACAAAATCTTTGAACCATTTTTTACCTCGCGTGCAAAAGGCACGGGTCTTGGCTTAGCCGTCGTGAAGTCGGTCGCCAACGCCCATCAAGGGGATGTGAAACTGATTAGTGGCCCAAATGAAGGGGCCAATATATGTATTAAGCTGCCTTTGCTCGTGGCAGGTAATCATACTGCAACTGCAGACAATTCGATTAACCATAACTCAACAGAGTTGACACAACATTTTCAGGAGGTTGCCCATGGGTAGTAGCAAAATTCTCGTTGTTGAAGACGATGCGGGCTTACGTGAAGCACTCATCGACACGCTACTGTTGGCTGGCTATGAATGTGTTGAGGCAGATTCTGGCGAACAAGCCTTGATGATGCTTAAGCAACAAAGTGTTGATTTAGTAGTGAGCGATGTACAAATGGGTGGCATGTCGGGTTTATCGTTACTGAAAAGTGTTAAAGCAAACTACCCGAATTTACCTATGTTGCTGATGACGGCCTATGGCACTATCGATGATGCCGTACAGGCTATGAAAGATGGTGCCAGTAACTATATGGCTAAGCCATTTGCACCCGAAGTACTATTGAATATGGTCAGTCAATATGTGCCTATTTCTGCTGTTAGCAAGCAAGAGCCGATTGCCAAAGACAGCAAAAGTGTTGAGCTATTAACGCTTGCTCGCAAAGTTGCGACAACAGACGCTTCCGTGATGGTTTTGGGACCAAGTGGCTCGGGTAAAGAAGTGCTAGCTCAATATGTGCACAATCATTCTGCGCGCAAAGAGGCGCCTTTTATTGCCATTAACTGCGCGGCTATCCCAGAGAATATGCTGGAAGCTACGCTATTTGGTTACGAAAAAGGCGCATTTACGGGGGCTATTTCTGCTTGCCCAGGCAAGTTCGAGCAAGCCCAAGGCGGCACGATTTTACTCGATGAAATCACTGAAATGGACTTAGGCTTACAAGCTAAAATTCTGCGGGTGCTGCAAGAGCGCGAAGTTGAGCGCTTAGGTGGCCGCAAAACCATCTCGCTTGATGTACGGGTTATTGCCACTAGCAACCGCGATTTAAAAGATGCCGTTCGTGAAGGCGTTTTCCGAGAAGATTTATATTATCGACTCAATGTATTCCCATTAACTTGGTTGCCACTGGCAGAGCGCCGTGATGATATTTTACCGTTAGCCAAACATTTGGCGCATATTCATAGCCAGCGCAACGGCCAGACAATGCCAGAGTTTAGCGCATGTGCGCGCAGCAAAATGCTGGCTTATCAATGGCCAGGCAATGTGCGCGAGTTGGATAATGTGATGCAACGGGCGCTAATTCTGCATTCTGAACAGCTTATCAATGCGGGAGACATATTAATTGAAAACTTCGACACGCAAATTCAAGTCACTACTGACATTGAACATGAAAAAGAAGAAAAACTCGGTAATGAGCTTAAGCAGCAAGAGCATCAAATTATTTTAGATACCTTGCAAGCATGCCAAGGCAGTCGAAAGGCAGTGGCTGAGCGGTTAGGGATCAGCCCAAGAACCTTACGTTACAAAATTGCCAAAATGCGTGACTCAGGTATCGAAATACCGGCCTAGTAACTGCCTAAACTTGCTTCGTACTTATTTAGTACCTGCTTAGCAATTTTTCAGTTAGTTCCACCATCATTCCACCAGCCACATCAGGTTAATTCCATCGCCTGATGTGGCACCTCTTTTTGACGCCAGTTTATTGTTGTTTAGTCGTTCTAATTCCTCTAAACCTCATTGTTAATTGATTAAATTACAAGTGGTTAACTCTAATAAATTCTGTTCTGTTTGATTGGCACTATGCTTGCTTTACAAGGTAAGTAATTAGTTGGTGAATTAAACAACAGTTTTTTGACAGAGGTGAACCGTCATGGATATCAAAGCAAATTCTTTACTTGCACAAATGCAAGCCATGTCTGTACAAGCAACAGGCAATCGCGCGATGCCGATGGAGTCAATGCAGCAAGTAAACGCTTCATCTTCTGATTTTGGCAATGTTTTTAAACAAGCTATTGATACTGTGAACGGTTTGCAGCAAGATGCAGGGCAGAAACGCACAGCCTTTGAAATGGGTGACGATCGCGTTACCTTGGCTGAAACTATGATAGCTGCACAAAAATCCAGCGTTGCCTTCGAAGCAACCGTGCAGGTGAGAAATAAGTTTGTCGAAGCCTATAAAGAAATCATGAGTATGCCAGTATAATGCGCGCTGAAATTTAGTGTGCACTCAAGTAGTCAATTAGCGGAGATGTAAAGTGGCTGACAATAATTCCACAGCAATGGCAACCACAGATGGCTCAGATCTTGTCGCCCAAGACAATGATATGGTCGAAGAGCAGAAGTCAGGTTTTGCTGCTTCGTTAGGCAATGTTGATGTATTAAGGCAGTTAACGTTAATTATGGCATTGGCCATTTGTTTAGCGATTGCTGTTTTTGTGATCATGTGGGCCAATCAGCCAGAGTACCGCATTCTGTCCAAGCTACCTACCCAGCAGCTTATCGAAACAATGGACTTCTTGGATGCCAACCAAGTTGACTACAAACAGGCGAATAACACCATATCGGTTCGCGCAGACGAATACCAAGACATTAAATTACTGCTTGCCCGCCAAGGCCTGACTGACGAGCCGTCTGAAGGCACAGATATTATCATGCAAGACATGGGCTTTGGTGTTAGCCAACGGTTAGAAAGTGAGCGTTTAAAGCACAGCCGTGAAAAACAGTTGGCATTTACGATTGAGCAGTTACAGTCTATTCAACGCGCTAAAGTATTATTAGCGATCCCGCGTGAAAATGTTTTTGCCCGCAAACAAAAATCGCCTTCTGCAACTGTTGTACTAACCCTAGCTCGCGGTCGAGTGCTTTCTGAAGAAGAAGTAGACTCAGTCGTTGATATTATTGCCTCTGCGGTACAAGGCATGTCACCAAATCGGGTGACAGTAACTGACCAAAACGGCCGTCTATTAAATTCTGGTAGCCAAGATTCAGTATCATCGCGCTCACGTAAAGAATTTGAAATTGAGCAAAAGCGTGAAACCGAGTACATGGAAAAAATTGACTCAATCTTAATTCCTGTCGTTGGTTTAGGTAACTATACCGCGCAAGTTGACGTTGTGATGGACTTTACCAACACAGAAGAAACGTCACGTCGCTACAACCCCGATTTACCGGCATTGCGCAGTGAAATGAACAGTGAAGATACCTCAATTGGTGGTTCACTAGGTGGTATTCCTGGCGCACTAACGAATCAGCCGCCGCTCGCTTCCGATATTCCAGAAAACGCGACAGGTAATGGCGATCAGCCAGTACTACCATCACGTAAACATTCTGAATCAACTAAAAATTATGAGCTTGATGAATCCATTAGCTATACCAAGCAGCAAACCGGGGTGATTCGCCGTATCAGTGTATCGGTAGCATTAGATTATATTTCAACACCGGGCGCTGAAGGGGAAACCACATCGGCACCGCGCTCGGTCGCCGAGCTTGCTAATATTCGCCGTTTACTGCAAGGCAGTATTGGTTTTGACATGCAGCGCGGTGACACTTTAGAAGTGGTGACCTTGCCATTCTCACGTATTGATTTAGGTGAAGAAGAAGAGGTACCAATTTACGAGCAGCCTTGGTTTATGCAGGCGCTGAAATTGGTGATGGGTGCCTTAGTGATTATTGTATTGATTGTGGCAGTTGTTCGCCCAATGCTGAAACGCTTAATCTACCCAGATCAAACACCTGCAGATTACGGCGACAAATCACTGGATAGTCATGTTGACCTAGGTGATGAAACCATGGATATGTTAACATCTGATTTCGATGCGGATGCCGTAGGTTTTGCGCCAGATGGTAGCTTGCAGTTACCTGATCTGCATCGTGATGAAGATATACTAAAAGCAGTTCGTGCGCTTGTTGCTAACGAGCCAGAGCTGTCATCTCAAGTTGTGAAAAGTTGGTTGAGCGAAGATGAGTGATGAAGGCCAAGAATTAGCCCCAGTTGGTGGTGCTGGTGGCTTTGATGTTGAAAAGCTAGACGGTGCCGAAAAAGCATCTATTTTATTGCTGAGTTTGTCAGAAGAAGACGCTGCACAAATTCTAAAGCACTTAGAGCCTAAGCAAGTGCAGCAAGTGGGTATGATCATGGCGGGTATGGAAGACTTTACCCAAGAAAAGATCACTGCTGTGCACAAACTGTTTATCAACGAAATTCAAAACTTCTCGACGATTGGCTTCCAGAGTGAGGAGTTCGTGCGTAAAGCATTAACCGCTGCACTTGGTGAAGATAAAGCTGGTAACCTAATTGACCAGATCGTGATGGGCGGTGGGGCTAAAGGTTTAGATTCATTGAAATGGATGGACTCGAAGCAAGTAGCCAATATTATTCGCAACGAGCATCCGCAGATCCAAACCATTGTTTTATCTTATCTAGAGCCAGAGCAGTCGGCCGAAATTTTAGGCCAGTTCTCCGAAAAAGTGCGCTTAGACCTGATGATGCGTATTGCCAACCTAGAAGAAGTTCAACCGGCAGCATTGCAAGAGTTGAACGAAATTATGGAGAAACAGTTCGCCGGTCAAGCGGGTGCACAAGCTGCGAAAATGGGCGGCTTGAAAGCGGCTGCCGATATCATGAACTACCTAGACACTAATGTTGAAGGTATGTTGATGGATTCAATTCGCGAGCACGATGAAGAGATGAGTCAACAGATTCAAGATCTTATGTTTGTCTTTGAAAACCTTGCAGATGTTGATGACCGCGGTATTCAAGCTATCTTGAAAGAAGTGCAACAAGACGCACTAATGAAAGCAATCAAAGGTGCTGACGAAGCGCTGAAAGAGAAAATTTTGGGCAACATGTCAAAACGTGCTGCTGAAATGCTGGCAGATGATCTTGAAGCTATGGGTCCTGTACGAATCAGTGAAGTGGAAGCTGCGCAGAAAGAAATTCTCTCGGTTGCCCGTCGATTATCTGACGCTGGTGAAATTATGCTGGGCGGCGGCGGTGGCGGCGATGAATTCTTATAATCGCCACAACCAAATCGCCACAACCAATATTTGCCTAGTCACTCCTTGTTATGAATAAATTCACAAAGTCGTCTGTTGGACAGCAAGTGCTCAAAGAAGGTGAACAAGAAAGTTCACTATGGCACTTACCGGACGTTGAAAAGCAAGTAACGGCGCAAGAACTTGAGCAAACCAATGCACTGGGTAAACCGCGCAATTGGCGTTATGAACCACCACCAGAGCCAGAGCCGGAGCCTGTACCTTTAACTGCCGAAGAAATTGAAGAGATTCGTCAGGCCGCCTATGAAGAGGGCTTCAACCAAGGCAAAGAGGAAGGTTTTGCCAAAGGTTATGACGAAGGCAAGGCGCAAGGGCATCAAGACGGTGAGCAAGCCGGCCGCGAGCAAGGTCATGCCGAAGGTTTAGCATCTGGCGAACAAGCCATCACCGAGTTGGCGAATCAATGGCAACAGCAAGTTGAACAGTTGCATCAACCGCTTGCTGTCGTAGAAAGAAACATTGAACATCAATTACTGGTCTTGGTTGCACAGCTTACCGAAGCGGTCATACTGACTGAGGCTAAAACCAACCCCGATATTCTGATGGCGGCAATTAGCGAGGGCATTAAAGCGCTACCTAGCCAAGACTCGCAAGTTCAAATGCTATTGCACCCAAGCGATATTGAACGCGTTACCGAGCAATTTGGCGACAGCTATATTCAAGAGCAAGGGTGGCGATTGTTGCCAGCACCGCAATTCGAGCCAGGTAGCTGTCAAATCGAAAATAGTACATCAAGTATCGATCTAACCATCAAATCACGTATCAAACAAGTTGTGGAATCATTTTTGCAAGAAGCACTGCATAAGTAGTTTGTTGTCAAAATTCCAACATGATTGAAAGTTCTCACTTGGCGGAGCGTTTAGCGCAATGCCAACCTATTATTAAGCCTTTTAGCCAAGCAGTAGCGGGTCGCTTGATCCGTGTGGTCGGCTTAACACTTGAGGCTGTTGGAGTTAAAGCACATGTCGGCAGCCAATGTTTAGTTGAAACGGCTCACGGTGATCTAATTGCTGAAGTAGTGGGTTTTGCAGAAGATAAAACCTATCTGATGCCAGAGCAAAGCCTGACTGGCGTATTACCCGGCGCTCGCGTATTGCCACTTTCCGCTAAAGTCCGCCTACCTATGTCAATGGATTTGTTAGGGCGCGTGATTGATGGTGTTGGTAACCCGCTTGATGGCAAAGGGCCAATCGAAGCGGACGAGCAATATCGTCATGATAACACACCACTTAACCCGCTTGCTCGTCGAGCAATTTCAGAGCCGCTTGATGTCGGCGTGCGCTCTATCAACGGCTTTATTACGGTTGGTCAAGGGCAGCGTATGGGGCTCTTTGCTGGCTCTGGTGTTGGTAAATCTGTGCTATTGGGAATGATGACCCGCGGTACTAGCGCTGATGTTATCGTCGTTGGCCTAGTGGGCGAGCGTGGCCGTGAGGTTAAAGAATTTATTGAAGAAATTTTGGGCGAAGAAGGGCGACGACGTTCAGTTGTTGTTGCAGCTCCTGCAGACTGCTCGCCGCTTATGCGCTTAAAAGGCTGCGAAACTGCAGTACAAATTTCTGAATACTTCCGCGATCAAGGGCTTAACGTGCTGCTACTTTTGGACTCGCTGACTCGTTATGCCCAAGCACAACGTGAAATCGCCTTAGCCGTTGGCGAGCCACCAGCGACCAAAGGCTACCCACCGTCAGTATTTTCTAAGTTACCGCAATTGGTTGAACGCGCGGGTAATGGCGGTGAGGGCCAAGGCTCAGTCACCGCGTTTTATACGGTACTAACCGAAGGTGATGACTTGCAAGACCCAATTGCTGATGCCGCAAGGGCGATCCTTGATGGTCATATCGTATTGTCACGCTCTTTGGCTGATAGTGGTCATTACCCAGCAATTGATGTTGAAGCGTCAATTTCACGTGTTATGCCTATGGTGACCAGCCCTGAGCATCAGCAACTAGCGCGTAGCTTGAAACAAACTTATTCGCTATATCAACAAAATAAAGACTTAATTGCCATTGGCGCATACACCAAAGGCAGTGATCCACGTATTGATCAGGCAATTAACTTGTTACCAGTTATCGAGTTCTATTTGCAACAGCAAATGAAGGAAGTAATCCCTTACGATCAGAGCTTAACGCAACTCAATGAAATTGTTGCGGCAGCACAAGCACAGCAAGGGCAACCAGCCCAACAAAACATGGCAGTAGCGCGCTAGTAATGTTAGGGGTGAGAAATGGGAAAGTTGACGAATTATTTAATGAACGCAACGGATAGCAAAGGGTAAAGCGATGTCTTCGAAGCAGCTCGATATTTTGTATCGATTCGAAAAGGAAAAAGAAACCAAAGCCGCACAGCAATTGCAAGCGGCAGAGCTTGACTACCAGCAGAATTTACAGCGTATGCAAGGTGTCAGTGATTATCGCTTGGAGTATATGCGCAGACTTAGTGAGCGCTCTAGAGCGGGTATCGATAGTGCGACCTTTAACCACTTTCACGCCTTTGTAAAAAAACTCGATCAAGCGGCAGAGCAAGTTTCAATTGCTATTAACCAAGCTAAAGCCTTGATGGAGCAGCGCAAGCGGCAATGGCTAGCACAACGCCAGAAAGTGCAAGCGGTAGAGCACCTTAGAGAGCTAAAACTGAAAGAGTTAGCTAAACAAGAGGCGCGTAAAGAACAAAAAATGTTTGATGAAATCGCCACCCAACAATTTATCAGAAGGGCACGTTAATGTTTGTTCTTTATACTGTGGCGTAATTTTTGCTTTTTTATTTTTGTGATACCTTTTATAGGTCTTCACTTAGAGCGTTGTATAAGCCTTACGAGCCATAGCATTGGGGCGTCAGCAAACAGAAGTTAGCGGAAAATTGAAAAACCAAGTCGCAATAATTGCCGCTCAGGATTCATTAATAGCACAAGATTTTCCGTCTAAAACCTGTGTGAAGGTTTGTAAACGACACTGACAATTGAAAAAGAGCTAAGTGATGTAACTTGGCGATGTACAAAATGAGATAAGTGGTTGCTTAGTCACCATGAATAGTTTGCCTTGAGCTTAATGCCGATTGAAGATGTTGGTTGATTAATGCAATAGGCGGGCATTAAGAATGGATTTAGTTGTATTGGAACTGTTATGACACGAGTAAATGTATTGTCGATAGACACACTACAAAGTAATGACCTAGTTGCTGGTGCAGCATCTAGTGGCGACAAAGCTAGCAATAGTGGTGAGTTTTCCAAACTTGTTGATAGCCAAATGCAAACTCAGCAAAAAGAGCAAACTAATTATACAAGTCGTGCCAGTGATAAAGGTGCTAATGTAGATAAAGATCAAGGCGTTAATGTAGATAAAGAGCAAGACGCTAGTTTAGATAGTGAACACGCATTGGACAGCAAGAATACCGATGCTCAGCCAAATGACGCTAAAACAACTGAGGGTGAGGAATCATCTAGCCAGCAAAAAGATGCACAAGCATCTGACACGCCTAAACAAGTGGCAGGCGAAGAGAAGGTTTCAGAGGAACAAATCGCTAGTCAGTCGCTAGCAAAGCAAGCAGAACAAGAAACCAAATCTGATGATTTCATGACCTTGCTGGCAAAATCTGAAAAGTGGCTAAGTGGGGACGCTGCTAAAGGTGATAAAAACACTAGCGTGCAGTTTGCTCAAGCTAACGGGGATAATAAACTTGTTGGTGTTTCGACTAGCTCGAACGAATCTAAGACTAATGGCACTGAAGTTTCTGGGGAAGAAAAACCTGCAGGTGAAAGTGAATCACAAAATGGCACATTATCCGATAAGTCGTCATCGAGTAAATTAGATGAGTTATTAGCTGCACATTCTTCTAAAAGTGGTGAACAAAAAATTGACGCTAGTAAGCTAGGCAACGATAGCCAAACGAGCAAAGATCCGAGTGCTAATGACTTATCAGTTGTTTCTCAATCTGCTGGTAATTTGGCAGGCAAAGGTAACAGGTTGGCACAACCTACCGATCTTAATACCAAGATTGAGCCTAAGTTAGGGTTAGAGACTGCAGGTGCTGAAGAGTTAACCGAGGGACAATCAGCAACCTCGCTTGCCAATGCAGCAATAGAGACTGATGCGGCAGGTAATGGCGCATCTGGTGAGAACATTAAGCAATTAAGCGGCGATTTATCTGCGAGTCAAGGCGCTAACCAAGGCGCTAATCAGGGCCCCTCACAAAATACCTTGTCGGCATCTTCGCAGGGTAGCAACACTGCCAATGACAAATCTCAGGTTAATGAGCAATCATCCGTTCAATCGGTTAACGGTCAGGCAGCAAGTGCAAGTAATGCAATTAACTCAGCTAACGATCAAGTGCTTGATGCAGAGCAAAACGCTGCCGCCGCGAATGATGTACAAATTACTTCAAACCAGCAACGAAATACTAACAGCGCTGCAACGCAGCGAACAGGTGGTGAACCGTCTGCCCATGTTCAACAGTTAAATGCTGTGGCGGATGCGGCGCAAGCAGAGCAGCAAGAACAAAATTTGAATCAAGGTGAGCACCAGCAAGCTGAAACTCTGCAACAACAGGTTGAAACTAACAGCCAACAAGCACAAGTTTCTGCTCCAAACTCGCGCATGAGTTTTGCAGAGAGCATAGCAGCAGCGAATGCTAGCCAGACTCATACAACGAGTTCGATCACAAATACTGAAAATTTAACCCCTGAGCAAGTCGAGCAATTAGAGGCGGCCGCTAGCCGAGTAATTGACAGCAACTTAGATATTAAGAAAACGCAGCAATTACAAACGGAAACCATCAATATTTATCGCCGAGACTTTGCTAACGCGGTGAAAGATAAAGTGATGGTGATGGTCAATCAAAAGCTGCAACAAGTCGATATTCAGCTAGATCCACCTGAGCTGGGTAATGTGCATGTGCGTGTTAATTTGCAAGGGGATCAAGCAGCGGTGAATTTCACTGTACAAAACCCGCAAGCCAAAGATGCACTTGAGCAACACATGGATAAATTGCGAGATATGCTACAGGAAAGTGGGGTAGATGTTGGTGATGCCAATGTCGCGCAACAGCAGCAGGGCAGTGGTCAAGAGCAGGGTCGATTCGGACGCGGAGCCAGCGGTAATGAAGAGCTATCTGCAGCACCCGAAAATATCGCTCAGTTGGTTAAAGGTTCGGCAACTGGTATTGATTTCTACGCTTAAAACATTAAAAGCATTGGCGTAAACAGCTAACGACGATATAGTTTAGCAAAGCAACTCAACTGCTGGTTAATTAGGGTGTTTTATGGCAGACGAAAAAGAATTGGAAGTCGATAACGGCGGCGGTGGCAAGAAAAAAATGATGATCATCATCATTGCCGTAGTCGTGTTATTAGCGGCAGGTGGTGGTGTATTCTTCTTTATGGGCGGCGAGCCGTCAGAAGAAGAAGTAGCAGCGGCGTTAGAAAGTGGTGAAAGCGGTGAAGGTAGTGAAGAAATGCCAGCCGAGGCGGCAGGCGCGTCAACAGGGGACGCACTTTATGTTCCGATGCCAAGACCCTTCAGATTCAACGTACCAGGTGCAACACGAGACCGTTTCGTTGAAATACGCGTGCAGCTATTAGTGCGTGGCAGTGACAATGAAGAAGAAGCGAAAAAGCATGTGCCATTAATTGAGAGCACTTTGCTGTCAACGTTTTCATTGGCCAATGCAGATGACTTAGCAACCAGTGCCGGTAAAGCGTCGTTAAAACAGAAATCTTTAGCGGAAGTGCAAAAGATACTGAGCGAAATTTCTGGTAATAAAATTGTCGAAAAAGTGCTATTTACTGGCTTTGTGATGCAATAACTGGCAAGCCAGACAAAGCAATATTTAAAATTGAGTATAAGAGTAATTTCAAGTGAGTGACTTACTTTCACAAGACGAGATTGATGCGCTACTGCACGGTGTCGATGAAGTCGAAGAAGATGAAATAGTCGAGGAACAGGAACCCCAAGAAGGGACATCTGACTATGATTTTTCTTCGCAGGATCGTATCGTTCGTGGCCGCATGCCAACACTTGAAATGGTTAACGAGCGGTTTGCGCGCCACATGCGCATCAGTTTATTTAACATGATGCGCCGCACTGCAGAAGTCTCGATAAACGGTATTCAAATGATCAAGTTTGGTGAGTACGTACATACCTTGTTCGTACCAACCAGTTTGAACATGGTAAGATTTAGGCCGCTAAAAGGTACCGCCTTAATTACCATGGAAGCACGTTTAGTGTTTATTTTGGTAGACAACTTTTTTGGTGGTGACGGTCGTTACCATGCGAAAATCGAAGGTCGTGAATTTACACCCACTGAACGCCGCATCATCCAAATGTTACTTAAGCTGATTTTCGAAGATTACAAAGAAGCTTGGTCGCCTGTTATGGATGTGTCGTTTGAGTACCTAGATTCAGAAGTTAACCCGTCAATGGCAAACATTGTTAGCCCTACCGAAGTGGTGGTGATTAGCTCATTCCACATTGAGCTTGATGGTGGTGGTGGTGATTTCCACGTTGCCTTGCCTTATTCGATGTTAGAGCCGATCCGCGAATTACTTGACGCTGGTGTGCAAAGTGACAAAGAAGACACTGACATGCGCTGGTCAAAAGCGCTGCGCGATGAAATTCTTGATGTGCCAGTAGAGTTGACCACCAAGTTTATTGAGGTTGATTTGCCGCTGCAAAAAATCATGGAGCTTGAAGCAGGAGATATCATACCTGTGGAAATTCCAGATCATGTCACTGTGCTTATTGAAGACTTACCAACCTTTAGAGCCAAGCTGGGAAGAAGTCGTGACAATGTTGCTCTGCAAATTAAAGAGAAGATTAAACGTCCAGAGTCTGTGAAGTCTGAATTAACCATATTAACCAAAGGCGGTAAACGCCTAGATAGTGATGCTGAACTGCATATGCTAGAAGACGATTTAGAGTATTAATTAGAGGCAGTTATGAGTACTGAAAATGATGACCTAAGTATGTGGGACGAGGCCCTGAATGAACAGGCCGAAGCTCGCGAGGCTGCTGAAGGCGCTGAGAAAGTCGAGTTGGAAGAACTTGAAGAAAACGATACACCTATCTCAGGTGAAGAGCAGCGCAAACTTGATGCAATTTTAGATATTCCGGTAACAATTTCCATGGAAGTTGGTCGCTCAAATATTTCTATCCGTAACCTGCTGCAATTAAACCAAGGCTCTGTGGTCGAATTAGATCGCGTTGCTGGTGAAGCGCTTGACGTGCTGGTCAATGGTACTTTGATCGCCCACGGTGAAGTGGTTGTCGTTAACGACAAGTTTGGTATTCGACTTACCGATGTTATCAGTCAGGTTGAACGTATTAAAAAGCTCAAGTAATCCTATGAGATTGACCACTGCAAGTATTATCAAAGCCTGTACCTTGGTACTGGCTTTGTTTTGTGGGCTGCAGGTAAATGCTCAGCAATCAGAAGATAAAGATCAAACACAGCCAACACCGTC
Organism: Thalassotalea euphylliae; assembly: GCF_003390375.1. Lineage (NCBI taxonomy): Bacteria > Pseudomonadati > Pseudomonadota > Gammaproteobacteria > Alteromonadales > Colwelliaceae > Thalassotalea > Thalassotalea euphylliae. The sequence continues at coordinate 1,306,670 of NZ_QUOT01000001.1, read as the reverse complement.
TGCGGGGCCACTAAATTCGCAAAAAGTGCTCGAATCAGAACTCGCGTTAGGCTCACCTCATTCAGAGCAATTAACTAAACCGCTTGAACCAACAAAAGAGCAGAGTCTTCAATCAGTATCAGTGGCTAACCCTGAAAATGCTGATTCCATCGCAACTAATCCCACTACGGCTGGTGCACAGCCTCTAACGCCCCAACAAGTAGCGCCAGAAGTAGGGCGTCATGTTGCCAGCAATAATCTTGAGTTATCGAGCATGTTATTGTCGCTTTTAGCGGTGTTGGCGTTAATATTGCTAGCAGCTTCACTATTAAAGAAATTTAAATTAGGTGGGCAGTTGCACAGTGATTTAAAAGTTATCACGTCAATGCACATTGGTACAAAAGAGCGATTAGTGGTTGTTGAAGTGGCGGGTAAGCAGTTATTGCTTGGTGTCACTGCCAATAATATTTCAATACTACAAGAGTTGGCTGAGCCATTAGCGAGTCAGCAGAACTTGCCTGTTGATATTGCGGCTAGCCTCAGTAAGCTCTTGAAAAAGTAATTCGTTAGAATTTAAGTGTTTAACGTTAAATTGACTGTAATAAAAGCTAGTAAGAAAGCGAATGCTGTTAACACATCATCTAGATAAGAGAATAATGAAAAAAGTACTAATTGTCGCTATGTCATTACTCGTGTTACTGACGTCTAGCCAGTTAATGGCGGCTGACGACCTTTCGATGTCGGCGCTGAAATTAACCACTAATCCAGACGGCTCGCAAGAGTATTCAGTAACCTTACAAATTCTGATTTTTATGACCGCGCTCGGGTTTATCCCCGCAGCGGTAATTATGATGACCTCGTTTACCCGCATTGTGGTTGTAATGGCAATTCTCAGACAGGCATTTGGTTTACAGCAAACGCCGTCAAATCAGGTGATTATTGGTTTAACCTTGTTTATGACGATTTTTATAATGACGCCGGTTTACAACCAAATTGATGAAGTGGCAATTCAGCCATACTTAGCAGAGCAAATGACGTCAGTTGACGCCATCAACGAAGCTAAAGTGCCACTCAGAGCCTTTATGCTTGAACAAACGCGCTTGAAAGATTTATCAACCCTTGCCGAAATGGCAGGTATTACTGAAGTTGATCAGCCAACTGACTTACCGATGACCGTCATTATTCCAGCCTTTGTGATCAGTGAGCTAAAAACCGCCTTCCAAATTGGTTTTATGCTGTTTATTCCTTTTTTGATCATCGACTTAGTGGTTGCCAGTGTGCTCATGGCAATGGGTATGATGATGCTATCTCCCATGATAGTCTCTTTGCCATTCAAACTTATGCTGTTTGTATTAGTTGATGGCTGGAACTTGGTGATTGGTACCATTGCCGCTAGTTATGGCTTAGGAACTTAGCTATGTCACCAGAGGTCTTTGTTGATGTACTAAGAGACTCAATGTTTCTCGTTATCTTGCTTGTGTCAGCGATTGTTGTTCCGAGCTTGATTGTCGGTTTAATTGTCGCAATTTTCCAAGCGGCGACGTCTATCAATGAGCAAACCTTGAGTTTTTTACCTCGTTTGATCGTGACTTTGTTGGCCCTTATTTTCGGTGGCCACTGGCTAGTGGAAAAATTGATGGATTACACCATCAGGCTAGTCAATAGTATCCCGAGTGTGGTGAGCTAATGGAGTTTACTGAGTCAGTCATCAATCAATTTATGGCTGATTTATTGCTGCCTTTGACACGCGTTTCAGCGTTAGTCATGTCGATGATTGGCTTGGGTGCGCAAACCATTCCAACGCGAATAAAACTACTGCTGTGTATCGCGATAACGCTCGCGATAATGCCAGCTATTCCGCCCGTTGGTGTTGATAACTTATTTGCCTTTGAAACCTTCTTATTGGTTGTTGAACAAATATTGATAGGGGTCTTGATTGGTTTTGTGACCGTGCTGGTGGTTAATACCTTTACCTTGGCCGGACAAATTATTGCAATGCAGACGGGTTTGGGCTTTGCTTCACTGGTTGACCCTGCTAGTGGTACTAACGTGCCTGCGGTTGGTCAGTTCTTTTTGATTTTGTCCACCTTACTGTTTTGGGGACTTGATGGTCATTTAACGTTTCTTCAGTTTATTGTGATTAGTTTTGAAACCATACCTATTCCAAGTGAAGGACTAGAAACCGTTAAATACAAAGAAACCGTCGAGTGGGCTGGCTGGATGTTTACCACTGCGTTGTCGTTGGCGTTGGCGCCCTTAACGGCAATGTTACTGATTAACTTTTCATTTGGTATTATGACCCGTGCTGCGCCACAACTTAACATTTTCTCAGTTGGCTTTCCTATTACCATGACAGGCGGGCTTATCATTATGTGGCTTACGTTAGGTAACTTTTTGCTGCATTTTGAGCAGCAGTGGGCGCGTGCCATTGATTTTACTTGCTACCTTGTTGATTGCGGTGCACGTTAATTTTCTGGTGTATAATACCAATTTCAATAAATACTTGAACATTCTGGCTGGTTAAAATACTCATTAACTGCGTTGTTGTTTTTGAAATTAGAACAACTAGTTAACAAGAAATAACGCCTTGTTTATGAACCTTTTTCCTACGCCATAATTGATCAAATAATAAATTCAATTGGTATAAATTTCTGATGGGTAACTAGTAACCATGGCAGATTCAGACTCAGGTGAACGCAGTGAAGAGCCGACGGCGAAAAAACTGTCGGAAGCTCGACAGAAAGGGCAAATCCCTCGCTCGAAAGATTTAGGCACTATGTTCGTGTTGATCAGCAGTGCGGTTGCGTTGTTGATGGTCGGTGATTCGTTAGTGCTTAGCTTGTCACAAATGATGAAGCGCATGTTTACCTTTACTCGCGAAGAGGTAATGGATACTCAGAATATTTTTAACATCGTTGGTGAGGTTTTCGCCGGTGTGATGTATCCAATGTTATGGATTTTTGCGATTATCACGCTCGCAGCCTTTGTTGGGAACACCTTGTTAGGCGGTATGAATTTTTCCTGGGAGGCAATGGCGCCCAAGGCTAGTAAGCTTTCACCACTGCAAGGCTTCAAGCGAATGCTGGGCGTACAAGCAGGGGTCGAGCTCATTAAATCACTGCTTAAATTCTTTGTTGTCTTTTTTGTCGCGATAACCTTACTCACCGTTCTCTTTGAAGAAATCATCAGCTTAAGTTTAGAGTCAGCGCCGAGTAACTTTGGTCACGCGGTTGAGATGCTCTTGTGGATGTTCTTAGTTTTGGCCTGTTCATTGGGTATCATTGCCGCCATTGATGCGCCATATCAAGTTTGGAATCACACCCGTCAGCTCAAAATGACCAAACAAGAAGTTAAAGATGAAATGAAAAACACTGAGGGTAGCCCAGAAATTAAAGGTCGTATCCGCAGGGCGCAGTATGAGATGTCGCAACGCCGTATGATGCAAGATGTGCCGCAAGCCGATGTGGTGATTACTAATCCAACCCATTACTCAGTCGCATTAAAATATGATACCGAGCAGGGCGGCGCACCGATGATGATTGCTAAAGGCGCAGATCAAATGGCGATACATATACGCACCATTGCAAAAGAGCACGGCGTGGAAATTCTGCAATCGCCTGCGTTAGCGCGCTCTTTGTATTACACAGCAGAAGTTAACGAAGAAATACCTGAGGCTCTGTTTGCGGCGGTCGCACAAGTGCTCGCCTTTATTTTTCAGTTAAGAGCACACCGCTCTGGCAAAGGTCGCCGCCCAGTGCCATTAGCTAAAAACCTTCCAATCCCAGACGATTATCGATATTGATACCGCAAGAATAGTGTAAGTAGCAATTTTAGTAACAGCTTTACTTATAAAATAGTTTAGTTAGAGCCTGAGCTAGCTGGCTTACTTATTGCTTAATCGGTACTATCCCGTAATCGTCAAAACTTTATCACTAATTAGAAATGCAGTTATTAGCGAAATTCCCTCAATTTGACAAAAGTAAAGTAAACCACCTTTCTGGCTTAGGTACGCCTTTCCTAGTAATGGCCGCACTTGGCATGATAGTACTGCCAATGCCTGCCATGCTATTGGATGTACTGTTTTCTTTTAACATTGCCTTATCACTCGTGGTGTTGCTGATTACGGTTTATACCTTAAAGCCGTTGGATTTTGGCGCATTCCCATCGGTATTGTTGATTGCGACTATCCTCCGGTTGTCATTAAACGTGGCAAGTACGCGTGTGGTGCTGCTGGAAGGTCATGAGGGGCCTGATGCTGCTGGGGCTGTTATTGAAGCATTTGGCTCGGTTGTTATCGGCGGTAATTACGCTGTCGGTTTAGTGGTTTTCCTAATTTTGATCATCATTAACTTTGTCGTTGTTACCAAAGGTGCGGGTCGTATTTCTGAAGTAACGGCGCGTTTTACCCTAGATGCTATGCCAGGAAAGCAAATGGCGATTGACGCCGACCTTAATGCTGGCTTTATCACGCAAGACCAAGCGCGTGAACGTCGCCAAGAAATCACCAGTGAAGCAGATTTCTATGGCTCGATGGATGGTGCGAGTAAGTTCGTAAAAGGTGATGCGATAGCTGGCATTTTAATTCTTTTCATTAACATTATTGGTGGCCTAGTCATTGGTATGGTGCAGCATGACCTAAGCTTTGATGCTGCCGTTGAGATCTACACCTTACTCACCATTGGTGATGGCTTAGTTGCACAGATTCCGGGCTTATTGCTTTCAGTAGGCACAGCAATCGTGGTTACCCGTCAAAACACCTCTGAAGAAATGGGCAAGCAGGTCAGCAGTCAGTTAGGTCAAGCTCGTTCTTTGTATATTGCGGCTAGCGTCATGTTCGTTATGGGTATTGTTCCTGGTATGCCACATTTTGCGTTTTTAACGTTTGCAGCGTTGATTGCTGGGATTGCTTACTTCGGTGAAAAACTGAAAGCGAAAAAAGCGGATGAGGCTCAACAAAAAGCCCAAGAAGAGCAAGTACAAACTCAACAGAAAGAAGAAGAAACGAAAGATTTAAGTTGGGATGATGTAAATCATGTTGATGTAATTGGACTAGAAATTGGTTATCGCTTAATTCCGTTGGTGGACAAAGCACAAGGTGGTGAGTTACTCAATCGCATTAAAGGGGTGAGAAAGAAACTTTCGCAAGAGTTTGGCTTCCTTGTACCGGCAGTGCATATTCGCGATAACTTGGACCTAGAGCCAAACACTTATCAAATTTCATTAATGGGAGTTGCGGTAGGTGAAGCGGAAATTCGCCACGATCATGACTTGGCAATTAACCCAGGCCAAGTATTTGGACAACTTGACGGAATTCCGACGAAAGACCCTGCTTTTGGCTTAGACGCTGTGTGGATCAAGCAGAATCAACGCGAGCAAGCGCAATCGCTTGGTTACACCGTGGTAGATGCCGCTACAGTGCTGGCTACACACTTGAGCCAAATCTTAAGTAACAACGCGTCACAGCTTATTGGTCACGAAGAAGTGCAAAACTTACTCGACCGTCTAGGGCAGAATTATCCGAAACTTGTTGAAGGACTTATTCCTGACGTTCTGCCACTTGGCACCGTTGTTAAAGTGCTGCAAAACTTAATGAATGAAGGTGTCGCAGTACGTGATATGCGCAGCATTATTCAAACACTAGTAGAGTATGGTCCGAAGAGCCAAGACCCAGAAGTATTAACGGCTGCAGTGCGAATTACGCTACGTAAATTTATCATTCAAGACATGGTCGGTTCCGCAAATGAAGTGCCTGTCATAACATTGGCGCCAGAGTTGGAACAGATGTTGCATCAGTCTATGCAGATGGCTGGTGATGATGGCGCAGGTATAGAACCTGGCCTTGCAGAAAGACTGCAAAAATCATTAACCGATGGCGCACAACAACAAGAATTAAGCGGTGAAACACCTATCTTGTTAACGTCAGGCATACTAAGAACGGTATTAGCGAAGTTTGTTAAATACACGATTCCAGGCCTGAGAGTGATTTCTTATCAAGAAGTTCCAGATGATAGGCAAATCAAGATTGTCAGCGCAATCGGTAACTAAACCACCAGCACAGACGTAAGAATTAGAATGCTATCTGCTGAATTAAGGGGTTATCAGTGAAGATTAAACGTTATGTTGCTAAAGATATGAGAACTGCGTTGGCACAAATCAAAGAAGAGTTAGGTGCTGACGCTGTCATTATGTCAAACAAGAAGATTCCTGAAGGTGTCGAATTAATGGCGGCTCAAGATAACAACGCACGTGTTGAGCCAAGAGTGAGCCAGGCTCAAGAGCCAGCTCAAACTAAACGTGATCTTGCTGACGACGTAGTTAATCTATCGGCTCCAGCACCTGCAGCGTCTGGTATTCATCAGCAAACTGAGCCACAACAGCGTATTGAACCGCACTTGTCTGGTTTAGACATGTCGGGTTTAGACAGTGCTGAGCAAGCTCAATCTCCGGCAGATAGCTTAAGTGCATTGTTGGCTAGAAACGTTCAGCAACAACCTGTTTCGCAACCGCAAAGCATTCAAGCTAGTCAATCTAGTCAAACAGCCGCTGTGTCAAAAAACAGTCACGATAGCGCGACGCCAGATTTAGAACTGCAATTAAAACAGTTTACTGACAAGCTTCAGCAGCAACATGCTGGCACTGAAGCTACTCAAAACGAACAACCTTTCTCGACTGAAGATGATGGTTTTGGTGTACCTGCCAACGCTGCTATTCCTGCTCAAGCTGCTAATACCCCAACAGCAGCATATGGCAACGATTCAAGCGTAGTTAGCATGGACGCATTTAACCAAATGAAAGCTGAAATGGCTTCTATTCGTCAATTGTTGGAACATCAAGTATCAGGCCTAATGTGGCAAGACATGGCGCAAAAAGACCCCAACCGCGCTATGTTAATTGACCGCTTGACTGCGCTTGGTTTGAACGAGCAGTTAGCTGATCAAATTGCGGGCTTTGTCCCTACGCATTTAGACGAAGAACAAAGCTGGCAAAGTGCGCTGCAATTATTGAGTAGCCAAGTAAACACCACTAATAACGACATTATTCACCGTGGTGGTGTGGTATCACTAGTAGGCCCAACCGGTGTTGGTAAAACAACAACTTTGGCCAAATTGGCTGCACGTTTCGCACAAGTTCACGGCGCGGATAGCATCTTGTTAATCTCTACTGATACATACCGTATTGGTGGTTTCGAGCAACTTGAAACTTACGGCAAAATTATCGGTTGTCCTGTGAAGCTCGCAAAAGATAGCGATGCCCTTGAACAGTTAATTCAACAATACAGCAGCAAGAAGTTAATTTTGATCGATACTGCAGGTATGGGACAACGTGACATGCGCTTAGCTGAGAACTTATCTGGCTTAGTGGCAAACTCACGTATTCGCATCAGAAACTACTTAGTATTGGCGGCTAATACGCAACAAGCCGTAATGCAGGAAAACGTTGAACGCTTTAAGAAAATTCCACTATGTGGTTGCATTTTCACTAAGCTAGATGAAAGCCTAAGTATGGGTGAAATCTTATCAACTGCGATTCAAAACGGTATGCCAATTGGTTATCTAACAGACGGTCAGCGTGTTCCAGAAGATATTAAAGTTGCAAATGCTGAAAAATTAGTTAGTCTTGCAGAGAAATTAGCAAACAAATCAGCGGTAAGATTCAATTTTAGCGCTAATAGACAACCAATGGCCTCAGCTGCCTTTGGTTAACCTTTGAGACGTAGTAGATGATTGACCAAGCAAGCGGCTTACGAAAAATGCAAGATTTAAGACAAATCAAAGTTATCGCAGTTTCCGGAGGCAAGGGAGGTGTAGGTAAAACTAACGTTTCACTCAATACCGCTATATCACTGGCTAAACAAGGTAAAAAGGTACTGGTACTCGATGCTGACTTAGGCTTGGCAAACGTTGATGTGATGCTTGGCCTGCGCGTTCAGAAAAACATTGCTCATGTCCTTAGTGGTGATTGCGAACTTGACGACATCATTATTGAAGGTCCAGCAGGCATTAAAATCATTCCAGCGACATCTGGTACGCAATCTATGGTGGACTTAACACCGTCAGAGCATGCTGGCCTAATTCGCGCCTTCAGCGATATGCAAACAGACTTTGATGTCTTAATTGTTGATACCGCAGCGGGTATTTCAGACATGGTGTTAAGCTTTGCCCGCGCCGCTCAAGATGTGATGTTAGTGGTAACAGACGAACCTACTTCTATCACTGATTGTTATGCGTTGATGAAATTATTAAGCCGCGACCACGGTGTATTTAAATTTAAAGTTGTTGCCAATATGGTACGTAGCCCAAAAGAAGGGCAGCAGTTATTTGCTAAACTGACTAAAGTGACGGATCGTTTTCTGGATGTCGCGATTGAGTTGGTTGCTGTGGTGCCATTTGATGAAAATATTCGAAAATCGGTGCGCAAGCAAAAAGCTATCGTTGATGCTTTTCCAGATTCGGCAGCGTCAAAAGCGTTTAGCGAATTGGCAAGTAAAATCAACAGTTGGCCTATTCCCAATCGACCTTCAGGTCATTTAGAGTTCTTTATCGAACAATTGCTTGAGCAATAACGCCTCATAGGGAGTTATAGTGGTTAAAGCTAATGCTTACACTAGCTATCTTGATAAATCGGCACTAATCGAACAGCACACGGTATTAGTTAAACGTATTGCCTATCATTTGTTGGCCAGATTGCCTGCAAGTGTTATTGCTGACGATCTAATTCAATCTGGCATGATTGGACTATTGGAAGCAGCGAGCAACTTTGACGGTAGCAAAGGCGCTAGTTTTGAAACCTTTGCTGGCATTCGAATTCGCGGCGCTATGCTCGATGAAATTCGCAAAGGGGATTGGACTCCGCGCTCTGTTCACAAGAATAGCCGAATGATCAGCGATGCTATCAAAGCATTGGAAGGTGAACTTGGTCGCGATGTAACAGACTCGGAAGTTGCTGATAAGCTTGATATCTCCCTAAATGAATACCATCATATTCTTAATGAAGTAAGCACTGGAAAAATCATCGGCATCGAAGATTTAGGGGTGACTGATGATGTGCTTAGTTTTGATGAAGAATTTCAAGAAGATGATCCATATCATACAATTGAACATGTAACCTTTAAAAAAACGTTAACAGAATGTATTTCGACTTTACCTGAGCGTGAAGCTTTAGTACTGTCGCTCTATTATGACGAAGAGCTCAATTTAAAAGAAATTGGACAAGTTCTTGACGTTAGTGAGTCAAGAGTAAGCCAAATTCATAGTCAAGCAATGCATCGATTAAAAGCACGTATGCAATCTTGGCAAAGTTAAGTAGAATATATAGAAATTTATTGATTTATTTCACCGGAGGGTGCCTTGGATAAAAATATGAAAGTACTTGTTGTTGATGATTTCTCGACAATGAGAAGAATTGTTAAGAACTTATTACGCGATTTAGGCTTTACTAATATTCAAGAAGCGGATGATGGCAGCACAGCGTTGCCTATGTTACAAGGCGGTGACTTTGACTTTGTAGTGACCGACTGGAACATGCCGGGTATGCAAGGTATCGATCTTTTGAAAGCAATTCGCGCTGATGAGAAGTTAGCACACATTCCGGTGCTTCTGATCACTGCAGAAGCGAAGAAAGAGCAAATTGTGATGGCGGCGCAAGCAGGTGTAAACGGTTACATTGTTAAACCTTTCACTGCTGCAACCCTTAAGGAAAAACTAGACAAGATTTTTGAACGTTTAGGATAAACGCGCTAAACGCGAGGAAATTTCATGAGTAAATTGTCTAGTGCAAAGATTACTTTAGAACAAGCCAAGTCATTAGTTGAATTTATCGAGAATGGTCAGCAAGAAAAAGCTGACCAATTACTCGCTGATATTCAAAACCCAATTAATTCAGAGTTATTTGCAGAGATAGGTAAGTTGACCCGTCAATTGCATGACTCAATGATGAATTTCCAATTGGACTCTCGACTAAACGACTTAGCCAATGCTGATATTCCTGATGCAAAAGAGCGTTTAAATTATGTTATTAGCCGTACAGAAGATGCGGCTAATAAGACCATGGACGCGGTAGAATCCATTTTCCCAGTTGTTGATACTATTCAAGAGCAAGTCAAAGCTGTTAATCCACTTTGGCAAAAGCTGATGCACAATGAGCTGAATTTGGGTGAGTTTAAAGCACTTTGTAAAGATATCGACAAATTGCTTAAAACAACATCATCAGAAACCGAACGCATGCACGCGCTAATGACAGATGTATTAATGGCGCAAGATTTCCAAGACTTAACGGGTCAAGTGATTAGAAAAGTGATCGACCTTGTACGAGAAGTGGAAGAAAGCTTGATTAATATGCTGACAGCTTTTGGTGTGACGGAAGATGAGCAAAGAGAAAAAGCAACCCTGAAAACTGGTGAGAACCTAGTTGAAGGGCCGATTGTTAATACAGACGAGAGAGACGACGTTGTATCAGATCAAGATGACGTTGATGATCTCTTATCTAGCCTAGGATTTTAGCGGGAGTTTGGTGCATGTCCTTTGAAGCGGATGAAGAAATTCTACAGGATTTTTTAATAGAAGCAGGCGAAATTTTAGAAGCATTGTCTGAGCAACTTGTTGAGTTGGAAAATGACCCAGACAACGCTGATTTATTGAACGCTATTTTTAGAGGCTTTCATACCGTCAAAGGTGGTGCCGGATTTTTATCATTAACTGAACTTGTTGATGCCTGTCACGGTGCGGAAAATGTGTTTGACATTCTGCGTAATGGCCAACGCTCTGTAACCCCTGAATTGATGGATGTAATCTTGCAGGCGCTTGATACCATTAATGAAATGTTTGCGTTAGTGCAAAATCGTGAACAACCAGAACCTGCAGATCCAGCTTTGCTTGCTGAACTTCACCGTTTGAGTGAGCCAGAAGGTGCAGAGAGCGCCGCACCAGCTCCAGCTGTTGAAGAGCACGAACCAGAGATCTTCCAAGAAGTTGACGTTGCAGCAGAATCTGCTGGCGGCGATGAAGAAATGACGGAAGACGAGTTCGAAGCGCTGCTTGACGAACTTCATGGTCCTGGAAATAGCGCAGCTTCTGCTAGCACGCCTGCTGCACAACCTGCATCTTCCAATAGCGATGAAATTACGGATGATGAATTCGAATCATTGCTAGATGAACTTCATGGCCAAGGTGCATTCAAAACAGCAGCAAAAGAAACTACGACAAGCCAAAGCAGTTCTTCTGACGAAATTGACGATAGCGAATTTGAAGCGTTACTGGATGAGTTGCACGGTAAAGGCAAAGCCCCAAGTGCTGCGCCAGCGACTCCAGCACCTAAACCAGTGGCTAAGCCTGAAGCGGTTAAACCTCAAGCTGCCAAACCAGCAGCACAACCTGCGGCCAAGCCTGCAGCAAAAACGCCAGCTAAGCCTGCGGCTAAAGATAAGAAGCCTGCAGCGCCTGCGGCTCCGCAAGCGGAAACCACCGTTCGTGTTGATACTAAACGTTTAGACCAAATTATGAACATGGTTGGTGAGCTCGTATTAGTACGTAACCGACTAACGAGCTTAGGTCTGACGAAAGAAGACGAAGAGCTAACAAAAGCGGTTTCTAATCTAGATGCAGTAACAACAGACCTGCAAGGCGCGGTGATGAAAACGCGTATGCAGCCAATCAAGAAAGTATTTGGCCGCTTCCCTCGTGTTGTTCGTGATTTGGCGCGTAGCTTAAATAAAGAAATTAAGCTGATTCTTGAAGGTGAAGAAACTGATTTAGATAAGAACTTAGTTGAAGCACTAGCTGATCCGCTAGTTCACTTAGTTCGAAACTCAGTTGACCACGGTATTGAAGAGCCAAGCGAACGTGAGGCCAATGGTAAACCGCGTGAAGGTACGGTTATTTTATCTGCCTCACAAGAAGGTGATCATATCTTACTAACCATCCGTGATGATGGTGCGGGTATGAATGCAGAAAAGCTTAAGCAAATTGCGATTGACCGTGGTGTGTTAGATGCAGAAGCTGCGGCTCGCATGCCTGAGAAAGAAGCGTTCAACCTTATATTCGCTCCTGGTTTCTCAACGAAAACAGAGATTTCTGAAGTGTCTGGCCGTGGTGTTGGCATGGACGTTGTTAAGACCAAAATCACTCAGCTAAATGGTACCGTTAATATTGATTCTGAAATGGGCGTTGGCACCGTTTTAGAAATTAAAGTGCCGCTAACGTTAGCAATCTTGCCGACGCTAATGGTTGTTGTTGGCGAACAGATTTTTGCTTTACCGCTAGCTGGTGTTAACGAAATCTTCCACTTAGATTTAACTAACACTAATGTGGTTGATGGTCAGCTTACAATTATTGTTCGTGAGAAAGCTATTCCGTTGTTCTATCTTGATCAATGGTTAGTAAAAGGTAGCGAGAATAAACCACGCGATAATGGTCATGTTGTTATTGTGCAACTGGGCACACAGCAAGTTGGCTTTGTGGTTGACAGCTTAATTGGTCAAGAAGAGGTAGTGATTAAACCATTAGACCGATTACTACACGGTACGCCAGGTATGGCCGGCGCCACAATTACTAGTGATGGTGGCATCGCGTTAATTCTTGATGTACCAAGTATGTTAAAGCACTACGCGAAAAAATCCCTCGTTCATAAAAAACTGCGCGGCTAACGCGCAGTTCCCAGGTTGCTGGCCTGCATTAGAGAATTTACATGGCATATAAAGTATTGGTGGTTGATGACTCGAGTTTTTTTAGACGTCGAGTCAGCGATATACTAAGCCAAGACTCAAACATCGAAGTGATTGATGTGGCAGTAAATGGACAAGAAGCAGTTGAGAAGGCTGCTTCATTAAAGCCAGATGTCATTACCATGGATATCGAGATGCCAGTGTTAAATGGCATCGATGCGGTAAAAGCCATCATGGCCAATTCTCCAACCGCCATTTTAATGTTTTCGTCACTTACGCATGAAGGTGCAAAAGCAACATTTGAGGCACTAGATGCAGGTGCGTTGGATTTCTTGCCGAAAAAATTTAATGAAATAGCCAAAAACAGTGAAGACGCTGGTAGTTTGCTACGTCAGCGAGTGCTAGAACTCGCAAGAAAAAGTGGCTCGGTGAAGCGTGGATTTATTCGACGCCCCGTTAGCCATGCAACGCCGAGTATACGAACACCTTCACCTACAGCAGCTCCAGCTATAAAGCCTCGCTTTGAACGTAAAACGCCTGCAGCAACTCCCGTTTCAGCAAAAGTTATGAGTACTGCTGAAAAACCTACAAATGCTGTCGCGGCGACTAAGCTGCGTAAAAGCTCTGGCAAAAAATACAAATTACTTGCGATAGGCACGTCAACAGGCGGTCCTGTAGCTCTTCAACAAATACTGACTCAACTTCCCGCGAATTTCCCTTTACCGATAGTCATGGTTCAACATATGCCGGCAGCGTTCACGGAAGCATTTGCTAATCGTTTGAATTCTTTGTGTCAAATTTCCGTCAAGGAAGCGAAAGACGGCGATCGACTTGAAGCTGGCAAGGCTTACCTAGCACCGGGCGGCATGCAAATGTTAATCGATGGTACGGAAAATGCAGCAAAACTTAAGGTGATGGAAGACAACTCTGCCAGAGTTGCTTACAAACCTAGTGTAGATATAAGTTTTGGCTCTGCTGCGAAAATATATGCGGGTGAAGTATTAGGTATCATATTGACCGGTATGGGCGCTGATGGAAGGGAAGGCTCTCGTATGTTGAAGAATAAAGGTGCTACTATTTGGGCTCAAGATGAAGCCAGTTGTGTCGTTTATGGTATGCCACAGGCCGTGGCAAAAGCTGGCATATCTGAATTGTCGTTGCCGCTTGCCGAAGTCGCAGGCTCTATCCTAAAGGAGTTAGGCCATGGATAAGCTCAGTATTGCTGGGCTTATTGTTGCGCTACTTGCGATATATCTGGGATTTAGCATTGAAGGTGGTGCCATCGGCACCTTGTTTGAGCTCCCCGCGTTTATTATCGTCGTTGGTGGCACTATGGGTGCAGTGCTGCTCCAGTCATCCAAAGCACAATTTAGCCACGCAATGTCCTTATTGCCTTGGATTTTTACACCTCCAAAATTTGATATCGATAAAGGCATTGACGACATTGTTGAGTGGGCACAGCAAGCTAGAGAGTCTGGTTATCTAGTGTTGGAAAATGTCGCGATGGATGTTGAAGACCGCTTTGTCAACAAAGGCTTAAACTTCCTCGCCGATGGCATTGAAACTGAACAGCTTATTACTTCAGTGGAGCTAGACTTAGAGCTTTATCGCGAACATAGTCTGCGTTCAGCAAGAATCTTTGAATCTATGGGAGGGTATAGCCCAACCATTGGTATTCTAGGGGCGGTATTAGGCCTTATCCAAGCGATGAGTAACTTGTCTGATCCCGATATGTTGGGCCAAGGTATCGCAACAGCTTTTGTTGCGACAATATACGGCGTTGGTTTTGCTAATTTAATATACATTCCTGTTGCCAATAAAATCCGTGCTATTGTTCACCAGCAAACTATGTATCGTGAGATGATGGCTCAAGGTCTAATCGCAATTTCACAAGGGGAAAACCCACACGCTATTGAAAATCGTTTGTCAGCGTTTAGGTTGCAAGAATGAGTAGGCTCAGAATAAAGCGCCATGATGTTGAACATGATGATGTTCACCGTTGGCTAGTGTCTTATGCCGACTACATGACATTGCTGTTTGCGTTGTTCGTGGTTTTGTACGCCATGGCGATGATCAATGAAGAGCCGTTTGAAACGGTGACTGATTCAATAGGGCGAGTATTCCAAGCAAATGACGAATTGCCTAAAAACCGCGGTCACGGTGATGACATTCTACCCGTGAATTCGAGTAAAACGAATAAGCGTTTATATGGCGACGGCTTAAAAGATGATGCTGGCCCAGAGTTAACCAATGGTCAGCCAATTCTGTCTAACATTGCAGATAGCGACGTTGGCACTAACCTGACCTCGTTAGAAGAAAAACTGCATACCGCTTTATACGACATCATTGAATCTGGTTATGCCCAGTTAAAAATAGATGGTGACTGGCTGGAAATTGAGCTCAACAGTGGCTTGCTATTTCCTAGTGGCTCTTCTTCTCCAACGCGTTCAGCAGACGCGATACTAACTGTTATCAACCAAGTACTTGCTGATGTTACTAATTTTGTGCGCGTACGAGGCTATACTGATAACCAACCCATTAATAACGAAATATTCTCTTCTAACTGGGAACTTTCAGTATCCAGAGCAACTGCGATTTTACGCTTGCTTGAAGAGCTTGGGGTAACCCCTGCAAGAATGGCAATAGAAGGCTATGGTCAGTATTATCCCAGCGCAGATAACAGCACGTCACAGGGACGAGCGCAAAATAGAAAAGTTGTTATCGCTATTTCAAAATATGGGCTAGATCAAGAAAGCTTACTCGATACCCCAACTATCAGTGTAAAAGACGTAGAAGCGATTAAGGAAGTGGTTGATTCTACAGGTGAAGATAATAAAATTAACATCATTCGTTTAGAAAATGGTGCAATTCGCATCACGACGCGTAATGAAGATGAAACTAACAACTCAAGTGAATAGGTGCTCTATTGGTCGTTTGGACAATCGCTAATCAAAAAGGCGGGGTAGGTAAAACCACCTCAACAATAACCTTAGGGGGCTTGTTGGCTGAACGCGGACATAAAGTGCTATTGGTGGATACCGATCCTCATGCGTCGCTAAGTTATTATTTTGGTATCGAATCTGAAGATTTAGAGCTGAGCGTATACGATCTTTTCGTCAAAGTATCGACCAAAGAGCAGATAGAACAAACGCTGTGCCCAACCGAATACAAGAATATTGATATCTTGCCCGCGACCATGGGGCTAGCAACGCTAGACCGTTCGCTTGGTAGTAAAGGTGGCATGGGCTTAGTGCTGAAAAAAGCAATACAAAAGCTTGAAGGGCAATACGATTATGTACTGATGGATTGTCCGCCTGTACTCGGTGTTTTAATGGTGAATGCACTGGCGGCTTCTGATAGAATTATCGTCCCAGTGCAAACCGAGTTTTTGGCGCTTAAAGGCCTAGACCGCATGATGAAGACAATGGAAATCATGCAAGGTGAACAGCAAGAGCCATTTACCTATACCATAGTTCCTACTATGTTTGATAAACGCACTAAAGCCTCTTTACTTGCCTATCAAAAGTTACAAGAACTATATGGTGATAAAGTTTGGCCTGGGGTTGTGCCAGTTGATACTAACTTTAGAAATGCGAGCGTCTCACAGAAAGTGCCTTCGGATTATGCAGGTAACTCTCGAGGTGTCTACGCTTATAAAAGCTTGTTGAAACATTTAATTAAACTTACCGCAGTAAATAAATAGGTTAATCAATGTCAAGATCGCTAGCTGCTAGCCAAAAAGTGATGAGGTCTTATTTATCAGAGCTACTGACGGATGAGGCTGAACAGCCTGTTGAGCATCAACCATCAACACAAACAAGCTCACAACCTGATAAAAGCCAGAGCACGCTTCAACATAAAGAGCCAGATAGCGAGAAGCTTGAAAAGTTACTTGAGAATGTTGCAAAACCAAGCTTACCTGTTACGGATAAAGTTACCTCGACACGCGCAGAGGCTAAAGCAAAGGTAGCAGCACCAAAGGTTGTCGCGCCAAAGGTCGCGAAGCAACAAACGGCGCCTAAGGTTGCAAAACCTAAAGTTTCAGCACCTGCGTCAGATAAGTTAGTTACGGAGACAACGTCTGACAGCACAGCCATTGCGACAGCAAAGAGCCAGCAGCAAGTACCAGTAAAAGCGAAAAAAGATTATCGTGAAGGTAGTTTTCAGGCGATGTTTTTTGACGTAGCAGGGCTTACAATTGCCGTACCATTGATTGAGTTAGGTGGTATTCACAATGTTGAGAGCATTAATAGTTTGATGGGCAAACCCGACTGGTTCAAAGGGGTTATGTTACATCGCGAAGAAAAAATTAATGTCGTTGATACCGCATTGTGGGTAATGCCTGAAAAATGCGATCAACAATTAATGGATTCATTAGCTTATCAATATATTATAATGTTGAGTAATAGCCAGTGGGGCTTGATGGCTGAGCACCTTGTAGATACAGTTACACTAGAACAAAGTGACGTGAAGTGGATGGATAGCAACCCTAAACGCCCTTGGTTAGCTGGTCTGGTTAAAGAACGTATGTGTGCGCTATTAGATATTGACGCCTTGATTAAAATGCTAGATCAAGGGTTGAGCGTCTATCCAAATTAGTCGTATATCGAAATAAACAGTGTTGCTGCAAACGAGCGGCAATAGTTAACAACTTTGAGGACAAGAAGTATGTCTGATGAAAGACGTAGTGCAAATGAGTCAGTAGACACTAATGATGAAGTGTTACAATGGGTAACCTTCAAGTTAGAGCAAGAAACTTACGGTATCAATGTAATGCAGGTGCAAGAAGTATTGCGTTACACTGAAATTGCGCCAGTGCCAGGTGCGCCAGATTATGTGTTAGGTATTATTAACCTGCGTGGTAATGTGGTAACCGTTATTGATACGCGCTCACGTTTTGGTTTACAAGCGGCGGAAATTACCGATAACACGCGTATCGTTATTATTGAAGCTGAAAAGCAAGTTATTGGTATTTTAGTTGATAGCGTTGCGGAAGTAGTTTACTTAAAAGTTTCAGAAATCGATGTGGCACCAAATGTTGGTAACGAAGAAAGCGCTAAGTTTATCCAAGGTGTATCTAACCGCGAAGGTGAATTGTTGATTCTTGTTGATCTGAATAAATTATTATCAGATGACGAGTGGGATGAATTGAAACAATTCTAAATGGATTTTTTAGACTAAAAGCCTGTGTATCAGGCTTTTTTTGTGGGCGCTAAATGTGAATATCAACTTGGTTTTGATAATAGCTCTTGCCTTAGCTGTGGTGTGTTGCCTAGCTTGGCTACTAATAAAGGTTTCGCACCTTAAAGCACAAAGCAAGCTCTTGAGTAGCCAGGTAAATGCGCTCGAAATGCTGACAGCTGATTTACAAGCCAATATTCATAACATCGCACAAAAAAACGCGGAACTTAATGACCTTATCAGTACTCAAAACACGGAAAATGAGCAAGTGTCTAAGCAACTTGAGCACCGTATCAAAGGTCAGCAGCAAGCAATTGCAAACATAACCCAACAGCTTACCTTAATTGATGAGCAGCAACCCCAAGATAAATTCTATCATCGCGCTTCAAAGCTCGCAGCTAAAGGTGCTAGTGCTGAGGAAATTATGGCGGAGTGTGAGTTGCCGCGTGCTGAGGTTGAAATGTTGCTAGCCATATACAAACAGAACAACAATGAATAGCCCAAGCGCGTCTGTCTAATTGCGGATGTTATGACTTGTTGGGCAAGTGTCCGATTTTCACTAGCGTGTTAGACTGGGCAATAATACCAAGAATTTATCATTAGGAAGTCACAGTGAATAAACCTATCCATCGAGCATTGCGTGCCGCTTTTTCATTACGTGCGGTAAAAGTGATTGCTTTGTTATCTGTCTTGGCAGTATCAGGCTGCTCTTCAACGTCACAAGTAGAAGGTGACCCTAAAGATCCATTAGAGAAAGTTAACAGAGCTTCGTGGACATTTACATGGGACTACGCTGATAAGTATGTGCTTAAGCCCGCAGCAACTGCCTATACAGAGTATACGCCAACGTTTTTACGTTCAGGCCTGCACAACATGGCTCTCAACCTTAATGAGCCGTCTTCTTTTATTAATAACCTACTACAAGGTAAGTTTTCCAATGCGGGTAAAAGTGCAGGGCGATTCGTACTTAACTCTACGGTAGGTCTACTTGGCTTTTTTGACCCTGCGAGTGATTTTGGTTGGACGGGCACACAAGAAGAGTTTGGCGAAGTAATGGCGGTATACGGAGTGGGTGACGGCCCGTATATTGTCATTCCAGCATTGGGGCCTAGCTCGGTACGAGATGAAGCTGGTGATTTTGTCGATCGTTATTACTGGCCTTTAGCGGTAATCGATTTTTGGCCTAACCTAGTGCGTAGTGCCATCATAGGTTTAGAAGCAAGAGCATCTTTAACGCAGCAAGAACAGCTTATCAATAATGCAATCGATCCCTATGAATTTGTTAAACAAGCTTATTTCCAGAACATGGAGTATCGCGTCTATGATGGCAAACCGCCAATAAAGGTAGACGAAGAGGAAGAAGCTGAGCTTGATGCCTATTTAGACGAGCTAGATGAAGAGTAAAGCCTATAAATTGGCTTGTTACTAAACTAATATCGACCTTAACAAAACTGGCGCATATGATAGAATTTTCGCCATATCTTGCTAAATAAAAAAATTCCCAGGGAATTCGCTGTTCAATGAAATATATTTCTACCTTACTGATGTCAGCCTTGCTTGGCTTAAACTTCTCCATGAGTGTGTTAGCGGCGCAGGCACCTAGCTCAATAAACCCACAACAACTTGAACAGTTTAAGCGACTACCTGTATCTCAGCAACGAGCGCTAGCACAAAGCATGGGTATTGACTACAACGCAATTAAAAAACAATTACAGGGCGGTAGTACTGCAAATGACGATGATAGTTTAGTCGAACAGCAAACGGTATATCCCAGAGGAACTCAATTTGATGAATTTGGTAATCCAATTCTGCCTGAGGATGAGTTGCTAGAGGAAGAAGAGGAGGATACTGAGCCACAACCGTTTGGCTATGATGTATTTGCTAATGCACCTTTTACTTTTGCGCCGACTATGGATATTGCAGTACCAGCTGATTACATTATTGGCGCAGGTGACACCATCAAAATTCAGATGTTTGGCAAAGAAAGCAATGAATTTGAGCTAGAGGTAAATCGACAGGGTGATGTTGTTATTCCAGATCTTGGCCCATTTAGTGTATCTGGTTTAAGTTATACTGAAGTTAAACAATACTTCGCCTCGCAAATTAAGAAGAAGGTGCTTGGCGTCGATGTCGTGGTGACACTGTCAGATTTGCGCTCGATGCGGATATTTGTTGCCGGTGATGCATTCAAGCCTGGCCCTTACGTGATGAGTGCACTATCTAGCGTAACACACGCGATTTTTGCGGCAGGTGGTATCAATGATATTGGCTCTTTGCGAAACATTCAGGTTAAGCGAGCTGGTAAGCTTGTCACCACTTTAGACCTGTATGACCTATTAATCTACGGTGATTCTTCAAAAGATATTCTACTTAAATCTGGTGATGTCGTATTTGTTGCTCCTGTAGGCGAGCGCGTTACCGTTACAGGAGAAGTTAGACGTCCTGCGATCTATGAGTTAGCTGCAAATGATGACTTTGACGCTGTGGTTGAAATGGCTGGTGGATTGTTGCCTTCAGCTTACCCTACTGCAAGTGTAGTTGAACGATTTAATCAGCGAAATATTCGTACAATTGTTAATGTTGATTTAACACAGCAATCTCAACTTGCTAAAGCGGTTAAAGGCGGTGACGTTCTTAAGGTACTAAAAACTTCTGAACAATACGATGACTCTGTCACTGTTATTGGAGCGGTAACACGCCCTGGTAAATATCAGTGGCAGCAGGGACATAAAGTGAGTGATCTTTTGCCAAGTATTCATGCTTACATGCTTGACGATGCTGATTTAAATTACAGCTTAATTGTCCGCGAGAAAGACATTGGCCGAAATATTGAGGTATTACAGTTTAGCTTGTTCAATGCGCTTAGCGATGTTAGCTCAGAAGATAACCTTACTCTTCAACCTCATGATCGTATATTAGTCTTTTCTATCAATGATCGAAATGCTACGACAGACTCTTCACTTGACTTACTCGCGTTGACAAAAAATGAGTTGAATAAGAGGGAGAAAAGTATTGCAGAGGAGCATTACAAGGAGCGCATGTTTTGGCTACAGTACGGAGAAAGCAAAGACTTAGAAGAATTTGATGAGCTTGAAGAATCTCTAAAGCTAGCTGAACAGTCATTAGTTGAATTAAGTGGTGGTTCCGTAGAGGAAGAGGTTGATCCGCGCGACATTAATATATTTTCTAGACAAAAACTTTTAGTGCCTGTCATCAAAAAGTTGCAGCACCAAGCTGCAGCTGGAGAACCAATACAGTTGGTCGAAGTTGTAGGCGCTGTTAAGTATCCAGGTATTTACCCGTTAGCTAAGAATGTTAATGTTAGCCATTTATTAGCTGCTGCAGGTGGCATGTTAGAGTCTGCGTTTTTGGATAGAGCAGAAATTACTCGCAATGGCGTAAGAGAAGGCAAGTTAGTTAAAGAGTCAATTAATGTTAATTTGCGCAATGTGCTCACAAACGATAGCACTAGTAACTTCAAAATACAGAGCAAAGATCGCCTCAATGTTCACGTAATTCCGTCTTGGCAAGAGAACCATCTGGTTGAGCTTAGAGGAGAGTTTTTATTCCCAGGTCAGTACACAATTCAAAGAGGTGAAACACTTGCACAATTGATTGAACGAGCAGGTGGCTTTACGAATTTTGCACATTTAGAAGGTTCAGTATTTACAAGAGAGAGGTTAAAGCAGCTTGAACGTCAAAATATCCTCAAAATTTCAGAATCGTTAAGAATGGAAATTGCGTCAAAAAGTTTGTCACAGAGAAGTGGCCAACAGGTTGACTATCAACAAGCGAGATTGCTATTAGCTGATTTGAATAAAGTAAAGCCTGTTGGCAGGTTAGTTTTAGATTTACCCAATATCTCTTCTAAAAGTGATATGGATATAATATTGGAAGATGGCGATATTCTTTATGTTCCAACAAAGAACAATTCTGTAAATGTCATAGGACAAGTGCAAGTCGCAACTTCTCACCTGTATAGTCCTTCTCTTGAAGCAGATGATTACGTGCAGCTTAGTGGGGGATTTAAGCAGCAAGCGGACAAAGGTCGCGTCTATGTTATTAAGGCCAATGGTCAGGTTGTTGTTCCTACGCAAAATAGTTGGTTTAGTGCATCAAACGTTAAAGCGATAATGCCCGGTGATACGGTTGTTGTCCCACTAGATTCTGACTATATGGATAGCTTAACTTTGTGGGGCACAGGCACGCAGATTGTTTATCAGGCTGCGGTGGCAATAGCTGCAATCTCCGGAATTTAAGTTAATCCTCTTTTGGTCAATGTATAGCTAGTTCTATGGGGAATTTACTAGCTATACAATTTATGTGGCTTTATAATGCTTAAGAGTTAAGTAGCTTCTCATAGTCAACGTTGATTACATTTACATAAACTTCTATCAAAAAGATATGTTCGATATTTTTGCTCTTGTAGTGGCATTTTGCTGCTCAATTCTAACGATTAAAGTACTGCTCCCTTTAGCTCCTCATATTGGGCTAATTGATCTGCCTAATGAGCGGAAAAAGCATGATGGTGCGATTCCTTTAATTGGTGGTATTTCAATTTTTACAGGTGTATTGATTGCGTCATCGATGTTTATCGAAAATAGCAACATCATTAATTTATACCTCATATCTTCTGCATTAATCGTCTTTATTGGGACTTTAGACGATATTTATGAACTTAGTGTAGGCTCTCGGATAGTGTTTCAAGGGATTGTTGCTTGCATTCTAGTTTTTGGTGCGGGCTTGTATATTGAAGACTTTGGCGCGCTTTTCGGATCCGTAAATATTACTATTGGCAGCTATGGAATGCTATTTACTATATTAGCTGTTATAGCTGCAATCAATGCCTTCAACATGGTTGATGGTATTGATGGTTTGGCTGGTTCAATGAGTATTATTACAATAGCATCAATAGCGTTATTGATGGCTCTAAATGGTGCTGAATTTAGCATCTTGCTACCAATGCTAATCGTTGTCTCTACAATTCCTTATTTGTTTTACAATGTCAGTACGCGAAATCCCCGTGGTAAAAAAATATTTATGGGGGATGCCGGTAGTATGTATATGGGGCTGACCGTTATCTGGTTGTTAACGTTGTGCTCTCAATCAGGTTTGGAAGACGAAATAACTTTTAGACCAGTCACTGCTTTGTGGTTAATTGCTGTCCCATTGATGGACATGTTGGCAATAATGTATCGTCGTATGCGAAAAGGAGAATCACCTTTTAAAGCTGACAACGGTCACATTCATCACGTTTTTATAGCGAACGGCTATTCCAAACGTCAGGCGCTTGGCATAATTAGCACAATTTCAATAATTTTTGCCGCAACCGGCATACTCTCCGAATATTTTGTTGTATCAGAAGCCATGATGCTACTAGCATTTATTTGTTGCTTTATCTTATATATTAATATCATGAGTAAGTATTGTAATATTTCCAAAAAGTCAGATTAATTGGTATCCAAATTTGGGCAGAGTTTTGTTACATCGTCTTGCTCGACATCTATGATACTAGCTGATACCCTCACTTAGTTTTTACTTTAGAATAGCTTTTATGAAAAAAAATCAAGGTTTTACATTAATAGAGTTGATGATAGTTGTTGTTATCATTGGTTTGCTGGCATCACTGGTTGCACCGGAAATGTTTGGTAAAGTGAGTTCAACTAAGCGCAAAACTGCGGCGACTCAAATGAATATGTTCCAGACATCTTTAGACACTTATCGTTTAGATTTGGGAACCTACCCTAATTCACTAAACGAGCTAGTTAGTTCGGAAAAAACTGGGTGGGATGGCCCCTACTTACCCAAGGCTGTGCCGCTAGATCCATGGGGACACCCTTATCATTATGAGTTGCGTCAAGGAGGTAGCTCTTTTGAACTATTAGCCTATGGTAGTGACGGTCAATTAGGTGGTGAAGGTGAAAGTGAAGATGTCGTACACCAGTGATTATTTGATTGAAGCGATTAAGTCAACAGGTGTATCTCAAACAGATATAGATAAAGCGCTTATTTATCAGTCAAAAAATGGTGGTTCTATTGAAAACCTGTTGGTCAATTTAGGTAGCTTAACAGAGGATGAGTTGCCATCAATCTATTCTAATGCGCTTAAAATTAAGTTGATTGAGGAATTACCTGAGGTTACTCAAGAGGCAGTTGATAAGTTTAAAGCAAAGCTTAATGTCGAGTTTTTAATAGCGAGAAAATGGTTACCAATTTCATTTCACAATGACAAGTACACATTCGTAACTAGTACGCCGTTTGAACGAGAAGTTTTACAATATTTTACAATTGAAAATGTTGAATACGATCTAAATATCACCAGCCCCGAACAAATAGAAAAAGCTTCAGTTGCTTACTCTGCAAAAGACACTTCTCCTGCCGACGAAGAAGTGTTTAGCGTATTGTCAGAATTAGAAGAAGGAAAATTAAGAGAGCTCGCCGCAGAAGCACCTACCGTGAACTTACTCAATTCTTACATTTCGAAAGGGTTGAAAATTGGTGCATCGGATATGCATATCGAGCCTTCAAAAAATCGCTTTCGTGTTCGCTATCGTGTTGACGGTGTTCTCAGTGAAGGTGAATTAGTTCCGGCTAAATATCAACTAGCTGTTGTATCCCGATTGAAAATATTATCAGGTATGGATATTGCGGAAAAAAGGCGTCCTCAAGATGGTAAAATTGAGACAAAAATAGCTAATGTTGAGTTAGACATTAGGGTATCAGTACTACCTCTTAATGACGGCGAAAGTGTAGTGATGCGATTTCTAAAAAAAGATAGCGTCACTTATGATATTGAAGCTGTTGGTCTCTCAGAGGACCTAAAATCACTGATTGTTGAAGATTTAGCGAGTACAGCTGGTGTTATATTAATGACCGGGCCTACAGGCTCAGGTAAAACCACAACTTTATATACCTTTCTAAATCGCTTAAATAATGATGATGTTAAAATTATTACTTTAGAGGATCCTGTAGAGTACCAATTAGATGGTGTTAATCAGGTTCAAATCAATTCGGAAATTGGTTTTGATTTTGAGTCTGGGCTCCGGAGTATTGTTCGGCAAGATCCCGATATTATCATGTTAGGCGAGATTCGTGACAAAGAAACTGCGCGCATAGCAATGCAGTCAGCACTCACAGGTCACTTGGTTTTTTCAACGGTCCATACTAATGATGCACCTAGTGCTTTTACTCGTCTTCTTGATTTGGGCGTTGAAGAGTATCTATTAAATGCGGCGATCATCTCTATTGTCGCACAGCGTTTGGCTCGAAAGCTTTGTAATCACTGCGCAGTGCCTATTGAAGACAATGAGTTGGTTACCAAGTATGGCTTAAGGAAGCTGTTTCCTGAACTTGACATCACATTACGCAAACCAGTCGGTTGCCCAGAGTGCAACCATATGGGCTACAAGGGAAGAACAGCTATTATTGAGTACTTACGTTGTACCGAAGAGCTTAAAGCGCTCAATAAATCTGATGATTTTATAGCAAAAGCGAAAGTATTAAACAAAGAGTCCGGCGGGCGCACCCTTTTAGAGGATGGCCTACTAAAAGTTACAAAAGGCCTAACAACGATTGATGAAGTATTAAGGGTAGCTGGCTAATGCGGTTTTCTTACACGGCTTATGACAATCACGGTTCAAAAGTTTCAGGTGAGATAAGCTCTAAATCAACGACCTTAGCTAAGCAGGAAATAGCCGATAAAGGATTGATCCTAGTAAATATTCAAGCTGTAAAGGAAGAGGCGCAGCGCCTTTCTATTGCGTTTGGTCGTAAGAAAGTTACTTTAAACGAACTTGAATTTATCACTTCTGAATTGGCTATCTTACTTAAAAGCGGTGTGCGAATCGATAGGGGAATAGAGATCCTGCAAAAAGGGGCGTCCTCAACCCATTGTTCACAATTACTCTCGAAGTTGCTTACCGCGGTGCGATCAGGTAAGTCTGTTTCTGAGGCTTTTGCCGAAGCTTCAGATGTTTTTGATAAGCTATATATCAATATGTTAAAACTGGGAGAGGCGTCGGGCGAGTTAGATATTATATTTGCAAGGCTTGCAGCAGATATAAAATTTAAGCGTGAACTTCGTGCCAAAATAATTCAATCGCTAGCCTACCCTCTAGTAATCCTCTTCGTCTCTGTTCTGTGTGTTCTGTTTGTCTTTAATTATATTGTGCCGCAAATGAGTTCGATATTTGATAGAGGGGGAGATCTTCCATCGTATACATTACTGCTATTAAATTTAAGTGATTGGTTTATTAATTATCAATGGCTATTATTTTCCGCACTTGCGTTGATTGCTTTTGCTTTTCAGCATGGGATGAGATCGTCTTCATTTAAAGCTAAGGTCAATCACTACATGCTAAGTGTTCCGCTGCTAGGAAAGCTAGTTCGTTTAACCGAGAGAATTAGATTTAACGCTTCTATGGCTATGATGCTATCAAGTGGTGTCTCTATTGTTGATGCACTCTCTCTGTCAGCAGGCAACCTAAAAAATTCATCTTTGCAATCCCAGTTATTGATTGTTGCAAATAAAGTTAAGCAAGGCGCAAGTCTTTCTTCGACATTACTCGAGTCAGATTTATACAGTGAGTTTGATATCTCACTAGTAGAAGTAGGTGAAGAAAGCGGTGAGTTGACCCCAGTATTTGATGAAATCGCAAACCGTTCAAGAACTGACTTTGAGAGTTGGACTACGACAGTGACATCAATGCTAGAGCCCCTGTTGATTCTAACCATGGGGGCAATAGTTGGTTCGGTGGTGGTGGTTATGCTGATGAGTATTGTATCGACAAATGATGTTGGGCTGTAGACGTTTAAAAAAAAACCGAGGCTTTACTTTGATAGAGCTTATGGTTGTCATGAGTATTGTTGCCATCACATACTCTCTCGTCGGCCCAAACCTGTTTAAAAGCTTTGACCGCACCAATTTTTATGCAGACAAAAAAGATACGATGGAGTTGTTAAAAGCGATAAGCTATAAAGCATTCATCAATAGTCAACCAATTGAAGTTACATTCTCCGATCGTAAGATATCGTACGGTTATAAAAATCAAGGAGAAAGGCTGGAAGTCATTTATGAGCATATAAGATTTCCCAGGCAGCAGCTTGTGTTCTCTTCAGCGGGCTTTCCTGATATTAACGATCTTAAATTGAACTTTCAGGGCAAGACAACCATAGTAAACCTAGATGATTACCTACTCTAAAAAGCGCATTACTGGATTTACTTTGATTGAGGTATTAGTTGCGTCTTTGATAGCCTTTATCAGTTTAAGTATATTCACTTTAATATTTCGCGGTGCAATAATTGCAAACCAAAAAGCAGAAAATGCGATGCAAATTGCATCTATTGCTAGCTTAGTCACAAGCGACATTTCAAACGAATTACTAACTCAATCAAACCAAAATAGCTTATCTGGCCAAGGTGCTCTACTTGGTGGTAGCTACCAATGGCAAGCGACCGTCATAGACGTATACAAGCCGCCAGTCAGGTTTGTTGGTGCTCAAGTCAGCCAAGCAGAACACAGGTTAAAAAAATGGCGCGTCAGATTTGCCGTAACATTTAATGGTATAGATACAAATTATGAGTACGAGGAGCTTTCATGGTAAAGAGTAAAGGCTTCTCACTCGTTGAGCTGCTTGTAGCGCTAACGATTATGAGTTTTACGTTGATCATTATGACGCAGGGATACACGTTTTTTATAGAGCGATGGGGCAAAGAGCTCGGCAATTTTGATGATTCAGCAAAAACCATGAAATCACTATTGCTAACTAGGCGTTTGGTCGAAAGTATATATCCTTTTATTGTGCGCGCAGAAAAAAACGAACCTGTTATCTTTTTTGAAGGAGATAACCAAGGTTTAGTCGCGATAACAACCAAGTCACTATACAGTCAGGAGTTACCAACAATATTTAGACTATCGCTTAAACAACAGGAAGATTTAAGTTACGCTCTTATCTATGAAGAGCAACCCGCAAACAATGCGCAAGCTTTTACCCATATGTCACAACGTAGGAAGTTCAGTAAAACCACAGTGTTGCTAGAAAAATTGGAGTTCCTCGAGTTTAGTTATTTTGGTCACGAAAACATAGACGAAAAAAATAGTGCTAGACCAATGCGATGGTGGACTAGCTTTAATGCCTTAAACAGACGTGTGATGCCGCAACGGTTAAATATAAAGTTTGGCTTACTGGGTGCAGAGCAAAACCTGCAGGTAAAACTAACAGAAATAGATTCTCGGGTATTGGTGCAATTTAGTGAGTCTTTTTAAACAGCAAGGTTTAGCGCTAATTCAGGTGTTATTGTTATCTGCAATCATATCTGTAATTGCTATTCAAATAACAAAAACCGCACGAACCAATGTAAGTGTAGCCTCTGATTTTAAAGATAGGATAAAGGCTGAACTGTTGATGACAAGCGCAGAAAATAAAATACTCGCAGAGCTATTTAGACTAGATGCCCACCAAATTCACGGAAGTGAAATTAATGGCGTAACATGGCGGCTCGGTAAAGCATTTAAGCTTGAAAATGGCACTGAAGTTAAGATACAACCTCTTTCAGGACGCCTTTCATTGCTTACATCTCCTCAAAGTTATTTAAAAAAGTTGTTGGTCGCAAGTGGCGCTTCGCAAGAAGAAGCCGCTTCGCTGTACAGCGCTATAATGGATTGGATTGATGCTGACAGCAGTGTCCGGCAACAGGGGGCTGAAGCTAACTCCTATGAGGGAATAATTGTTCCCAGGAACGGCCCATTGCAGCACATTAGTGAACTTAGATCGATCAAAGGTATGACCCAAGATATCTATGTAGGTGTGTCAGAAAACGTAACCATTTATGCGACTTCTTTCTTTAATCCTGTTTTCGCAACACTGGAACTAAATCAAGTATTGTTCGGGGACGATGTTGCTAATGCGATTGAAAGCGATAAGTTAACGGGTAACGGCTTTACAGAGAGCGATTGGCAGTTGCTTGTTGGTGGGCAGAATTTTAACTATATTGATTTTAACCCAGGGACCTTGCATGAGGTGAATGTCAAGGTTGAAGTAGGTGATGTCACTTTATCAAGAACTATGAAAGTAAAGTCTCAAAATCAAAGTTCAATCACTCCATTTGTAGTGCTTTCCCGGCAATAACACAACGATAATTGCCGTGTTCGTACAAGTAGGTTTACTAATTAGCCAATTGTTTACCGACGTTCACGCCTAATCCCATTGAATCATGTAAATAACTGGCATAGTAATTACGTTACTATACCTAAATTTTCTTGCTACGGTAATATCACTCTGTTTGTGCATGAATTTAAATGCTGTGTTCGATTTTTCGACAAAGCGTGGCGCATAGTGCATTGCTCAGCCGCCATTCAGTTTATTATTTGCAACATATTCAATTTAATCGCCGATTGTATTAACACAACAAACTGTAGATAATGGGCGCTGGCTGTAATTTTTTGAGGGAAGTAGTTTCTTGTCAACTTTGTTAAACCTCTTGGCAAATCGTTGTCGTTTCCATAGTTCGGGTAATTTTAGCTTTAAATATGACGGTAATGGTATAGCACACCAAATTACAGACGAGTCTAAAAGCAAAGCCTTACTAACAATAGTTGGTAAAGAGTATACATTCGAGACTTATAGAGACTTGCCAATCCCATCTCGTAAAGAAGCCTTGTTGGCTGCGAAGCATATGAAAAATATAGCTCCCTTCGCAGGTAGAACATTTCTTACTGCAAGTAATGTTGGAGAAGGTAAAACTAGAGTTCATTTTTTTGTGATTAAAGAAGATGTAGCGCAGAGTATTTGTGAGCATTCATTTACTATAGTGCCAGAAAGCCTGTTACTATTTCTGGCTTTGAGCAAAGACTCCGCAATTACCGGTATTAGAGGGGCGCTAGGTGGTAGAATTACATATGCTGAGCTCACAAAAGACGGCTTTAAATGCGATGTCACTGCTATCAACACAGATGATTCAGTTGCAATTTCATATCCACCAACCTCTATTGAAGCATCGATAAAACAACTGACACAACAAGAGTATTTTAAGCTCTTGTTTAGCCAATTAGCTTCGTTGCCCAGTAGTGTTTATAAACAAATATTTAACGGTGTGTTGTTTGCCAGTTTATGGTCGCCCTCTTTTGTTAAATTGTCATCAATTGCCCTATCAGTATCATTAATTAGCTATATGACCCTGGCAAGTGGTTACCTGGTTTACAAGGAAAGTTCACTGGAAGCGAGAGTGAATGAGCAGCAAAACTCACTAAATGAACTGTTTGAACAGCAACGAAAACTTGAATCACTGAGTGCTCAGCTTACGAGCATTGATAATAACCCTCTGTTTAGTCATTTAAGTGCACCGCTTTGGCTACTGACTACTCAGTTGGTTGAAAAAGGGGCTGACATATTGCTTATCAGTTCGTCAGAAAGTGAAACCACCATACGAATGAAGGCAAAAAAATCTACTGATGTTATTCATTTTTTAGCGAATTCTCCATTACTTACTAACCCGGAAGTAACGTCGCCAGCAGTAAAAACTGGGGGCAAAGAGCTGTTTGCCGTAAAATTTCAGCTGGTAGGAAAATAACATGAGAGAGTTGTTAAACAATAAGCCGTTAATGCTTGGCGTTATTGCATTTCTGGCGGCTATTAAATTTATATTGCTACCTGTTTTGGATTGGCAAGAAGACAAGCTTACATCTATTGGCGTACTTGAAGAGCGGTTGTTAAAAACGGAACGCCTACTCTCTAATGAATCAAAAATGGCTGAAGCTGTGAGCAGCTTGTCAGTAAAAGTTGGTGGGCTAGATGATTTACTATTTACTCAAGGACAAGATGTAGTCCAATTTCAACTTGGGCATCAAGAAGTAATTGAAGGCCTTCTGAGTGAGAACAAGCTTTCAGTCAAACGCACCAGTTGGCTGATGCCGAGTAAAACAGATGAATACGAAGAGCATAAAGTGGAAATCACAGTCTCTGGTAGTTTCAAACAATTGATGACGTCATTGTTGGCCATTGAGGGCTTGAAACCTAAGGTTGCGCTAGCGTCATACACGATGAATATTTCAAGAATGAAAGCAAGCAGTCTTCGGTTAGGAAGAGTATCTGGCAAAATAACATTTGCTGTTTGGCGGAAGCCGGGAGGTCAGACAAGTGAATAGAGCACCTATTGTTTGGGCTGTGTTTGTTGCTATGGTATTGGCATATGCAGACTTTACATCTCGCTTGTCGTTAGACGAGATAGAGCTGTCAGCCAGAGTTGCAGAGTCGGCACCTGACAATGCTCAGGTGAAGTTTATCTCAGAAGAGCAAGTAACTGAAATATCGCTAGAGCTCGCTAAATTTGAAAAGCCAAAACCCAAGGTTAAGCCGAAGATTAACAAGAGCAGTGAGCCGAAAATAACATTAATGTCGCTTGCAGAACAGCAAAAGCAGCAGGGTGTTAAAAAAGCTCTGTTTAGTGGTGAAAACGAATACTCTCTGATGGCAATATACACAGAAAATAAAGAGCCGTTTGCGTTGCTTTCAGAACTTCATTTGCTTTCTGGTAAAGCTAAACCGCTAAAACTTTTAGAAGGTGAAAAATTAGCAAATTACACGCTGCAACAAATCGGAAAAAATCACATTGAACTTGTTGAAGGGGACAGAAAAGTTTCACTTCAATTGTTCTTGAAAAGTCAGTCTTAAACAAAGAATTTAATAATGGTTAATTTTAAAGTTAGTTTAGTTTCAATTTGTCTGATGACCGTCTTGACGGGCTGTGCATCCAATGGAAAAGGCACCACTCAAGAAGTGCATACAGTAGAAAAATCTTTTCTCAAGAACGATGATGAAATTCTCCTAGACAGCGATGCTGTAAGTGAAGGGGCAGAGGGGCGGGTTGCAGAAAAGCAATTTACTTCGCTGTCTGCGATGGAAAGAGGTTTGGTTCAATTTGAATCAAAACAGCTTTCTAGCGCGTTCTCGGATAAGGAAATGGTGAGTGTTAAAGCAAATAAGATGCCTTTAACAGACTTCATTCATTATACCTTTGGGGAGTTGCTAAAGGTGAATTATGTTTTGGCTCCGAGTATTGGCAGAAGCAAGGAGGTTGTTACCTTAAACTTGAATGAGGCTGTCTCCAAACGAGAATTATTCCTACTGACAGAGCAGATATTTGCGCAGCGCAGTATTCAGCTAAAACATGAAAACAGTACCTTTTTGATTAACCAAATTGATCCAAAAAGTAAGTCATCTACGATTGTCAGCATGGGACGAGAAGCCACCTCGGTCGAAAAAGGACGAAACATTCTGCACATTATGCCAGTGCTATACGGCATCAAGACTTCACTTAAAAATACGGTTCAAGACTTGACCGAAGTTAAAGTTAACCTCGATGTTAAACAAAGCGCTTTATTTATTCGCGGCAATTATACCAATGTAGTCAGGGCGGTAGAGCTTGTACAGTTACTGGACTCGCCAGCCAATCGAGGTAGACATGTTGGCTTGGTTAAACTTGTTTATTCGTCACCAGACATATATTTAGCTCAGTTACAGGCACTGCTGGAAACCGAAGGGATTCCGAATAGCATTAATGATCCGCAAAATAATAATTTAGTGTTTGTGCCTCTAATGCAAATTGGCGCTGTGGCAGTATTTTCTGCGACTAAGGAGCTAATGGAGCGCGTCGAGTTTTGGACCAAAACGCTTGATAAACCGCCACAAGGTGATGTTAAGCGCTACTATGTTTACCACCCTAAGTATGCACGCGCTGCTGATATCGGTGAAAGCTTGACACCACTTATCTCAGCTAGAACGCAGGCAATCAAAAATTCTAGCGCCCAATTGGCAGTTAACAAAGCAGATGCTGCGGGAAACACCACTGGAAATTTAAAAAAATCAAAAAGCGTCACAGGTGCTTCAAATGGTGATTTAACATTTGTTGTTGACGAACGTTCTAACGCACTAATTTTCTACACCTCAGGAACAGAATATCGCAACATTATTCCATTGGTAAATCGCTTGGATGTATTACCTAAACAGGTCATGTTAGATATCGTGGTTGCAGAGGTTACGTTAACAGACAATTTTAGATATGGCGTAAAGTGGGCACTACAAAATGGACGTTTTTCCGGTGGAACAATCGGCGATGTGAGTGCTTCTGATGGTGGCTTCAGCTTTTCATTGACCAACGGCGGAAACGACTCCATTACAGCAGCCTTCTCTCAAGGTAATAGTAATATCAAAATCTTGTCTAACCCGAGTATTCTGGTTCGAGATGGTGTTACCGCGAGCCTAGAAGTAGGTGAGCAAATATCAGTAACTGACTCAGTTACGGACGGTTTTGACTCAACCGATAGGCAAACAACGACATCGTCATATAGACAGACGGGTATTAAGGTTTCGGTAACACCAACTATCAATGCTCAAGGTGTCGTGATTATGGATATTAGTGAGTCTATTAGTAATGAAGTTGAGTCAAGTGCATCTAGTGCGACCGGAAACCCTAATATTTTTGAGAGAAATATAGCAACAGCTGTCGTTGCTGAAAGTGGTCAAACGATAATTTTAGGTGGTTTGATAGATGAAAATAAATCAATTATTGACAATAAAGTACCATTGCTGGGCGACATTCCAATTTTGGGTAACTTGTTTAAATCTAAAAATGACTCGTACTCTAAAACAGAGTTAGTGCTACTAGTTACACCAAAAGTGATCTCAAGGAGTGAGCAGTGGGGCGGGATTATGTCGTCTTTTAAACAGTCACTTAGCGGTTTAGATGTTGTTGAATAGTAGGTTTTTTGCTGTTTTACGTGCAAATATAGCTGCTGTTTTTAACACGATAATGCAGTGATAGCTTTTATTGTAAGATACGACCTTGTAACGTTTTTGCAATAAAATTAAATTACGATACTAAAGTATTTTTTATCAAATTGTAGAGAAGAAATAACCTAAGTGTAAATTTCAATCAATATCTTATTTTTATTAACAAAGTTTGATAGGGGTTGTTGACTTTTAGGCTTTTAAGGTTGTACATTGGCGATATTCGTTAATAAGTGTTCATTATGGACGCTGCCTAGCGAACAAATGAAGTACCGAAAGGTAAAAAGATAAAGAACACAAACAAATGATTTGGATAGTGTTCAATTTCATGAAATTGGAGAAATATAAATGTTTAAAAAGACGCTTATTGCTGCTGCTGTGGCCACAACTGCATCATTTGGCGCTGCTGCATCAACGGTATCTGTTACTGCAGATCAAGCTGTTGGTGTTGAGTACGCTCAAGGCATCAAAGTAATCGAAGCTCAAGACATCACTGTTGCATTAGGCCGTGACTACGCTGCTGGTGATATCATCACAGTAACAGTATCAGGCGCTACTATCGTGACTGAAGACGAAGACGAAGATGATATCGTTCTTGACGATCCTAACGGTAAGTTAGAGTTCTTAGGCTACAAAGATAACGCAGTTCGTTACTTAGTGACTGAAGCTATCGAAGAAGCTGACGCTGAAGCAACTTTCGTTGTAGAAGGTTTGATGTTAAACATCGCAAGTGCTGCTGCTAAAGGTGCTGTAAAAGTTTCTGCTGCAGGTCGTGTAGATACAGTTGACGGTGCAATCGATGTTGACGCATCTAAATCAGTAACTGCATACAACTTCGTAACTGAGTTATCTTCAGAAGTTACGACTAAATTTGACGGTGTTATCGATGTAAACGAACAGCGTTTAGAATTTACAGAAAATGGTACTGCAGATACCTTAACTATCACTAACACTGTTGCTGCTACAGATCTTGGTGTAACTACTGGTGACGCTACTTACACTGTATACGGTGACTTCTCATTCTTAGACGCTGACGGTGACGGCGAATTAGGTGGTGATGACGATGGTACTGTTACTATCGACGGTGAAGACGCTAAAGTAGCAGATGACTTCTTATCTGTTTCATTAGAAACTGACTTTGCTCCTACTACAGCTGGTTCAGCAACAGTAGACGTAGTAGTTACTGGCCCAGAAGACGTAGTAATCCCTGATCAATCATTCATGGCTTCTACAACAGTAGACTACACTGTATCATCAGCTGCTGATGCAGATGAGTTCACAGCAACTACTTTAGATAAAGCTGCTGCTGGTTCATGGACACTTAACGGTGCAAAAGCACACGTTGCACTAATGTACGTTGGTCCAAACTACGCTCAAGCAGTAACTGTATCTAACACTTCTACTCAAACTGGTGGTGTTGACGTAACAGTATACGTTGGCGGTGACGCAGTTACTTTCGAAGGTGTTGCTACAGCTCAAGCTGAAGGTGTAACAGACATTTCTGTTGCTGTTCGCAAAGCAATTGCTGACGCTGGTATTACTGATGGTGTAGTATCATTCGACGTAGTAGTGAACACTCCTTCTGCTTCTACAGAAATCAAAGCACTATACTTCACTAAGTCTGACGCAGATCGCGTACTTACTAAGTAATAGTTATAGTACTTTATAAAAAGCGAGCTTAGGCTCGCTTTTTTTTTGAATAAATTGTCGATAAACACTCGTTAAAGGATGACAGTTGAAGCGCTCGCTACTTATCATTTCTGCTCTATTGCTAATCGTTATTGTCTATTTTCCTGGATTATCTGCTGATTTTTATTTAGATGACTTTAGTTCTATTGTAAACAACAGCACCATTAAGCCACCTGTTGATTGGAGAGTCATTGCCGAAACTTATTCTCTTCGGACTATCCCATATATACTGTTTGCTATTCAATATGAGAACTTTTTGGATAATACGTTTGGCTATCACTTAATAAGCCTGATTATTCATTGTGCCAATGCGCTACTGATTTTCTTTGTCCTGTCGCTAACGCTGCGTATTTCACAGCAAAAGGAAGTAGTGTTATCGACGCAACCACTTAACGAATCGCCCAGCCTGATTAAAACGCAAATAGCATCATCGGCAGCAGCTTTAGCAAGTCTCATCTACGCCATTCATCCACAAAACTCCCAAGCTGTTATTTATATTGTGCAACAAATTGCGTTACTTGCTGCCTTCTTTAGCTTTGTTAGCATCTATGCTTTTTTAAAACTGAGAACTTCATACCGTAAAAAACACTACGTGTTGTGGGGAAGCGCTTTGTTACTCAGTTTCATCTGCGCGATGTTGAGTAAGCAAAATACGGTTGTTCTGCCAATTATTTGGCTAATGCTTGAGTATTTCGTTATAAAACGCAGAGCAATTGAACTTACTAGGGTAAGTTTACTGTTAGGCTTCACACTAGTGATTGCGATTAGTGCTTATTTAGGTGGGATTGATGAGTTCATCGCTGTTATCGATAAATTCACGCGTGAAAATCAAGAGTTATCAAGATACGAGTATGTATTGACGCAGTTAGAGGTTTTGGCACACTACATAAGTCAGTTCTACATTCTGCATGATTTCAGACTTGAATACGATACAGCTATTGCAGTTGAGTTTGGCAATAAACAAATTCTATTCTTATTGCTTCATAGTTTTTTTATCGTATTAGCTTTTTTGTTGGTTAAGCGCAAGCCTATATTGAGTTTAGCTGTCCTAAGTTTTTATGTGCTACATCTTGTTGAGAGCTCATTCATTCCCATCCGCGATGTAGCCTTTGAGCATAGAACATATTTGCCTAACTTTGCACACGCACTCTTGATCTCTTCAATTGCCTATGAGCTGTTAGTAAAGACTAAATTACGAGCCAGCGTTTTAGCGGTTGCCAGTATTGTCGTTATCTTCTTGAGTCTGCTGACTAATGAAAGGGCTAAGCTTTGGTCTGATAAATTCGCTTTTTATGAGTATGAAATCTCTATTTCTAAGAGAAATCCTCGCTTATATATGAGCATGGGTCAAATGTATATCGACAATAACCAATGTCACTTAGCTGTGAGTTATTTTGATCATGCTATAAAACTATATGATATGGCACACGAGTCCAATTTAGGCAAGCAACCTGAGTTGTTCCAAAGTTACGCAAAGTGTTTATTTTCATTAGGCTTACGTCAGAATGCATTCAGTTTGCTTAATAAACTTGAACAAGAAGCGCTAAACCCTACGCAAAAAGCTATGGTGCTTGGTCAAAAAGCCAAAATGTTGATGGAGTTAAAAAGACATAAACACGCTAAACAGTTGCTTGTTAAAGCTTATCAACTTGATGATAAAAACATTTATATTCTGGTAAATTTGGCAATTTGTGAGGCAGTACTTAAGAATTTTAAAGCAGCGAAATTTTTGCTAGAATCCGCGCTCGTTATTAATCCAGAACACGAGATGGCTATCGATTTACTAAAGAAAGTGAGTCGTGTAATTCAGCGCTCGGTAAATCGCAAGGAAGAAGCTCGTCAATGATTCCTATTGTAAAACCATTTCTACCAGAATTATCTTTGTATAATGCGCAGGTAGGGCAGATTTTCGATCGCAACTATCTCACCAATAACGGCCCTGTATTAAGGGAGCTAGAGGCTAAGCTTGCCGAATATTTTGGCGTTCCACATTTATTGTTAGTGGCGAATGGGACTATCGCTATTCAAATCGCACTGATGGCTTTAGAGATTAAAGGGAAAGTGATAACTACGCCTTTTTCTTTTGCTGCCACCAGCAGTACTTTGGCTGCAATGGGTCTAACACCAGAATTTGCTGACATCGACGCGCAATCACTCAACATAGATCCCAAAACTATTTCCGAAGCTCAATTGGCACA
The DNA here is from genome assembly GCF_003390375.1 of Thalassotalea euphylliae. Lineage (NCBI taxonomy): Bacteria > Pseudomonadati > Pseudomonadota > Gammaproteobacteria > Alteromonadales > Colwelliaceae > Thalassotalea > Thalassotalea euphylliae. The sequence goes on along the minus strand of NZ_QUOT01000001.1, from coordinate 1,269,182 downwards.
TTCGTCTGCAATTTTACCCGTGCATGTATATGGTAATGCATGTGATGTTGACGAACTTGCTTCTTTAGCAAAACAGCATGATTTAAAAATTATTTATGATGCAGCTCATACCTTTGGTGCAAAATACAAAGGTAAAGCACTGCTGTCATACGGTGATGCCGCGACAATAAGCCTTCACGCAACAAAAATCTTTCATACTGTTGAAGGTGGTGCTATTGCATTTAAGCATAAACAGGATTATGAAAAAGCAAAGCAACTTATTAATTTTGGTTTCGATAGTAACAATATGCCCAATCTAGTCGGCATCAATGCCAAGATGAGTGAACTGCATGCCGCAATGGGGCTATGCCTTTTTGAATATATTGATAACATAACATCGCACAGAGCAGAACTATTTCAGCGCTACCAAGAGAAACTAGATAGTCTTGTATACATGCAAGAGTATGCGGAGACGTGTCGTCCAAACGGTGCTTATGCCCCCATTATATTAGCTAACGAAGCAGAGTTAGAAGGGGTACAAGAACATCTCGCAGGGTTAGCGATTCAAACTAGGCGTTACTTCTATCCGAGTTTAAGTTTAATGGAGTGCTATAAAGGTGCTGGTGACACCCCTATTGCTAATGATATTTGTAGTCGAGTCCTTTGCTTACCTATGTATTATGAATTGAGTTTCGAGCAAGTAGATTTTATATGCGCTAGTGTTTCAAAATTTCTTACTTATTATCGAGGCCGTAAATGAACATTCTTGTAGTTTCGGACAATGTATTGTTGGTGAGTGAGTTTATCAGGGTTACAAAGATAGATTGCTTTGCGCCTTTTAACTTTTTTTATAAATACAGCTCGATTAACAAGACGCCTGCCTCTTTAATATCTCTTGGCATGACAGCAATTAACGTTAAAACATCAGTAAAGGAAATTTTGGCTAACTATGATTTAGTAATATCAGCCCATTGCAAGCAAATATTCCCAAAAGACCTAGTCTCTGGGATTAGATGTATCAATATTCATCCTGGTTTAAATCCACATAATAGAGGGTGGTTTCCTCAGGTGTTTTCGATTATTAATGGCAAGCCAGCTGGTGCGACTGTTCACATAATGGATGAAGAGATCGATCACGGTGATATTATTGTTCAGAGTATTGTAGATTTATGTGAGTATGATACTTCACAAACAGCCTATGATAAGGTTCAGCAGGCTGAGATAGCGCTTATTGAAAAGCACCTTTTAAGTTGGATTAATGAAGACTATATTGGCACCAAACCAGCTGAAGAAGGCAATTATAACGGTATTCAAGACTTTAAAGCTCTTTGTGAGTTAGATTTGAACCAAAAAGGAACTTTGCAAGAACATTTAAACTTGCTAAGAGCCTTGACTCACGGCGATTATGCAAATGCCCATTATATCAATGATGAAGGTGAAAAGGTCTTTGTAAAAATTGAACTTGCCAAGGAAGTAAAGTGATAGTTCATATTTTTGCTGACACGCCGCATCACTATGTGTCTATGGCTAAATATTTTAGAAGCCTAATAGATAAAAATGAAGAGCAAGCATTTTGGGCATTAGCTGTTCCAAAACAATCACCGTCTACAGGTTTCAATTATTACTCTAATGCCAAAGACTTAAAGCGAAAACTTGATGAGCTACCAAAAGGTACTCGGCTTATTGTTCATGGTAATTTCGACCCCAAAGTTTGGCGGATGTTGCTAATTCACCCGTTGACTTCTAATGCTAGCTGCGTATTTTGGGGCGCAGATTTATACCGTTACCAAACTAAAAAACTAACGCTAAAACAGCGTATTGTTAAGCTGGCTCACACACTTTTATGCGCTCGTTACAAATCTGTTGTTTGTCTAAATAGCGGTGACGCAAATTTAGTTAAGAAATACCTAAAACGCGGTGATGCACTTGTGATTCCATATCCGCTTGAGCAAACCTATTTAGATGATTTAACTAGCGTAAGTGTGGCGAGCGTTAATGATAAGTACAAACCAATGACAATATTAGTTGGTAACTCTGCCGCTGCTTCAAACAATCATATCGAAATGTTTAATCAGATAAAGCATTTAGCAAGGGAAAATATAAGAGTTATTTGTACGTTAAATTACGCGGGCAGAGCAGACTATATTGAAGAGGTCATTCATCAAGGCAAAGCTATCTTTGGCGATAAGTTTTACGCCTATCAGGAAATGTTAACTAAGCAAGAACATGCCAAGCTGCTGGCCGAAGTTGATGTTTGTATTTTCGGACATGATAGACAGCAAGGCTTGTTCGTCGCATATGCGATGTTTGCATTGAATAAGCCAGTGTTTATGAAATCGAATGTCTCCAGTTATAGACACCTTAGTGAAATTGGCTTTACTGTAGGGAAGTCTGAACAGCTGAATGCGATAAACTTGTCACAACTAATTGAATGGGTAAAAACAGGGCATGGCAATGCCAATATTTTACAGAAGACATTGACTGAAGCTGCATTAGCCCCTCAATGGCAAAGATTGCTCGATTACGAGAGGGTGCCAAAAGTTTAAACCTTATATTGTTTGATTATACAAAGGTCACAAAGGCGCTAATTATCGCCAGATTATAGAGAAAATAGAATGTTAGAGAGAAAAGGCATTATTTTAGCAGGCGGAACCGGCACTCGCCTGTACCCGCTAACCCAAGAAGTCAGCAAGCAGTTGATGCCTGTCTATGATAAGCCTATGATCTATTACCCGTTAGCAACCTTGATGCAAGCGGGAATTAGAGAGATTTTATTGATTGCAACGCCAGAAGAAGTTGAACGATTCGAACGCTTATTAGGAAATGGTGAGCGATTTGGGGTTTCTATTGAATATGCCGTGCAACCAAAACCAGAAGGATTAGCGCAAGCATTTGTTATCGCGGAGAGCTTTTTAGCAGGTAGTAGTGCAGCTTTGATATTGGGGGATAATTTATTTTATGGCCAAGATTTACCAGCATTGCTTTCGAAAGCTAGTCAACGTCATGATCACTCAACCATTTTTGGCTATCATGTGGCTAATCCGAGCGCCTACGGAGTGGTTGAATTTGGTGAAGATAGTAAAGTCTTGTCGATAGAAGAGAAGCCCGAAAAACCTAAATCTAATTACGCGGTTCCAGGCATTTATTTTTTTGATAATCATGTCGTTGATGTGGCAAAAAATGTAAAGCCTTCTAAACGTGGTGAGCTTGAAATAACTGACGTGATTGAATACTACCTCAAAGAGAAAAAATTAGACGTTATGATCATGGGGCGTGGTACTGCATGGCTAGACACCGGGACACATGACGACTTATTAGCGGCTGCGCAATTTATTGCTACTGTGGAGAAACGACAAGGCTTAAAGATTAATTGCCCTGAGGAAGTTGCGTACCGTAATGGCTGGATAGATTCCAACTTGTTAAAGGCTATTGCTGAACCATTGAAGAAAAGTGGATACGGTGAATACCTGCTTAGTTTGATTGCCGAAAAATAAATATGCCGCATTGGCTGCAGTTACTATGAGATGTTGTAAAAAGAAATGAAAAATAGAAATTTGTTAGTCACCGGTGGTGCAGGCTTTATCGGTGCCAATTTCGTCCATTATTGGCTGGCAAATCATCCTGAAGATAAGGTTATTGTGTTAGATGCGCTTACTTACGCTGGAAATCAAGAGAACTTAACGAGTTTGGAAAGCAATGCTAATTATTTATTTGTCCACGGTGATATCTGTAACACTGCATTAGTCGAGAAATTATTAGCAGAGCAGTCTATCAATACGATAGTTCATTTTGCGGCAGAATCTCATGTAGACCGTTCAATTACAGGGCCTGATGCGTTTATAGAAACCAACATTATTGGCACCTATAGTTTGTTGAAGGCGGCTAAAAAAATCTGGTTGGATCAACCTCATAAGGAAGGACGCTCACCTGTTGAACATAGGTTTCACCACGTCTCTACTGATGAAGTTTATGGATCTTTAGGGGCAAAAGAACCAGCATTTACAGAGGAAACAGCATATGCACCGAATTCTCCTTATTCAGCAAGTAAGGCCGCTAGTGACCATCTTGTTCGGGCATACCATCACACCTATGGTTTAAATGTAACAACATCTAATTGCTCTAATAATTATGGTCCTTACCATTTTCCTGAAAAACTTATTCCACTCATCATTACCAACATTTTAAAGGATAAGCCACTACCTGTTTATGGAGATGGTTTACAAATAAGAGACTGGTTGTATGTTGAAGATCACGCACGAGGTATTGAGCTGGTGCTGTCAAAAGGTCGGGTTGGCGAAAATTATAATATTGGTGGGCACAATGAGTGGGCCAATATTGATATTGTTAAAGTCGTTTGTAAACTCATGGATGAGGCTTTTGCCAATAACCCTAAGTTAGCTTCACAGTTCGCGACGGCTAGCTCGGCAATGCAAGGCAAGTCTGAATATCTAATTACTTATGTAGAAGATAGAGCAGGTCATGATCGCCGTTATGCGATAGATGCTACTAAGACTAACCATGAATTGGGATATACTCCTCATGAGTCGTTTGAAACTGGCATTAGAAAGACTGTTAATTGGTATTTGAATAATCAAACGTGGTGGGAAAAGCTTTGCTAGTTTAATAGCCCATTTAGCATGTCATATACTTAAAATTAGTATACTTATAGTCTCAATGTGCGATTAAATATAACTAACAATAGAGTTAAGCCAACTCCGTAAGTTGTATTTAATCCTCCAATGTTTTTATGATAATCAGACTCAGTGTCTCGAAGTTTTCCTTGGACATCGATATACTATCCCGTCTTTTTTATTTTTAGGCGTCAAATTGAAAGTTTACATTGTCATCCCTGCAATGAACGAAGAAACCTCAATAGGTAGAGTTATTTCTTCATTGGTTGAAAAAAACTATAACGTCATTGTTGTCGATGACTTTAGCACAGATAAAACAGCCGGTATTGCAAGGACTTGCGGGGCGACAGTGCTTTGTAACATTAAAAATTTAGGAGCGTGGCGGTCAACGCAAGCTGGTATTAGATACGCTCATAAGCTTGATGCTGATGTTGTGATTACAATGGATGCAGATGGCCAACATAATGATACTGACTTGCAAACCATGATTGATGCTTACGCGAAAGGTGCAGACGTAGTGATTGGAAGTTGTACGTCTAGAGGGAGCGCTGGTCGTCATGTCGCCTGGCGATTGTTTAAACTGCTTAATGGTTTGAAAGTAAATGATATTACCTCTGGTTTTAGATTGTATAACCGAGAGGCCATACATGTTTTAGTGTCAAGGCAGGCAACCATGCTAGAATATCAATGCGTTGGTATTTTGCTGATGCTTCGCAATTTACGATTGAAAATCGTCGAAGTGCCAGTAAAGATGCATGAAAGGACTGATGGAATCTCCCGTATATTTTATTCTTGGGGCAGTGTATTTTACTACCTTGCCTATAGCGGTTTACTCTCCGTATCTAAGGCATTTCCCGTGAAAAAATACGCTTATTTAAATAAAATTAAGCATTAGGTTTATAGGTTATTAGGTCAAAATTTTGTTATCTCCTCAACTAGTTAGCTCATTAATCGGTGTTGCGATTGCTGCTATTATTTTCTTTTTAGTAAGACGTGATCATTTGCAGCCGAAACAAGCATTTCGGTGGTTTTTCGTCGCTTTGGCCGTTGCTCTACTAGGTTTTTATCCAAGTGTTATTGACAGAGTTGGTATTTTCTTAGGTATAGCTTACCCTCCCGTGATTCCTTTAATTCTTGGTTTAGGAGCTGCGCTCGTAAAAATATTATTGATGGACATTGAGCGAAATAATATGAACGTTACCATTGATAGGACTGTGCAAAAACTGGCTATATTAGAAACTGAGATTGAGCAGTTAAAGAAAAAGTCTTCTAATTAAGTAAATAACAACCTAACTGTTTCTGCAAAATGGAGGCCTGATTAATCTGAATGCCCTCATTTGACAGTTCGTAACTTATTTACAATGGTCACTGATGTCAGTCGTTATCATTTGATGTCATACCTTAGTCCCAAAACAGTGACTAGTTGCATATTGAGCTGTTAAAAACAAGTATTTTTAGGAATTGGAAGTAGCTGTGAGCTTGAAGAAAAATATTTCATGGAGTGCATTAACATCTATCGGTAGTGCCACCCTAGATATTTTAAAGATTGCAATTTTAGCCAGATTTTTAGTCGCTGAAGACTTCGGTGTTTTTGCTATTGCTTTAGTCGTACTTGGATTCTCACAGTTGTTTTCGGAAGGCGGGATTGGCAATGCTATTATTAGCCAGAAAGATATTACAACCCGCCAAGTCAGTATTTTATTCAATTATGTCAATTTAATTTCCGTTATTGTACTAGGCATTGCTAGCCTGCTTGCGCCGGTAATTGCCGGCTTTTATGAATTGCCAGCATTAGCCCATATTATCCCGTTACTACTTATTAGTTTACCTTTTGCGGCATCTTCTAGAGTCTTTGTTGCACTGCTACAAAAACAACTAGCGTTGAAGCCTATAGCAATTATTACCATATCTTCAAAACTCATTGGCCTTTTAAGTGGAATAGTTGCTGCACTATACGAACAAGGTGTTTGGTCGCTAGTCTATGCAATGCTTGCCATGCATGTGTCAGCGCTCATGATAGCTTTTTATTACGTTAGAGAAACTTTTAACTTTGAAGCTAGCTTCTCATGGCGAGAGATTAAGTCGGTGCTTAACTTTTCCCTGTATCAACTTGGCGAATTTAATATCAACTTCTTTGCGAGAAATTTAGATATTTTACTGATCACTAAATTCGTTGGTGCTGAAATTGCGGGTCAGTATTCAATCATTAAAAATCTCTTTTCTCGGTTTGGTGATGTCGTGGTGAGCACCTTTACCAGAGTCTTTCACCCTAAGCTTGCCAATAGCACGCAGCGTGAAGAACTCGTTGGTCAATACCAGCAGTTTAATGTGTTCGTAGTCACTGTTGTATTTATAGGTTTCCTAGGTTTAGCGATTAATCATGAGTTGTTTATAAATTTGTTGCTAGGTGAGGGCTACAACACTTTGTTTACCCTAGTGCCAATTATGTGTTTATGGATGGCGTTGCGATATTCGACAGCACCCGTATCAACATTATGGATGGTTCGATTGAAGCCCCACTATGGTCTCTATTGGAATATTGGCTTGTTATTTCTAGTATCTAGCGTTATCTATCTCACGTCTGATAGGCATATTGAAGGAATTGTAACTGGCTTAGCAATATTACAGGCATTCATATTGTTGTTTGCTTGGTGCTTAGCCTACCAATTATTAGAAAAGCAAAAACAATTTGTCAGCTTATTAATAACAAGGTTACTCCCTATCGTAATATATACATCGATTGTGGGGTATTTCTTTACATCACTATTTAATGCCGATAGCAATGAGTTTGTACTGGTCTTATATACTGCTTGTAGTACCTTGCCAGTCTTAACATTCATTTATAAGTTTGAAGTGTCAAAAACCGCAAAATGAAACTCACTATTTTAGGCTCTTGCACGGTTGTCGCATGGCCAAAAGACATAACAGCATTTTTTAAAAATGGGCACGCAATAGACCCAAGAAACGGTAGTCAGATGGAAATGGATGCTTTATCTATCTATCATTTTGCGAACTTTTCCAATGACGATAAATTAAAGACTTTATGTGTTGAAGGAGTGCATAACAATCTTGCGGGAAATAGTTTCTGGCGCCACGGTGTTTGGGGGCATGAAGAAGTCCATCTAAGGTTTACGAGCTCTGCGTTGAGGTTACTCTTGCTAGAGCAGCAGAACTATTCACAGAGCGATGGTAGTCAAAAAAGTGCTACTTTGATAGCTAGTACTAAGCGAGCTAGATACCAGAAAACTGCTAAACAGCAAGTGATAGAATTACTAACTAAGCATTGTGATTTTCATGAGCGAATTGGGTCAGGTGTTTGGTTTTATCACGATAGTATCGAGTCCGGTGAATTACCTTTTTACCCTCAGTGGCACGGAGATGACTTTTTAAATGCAAGTGCAAGTAATAAGCTTATTCTCAATACCCAGCTAGATACGCTTACTACATTATTGATAGCCAATAAAACGCTAGAATTGCCAACGCCATTGTCAGCAATGATCGATGATGGCTTGGATGCACTTGAAGCTTATTGGCAAGCGTCAATTAATGAAAAGGGCTGGTTTAATGTGCTTGATTCAATGATGACAGCTATCTATAGCGTATTTCTGGGGCGAAAAGGGAGAATTACCAAAAAGCTTCAACTGGTAATAAAACAGTTTTATTACAATAAATTTAGGCTGAAAGTTAAACAATGCAAGCCGATTAGAAGCTTTAAGTCAGGCTTTCAAGAAAGAGATATTCGATTAACAGGCGGGGCATTGGAGTACCACGTCGTTAATATTTGGGATATGTGTAAACTCTTACTTTGGCTTAAGGTTAATAATGTCCAAAGACCAACCCTTGAAACAAACCTATTAGCTGAAATTAGAAGCGGTCTAGCTTATTTACATCGCTCAACATTTTACAAAAGTTTTATGAAAAGGGTGGGGCAAACCAATGGCTTTTGCAATGAAGCGCTAGAGTCAATAATTCTCGCCTTATATTTGGGAATACGTGAGCAGTGGCTAGTTTCCCTCTACATTGAAATTTGTTCCTATTCTCCGCCATCCGCAGGGGTGTTGGGCATCGACCCCATCGTGACAGGAAGAATTAGCGATACTTTTACAGATGATATTGCTGGAAACAAATCGATTGATAGCATACATAAAAGCTATTTAGCGGGTATTAGTGAGGTGTCTATGTTTGATGGCACAAAAATACTGATTAATACCAATAAGGAGGCGTTTATGTATGAATTTGATGATACCTCCCTTGTCTGGTCGAATAGAAATCAAAAAGATAAGAGAATGGCGCCGAGTAGCGTTATGATTTTGCAAGGCTCAAAAGAGTCTTCATAAAGGTAAAGCCAAGTAGAGTGTTTTACTAATCGATAATTCACATTGCTTCGTGAGTCACTAGTTTAAGGTTTTTTTATTTATGCAGTCATGTGAAGTTAGCATTATTACCCCTCATTTTAATCGAAGTGACGTGGTCAAAAATTCAATACTTTCGGTGGTTAATCAAACATTCGAAAACTGGGAATTAATTGTTGTCGATGACTTTTCTGATGACGTAGATCAGCTAGAGCTGTTTATATCAGAGCTGGGTGACCCTCGTATTCAACTGATTAAACATACCGAGAATCTTAATGGTGCGCAGGCGAGGAATTCTGGTTTGTCGATAGCGAAAGGAAAGTATGTCGCTTTTCTTGATTCTGATGACTTATGGGCTCCGACAAAATTAGAGACACAGCTAGCTAAACCTTTGGCAGACAATGAAATTAGGTATTGTAAACTCCGTTGCTATAATTCGTTAACACCTGACAATATAGTCTTCTTGCCAGAGCGTGGAATGCGTGGTGGTGAACGATTAAGCTCCTATTTATTTAGTCACAATGGCATAGTGCAAACATCGGGGCTTATTTTACCTTTAGCTTTTGCGAAGCAGATAATGTTTAACCCCAAATTGAGGCGACATCAAGACTACGACTTCCTGCTCAGAGCAGAAAGCCTAGGTGGTCAGTTTGTTTTTTCCGAAAAAGCTTTGGTTGACTATATCTGGATAGGTACGGAAACGATCGCAAAGAAATCTATTTCAGTGCAACGGTCACTAGATTGGCTACAAGAGTATAAGGTCTACTTTGAGACTAAAGACATTAATGGGTTTCTTAACAAAGAAGTCGTTGCAACAGCTATTCGGACAGGAAAACTGCCGAAATTATTAGGCTATGGGCTTCGCAACCTTTCATTCAGGGAAAATATTAAACTCTATAGCAATATCACAAAAAAATTTTTGTCGCTTTCTACCAACAAATTAAGAAGGCTAATTAAGTGAAGTATATTATAGGCTCTGGATGGTGGTGTTCAGATAAAAACTCAAATGAAAATATCGCCGTAGACCAAAAACGCGTGCTTCACGGGGATGACGCTATTCGAGGACAAGCATTTCATGAACTTTGGTATCAATCAATTGTTGATAATGCGTCGCCAGATAAAATAATTATTACTGATAGCTGTTCGCCGTTAAAGCCAACCAATTTGCAAGACAAACCACTCATTGAATTCGTATCCATTAATGAAAACCCAGGGCACTCTACAAACCATACTGGAAAATACAGTGGTTGGATGCGCTCTGTATTAATGGGCTTGTCTTATGCGGTTAACTGTGATTGTGACTACTTTGTCTATGTAGAGCAAGATGTCTTGCTAAAAGGTAAAGGAATCATTGAGTCAGAAATACAAAAGATGAAAAAAAACATGATGTTTGGCAAGGAAAAGGGGTTAGTTCAGCCTTTGCAACAATCCTTCTTTATTCTTCATCGCTCCCACTTTGAGCGTTTTTTGAGTCGCGTATACGGTATTGCAGCGAAGGATGTAAAAATTTCGCCAGAGCGAAAGTTTGCAATTGCTTCTTCTTGGTTGCTTTCTGCATTGCCTGAGTGTTTGTTTTGGCAGCCCAATTTAAATAATGTCGCGGCTAAAGTCATTCACCGTATTCAAACAGCCATATTGAAACTACTCGGTGGTTACGATACCACCAAGTGTGGTTATGGTCGAAGCAGACCGATAAATTTTGATGATGACTATTATTACTTTCAACATGGGTCACAAGAAGAGTTAAAGTCATACTTCAGTGTTATCAAGCACAATGATTAATTTATTAATACTCTCAAATATGGGCCCCAGCACAAACAAGCCACAGTCCGGCTTGTTTGTGCATAATCAGTTTAAAGAATTAAGAGATAGCCACCACGAAGCATTTGCTACGGAATATTTTTATCTCGATCAGGAAGAAAAGGCAGGGTTAGCAAAGCTGTTCAGGTACCCATTGTTTTTTGTCCGCTTTTTATGGCGTTACATCTTTGCCATCAAAACACAAAACATTATTCATGTTCACTTTTATTTTCCAACAATTATTCTTGCAGCGGCCTATAAGTGGTTTAGAAATCCCAAAGTAAAAATACTTGTTACTTATCATGGCAGTGATATTTATAAATATATGCCGCCAAATGCCATTTATCGGCTGTTAAGTAAGTGCGTTGATGAACATATTTTTGTCAGTGAGAACTTAAAACAGCAATTTTTTACGCCAATTGAAGGGTATGTGTTAAGTGCTGGTGTTTCAAGCTGCTATTACGAGCAACAAACTGATGTTAAACATAAATCAGTCGATATCATGTTTGTAGGGCGGCTAGATGAAAACAAAGGTTCAGAGCGACTAATATCCTTGATAAAAAGTACCCCAAAATTGCGTTTTCTCGTTGTGGGACAGGGCGAATATTTTGATGAATTGGCAGGGCATCAATTTAACAATGTGACCCTAATTGCTAACGCTTCCCCCGAACAACTGAAACATTATTATCATCAAAGTAAGTTTCTTTTAAATCTATCAATGAATGAATCATTTGGCTTAGTAATTACTGAGGCTATGGCATGCGGTGTACCGACCATAGCGACAGAGACTGATGGTGGAAAACTGCAAATTAAAAGTGGCGTAAACGGATTCCTCTTACCCAATAATGAGCAGTGGCTAGCCACTAACTTAGCAAACTTTATTGAGGAAAAATTAACGCTATTAAATGATGGTATAGATGATAAAACAGATTTCTATATTGACTATCAAACTCTGTCATCTAACGCTAGAGCAAGTGCAGAGCCATACAAACTCGCAAACGTTGTCGAAGAGTTGGTAAGGCTATACCGTTCTATTATCTAACACTGCTTTTTGTTTATTAAGTGGGTGCTGGCTCAGCTTACTTGATACCGCGATAGCTGCGCCAGTGATGAAACCCCATATTGGTGTGATTGTTCCGTTGAAAAATACATGACCTGCAACAAAGGCAATACAAACTAGTACGATAAACGAAATCAATGCACTTTGCTGGACGGAAGAGTGTTTCGTTGTTGCGACACGCATAAAAATGAAAACGTATGCTGCCAGCAAGGCGCAGGTAAATATCGAGCCAAACAACACGACCATATCGACTAAATCGAGCTCGGTAAGTGTACTTGGCAAACGTATCAGTTGACTTTGATTAAAACCAAACATTATCTCCATGATAGGGCGATCAAAAAAGGCAGGCAAAATGGTGGCTAGCTTATCTTCTCGGCCAGAGAATAAAAGTCTTCCAACGCCTCCTTGCTCATAAAAAAATACCATTCGACCAACTATAGGAGATTCCCATATGTTATCTATTAGTGCATAAAGCCCAACAGCTGCAGAAACCACCACAGTACTAATAATAAGAAATAACTTGGTATTCAAATTAAACGCGACAACCAACAGTGCACAGAGTACGACGCCAAGAATACCACTTTTCGTACCTATGATTAGTGCCAGCAATAACATTAGACCCAAGATTATAGTGAACGAAATGACTGAGCGTTTTAATGCGATAGAAAAAAAGAAACTAGAAACAACGACAATAATGCCCGACAAAACATTTCCACCATAAAAAAAGCCTTTCGCGCCGTAGCTTCCATATGAATTAAATCCTATACCGACAAGTGACAACACAACATTAAGTAGCAAGGTGACAAAATACGTTAAAATTACCAGCTTAAATGTACGTTCAGAAAGGGTTTTAAATTGGGAGATCACGACAAAAGCGATCAAAAAGTAGATAGCTTTGAGGGCTTCCTGAAAAGAGTGAGCAAAAAATAAATTATCAACAAACAAAAATCGAATATTGGCCCAAAGCAAAAAAACAAAGAGAATTACATTTGTCGCGATAAAAGCCCCACGATTGAAACACAACGCATACAAATATAAGCACAGCAAAATTCCTTGCTTGTACGCTATCGACACTATGCTAGGTAAACCAAGTTTTAACGTGAGAAAACCATTTAGCGAGTCAACCAACAAAGAAAAAGCGAATAAGAGAATAATAAATTGCTCCATCGCTTTGGTCTGAACTGTTTGATATTTAGCTAACACTATATTTTTCTGCCGTGCCTTCCGATCGGTACATCTTCGGCTACAATTTTCGCAGGATTACCAGCGACAATTACATTGCTTTGTTTTATATCCTTATTGACGACGGCACCAGCAGCAATAATAACGTTATTGCAAATTGTAACCCCTGGTAGCACAATTGCTTTTGCACCGATAAAGACATTGTTGCCTATGGTAGTGTTTACGTGACGCCGATTGATATAATCGTGGCTTAATAGCAAACAATCAGCTGCTAAATATGAAGACTCGCCGATGCTTAACCCTTTGGGATTCGTTTTATCTAACTGCGCTTTAAGACTCACAATCGTGTCATCGCCAATGTGTATTCCGTAGCCTTTTCTTAGTATGGTAAGGTTAATATTGACGACAAAGTCTCGTAGCTTATTTCGTGATCTCACTAATATGTGATTAAGTCGTCTAGTGAGCACTGTGTTTCCTTGGGATAACGAAAAAGCACAAAATGCAGAAAAATAACGCCAAAAGACCTGCTAAAAACGTTGCTGCAATTAACATAAGTGCTCTTTTGGGGGCGCTTTTCTCAAGCGGTAAGAAAGCCGGATCAATGACTTCAAACACGTACTCTGGGGTTACCTCTGCGATCATTAAGGTTTTTGTTTGCTCTTGTACTAATTGATAGAAAATCTTTTGCATATCAGCATTTTGTGTCTTTGCTATTTGATTTTCTAAGTAGCTGATACTCAATGTCGTCGACTTGATATCACGATCTCGCATTGTCGCGTTTAATTCAGTAATTAAAGCTTCTGTCCACGCTAATGCTAAGTGGGGAGATAAGTGTTCAACGGAAACGGTTACAGAGCCCGTTGAAACAGCGTTGTCTATGGTAAGTAACTTTAAGAACTTATTGTACAATTCTATCGATGTAGGCGGCGCTAAATTACCACTTGAATCTTTCCGGGTCCATGTCTTAGTGTTGCTATTGTAAATCTCTGGATTGATCTCTAGCTTGTTATTTTTTTGATCCCAAGCATTTGATGCGATTAATGGGATGTCGATATTGTATTTTTCAATAAAGTTTAAAATAAACTTTCTTGATTCTAGCACCTGTAAGGCAATTGCAACTTTATCATTGCTGCCTCCGCTAATATTTATACCTGCTAAAGAAGCTAGACCTCCTAATTGAGCTCCCATCGATGTAAGCCCACTACCAGTTGCTTCTTGGGTAGGTGTAACAAGTACAGTGGACTTATAGATGTTAGGTAAACTAACGAGCCAAATTGTAGTTAGAACTATTATCAATGTGACAAAACCAATGACGCTGAACTTTTTACTCCAAATATATTTAAGTAAGGCGTAAAATATGAATTCATTTTCGTGATGGACTGACAAAACTATTCCTTATGAGACTCTCTACTTTTATCGATATAAAAAGAGCTAATGAGACAAGCAATTATAATTATTTAAGTTTCTAATTTATAGTGGTCTAGTAACTTAGATGGGTTTAATTAATGTATAAAGGAATGTGGACAAAATGAAGAAACGAGTTGTCATACTTTCGTATGGCAAAGGTGGTCACCAAGAACAAATGAATCGATTGCTAGAAAAGTTAGAAAACTCAGTGCCAAAAGACACTTATTTTGTAGTAATTAGTGACTCTACTAAAGAGCTCTCTGTTAAAAGGGAGCGAGATATTGTTGAGTCATTTATATATGATGAAGCTAGAGACAAACATTCAGTTATAAAAACAATATTTACTCTGCCGAAGCTTTTTATGAGCCAATTATTCGATTTTACCCGCTTACGTAGTCGTTATGAAGTCACTGGAATTATCACTACTGGGCCTGGTGTAAGCATACTACCTGCATTACTTTGTAAAATGACTGGCGTTAAAGTTATAGCCTTTGAGAGTTGGTCTCGATTTCATACGCAATCATATACAGGCAAACTGTTATATAAAATTGCAGACATCTTTTTTATTCAAAACAAGAGCTTAATAAAACACTACCCAAATGCCGTTTATAAGGGGCGACTGTGAACGTTCTAGTGACATTGGGTACAACGCCCTTCAATGAGTTGTTGAGGGCAATCGATGAGCAGCAAATTGATCAAAAGACTATATTGACTGTGCAGGCAATAGGTGAGTCTTCTTTTAACTTCAACAATAGCTTTGAATTCTCTTCAGATATTCAACATTGGTATGACTGGGCAGATGTAGTAATTACTCATGCTGGCGCAGGCTCTATTTATAGGCTATTAGAGCAAGACAAAAAAATAATCGTCGTGCCAAATACATTTCGCAAAGACAAACATCAGCTAGACATTGCAAAATATGTTGAAGAAAATTGTTATGGCTCAGTCTGTTATGAGCTCTCAGAAATAACGAACTGTCTTGAAAAGGCGGCTGAATTTTCTGTTAAACCATATAATAAGACTGAATTTTCTGGTGCCAGTGATATTAGTGAAGCTCTTTTTGGTTAGCGTTCACTATTGCCTGCATACCGATGAGTTTTTAAATGCGAGCAGTTTATAAATGCCGCTCTATAAATACGAATGAAATAGGCTTGAATACCAGCATAAAAGCTAGACCACAGATCATCAATGAAAAGAACGTATTCCCCCAGTCTTGTCGGGCGATAAACAAAAAAGGCGGGATCAGAAGCATCAATTTTAAAATGCTCAAAATAAACTTTTCTGGCACGGTTAATTTTTGCTGAGCGCGGTAAACCTTCTCATTACGCTCATTAGTTGAGCTTTGTGCTAGCGCTGGGATATCTTTAGACGATAAGTAAAACTTCATAAGTTATTGATGCGATGCTAATTTTGATTAGGCGTTGCCAGAATAAGCTTGAATTTTACCTGAGTAAATTGGGAAATCCTACTGAATGTTTTTGTCAATCAATGGAGACTTGTCACAAACAAGTACCTAACGCTTTTAATTTTTGTTAGAATCGCGACAATTTTTTATCCAAGGTAAATTTCAATGAACGTAATTGAAGGTAATTTTGAAGCGAAAGGCAAAAAGTTTGCTATCGTGGTTTCTCGTTTTAACGACTTCGTTGTTAACTCGTTATTAGAAGGTGCAGTCGATGCGTTAAAAAGACACGGTAGTGTTAATGATGAAGACATTACGGTTGTAAAAGTACCAGGTGCTTACGAGTTACCGTTAACGGCACAGAAAGTGGCAGCAAAGCAAGAGTTCGACGCTATCATCGCGTTAGGCGCTGTTATTCGTGGTGGTACGCCTCATTTTGATTTTGTTGCAGGTGAATGTAACAAAGGTCTAGCTCAGGTAGCGTTAGCGGCTTCTGTTCCGGTTTCTTTCGGTGTAATCACGACCGATTCAATCGAGCAAGCAATTGAACGTGCTGGTACTAAAATGGGTAACAAGGGCGCAGAAGCAGCACTTGGCGCGCTTGAAATGGTTAATGTATTAGCCAAGCTATAATTGCCTCATCGATAAGAGCATTTATAGCCAATAAAGCTTATTAAAGATTTTATATAGGATAATACAGTGAAACCTTCTCCTCGAAGAAAAGCCCGTGAGTTAGCGGTACAAGCCGTATACTCATGGCAACTAAGTGGCAACGATATTAACGTTGTTGAGGCGCACTTCTTAACTGAAAACGCTAAACGCCGTTTTGATATTGAGTACTTTCAGCAGTTGTTTCGTGGCGTAACAGCCCGTATCACACAGTTAGATAGTTCAATCGCACCACTGGTTGATCGCCCACTAGATGAAATTGACCATGTTGAAAAAGCGATTTTACGCACCGCAATTTATGAGCTAAGTGACTGCCAAGATGTGCCATATCGTGTCATTATCAACGAAGCTATTGAATTAGCGAAAGCCTTTGCCGCTGATGATAGCCACAAGTTCGTTAATGGCGTGCTTGACAAGCTTGTTAAACAGTTTCGTCCGAACGAATAACCTCAATCAAAACCTCCATGAAAGAGTTTGATCTGATCAAACGTTTTTTCGCTGAGCAGCCTGTTCAGCGAAAAGATGTTCATTTGGGCATTGGTGATGATTGTGCGCTTGTATCATCTGGCGAACATCATCATATTGCGATTACCACGGATACTTTAGTTGCAGGCGTCCATTTTTTTGCAGATGCTGAGCCTCGTGCTATCGGGCATAAGTCTTTGGCAGTAAGTCTGTCTGACTTAGCGGCGATGGGCGCGGAACCCAGTTGGATCTCGCTGGCGATAACCTTGCCGAGTGTTGATGAAAACTGGGTTAGCGAATTCTGTGCTGGCTTATTTGAGCTGGCAGAGTATTTTAACGTTCAACTTATCGGCGGTGATACCACTTCAGGGCCATTAAGTATTACAGTGACTGCACAGGGCCTGTTACCTGCAAATAAAGGTCTCTCTCGAGGCGGTGCTGCTGTTGGTGACTGGTTATATGTGACTGGTGAACTCGGCGATGCCGCATTAGCGCTGAAAATGTTGCAGCAAGAAGCGTTAGTTGTCCCTGAACATCAAGAAGTGTTGCTGGCGAAACTTCATTACCCTAAACCAAGAGTGCTTGCTGGGCAGATTCTAAAAGAATATGCGTCTGCAGCTATCGACTTGTCTGACGGTTTGATGGGCGATTTAGCGCATCTATGCCAAGCATCTCAGGTTGGTGCCAATATCGTACTTGATGACTTACCACTCTCTGCTGAACTGTTGGCAAATGTCGGTGCTGATACAGCAAGAGAGTTAGCGTTGACAGGTGGTGATGATTACGAGTTACTTTTTACTGTTTCGGAAGATAATAAAGTTGGTATGGAGACAGCACTTAGCAATGCAGGGGTGAAATTCACCTGTATAGGCCAGCTAAACAAAAGCATGAAACTGACCACAACACTCTATAGCAATGTTGTGCAAGTTAATGCCAAAGGTTTTGAACACTTCAGCAGTGACTAATTTCACTGCTGATTAGTTTCACTGCGAAGTAATATATTAACTCAGTAACTCACTTTACTGCCATCAACAATTAACTGCGGCCAAGAGAATAACAATTTCAATGACTAAATCTGTGACGCAATTTAAGCTTAGCGATCCCGTTCAATTTCTAGCCTTAGGCTTTGGCTCAGGTTTAGCGCCTAAAGCCCCTGGTACTTTTGGCACGCTAGCCGCTATTCCGCTTTATTTGCTAATGGCAAATTATTTAACCACGAACGCTTATTTAATTGTGACGTCGTTGGTTTCATTGGCGGGAATTTGGATCTGCGACAAAGCAGCGAAATCAGTTAATGTTCACGACCATCCCGCTATTGTCTGGGATGAAATAGCTGGCTTCCTTATCACTATGTTATTTGTGCCGTTGAGTTTGACGAATGTGGTGCTTGGATTCCTACTATTTCGAATTTTCGATATTGTAAAGCCATGGCCAATCTCTATTGCTGATAAGAAAGTGCATGGGGGACTGGGCATTATGCTAGATGATATTCTGGCTGGTGCTATAGCGTGTTTAGGTCTTCATTTGATCGTTTCATCCTAGTTAGAATTTCTAGTTCATTTAAACAAGTTTGCAAAATTGTTAAACAATGGCCTTGTTGTTTGAACTTTGTTCAGTTGCTCGGTTGTTTTATGCCTAATCCAGCATCAGGCTTGATTTTGTATCGGCGATATGAATAATTACTCTAAATTATATTTATGGTGAGTTTATTTTTTAGTAAACTCGAATTATATGGATGTTTGCAATACTAGATATGGACTTTCTTCCTGTCTTCAATCTGCACGCCTTATAACCCCATATAGTCATTGCATTATTAGTCGGAGCAAGTTTTGAGTGTTTTCCCTGTAATTTTATCTGGTGGTTCAGGCACCCGTTTATGGCCTTTATCTCGAAGACATTATCCTAAACAGCTATTAAATCTGACTGGTGGTGAGTACACCATGTTACAAGAAACAATGTTACGAGTTTCTCATTTAGACAATCCCATTGTTGTGTGTAACGAAGATCATCGTTTTATGGTTGCTGAGCAGTGTCAATATATCGGAATGAAACCTGAGGCAATTATTTTAGAACCTTTAGCTCGAAATACAGCCCCAGCAATAGCATTGGCAGCTTTTAAAGCTTGTTCAAAATGTGAAGATGCAATTATTGCCGTTTTTCCTGCTGATCATGTCATTTCTAACCAAGAAAGTTTTGAGCAATCATTAAATACAGCGATAGAGGCTGCAAGTTCTGGTGAGCTAATTACTTTCGGTATTGTACCTAACTCTCCAGAAACAGGTTACGGCTACATTAAAGCGAATAAATTACAATCAAGTGAACTTGAAGTACTTTCTGTTGAATCGTTTGTTGAAAAGCCAGATCTTGAAACAGCACAAGCTTACTTAGCAAGCGGTGATTACTTTTGGAATAGTGGTATGTTTGTGTTTAAGGCGTCTGCTTATTTAGCTGCCTTGCAGGAATTATCTCCCGACATCTACCAAGCTTGCGAAAAATCAATGTCGCTTGCTTCAGAAGATTTGGACTTTACTCGTGTAGATAAAGACTGTTTTGCTGCAAGCCCAGAGAACTCTATCGATTATGCGATTATGGAAAAAGCTTCGAATGTCAACGTGGTACCACTAGACGCAAATTGGAACGATGTCGGCAGTTGGAGTTCACTGTGGGATATTGCCGAAAAAGATGAAGATCAAAATGCGCATATCGGTGATGTGATCAGTATCGGAAGTAAAAGCACACTTGTGCACAATAGCGATAAGTTAGTTGCAACGATCGGGCTTGAAGATATTGTGATTGTTGATACCAAAGATGCACTTTTAGTTGCACATAAAGATTTAGTACAGAATGTGAAAGACATTGTTGGTAAGTTAAAGGCACGCAAGCGCAGTGAGCCCGATATACATCGAGAAGTCCATCGCCCATGGGGGTGCTATGATTCAATCGACAATGGCCAACGTTACCAAGTTAAGCGCATTACCGTTAAACCGGGAGCTAGTTTGTCATTACAAATGCACCACCATAGAGCTGAACATTGGGTCGTGGTTTCTGGAACGGCGATTGTTCAAATTGGTGAGCAAGAGCAAATGGTTTCAGAAAACCAGTCAGTGTATATTCCTATTGGCGAGAAGCACCGCTTAACCAACCCTGGAAAGCTGCCTTTAGAGTTGATTGAAGTGCAAAGCGGCAGTTATCTTGGTGAAGACGATATAGTTCGATTTGAAGATGTATTTGGTCGTCAATAGAAGTATGTATTTTGATAAATTGATTAAAAAAGCATAAATGAATCGTTCTTTTAAACAGCTAACTGAAGTTTATTTTACTCAGCTAGTTTTCAATTTAAAAACTGAGACTCGCAAGACTTACCTCAATTATTTATGGTGGGTATTAGAGCCTGCCATGATAAGTGGTGTGTTTTATCTTGTGTTTGCTGTGTTTTTAAATCGAGGTACAGACAACTTTCTGTTATTTCTACTTTGCGGAAAGATTCCGTTTTTATGGTTTTCTAAAACGGTAAGTAATGCGTCTAATTCTATTATTGCTGGAAAGGGGCTTATTCATCAGTTGGTGATCCCAAAAGCCTATTTCCCGCTATTGGTTGTTGGCCAAGACTTTGTAAAACAAATATTCGTTTTTCTGTTTTTGTTTGCATTTGTCGCCTTCTTAGGGGGTGAGGTATCGCAGAACTGGCTATATATTTTGCCGGTTATCCTAACTCAACTGCTATTAGTTACTGGCTTTTCATTGCTGGTTGCAGCTATCACTCCGTTTTTACCTGATTTTCGCTTCATAATTTCCACAGGGATGATGATGTTGATGTTCGGCTCAGGTATATTTTACAGCTATAAAGATGTTATTCTTACTGAGCATCAAGAGCTATTTTTACTAAATCCTATCGCAAATCTTCTCAAAAATTATCGTGAAGTCTTATTGGATAATTCAGTTCCTGATTTTTACGCATTGGGAACTATTACCATGGGCAGCGCAGTTTTGATATTGCTTGTGACAATGTGGTTCAAACGTCATGAGTCAACTTATGCTCGAGTGGTGATTCAATAATGCAAGGTGATTATGCCGTAGAACTTGATTCGGTTTCTTTACTATACAAGACACGTATGGCTTTTTTTCGCCATGATAAATTTAAGGCTCTCGACAGAGTCTCCTTTAAGGTTAAACGTGGAGAAACTTTTGGCGTTATTGGTGGTAATGGCAGTGGAAAGTCGACGTTATTAAAAGTTCTTACTGGAATTTATACGCCAGATACTGGGAGTATTACACATCATTGCAAATCTTCTTCGCTACTGACATTAGGCTTAGGATTTAACAATGAGCTTACTGGGCGCGAAAATGCCATTGTAAGCGCTATGCTAAATGGCGCTTCGAAAGCGCAAGCTGTTGAAAATATAGCTGAAATTATTGAATTCTCTGAGCTTGGTAAAAATATCGATAAACCTGTAAAAACTTACTCATCTGGTATGCGCGCTCGGCTAGGGTTTTCGGTAGCGATGCACAACAAGGTAGATTTACTTCTGATAGATGAAGTGTTGGGGGTGGGTGATCAAGATTTTAGACAAAAAGCTGAAGCAGCAATGCTAAATAAGCTTAATTCAGAACAGACTGTAATTTTCGTCTCGCATAGTGCAGGTCAAGTTAAAAAGCTTTGTAAAAACAGTATTTGGTTAGATAAAGGAAAAGTTAAAGCTTATGGTCAAACAGACGAGGTGTTTAACGCCTACCAAGCGAGACATTTGACGTAAATTATGAAAGGTATAATTAAGGTATAACTATGCAACATCATCTTGAGCAGGATGCAGAATTAGAGCTAGCGTTATTGCAGGTTTCTCAGTTGCAAGAAGAGCTGGATCATTACTACGTTGAATATAGCAAATTGAGAGAAGGTGAAACTAATTACTTAGGTGTGCCGAATGATTCTCCTACCCGCAGTTTGCTGCGCAAAGCTAGAAAAGAAGATAAAGCTTACCAATTGACTGCTGAACATAGTTTTGCCGAACACATTAAAGCTCAGCTAGAAAAAATCACCAATGAAGCCAGAGTGTATAGAGAGCAGGCGTCGCAGCTTGAATCTGAGATTACTCGTAGAGGAAATCGAGAGGCTCAGCTAGGGCAGATAAACGAAGAGTTAGCAGTTAAAAACACCAAGCTAGTGTCGGAAAAAGAGCTAGCTTTGCTCCAAATTTTCAAGTTGCAAGAGGAGCTAGCCCACGTTTCGCAGCTTGAACACGCCCTTGACGATAGAGATAAACAAAAAGGTCACTTAGCCAAAACCAATGAAAAGCTAGAAACCAAAAACAGCGAGCTTAAAGCTGAAAACGAGCTCGCTTTGCTACAAGTTGCACAACTGCAAGAAGAGCTTGAGCAGGTTGTTGAAGCTCAGGGGTTGATGAAGTTGGAGAGTGCTAACGGCAAGCTGAAAAATGAACTTGATAGCTTACAAACAGAGCACGAATTAATTTTGCTGAAAAAGAAAGAGCTATTACAAGAATATAGCGATGTTGTAAGAGAAAGCGTTGCGCTTAAAGGCAAAATAAAAGATTTTGAAGCTGAAAAAATAGAATATGAAAAACAGCTAAATACAGAGAGAGATAGCTGGCAGGCATCTCGCAACACACTTGAAGCAAACTATTTTGATCTTAAAAAAGAGCATGAGAAATTACTATTGAGTCATTCTCAATTGATTGAACTAAACGAGCAAATTGAAAATGAAGTTGCTTCTTATATCGACGAATCTGAATCTTATAAAGCCAGCCTTGTAGCTGCTGAAATAAAGCTATCGGAAGCTAAAGATGAACATGTTAAATTCAAGGCTCAAATTCAAACAAACAAAGAATCGCTAGAATTAGAGCTGAAGACATTGGAAAATAGTACTTCAGAGCAACAAGAAAAATTAAAACTTAGCCAAGCCTCAATCGCTGAATTAAACTCGCATAATGAAATTCTCGAACAGTCTGTAGAAAAGGCCTATGAAGAGTGTGCTGTAATTAAGGCTCAGAAAAATAAGCTAGAAGCTGAACTTTCTGACGTTAATAAGGCCAATGTCCGGTTACAGAGCGATATTAAGGATCAACTTAAAAAGGCTGAAGAAACTACAACTAATTTTACGTCTCAAATAGTAGAGCTGAAATCATCAATTAAAAAAACTGTAGCAGAAAGAGAGAGAGAACTAGCTCGTGTATCTTCGCTAGAGTCAGAGCTGGCAAACATACAAAAACTAAATATCGAACAATCTGCTAGTTTTGAATCGCAAAAACACTCTCTTGTTTTGGAGAAAGATCACTTAGTACAGGAGTTAGCTGAGTGTAATAAGCTAAAAAATCAAGAGCAGCATTGGCACATAGAAAATAAAAACTGGGCAGAAAGTCTCAAAGAAGAAGTAAAACAGTTAAAAAATCAACTTGCCGAAAAATCTCGAAGCGTCAACTTAGGCCAGAAAATGTTGGCTAAAACACAAGTAGACTTAGAGCACTTACGCGACTCTTACGCTGAAAAAGTTAAATCAGAAAATGAACTAGTTGAACTCGTTAGAGAGCTTCAAGAAAAGCTTACTCTAGCGTCTAAGTATTATTTTAAACTGCAACAAGAGCACCCAGAGTTATTAGGGCAAGCTGACTCAAGCGAGAATGTATAGCTGTGCCTTCTAACTTTCAGCGTTTTAAGAGCCAACTTGATGAAGCTATCGAGCTTATTGGGCAGAACAGTTCAGTAGCGCAGGGAAGTTCTCTAGCGAACATTATGAGCCTGTCGGCAAATCTTGCTGACTTAGTGGATACTAAATCACTGCTTTCGCGCTGTAACAGTATTTGCGAGCAGCATGAACGAAAAAAACCAGTTATTCGAGTAGTTCACCATTTGGCGTGCAGTGGTGGTACACTTATATCAAAATGCATTTCTGCAATGCCAAATGTGTACTTGCTCAGTGAGGTACATCCATATACAGATTTAGCAATAGGTAAAGACAAACCCAAGTATGCGCCATCGGATATAGCGTCATTAACAAAGTACGCGGGTATACCTAATCAGAAACAGTTAGCTGGAATACTTTTCAAAAATGCAATTGACCAAGTATATAAGCACGTTCAAGGTCAGGGGGGCACATTAGTTTTAAGAGAACATACTCATGCTGACTTTAATACTCATGAATCAATTCCAGAGAAAGGCTCGGTTTTATCACTTCTAGAAGAAGACTATGAAGTTAGGTCGATATTGACATTTAGGGATCCCATAGACTCGTATTCATCTTTAGTTAAGAACGGCTGGGTGAACTTCGAACCTAGTAATTTTGACGAGTACTGTAGACGACTATTGTTGCTACTAGAGCAGTTTAAACCTAACCAGATATTCAAATATGAAGATTTTTTAAAGGCTCCACAACAGCAGATGCGGCTTATGACTAGTGCATTAGAGCTGCCATTTAGCGAATTATTTGAAGATGTATTTGGTATGTTCAAAGTTACAGGCGATAGTGGCCGCACTTCAGATGTGATTAATGGACGAACGAGAATTGCACCAGTGGAAATCTTGCAAGAAAGCGAATGTTCTGAACATTACCTTGCTTTAAAAAACTCTAGTTACACCAAGTTGTTAAATGTTTGATTTATTGTAGCTTTCTATATAGTGATTGTTGCAATCACTCTGGTAAATGACAGCTTTAACGCAAGATTATAGCAGATGAAACACACTTAATCTTATTGATGGAATCACATTAAATAGGTACATAAAAGGGAGCCAACTGTAATCCAACAGTAGTTTGGATGCCCTGAAATACCTTATGACATTGCGCGCTTCTTTAGTAGGACCGTACAGTTAGTCTGTTGTTTTTAGTAATGATTGACTGGAGTTTGCTTAGACACTCTCTTTCTTACTATGGGGTAAAAATAGCATATTTTTTGCTGCCAGGGTGTAGTGGGGAATTAGAGTTTTTTTAGCTCGAATCTAGTAATATTTGTTTGAAGTGGAAAGCAAGACATAAGTCATGTAGCAGCAACAGTATGTTTTTATATGTATTAACTAAATTGTAAAATGGATTTTTAAAATAGATTATTTAAGTTGGCTGAAAATTGTTATGAGGAATGTAAAAATGACAAAGTTAGGCAATACACCAGATGGGCTGTTATGGAAATAAAATATGAAGGGTCATGAACAAAATATGGTAGGAATGTCAGAATTTAAAATCTTTTTGGAGTCAGAATTGAAGAAGATAGAGGATGAACTTTGGTCTTTTAGAAATAAAAAAATACTAATGACATCTTCATTTCAATCACAAAGTTTACCCCTTCTCCACATTATTTCTAGATTAGATGTTCCTGTCGACATTTACGTTCTAGATACGGGTTTTTTGTTCCCTGAAACTCATCAATTTATAGAAAGTGTATCTAAGGAGCTTGGCTTGAACATAAAAACCATGAAAGGTGATAGTTCTTTGAGTGACCAGGTTGTTTCACCAGGTGTATTTCTGCATTCTCAAGATTCTGATAGATGTTGCCATATTAACAAAGTGTTACCTCTAAAACGTATTTCTATTGGTTATGATGTTTGGATAAGCGGAATAAGAGCAGACCAAAGTTCGGTTAGAGCGAAGAAAAAGCCCATAGAGTATAGCGAAGATGGCTTGCTACGATATCACCCAATGTTATCTTGGACGGCTAAAGATATTTACCTTTATCGAAAACTTTACTCTTTGCCGGAGCATCCACTGGAAAAAGAGGGATACCTAAGTGTAGGTTGCTATCCATGCACCCAGAAGTACGTTGATAGTATTGGAAGTGATTTGCGAAGTGGTCGCTGGGAAGGGCAAAAGAAAATAGAATGTGGTCTGCATACGGAGGTTTAAAATTGTGAGAGTATTGGTATTAGGAGGAGCTGGCTATGTGGGGTCTTGCCTCGTTGAAAAACTTTTGGAGAGCAAGGAATGCAGTTATGTAGGAGTTTACGATAATTTTTCGACTGGTAGTAAACATAAGATTTCCGAATTAAGGGCGAAATTTTCGAAAAAGCTAGTAGTATTTTCTGCCGATATTTTAGATTCTTACAACTTGACAAAAGCCATGAATCAATTTGAAACGGTGATTCATTTGGCATCTTGTACAAGAACAACATTTAATGATGATGTTCCTCATCTTTATGAGCAGATAAATCACTGGGGTACATCTAGCATTGTAGATTCTGTTCTAGAGAGTAGTTCTATAAAAAAACTTTTTTTTCTGAGCTCTGTAGCCGTATACGGGACAGGCAATAAAATGTTCGATTCAAGGTCTCCTACTGAATCCCACAATAATTATGGTAGAAGCAAAGTCAAAGCCGAAAAACAATTAGAACGTTTATCAGGAAAGGTTGATTTCCATATAGCACGCAGTGGAACAATTTTTGGGTTGAGGCCATCTGCAAAATTTAATTCGTTTGTTAATACCGTATTATTCGATTCAATATGTAATCTCAAACTCAAT
Organism: Thalassotalea euphylliae; assembly: GCF_003390375.1. NCBI lineage: Bacteria > Pseudomonadati > Pseudomonadota > Gammaproteobacteria > Alteromonadales > Colwelliaceae > Thalassotalea > Thalassotalea euphylliae. Next base: position 1,242,777 of record NZ_QUOT01000001.1, on the reverse strand, counting down.
ATATTTGGAAGCGGTGAACAAAAACGCCCAGTGGTGCATGTTGATTTAATTGTAGAGCATATTATAGGCTTTATTTTTTCTGGAGAAACAGAAAAGTGCGTAAATCTAGTTCAGTACAATTTGTCTATCAATGAACTAGTTGGTTTACTCATGGAGCTTTTCCCTGAGTTAGAGTATTCGCGTGTTAGTCAAGACATGGAATGCAGAACTCTTAGCGTACTCGGTGATCCGCGCTACGTTTTGAGAGATATTGAGTTGGTCAAAAGGCTGCTTGAACAAGAAGTTAATGTTTATTCTTAAATGAGGTAATGTATGAAAATATTAGTATTAGGCGGAGATGGATTCTGTGGCTGGCCTACCAGCTTGCACCTGTCTAATAAGGGGCACGATGTTGTAATTGTAGACAATCTGTCTCGAAGAAAAATTGATGTAGAGCTTGGAGCAAAGTCACTAACTCCAATATCATCTATCGAGGATCGAATTAGTGCTTGGAATGAAGTGACAGGACGAGATATAAAGTTTGTAGATTTAACTGTAGGGGAAGACTTCCAAGAGTTATTGATGCTCATAAATAAAGAGAAGCCGGAAGCAATAGTTCATTTTGCTGAACAAAGAGCTGCACCGTATTCAATGAAGTCAGCTAAACATAAACGGTATACAGTAGATAATAACTTGAATGCAACTCACGATGTCTTAGCTGCGATTGTTGAATCTGGCCTTGATATCCACTTAGTGCACTTAGGTACTATGGGAGTCTACGGATATGGCACCGCAGGGATGAAGATCCCAGAAGGCTATTTAACAGTTAAAGTCGATACTCCATTAGGTGAAACAGAGCAAGAGATTCTTTACCCTGCTAACCCAGGCTCTATTTATCACATGACCAAAACTCAAGATGCGTTGTTCTTCCACTACTACAATAAAAATGATCAAATTAGAATTACGGACTTACATCAAGGTATCGTTTGGGGAACACAGACAGAAGAAACTAAACTGGATGAGCGCTTGATTAATCGATTTGATTATGACGGTGATTATGGAACCGTTTTAAATCGCTTTTTGATGCAAGCGGCAGTTGACTATCCAATGACAGTTCACGGCACAGGTGGTCAAACACGAGCATTTATACATATACAGGATACTTGTAAATGTATAGAAATAGCATTGGATAACCCTCCAGCTAAGGGAGATCGAGTTGAAATATTGAACCAGATGACAGAGACTCGCCGTGTGAGGGACCTAGCTCAGTTGATTGCAGACCAAGCTGGAGCGAAAGTTGAAATGGTCCAGAATCCAAGAAATGAAGCAGCTGAAAATGATCTACATGTATCTAATGATAAGTTTCTATCACTTGGATTGAAACCAACTACACTAGAGTCAGGGCTAATGACCGAAGTTAGAGAGATTGCTAAGAAGTACTCTGAACGTTGTGATAAATCCAAGATACCTTGTGTTTCAGTGTGGAATAAAAAATAGTTTTTATAAATAGGGCGAGTTATCACTTGCCCTTTTTTAAGGAAAAATGTAGTGACAGTAAATTTTTGGAAGTACTGTGATTTAGCACTGTCTTCTTGTAATAGTCTAGATTTTAAAAATGCTTTGAGTTTATGCGATAAAGCTGGGCAAACACTTGTTGAAAGTGAACCTTTCCAAGAGGGGAGAAAAAATTACTTAGAGACGTTAGTGAAATTAATTCATGATCGTAAAAGTTATAGTAGTGACGCCCGGATTATCCAAAGACCGATATCAAACGAAGCTAATAGTGAAGTGGTAAATGCCAAATATACCAAACCTTATATCGACCCTTTGTGTGTGTCAGGTATTTTGGACGAGCTACAGCTTGTTAAAACTGAGGAAAAGGAAGATTTTGGTATAATCGTTTTTGGGTTTACTCGCACTAAGCTTTTGGAGACTACTCTGGAAAGTTTACGCAAGCAGCATGCCCTTAAATATACCGAGGTATGGATAGATGGCGATCAAGGCAACCCTGAGCTAAGAAAAAAAATAGAAAAAACAGTGGACATGGTTTCTTCCTATCCTGTCAAACATATACATACACAACGCGGCAACTATGGATTTAGAAAAATGATTTTATTGGCTCTAAAATCAATGGTAAGTCGATATAAGGAGTTTGTTGTTTTAGAGGATGATTGTTTTCCTTCAAGAAATATGGTTACAGAGTTTAAATCAGCACTTTCTAAGACTAGAGAAAAAAGTGATGTGTTGACTGTTTATGGTCATCATTTTGGTTTAGAGAAAAAAGGAGAACCGTTTGGCAGGTTTCAAGGTTGGGGATGGGGAACTAATAGCGCAAAGTTTATTCCAGTACTTCGTCAGTTGATAGATTGCTATTCGATGCCAGAGAAAGATTATTTGCAGTTCGTCAAAACATCATTTACCGCTGATATTCAAAGAAAAATCGAGATCACACCACCTCGCTTACCGTCCCATACGTTAGCCAATTTCTTTGCTTGGGATGAAACCTTATGTTTGTTAAGTGCTTTAAATGGTCAAACCCACATGCCTACAGATGAACGAGTAATTTTTAACTGCGGCATAGGGGAGGATTCGGCTCACTTCAGGGATCAAGACATTTATAGAAAGCCACCCTTCAATATGATACCACCCTCCACAGCTTGGGATTACTTTTAGCTTGTTGTTTGAGTATCAATAAAATGAAAAAATTTGTAATAGCAGACCCATCTTTGATAGATAATAGAGGGCACCACTTTAGCCTTACTCAGAAGGTATCGAATACGGTATCTAAAATGGGTTTTGAAACCATTTGGTTGACAAATGAACGATTTGAACGCGAATTAGTTTCCGATGACTGTACCATTTGTCCAACTTTCTCTCTATGTATGTATGATATGTACAAAGCTGATAAAAACACTGATCATATAGAGAGCTGCAGTGCCTTATTGAAAACCGAATTGCTAAATATAGTTCGAGAACTTGAACTGACTGGTGCCGATTTTTTGTACTTTCATACAGGCTTTACGGACATATATGTTGCAGTAGAGCATTTGTTACAAAGTTACCCTTTAGATATGTTGCCAAGCATACACATTTGTACTCCTTATGAGCCTAAAAGCATGCCGGGTTGGGGAGGGAAAAATGAAATTAACATGATAATTGATGGTTTATTAAAAGCACCATCTTATGAAACAAAACTTTTTCTCTGGTGTGAAACTTTAACTTTAGCTTCTTACTACACGCTTACTTTTGAAAGAAATGTTGGTGCGTTACCTTTGTCTTTTATACCAATGGAGGACTCGATACAGACCAGCCCTGAGTCACCATTAACTATTTTGTACTTGGGCGCTGCGAGGGAGGAAAAAGGCTTCACGCTGCTTCCAGATATTATTGAGCAATTATATGAAGGGTTTGGTCAGGCTGGGTTGCTGAAGTTCGTTATTCAGTGCACCCCTCAAATTGTTGGATACTTGCCCATAATTCAGTCTGCAATCAGTAAGCTAGAAAAGTATCCCAAAGAATACGTTAACTTGATAAGGCATAACCTTTCTAATGATGAATATCATAGTGAGCTTGAGTCATCAGATGTAGTACTTTTACTTTATAATAAGACTAACTATAAGTTGCGAGGTTCTGGAATAGCTGTTGAAGCGATATCTGGATCAAAAATCATCTTGACACACAAAGATACCTTTTGTGCTTCCTTGATTACGCATGGAGGAGGAGTAGCTGTTGATGATAAAGATGGAGCTGTAGATGCTATTAAAGATATTCTCAAAGAAAAGGCTGCTTATAAAAGTAAAGCAGCCAGACAAAGCGAGCATTATAAAAAGTATAATAGTATGGAAAATTATGTGAGGCGAATTGTTTTGCGTGGTAGTCCTCAAACCAGCCCCAAATTTATGCCAAATGCAATCATTGGAAAATGTGTAAAGCAGTTATTGTAGTTTTGGCTTAGATAAATATGTAATCTAACTCAAGTTTGATAATGGTTGTAGGGAAGTTTGGTATTGAATTTGAGGGTTTTATTTTTGACCTCAAAATAGTGATGAATAGCACTTTCGAATTGGTAGTGCAAAATATCCTCCATTATTCAGAAAATTTGTTCGACTTTATTATTTATGAATCTATCAAACATGTTTTTTCGACAGCCACTCAGTTTATAGGCTATTAAATGGAAGTATTATTTCTCGGATTGAGTGTTACCGAGCAAAGAGATTCTTATGTGCAGTTTCTTGGAGAATTAACACACAACATTAAGTTCAATAGTGTTGCCGTAGGTGGAATTCACCCAAATGTTGCTAGCGTTTTGTTTTTTAGAGAAATATCAAGTTCTACTGCAGATATAGTTGTCATAGAGTGGTCGACATCTGCTTTTAGGAATTGGTTTTCGCGAAAACAATATATTCACGCCCTGCTCCTTGCTATAGGGCACATAGTTAGGTTTGGAAAAGTACCTGTAATTTTAGATCTTCCAAGATTAGACGTTTGTCCGAGTGAAGATTGAGTGAATAGGCTCCATTCTTTGTTGGCTGACGAACTAAATGTAGTACATCTTAATGTAAGTAAGCACATTTTAAATGATATGCCTTGTTATAAGCATTTATTGAAAGACGTTGTGCACCCAACAGTTGAAGGTGCAATGTATTACGCTAGTAAAATTGCAGATTATTTCAATAGTAATGATGTATATAGCCTTGTTAACCCAACGCATTGCTTTATTGATAACTTGATAGAAGTTTCCAAATCAGTCACTGTTAGACCGATAATTGAGCTGTTGCCAGAGTACAGTAAAAATATCAAGTTCGGCAGGGGGAATCATGAATTACAATATATGCCCTTAGAACAGGGAGAAAGTGTAACTATTGGGGCTATTAATGATTGCTCGTATTTATGTGGTTTTACTTATTTAAAAGGGCCAGATACATCGAATATCAATATAATTTCAGCTGAGGGTAGACAAACAATAAATGGTTTTGATGAGTCTTGTTATTATACACGGTGCTCTGGAGCAATATTAAACGTTTATGCGTCTTCTTTGACTATAGAAAGTAGTGGTAACAGGGATTCTGTAATGCTACTCAAAGGTGACTGTAAAAACGAAGACTTTAAATGTTACCTAGGTCTTGCGTTTTTTGCCAAACAAAATACCGTCACTATGATTGATAATTTAATTGAACGGCTTACAGTTATTTTTGGAGAAAACATCGACAGATAGTTTGAGTGAACTTTATTGAGTTGGATTTTCTGGTTCATTGAGGCGGCTTGCAATAGTCTTGCGATTATTAAGCGGGCTCGTTCTAAATAGTTGGATATATAAAGTAATAGTTAGAGCTAACTAATTAGAGTCTAGACTTTTATCCTTGATAAAGAAATACTTGGTGTCGTTATAGTATCGAGACCCTTGACCTTACAGGCGTTTTTTGTTTTTAAGACATCAATAAATGCTTTAAAGTCACCAAGGTTTACCGTAGAGAACTCCAGAAAAGTTTGACATTTATTGACACCATACAAACAACTTGATTGTACAATACTAAGCATTAACAGTGTTTTGCTAATAAGATATCGATTGATTGAGGTGTCTTTTAGAAACACTAGATTGCTTGCATGGTGTCGCCGCAACACTTATTTGGAAAGAAATATATCGCTAATGTCTAATTTGTATAAGCGCGTAAAAAGTAGTAACTAGGTTTATATTTGAGAATTAAAATGAAAAAAGCATTAATCACCGGAATTACCGGTCAAGACGGCTCCTATTTGGCCGAGTTTCTATTAGAAAAAGGATATGAAGTTCACGGTATTAAACGCCGTGCGTCGCTATTCAATACTGAGCGTGTCGATCATATATATGAAGATCCGCATAATGATAATCCGAAGTTTCATCTACACTATGGTGACTTAACAGATTCTTCAAACCTTATTCGTATTATGAAAGAAGTCGAGCCAGATGAAGTTTATAACTTAGGTGCTCAGTCACATGTAGCTGTATCTTTTGAAGCACCGGAGTATACAGCCGATGTTGATGCTATAGGTACTTTACGTTTGCTTGAAGCTATTCGTTTTCTGGGTTTAGAAAAGAAAACGAAGTTCTATCAAGCGTCGACTTCTGAGCTCTATGGTGAAGTTCGAGAAATACCTCAAAAAGAAACAACACCATTCCATCCTCGTTCTCCGTATGCCGTAGCAAAAATGTACGCCTATTGGATTGCTGTTAACTATCGCGAGTCATATGGGATCTATGCTTGTAACGGTATATTGTTCAACCATGAATCACCGCGTCGCGGTGAAACCTTCGTTACACGTAAAATAACTCGAGCAATAGCGAATATTGCCCAGGGTTTAGAGTCATGCCTTTACTTAGGCAATATGGATGCACTTCGAGATTGGGGGCATGCAAAAGACTATGTGCGCATGCAGTGGATGATGCTTCAACAAGACACTCCAGAGGACTTTGTTATTGCGACAGGTAAACAAATTTCAGTTAGAGAGTTTGTGCGTATGTCTGCCGTTGAAGCAGGTATAACCCTCGAGTTCTCAGGCGAAGGTGTTGATGAAATTGCAACGGTTACCGCTGTTGAAGGCGATAATGCACCTGGCGTAAAAGCTGGTGATGTAATTGTAAAAGTTGATCCGCGCTACTTCCGACCAGCAGAAGTAGAAACACTATTGGGCGACCCTACAAAAGCAAAAGAGAAACTAGGTTGGGTGCCTGAGATTACCGTCGAAGAGATGTGCGCCGAAATGGTTCAGCATGACTTAGATAAAGCTAAGCAACATGCTATCTTAAAACAGCATGGTTATGATATCTCGGTTGCAAAAGAGTAAGAATAGCCATTGATTTATAAAGAGCCTGTATTATCAGGCTCTTTTAGTTTGAGATTAATAATGAAAAATACAGAAATAGGAAGTATAACTTCAGAGCGAGACGGCAGTGGCCCAAAATCTTGGGCCGAAAGTCATTGGCATAAAACAGATGCAACCATGTATCCTACCTCTGTAGGAGTTTTTAACGACGTTAAAAAATGCGTAAGTGAGTATGTACAAACTGGGCATGTACCATCGAACCCTGTGCTTAGTGCTAATGGAAATGTTGTAACAATAGGATCTTGTTTTGCGGCAGAGTTACGACATTTCTTAACATCTGCAGGGCTTTCATCAAATAGCTTTTGGATACCCTCTGGGCTAAACAATACGTTTGCACTAAGAGACTTTCTTAGTTGGGTAATTACTGGTGAAGAGACTTCACAGGGATATCGTTATGAGCGTAACAGCGATGGTAACGTTACTGACTGGAAGCCTGAATTCGAGAGAAGTTTTTATCTTGAGCAATTTAAGTCGGCATCTGCCTTTGTGTTTACACTTGGGCTAGCAGAAATCTGGCAAGATAAATTTACCGGTAAGGTTTTCTGGCGAGGTATACCCGAGTCTATTTTTGATCAAGAACGTCATGAGTTTAGGCTATCTAGTGTTGCTGAAAATTCAGAAAATATTAGTGAGATAATAAAGCTGTTAAATCAGGTAAACCAATCAGCCCCTGTTATTTTTACTTTATCACCAGTCCCTTTAAAAGCTTCATTTCAGAAAACTGCTTGTCTTACTGCTGATTGTGTTTCCAAGTCTATTCTACGAGTTGCATTGCATGAAGCTCTGGAAAAGTCACCCCAAAACACATACTACTGGCCTTCATTTGAAATAGTCAAGTGGTTAGGGTGTCACTTACCATACCCTGTATATGGTACCGATGACGGTGTGGTGCGTCATGTATCGAGGTATATGGTCTTACAGATTTTAAGCGCTTTTATTGACGCATATTACGGAAAGGCCATTGGAGAAAAAGTATTTGAAAATTTTGAGTCATCTTTAGTTGAAATTGAAGGTCAAGCAGGAGAGCCTCCGATAATATACAAAGGCACTCTAGTTTCAGCGTAGTGTTAACAATTAAGAGATTAATATGAAGAGAGTATTCGTAGCGGGCCACCGCGGTATGGTCGGTTCGGCGATAGTTCGCCAATTAAAACAGCGTGATGATGTGGAGTTGGTTTTACGGAATAGAACTGAGCTCGATTTAATGAGTCAGCAAGCTGTTCGTGATTTTTTTAAAGCAGAAAATATCGACCAAGTCTATTTAGCGGCTGCTAAGGTTGGTGGAATTCACGCTAACAACATTTATCCAGCAGATTTCATATACGAAAACCTGATGATTGAATGCAACATCATCAATGCTGCGCACTTATGTGGTGTTCAAAAGCTGTTGTTTTTAGGCTCAAGCTGTATTTACCCTAAACTTGCTCAACAGCCAATGAGCGAGAAAGCATTATTGACGGGGACATTAGAACCAACTAATGAGCCTTATGCACTTGCGAAAATCGCCGGTATCAAGCTTTGTGAGAGCTATAATCGTCAGCATGGTCGAGATTATCGTTCGGTAATGCCGACAAACCTTTATGGACCACACGACAACTTTCACCCTGAAAATTCTCATGTCATTCCTGCGTTACTTCGTCGTTTTCATGAAGCCAAATTTCGCGGTGATAGCGAGGTGGTTGCATGGGGAAGTGGTAAGCCTATGCGTGAATTTTTGCACGTAGATGATATGGCGGCGGCTTCTATTCATGTAATGGAATTAGATAAAGAAATTTATGATGAAAATACGGAGCCTATGTTGAGCCATATTAATGTAGGTACTGGCGTTGACTGCACTATTCGAGAACTTACTGAAACAGTTGCTAAAGTTGTTGGATTTGAAGGTAAGATCACGTGGGATACATCGAAGCCTGATGGTGCACCACGTAAGTTAATGAATGTAAGTCGTTTGGCTGATTTAGGCTGGAGTTACTCTTATTCACTGGAAGAAGGTTTAACCGATGCTTATCAGTGGTTTTTAGCAAACCAGGATAAGTTTCGAGGTTAAACTTTAGTCTAGCTCGAACACTAAAGGTGGGAAAAATTAAGCTAAATAAGAGCTGAGTACAGTCTCGTTGTTGACTTGTTAACTGTCTAATTTTAATGGCTTTATGTGGGTGATATATACCATCTCAATTAATTATATTCCTAGATGGTTGTTGATAATATCAAAGGGGCTTTTTAGATAACGATATACCAGCTTTAAATTAAGGAGTAGCTTTTGGCTCACCTTATGACCACTTGAATTATAGGTGAATAAAGCTGCTATCACTTTACCGCACTTATCTGCATTCGCGTAGGCTATAAAGTTAAATCTAAAATAGATTTCTGCGATGCGTGTCTGTAAAAGCTCTGGAGTTACTTCGTTCACTGTATTTAGCTCTACAGAGCATATTCTTACTATATAATTTGGTTTGAGAAACCTTCCGTCAAATCAATTTTGCTAACTTATTTAAATTAGAAAAGATCTGATTTTAATCTGTGCTTGGCTAAAGTCTACTTTATAGAATTGAGCAGTAGGGAATTAATAAATATTTTTTATTGAGGTTTTAATGTTAACCAGTTTTAAAGTCATCGCCGAAAGTGGCGTGCAGTTTGGCACTAGTGGTGCCAGAGGATTAGTTGAGCAGTTTTCGTCAGAAGTTTGTGCTGCGTTTACCCATTCGTTTATTAATGTGATGAAGCGGTCTTTTAAATTCACTCAGCTTGCTATTGCGATAGATAATCGACCAAGTAGCTATGCTATGGCAATGGCATGTGCCAAAGCTTGTGAGCAGAGTGGTGTGGAGCCTGTTTATTATGGTGTCATTCCAACACCAGCATTGGCCTACAAAGCGATGCAGGATAAAATGCCAAGCATAATGGTAACCGGTAGCCACATTCCATTTGATCGAAATGGTTTAAAGTTCTATCGCCCTGATGGTGAGATCAGTAAAGCTGATGAGCTTTCGATATTATCTGAGAAAGCAGAGTTCAATGCTATTAGCTCTTTGCCCGGGGTACAACCTAATGAATCGGCGTCATTAGCGTATGTTAAGCGCTACACGTCACTTTTTAATGCATCTATGTTAGCGAGTAAAAAAATAGGTATTTATGAACACTCGAGTGCGGGTCGAGATCTATATAAAAAGCTATTCACAGCTTTAGGTGCCGAGGTGGTTACATTAGGGCGAAGCGATGAATTTGTTCCTATCGATACTGAAGCGGTATCAGAAGAAGATCAGCAAAAGGCGCTAGATTGGTCAAAAGTGCATAATTTTGACATGATTTTTTCAACAGATGGTGATGGTGACCGCCCCCTTATTGCCGACGAAAAAGGAAACTGGTTACGTGGAGATGTATTAGGGGCAATTTGTGCTCATGCATTAAACCTAGAGGCAGTTGCTGTTCCTATTAGCTGTAACACGTTAATTGAATCAAGTGATTATTTTAAGTCAGTTACTCGTACTAAAATTGGCTCTCCTTATGTTATCGCTGAATTTGCAAAGCTAGAGGCAATTTTTGCGAGTGTTGGCGGGTTTGAAGCAAATGGTGGCTTTATGCTTGGCAGCGATATTGAAGTCGGCGAGAGAACTTTAAGAGCATTACCGACAAGAGATGCTGTCTTGCCTGCATTAATGTTGTTAAAGCAAGCACTTGAAGATGATATTTCAACTGTGGTAAATCGATTACCTAAAAGGTACACAGCAAGTGGTAGAATACAAGATTTTGACTCAGATAGAAGCTCGCACCTGATGAAGGAGATTGAAAAAGATCCAAGTGCACTGCTTCAAAGTATGGGCGTTGGAAAGTTAACGGTGACCGATAAAAGTACAGTCGACGGGCTAAGATTAACGCTCTCAAATGGTGAGGTTTTTCATTTACGCCCTTCTGGCAATGCTCCTGAGTTGAGGTGCTATGTTGAGGCTTCTTCAGAGTCAAAAGCGCGAAACAATGTTGCTATCTGCTTAGATGTTATCAGTGCATTTTAGTTGGACTGGAGGATATAAGAAAAGTATATGTTACTGCCAAATAAAGACTTTAAGTTTGTTGTAGAGTCGACGCCACTAATATCAATTGATTTAGTTGTAAAAAATTTAGAAGGGAATGTACTTTTAGGTCTTAGACATAATCGACCAGCAAAAGGTTACTGGTTTGTCCCTGGCGGGCGAATTCTTAAAAATGAACCTTTAGAGGTTGCGTTCACCAGATTAGTAAAGGAAGAACTCAATCATGATATGCAAATGGAAGATGCAAAATTTTGGGGCGTTTTTCAGCATTTCTACGATGATAGTGTGTTTAATGACGAAGTGACCACTCATTATGTCGTATTGGCTTATGAGATGGTTCTAGATATTGACATACCGTCTTTGCCAAAACAGCAGCATAGTAAATACAAATGGTTTACTTCAGCAGAAATATTGAAATGTGACATGGTACATGAACATACTAAATGGTATTTCGTGAATAAAACATTAGAATAGCACACCCACTTTAATATTTTTCTTAGCTTGCTCTCGCAGTTATAAAAATAGGAATATGTCCGACCATTCAAAATTAAGGAATATGCTCCAAATGCATGATGAACATAAAGAACTGATCGCTGATATTCAATACCTTGAATATCTCATAAATTATGACCGAGAGCGATTTAGAACCTCAGTTCAAGCTAGGCTATCGAACGCAACTCAACAGCATGACAAAGCTAATATTGTTGTTGATGAATTTGCTTTAGCCCTTGGCAAAATTTCTGCACGATTAGCCATAGTAGAAAAAACACTGAATATTGAAACGAGTGTTGAGCAACTAGTAAATAGAGCATCAGATAATGTGCCTAATACATTTACCGAGCAATTTGTAGATGAGTTGAAAATACCAATTACGGATTTAGGCTTTCATAATAATCTGGGGCATTTATGCCATAGCACCAGGGGAATGCCCTTCCATTGGTTGTACCAAAGCCAATCGGTAGTTAGTGATCTGTATATAGATAGAACCAAAAAATTGTCTTTAGCTATTACAGTAGAAGACTACGATAATGTGAATACCTTAAAAGACTGTAAAATTGAGATTGATGGCGTTCTGGTTAAGCATAAAGTCATAATGATAGAAGACCAAAGTCGATTAGTGTGTCAAATACCCAAATCCAATGCAGAAGGCAAAACTCATTTTTCTATGACAACGCCTAGTGGTGAACACGTTAAGATTGGATTATCAGATGTTTACTGTGTACCTAAAATGTCGCTGCTTAAATTCGTGTCAACGAAGCTAAGGTTCAGTAAGTAAATGCACAGTATTCTTAACTTTTTTAAAAGAGAAAAAGAGGTTAGCAATCTCTATATTGTTTCATATCCGAGAAGTGGCCATCACGCTATGATAGGTTTTTTAAACAATATAACTGACTTTTCTAATCACTATTGTGAGTTCTATACTTGTACCCGTCACAATGGCGAGGCAATTGATTGTAAACAAAGTAAGTTGAGTCATAGATTCAAAAGGCATAACTGTGGCGCCGGCAACAAATATCTTAAAAACCATGATTTTGATTTAAAACTTCCTTTTAAAAGTCACCATAAATACATAGTTCAATACAGGCACCCCTTTTATTCAATAGAAAGTTGGTATGAGATGGAATCAGGTAAAGGCAAGAAAACAGGGGATTGGGCCGCTTTTTTTAATGAGAAACTAGGTTTTTGGCAAAAGTTTATGCATAAGTGGGTTGTTAAACATGGTGTCAAAGACAATGTCATACTTGTTAACTATGATGAACTTGCATCGAGAGATAAGATCATTTCGATAGCCGAGTTCGCAGACTGTGACTTAAAAGGTAATATTGAAAACTTTCGTCCAAATTTCAAAAAACAAACACGTATATTAAAGCGTACATCACTGCAAATGACCGAGAAGGAATTAGAAATCTTGCCACTATTAAAAAAGTTAGGCATAAAGCCAATCTTTAATTGAGTTATCAAGTAATGCCATTCAATTTTAACTCGTTCCCTAAGATATCTGTAATAACCCCCTCTTATAACCAAGGGAAATATATTTCTGAAACTATAGAGTCAGTTGTTTCTCAAGCTTATCCAAATGTTGAATACATCATTATAGATGGCGGCTCTACAGATGAAACTGTATCTGTAATTAAAAAGTACGAAGCAGAGCTAGCCTATTGGGTTAGTGAGCCTGATAAAGGGCAGAGCCATGCGATAAACAAAGGCTTTTCAAAAGCGACGGGTGATATATTTTGCTGGCTTAACAGTGATGACGAATTTGCGCCTAATGCGCTTTGGCACATGGCAGTCGCTTTTATGACCAATGATGTTGATATGGTTGCTGGTATTTGTGAAGTTTATGATGATGGTCAGTTAATACACCGTCACTTAACATCTTGCCAAGAGGGAGAATTACCGCTTGAGGAGTTGCTAGATTTAGACAATGGTTGGAACGCGGGTCAGTTTTTCTATCAGCCAGAAGTCTTTTTTACTCGTGAGCTTTGGCAACGAGCTGGCGGCTATGTGCGTGAAGACTGTTATTACAGTATGGATTTTGAACTATGGTGCCGCTTTGCGATTAATAAGGCCAGGCTTCATAAAGTAGGGCATCCCATAGTTCAATTTCGTAGTCATCCTGAACAAAAAACAGCTGAAATTGCAAAGTTTAAAGCTGAACTAACGGAAGTACGAGAAGCGTTTAGTAAAGAATTTAATTTAAACCATTTACAGTCTAGCACTCGACCTAAAGTTAATTGGAGCAACAAACTCAAAGTCGCTTTTGTTAATGATTTGGGTTTTCTCTATGGTGCTGGTATTGCACATATGAGGCTAGCCGGTGCTTTTGAGCAAGCGGGTCATAACGTTAAACGATTCGATTTGCTCTCTTCCCGTAAAAAAATGGCAGAGTATGAGGACATAATTACCAGCATCGAAGAATTCTCACCGCACTTAGTTGTGATGGGGAATTTACATGGCATAGAAAAACAGTCCATCAACTTTTTAAAGCGCTTAGAAGAAAAATTTAGCTGTTATTGGTTAACACACGATTTTTGGCTTTTTACTGGGCGCTGTGCCTATGCTGGGAGTTGCGAGCAGTTTACTAATAATTGCGATAGACATTGCCCCACTAAAACTGAATATCCCGTAATTCCAGAGGCGTTAATTGCCGAGCAATTTACTGATAAAAAGTCATTTATAAATCAGGCGGGTAATCTAAAGATGTTAGCGAACTCAAAATGGTCAAAGAATATTGCGACTGATGCTGTTAGCGCTTTTAAAGGAAATGTGCCCGTAGAACAGATTAAGCTCGGTGTGCCAGCCCATATATTTGCAGTGGAGGACAAAACTGCTGCACGAGTATCTATTGGTATCGATCAAACTGATTTTGTCGTAGCGTTAAGTGTTTCTTCTCTTAGTGATACACGAAAAGGCGGAAAACTTTTTTTTGAAGCGCTCGAACACCTAACCATCGATAACTTGGCTGTGCTGCTAATAGGTCGTAAAGATGAGTCACTGGAAAATATACCGTGTAAACTTATTGAATTAGGCTATGTTGATGATGTTAAGCAGTTGCAAAAAGCGATGAATGCCGCTGATATTTATGTGGGACCTAGCAGGCAAGAAACGTTTGGACAAGTATTTATCGAAGCTGCTATGTGCGGCACACCATCAATTGGCTTTAATCACACGGGCGTGAAAGACGCTATTTTTGATGGTGTTACTGGTGTTCTTGTCCACGAATATTCCCCAGATGCGCTCGCGAAGGCGATACAAAACCTGTATCACGACAAAGATAAATTGTCGTATATGATAAAAATGGCGCCGCTTTACGCTAGAAATGAGTACTCAATCGAGGCGAGTTTTGCCAGTATCTTTAATGTACTCGATAAGCAAGGGGTGATTGATACTCATAAAATTGCTCACAAACTCTCATTTGCCAAGGAAAGTGAAATTGTTAATCTTGGCAGTAAAGGTTGGTTCCGGTTGAGTCCAATGCAGCGCCTAAATAGATTGATGGTTTTTCTATTCCATAAAACGGTTGGTTTGATGCCGCCAAAATTTACGGCTAAAGTTGCTCAGCTATTACCGAATAGAATAGAGCGACTGATTATTCGCTGGTTGCTAGGTTCTCGTTAATGGTTCACAAGCCGAAACAACGCTCAAGCTCACCCTTAATTACGGTGGTGGTGCCTTCATACAATCAAGGAAAGTTTTTGGAGCAATGCCTTGAATCTATTTTTAAGATAAACTTACCCATTGAAGTTTTTGTATTGGATGGAGGCTCTTCAGACAACTCTTTAGATGTTATTAAAAACTATAATGATAAAATCACTTGGTGGCGAAGTCATAAAGATGATGGGCAATCTGCTGCGATTAACGAGGGAATAGCCAGAGGAAATGCACCTTACGTTTGTTGGCTAAATTCAGACGACTTTTTTTATGAGGGAGGGCTTGAGGCGATGTATGCACAATTAGTCAATCACCAAGAAAAAGCGTTTGCCTATGGAAAATGTTGGTTAACGTCTGAATCTGGTTGCCGCCTTAGCCATTATCTTACTCTACCTTTTAGCGCATACTTGTTAGCGAATTACTGTTTTATTTGTCAGCCAGGTACACTGATCTCTCGAAAAGCTTGGGAATCTATTGGTGGTTTAAATGAATCGCTAAACTTAGCCATGGATTACGATTTATGGTGGCGGTTGTATAATCAATTTGGCGCACCACAATTCTGTAGAATGGATATAGCTGCAAGTAGAGCCCATGCGGATACCAAAACAGCTAACTCAATTGATGATCATTACAGTGAGTCAACTGATGTGGTTCGCAACCATTATGGGCGTGTACCGATTAAGTGGCTTATTGCAAAACCTATAATGAAGATTGTCAGGGCAATTGAGCACAAGATATATAAAAATAAAGCGCTACAATGAAAATCTTACACATAGGAAAGTACTTCCCGCCATTTAAAGGAGGGATAGAGAATTTTATGTCTTCGCTTATTGACCAGCAGGTAAAAGATGGGCACCAAGTATCCGTTGTAGCTCATCATCACGAGCCAGAAAAGCCAACGATTCGAGAAAAGCTAGGTGCGGTTCATCTCGTGCGAGTTAAGTGTTACGGTGCTTTAGCTTATGCACCTATGTCTCCCACATTTGGTAGAGAAACTAATAAGCTTGTCGATGAATTGCAACCAGATATTATCCATATTCATATGCCAAACCTCTCGGCGTTTTGGTGTTTGTTTTCGAAAAAATTGAGAGCTATCCCATGGGTAGTTCACTGGCATTCAGATGTTCTAGGTGCGCTTCCTGATGTTAAGTTGAAACTACTTTACCCTTTTTATCAGCTTTTTGAGCGGGCGTTATTAAAAAGCGCAAAAGCGATTATTGCTACCTCGCCTAATTATCTTGAAAATAGCAAACCATTGGCTGATTTTCATCAGAAAACCCATGCAGTCGCACTCGGGTTACCTAAAAATACTCAGCACCGAATTCCAAGAAAAATACAAAACGAGGAGCTTAGACTACTTACTATTGGCAGACTGACCTATTACAAGGGGCATAGCTACTTAATCGAGGCTATTCAAAAACTAACGAATTCTGGTGTTCTAGTTCATCTCGATATTGTGGGTATTGGAGAACTCGAACAAAACATTCAAAACCAAATCATTGACCTTGGCGTAACTGAGCAAATCACCATGCATGGTCGATTGGAAGACGAAGAGCTCTATGAACTATTAGAAAAAGCTGACTTGTTGTGTTTACCATCTATTGAGAAGACAGAGGCCTTTGGAGTTGTTCTGCTTGAAGCTGCCAGTTTTGGCATTCCTGCGCTAGTCTCGGATGTGCCCGGAAGTGGAATGTCTTGGGTTGTTCAGCATATGGACACTGGAATCGTCGTGAAAGCTCAAAACGTTGAGTCCTTAGCTGAGCGACTTACATGGGCGTCCAAAAATAGAGAGAAAATAGCAATAATGGGGGCTAAAGCACTGGAAAGGTTTAGAGATACATTTCAGATTGTCAACGTTTCTGAAAAAATAACTAAAATCTACCGAATGTTTTAACCTTATAATTACTCATTTGACTAGTTGCTAAGCAGCTTGAGTAGCTACTAACTGAACAAAGTTGGTTT
This sequence comes from Thalassotalea euphylliae, assembly GCF_003390375.1. Lineage (NCBI taxonomy): Bacteria > Pseudomonadati > Pseudomonadota > Gammaproteobacteria > Alteromonadales > Colwelliaceae > Thalassotalea > Thalassotalea euphylliae. The sequence continues at coordinate 1,225,795 of NZ_QUOT01000001.1, read as the reverse complement.
AAAATTTCTATTTAAATTTAGCCATCAGCGCATACATACAAACGATTTGAACTGATGGTAAACTAAAAATATTGATGAGTTTTACAAAATGGTTAGAGCAGAAAACTAATGCAAAATTCGCGTACGAATAGTTCCGTCGATTTGCTTCAACTCTGCTAGTGCTGCTTCGCTACTCTCTGTTTCCACTTCAATAACTACATAGCCAATTTTGTCATCTGTTTGCAGGTATTGCGCGGCAATGTTAATGCCAAGGCCAGCGAATGCATTGTTGATCGCGGTTAGTACGCCCGGTTGGTTATGGTGAATGTGAAGCAAGCGAGATGTGCCTGTGTGCTCAGGCAGTGATACTTCAGGGAAGTTAACTGCTGATAGCGTAGAGCCATTGTCTGAGTATTTAGCTAGCTTGCTCGCTACTTCTAAGCCAATGTTTTCTTGTGCTTCTAGAGTACTACCACCAATGTGTGGTGTAAGAATAACATTGTCGAACGCGCGAAGCGGCGAGATAAATTCTTCGTCGTTGCCTTTAGGCTCGACAGGGAATACATCAATGGCAGCGCCACCAATCTTCTTGCTTTCCAGCGCTTGGGCAAGTGCATCAATATCCACAACCGTGCCGCGTGACGCATTAATTAAAATACTACCTTGCTTGATCACTTCTAACTCGGCTTCGCCAATCATATTCTGCGTTTGTGGTGTTTCTGGTACATGCAAACTAATCACATCTGACTCTTTTAGAAGTGCCGTTAGTGAAGGTGCTTGGCTGGCATTACCAAGTGGTAGCTTAGTTTCTATGTCGTAGAAGCGTACGCGCATACCTATAGTTTCTGCAAGAATACCAAGTTGAGTACCTATGTGACCATAGCCAATAATACCTAGCGTTTTACCACGGGCTTCAACCGAACCTGCAGCAGACTTAAACCATTCACCGCGATGTGCTTTCGCGTTTTTCTCTGGAATACCGCGTAGCAGTAGTAAAATTTCACCAAGCACTAATTCCGCAACTGAGCGGGTATTAGAGAATGGCGCATTGAATACCGGAATGCCTCTTGCTTGCGCCGCCGCTAAATTAACTTGGTTAGTACCAATACAAAAACAACCGATGGCGACGAGTTTATTAGCATTGCTTAGTACTTTTTCAGTAAGCTGAGTACGTGAACGAATACCAATAAAGTGGACATCTTTAATTTTCTCGATGAGTGCGCTCTCTGCTAACGAGGTTTTCAAGTATTCAATATTGCTATAGCCTTTGGCTTTTAGCTCTTCAAGGGCACTTGAGTGAACCCCTTCCAATAATAGAATTTTAATTTTTTCTTTAGCTAGAGATGTTTTATTCATGATGTCCATACTTCGTAATAAAAGTTAGTTTTAGATGGCTAGATATCTAAACTAGCATATAGTGCTGTAACTCTAAAGTACTAATTTAGTCCAAACTAGCCTAAATTATGCTCGGTTACACCGGCTTTAGTACCTAGTAATAAGCGGTCTGCACCACGGCAAGCAAAAAGACCGTTAGTCACCACGCCAACAATGGCATTGATAGCGATTTCTAGTGCTTTCGGGTCAACAATTTTTAGATTGTAAACGTCAAGAATAACATTACCATTGTCGGTTACTACACCTTGGCGATAGACAGGGTCACCACCGAGTTTTACTAGCTCACGAGCAACATAACTGCGTGCCATAGGAATAACTTCTACAGGTAAAGGGAATTCACCTAAAACGCCAACTTGCTTACTTTCATCAGCGATACAAATAAACTCTTTTGCAACTGCGGCAACAATTTTCTCACGTGTTAACGCGGCACCACCGCCCTTAATCATATGCATGTGCTCGTTGATTTCGTCAGCACCATCGACATAAACATCAAGCTCATTAACTTCGTTAAGATCGAATACCTCAATACCATACGCTTTGAGTTTTTCAGTTGACTGTACTGAGCTTGAAACCGCGCCTTTGAGCTGATCTTTTACTTCTGCTAATGCATCAATAAAGTGGTTAACGGTAGAGCCTGTGCCAACACCAACAATGGTATCTGGTTTGATAAACTTAACGGCGGCTTGGCCTACGGCTTTTTTTAATTCGTCTTGAGTCATTTGTTTACCTGAATGTTGATAACTAAATAATTGCAGCCAGATTATAGCCTAGCTATCTAACACTTAGCTCGAATAATTTGGTTTGGCGTAACAATCATCGGCAGTGGAATGTCCCATGGTTCAATTGGTATTTGAGGTACTTGCTGGCAGTCATGTGCTAAACCAATAAGTTTATTTTTTCTACTCGTTTTACCTTCAGATGCCAATTGGGTGTCAGCATCTAACGCTTTAGTTTGCGTTATTGTCGTTTTTGTGACTGTTGCTTGTGTTATTGCAGCTTCCGGTGCAGCAGTTTGAATTGATTGTTTTGAGGGGCATCTGTCTAAACTAGCTAATGTACGGTCGTAAAATCCGCCACCCATGCCCAAACGATGACCACTATTGTCAAAGGCGACCAAGGGCGTGAATATGATATCAATGGATGAAAGGGGGACGACCTGTCTAACATCAAGCCTAGGCTCAGGAATACCAAAACGGTTAGAAAGCATCAAAGTACTAGGTGTGTATTGCAAAAATAATAGATGCCCTGGCGTAAAAGGATGTAATACGGGTAATACAACACGTTTTCCTTGTTGCCAGCACCATTTTATAAATTGGCTAGGATCCAACTCACCATCGTTTGCTAAATAGAGTGCAATAGTGTTCGCACTTTTAACGTCTACTAGGTTTGTGAGCTGTGAAACTAGCTCAATAGCGGCCTTGTGCTGGCTTTTATTGCTAAGCAACGAGCGCTGTTGTCTGATCTCAGTTCTCATCTGAACTTTATCATGAGCCAGTTTGATATGGTCAAGGCTTGCGAGGTTAGATAAAGGGGGATTAATTGTGCTCAAAGTGATGGTCAATACTCAAATTGTGAGTGGCATAGTCACTAATGTAAACACATTCAATTAGCTGAGGCAAAAAACGTGCTTGCAAAAATCAACGAGTGAAAATAACCATGTAAAGTTAGATGTAAAAAAAGCACTGCGGTATTAGCGCAGTGCTTTTTATATTGAACTAAAAAGGCTTTAGTTATTAGCTTAGTTATTTATTATGCCGTGACTTTATCAGCGCTTTTGCCATTTTCATCGGGTTTCATTTCTTCTTCAGAGTTTTCCCAACGAGCCGCCCACTTGTTTGCAACAGCAAACAATACACCAGCACCGACAATGAACACGCTAATTTGTAAGTATAAGTTCGGCATTTCTTCAACATTGTTTGGATCGAAATTACCTGCAAATAAACCTGCAACAATATTACCCATTGAGTAGGTGAGTACGAATACCCCCATCATTTGTCCTGCAAAGCGTTTAGGTGCTAAGCGACTAACGGCAGCAAGAGCCGCTGGGCTAAACGTTAACTCACCTACTGTATGAAGGAAGTAGGTTGCGACTAGGAAGTATGGAGCTACTTTTAAACCACTCGCTGCAGCTTGCGCTGCGAAGAACATAACAACGAAACCTAAACCCATAATCACTAAACCAATTGCCGATTTAAGCGTATAAGATGGGGTTAGCATTTTCTTGCCAAGATTGATCCATAAAGCCGCAAAAAATGGCGAAAGAACGATAATGAAGAATGGGTTAACGTTTTGGAACCAAGTTGTTGGAATTTCAAAGCTACCGAGCATACGGTCAGTGTAGTCACGACCAAACAGGTTTAGTGATGAACCTGCTTGCTCAAATCCAGACCAGAAACACATTGACGCAAGACACACCAAAAACAGTGCCCACATACGCTTCTTTTCTACGCCACTTAAGCCGCCACCGAAGTACACTTTGCCAAAATAAACTAAGAATAATATCGCAATTGCATATGCGGTAAATTCTGCCACCGCTACTGGATTAATGGTCAACGAGCCGTTCATCACCATAACAGTTGTTGCAGCTAATGCGATAACAAAAGCGCCAATAATATTCCAAGCAAGCTTTTTCTGCTTGGGCTCTAATGGTTGAATAGGTTCACTTGCTACACCATTTAAATTGCCTATCGTTTTTTGATATTGGATAAGGCCAATAGCCATACCCACAGCAGCTGCACCAAATGCCCAGTGCCAACCTTGGTTAACTTGAAGATAACCCGTTACAGTGTAACCAATAAGTGAGCCGATGTTGATGCCCATGTAGTATAGAGAGAAGCCAGCGTCGCGACGTGCGTCGCCATCTTCGTATAATTGTCCTACTAGCGCAGTAATATTAGGTTTCAGTAAGCCAGTACCAAGTACTACTAAAATTAAGCCGACAAAGAAACTGTATGTTGTAGGTATAGCTAAAACTATGTGGCCACACATGATAATAATGCCGCCATACCAAACCGCTTTTTGCCCACCAATTAGGCGATCAGCGATCCAGCCGCCAGGTAAACCCATAAAATATACAGAAGCGGTATATAAACCGTAAATTGCCGTTGCTGTCGCTACGGTGTATTCAAGCCCACCAGTTTGAAGTGATGTGGTCATGAAAAGAACAAGAAGTGCACGCATACCATAGTAGCTCATGCGCTCCCACATTTCTGTAAAGAAAAGGGTTTGCAAGCCTTTTGGATGACCGAAGAAAGTCCCTGGAGTAGGGGAATTCATATAATTATCCTTTCTAATATTCAAAATCAGCCCGTGTTATACCTTTGCTAGCTAAGAAAGGCAAGGCTCGATAGATAAAGGCTTTGAAATATAAGTTGAAATATTTTACTGAGTATTTAATCTAGTTTTCATACTGGCTAACTATGCTGATTTGCTGTTTTATTAGTTAATCAATGGCCTTTTTAAGGGCTAGCCTATTGATTGGCTATCACTAGTGAATAAACTTGGTTATCATAATTGCAAATATATTCGCACACAGCTTTTAATTGTTAGATAAAGTGTGTGATGTGAGCAATAAATAAAGCATAGAAACGTTGCCTGTATGCAATGTTTATCTTCAAGTAGGGACTCCATGAAAGTAACGGTTTTTGGCATTGGTTATGTTGGTCTTGTGCAAGCGGCTATTTTAGCCTCAGTAGGACATGATGTAGTTTGTGTTGATGTTGACGAAGAGAAGGTCGCTAACCTTAAAAAAGGCATTATTCCAATTTATGAGCCTGGCTTAACTCCAATAGTTGAACAAACTTGTAAAGACGGTTTGTTGAATTTTACTACAGACGCTCAGGCTGGCGTTGAACATGGTGAAGTTCAATTTATCGCTGTTGGTACCCCACCAGATGAAGACGGCTCTGCTGATTTGAAATATGTACTAGCCGTCGCTAAAACCATAGCGACTTATATGACTTCACCTAAAATCGTGGTCGATAAATCAACAGTGCCTGTTGGTACCGCCGATAAGGTAAGTGTGCAAATAGCTGATGTATTGGCGTCAAGAAGTGCTGAGCTTGAGTTTGATGTGGTCTCTAATCCAGAGTTTCTTAAAGAAGGTGCGGCAGTTAGCGATTGTTCAAAACCTGATCGTATTGTTATCGGTACTGATAATGAAGCGTCGAAAGCGGTTATGCGAGAATTGTATGCGCCATTTAACCGAAATCACGAACGTATGATTTTTATGGATGTGCGTTCAGCTGAGCTTACCAAGTATGCAGCCAATTGTATGCTAGCGACGAAAATTTCGTTTATGAATGAGATTGCTAATTTAGCAGAGCGTCTTGGTGCTGATATTGAGTCCGTTCGTCAAGGTATAGGTTCAGATTCTCGTATCGGTTATCAATTTATCTATGCTGGCTGTGGCTATGGGGGCTCTTGCTTCCCGAAAGACGTTCAAGCGCTGGTGAAAACAGCAAATGATGTAGATTATAAACCTTCTCTTCTCGAAGCTGTGGAGAGTATCAATTATTCTCAGAAGCAGAAACTCTTTAGCCATCTTAATACTCATTTTGCTCAAAATTTAGCTGGCAAGCGCATAGCGCTTTGGGGTCTTTCATTTAAACCTAAAACAGATGATATGAGAGAAGCTCCTGCAAGAGAGTTAATGGAAGCGCTATGGCAAGCTGGCGCAACAGTGCAGGCATATGACCCTAAAGCAATGGAGGAGTGTCAGCGAATCTATGGCGAACGAGATGACCTGATATTGTGCGGTACTAAAGAACAAGCATTAAAATCAGCCGACGCATTAGTTGTGTGTACGGAGTGGCCTCAGTTCAAGGCGCCTGATTTAGCGATGCTTAAAAGCTCATTAACACACCCTGTCGTCGTCGATGGTCGTAATTTGTATGAACCAAGTATGATGAAAGAAAAGGGTTTTAGCTATTATGCTATTGGTCGTGGAGACAGTGTTAAGGTTGCTAAGAAATAGTCACAATATACATATTTACTAGTATCGAGTTACACTAAATGAACAAACATTTATTTATATTTCAAACATTTAATTTTCATTAATAATGACTAAGTGGTAAAAAGGAAATCCATGGCGAAACAAATTAAAAAAGCAGTAATTCCAGTGGCGGGTTTGGGAACCCGTATGCTACCAGCAACTAAGGCCATTCCTAAGGAAATGCTACCAATAGTTGATAAACCACTGATTCAATATATTGTTGATGAGTGTGTTAGTGCCGGATTAAAAGAAATTATTTTGGTTACGCATTCATCAAAAAATGCAATTGAGAACCATTTTGATAAATCATTTGAGTTGGAAACTACATTAGAAAACCGTGTGAAACGCCAGCTGCTTGAAGAGGTTCAATCTATTTGCCCCAAAGACGTGACGATTATGCATGTTCGCCAGGGTGAAGCTAAAGGTCTTGGACATGCAGTACTTAAGGCAAGGTCATTAGTCGGTAACGAACCTTTTGTAGTTGTATTACCGGATGTTATTTTAGATGATGAAAGCGCAAATCTAAATACTGAGAATTTGGCTGCGATGCTTGAGCGGTATGCTAATAGTGGTAATAGCCAAATTATGGTTGAACCAGTTCCGATGGAGAAAGTTAGTAGCTATGGTGTTGTCGACTGTGGTGGTGCCAAATTAACGGCTGGAGAAGTAGCGCCAATGACTGCAGTTGTTGAAAAGCCACCAGAGGATGAAGCTCCATCTAATTTGGCAGTGGTTGGTCGTTATGTGCTTTCAGAGCAAATTTGGGATTTACTTGAGTTTACCCCACCAGGTGCCGGCGACGAGATACAACTGACGGATGCCATTGCTAGCCTAATGAAAGTGGAAACGGTGGAAGCATTTCATATGACAGGAAAATCTCACGATTGTGGCTCAAAGTTCGGCTATATGAAAGCTAATGTTGAATATGCATTACGTCACCCAGAGTTGAAAGCAAGGTTTAATGAGTTTATTGCTTCACTTGACTTGTAATTTTGTCTAAAGCTCACTTTAAAAGGAAGGTTTTATTTGTACTTATGCCCAAATAACTAGACGTTATATAAAAGCAGAACGTTATATAGCCTTCTTTTATCTTCTATGCCAGAATAGTGTTTATAACTAAGTTGGCTTTTATTCATTTAAAACATCGGAACGGTATCAAGCATATTTTCATATCAGCCATCTAAAAATAACAACTAGCTTACAAAAGAAACATAAGTCGCTCAGATATTTAATCTAAATAGCAGAATTGCGGCTTTATGGTCAAATATTCGAATTATTAAACTTAACTTAATGACTTGCCCATGAACTTAACACATCTACAAAAGCTCGAAGCTGAATCTATTCATATCATTCGTGAGGTTGCAGCAGAGTTTGACAAACCCGTCATGCTTTACTCCGTTGGTAAAGATTCTGCTGTTTTACTACATTTAGCCCGTAAAGCGTTTGCTCCAGGTAAAATTCCATTTCCGTTACTGCACGTAGATACCGACTGGAAATTCAAAGAAATGATCCAGTTTCGCGATCAAATGGCCGAAAAATATGGGTTTGAGTTGCTTGTTCATAAAAACCCAGATGGCATAGCCATGGGCATGAATCCATTTGATTTTGGTAGTGCTAAACATACTGATGTGATGAAAACACAGGGTTTAAAACAGGCGCTCGACAAGTATCAATTCGATGCTGCATTTGGCGGTGCTCGCCGCGATGAAGAAAAGTCTCGTGCAAAAGAGCGCGTTTATTCATTCCGCGATAAAAATCATCGCTGGGACCCTAAAAATCAGCGCCCTGAGCTTTGGAATGTGTATAACGGCAAAGTTAACAAGGGCGAGAGTATTCGTGTCTTCCCACTGTCAAATTGGACCGAATTAGATATTTGGCAATACATCTACCTTGAAAATATCGAGATTGTGCCACTGTATTTATCAGCTGAACGCCCAGTGGTTGAGCGCGATGGTACCTTAATCATGGTTGATGACGAACGTATGCCATTGGCTGAAGATGAAAAGCCAATGATGAAAAAAGTGCGTTTTAGAACACTAGGTTGTTACCCGTTAACAGGTGCCGTTGAATCTGAAGCGGCGACCTTGCCAGATATTATTCAGGAAATGTTACTCACTAAAACTTCTGAGCGCCAAGGTCGAGTCATTGATCACGACTCTTCCGGTTCGATGGAGAAAAAGAAAATGGAAGGTTACTTCTAACGGCTTCACAGGCCAATAACCAATATTTTTAATTACACATTTTCTGAAATAAACGTTTAGGATTTACCAAGATGAGTCACCAATCAGACTTAATTGAACAAGACATTGAAGCTTATTTAAAACAACACGAAAACAAAGAGCTCGTTCGCTTTCTAACTTGCGGTAGCGTAGATGATGGCAAAAGCACACTAATCGGTCGCTTACTGCATGATTCAAAAATGATCTTTGAAGATCAGCTAGCCGCCATTGAAAAAGACAGTAAGAAATCAGGTACAACAGGTGAAGCGGTTGACTTAGCACTACTTGTTGATGGTTTGCAATCAGAGCGAGAGCAGGGCATTACGATTGACGTTGCTTATCGTTACTTCTCAACGGAAAAGCGCAAATTCATTATTGCCGACACGCCGGGCCACGAGCAGTACACACGTAATATGGCAACAGGTGCGTCAACCTGTGATCTGGCGATTATCTTGATTGATGCACGCCGTGGTGTGCAAGTGCAAACACGTCGTCATTCATTTATCTGTTCATTACTTGGCATCAAGCACGTGCTGGTGGCTGTTAATAAAATGGATTTGGTTGAGTATGACCAAGACCGTTACCAACAGATTAAGAAAGACTACCGCGAATTTGCGGAAGAGCTTAACTTTGATGACATCCGTTTTGTGCCAATTTCAGCATTAAATGGCGACAATGTTGTTGAAGAAAGTGAAAATATGCCGTGGTACCCAGGCGCAACTATGATGAAGTTACTTAACACCATCAAAGTTGAACCTGCCAATCAACTTAGCGAGTTCCGTTTCCCTGTTCAATACGTTAATCGTCCTCATTTAAACTTCCGGGGGTTTGCTGGTACTGTGGCAGCAGGTCAAGTGCGCGTGGGCGACACTATAGTTGCACTACCTTCAGGTAAAGAAAGTGAAGTTAAGTCTATCGTGACATTTGATGGCGAGCTAGAGCGTGCTGAGCAAGGGCAAGCCGTTACTTTAACACTGACCGATGAAATTGATATTAGTCGTGGTGAAATGATCGTGCGAAAAGGTAGTAGCGTTATTTCATCTAATCAGTTCAATGCTTCTGTTGTTTGGATGCACGACGATGCACTGGAAACTGGACGTGAATATTACATTAAGCACGGCAGTAAACTAACCACAGGTCATGTTACAAGCGTTGTTAGTCGCACTGATGTCAATACGCTTGAGCAAAGTGATGCGAGCAATTTAGCGCTTAATGAGATTGGCGCAGTTAATTTTGAAGTTGCTGAAGTATTTCATTTTGACCCATATCAAACCAATGCTGAAACTGGTGCATTTATCATTATTGATCGCCTAACTAACATTACTGTTGGCGCAGGTATGATCAATCATGAAACACAAAAAGACGAAGCACAGACTTTCACAGCGTTTGAGGTTGAATTTAATGCCTTGGTGCGTAAGCATTTCCCGCATTGGGGTGCTCGCGATATTTCTAAATTATTCAATTAAGTATGCTAATTAACCTTGATCGCTTGCTAGTAACTGAATCATCGGTAATAGTAAGTGATTAAGGGCAACGCAACTGCAACTATTTGAAGAGACTGCTTTTATGACAGCAATGCAATGGTTTGTGCTGGCTGTTTTCGTCGCTACCTTTTTAGGCTTAATTAAATTTCAAAAGGTACCTGAGCGGGTATTTTTTGCATCTACATTGACTTGCTTATTTGCTTCTATTGTATCCACTCAAGATATTCTCTATAACGCGGTAAACCCTGGTTTAGTAACTCTATTGCTATTGGTGCTTTGCTCTTTTACTTTTGAGCGCACCAGTGTACTGCGCAAGCTTTCGAATATTCTGATCAGTGGTTCCAAAGTAAAATCAACGCTACGTACTTTGTTAAGCGCGGCCTTTGCGTCGGCGCTGATGAACAACACAGCAGTTGTCGCAAGTTTAATTAATACCATTAAAAACAATACGTTGATAAACCCAGGTAAGCTTTTATTGCCTCTATCTTTTGTTGCTATCTTAGGGGGCACATTAACGTTAGTTGGCACTTCGACGAATTTATTAGTCAACAGTTTATACATTGAGCAAAGCGGACAACCACTGCAATTCTTTGACTTCACGTTAGTGGGGGGCTCAGCATTATTAGTGTGCTTTTTTGTCATTGTGCTACGCGCAGGTTCACTGCCCAATATTGCCGAAGAAGCCTTGCAAACGAAAGAATACCTACTTGAAGCGGAAATCGCTGAATACTCAGCGCTTATTGGTAAAACCGTTGAAGAAAATGGGCTGCGTAATCTTGATTCTATATTCTTAGTAGAAGTGGTACGCAAAGGGCGGCTAATCTCGCCAGTAACTCCTGAAGAAGTATTACAGCCAAAAGATAAGTTAATCTTTACTGGTGATATCACTAAGGTATTAACCTTACAGCAGTTTGATGGTTTAACCTTGTTTGCTGAACAAGATGGTTTACTCAGAGACAACTTAACCGAGATTGTTATTAAACCGGATTCTTCGGTTATCGGAAAAAGCTTAAAAAGTGCTGGCTTCCGCGCCCGTTTTGATGCCGCTGTTGTGGCAATTCGTCGAGAGGGTGAAACTCTGTCGGGTAAACTTGGAGAAATTGTTATCCAGTCAGGTGACTTTTTAGTGCTTGCCGTAGGTAGTGATTTTAGCTCTCGAACTAACTTATCAAAAAACTTTTACATTCTTTCTGGTCACAAGCCAGACAATATGTTGTCGGGTTGGCGAGACAAACTGACGGTTGCTGGGTTCTTTATCACCATAGGTGTGTCGGTCTTTACCTCAATATCCTTGCTGAAATGTTTAATGTTTTATGTGGCCTTGTTAGTGTTTTCTGGCTGCTTAACGATCAATGAAATTAAACGTCGATTTCCGCTAGAGATATGGATGATTGTACTGAGCGCATTGACACTCGCCAAGGCTATGGAAAATAGCGGTTTAGCAACCGTTATGGCGGAAAATGTAGAGCAGCTTTTAGATGGCAAAAGCATCTATGTCGCGTTTGTGATGATTTTTGTGCTGTCGCTACTAGTGACTGAACTTGTTACTAACAACGCCGCTGCCGCATTAATTTTCCCGATTGCTTACAATATTGCGTTAGGGCTCGACGCTAGCCCTTTACCATTTGTCATGGCGGTAGCATTTGCCGCTAGCGGCAGTTTTATAAGCCCGTACGGTTATCAAACCAATGTGATGGTATACAACGCCGGTAATTATCGTTTAACAGATTTTGTTAAGTTCGGCATTCCCGTTTCTTTCACATACTCACTGGTGGTACTGGTTATGATCCCACTTGTCTTCCCATTTTATTAATAGAGCAACGCGCACCGATGAAAACAGAAAATACGGTATGGCACCAACAACAGGTGATAAAAACACAACGTGCCGAGCAGAAAAAACAGCGCCCATGTCTACTTTGGTATACGGGTCTTAGCGGCTCTGGTAAATCAACCGTTGCGAATGCGGTTGATGCCTTACTATTTGAGCGCGGCCACCACACGTATTTACTTGATGGCGATAATGTTCGCCACGGACTTAATGGCGACTTAGGCTTTAGTGATGAAGATAGAGTCGAAAATATACGTCGTATTAGTGAAGTTAGTAAGCTGTTTATCGATGCTGGGTTAATTGTCTCAACAGCGTTTATTTCGCCATTTAAAGAAGATCGTGCGCAAGCACGAGCCTTGCTAGCTGAAGGCGAATTTATCGAAGTTTTTATCGATACGCCGATTGAAGTTTGTGAACAACGCGATCCTAAAGGTCTGTATAAAAAAGCGCGGGCAGGCGAAATTAAAGACTTTACTGGCATCGATTCGGCCTATGACATGCCTCAGGCTCCAGAGTTGCATGTTAAAACGGCGGAACAAGATATAGAACAGTGCGCCCTGCAAATTGTTAATTACTTGGCTGAACAAGGCTATTTGGCTTAATCAGGCGAAACTCAATTAAGCCTAACAAGAGGAAGTAAAATGCATTTTGATGTCTTTAATGGTGATGCAGATGGCATTCTAGCTTTGGTTCAGTTGCGCCTTGCTGAGCCAAAAGAGAGTGTTTTGGTAACTGGCGTTAAGCGTGATATCGCGCTGCTCGCAAAACTTGATATTGAGCAAGTGACCTCGGTAACAACTCTAGATATCTCAATGGAAAAAAATGCTGATGGTTTAGCGAGTTTGTTGGCAGCAAAAAAGCCAGTTTTTTACGTTGATCACCACCGAACAGGTGATATTCCTGATAGCCCATATTTGCAATCGATCATCGATTTAGATGCCAATACTTGTACGAGCTTGTTGGTCAATGAACACCTTAATCACGCTCACTATTTATGGGCGATTGCCGCAGCGTTTGGCGATAATATGAATAAGTCTGCAATAGCTTTGGCTACTCAACATCAAGTAAGTGAAAACGACCAAACGTTCTTAAAGGCGCTTGGCATTTATGTTAACTACAACGGCTATGGTCGCACGATTGATGACTTACATATACCACCTGCAGCGCTTTTTAAAACTCTAGTTGGCTATGCCAATCCATTGGAGTTAAGAGACGACAAAGACTCGGTGTTTTATCAGTTAGAAAGCGCTTATCAGCAAGACATGGCAAATGCTGCTCAGGCGATATGTCATCACGATGATAATATCGCCAAAGTCATTGAACTACCCGATGAAGCTTGGGCCAGAAGAGTCAGTGGAGTGCTGGGCAATGATCTTGCTAATCAATCGCCAGATAAAGCACACGCGGTTTTAACGCAAAATCGTGATGAAAGCTATACCGTCAGTTTTCGCGCACCATTGGCTAATCGCCAAGGCGCGGACAACGTTTGTACCCAATTTGAAACAGGTGGTGGCCGAGCCGCTGCTGCGGGTATAAATAAGTTACCACGCGAGCAATTAGCGACGTTTATTGATACCCTAACGGCTTATTACAGATAAGCGAATAGTATTAAAGCAGTAAAGCGAGAATAACATGAGTTTATTGTTAACGGGCGGTATGGGCTATATTGGCAGCCATACTGTTGTAGAGTTGTTGCAGCTAAACCAGGAAGTAGTGATTTTTGACAATTTAGCCAATGCATCAGAAGCGGTATTAGCTCGAATTGAAAAAATTACTGGTCAGCAGCCAAAGTTTTTCAAAGGGGATATTTGTAACCGTGAAGACCTTGAACAAGTTTTTACGGAATACGACATTGACGCGGTTATCCACTTTGCCGGCTTAAAAGCGGTGGGAGAATCAACACAAATTCCACTTAGCTATTACCACAACAATGTCACAGGCTCTGTGAACTTGTTTGATGTGATGGCAAAACATAACTGTAAACGCTTGGTTTTCAGCTCGTCAGCAACGGTTTACGGCGAGCATAATCAGTCTCCTCTCATTGAAACTATGCCAACATCAGCAACCAACCCATATGGTCAAACTAAGCTGATGATAGAACTGATTTTAAAGGACTTAGCGAAAAGTGACCCAGAGTGGTCAATTGTTAACTTGCGCTACTTTAATCCAATTGGTGCCCATAAGTCAGGTTTAATTGGCGAAAACCCTAAGGGCATCCCAAATAATTTATTACCTTATGTAGCTCAAGTTGCGGTTGGGCACTTAGGGCAATTAAGTGTATTTGGTGATGACTACGATACGCCAGATGGCACAGGAGTGCGCGATTACATCCATGTGGTTGATTTAGCTCAAGGTCATGTAAAAGCGCTAAATAAACTTAGTGAGCTATCAGGTTGTCATGCAATTAACTTGGGTACTGGCAATGGTACATCGGTATTAGAAATCGTTGAAACTTTTAAAGCTATTAGCGGTAAAGATATACCGTATCAAATTGTGCCGCGCAGGGCTGGCGATATTGCTACCGTTTTTGCCGACGCGACTAAGGCGCAAGAACTGCTTGGTTGGCAAACTCAACTGAACCTTAATGCCATGATTACAGATACCTGGCGCTGGCAATCAAATAACCCTAACGGTTATGAGTAGTCACAAAGCTATAGCCATACCGCTAAAGATATAGCTATTCAGCAAACTTAAACTTTAAGCTAAATAAAAAGAGCGCCATCGGCGCTCTTTTAGTTCGTTTCTGATTCAAACTATTTGATTCTCTACAGCTGCAAATACTGCGAGCTTCATTCTGATTTAGCTCACCTGTTGCGCTTGCTCATCTGCCCAAGCAAGAGCTTGGTTATAAAACTCAACCGTTTGCTCTTTATCTAATTGCAACTTGTCCATGACTAAGCTGGTTTTGTCCCACTCGGCGCGCTCAATCAGCTCTAGTAGCTTAATCAGCGCTGCCATTACGCCTTTCTGAGTTAATAAGGTGTCTTTAATCTCTTGCGACAGCGGCAGCTTTTCTAGCACGGTTTCAATATCTTCATCCAAAATTGCGTCAATCAAAGATAATAAACCGGTTAAGAAAGCGATAGAGCTATCTAGCCTTGGGTTCATAATATCAGCGATTTGCTCACAGAATTTAGCGCGTGCCATGGACAAATTGATCAGCTCTGACGGCTTGTCTGGATTAACATTAGCGGCAAACATTAGCCCAATGAAACGCTTAAGCTCTGCTGAGCCTAAAATTACCAATGCTTGCTTGATGGTGGCAATCTCACTACGGCGTCTGAAAATTGGCGAGTTAGCATAGCGTAATAGCTTGTATGAAAGCGTCACATCACGCTCAAATACGGAAGTAATGCTGGCAAGGTCTAGCTCTGGCTTGCTTGTTTCATATAAAAGCTCTGCCATGGCGATTTGTGAAGGTGATAAGTTCTTTGTTTTCACCATTTCAGGCTTCGAGAAGAAATAGCCTTGGAAGTATTCAAATCCCAATTCAAGTGCTTGGTTGTATTCTTCGTAGGTTTCCACTTTCTCCGCTAATAATTGGATATGTGGATACTTAGCAATGGCTTGTTTTATCTCTTGAATTTGCTCAAGCGAAGTGTCTTGAATATCAATTTTGATGATTTTGATAAATGGATAAAAATGCGCCCAAACATTTTGATGAATATAATCATCTAGCGCTAATGTGTAGCCTTGCTTGTGCAGGTCTTGGCACAAAGCGAGCAACTTTTTACCAGGCTTGATAGTTTCTAAAATCTCAACAACCACTTCTTCTTTAGTCAGCATTGTTGGATAACCTTTACTCAAGGTGTCCAATGTGAAGTTGATGAAAGCAGGTTTGTTACCTGTAAACTCATGAATTCCTAAGCTAAATTGGCTAGCTTCAACCATCTTGCTGGTTGCTTCATCACCATCTATTTCAGGGAAAACATTGTCGATACTATCCCTAAATAATAACTCGTAGGCGAAGAGATTTTTGTTTTTATCTAGTATTGGTTGACGCGCTGCATAAAAATACATCGAGTAAAAATCCTTTCCGAAATTCTTTATTGCTGTTCAATCTGTGTTAAGAGCAATCGCTACATAAGGTAAGCATTGCTCATTAAACCGATTTGTACCACAAATGCTATCAATTGCGGTGTAATAACAGCTAACTCTCGTTATTGAATGCCTGCAAAAGTAGACTAAAAACAACGGGTAGAGCCAAATTTAATTTTGTACGCACTATAAGTGAAAGCTTATTAGATAGCCAATGTTTTGTCTTATTTTATCGTCTATTTAACGCAAGAAAATCAATCTAGCACTATGCAATATTTAGCTGCTTACGCTATATAAATCCACTTACAACTTTCAATAGCCCAAGGTTGTGCTAGGGCGTTACTCACTTTAACACGCAAGGCTTTGGTTAAGGCTAGCCAAGCTCTTCGGTTTGTTGTAAACGATTAAAAATTTGCTCTGGCTCGGTATTGCTAGCATCTACAAATCGGCTTACGAAATAGCCAGCGATAAAAGCGATAATAAAGCCAGGGACAATTTCATATAAGTCAAAAATGCCGCCGCTAGCTTGTTTCCAAGCAACAACGGTTATCGCACCTGAAACAATCGCTGCGATGGCACCAAACTTATTAAATTTTGGCCAAAATAGCGCTAAAATTACCGTTGGCCCAAATGCTGCGCCAAAGCCCGCCCATGCATAACTCACTAAATCAAGCACGCTGCTTTCTGGATTTGTCGCAATTAAGGTTGAGACGATGGCGATTGCGGCTAATGACAGACGTGATAACCATACCAATTCACGCTCGCTCGCATTGCGTTTACTAATGTGTTTATAAAAGTCTTCAACTATCACGCTGGAACATACGAGCAGCTGTGAATCGATTGTACTCATAATCGCCGATAAAATTGCCGCGATAAGTAAGCCTGCAACCCAAGGGTTAAGAATAGCTGATGCTAATTGCAAGAATACCGTTTCAGGGTTCGCTAGTGGTTGCTCGGCAAAATATGCTAGGCCGACTAAACCTACTGCTAAAGCGCCGATAAGCGAGATTACCATCCAGATCATAGCGATATTACGCGAGGTCGGAATGTCGCGAGTAGAGCGAATCGCCATAAAGCGGCTTAGTATGTGTGGCTGACCAAAATAGCCCAATCCCCATGCCATTAAGGAAATAAAGCCAAGCCATGTAAAGTCTTTAAACAGATTATCGTAATCTGGATTAATGGCTTCAAGGCTGTTGACTGTTTGCTCTAGCCCGCCTAAGGTGCTGATCGCGGCGATGGGCAAAAATACAAGTGCAATTAGCATCAAGCAACCTTGAAAAAAATCAGTCCAACTGACCGCTAAAAAACCGCCTAAAAAGGTATAAGCAACAATCACTAGCGCGCCAATAATTAACGCATGGGTGTACTCAAGTCCAAACACCTTCTCAAATAATATTGCGCCACCAACTAAGCCTGACGATACGTAAAACGTGAAAAATAACAGAATAGTGATTGCTGAAATAAAGCGCAGTATGTGGGATGTGTCGTTAAAACGGTTTTCAAAAAATTCGGGAAGCGTTAGCGAGTCATTGGCGTTCGCCGTAAATTGGCGCAGACGCGGCGCGACTATCAACCAGTTAAGAAAAGCGCCGATAACCAAACCAACACCAATCCAGACTTCGCTGGCACCAGATAGGTAAATAGCACCGGGTAAGCCAAGTAGCAGCCAGCCACTCATGTCTGATGCGCCAACGCTAAGTGCAGTTACGGCCGGACCAAGTTGTCTGCCGCCTAAGACATAGTCGCTTAACGTATCCGTAGCGCGGTAGGCAATAAAGCCAATAGTTAGTGTTGCGAGTAAATAGCCAACAAAAGTGACTAACGTTGGAAGGGCAATAGTCATAATATTATTCTTGCTAGATGACGGATAATCCAGCCATGCTAACAAGAATCATATTTGGGTGCTACTTCAACCAGCTTTTGCGGGTAACATCTCAATAATGCTGGTTGAGGCTAGGTAGGAAAAAGCAGTTTTTAGGTAGACCACTGAATGTTCTTGCTAAGATTCTTTTTCCATTGTTGTAATGGTTCGGCTTTGTCACCCACGATAACCACTTGGTTTTTACCGTGCTTAAACGATTTACCATTGAGCTTTTTATCACTAAATGCTTCCGCAAAGGCGACTTCACTGCGCTCTGGTACAATGAAAACATTTACTGGCTCAGATTCACCTTGAAACACTAAGTGTAAACTTTTAATGCCATCAAAGCGGCAGTAGTCAGCAGCAATTAACTGACCTAGCATCTCTGTGAAATTGCCGTCGAACGTTGACATTTTAGAGTTTAACGAGGCCAAGGTTATATCGGCAGACATGTCATTGCTAAAATGATCTTGCTCGTAGTAAACATGCGCCATGGCATAGTCGCCTAAGTTGTCGTAAGCGCTAGAAAACTGCAGCATGTTCACCGTTAACCCAACAGCAAATGCAACTGAGGCCGCAAGAGCTAAGTGAATACGGTTTTTACGTTTTTGCTGCTGGTGGCTTGCCATAGCTTGACGCAATATCAGCTTATTGCATAAATCTTCAGGCACAGGCACTTTTAATGCGCTGGCAATTTTACTGTCTAATTCTTCAATCTCTTGAGCAAACTGCGCGCGTGATTCATCCGCTTGCTTAGCTGCTAAAAATTCGGGATCTTGGCTATTGGGTGCAGCATACAAATGTCGCCTAAACTGCAAATCATCCACTGTAGTTACCTCTTTTCAATGGTTCTTTATCTAAAGCATCTTTAAGTTGATTACGCGCTCGAAACAACCGTGTCATCACAGTGTTTTTATTCAGTCCAAGCATTTCAGCGATATCCTCTCCACTAAAACCTCCAATTACCTGAAGCACTAGTGGCTCGCGGTATTCTTCAGGCATTTTTGCGATGCGCTCGCGCAGCCAATGGTTTTCAATTTCTTGCTCAGTACTCGTTGAGAGATGATCGGTAATCGATGCTTCTTCATATTCGCCCATGTCGAAACGTTTACGCTCAAAACGACGCGCATTCTCACGACGCAGAATAGTGATCAACCAAGACTTAGCGGCTTTTTCGTCTTTCAACGAGTCTAGGGCACGCCAAGCTCTTAAAAAGGTTTCTTGCACTAAATCTTCCGCTACTTGTTTGTCATGAGTTAACCAATACGCATAACGGAATAAATCTGTGTGTAACGCTTTAACTAAGGCTTCGTATCTAACTTGTTTTGTACTCATGCTGGATGAGACCTTAGCATCGGTTAAATTATTTCGAATTTTTTTTATCATTGAGGATCCGGACAGCTAGCGCCACTGCATATAGTGCTAGCTTAACCGGAACGCGGTTGATAAGACAGAAAAAAGTGCTCCTATCAGCCGCAAATTGGTGTCAATTTAAGGATTTAGCGAGGGCAGGGGGCTAGCTGATTTACTCTGTTGCTGATTACTGATTCGATTGACGGCAGCAACGAGCGCTTTACTTGACCAATTTGATTGGTCTGCTGGCGTATTTGCAGCAAAACAATGACGTTGTAATTCATCAATCGCCATCTGTAGTTCAGTGTCTTGGCTAATCTGTTTTAACTCTGCGATGGTTTCAACTGTAGCTGTGTGTTTGTCGCTTTTGGCTAGTTGATTGAACCACGGCACCAACAAACTAATCACTTTATGGCCGTCTTGCTGCTTACATGCGGCAATCAGTGCAAGCTGGGCATTGCTAACGGCACTTGGCGTCGTCTGAAGTGACTTGTCTTGACGGTTATTTCGACTGCGGCGCACTAATTCCGTGATAATCCAAGCAAGGCTCGTCGCTATCCAGAGGCCTAAAAATAACCATTGCAACCAATGAGCTTGATAAACAGTTACGCTTTTACCTGAAGCAGGTGAGAAATTATTGCTAGCGATAGGGCTTGTTGAGGCAACAGTGGGGCTAACAGTTTGCTCACCAGCGATTACTTGAATCGTTTTAGCTGGCAATGTCGCCGTTTCGATGCGATTAGTGATGGTGTTAAACCAAGGCACTTCCACCTCTGGCAAGGTGTACTCACCGGGCTGGCTAAACACTATGGCAAAATTGCTCACCGCTTGGCTAACATGGCGGCCATTGGTTGCATTTGCATGTGTCGTTTGTTGATCTGGATAGATTTTAATACCGCTTGGCGCAGTTAGCTCAATATCTGGTAGCTGTTCTTCGCTAACACCCACTGCGGTTAATGTAATGGTGCGGGTGATAGGTTCACCCACTGTATAGTTTGTACCAGTTCCTTCTGATTGCCATTCTTCGTGCAAAGTTAGTAATTCACTCGGTAACCAATGGCCAATAAAGCTTGCCGGCATAGGTTTTACTTTGATTGGCAGCTCATCACCTAACACGCTAATGGCCTTACTTTCGCCAAAGCTTAGGAAGTTAGAGCGGCGACTAGATTGCATCATAATTTCACCGCTAAACATTGGCGAGCGCAGCACAAAATCACCACTTTGCTGTGGAGTGACCGAGAAAGTACGGATAATTACGCGATAACGTTTACCATTAACGCGGGTATCTGACTCTTTATCTTTGCCCACTTGAACAATGGTTGCCCCTTCAAGCTCTGGCTCGGTTAAACTGCCACGTTTGAGTTCAGCGCCAATATGAATATTAACGGTCAGCGTCAGCATTTGTTGCACATAGACTTCGGTATTGGAAACTTGCGCGGTAATAAATACGTCTCTCTGCTGGCTCGCTGCAGGGTCATTAGTATCAAGCACTGTTAGTGTAATTGGGGTCGTGTATTGGTCTTCTATCGATAGGGTAGGAATGGTGATATTTCCCATTCTACGAGGGATAAGCACCGTTTGCCAAGTGGTCGTACGTGTGGTGTTAAAATTCACCATGCTAGTTTGTGAGCTAACCGATGTGCGGCCAACGATAAAATCGGCAAGAAGTGGCGAAGTATCAAGTGCATTAGCGTCAACATCATCATCAGCGACAACGGTAAGTACTACAGACTCCTTAACCGTTACCGGGTTTTTATCGACACTGGCGGTGACTTTCGTTAGCGCTTGGCTTGCTGGTGAAAAACTTAGCCCTAGCATTAGCAAGGCTGCTAGCCATAACATTCTTACCACTTTTTCTTAACTCCGTTGTTTGAACCTTCTTGGCGTCTTTTTTGGTATTCCAGCTGCATTTTATTACGCAGTAGTAAATAAGGATCGTCGGTCACTTTTTTCAGTAATTGCTGATGTTTTTGTGCTTGCTCTTGGTCAACCGGCTGGTCACCTGCTGTTGCCGCTTGAGCCTGCTGCTGCGCATTCTCTGCTGATTCTTCCTGTTGCTGATCACTTACAGCGTTATCTTGTGACTCTTTATTTTGTGCAGCGTCTTGCCCTTGCTGCTCTGGTGGCTGAGAGCTGCTATCTGAGCTGTTTTGCTGGTCATTTTGGCTATTTTGCTGACTCGAATTTTGTTGGTCATTGCTCTGTTGCTCATCATTTTGGCTCGCATCACTTTGTTGGTCTTGCTGACTTTGCGATTCGTCACCTTGTGAGCCTTGACCTCGCTGATCGTTTTGTTGCTGCTGATTTTCTTGCTGACCGTCTTGTTGGTTGTCCTGATTCTGATCTGAGCTTTGTTGATTTTGCTGCTGGTTTTCTTGCTGATTCTTAAGCTGCTCAATTAAGGTTTTGTTAGCCTGAGCATCGCTATGCTCTGGTGATAGGGCTAACGCTTGCTCATAAGCTTTAATGGCTTCGTCAAACTGTTGCATTTTAGCTAACGCATTACCTTGATTGTAGTACCCTTGCGCGGATTCCAATTTACCAAATGCCTCAGCAGCAGCCTGATAATTGCCCGCTTTATAAAGTGAAGAGCCTTTCCACATTGGGTCGTTAAACGTGTTAGCAGCCTGCTCAAATTCCTGCTGGTTGAACGCTTTTTGTCCTTGTTGATCTTTAGTTTGCCATAAGCTTTGCCAGTCAATTGCCATTGCTTGCTCGCTTGGCGTCAATAATAGTAATGCGGGTAACACGCCCAAGAGTAAGCCACGGCGAAAATAAGGCAGCAGTAAAAGAAGTACAACAACCAGTAAGTAAGGACCTGCTTCTTGCCACTGATCGCCTAAGTTTTGCTCGCTTTCGACTAGTTCATCGCTATCAGTACTGTCTTTATCCTGCACTCGTTTAGCATTGCTAATTAAAGCGTCAATATCATAGCTATCGCTGCGAATCGTTTGGTACTCGCCGCTACTTTTACTGGCAACGCCATATAAGAATTGATCTGATAATTTCGGCACGACAATAGCACCGCGATCATCTTTCATCAGCTCACCGTTAGGTAATTTGATCGGGGCGCCTGCTCGTGTGCCAATGCCAAGTATATTAACTGTATGCGGGTATTGAGCTGACCAATCATTTAAATCTTTAATGTCTTCTTGGTCGATACCGTCGGTAAACCAATAAATATCACCTTCGACATGTCCCGCATTGGCTAACATCTGCTGTGCAAGATCAAGTGCAGCTAACGGATTGCTTCCTAGTGCAGGCATTAACTCTGGGCTTAACGATGGCAATAATAGTTTAATGTTATTGATATCTTGAGTTAGCGGGCTAATAACAAATGCATCGCCAGCATAAGCGACTAAACCTATGTCTCCTTCATTGAGGTTGTCGAGTAAATCAACGGCCTTAAAACGGGCTCTGGTTAAGCGGTTAGGCGCTAAGTCAGTGGCATACATGGAATAGGACATATCCATGACAATCACAGAACCACGTTCAACTTGATAAACCGGCTGGGGCAACTTTTGCCATGTTGGGCCAGCTAAAGCGATTGTTGCCAATATAAAAATGAGGCTGACGGGAACAACGGATAACCCTTTGGTTGGGCCACCTTGCTCCATCATGCGCGCTGCCAAATGTGGCGGTAAAATGTTAGACCATCCGCTGTGATTCACTTGCAAGCGTTTCACTAACCAAATAATTAGCGGCAGTGCGAGTAGGGCGATTAACCACATTGGTCGAATAAAATGAAATTCTGACATGGCTAGGCTCCCGAATCTCTGGATAAGCGGCCAGTAGGCAGGTTAAGCCACAGTAAATGCAGTAACGCGATAATCATTGCTAAAGCAAGCGGCCAGAAGAACAAGGCGGTTAATGGGCGCATTTGTTGCTGATCTTGCTCCACAGGCTCCAGCTGATCCAGCAACTGATATATCTGCGCCATTGATTCGCTGTCACGAGCACGAAAATAACGGCCACCTGTTTGCTCCGCAAGCTCAGTTAAGGTTTTCTCGTCTAGCTCACTGGATGGGTTAACTTGGCGCATGCCAAAAAGCGAGCGTTGCAGCATAACATCGGCGCCAATACCGATAGTGTAAATAGTAATGCCTTTGGCAACAGCTAGCTCCAGCGCTTGCTCTGGGGTAATTCTTCCGGCGGTATTTTGACCATCGGTGAGTAGCAATAATACGCGGTTTGACTCTTCTTTTTGCTCAAAGCGTTTTACTGCCAGGCCAATCGCATCGCCAATTGCCGTTTTTTGGCCAACTAAACCAAGTACTGTTTCATCGAGCATTTGCCCAACGGTTTCGCGATCAAAGGTCATCGGGGTTTGCATATAAGCATCGTCACCAAACAAAATTAGCCCAAGGCGATCGCCAACGCGGCGCTCAATAAAATCGCCAAGTAATACTTTAAGCATTTGCAGGCGGTTCACGGTACTGCCGCCTAGCTCCATATCTTCAACGCGCATACTGCCGGATAAATCAACGGCAATCATCATTTCACGGCCTTCGGTCGGAATATCAATGGGCTCACCTAACCATTGGGGGCGGCTGGCGGCAAGAACTAATAACAGCCAAACCAAAGACAATACGAATAACGGAAGTTTTTTATTGGTATCCGCTTGTGCACCCGCATCTAAGCCAGTGACAAGTGCAGGGACTTTTAAGGCTGCAACTTGTACTTGGCGCTTTGCCGGTAAAAAATACACCAAGAGTGGCAGTGGCAGCGCCAATAATAAGTAAGGCCAAGCAAAACTAATCATCTTGACCTCGAGTAGTTGTTTTCATCGTTTGTTTCACGTTGCTTTCGTTAGCTGTGTTTTTGTTATCTCTGTTTTTATTAGCGGCAGCTAAAGCATGTTTTTTTGCAGGTAGTGCATGAGTTAACCAAAAGCGTATGGCTTGGTTAAATTTATCTAGGCTTAACTCTGTATTGGCTTGATAAATATCGCTAAGGTCTTGTGGCATCAGTTGTTCAAAGCTTGCTTGTTTTTTTAACGGCAGTGCGGCAACTAAGAAGGCTCTTAACTCTCGGCCAAATAAGCTGGCTGTTTCCTGCCGTGGAAAGTAACTAATGAGCGCTAATTTTAGCAATTGATTGCTGCTTTCCAGTGTTGCTGAGCTTGATAATGCAGTTAAAAGCTGTCGCTGTGTTTTGCGCACTTTACGATAGCGAATAAAGGCCAACACTGCCCAAATACAAAAGCCAATAATAAGCATCAGTAGTAGCCACCAACCGGGGGCAATCGGCAAGTTAGTCACTTGCTCAGGTAGGTGAATATCTTTAAGTTGCGCTAACGGATCCATTGGTGTGCTCCGTCTATCAGTTGTTGCTCGAGTGACTCGCCCGCAGATAAGATCAGCAACCTTGCTCCTGCTTGGCGAAAGAGCTGTTTGCGCGCTGCCATTAAGCCGTCAACTTTGGATTGATAATTTTGCGCGGCGTGTTGATCGCCTAAGGTTACCTGTTGACGCTGCTCACCGTCTGTCATTGCTACATTAAGACGCTGATCAGAACTTGGCAGAGCCATTTCAAGTGGATCAGTGATCAAGCAGACAATCAGCTCACAATGGCGGCTTAATTGCGATAAATGGCGAACACTTTCGCTGCCAATCGCATGACCATCGGTAATTAAATACACCAGGCTACCCGGTTTCGCCAGCTGCCTTAGGCGCTGGCAGTTGTCAGCAAACGCGCTAACAAAATCTCGAGCAGCTAAGGCCTGCTGGTTGGCAAAACTGGCGGCATGCATGGTTACTAAGTGATGCAAATAATGTAATACCCCTTGCTTGCGCGAGCGGGGTTTACATTCTTGGTGACTGGTTTCGTTAAATACCATGCCACCTAATCGGTCGCCTCGTGCTTTGGCATGCCAAGCGACAAGAGCTGCAATATGCGCTGCTTGCACTGATTTACATAGAAGTTGGCTACCGAATAACATGCTGGTGCTTAAATCGGTTGCAACCAGCACTGGACGCTCTATTTCTTCACGGTAAAGCTTGGTATGCGTTTTTCCGGTACGTGCGGTTACACGCCAGTCAATCGCCCGAATATCATCACCGTGCTGGTAATGACGTACTTCGTCAAATTCCATACCACGGCCTTTACTGCGCGATAAGTAATTACCAGACATGCGTGATTGTTGATTGCGCGATGCTTTCAAATCAATCAAGCTGGTTTTACTTTGATAGCGCAAGAGCTCTTCAATACTGAGCGTCAGGCCATCGCTTTGTAACTCGTTTAAGGTTTGCGTTATTGCGGCAAACTTGCCTGTGTCGGCGGCGCGACTAAACCACTTCATCACAAACCCACTAAGCGATTGCCACCAAAGATAATAAGTGACTAATCACTTGGTTCGTGGTCACGCCTTCGGCTTCAGCTTGATAAGTTAGCAATAACCTGTGTCTTAGCACGTTGTGAACAACGGCTTGCACATCTTCTGGGCTAACAAAATCGCGATTATGCAACCAGGCACGGGCACGAGCACAGCGATCTAAGGCAATTGTCGCACGTGGGCTAGCGCCAAAGGCTAACCATTGTTTTAACTTGTCGTCGTATTTTTCAGGTTGGCGAGTGGCAATAATTAAGTCAACAATATATTGCTCAACCGCAGGTGCCATATGAATTTTTAAGACTTCTTCACGAGCGGCAAAAATTTCCTCTTGCGACAGGGTACGCAGTGGTTTGTTTTCGGTTTTTAATGCTTCACCACGGTTGAGCTTTAAGATTTCTAGCTCACTAGCGGCATCTGGGTAGCTGACATCAAGGTGCATTAAAAAGCGATCAAGCTGGGCTTCAGGCAGTGGGTAAGTACCTTCTTGCTCTAGCGGGTTTTGTGTTGCCATCACCAAAAACAGCTCGGGTAATTGATAAGTTTTACGACCAACGGTGATTTGCCCTTCAGCCATGGCCTCAAGCAGTGCCGATTGCACTTTCGCGGGCGCACGGTTGATTTCGTCGGCCAGTACCAAGTTTCTAAATAATGGGCCAGACTGGAACACAAAGGTGCCGTCTTCCGGGCGGTAAATATCGGTACCGGTTAAATCAGCAGGAAGCAGGTCGGGTGTAAACTGAACGCGGTGAAAATCTGCCTCTAAGCCATCAGCTAACGCATTTACGGCGCGGGTTTTAGCAAGGCCTGGTGGGCCTTCAACAATTAAATGACCGTTAGCGAGTAAGGCGATTAACAGGTTTTCGACCATATTTTGCTGGCCAATAATTTGTTGAGATAGGTGCTCTTTAAGAGTTGAAAAATGCTCGATAGTCATAAGAATTGTTTACTATTTATCTTCTATTTTTATGTATTTACGACAACACTAAGGGAAAAGTTAGTGACTGCCGAGAATATGACGCTGTTTGTTATATAAGGTTCAAACTATTTATTACAAGCACAAACTTGTAAGAAAATTAGTGCGTGTCGTTGTCATGATCAACATGCCCTAAACAGGGGAAAGTTGAAAAAAATATCTTAAGCGTTAAAATTGAAGAAAACCCAAAGAGGTCAGACCTCTTAAATAAGAGAGATAAACAATGTCCCATACCATAGCGACTCCAAAAGGAGAGCGTATTGCCGTTGTCGCAGGCTTGCGTACGCCTTTTGCTAAACAGGCAACAGCCTTTCATGGCGTACCTGCCGTAGACCTAGGAAAAATGGTGGTTAATGAGCTCATGCAAAAGCATGACATTGATCCGAAAATTGTAGACCAACTCGTGTTTGGTCAAGTGGTGCAAATGCCGGAAGCACCCAATATCGCCCGTGAAATTGTCTTAGGGACGGGTATGAATGTGCATACCGATGCTTATAGTGTCTCACGCGCTTGTGCAACGAGTTTTCAATCTACCGTTAATGTTGCCGAGTCGATCATGGCTGGCGTGGTTGATGTCGGTATTGCTGGTGGCGCTGATTCTTCATCAGTGGCGCCAATTGGGGTGACGAAAAAGCTGGCCAAAACGCTATTGGATTTATCAAAAGCAAAAACTATGGGGCAAAAGTTTGCGCTAGTTAGACAACTTGGCCTGAAAGACTTATTGCCTGTACCACCTGCTGTTGCTGAATACTCGACTGGCCTTTCAATGGGACAAACGGCAGAGCAAATGGCGAAAACGCATGGTATTACTCGCCAAGCACAAGATGAATTAGCGCATCGCTCACACGTATTAGCAACTGAAAGCTGGGCTGCTGGCAAACTTGATAATGAAGTGATGGCGGCGCATCCACAGCCTCACAAATCATTTATCGAAAAAGATAACTGTATTCGCGAAAACTCAGAGTTAGCTGGTTACGCCAAGCTTCGTCCGGTGTTCGATCGCAAACATGGCTCAGTAACGGCGGCGAACAGTACAGCGTTAACCGATGGTGCGGCTGCGGTATTGTTGATGCGTGAAGGGCGTGCCAAAGAGCTAGGTTACAAGCCGCTTGGTTATATCAAAAGCTATGGTTTTGCTGCTATCGATGTATGGGAAGACATGCTAATGGGGCCAAGTTACGCAACGCCAATCGCCTTAAAACGCGCAGGTATGGAGTTAAGCGATTTAACATTAATCGAAATGCATGAAGCATTTGCGGCGCAAGCATTAGCAAATATGAAGATGTTTGGCTCGACTAAGTTTGCTAAAGAGCATTTAGGTCGCGACAAGGCGATAGGTGAAATTGACATGGACAAGTTCAATGTTATGGGCGGTTCACTGGCTTATGGTCACCCATTTGCGGCAACAGGTGCCCGCTTAATTACCCAAACACTTAATGAATTAAATCGTCGTGGTGGCGGTGTTGGCTTAACCACGGCGTGTGCTGCGGGTGGTTTAGGTGCAGCCATGATTGTGGAGACAGACTAATGACTGAAACAACGACTCAAGCTGGCGAAAACAGCGTATTTTCGCTAGTGCGTCAAGAAAACGGTATCGCCCATTTGATTATGGATGTACCGGGCGAAACCATGAACACGCTTAAGGCAGAATTTAGTGAGCAAGTCACTGAAATGCTAAAAGAGATCAAAGACGATAGCAGTATTACTGGTGTTGTGATTGTTAGTGGTAAAGCCGATTCATTTGTCGCGGGTGCTGATATTAACATGTTAGCTAGCTGCACCACGGCAGAAGAGGCAACTACCTTGTCTCGTCAGGGGCAGATGGTTTTCGATCAAATGGAGAAGTTTCCTAAGCCAATTATTGCCGCCATTAATGGCCCGTGTCTTGGTGGCGGCTTAGAACTAGCCATGGCGTGTCATGCACGTATTTGTAGCGATAGCCCGAAAACGGCATTAGGTGTACCTGAAGTGCAACTTGGCTTATTGCCAGGTGGCGGAGGCACCCAGCGTTTACCTAAGCTTGTTGGTATTCAAAAGTCATTAGATATGATGCTGACGGGCAAACAGCTGCGTGCTAAACAAGCACTAAAAGCTGGGTTAGTGGATGATGTTGTACCGAATACTATTTTGGTCGCAACCGCTGAAAAACTGGCGTTAGCAGGCAAAGTTAAAGCTAAGCAGCTGAAACGCTCGTTAATGGATAAGTTACTTGAAGGTAACTCATTTGGTCGCAAAGTTGTTTTTGATCAAGCGAGCAAGTCAGTGTTGGCGAAAACTAAGGGTAATTACCCAGCACCATTAAAAATTATTGATTGTGTGCGCACTGGTGCAGAAAACTCACCAGCGATGGGTTACCAAGTGGAAGCCGATCATTTTGGCCACTTAGTAATGACGCCAGAGTCAGAGCAGCTGCGTAACTTATTCTTTGCCACCACAGAAATGAAAAAAGAAGATGGTGTTGAAGGGGTTGCTCCTGAAAAGGTGGCTAAAGCGGGCGTACTAGGTGGTGGTTTGATGGGCGGTGGTATTGCTTTTGTTACCGCAACCAAAGCGAAAGTGCCAGTGCGTGTGAAAGATATTGCACACAATGGCATTAATGCCGCGCTTAAATACAGTTTTGATTTACTGAATAAGAAAGTTAAGCGCCGTTTTATGCGCCACAGTGAAATGCAAAAGCAAATGTCAGCCATTACAGGCACGTTAGATTATTCTGGCTTTAACGATACTGATATTGTTGTTGAAGCGGTATTTGAAGACTTGTCATTAAAGCAAAAAATGGTTGCTGATGTTGAGCAACACTGTAAGCCTGAAACGATTTTTGCCAGTAACACCTCAAGCCTGCCAATTGGCCAAATCGCTGAAAAAGCTGAGCGCCCTGAGAATGTGATTGGCCTGCATTACTTTTCTCCTGTCGATAAAATGCCATTGGCAGAAATTATTGCTCACGAGAAAACCTCAGATCAAACTATCTCAACGACAGTGGCGTTTGCCAAAAAACAAGGCAAAACACCGATTGTGGTTAAAGACAAGGCGGGTTTCTTTGTTAACCGTATATTAGCGCCTTACATGAACGAAGCAGCGCGTATGTTACTTGCTGGTGAGCCAATTGAGAAACTTGACAAAGCGCTGGTTAAATTTGGTTTCCCTGTCGGGCCAATGCAGTTACTTGATGAAGTTGGCATTGATATTGGCGCTAAAATCTCGCCAATTTTAACCGCTGAATTAGGCGAGCGTTTCACCGCGCCTGAAGCCTTTGATCGATTAATCAATGACGGTCGATTAGGCAAAAAGTCAAACAAGGGTTTCTACCTGTATGGCAAAGCTGCCAAAAAAGGTAAAAAACAAGTGGATGAGACCATTTATGGTTTACTTGGTATTACCCCAAGTGGCAGCTTAACAGAGCAGGAAATTGCTAAGCGTAGTGTTTACATGATGCTAAACGAAGCAATGCGTTGTTTAGGTGAAGGTGTCGTGCGTAATGCCCGAGATGGTGACATTGGCGCAATTTTTGGCATTGGTTTCCCACCATTCTTAGGCGGTCCATTCCGTTATATTGATAAAGTTGGCGCGGTTAATATCGTCAACCAACTGAATCAGTGGGCACAGCAGCATGGTGATCGTTATAAACCATGCCAAGCACTCGTTGATATGGCAGAGCAGGGTACTACTTGCTACTAACTATCAGCACTTGGCAGACCTGCTTTTAAATTGGCACCTTTAATTTAACACGCTAAAAAGAGCTCATGATTTATCGAACACGAGCTCTTTTTTGTAGAATAATTGCTCAATTTGCTTTTCATGCCCATCGAGTTTTGTTATATTTCTGCTCGTTTTTTCGTCAGCAGGTTTCGCTTGTTTTTAGCTTAGAGCTTATCAAGTTAAGTACTTTTCAAGTTTAGCTCTTAGGTAAAGCAATAGGTGGCTTGCGATCTTAGCCTAGTTCTCTTTTCGACTTAGTATGTGATGGGTGTTGTATTATGTTGTTACTAGTGGTTGTCTGCTCTTTAGTTTCTTCATTATTTTTTTACTGCCAAGCACTATCAAATGGTTTAGGGCGCAGACGTTGGGCGTTGGGTGGCTTAGTTTTTGGACCAGCGTTATGGCCAATGTTTTGTATGAAAAAACGTATGAAAGTGAATAAAGCGTTTGGGTTTAATTACTTAATATTTAAAGCCTAACGGCTATTGTCTTACGATTTTCTAGGCCGCTATACTCATCTTTTTTTGAGCTGGATTTGAGCTTATTTTAAGCGAACAGTTACTTGGATTATGCTAAGTATCTACTTAGCTTCTTATATGGCTCTCTAAATAGATTTCCGCTGGGTTGCAGTAGCTATTATGAATTTCCTGTCTTGTCTTTGAGCAACTGCTAATAACTGATAAGCGAACTTCCTTGTCGCATATTATTTGATTAACTGTATAGCTATTAACGACTACTTAACTGTTTTCAAGTAATGGTCGACGTCAATGCGACGATTAATTGACTAGCTTTTTTATTTCCACCACGTCGAAGCAGGTGCTTCTTTAAATTCAATCTTAGCCGCAATTGAATTTTCGTGATGTTTTTTATGAAAAAGCGATTTAATAAAGTTAATCATTAAATACGGCTCTCACGACGCTTTTGACTGATACGAGACTCACGACGTTTTTGGCTAACTAACTCTAGCTCTTCACTAATGCGAGATTCGCGACGTTTTTGACTAATACGTGATTCACGACGCTTTTGGCTTGCTAACTCAAGCTCTTCACTAATGCGAGACTCACGACGTTTTTGGCTAATACGTGATTCACGACGCTTCTGGCTAACTAAAGTGGCTGAATCGCCATCAACAACTTGTTCTGTATCAATAGTTGCTTGTTGTGTTAGTGACATTGAGATTGACATTAGAATAGAAGTTAACATTTTGTTTTTCCTTATGGTTATTGATTTAATCCGTATAAGGTTTAGCCAAATGTATGCCAATTTGATTTGTTATATTGTAGGTGTGCTAACCTGTTGAAATGTAATGTTTTATTTTTATTTGCGTTAGCTTTTGGGAGTGTTCAATGCAAAAATGTCAAAATCCTGCCAAACAAGCGGCAAAGCTTAGATCAGTGAGGCAAAATTTTGACGTGCAAGTTATTTAGCTGTTGATGAAGCTCGTTGATTTATCAGTAATTTGATAGCTTAGTAGGTACTTTTGGAAGTCATTTTCAGGTAATGGCTTACTATACAAATAACCTTGTAACTGTTCGCAGCCAAGGCCAGCTAAGAAGCTCAACTGATTATTATTCTCTACGCCCTCTGCAACAACCTGCATACCTAAGTTGTGAGCAATGGTTACTATGGTTGCCACCATGTTTCGACCTTGATCTGAGCTTTCAATATCGTCAACGAAAGCCTTGTCTATTTTCAACGTATTGAGTGGGAATTTCTTCAAATAAGCAAGAGAAGAGTAACCAGTACCAAAGTCATCTAGGGCTAAATGAATGCCCATTGAGCGGATTTGCAGCATGGTATCAATAGCTTGCTGCGGCGAATCCATTACAGTGCCTTCGGTAATCTCAAGCTCTAAGTGCTTAGCCGGTAGCTGACTTTCTTCTAAAATATTGGCAATCATCTGCGGCAAATTAGGTTGCGTAAACTGGACCGCGGATAGGTTAACCGCGACACGACCATCAAATAACCCCGCATCAATCCAGCGCTTAGTTGCAAAACACGATTTTCTTAAAACAATTTCACCAATATCAATAATTTGCCCTGTTTCTTCTGAAATAGGAATAAACGCGAGTGGGCTGATAATGCCTTTAGTTGGTGTTTCAAAACGCACTAGGGCTTCCATGCCAGAGACTTTACCGCTGACAATGTCTATTTTAGGCTGATAGAAAACCGAGAAATAGTCTTCTTTTAAACCATGGCGAATAAGCGTTTCAATTTGAATACGCTTCACCGCTTGCTTATTCATTGAATCACTGAAGAATTGATATCGATTACCGCCATTGCCTTTCGCGTGATACATGGCGGTATCGGCATTCTTAAGGAGTTCTGCTGGCGTCGCGCCATCTTCTGGGTACAGCACAATACCAATACTGCTAAACAAGACAATCTCTTGGTTTTTAAGTTTTAGTGGCTGAGCAATGCAGTTAAGAATTTCTTTGGCGAGCGTTGTTACCGTATGAATATCATTGGTATTTTCAATAATAATACTAAACTCGTCACCACCAAGGCGATATACACTGATACGCTTGCCGCCGACGCGAGCAATTCGTTTCGCCACTTCAACTAAGATAAGGTCGCCGACTTGATGCCCCATGGAGTCATTAATTTTTTTGAAATTGTCAAGATCGAAGACTAACAAGGCATGAGGCATTTTGCTTTTCACCAAACGCTGTTGGTTCGCTTGGAAATATGAACGGTTGGGCAAGCCTGTTAGCGTGTCGGAATTCGCTAGGCGACGCAGTTCAGCGTCTGATGCTTTGCGCGAAGTAATGTCTGAAAATACGCCAACAAAATGCGAAATATTGTCGCCTTCGTCACGAATAACATCTAAGGTTAATTCACAGTAATAAAGCTCATTGTTGTGGCGCAAACTTTCAATTTCACCTTGCCAACTGCCTTCAACAACCAACTGCTTTTTAATTGATTGCGTAAAATTAGCGGGGTAGCGATTAAACTGCAATTGTTCGCCAATAACATCGGTTTTGCTTCTGCCGGTAATGCGGCTAAAAGATTTGTTAACATCAATGGTGTTAAATTGACGGTCGTAAATAACGACTGCGTCAGAAATGTTTTCAATACACTTGGCAAATAATTTAAGCCTTTCTTCTGCTTTTTTTATTTGACTAACGTCTTTAAGGGTACCTGTCATTCGCAATGGCTTACCTTGCTCATTACGCTCAACCACTTTGCCTCGGTCGAGTACCCATACCCAGTTTTCTTGTTTATCTAGAACGCGATACGTTGTCTCGTAGTGTTCAGTTTTGCTATCAAAATGATCTTCTAATGCGTTGGTTACCCGCTTGATATCATTTGGGTGAATATTTGTTTGCTCTGTTCCTACATTACGTGTGCCATCTTGTGGGAACTCTAAAATGCCCCAGATATTTGAACGAAATATTTTCTGAGTACGAATATTCCAGTCCCACATTTCGTCACCACTTCCCCAAAGCGAAAGTTTTAATCGCTCTTCACTTTTTTTGATCTGATAGTGATATTCGTGACGATGTCGTAACTGCTGCAAGAAGTATGCGCATAGTAGGATGCCAGCTAAGCCATACAGAATAACCGCGCTTTGGTCTAACCACCACGGCGGGGCGATAGTAAACGAAAGCTTAGTACCTTCAACAAGCGTCTGGTCAAAAAGGTCAAAGGCTTCAACCTCAAACGTATATTCGCCTGAGCTTAAATTCGTGTAGGTCGCACGCCTGTTTTCGTTGTCAGCTTCAACCCAGCTTTCTTCTAGGCCAATTAAGCGGTAGCGGTATCTGGTTTGGTTTTTTAGCTTGGCATTAGGTGCAACAAAATCAAAGCTTAACGGGAAGTCTCGGTAACCTATGGTAAATGCTTTAGTATTCGCTAAATTCATAGGAAAGTGTTGGCCCGCAAACTGTTCTAGTGTCTCAATGTTTTTATTCGCAATGTTGATTTTGCTGATGACAGGCGTTGATATTGACTGTGTTGTATTAAATAGCTGTTGTGGCTTGAATTTTACATAGCCTTTAGGGCTACCAAAATATGCCCAGCCTTCTTTTGTTAATAGCGCAGAATGACTATTAAATTCGATGTGATCCAACCCATAATCCAGATCGAACTGCTTTAACGTTAAGCTGTTAACATCAATTGCGCCAATTCCCTTATTGGTCGCAAACCATAGCTGATTGTCAGGCGACATTAGTAAGTCGGCCACGTAGCTATTGCCCAAACCATTGCCTTCAATGAAATTTTTCACTTGACTGGTTGCTAAGTCAATATAGGTTAGGCCTTTACCGTTTGAAGCCAACCACAGGCTGCCTTGGCCGAGTATTAAATGGCTTACCGTTACTGAAGGTGAATAAATATCAGCTAAAGAATAAATAAACTCGAATGTTTGCTGAGTAATTGAAAATTTATAAACGGCTTGGCTTTCGGTCAGTACGAGTAGACTATCGTTTGTCTGTTTCTGCAGTAAAACGGCCGCTTGTTCACCGCCAGGCAGAAAAGTTAATACCTGCTCACTATTGCTGTTGAAACAGCTGACATTTCTTGCTGAGTCGATTTGGCAAAGGTGGTTGTTAAAAGCAACTAGCTCTTGCATTTTATGACTGGAAGCTGTCCAAGCTTGAAAGTGTCGAAGCGTCAGTGACTCAGTATTGAATTCGAAAAGCTCTTGTGAATAGCTTTTTAACCATAAACTATTACTGTCTTTAACGTGCACTTGCGCGACTTCAATGTTTAGCGATATTGGCTGAGCTAGCTCGGCATCAAGAGGTTGTTTAAACAGTTCACCTGATTCATTACTAAACCACAGGGTCCCTGCGCTGTCTTGCGCAAATGAGGTGAGCCAAAGGTCATGGGTTAACTGCGTTATAGGACCTGTTTTAATCAGCTTACTGCTGTCTCTGTGCTTTTGAATACCGCCACCATAAGTGCCAAACCATAAGTTACCAACCCTATCTTGATAAGATGTCATCACCCATGGCTCTTCAAAGCCATTCGGGGCTGAACCTTTTTTCGCGACTTGGCTGATTGATAGGGTCAATAAATCAATGGCATTGATACCTTCTTTGGTCCCAAGCCATAGTTTGCTGCCTTGGGTCGGTAATAAGGTTCTGATTTGGTTTGACAGTAATTGGAAGTCAGTCGATTGTTGGGTGATGTGGTGTTTAAGCTGGTAACTTTTATCAACAATAAAAATACCGTTGTCGGTTGCTAGCCAATAGTTTTCTGCAATTTCTTTAATATCAAATAATGAAGTAGCATCAATAGTGAAATTCCATTGGCTGGTTTTTTCACCTGCAACCTGTAGGTGTTTTATCAGACTAAAGCTTTGATTAGAAAGATAAACGCCATCATCAAAAGTACCTAACCAAATGTTTTCCTTGTCGTCTTGGTAAATACTTTTTACTGCTTTAAAACTTTCGCCTGTAGTGCCATTTTCTATCCGTGTAAATTGACCATTAGCGGTATTGAACTTATGCAGGCCTGATTCTGTCGCGACGAGCAGTTGAACACCATCTGCATTGGAAACAACCTCATAAATAGTCCAAATCGTGTTGTCGGATAGGGCATTAGTATTGCCTTGATTAGAGGGGGTAAGAGCGTTTTCCTGATCGGTGGTGAAATTATCAAAGTTATTACGGGAAGGATTAAATCGGCTGAGGCCACCTTTTGTACCAACCCACAAGGTATTTTCGCTGTCGATAAATAAGGTTCGAATATAATTGTCAGCCACCGAATTTGGATCTTGAACATTGTGTCGATAATGCACAAATTCAAACCCGTCATAACGGTTCAAACCATCGGCTGTTGCGAACCAGAGAAAGCCATTACTGTCTTGGACTATAGAAAATACGTAGCTTTGTGATAGGCCATCGGAGGTGGTGAATTGCTGAAAAGTTGCGTTATTTTCGAAGTAGCTAGCGTGCGTTGTTTTGTTAACCAATACCGACGATATTGATACAGCAATTAACAGCAAAAATAAGAAAACTCTATGTAAAGCTATATGTAAAGAAAGAACAGCCAAATTATTTTGCTAGCAGCCTAGGGCTTAGCTAGTTCATTTATAATTATTGTTTGCTACATTTAATCGAATGCTTTGTGCTAAGTCAAATTTGTTGATAAAAGTGTAGGATATATGCTCAAACAATGGTCGGTAATGTCTCAATCTTGATAAACATTAGCCTAAGGTTTGGCTAAAAACTTGGTGCCTGAGCTTTAGTATTTTCGTTCCGTCTTTTGGCTTAGTTCACTTGGTTCGTTAATTATTGTGGCGCCTCTATCTTCCCATTGTTTACTTTGCGTTTTATTCTCAAGTGAAACTAATGTTAATCGGCCAATGAAGTCTTGATTGTCAGTTTTACATAGTACCTCGTCGATAAAAGCAATGACTTGTTCTAGCGATATGTCATTGATAGCTTCAAGCAAGCGCTGTTTGCGATCAAAGGTAAAATCTTGATTGGATATTGCAGCCCAAAAGCGTTGACTTTTCGTGCGTAAGCTAGTGTCTTTTTCTGCTAACTGTGCACTTAGGCCAAATTTAAACGTTTGCCATTGCTCATTGGTGACACCTGCCAATTTATCACTCACCGTTGCAATAAACTCATCCATAGCGCTGACTAGTTCAACCGGTGAGGTATGTGGTGACTGGATGTAAAATGCAATACCAGGGTAGCGGTTAATAGGAATATAACCGACATTAACTAGATACCCATATTGCTTTTCTGTGCGCATTTCTTGGAAAAACAGAGGTGCGAGAAAATGACTGGTTAGCATGGTTAGTGCCGTTGAATGTTCGTCTTTTTCTGCTTGTGGGTAATAGCACACGGCTGCGTGATCATGCTCGGGCAGTAACACTGGCACTATATATTCTTGGTGTCCATTGATATCTATAACTGGGCAGCTAACGTGATTACGACCATCAAAGCAATGGTTAAACCCGTCTTCTATTTGCTTAGCAATTTGTCGAGCGTGACTTTCTAGCCAGTTGCCGTGGATCAATACCTCAAGGGTGATATGTTCGAATAATCTACCACAAAAGCGCATAAACTGAGCAAACGAGATTGAGCTAACCGTTTCCAATAATTCACTTGCAGCCGGATTGTGAGGCTGCATTAGTGAGCTCAAGGCCGCAAATAGTTGAGAAATAGATTTGTTCTTGTCAGCATTTTGCCACTGCTTAATATGCAATGCTTTGCTCTGCTCAAATGCTTGCTCAGTAAAGTTATGTTGAATAAGGCTGGCCAACAGTCTTTCTAGTAGCAATGGCTGCTTTTCACTGAGCCCTGATAGTTGCAGTGTCATCCCACCTTGATGCGCATAGAGTTGATAGTGAATACCAGCTAACTCAGCGTCATAATGTTCTTCAATCACTTGATCACTAAAAATATCAACAAACATTCGCGTCATGACAATGTTAGCGGTGGATGCAATGGCAAGTGGCGAATCTATACCGATATAGATGTACCCTTTGGGCACTTTATAAGTTGTATCTTGCTTGTACCAAACACATAAGCCATTGTGGTTGTCAATTAGCGCAGGCTTGCTTGACTCATGGCTATGAGGCCAAACCTGAGGTTTGTCTATGATGTAAGGGTTTGGTGCTGGTAGTGTTAAGTCTTGATGCACAGTTATGGTTTGCCAGCGCTCTAGTGTTTGAGGCGAAATGGCACATATATGATAGGGTACTTGATACCAAGGGCTTAGCTGATCACATTGGTAATTTTGCCCAATTTTAACGATGCGACAGTTGTTAGGAGACAAAAAGGTTAACAAGTGCTCTACGCTGTCATCGCACATACCTGCCATTAAATAATCGCCGGCGATATAGTCTTCCACAGGGTAGTGTTGCATGTTCACCGCGAGCTGGTTCACTGAATCGAGTGGCTTGAGCCTTTCCATATAGTCAAAAGCGATGCACGCGAGCTTTTGCTTTTCAATGTAGTAAGTGTGCGATAACGGTTTTGATTTTAATAACTGAATATAGCTAAAAACGATGTCGAGAATACGATCAATCTCTTGCTCTCCTTGTTCGGTGAGCGAGATGCTGATATTGAAATCTTTGAAGTTTGAACCGTTTATCCCTGAGCCCGCGGTAAGCCCCAAAGCCAAATGCTGTTGCTTGAGTAGCGATAGGATGCTGCCTTTGCCTTCATGTCCTAGCAGGTAAGTAAGTACTGATTCTGGCTTGTGCTGATAATATTCATCGATACCTGGCATCGCAAAGCTGACAATTAACTGCCTTTCTTCTTTGACTGGGGTAACCGATATTTCTTGCGTTAAGTGCTCAGCTAAATATAACGGTGTGGTGATCGTTTTTTTATCGCCACCAGCCTTGATGGATGAAAAGTACTGTTTAGCGAGCTGCTCTAATTCGTCAAGTTGCTGCGGCCCTTCGATGGCAAGGGTCATTAAATTAGCGCGATAATTTTGTTCAAAATAAGCAAGAATATCTGCTTGTGCGCTTTGTCCATCGCGATCGGCTAAGGTTTCAAGGTTGCCGACAGAAAACTGTGAAAATGGATGGGCTTGGTTTACGGTTGCCTTGTGAACGTCGTATAAGCGCCTAATGTCGTCTTTTAATTTTAATTTGAACTCGGCATCGATATTTTGTCGCTCAGTTTCGACAAATTCTTCGCTCAGTAGCGGGCAGATAAAAAAGTCAGCAAATCTTGCTAGGGCTTCAGGTAAGTAATTACTTTGAATGTCAAAAAAGAAGCAGGTGTGCTCGGTGCCTGTC
Source organism: Thalassotalea euphylliae (assembly GCF_003390375.1). Classification (NCBI taxonomy): domain Bacteria; kingdom Pseudomonadati; phylum Pseudomonadota; class Gammaproteobacteria; order Alteromonadales; family Colwelliaceae; genus Thalassotalea; species Thalassotalea euphylliae. Next base: position 1,186,923 of record NZ_QUOT01000001.1, on the reverse strand, counting down.
CATGCATTATGATGGCCACCGTGCTGACTGATAAATTTTTGGTACTCACTACCATCGGGATAATTTTTAGTGCCCAAAAACAACATGTGCTCAACAAAATGCGCTAGGCCTTCGCGGTCTCTAGGGTCATCAAAATGACCAGCATTAATTGCCAAAGCTGCCGCTGCTTTTTCAGACTCAGTGTTTTGTACAAGTAGCACTTGTAAACCATTGCTAAGTGTCAGCGGCTGATATTGTTTTTTGTCATTAGGGCTTTGTTTCAACATAAATTCCTATTTCACACTTATATCGAACAGCACCATCGGAAAATCGTGTATATACTTTTGATTATAGCGTTGTTTTTGTTATAAATTACTTGAGGGAATAACGCCAGTTTATTTTATTCTTAAGAGTTGTTATTAATCATAACGTGTTTCTTTTACTATAGCCGGAATTTTTTACCAATAACCGCGATTTATTGAAGTGCGGGAGACAGTTAATGCAGATTTTGATAATGCGACATGGTCAAGCAGAAGCGACGGCCAACTCTGATGCGGAACGTGCATTAACTGAATACGGTATTAATGAAGCCGCTATAATGGGCAAATGGTTGGCGAGTAAATCAATTACGCCAAGCAAAATTTGGGTTAGTCCTTATTTGCGTGCTCAGCAAACCTATCAAACCCTTGCTGAATATTTGCCTCTGTCGACTCAAGCGCTAGCCGAGTTAGTTGTTACTCAGTCCATGATCACCCCGTCAGGCTCAGCGTCTCAAGTACGCGATTTAATCGATGGTGAATTGATGTCGACACCAACAGAAACCTTATTGATCGTTTCTCATATGCCATTGGTGAGTTATTTAGTGTCAGAATTCACACAGCAGCAGTTTGCTCCTATCTTCCAAACGGCAGGTGTTGCTGAAATAGAATATGATGTAAACACTATGCTTGGCGAACTCAATGGCGTCGTCGCGCCAAGTGATTTAGGCTAGCTGTTATTTAGATTAGCTAAGGCTTACTTTTATTAATACTTGTCTTTAATATCAACAAGCGCGAGTAGAGCACCGTCACCACCATACTCCAAAGGCGCTTGATGAAATGCTAGTACGTCAGGGTGCTGCACTAGCCAGTGAGGTACTTTATTCTTAAGAATTCGGTTGCCAATACCGTGAACAATGCACACACAGCGCGCATGCTCTTTATGACAAGCTAGCAACAGGGCAGCAATCTCGCGTTTAGCATGTTTTTGCGTTAACCCGTGTAAATCTAAAATTAGCTCGGGATGATAAATTCCACGGCGCAGGTTTTTGGCTTCATAGCTGTCGGTGCCTTCTTTAACGTATTGCATTGGACCTGTGCGATTTAGATCGGGCTCAAATTCATCTGAAAAATGAAACTCAGCCACTTGTCTCGTCGTCATTTGATTTGCTTTTACAACCGCAGAAGTCGGGCGCTTTTTTTGATGCACGACTTTGTCTTGTTTAAGCCGTTTAACTTTACCAATTTCATCTTTGAATAATTGCTTCTCTTCAGCGGTTAATAAATCTTTAAATTTCATGGCAAAGTTGAACACGTAAACAGAGTTTAATGATATAGTAGTTGGCCTTTTTTGTCCTCCATTAGTACGCCAGAACGCGCAAGATAGCTATGTCAGAAAAAACAGTGTCAACCACCTCAGAGCCACAGCAAGAGTCGCTCAATCCCGACATCACTAGCCAAGAGCTAGCAAATCCAATATTTGAACAATTAACGACGATTGAAGATTGGATTAGGTGGGCGGCAAGCGAGTTTAATCGCGCTGATTTGTTTTTTGGACACGGTACTGACAATGCTTGGGATGAAGCAGTTAAATTAGTGATGTACACACTGACGCTGCCCAACGAGTTATTTGAACGTTGCAAATCAGCCAGACTATTAGCTGATGAAAAGCAGGCATTATTTGAACTTATTGCGCGCCGTATCGAGGAGCAAATTCCCGCAGCTTATTTGACCAACCAAGCAAGTTTTGCTGGTTTGTCATTTTATGTGGATGAGCGCGTACTTGTGCCACGTTCGCCGATTGCTGAGTTGATAGATAATCAGTTTGCCCCTTACTTGTCACGTCAGCCTGCGCGTATATTAGATCTTTGCACGGGCAGCGGCTGTATTGCTATTGCGTGTGCTTATGCCTTCCCTGATGCAGAAGTGGATGCCCTCGACTTATCGACAGATGCGCTGAATGTTGCGCAAATTAATATTGAAGGTCACGGTTTAATGGCACAAGTTATTCCGATTCAGTCTGATCTTTTTGCTTCTGTCACACAGGAAAAATATGATTTAATTGTGACGAATCCACCGTATGTCGATCAGGAAGATGTTGACAGCTTGCCTGCTGAATTCACTTATGAACCAGAAATGGGGCTTGGCTCTGGTCACGACGGCTTAGATATCACTCGTGAAATATTAGCCAGAGCAGCAAGTCAACTCAGTGATAATGGCATTTTGGTTTGTGAGGTAGGTAACTCACAAATTCATGTTGAAGCAACTTATCCTGAAGTCCCTTTTCATTGGGTTGAGTTTACACGCGGTGGACACGGCGTTTTTGTACTAACAAAGGCACAATTAGAAGAATATCAAGAAATTTTTAATCAACGGGTCGTTGCAAGATAATGTCAGGTAATACATACGGAAAATTATTCACGGTCACCACGTTTGGTGAAAGTCATGGTCTAGGTTTAGGTGCTATTGTTGATGGCTGCCCACCGGGTATAGAAATCTCGGAAGCAGATTTGCAGTTTGACCTTGATCGCCGTAAGCCTGGCACATCTCGTTATACCACAGCTCGACGTGAAGCAGATCAAGTGAAAATTATGTCGGGTGTGTTTGAAGGTAAAACAACAGGTACACCCATTGGCTTGTTAATTGAAAACACCGATCAACGCTCTAAAGATTACGGTAATATCGCACAAAGCTTCCGTCCGGGGCACGCTGATTACACGTATACGCAAAAATATGGTTTTCGCGACTACCGTGGTGGTGGTCGTTCGTCAGCGCGTGAAACAGCAATGCGTGTAGCGGCTGGTGCGATTGCGAAAAAGTATTTAAAACAACAATTAGGTATTGAGATTAAGGCCTGTGTGACACAAATTGCTGACGTTAAAGCTGAGCAGTTTAACTGGGATATTGTAGAGGAGAATCCTTTCTTTTTCCCTGACGACACTAAGCTTGACGCGTTAGATGAAATCTTGCGCGGCATTATTAAGCAAAAAGATTCGATTGGCGCGAAAATCATGGTGGTTGCCACAGGCGTACCTGTTGGTTTAGGCGAGCCGATTTTTGATCGTTTAGACGCTGACATTGCTCATAGTTTAATGAGCATTAACGCGGTTAAGGGCGTTGAAATTGGTGACGGTTTTGAGGTGGTCAACCAGAAAGGCTCAGAGCACCGCGATGAATTAACACCTGAAGGTTTTGCTTCTAATCACGCTGGTGGCATATTGGGGGGCTTGTCTTCAGGACAGCCAATTGTAGCCAATATTGCGCTTAAGCCAACTTCAAGTATTGGCGTCAGCGGTCAAACCATTGATGTTGACGGACAGCCTATGGATATCGCAACGAAAGGGCGTCACGATCCATGTGTTGGTATTCGCGCTGTACCTATTGCTGAGGCTATGCTGGCGTTAACCCTAATGGATCACTATTTACGCCATCGTGGTCAAAACGCCGATGTAGCCTGCGCTACACCAGTAATTGAATAGGCTGGCGGCAAACACAAGCAAGCTTAAAAAAGTTAACTTATCTTAAGCTGCTAAGCGATAAAATTGACATAGCTCGCCGCGGCGAGCTTTTTTATAAGCGATAATAATACCAATTGAATTAATTAATTGATCAATTCAGAGCGTTGTCAGCGGTGGGAGAATAAGCCAAATTTGTGCCGATATAGTTATTCTACATCCAATAAATTTGGCGCAATAATCGCAGTGCTTACACGCTCCCGAAGGGCGAGTTTAAAAGGCTCATATTCGGCGTTATTGATTTTGACAAGGGAATAGCCATTCTTTGCAATCAATGCCTGCCTATGAGCCTTTTAATTCTCGCTGAATAATTAAGTATTTATTTCAATTGGTATTAAACCCTTTCAAATAAGGACTGGCGAACTTATACAATGTCGCTCCTAAGAGTTTGGTAAGGCTGGACCTATCCAAACCTTCTTTTTGTTACCAATATGGAAGTAATTTTCTAACACATGTTATCTAACTTTGTTCGCTTATCGAACGGCTATTTTTGGTACTTCGCCGTACTTGGTTTAGCCATGCCATTTTTAGCGGTTTTTCTTGAAGGGCGAGGATTTAATTCCCGCCAAATTGGTGAGCTACTTGCGATTTTTACCGCCACTAAAATTGTAGGACCATCTTTTTGGGCATTCTTTGCCGATAAAACGGGCAAACAACTTGTCGTTATTCAAGTGGCTAGTACGCTGGCAATGATTTCATTTTTTGGCTTGTTCTTTGTTGATGGTTATTGGCCAATTGCTATTGTACTAGCACTATTTAGTTTATTTTGGACAGGTATGTTGCCTCAACTGGAAGTGTTAACGCTGCACTCGATGCGAAAAAGCGCAAAGTTTTACGCGCGTATTCGGCTTTGGGGCAGTTTAGGTTTTATTGCGCTTGCCGTGCTTAGTGGGGAAGTTATTGCCAGCCAAGGCAGTGAAACCTTTGTTTTACTCGGTTTAGTGGTACTGATTGGTTTATGGTTATCAACCTTGTTGATGCGCGATAAAAGAGGGCGTGCACCAAGCGAACCAGACACGAGCTCAATGCTAACCCCCCTTATGTCACGCAACTTTATTTTATTCTTTGTCGCTGGTTTATTGTTGCAAGTAAGCTTTGGCCCTTACTACTCATTTTTCGCCCTGTATATTCGTGATTTAGGCCACCCTAGCTACGCAGTTGGTCTGTTAATTGGTGTTTCTGTGGTGGTTGAAGTCGCGACATTCATACTTGCAGGGCGTATATTCAAGCGGTTTAGTGTTTATCACTTATTAATCTTTAGCTTTTTAAGTACTGCACTGCGCTGGCTGCTAATGGGGCTCTGGGGCGAGCATATGGCATTACTGGTGTTTACCCAGCTTATTCATGCGGCAAGCTATGCACTTTACCACAGTGCGTCGATGCAGTTTATTCAACACCATTTTCGTGAAAATCAACAAAACAGGGCGCAAGCGCTCTACATTAGTGGTGTTTATGGGGTGGGTGGCGCGATCGGTGCGTACGCAGCTGGCTTATTGTGGCTAGATGGTGATGGGTTAACGCAAACACATATTGCAGCGGCGATAACTGCGTTACTGGCGGGTATTATTTCTTTGGCAATGAATAAGAAACAGTTGGAATCATAAGCTGTAGCCTATGGCATAGCATTCAGCACAATTAGACGTTACATCTGCGTGTTTTCTGTTGCTTGTGTTGAAGTTAGTCGAGTGTTGGGTCGCTTGATGCAGAATTACTCTTGAAAAGTTGGAAAATCAATCGACCTCTAATAGGTCAAACCCCATAAGGGAGTAAACACCTAAACTATCGGATCTCATACATCGCCAAGTAAAAGGTGTTGGCTAGCGATAGGAAGCTTGAGTTGCCTTGCAGCCTAAATAGGTGAATATCCAAATTAGTTTTTCAGGTAAAAATTTTGGGGGATACTAAAACTATTCGCCGCCTCCACCATCACCACTGCACCCGCCAGAATCTCCCCAGCTGCTAGACTTACTACCATCACACTGCCAATGAACATGAGAATGTGAACTGACATTACTACCAGTATTATCGGAGCGATAACCTTTGTGTATTTTTCGCCTGCGACTGTTCAACTTATTGGTTGAAGCAATTGCGGTTAGCAGAATAGTAATACCAGCTATGAATAACAGTATGGTAATAATCACTGGTACTTCAGAGCTGAGTGTTACAATGCCTACGCATGTTAACCCAATGCCAGCAATAAAATTGAATAGTTTCATATATGCTCCATGTCATTACTCTAAAATGACTTCTCTCGATTGATTTCCCTATAACTTCCAATTGCATCACACAGACCCAATGCGCAATGCTAAATAACAAACCCTATATTATGAAGAAATCGCTTAATTGGCTAGTAGCCGCTAAAGGTTGGTTGGCAATTGTGCAAGCCGCTAGTGAGAACTTTAGCGAATTGCGTTCTATTGTATATTGGTATTAGAGCAATAGACGCTTTAAATTATTAATCTAAGGTCTGATTACTGCTAGCTGAAAGGTTGTCTTGGTTTGATCTGGCGAGCACAGGCTAATAATTAGAACGGCAGCATCCCACAATGCTGCCGTTGAAAATGAAGTGAATGTCCGCGCCTTAGCTGACTTCTTCACCTGCGGCTTGCTTGTCAGCATGGTAACTTGAGCGTACTAGTGGCCCACAGGCGGCATGCTTAAAGCCCATTTTCATGGCTTCGTCGTGGAACATTTTAAATTCATCAGGGTGAACATAGCGTTCAACAGGTAAGTGCTCTTTACTTGGTTGCAAGTATTGACCAATTGTTAGCATGGTCACGCCGTGAGCACGCAAGTCGCGCATAACTTCAAGAATTTCTTCGTTAGTTTCACCTAAGCCCACCATTAAGCCTGACTTAGTTGGTACATCGGGGTTAGCTTCACCAAATTTCTTAAGTAAGTCTAATGACCACTGGTAGTTCGCCCCTGGGCGCGCTTTAGTGTATAGGCGTGGCGCAGTCTCCATGTTGTGGTTAAACACATGTGGTGGATGCTGGTTTAAAATTTCAAGCGCTCGATCCATACGGCCACGAAAATCAGGCACGAGAATTTCCACTTTTGTATGTGGCGCAAGTTCGGCAATTTCTTTCACACATTCAGCAAATTGGCTCGCACCACCGTCACGCAGGTCGTCGCGATCAACTGAAGTGATCACCACGTACTTTAGTGACATGTCTTTAAGCGTAAGTGCCAATTTTTTCGGCTCTTCTGCGTCTGGCTTTAGCGGGCGACCATGAGCTACATCACAGAACGGGCAGCGACGGGTACAAATGTCACCTAAGATCATAAAGGTGGCGGTACCGTGATTGAAGCACTCTGACAGGTTAGGGCATGAAGCTTCTTCACATACTGAGTGCAAACCGTGCTTGCGTAAGCCAGCCTTGACTTGATCGATTTTTTCAGTAGTACGCGGTAGTTTGATGCGCAACCACTCTGGTTTACGCAGCATAGTTTCACGCTCTGAAGGTACGACTTTAATTGGGATATGGGCCATTTTCTCTGCGTCGCGTAACTTAACGCCGGGCTCCATACGTGAAGATTTAATTGTCATATTGTTGTTCCAAACCTGTTTGATACTGAAGCTTGTCGGCTTCAAGTAGTGCGCTTAAATGTTTGACCAGCCCTTGACCTGCTTGCTCAACGGTTTTCGGACCATTTAAATCAGCACTTTGAATAATCTCTAAATCGTTATAACCACAAGGATTGATGCGCAAAAATGGTGATAAATCCATATTAACATTGAGCGCTAACCCGTGGAATGAACAGCCTTTGCGAATCCGTAAGCCAAGCGAAGCGACTTTTTTGCCATCGACATAGACACCTGGGGCATCTGGCCTTGGGTAGGCGTCAATATCATATTCTGCGAGGGTATTAACTATCGCATTTTCAATTAGGGTAACCAGTTCTCGGACACCCATTTTCCGGCGTCTAAGATCGATCATGACATAGATAACTTGCTGGCCGGGACCGTGGTAAGTCACTTGTCCGCCACGGTCAACTTGTACAACTGGGATTTCCCCTGGCGCAAGTAAATGCTCTTCTTTACCGGCTTGCCCTTGAGTAAACACGGGCGGATGCTCTACTAACCACAGTTCGTCTAAGCTTGACTTGTCACGCTCATCGGTGAACTTTTGCATGGCTTGCCATACTTGCGTGTACTCTGCTTGTGCTAACTGTCGAATAACTAGCGTTTTAGTCAATTTACTGCCTACTTGATTTTACAATGTCGCGATAGAATGCTTGGCTATTTATTTGGTGGCTTGGTTCGCTAGAGAATATAGCGAACTTGCTCAATCGTATTAAGTGATTGATATACTTGCTCAATATGCTCTTTGCTTGTCACGCGAACGGCAACAGACACAGATACATAATTACCTTTAGAGCTTGGCTTTAATTTCGGTGAGTAATCGCCAGGTGTGTGTTTTTGTAACTCAGCAACAATCAAGTCAGGTAATTCGTCGCAAGCGACACCCATCACTTTGAAGTTTAGTACGGTTGGAAATTCTAATAGTTCATCAAATTTAGTTTGCATATTTGCTCTCTATTACTGATTGCAGGGCGCTAATACAATGCTCCACAACGCAGTCTCTTGCGAACGCTCACATATATGCGGTCGCTTGGTACTCTTAGTTCATATTTTATCACTAATCTACAGGCAAGGGCTATGCTTGTGATTTGCTGGCTTGTTAATGGTGGCGAACAATCAAAATTCAAGCGCCAAATGCAACTTTATAAGACAAAAAGCCCTAGCGTTTGCTAGGGCTTTTCAAGGGATGATTTACGCTATTACTTCACATTTAATAACTAGTTAACAAACTGCAGTTTTACATAGTCCACTAAACGGCTGAACATGCTGCCTTCGTTCACTTCTTGTAAGGTAACCAGCGGGTATTCAGCGATATCTTCACCGTTAAGGGTTAAATAAAGTTTGCCCACTTGCTCACCTTTGGCTAATGGAGCAACAAGTTCTTTGGTAAGTTCGACGTTCGTTTCAATTTTCTTACGTTGCCCACGCGGAATAGTAATCGGCGTACTTTCTAAAATACCTAGGTTAACGTCTTTAATATCACCCATCCAAACACGGTTCGTGGCAAACGTTTCGCCAGCTTCATATGGCGTGATGGTTTCAAAGAAGCGGAAGCCATAGTTAAGTAGTTTCTTGTTTTCAATTTTACGAGCACGTTGGCTTTCGGTACCCATCACCACAGAAACTAAACGCATTCCGTCTTTCACCGCTGAGGTCACTAAGCTATAGCCAGCTTTTGAGTGGTAACCTGTTTTAATACCGTCTACGTCTAAACTCTTGTCCCATAGTAGGCTGTTACGGTTGTATTGTTTGATGTCGTTGTAAGTGTACGAGCGTTGCTTGTACATCTCATATTCACTTGGTGTATCGCGAATCAATGCAATCGCTAGGGTTGCCATATCTCGTGGTGTAGTGAAGTGCTCTTCACTGTGCAGACCATGGCTGTTTTCAAAGTAACTGCTCGACATGCCTAATTGCTGTGCGTGGGCATTCATTAGATCGGCGAAGGCATCTTCCGACCCTGCAATATGCTCAGCCATTGCAACACAGGCATCGTTGCCTGAAGCGACAATAATGCCTTGGTTAAGCTCGGCAACACTCACCTCAGTACCGACTTCAATAAACATTTTTGAAGAATCTGGGAAGTTTTTTGCCCATGCATTTTCACTGATAGTCACCATATCAGTGCTTGCGATATTACCTGCTTGAAGCTCGCGACCGATAATATAGCTGGTCATCATTTTAGTTAAACTGGCAGGCTCTAATTGCGTGTCGGCATTGCCTTCTGCGATCACTTTACCTGTGGTGTAATCAATTAATATGAAACCTTTGGCATTAATTTCTGGGGCATCCGGTGTGATGCGAATCGATTGCGCCGAAGCAGAAAATATAGATGAGGAAAGCGTAATGGCGCTTAGCAAAACTAAGCATCGCTTAGTGGATTTAGTTACGCGCTGAGCGAATGGGCGTGACATAATGCTCCTTGAAAATTGTATTTTTAACCAGCTGCACAACTGATCATTGCTTTAGCGAGTTATTTACTTTGCCACTCGCTTTATTGGGGAGGGCAGTGCTAAAGGTTGGTGTGATAAGTTGTGTCAAAAAATTGCCAACAGTATATCACTACTATTAGGATTTGCTACGCGCAAACCCAATGGATAACAGGCTTAATGTAAGATTTTGCGACGGTAGGCGCTTTCGTAACCGGCTTGTCGCAAACTGGTGACTAATTCATCGGTATTTTCGTGCTCGGCAAATGGGCCTAGCTTAACGCGGTATATACCATTTTGCTGTGAATAAACGGCGTTGTGTTGATATAAGCTGGTCAGTGCTAGAACTGTACGCTTAGCCACGTCTTCACTGCGTGTTGCGAATACTTGAACATAATCACCTTCTGGTACCGCCGAGTCATTGTTGGTCGTTGTTAACGTCTCTTGCTTAACTTTCTGCTTAACTTCTTGCTTCGCTTCCGGCTTGGCGTCAGTGGCTGCTAACTTACTTGTACCAACAGGTGAAGTTTTTGCACTGGCAACCGAACTTGGTTTTGCTATCGGCGCATTATCGTCAGTAATTGCTTCAATTGTAACGTTTGCTGTGCCAGTAGACAGCATGCCTAACTTGTATGCCGCGCTGTATGACAAGTCGATAATACGATCTTGATGGAACGGCCCACGATCATTGACGCGGACTATGACTGATTTTTGGTTTGCTTGGTTGGTAACTTTTACATAGGTTGGCAATGGTAAGTTTTTATGCGCGGCACTCATGGCATACATGTCATAAATCTCGCCATTAGATGTTAAATGACCGTGAAATTTTTTACCATACCAAGAAGCTATACCTGACTGGCTAAACCCTTCTGCGCTATCGAGTACTTGATAGTGCTTACCGCGCACTTGATAGTTTCGATTACCACCTCGGCTTTTCGGCTCAACACGCGGAATGGGATCTTTAAGCTCCGCAGCGGTTGGTAAACGGGTTGGAATGCTGTCATGTGCTTGTTGGTAGCGGCCAGTATTGGTACTGCAACCAGCCATGATGGCAATAGCAGTGATAAGCAAGCTGGCTAGGCATAATTTTTTAGTCATTATTATTTATGTATAGCTTTTATGTTTAGCTGTTATGTAGTGTTTTTATGTTTAGCTTTTATGCGCAGTTTTTATGTATAGCTTTTATGCGTTACCATAAAATTGAGATTTAAAGCTTATCTGCAATCACTGTGCATTAAACCGACGGTGCGTTCCTATTGCCATTAGAATGCCAAAGCCGGCCATTAATGTCACCATTGACGTACCGCCATAGCTAACGAGCGGCAGCGGTACGCCAACCACTGGTAGCAAGCCCGAGACCATACCAATATTGACAAATACATATACGAAAAAGGTCAACGTAATACTGCCTGCAAGCAGTTTGGTAAAGGCTTCTTGAGCATTTACTGCGATCCAAAGCCCACGCATCACGATAGCTAGATAAACAAGCAGTAACGCTGTTACGCCAACTAGTCCAAACTCCTCACTAAATACTGAGAAGATAAAGTCGGTATGGCGCTCAGGTAAAAACTCTAATTGTGATTGTGTGCCTTGCAGCCAGCCTTTGCCATATAGCCCGCCTGAACCAATGGCAATTTTCGATTGAATAATGTGGTAGCCGCTACCCAGTGGATCTTTCTCTGGATCGAGAAAAGTCAATACCCGCTGCTTTTGGTAGTCTTTCATCAAATACATCCAAAGGATTGGCGTAAATGCCGAGGCAAGGCCAACGCAGGTGCCAATTAACTTCCAACTGGCGCCTGCAAGAAAAATCACGAAAATGCCTGAGCTAGCAATTAACAGTGAAGTACCTAAGTCGGGTTGCTTAGCAATGAGTAATGTTGGGATTAGCACAAGAATAAAGGCAATTACGATATTACCTAGCTTGGCTGGCAGATCGTGCTGGCTGATAAACCAAGCGATGGTGATCGGCACAATAAGTTTCATCACTTCTGAAGGTTGAAACTGCATAAAGCCAAGATTTAACCAGCGTTGAGCGCCTTTACCTACCGTACCAACTAGCAGTACCGCGACCAGTAAACCTAAACCAATCACAAAAGTGGGAACGGCCCATTTAAAATAAACCTGCGGTGGAATCTGCGCGACGATAAACATCACGAGCAGGGCAACGCCAAGGCGAACACCTTGTCGAACAACCAAATCAAAGTCTTGCCCACCTGCGCTATAGACCACAAAAAGTCCCAAGGTCATCAAGCTAAGTAAGCCAAGCAACAAGGGTAAATCTAAATGAAGTTTCTGCCAAATATCGAGTTTTTTGGCTTGATCTTGCCCCGTTGATCGCATTAATCGGCCTCGTCAGTGGAAACGGTAAAGTGTTCGTCGTGAAGTGGATGTTCCTCACTGGTGTATTCGCTAGTGATCACGCGATTACCAAAATATTGATCCATTATTTGCCTTGCCACCGGCGCGGCATTGGTTGCACCACCGCCTTTGGCAACATTTTCGATAGCAACAGAGACCACAATCTCGGGCTTATCAAATGGGGCAAAGGCGATAAACATGGCATTATCACGCTTGTTCTCTTGAGTTTTTTCGGCGTCATATTTTGCATCTTGCGCAATGCGCGCAACTTGTGCAGAGCCTGTTTTACCGGCGGCGTCGTATTGGTGGTCTTTAAACGCGGTATGACCAGTTGCCCCTTTTTTCTGCACGGTTGAATGCATCGCATCTAAAACAAGTTGCCAATTGTCTTGGTTATTTAAGGCAATTGGTGGATACTCCTCAAGCTCATATGGCTGAGCACTGATGGTGACAATATTCTTGCCTTCACCTTGTGTGTATGTAGTTTGCGAACTGGCTTTTAATAAATGCGGCTTTTTGATTTCACCTTTGTTAACCAACACTGAGGTCGCCTGCGCCAGTTGCAGTGGTGTTACCGTCCAATAACTTTGTCCGATACCGACTGATAAAGTTTCGCCTGTATACCAGTTTTGATTGTAGCGAGCGCGCTTCCAGCCAACACTGGGCAAAATACCACTGCTCTCTTCATGAATATCAATGCCGGTGCGTTCACCAAAGCCAAACTTGTCCATCATCTCGCTGATTTTGGTGATACCAAGCTTGTAGGCTAAATCGTAAAAGTAAACGTTACACGATTGTTCAATCGCTTTAGTTAAATCAACCCAGCCATGCCCCCATTTTTTCCAGTCACGGTATTTGTGATCAACGCCTTTTAATTGATACCAACCGGGGTCCCAAATTCGAGTTTCAGGTGTTATCACTCCTTGCTCTAGGCCAAGTAAGGCTAAGAAGGGTTTTACGGTAGAAGCGGGCGGGTAACCTTGGACACTGCGATTGATCAGTGGCAAGTCTTTCGAGTCTAATAATTTGCGGTAGTTCTTCGAGCTAATGCCGTGCACGAACAAGTTACCGTCGTAACTTGGGTTCGAATACATCGCCAACACTCCGCCATCACGCGGGTCAATCGCAACTACTGAGCCGCGTTTGCCAGCGAGTGCCCGCTTAGCGATCATTTGTAGCTCAATATCTAGGGTAAGGGTGAGGTCTTTACCGGGAGTCGGAGGGGTGAAATCAAGTGTGCGTATCACGCGTCCTTGGTTATTCACTTCAACTTCTTGGTGACCAATACGGCCGTGCAGAATCTCTTCGTAATACTTTTCTAGGCCTAGTTTACCTATCTCACGTGTTGCGGCGTAATTCTCTGATTTTCCGTCTGCTTCTAGACGCTGCGCGTCTTTACGGTTAATTTTGGCAACATAACCTAAATTATGGGTGGTTAAATCACCAAAAGGATAATAACGCTTAAGTCGGGCATCAATAAATGCGCCTGGGTATTTATGCTGATTAACGGAAAAGAGCGCAACTTGCTGATCGCTCAAACGCGACTGCAATTCAATCGGTTTAAAACGACGTTTACCGCGCAGCGCTTTGAAGAATTTTTGTTGCTTTTCTTCGCTGATATCGAGCAACTCGCTAATATCGGCAATCGTACCTTCGAGGTCTTCAACCTGCTCAGGAATAATTTCTAAGCTGTAAACGGGCTTATTTTCAGCCAGCAGTACGCCATTGCGATCATAGATTTGCCCGCGATTAGGGGCAACAGGTAAAAGCTTAATGCGGTTGCTGTTTGATCGTGTTTGATACTTTTCGAACGAGTTAACTTGCGAGTTATAAACGTTGGTAAACAGAACAATCAACATCGCGACCACACCAATGAGTGCAATAAAAGCACGGCGAGCAAACAAGTTTGCCTCGGCGCTGTGGTTACGTATGGATACGCGTTTACGTCTTACCATGATAGCTGCTTAGTTTTGATGGCTATTTCCTTTGCTTACTCTCTGGGCTTATTCTCTGGGCTTATTCTCTGGGCTTATTCTCGATGATAAGGATGGTTAGTATTAACACTCCAAGCGCGATACAAACTTTCGGCAATAATAATGCGCACCATAGGGTGTGGCAATGTTAACGGTGAAAGCGACCACTTTTGCTCTGAGGCTTTAATACAAGCGGGTGCTAGCCCCTCTGGCCCACCAACCAATAATGCCACATCTCGGCCATCGTGCTGCCAACGCTCTAGCTGGGTAGCGAGCATTGGAGTGTCCCAGGGTTTACCTGTTACTTCTAGGGTAACAATGCGATTGCCTTTTGGAATAGCCGCTAACATTTGCTCGCCTTCTTTGTCTAGAATACGGGCAATATCAGCATTTTTAGTACGTTTACCAGGAGGGATTTCAACCAGATGAAAGCTTAAATCACGTGGGAAACGGCGGGCATATTCTTCAAAGCCCTGAGTCACCCAAGCAGGCATTTTATTGCCAACGGCATATAAAGTTAAACGCATTGAACGGATCGCCTAAATTGCTGTTAGTCTTGCCAAAGCTTTTCAATTTGGTATTTGTCACGTTGCTCGTCAGTCATGACATGAACGACCACTGAACCTAAGTCAACTAACGACCATTCACCAATATCGTTACCTTCGATACCGAGCGGTTCGATACCTTCAGCACGGCATTCCATGGCAACATTTTGCGCAATAGATTTAACGTGGCGATTAGAGTTACCTGAAGCGACTACCATGTAATCAGCAAAACTGGCCTTATCTTGAATATTTAGGGTGATAATGTCGCGGCCTTTTAGATCGTCGATTTTTTCATAAACGAAAGCGGAAAGAGCTTCACTTTGCAATGTTTTTTCCTTGATTGAAATTGAATTAAAACAATATTCGAAATTAGTAACCGCTAATAATATCACTATTTATCAAGAGCGTTAACTGCTCAAAGGTAGCAGGCAGTAAATTATTAGGCTACGAAGTACTTATTCGTGAAGTATTCACAAAAACGCGTTGATGTTTAGGTTAGTGCGGATAGTGAGTTATCTGTATATTCAGGCAAATTATTAGCAATAAAGCTGATGCTGCTTGATGTACTCTGCGATTACCTTGGGGAGCTGGTTAAATGCTTGGCTAGGCACTTGGGAAGAAGTGGTGACCGATGATGAATCGTACGTGTTTACTTGACTAAGCTGATAGCGAATATCGGTTGAAGACAAGTCTACATTAGCTGACGGGGCTAAATAAATTTGTCCAACATCAGCTAGATTTAACGAGGCTTTGTCGGTCAGGCGCTGCTGAAGCTCTGCGTGCAATTGTTTTATGTTAAGGGTGTAATTGGGGCGTGTACAGACAATAAGATTAACTCGCGCGAGTATTTCCTGCCATTGATGCCACTGAGTAAAGCTAAGTAAAGAGTCCATACCAATAAGTAAACTTAGCGAAAGCGATGGTTTTTCGAGCTTAATCTCTTCTAATGTGTCGACTGTATAACTTGGCTTGTCGCGATTAAGCTCTCGACCATCGACACGAAAAAGAGGCACTTGCTGGGCGAGTGCCTGTAACATTGCCAATCTGTGTTGACTGCATACCTTGGCAGCCGCTTTATGCGGCGGAATATTCGCTGGCAATAGCGTGATTTTATTAACGTTTAAATCGCCTGCAATATGTTTACATAGGTTTAAGTGACCCAAGTGAAAAGGGTCAAAGGTGCCGCCAAAAATTAGTTGGCTTTCGGTGTTTTTGGGCCGTTTGCTTTTAACACGCTCGTTTTCAGCAACGTTAGTCATAGTAGTTTAGGCTAAGTGGCTTTAGCTTTTCACCGTGATAAGCGCAAATACAGACATCTGCGAGCATCTGAAAAACATTAAATTCACTCGTAGTTTTACTGACCAAATCAACATCGGCTAGGCGGGTAATCGCAATTAAAATATTATCAAGCGACATATTGGCTAGTGCATGCTGATAAAGCGGTTTGCGCTTATCCCAAATGCGAAATGCTTTAAATATGGCTTGCTCGTTTTCGCCTGCTTGTAATTGGTAATGCATTTGTTTGAGCTGATTGAGCTCTTTATTGATAAACCATTGTATTTTGGCCGCAGGCGTCCCTTCTTGTTGCTGCTGATCTAACATCGTGATGCAGCGATCAATTTTACCCGCGAGTAAGGCATCCACTAAGGCAAAAGGATTAAATTTTGCTTGGCTAATAATCAGTGCTGACAAGGTATCAAAGTCAATTGCCTGCTGGCCATATAAAATAGACAGCTTTTGCAACTCTTGATCGAGCGCTAAGACATTACCCTCAAACATGGCCAGCAATAATTCAATGCCTTGTTTATCAATCACCAATTGATATTGGCGAACTTGGCGATTTAGCCACATGGCTAAACCTTTGGTGTCTAGATCGTAAAGCGGCAGATAAACACCTGCGCCGCTCAGTGCTTTAAACCATTTCTTTTTGCTGGCGTTGCCATCGAGTTTATCACCATGGCAAAGTAAGGTGACATCTGGGCTAAGCTGACTACAAATGAACTCAATCGCTTTTGTGGCACTATCGTTTAACTTGGTGCTAAGAAACTCAAGCTCGATCACACGGCGGGCGGCAAATAGGCTCATTGCATTGTATTCGTTGAGCACCTCATCCCAACTGAATTTGTCATCGATACTAAAGCGGATTAGCTCATCAAAACCTTGCTGCAGTGCAGCGGCTTTAATTTGCGCCAAACTATCGTTTTTTTGCCAAGGCTCGTCACCAAATACTAGCCAAACAGGTGCCAACGGCTGTGATAAGGTTTGTGAGAGTTGATTGTGGTAGATGCGCAAGCTTAAAAACCTCGTTAATTGGCGTTGAAAGCTTAGCTATTAACTTGAATACTCGCCATTTCACGTAGGATACGATCTGCAGCAAGTTGGCGCATTTCTTTTAACAGTAGTGCAAGTTCGCGACTTTTTGCCAAAGTGCGATCTGGGTCATCTTGATAATCACTGTAAAGCTCAAAGCTAAAGCGCTGAGGTTCTTGGTTAGCCATTTGTAGCTGGTAATTAACGGTATAGATAATTTCGTATTCAGCCACTTGTCCGTTAGGGAAGAGTGATAGCGTGCGACGATTTAGCTCATCTTTTAAAATTCTCAGCTCAGGTAGTTCGGCACGAGGTGTACTAACGATATTCACCTGATTTAAGGTTAAATGCTGTTTGACTAAACGAGTTAGCTCACCGTGTTTGTCAACTGAGCTAACATAAAGGGTTTGCAGTTCTGGTGCGAGCAGAAAGTCACCGCGTAAGCGAAAGCCACAAGCCGATAGCAAAATGCTTAACACGACAATTAGGCTTATTTTATGTGACGATAACTTCATAAT
This sequence comes from Thalassotalea euphylliae, assembly GCF_003390375.1. Classification (NCBI taxonomy): domain Bacteria; kingdom Pseudomonadati; phylum Pseudomonadota; class Gammaproteobacteria; order Alteromonadales; family Colwelliaceae; genus Thalassotalea; species Thalassotalea euphylliae. Next base: position 1,169,450 of record NZ_QUOT01000001.1, on the reverse strand, counting down.
TTTTCCTTACTCTAAAGCGAAAAGAACCCGACAAGATTAAATAATTAGCGCCTAAACTAACGCCCTATTTATAGCGCCTAACAAGGACTTGCTAGGCGCATTTTTATAGTGTTAGTTAGCGGCTATTTGATATTAAATAATCATTAGTAACAACTAGCTAGCAACCTTTAGTTGGCTACAATGTTTAGCAGCTTACCTGGTACATAAATCACTTTACGCACAGTTTTGCCTTCAACAAATTTTGCTACGTTTTCCTCTTCTTTCGCTAATGCTTCCACAGATTCTTGGCTAGCATCAGCAGCAACAGTCACTTTAGCACGAAGCTTACCGTTCACTTGTACGATGATAAGTTTTTCATCTTCAACCAGTGCAGCGTCATCTACTTGCGGCCAAAGCGCGTCTTCAACTTGGCTACCGTCACCAATTTCTTGCCATAACTTGTGACTTAAGTGAGGCACAATTGGCGTAAGCATTAAGGTAACTGCGCGAACCGCTTCTTGCATAACCACTAGATCTTCGTTTGACTCAAGCTTAGCTTTGGCTAAGTGGTTCATTAGCTCCATCACCGCCGCAATCGCGGTGTTAAAGGTGTTACGACGACCAATGTCATCACTTACCTTAGCAATTGTTTTGTGTAACTCACGACGAAGTGCTTTGTGCTGGCTAGCAAAGTTCACGTTTGACGCGTCAAGCTCAGTTGCTTTTGCTGCTTCGGTGAAATCAGCAGCGAGTTTCCAGACACGCTTAAGGAAACGGTGTGCACCTTCCACACCTGAGTCAGACCATTCTAAGGTTTGCTCTGGTGGTGAAGTGAACATAATAAATAAACGTACGGTATCTGCGCCGTATTGCTCGATAACCGCTTGTGGGTCGATACCATTGTTTTTCGACTTCGACATTTTACTCATGCCTGCCGAAATTACTGGCTCACCATCAATTTTGCTTTTTGCTGCTGTGATCTTGCCTTTTTCGTCACGCTCAACTTCTACGTCAGTTGGGGCAATCCATTCTTGGCCACCGTTAGCACCTTCACGGTAGTAGGTTTCTGCTAACACCATGCCTTGACATAGCAGGCTCTTGAACGGTTCGTCTGAATCAACTAGGCCGACATCACGCAGTAGTTTGTGGAAGAAGCGGGCGTACAATAAGTGCAAAATAGCATGCTCAATACCACCAATGTATTGATCAACGGGTAACCAGTAGTTTGCCTTTTCTGGGTCTAACATTTGATCGTTTGAATCAGTTGAACAGTAGCGTGCGTAGTACCAAGATGATTCCATAAAGGTATCGAAGGTATCGGTTTCACGGAATGCTGCTTCGCCGTTGTAAGTAGTTTTTGCCCACTCTGGATCATCTTTGATTGGCGAGGTGACACCATTCATTACCACATCTTCTGGTAATTCAACCGGCAGTTGATCTTCTGGCACTGGCACAGATTCACCATTGGCTAGGTTAATCATCGGAATTGGCGCGCCCCAGTAGCGTTGGCGTGATACGCCCCAGTCACGTAAGCGGTAGTTAACGGTGATCTTACCTTTACTTAATGATTCAAGCTTAGCGGCAACCGCTTTAAACGCTTCATCAAACGATAAACCATCAAATTCGCCAGAGTTAATTAAGGCACCTTTTTCTGTGATGGCTGCTTTGCTGATATCGTCTTCTTCGCTGCCAGCAATGACTTGCGCGATTTCTAAACCGTACTTAGTGGCAAATTCAAAGTCACGTTGGTCGTGACCTGGTACTGACATGACCGCGCCTGAGCCGTAATCCATTAGCACGAAGTTAGCTGCCCATACTGGTACTAATTCACCAGTTAACGGGTGAATAGCTTTAAGGCCAGTATCAACACCTTTTTTCTCAACGGTTGCCATATCCGCTTCAGATAGCTTGCTTGCTTTCACTTCTGCGATAAATTCAGCCAGCGCTGGGTTATTTTCAGCCGCTTTAACTGACAATGGATGCTGGGCGGCAAGGGCAACATAAGTGACACCCATAATGGTGTCTGGTCGTGTGGTGTAAATATCAAAGCTCTCTTCACTGCCTTCAACAGCGAACGTCATTTCTACACCTTCTGAGCGACCAATCCAGTTGCGCTGCATAGTTTTTACTTGCTCAGGCCAGCCTTCTAGCTGATCTAAGTCATTTAATAACTCTTCTGCGTAGTCGGTGATTTTGATAAACCATTGAGGAATTTCTTTACGCTCAACAATCGCACCTGAGCGCCAGCCTCGGCCATCAATAACTTGCTCGTTAGCCAGTACTGTTTGGTCAACCGGATCCCAGTTTACTGTGGCATTTTTCTTGTAAACTAAGCCTTTTTCGTAAAGCTTAGTGAAGAACCACTGCTCCCAGCGGTAGTAATCTTTTTGACAAGTCGCGAATTCGCGATCCCAGTCATAGCCAAAACCCAGCGACTGCAATTGGCCGCGCATGTAATCAATGTTTTGGTAAGTCCACTTGGCTGGTGCTGAATTATTCTTAATTGCCGCATTTTCTGCTGGTAAACCGAATGCATCCCAACCCATAGGCTGTAATACGTTTTTACCTTGCATGCGTTGGTAGCGAGAAATTACATCACCCAAGCTGTAGTTACGCACGTGACCCATATGCAGACGACCGCTAGGGTATGGGAACATCGACAGGCAGTAGAACTTCTCTTTGCCCGGTTTTTCTTGTGCTTTAAAGGTTTTGTTGTCAGTCCAGAACTGCTGAACTTCTGCTTCAATCGATTGGGGATTGTATGTGGATTCCATCAATTAATTTCTCAAATACTCAGAAGAGGGTGCCTAAGCCTTAACTAGCAGCTTTTTACCATTATTTATCCCATGTGGCTAGGTAAGTAGCAGGGTAAGTAACGTGGGCATTAAATAACGATTTAATCGCTATTTATTCGCTCTTTGAACGGCTGCAATGGCGGCATGTTAAATTTTGCCGCATAGAATACCTTATCCAGCTAGGAAACAACAAGTTTAATCCCGTTAATTGCAACCTGAGTTAAGGCTAATTTTAGAATCACTAAAATACGATATCGCTATGGCTAGCTATACTCAATGATAGGGTGTTTCTTGCTTAAGTGATTAAGGAGTTATGATGGCTGAGCACAACCAACTAGATACTATTTATCAAAAGCTTTCCAATTGGCTGCAAGATATTCAGCAACATGAGGTCAGGCAGTTAATTGATGTCGTGGAAGAAGCAAAGGCGTTAGCGCATGCCGCAGAGAGTTTATCGCAAGAGCGAGTCGGCCAATTTGTTGATAACTTGAAGTATGACTTAAAGGAGTTTAGCGAGCAGTGGCAGCAAGACTCGGCACATTCAATTTATTTGGGACTACTTAACGAAACATGGTGGGATTCGTTAGCAAAAGCGGCAGATAAATCGCAAATAGAGTGGGCTGAGTTGCCGGATGATTTTGCCCATGATGGTATCTATCAAAGTGGTGACTATATTGGTTTTGGTGTATTGGTTTGCTGCCAATGTCAAACCTCGCTGACGGTTTCTCATTTCTCGCAAGTCGCTAATTGTGCTAAGTGTGGGCACGATAAGTTTTACCGACAGCCGCTATCTCCTTAGTTTTCGGTAAATAGGATTATTCAAGTAAATGAAACTTACTTTCTAGTGCAGATAGGGCGGGGTTAAGTTGCTGCTAACTAGATTGCGTTGATTGATAAGTAACCACCTGTCAAAGCCAAGGGTAAATTACCTTTGCTCTTGGCAGGCAAGCGAGTAAACTGGCGATAATACTAACAAAATCTGAACATGTTTCATTTGAGTTCCTGCATGAGTTTATCCGCTGTTAGCTGCCTGCTAAAACCAAACCAATTAACTGCTAATTTATCAGAGGCGATGTTTATCAGCTCTGAGCACGCCATTGAACGTCAGCCATTTGTCGGGCATGAACGTGCAAAAGAGGCGTTGGAATTTGGTTTGTCAATGGAAGCTATCGGTTTTAATGTGTTCGCCATGGGGGATCACGGTACTGGTCGCCAAACATTAATCAAGCAAATGCTAAATGAAGTGGCAGGTGAGCAAACCACGCCATCCGAGTGGTGCTATATCAACAACTTTGATGATAACCACGCACCATATCGACTTTACGTTAGCCCGGGTGATGGCAAACAGTTATTGGCACGTATCAATACCTTCATTGATGAGTTGATGGCACTGTTTCCAGAAATTTTTGATAACCCAGGTTATCAACGTCAAAAGGCGGCGATTGATCGCGAGTTTAACCAAAAATACGATGAAGCCATTGGCACTGTTGAACAAACTGCACTTAGCCATAGCGTTGTCTTGCATGAAGAAAACGGTGAAATTGGTTTTTCACCCTTAGTGGATGGCAAGCCTGTTAGCGATAAAGAATTTGCCAATCTATCCGAAGAAAAACGCGCTGAATTTTACAAAATTCTTGCGGCCCTCGAGAATTTGTTATCGGAACAATTAATTGAGTTACCGCTATGGAAACGCGAGTCGTCAAACAAACTACGAAAGCTTAAATTTGAAACCGCTGATCACAGTATTCGCCCATTAATTAAAGAACTAGAGCACGAATTTGCCAGTAATATAGGTGTGCTTAAATACCTGAGCAAGCTCAAAGAACACGCCGTAGATACAGTACTTGAAGTACTGGCGGATGAAAGTGCAGAAAACACGAACGATAAAGACAATCGTAAGTTATTGGTTGAGCACTTTTTACCAAACCTACTCGTTTCACGTAAGCCGAATGAAGGCGCGCCTGTGGTGTACGAGCAAAATCCAACCTTCCAGAACTTGTTTGGTCATATCGATTTTTCTACCTTTCAAGGAGCAACTTACACTAGCTATCGTCAAATTCGCCCGGGGGCTTTGCACAAAGCGAATGGCGGTTATTTGATTTTAGATGCTGATAAGCTGCTTAATCAGCCATTGGTGTGGTCAAGGTTAAAGCTGGCGTTAAAAACGCAAAAGTTAGCCATTGAAACCCCCTACTCAGAAATGGGGGCGAGCGCGACGGTCACTTTACAGCCGCAAAAAATCCCCCTTAATGTGAAAGTGATTTTACTGGGCAGTTCAGACGTTTACTACATGCTGCAAGAGTACGATCAAGAGTTTACCGAGCTATTTCGCGTATTGGCCGATTTTGATCGTCATATCGATAATAACCACGCCAGTTTAAAAGCGTATGGCAACTTAATTCGTCGCCGCGCAAAACAATTCGATTATCCTCAAGTGCTGGATGAGGCGATTGTTGAGTTGGTGCGCTATGCACTGCGCCGTGCAGAGCATCAACACAAGATCTCTGCCAATATTGTGCAAATCAATGACTTATTGGATGAAGCCGTTTATTGCTGGCGCAAGCAGTCACTAGAAAGCACACTTACTGCTGAATTTGTCAAGCTTGCCCTTGCCGCTAAACAGCGTCGTACCGGACGATTAAGTGAAACTTGGCTCAGTGAAATTAAAGAGCGCCAAGTACTGATTAATACCGAAGGACAAAATGTTGGCAAGGTTAATGGCTTAACCGTATTAGAAATTGGCGAAAGCGTGTTTGGTACGCCAGCGCGTATTACCGCGACGGTATATGCAGGCAGTAATGGCGTGACCGATATTGAGCGTGAGGTTGACTTAGGTAAATCAATTCACTCCAAAGGGGTATTGCTACTCACTGGCTATCTTGGCCACAAATACGGTCAAGAGTTTCCGGTATCGATTTCTGCCAATATTGCCATTGAGCAATCTTATGGGCATATCGATGGCGATAGTGCCTCGATGGCAGAGCTGTGCGTATTAATTTCTGCCATTACGCAACTGCCAATTGAACAAAGCATTGCGATTACTGGTTCAATCAACCAGCACGGCGAAGTGCAATCGGTTGGTGGTGTTAATGAAAAAATCGAAGGTTTTTATCGCCTTTGTAAAGACAAGGGGTTAACTGGCAAGCAAGGGGTGATTATCCCGCGTACAAATGTCATTAATCTGATGTTAGAGCAAGATGTGATTGATGCCGTTAAAGAAGGAAAATTCGCCATTTATGCCGTTGATTGTATCGACCAAGCGTTGGAAATATTGATGGCGATGCCAGCAGGCGAAATTAGTCGCACAGGTCGCTACCCACGCAAATCAATTCATGGTTTAGCATTGGAGAAACTGAATAAATTTGCGGATATTTTAGAAGGTTCGGAAGAGTAGGTTTTTCAACTGTCATCCAATACCCATGTTACTTCAAGATGCTTGATTTCAGCGCTGTCACAGGGACTCAATATCAAGGCGCAGCTTGCCGGAATGGCCACTCCCTTTCAATAAGCTACAACGCTGAGAGTGAGTTCCTGTGAAGTGCCCAAGGGGTTGGTTTAAAAGCGATTTATGCTGTGTTATTGATTTTGACAAGGGAACAAACATTCTCTCCAATCAATGCCTTGCCTAAACCGCTTTTAATTCCAACTGAAACAAACACTTTGAAATAGCATGGGTATATAAAAAAATAACCAGCAATTGCTGGCTATTTTTTCGTTAAGGTTTTAGTTAAGGCTTTCGTTTAGGTTAAAACACTAGCAGCTACTTACCGTCTACCGATACTTCCATATCTTTTAAAATGCCGTCTTTAAGGTTATAGACAAAGCCATGAACCGTTAACTCCTGACCGTTAGACCACGCTTTTTTAACAATACTGGAATTAGCGACATTGGCGACTTGTTCAATTACATTGAGCTCGCACATTAAATTAAATTTCTTGTTTTGATCGGTGACGGCATCAACTTTATCTTTGTGGAATCGATAAACATCTTTTAAATGACGCAGCCAGTTATCGATTAAGCCGCGAGGCTCATCATCCATTGAGGCTATAACGCCACCGCAACCATAGTGACCACACACAATCACGTGCTTCACTTTCAGCACTTCAATCGCGTATTGCATTACCGATAAGCAGTTAAGGTCAGTGTGCACTACTTGGTTGGCGATATTGCGATGAACAAATACTTCACCCGGCGCCAAGCCTAATAGCTGGTTGGCGGGAACACGAGAATCTGAACAGCCAATCCACAAATATTCTGGTGATTGCTGTTTCGACAATTGCTCAAAAAAATCAGGGTCTTGTTCACGTATTTTATCTGCCCATTGTTGGTTTTTACTAAATAGATGATCGATGGAGCTCATAGTTAATTATTATAATTGTAAGTAGTAGATAAACTTGGTGATAGCGTATCACAACTGAATATGTGAAGTGGTTGAATTAGTTGTTTTTAGTGTTTTCAGTTTACAATTGTCACTATTGAGTATTTATTGAGAGCAATCATGGCAACAGCATCTGCCCGACATATTTTAGTGAAAGACAAAGCATTAGCGGAAAAGTTAAAACAACAATTAGACAAAGGCGCTGATTTTGCCAAATTGGCAAAAAAGCATTCCACCTGCCCATCTGGCAAGCGCGGAGGAGACTTGGGTGAGTTTCGTCGTGGTCAAATGGTGAAAGCATTTGACGATGTGGTGTTTAAGAAAGATGTGTTGAAAATTTACGGCCCAGTGAAAACTCGCTTTGGCTTTCACCTGATCCAAACCATTTATCGCAGTTAGACCAACGTTTTCGCCGCTACAATTTAAGGTACTTATGGAACGGTTTGCTTGTGTAACGCTTTACCAAGCAAGCCATCAACTACTTAACATCTTTTTCTTTTCTGATTTCTTTTTTAATGTCCTAGCGATGTCTTTCATTCCTTATCTTCTTCTTTCTCTTCCTTTTCCCAAGCGGCTTGACGCTCTTTTACTTTCTTTTTCTGTTCATCTGTCAGGTTAAATTTCTTCGCAGACTGTTTTAGTAACAGTATACCGCCCCAAATAACTCCTAACGCCAAAACTAGAATTAATAATTGCTCAATATTCATGCAGATAAATGATTTGTCTGTTAAATCTTAAAATTATCATAGAAAAATAGCTGATTTGTCGGTAATTTGGTAACGCTTTCATAACAATGATGTCATTTATTATCTTATTAAGTTTCAAAATAGCTCGAGTACTATTATTCAGGGCTAAAGGTGAGACGACGGTAAATATCATTACTCAGAAAGTTGTGAAGAATAAGAAAAATAATATGGAAAGTTAATATGTTAGATAGGTTAAACGTAAAATTGCTGATGCCGTTGGCATTGATTGGTGTCATTTTTGTTGTCGTTAGTGTCTTGATGGCGGAAGCCTTGTCGGGTGGCGCAGTCACAGGCTTTGTGCTAGCGATGCTCGTCACTCAGCTGATAGGTTGTTACTTTTATTCCCAACAGACATTAACGGCTAGGCTTGCCAAGCTAAAAGCCTATTTGGCGTTAGTGGTGAGTACTGAGCAAGCACCAGAGTCTCCACTTAATGATAGCCGTAGCGATGAACTTGCTGAAATCACTAATGAATTAAGCGAGTTTATTGAAGGTTTAGGGCAAGTAATTGAAGAAATTCGCACTGAGTCTGAGGTGTTAAGTCAAGGCTCTACTAAGCTGTCATCACAAATGGTTAACTCGGTTAATGCCGTTGACGAATCATCAAATCAAATCGAGCTAATGGCAGGCTCAATCAATCAAGTTGCCGAAACTTCGAGTATTTTATCTGACAGCGCAGAGCAAGTTAGCGAAACGACTAGTCGTGTGATGGAAATTCTTGCACAGGGTACTTCCTCGTCAAATACCAGCCAACATACAATTGAATCGGTCACCAATGAAGTCAACAGCATGGCCAATGACTTAGCCTTGCTGCAAGAAGAGTGCTCACGAATTGGCACTGTACTCGATGTTATTCGTGGCATTGCGGAACAAACTAATTTATTGGCACTTAATGCCGCCATTGAAGCAGCGCGTGCCGGAGAACAAGGGCGTGGTTTCGCCGTGGTCGCCGATGAGGTGAGGGCGCTGGCGCATCGAACCCAAGAGTCAACGGTAGAAATTCAGTCGATGGTAGAAGGTTTACAAGAAAAATCGACCAATGCGGTTAACGCAATTGGCCGAGGGCAAGCGTTAACACAAGAAAGTTTAGCGCATTCTCAGCAGGTGGTGTCGGCATTAGACCAAGTCGGTGATGCCTTTGCTGACGTTGACAATCTAACCTCACAAATAGCCAGTGGCACTGATGAACAACGACTGTCGACATCTTCGATAAACGAGGCTATGGCGACGGTGGTGGCCTTAAGCCGTGATGTCACGCAAGGTTTAGCTGCCATTGCTGAGCACGCTGAGCAACAACAGCGCACAGCTGCCGATGTTGACACTACCTTAAATCGAATCTGTGTCTAAATTCCAATAAAAACAGTCATATAAAGATAAGATAACAAAGCTAATTAGGCAGAAATAGGCAAATAAAAAAGCGAGCAATTCACGCTAAGTGATGCTCGCTTTTTTGTTATTGGCTTGCGTTTAAATTGCTACTGAAATTTAAAGTTGTCCATGGTGTTTTGAAGTGTTTTAGAGTTGATTTTCATATCTTTGAAAATTTGCTCTAAATCTTGAGATGCTTCAACTTCGTGGTTCGCATATTCCAGCACATTAGTTGCGTCGCCAGCAATGGTTGCGGCAACAGTCGATTGCTGCTCGGCAGCAGAAGATACGTTCATTGCCAGCGATTCCAAATTACGGCTTTGAGCATGCACTTGCTCAGACACGCCTTTTGCTTGCTCAAACTTCTTTAATGCAGTTTTCGACAACTCAGCGCTATCGTCAATTGAGTGAACGACTTGTTCAGTAATGGATTGCAGTTGATTGAGTAGTGAAGCAATCTTCTCTGAAGACTCTTTACTGTTACCAGCCAAACTTCTTACCTCATCGGCGACCACAGCAAAGCCTCGACCATGCTCACCAGCACGTGCAGCTTCAATTGCGGCGTTTAAGGCAAGTAAGTTGGTTTGCTCGGCAATACTGCTAATCGAATCAAGAATTAACGAAATACTGGCAACTTGCTGCTCCATTTGCGCGGCAAGTGATTCAACAGTATTCATACTTGTGGTTAAATCATTGATTGAAGTCTGGCTTGCTTGATTGTCATCAATCAGTTGCTTTGCTTGTCGGTTTAAGTCGTCACTGGCGTCTAAGGTTTGCGACGCAGACTGAGCAATTTCTCGACTAGTGGCTGCCATTTCTTCAATTGCACTGGCGATATTTGTAGCCATTGACTGTGTTTTAACTGACTCTTCTAACACGGTTTGTGTCGCTTCGTTCATGCTATTGTTGAGGCGGGTTCCTGATTTGACTGACTTATCTAACCCTAGCATCAAGGCTTTAAACGCATAAACTGTGTTGTGAATAGCGCTTGATATTTCACCTAGTTCGTCTTTGGTATCAAGGCGCAACTCAACGGTTAAATCACCGTTCTCAGCTTCTTTTAGCATTTTAGTTAAGTAGCCAAGCTCCGCACGAAGAGTTGATAGTAAATAGTAGTTCAGCGTAATAATGATGATGACAGTGATCACAAACGCGACAACTGTATAAGTAAAATCATTTAACGCGTCGTTTTTCATTGCCTCGCCATCTGCTTGAATGGTTTGCCATTGGTCGTCTAGCATGGCTTTTACTTGTCCAATTTGCTGGGTTGCCATTGGAAACCAGCTGGCAGGTTTTGGTAGCGAGGAAAAATCAGGAGCGCTTGATGCTAATAATTGATCGACAATCGATTTAATTCGAATTGAGTCTCCAGAGCTCAAAATTCGGTTGAAAATTTGCTGCCCGTCGGTTCCTGATAGGGTAGCTTTCAAATAATTGTTCAACAAGCGCAGTTCTGCACTATACAAAGCGATGTCTTGTTGGGCTTGCGGAGTAATTTGTTGTTTGGCTAAAACACCATTTATTTTGCCGCGATTTTGCCCAAGTCGCTCTTTGTACTGAGCAAATAGAAAGGAAGCGCTTAATTCTTCAGCTAACTCAGGGTGCTTAATTTGATTTTTGAGACTTGCGGCTATATCAATAGCAATTTTATTGAGTGTACTGAAGTAGCCAAATGCTTCCGGCGCGTTTCGCACATCAACCTTACGGCGCAGGCTGGCTTTACCTGCTTCATAGTTGTACAAAATAGTGAGATTTTCACTAAGTTTATCACCTAAATGATCAAGCTCTTTTTGTAGCTCTCGTAAGTTGTTAATCGATGTATCGGCTTTTTGACGTTGAGCGATAACTTTCTGCCTAGCTTGGTCGGTGCCGCTGCCTAAAAAGCCTGCGGTTAACCCCCGTTCAACAGCGTGGTTATGTGCTATTTTCTCTAACGCATCAAGCAACATAATGAGCTTAATATCTTGTTCTGTAGTTTCCACTTCGTGCCACTTGTTTAATAGGTTTTGAATCAACAAGGTGACAACAAATATGGCGAGTATGGCTGAGCTTATTAACGAAACTTGAATAATAGATAATCTACTCAGTAGTTTTTTCATTGGTGACTTCCTTCTACTCAACAGGTCCTTTGCTTTGAAAAAGCGAACTAAGTTTTGGGTTACTCTTGGGTGTTTACTAGGTGTCTGGTGTGTATTACAGACTTGTGCAATGCCACTTTAGTGTAGACCAAGAATTTTAAACCTGAAGAATTTATGATTGTTTTTACTGATTTTTTTTGCTTTTTTTTGCTTTTTCTCGATAACTTAGAGTAAAAGCTTTAGCTAGATTACCAGGAATATTGAGCAATGATAGGGGCTAAATCAAAGTGGCGCTCTAGCGATTATAGCTAGTTAGAACTAAAGATGAGCGAAAAGTAATAATAAATGATGAATTGTCAGCAAGTTAGCATCATAATTGAGAGAGTTTATGTATAAGCTTACAGGCATTATGATTTTGATGAATTATCGTTATTGTCACCTTAATCTGAAGGTGAAAATTCTATTGTAAGTGTTTGATTCTAAATAGGTGGTTAGTCAAGAGCTAGCTGGCCAACGCTTCTTAGGTTTCTTACGTTGACTACATCAATTGCTTAGTTTACGTTAACTCCGTGGCTTACTTTGCCTATTTTGAGTTGTTTAGCGTTGATGGTTATATGAGAGGTTTCGGTTATATGGCTGTTGTTGGTTATATGAAAATTTTACGCTTTTGAAAATGGGTAAAGCCAAGACGTAACTGCTGAATTTTTAAATTGCTGGCAAGTTAGCAATCACGCTTAGCTTTTATTTTGTGAGCTATTTTTAGAACTTCAAAATATTTATGCTCTTAAAACTAGGCAAAATAACTTGAGTAGTCAGTGTAACCCTCAGCATTGCCACCATATAAAGTCAGTCTGGCATCGGCATCAAACTCCGCTAGTGGCCAGTTATTTTCAAAGCGCGCGACTAAATCAGGATTAGTGACAAACGGCGTTCCGAACGCCACTAGATCGGCATAACCTTTAGCTAGCAAAGCCTGAGCTTTGTCTTTATCAAGCTTACCAGCGACCATAATTGGGTTTTGGTAAACGTCACGCACCTGCTGGCGAAATGACTCTGGCACTTCATGGTAACGGGAAATATTCTCGGAAAAATGTATATAGGCCAAATTCATTGGCTGCAACTTTTCTAGCATTTTTAACGTTAGTGACACCAGCTCTGGGTCTTGTTCAGCAAAGCCTTCAATCACATGCGGTGATAGACGCACTGCGACCTTTTCATTGCCAATCTCATTACCTATGGCAGATAAAGTCTCAAGTAAAAAGCGCATCCGATTTTCAGGGCTACCGCCATATTGATCGTTCCGTTGGTTACTTTCAAAACGCAAAAATGTATCAAACAGGTAGCCATGTGCCGCGTGAATCTCAACGCCATCAAAGCCTGCTTCAATCGCATTTTTTGCTGCTTGGACAAAGTCAGCGACAGTATTGTCGATATCTTGCTGCGTCATGGCTTTTGGCTGCTCGATTTCTATCATGCCAAAGCCACCCGACGGCAACGGGCCGAATACTTGGTCCGGCACTTTGATTGCCGATGGCGCTAGCGGCTGTTGCCCAGAAATACTGGAATGGCTGCGTCTGCCAACATGCCAAAGCTGAACAAAAACTTTACCGCCTTTTTCATGAATCGCATTGGTTACTTTACGCCAGCCGGCGATTTGTTCTGGTGTGTAAATCCCCGGCGTCATGGAATAACCGCGACCTACTTCAGATATCGGTGTGCCCTCGGTAACAATGAGTCCAGCTGTAGCGCGTTGCCCATAGTATTTCGCCATTAACTCATTGGGAATATCACCGGGCTGAGTAGAGCGTGAGCGTGTCATTGGCGCCATGGCGATACGGTTAGTTAAGCTTAGTGATTGATGCTCAAAATCTTGGAAAATCATGGTTACTGCTCCGCGTTAGCTTGGCTAGTGTAGTTAGGGTAATCAATTAAACCTTGCTCACCGCCGCCAAATAGGGTTTCTGGCACATGAGCAGCTAATGGGTAGCCGTGTTTAATTCGCTTGGGTAAATCAGGATTGGCAACAAATGGGCGACCAAAACCAACCATATCGGCAAGGCCTTGGCTGATAGCTTTTTCGGCTTTTTCACCGTTATAACGACCTGCGTAAATAAGCACGCCGCTAAACGCGTTACGCAGTGCTTGCTTAAATGACACTGGTGTATCGGGGGCATCGTCCCAGTCCACTTCCGCGATATGTAGATAAACAATCTTTTGCTTATCGAGTAGTGCCGCGGCTGCTGTGTAAGTGTTGATAGGGTCGCTATCAACTGTGCCGTTAAGCGTGGTTAAAGGTGCCAAACGCACGCCAACGCGATCACCACCTATGGCATCTACCATAGCGGCAACCACCTCGTCTAGAAAACGCAAACGATTTTCAAGGCAACCACCGTATTCGTCGGTGCGGTTGTTCGATTCTGAATCGATAAATTGGTTAATCAAATAACCGTTAGCGGCGTGTAGTTCGATGCCATCAAAGCCCGCTTCAATGGCATTCAATGCCGCTTGGCGATATTGCTCAATGACTAACTTGATATCGTCATGGGTCATTTCACGCGGCTTTGTTACATCAACAAATCCCGGCTCATCGGTGCCATTATCGACAAACACTTTAACGTTTTCGGCTTGAATTGCTGAAGATGAGATTGGCTGCTCGCCACCGATATTATCTGGGTGGGTAACTCGGCCAACGTGCCAAAGCTGCGCGAAAATACTGCCGTCTTTAGCATGCACAGCCTCAGTCACTTTTTTCCAACCAGCGATTTGTGTTTCGCTGTATATGCCAGGTGTCCAAGCATAACCTTTACCCATAGGTGAAATTTGCGTACCTTCAGTAACGATAAGACCTGCGCTCGCACGCTGGGCGTAATAGGTTGCCATTAAATCGTTGGCAGCATCATCAGGTTGACTGGCTCGCGAGCGAGTCATAGGTGGCATTACAATACGGTTGTGAAGCGTTAGTTTGCCTAGTTGAATAGGCTGGAATAAAGCATCTGTCATGGCTGAGCCTCGCTACATTATGCAAAGTGTGAAGAAAGTAAGTTAAGTGGCGCGCATCTTAGCAAGGCTGATTGGCTAGATTGAGAGCAAAAATAACAAATTATATTTGTTTAAAATGAAATAATAGGAGTATTTTTTTGCTCGTTTGAGCTGGTTCTGTTTGTGTAATAGTTGAATTAAAATGATGGCGGTTAAGGCCTCCCAATAAGGGAGGCTGTTTCCAAAGAGCTAAGCATTAACTACGTCGACTAGGTATTCAGAAATATTAATATCACCATTATCCGTCACGCTCAGCTGCCAAGTTTCATTGACTAGCATATTAACGCTTTCACCTTGCAGCGCTGATTTAGGAAAGGTTTCTGCTTTAAGACGAATACGTAACTCAGCGGTGTAATACCCAATTTTGTTCTGCTCGCTCACACTTAGTTGCTCGACAATATGCTGACAGTTTGGTTTAAAAGTTTTTCTGGCAATGGCGTACCAGTCCCTAAAACCTTGATGGCCGATAAATTCACCGTCTGGCATGATCATTTTTACATCCTCGCTTAAATGAGCGGTTAAGCGCTCCGGCGCGACAGTCAGTAGATCAAAATCGGCAAACCAATCAGTAACAAACTTACTCACTTTGCTGTCGATTGAATTGGACAACTGTTGAATTTGATTAACGAGACGTTGACCATGGGCGGTAGCACGGGCTTGTACATCCTCCAAGGTATTGTATACACCCGGAATATACACCATGCGATGGGTGTAAATAGGAGCAACAAAATTCATGCCGGCCAAATAAGCGGTTTGCTGAAGTGGCGAAATTAACTGTTCAATCGAAAAGTGGTTATAACCTAGTGGTTGATATGACTCTTCGGGGCCACCCACCGTAAAGGATAAGATCAAGTCTTTGCCCTTTAACTTGTCACCCTCTGCGCCATATGCAAAATTGTAGCTAAACACATCGTCTAACCACTTTTTCAATAACGCTGGCGCGGAGTACCAGTAAAAAGGAAACTGTAGGACGACAATATCAGCGTTAACAAGCGCTGCTTGCTCTGCGGCGACATCGATTTGAAAATTTGGGTATAAGCTATCTAATCGACGAACTTCAAGGCGATATGAGGGAGCGGCAAGCTGTGTAGTTAAGTGATCAATGATCACAGTATTGGTGTTTGAATTGGCTAAATCTGGATGGCCTGAAATTACTAGAATATTACTCATGGTAACTCTCCTGCTGACAGCATTAATATGGCTAAGGCCTGACTAAACTGGCCTTGTCTGTAATTGATAGGGAGAGTGTATGTGAGCTTATTGCTATTTATTAGATGATGTATGGCTAAGTAATTGTTAGCCTAAAACTAATAATTGGCTTGTTATGTAGAACAGCAAAAATGAATGGCGCGACTTTTAACCAACTACAAATGTTTCACACAATAGTGAGTGAGGGCAGTATTACCAAAGCGGCACAAAAGCTAGAAATTGCCGCGCCTTCGGTTAGCAATGCGTTAAAAGCACTTGAGGCAGAAGTCGGCTTACCGCTTTTTACTCGCACAACCCGTCGAATTGAGCTCACTGAAGCCGGCAGGTTATTGCACCAGCAAACGCAACAGCCATTACAGGAATTGCCCTTAGCGTTTGAAAGTGTCAGCGATTTAAGCAAGGTACCATCGGGTAAGGTTAGGCTAACTACGCCGCGCTTTGTTTATAAGCATTTATTACAACCCATTTATGCGGAATTTTGTCAGCGTTATCCCGCCATTGAATTGGAAATCTCCGTTTCTGATGCGGCGATCGATATTTTAAAAGAAGGCTATGATCTGGGTATTCGCTTCGGTGATCGCGTCGAGCAGGGGATGGTGGCGCGCCAGTTAACCAAACCAATGAAAGAGGCATTTTTCGCATCACCCGAATATGTAAAACAACATGGCTTACCATCAACGCCAAACGAATTACAGGGGCATAAACTGATCCAGTATCGCTTTATTACCTCGAATCAATTAGTGCCAGTGTTGCTTAATGATAATGGTCAAACAGTGACGGTAGAAATGCCTAACGCCTTAATTGTCAATGATACCAGCTTGATGGTGGATGCTGCGCAAAAAGGCTTGGGAATAGGCCGTATCGTTGAGCCGCTAGTCACTGAATTAATCAATAGCGGCCAGCTGGTTCCGGTTCTACCTGACTATTGGTATCCGTATTCTGCGCTGTATGTGTATTTCCACAAAGACGCGCAAAAAGCAAAGCGGGTTAGAGTGTTGATTGATTTTCTATTGGAAAAGCTAGCTCGATTGGAATGATATTGCACTTACAATTATTAACTATGAGAGAAGAATTTTCATCTATGGTCAATGTTGCCGAACCATCAAAAGCTAACTAGATTTAAATTAATGGTTTATTCGCAATAAGTTTGATTCGAATGAATTTATTTAATGCTAGTGTCTCTCATTTTATCGCCCACTTTGCCGCTTACTTTGATTCATTTGAGAAAAAATGCGACTCGTTAATAGCGCTTCGCGAGTCAGGGGCTGTCTCTGAATCTGAGCTGATCCACGCGAACAATCAGCTGTTAACCGATCTGATCAATGCCCACGCAAACTGTAGCTTGATGAGTCAATTTGTCGGTTTAAACAGTGAGTTATTCGAACGGAAAATCGCTTATCTGTTTGGCGAGAAAGAGTTTGTTAAAGAAGTGATTCGCATCGGCTCTAACTTATCTGACTACTTCGGTTACTGCGGCTTTTCCTGTGATTCTACCAATATATTTAACGGTTTTTCCTTAGTGATTGACCGCAATATTCTGGCCTTCTCACCTAATGATGTGGATGCCTTTTCCGATCTTATTCTAAAAAATATTCGTTTTAGAAAAGCCGTTAGCACACCGACAAGCTTTGACCCTGCATATCAACTACCGACATATTCGATTGCGGGGGTAAGTTTTTATATTGTGCCTGTTAGCGAAATTAAATACCCTTATATTGATATTTAGTCAGGGCTAGTAGCGTTTTGTTTTGCATAAAGCATTCAGCAAGAGCCTTGGCGAGAAAAGATCTTTTAACTCGCCAAGAATTAAACAGCATAATCCAAATAGCTATCTAAAACGGCCAAGTAAAACCCGTTTTCTGCTCAGATACCTGCCACAGTTTAGTGGCGACTTCCCTGTCTAGCGCCAGTGCTTCTAACGGGCATTCATCAACAGCGCCAACCGTTTGTGTGCGTCTTGTTGGCCCATAGTAACGCTGTGCTTTTAACTCGTTCTCAGTCGCACACATTACCTGAGGCCAAGCACCCTTTTCGGCGGGTTGGGCGATAACGCGTGATAACACAGACCAAAGTGCCTTGTTAAATGTGCTGGCGGTGTCCATCAATAAATTAGTGCGCGATGCGCCAGGGTGACAGACGTGCACTTCAACGTTTGAGCCTTTAGTATCAGTATCGCTGGCTAAACGGCTGGCAAATTGATTGGCCAAGCGATATTGCAACTCATAAGCGAACATTAGCTGAGCTAATTTACTTTGCGCATAGGCATTCCATGCGGTGTATTTGGCGTCAAAATTTAGATCGTCAAACTGAATGGTTTTTAGTCCCATTTTATAGGCGTTGCTACCTACCACAACAATACGACCGCTTGACGCTTCAATGCGATTAAACAACAAGCCACATAGCAAAAAATGACCAAAATGGTTGACGCCAAGCTGACTCTCAAAGCCATCAGTGGTGATTTCTTGCTGAGCAACTTGTGCAATTGCGGCATTACAGATCAGTGCATCAATTTGCGGTACTGATTCCAACAACTGTGCAGCAGCTTCGCGCACTGACGCTAAGCTTGCCAAGTCCATTTGAATAAAGCTGACCGGGCAACTGGTACCAAACTCTTGCTGAAGCTTGCCGATGGCTACTGCTGATTTTTCAGTATTGCGATTCATCATCACTACCTTCGCGCCTTTTGACAGGAAAATACGGGCAGCTTCAAAACCTGTGCCTGAATTTGCTCCAGTAATAACATAAGTTTTGCCCGCTAATGATCTGATTCGCTCGGGGCTCCAGCCGTTTTTGCCAAATTGTTGTGTAGTCATCGTCTAACTCCTGAATACGTGTTGCTAAAGTACTAAATGGGTTGGCAAGTCACCGTTATTGCGGGTTTCGGTCGTTAACCCATATGCTTAATAAGCTTAAAGCACTTGCTCAGGTGAAATACTATAAATCTCAATAGTTGTAGCTAATAGGCGATAAAGTCGTTAAAACTTGCCTATTTGTATCGTATTGGTGTTAATTTAGTGATTTGGTGAACTGTTAAAATGTGGGCTCGGGAGTCAAGATAGTTGGTTAGGCTAACAAGTAGAATGTAAATATGAGCAATAAAGACGCGCTGAAACAACAAATAAGGCAACTAATTGAGGCTCAGGTAAGTCAGCAAACCATGGGCGAGCAACAGCTTAGTGAAAAGCCGGCAAGTGAAAGCAAGGTCAGCGCGGAAGCGTTAATCGATACCGGTATTAAAGGCGTACAACTTTTTAAAGTAACTGACGCAGTGCGATGTGCACCGGCGATATACGAGCCAGCAATTATCGCCATTGTTAGCGGTACTAAAGAGGCGATACTCGATGGTCAGCGTTTTAGCTATGGCAGCGACCAATACATGTGCTGCACTATGTCGATGCCAGTTGAAGCAGGCACACCTTTGGCTTCACCTGAACAGCCACTGTTAGGCGTTTATATCTCGCTTGATACTAAGGTAATGACTGAACTGGTAATCGAATTAGCCAGTACAACCAGTGTTATGAAACAACCTAAACATAGCGACCAATCACCGAGCTTAAGCTTGGCAACATGGGATGATAGTTTTACTGATGCGTTGCTACGTTTGTTGCAATTATTGGCTAACCCAACTCAAATGAAAATACTCGGGGATAATCGATTAAGAGAGTTTTATTACGCTGTACTGGAAGGGCAAGCAGGTCAGTCAGTGAAGCGAGCGTTCGGTATGGGCAATGAAATCGCTCGTTCAATTGAATATTTATCGGCACATTTAGGTAAAAGCGTGACGATTGACGAGCTTGCATCGCAAGTGGGCATGAGCCGCGCTGTCTTTCATCGCAAGTTTAAGCAAGCAACCACTATGTCGCCAATACAATTTGTTAAATCCATGCGATTAAATAATGCTGCAATGCGCATTGCTAGTGGTGAGAATGTCAGCACGGCAGCACTGGCAATGGGCTATGTGAGCTCGTCCCAATTTAGCCGAGACTTTAAGCGATTATATGGCCAATCTCCCAAGCAATGGGCGCAAACCAAGTAATCGCACTAGCAAGTTATCAAAACTCATTACACTTGATTAAATTTTGATACAGCGCACGGAAAACATATAGTCTTTCGATATCCTGACGCGATTAATTTCGCCTTTGTGAGAATTCCACCAAGGGTAGACTAGCGTTCGGTTATAGGCTTTTTTGTCGGTTGCCTCCGTGCTTGTCCAAAACTCGGTGTACATACCTTGGGTGATATAAAAGTTATGCCATTTCACGCCAGCGGGTCTGGCAGCGAAATTGTATTTATTGACTTGTGATTTATCGAAATTTTTAAACCAGCTATCTGGTTGTGCTTCTTTAAGGGTGATAGCAAGATCATTGTCACCTCGCCAACCTTCTTTATTTAAATCGGCATTTGCCATACCAATGGTTTTTTCTAATGCTTGCCAATCGGCGTCAGTGGCAACGCGCCAGCCGACAGGGCAAATATTTCGCTCGTCGACAACATCATACCAGTTGTAGAGCCGACCATAGGTTAGCAGCATATTTTCATCGTCTTCTGGAATAAAGGCTGTGTTTATCGCCGAGCCATCTTGAAATTTAGTACTTCTTAGATTTTCTGCGAGCCAGATTTGATCGCCTATTGCTACGGTGCGATAGGTGTTGCCCTCACTATCTTGGACACTAGGTTGTGCTTTACTTAGATCTTTGCTTAGTGCATCGCTATCTGCTTGCACAAGGCTGTTTGTATGCGTTTGGCTATTTGACATGGAATCTGAGGCATTAACGGGTGTTGCGATGGTCAGTGACACTATGGCTCCTAACGCTAAAATTAGCGGTCTCATGGTGATTTACCTTGGTTGAACTTTTGCGAGCCACTTTATAGTTGCTAAGGTTAACCTGCTAGGCGATATCGTCTTCAAAAATAGCCTATTTGTATCAAGATCATATCGACTATTTGCTAGTTCGAAGTTCCGAAGAACGGCTTCAGAACTGTAATCCTAAGGTAACTTATTAATACCAAAGGGTTCTTTAAAATTACCGTATAAATTGTGTTAGTATGATTTTGCTTTTTAAGTGATAAAGCACTGAAGTTGGGTTGTTTTGGCTACGCTCCTCTCTGTATCGAAGAATGCTAGGTGAGCTGTTAAAAATTTTGTCGACGTCAGTCCTTTATTACTTTTAAGGACTTTTCTATGCAAACTATTGTTATCGTTGGAGGAGGGGCTGGCGGCCTTGAATTAGCAACCCAATTAGGCCATAAACTAGGCCGAAAAAACCAAGCCAAGATCATCTTGGTAGACAAAAACCGCACCCATGTGTGGAAACCTTTATTGCACGAGGTCGCCTCTGGCACCTTTGATGCTGGCTTAAATGCCGTGGTTTATCACGCGCATGGCGCACGTCATGGCTATCACTTTCAGCTTGGCTGTTTGAGTGGTGTTAACCCTGACAACAAAACCCTGACCTTAGAACCTGTCAGCGACGAGCATAATCTCGGCACGCGCCAACTACACTACGATCAATTAGTGTTAGCGGTTGGTAGTGTCAGTAATGATTTTGGCACGCCTGGCGTGGCTGAGCATTGCTATTTTCTTGATAGTCATCAACAGGCTGAGCGCTTTCACAAAACTTTATTAAGCACTTTTACCCGAATTAGTCAGGACGAATCCAAGCAAGAGCTGCACATTGATATAGTTGGCGCAGGCGCGACTGGTGTTGAGCTGGCGGCAGAGCTATTTCATGTTACCGAAATGCTGGGCAGCTATGGTTTTGAGCATATGGCCGCAGAGCAGCTTAAAATTCGCCTAATTGAAGCTGGACCGCGTATTTTACCCGCCTTGCCTGATCGCATTGCAAGCGCTGCGAAACGTGAGTTAGAAAAGATAGGCGTTGAAGTATTAGAGCAAACGCGGGTGCAGCGCGCAGAGCATGATGGCTTTGTCACCAGCGAAGATGAAAAACTGCAAGCCGATATTATGATCTGGGCGGCAGGGGTAAAAGCGCCTGAGTTTTTATCACAAATTAAAGGCGTCGAAACCAATCGCATGGGGCAAGTGCTAGTCAATAAAGACCTGACCTCAACGTTTAATAAGGATATTTATGTATTGGGTGATGCCTGCGGTTTTCAAAACCCAGATGAAAGTTGGGTGCCACCCAGAGCGCAGTCAGCACACCAAATGGCGAGCATCGTCAAAGAAAATATTTTACGTAAGCGCAAAGGGCTCGCGCCGAAAGAATATCGCTATATGGATTATGGTTCGCTGGTGAATTTGTCGCGTTTTAGTACTGTCGGCAGTTTAATGGGGAATCTCACCAAAGGCAGCATGTTTATTGAAGGGCGCATTGCCAAACTGGTGTATGTTTCTTTGTATCGCATGCACCAAGCCGCTATTCACGGCCAAGTGCGAGCCACAATTTTGTGGTTTGCCGAACGGTTAGTGAAAGTGACTCGACCTAAAATGAAACTGCACTAAGTTCCAGTATTTAAGCGGGTATTTACGTAAAGGCACCAGTTGGTGCCTTTTTAACTTTAGTGCCTTTTTAACGTTAGCTACTTGTTGATGGTTTAGGCTTGGCTGTTCCACTCTTCACGCGTTGGATTGCCGTACATTTTTTCAAAGTTCGGAATATTCTGCTCCCAAATCGGAATTTTATCGCCGATATATTCTTTTAATGCATCAAAAAACAAACGTGCTCTAAGTGGCAAGTCTCGGTGCGGGTATACCGCATAAATCGCAGTAAAATCCAGTAGTTTTAAGTCGGTCATGATCGGCACTAGGCGACCAGCGCTGATATCGTCTTGCATTTGAAACGCAGGGGCGAGATAAAACGAAGCGCCTGAAAGCACATGGTCGCGCATTAACTCCACTTCATTACAGGCAAATTGCCAGTTTAGGTGCACACGCTGTGTCTCGTTTTTATCGTCGGCATAATCGATATAATCTGGCCTAATTTGCTCGCCGGCATAGCAAGTAGCGGGTAAGCTCGCCAGTTCTTCAAGCGTTTTCGGCTCGCCAAAGCGTTCGATAAAGCTTGGCGCGGCAAGTAACAATAAGCGATTGCGGGCAAGGTAGCGCGCCACCATAGAAGAGTCTTTTTGTTCGCCAACGCGGATCGCTAAATCAAAACCATCAGCAATAATATCGACGACTTTATCGCCGGTGAATAATTCTACGTTAACTTGCGGAAAGCGCTGCTGAAAGGAGGTAATCACCGGCATTAACACTTGCTTAGCCAGTGAATAGCTACAGGTGATTTTTAGCGTGCCCCGCGGCGTTTGGTGATAGTTTTGTGCAACACGCGTCGTGTCATCAAGCAGGCTTTTGAGCGCTTGAGCCTTTCTTAGCACATCATGGCCTGCGCCAGTAATGGAAAAGGAGCGCGTGGTACGATTCATTAAGCGCACGCCTAATTCTTGCTCTAACTTGGCGACTTGTTTCGATACAACCGAGCGATCGATTTTTCTATGCTCGGCGACTTTGGCAAATGAGCCGCGCTCAGAAACTTCCAAAAACAACAACATACGGCTAGAAATATCCATTCGGATCTCCACAAAGTTAACTTTATTGGTGCTTCATTGGCAACACTGTGTGTCATTATATGTGGTTAATAGGCAACAATAAAAGCCTTACAATAGCGCTCAATAAATTGGTCATGGTTTCACAGTCTGTATTTGTCACCCTTACCAATCTCTTTTCATAAAATTCTCGACCACGTGTGGTCGTAATTAGCGCATTACAAGGTATATATTTTCATGAAAAAGCTTCATTTATTAGCTTCCGTAACGGCAATGCTCGCGGTACTTACCTTGGCTGGATGTAATAGCCAAGAAGCCGAGCCACAAATGCAAATGCCACCACTGCCAATTGATGTTGCACAAGTTGCCTTTCAAGAAGTGCAATCTTGGCATACCTATACCACTCGCCTTGAGACGCCACAGCGCGTGATTTTAATGCCGCGTGTTTCAGGTGTGGTTGAAAGCATAGCCTTTACCGAAGGGCAAACGGTGCAGCAAGGTGACGCACTTTTTCAAATCGATCCTCGTCCATTTCAAGCGGTAGTTGATCGCTTACGCGCGCAAATTCTTGCTGGTGAAGCAGCGTTGGAAGAGGCGATTAATCGAGAAAAACGAGCCTTAAACTTAGGAAAAAGCAGTGCCATTTCAATTGAACAAGTGGAATCGCGCTCAGCTGATTCAAAACAACGTAAAGCGGAATTGTTAGCACTGAAAGCTCAACTCGATTCAGCCTTACTTGATTTAGAATTCACCTCAGTGAAGTCGCCAATTACTGGTGTGATTTCTCGCGCTGAAATTACCGAAGGCAACAACGTTATCGCTAATCAAAGTGTGTTAACTAACATCGTATCTAACGATGAAATGTACGCATACTTTGATATTGACGAGCGCACATGGAACTCAGATTTTGCCAAGGTAACGTCAAACACGCCATTGCCTGTGACGCTAACCTTAGCAGGCAATACAAAGCGGCAATATCAAGGCAATATCGACTTTGTCGACAATGCGGTGAATGCGTCAACAGGTACGATTCGTGTACGTGCAACGTTTGATAATCACACGCAAGAGCGCGCGTTAAAAGCTGGTTCTTTTGCTCGCTTAAAACTGGCGTCTACTGATATTGAAAAACACATTTTGGTGCCAGATCGTGCAATTGGCACCGATCTGAAAAACCGTTTTGTGTTAACGATTGGTGAAGACAACACAGTGCAATATCGTCAAGTGACAGCAGGTGAGCGTTACGGTCAGTACCGCGTGATCACCGATGGTTTAAACCCTGAAGATAATATCGCGGTAAATGGCCCAGCTAAAGTCTTCCCAGGCATGGTGATCAGCCCGCGCAATGTCACTTTAGACTTATCAGCGGTTGCGCTAACCGTTGACCCAGCTACTGCCGACACGCTTGCGGCTGTTCGCTAGGAGTTACTCGCTGTGAATTTTTCTCATTTCTTTATTCAACGACCGATATTCGCGTCGATGCTGTCGCTGATTATCCTGATTGGCGGTTCTATTTCTCTATTCCAACTGCCGGTCAGTGAATATCCAGAAGTTGTGCCACCTACTGTTGTGGTCACGGCGAACTACCCAGGGGCTAACCCAAAAGTGATTGCTGAAACGGTGTCAACGCCGCTTGAGCAGGAAATCAATGGTACCGAAAACATGCTGTATATGTTTTCACAGGCGACCAGTGATGGCCGCATGACCTTAACCGTCACTTTTGCCTTAGGTACTGACTTAGACAAAGCACAAGTTCAAGTGCAAAACCGTGTCAACAGTGCCTTACCGCGTTTGCCAACAACTGTGCAGCGCTTGGGTGTAGTCGCCGAAAAAGCTTCGCCTGATTTAACCATGGTCGTGCATTTATATTCGCCGG
Source organism: Thalassotalea euphylliae (assembly GCF_003390375.1). NCBI lineage: Bacteria > Pseudomonadati > Pseudomonadota > Gammaproteobacteria > Alteromonadales > Colwelliaceae > Thalassotalea > Thalassotalea euphylliae. The sequence goes on along the minus strand of NZ_QUOT01000001.1, from coordinate 1,144,479 downwards.
ATGAGTCACGCGAAATCAGCTACTTATCAAACTATGCCAGCCTGTATGTGAAAGATCAGATCGCTCGTTTAGGCGGTGTTGGTGATGTTCAGCTATTTGGCGGCGGTGAATACTCAATGCGCTTATGGCTAAACCCTGATGCTATTGCCTCACGCAATATGACAGCAATGGATGTTGTTTCAGCCGTTCGTGAGCAAAACCGACAAGTTGCAGCAGGTTCATTAGGCGCGCAGCCAACGCCAGTGGATAGTGAATTCCAAGTTCTCCTAAACGTAAAAGGGCGCTTAAACTCGATTGAAGAGTTTGAAGATATTGTCATTAAAGTGGGTGAAGATGGCTCTATTACCCGATTAAAGGATGTCGCGCGTGTTGAGCTAGGCCAAAACACCTATGCCTTGCGTTCACTACTTAACGGTAAGCCTGCGGTAGCGATGCCGATTTTCCAGCGTCCCGGCTCTAATGCTATTGAATTGTCTGATGAAGTGCGCAGCACCATGGCCGAGCTATCAAAAGCCTTTCCACAAGGGGTAGCTTATGAAATCGCTTACGATCCAACCGTGTTTGTTCGTGGCTCGATTGACGCGGTAATCGCTACTTTACTAGAAGCGATTGTGCTGGTGGTCTTAGTGGTGATTTTATTCCTACAAACATGGCGCGCATCAATCATCCCATTAATTGCGGTGCCTGTATCACTCATTGGTACCTTTGCTATTATGCAGTGGATTGGCGTTTCAATTAACACGCTTTCACTGTTTGGCTTGGTACTTGCCATCGGGATTGTCGTTGATGATGCCATTGTGGTGGTGGAAAACGTTGAGCGCAATATTCACGATGGTTTATCACCATTAGAAGCAACGCGTAAAGCCATGACCGAAGTAACTGGGCCAATTATTGCGATTGCACTTGTGCTATGTGCGGTATTTATTCCAACCGCGTTTATTACTGGTTTATCGGGCCAATTCTACAAGCAGTTTGCGTTAACTATTACCATCTCAACCCTGATTTCAGCGTTTAACTCGTTAACGTTATCGCCAGCGTTATCGGCATTGTTGCTAAAAGGGCATGACGCCAAGCCAGACTGGTTAACACGTGTGTTAGATAAAACGCTAAGCAAAGTGGTATTCACACCGTTTAATAAGTTGTTTGACAGAGGCACTAATGCCTATGAAAACTTAGTGAAAAAGCTGATCCGCTTCTCGCTGTTAGTGTCTGTGTTATACCTAGGTTTAGTGGGCGCAACTGGTAGCTTGTTTAATGCTGTACCGGGTGGTTTTATTCCTCAGCAAGACAAGCAGTACCTAGTGGCGATTGCGCAATTGCCAGATGCGGCAAGCTTGAATCGTACCGAAGAAGTGATCCGAGAAATGAGTGATATGGCGCTAAACACGCCAGGTGTTGCCAATACCGTAGCCTTCCCAGGTTTGTCGGTGAACGGGTTTACCAACAGTCCGAACAGCGGTATTGTGTTTGTCACCTTAAAAGATTTTACCGAACGCAATGAACCACAGCTTTCTGCTAATGCCATTGCGGCTAACTTAAATGGCCAATTTGCGGCTATTGATGAAGCCTTTGTCGCGATTTTCCCACCGCCGCCTATTCAAGGCTTAGGTTCAACGGGTGGTTTTAAGCTGCAAATTGAAGACAGAGGTAACTTAGGGTTTAACGCTTTGTTTGACTCACTACAAGCGGTGATTGGTGAAGCGCAGAAACGCCCAGAGTTAATGGGCTTGTACTCAACTTTCCGCATTCAAGTACCGCAAATGGATATTGAAGTGGATCGCGAACAAGCCTTGATATTAGGGGTAGAGCTTTCGGAAGTGTTCGATGCGCTGCAAGTTTACTTAGGCTCATTGTATGTCAACGATTTCAACCTGTTTGGCCGCACTTATCAGGTTAATGCGCAAGCAGATGCAGACTTTCGTGTTGATCCGAAACAAATTCTTGGCTTAAAAGTCCGTAATGCCGCAGGGCATATGGTACCGTTGGGCGCAGTTGTGGCAGTAACGCCAACCACAGGGCCAGATCGCGTGATGCACTATAACGGTTATCCAAGTGCTGAATTAAACGGTAGCCCAGCGCCGGGTTATAGCTCTGATCAGGCACAATTTGCGATTGAAGAAGTACTCGCCGCGACCTTGCCAAACGGCATGGAATACGAGTGGACCGAAGTCACCTACCAGCAAATTTTAGCCGGTAATACCATGGTGTACATCTTCCCGCTAGTGGTGGTGTTAGTGTTTACTGTATTAGCTGCGCAATATGAAAGTTTACGTTTACCATTAGCCATTATTTTGATTGTGCCGATGACCATTTTCTCTGCCTTGTTGGGTGTTTGGATGATTGGCGGTGACAACAATATTTTCACCCAAATAGCGTTGATCGTACTGGTCGCACTGGCCTGTAAAAATGCGATTTTGATGGTGGAATTTGCCAAAGAAATTCAAGATGCTGGTCAATCGCCATTAGCGGCAATTTTAGAAGCATGTCGCTTGCGTTTACGCCCAATTTTAATGACCTCAATTGCCTTTACTGCCGGTGTTGTGCCGCTTGTGTTGGCAACAGGTGCAGGCGCAGAAATGCGTCAAGCAATGGGGGTAGCGGTATTTGGCGGCATGATTGGGGTAACGGTATTTGGCCTGTTATTTACGCCAGTTTTCTATATGCTACTAGCTAATAAAAATAAAAAGGCCGTCTCAACGTTATCAGCTGAGCAAGTAACGTAGGGAACGGCCAATAGCGATAGGTCTAGCAATGATTATTTTGAGTGCTAAACCTATCGCAGTAAGTTTGTATTAGCGGGGAAATAAGTGAAAACAAGCAATTCGATTACCAGTGCGATGCAAGCACTGGTATTAACCAAGGCAAGTGAAGACTTTGAACTAACTGAAACTCAGCTAACCGTGCCGAGTGTTGGTGATGGTCAAGTACTGATCAAAGTTGACTATGCCGCGCTCAACCCAGTGGATAGCAAGTTAGCGAAAGTCGGGCATAGCGTTTGGCAATATCCGCATATTCCAGCATTAGATGGCGTTGGCACTGTGGTAGATTCATACAGCCCGCATTGCCCGTTAATCGGTAAACAAGTGCTGTGGCATAGCGATTTGTCTAAAGCTGGTGCACTTGCCGAATATGTCGCGATTGAAGCTCATGCGGTATCGCTACTGCCGGAAGGTGTTGAACCACTCCAAGCCGCCGCTTTACCTTGTGCGGGTATGACAGCTATCCTCGCTTTATGTAAGCTGCAAGTTGAAGCGGGCGAAACCATCTTAATTGAAGCAGGAGCAGGCGCTGTCGGCCAGTTTGCGATTCAGCTGGCAAAAACCAAAGGATTAACTGTGCTGGCAACCGCATCGAAAGCCAATCATAAATTAGTTAGCTGTTTAGGCGCAGATCATGTCTTTGATTATCGCGATAAACACTTAGTGGATAAGATTAAGCAAGCCTTGGCTTATCAGCCATTAGACGCAGTACTTGATTCAGTTGGTGGCGAAGCAACGGCGCGTGATATTGAATTATTACGTTTTAACGGCCGCATTGCCTGTTTAACCGAACTCCCAGAAATTGATGCGGGTTTATTGTTTGAACGCTCGCCGGCCATTCATGCTGTTTCACTCGGTGGTGCTTGGCTTGCCAATGATTTATGTGCTCAGCAAAAACTGAGTATGATGGGTGATCATTTACTGGAACTATTGGCGAGTAAACAATTGCATGTACCTGAAATTCATGCGATTGATTTTGATGCCGAGAAGGTCACTAACGCCATGCATAAGCAGTTAGCAGGTGGGCTAGTGGGTAAGCAGATAGTTAAGATAACGCCTTAAATTCTGGGTTTAAGCACCACTGTAAGAGGCTTAAGTTGAATTCATCAATAGCATAACCTACACTCACTTTACATGATTAAGTACAGAATTAAGTACAGGTTATAAGGCAGATTAAACCAATGGATGCCATCAGCTATACAACCGCACGGGCGAATTTGGCTAAAACCATGGAAAAGGTTTGTGAAGACCATGCGCCCGTTATTATCACCCGAAAAAGTGAAAGCCCCGTGGTGATGATGTCGCTGGAAGACTATAAAGCGATGCAGGAGACCACTTATTTATTGAGATCTCCTGCAAATGCCAGAGCATTATTGGAATCGATCGCAGAGCTTGAAGCTGGTAAAGGAGCTGAGCGAGAGTTAATGGAGTGAAACTCACCTTTTCGTCGAAGGCATGGCAAGAGTACCTTTATTGGCAGAGCACCGACAAAAAAGTGCTCAAGCGCATAAATCTGCTGATCAAGGAGATACAGCGAACGCCATATGAGGGGGTAGGCAAACCAGAGCCGTTAAAGCACGGTCTTTCTGGTTATTGGTCGCGCAGAATTAATGATGAACATCGCATCGTGTATAAGTATCAAGACCAAACCATTCTTATCGCACAGCTTCGTTATCATTACTAGTGCTGCGACTGGCTAAATTTATAGTGACTCTTCAGTGAAAGCATCACGATTATGGTTAAATCAAAAATTGAAGATTTAGCGGCATTTATTGCCGTTGTTGATACTGGTGGTTTTTCCAGTGCGGCTGATGCGCTTGATTTGCAAGTGGCCAAAGTCTCACGAAGTGTCAGCCGTTTAGAGCAAAGCTTAAATACGACTTTACTTAATCGCACCACGCGACGAGTGGATTTAACGGAAGAGGGACGCTTGTTTTTAGCTGAGGCAAAACAAGCGTTAGCCACCCTCACTAATGCAGAAGAAAAACTTTTATTTGCTGATGCCAAGCCTTCAGGGCGACTCAGAATTGATGCCGCCAGCCCCTTTATTCTGCACCAACTTGTGCCGTTAATGGCTGAGTTTAATGTCGCTTACCCAGATATATCGGTCGAACTGATTTCCAATGAAAGCATTATTGACTTGCTTGAGCGTCGCACCGATGTCGCTATTCGCATCGGTCAACTGAATGACTCAAACTTACATGCCAGTCGTTTAGGGGAAAGCCCATTGAAAATAGTGGCAACGCCAGAATATCTTGCCAAACACGGTAAGCCGGAAAGTATTGCGGCGTTGGCAAGTCATAAAATCGTGGGCTTTGCCGATTTGCCTAAGTTTAATGATTGGGCGCTTATTGAGCCGTGCCAAACAAAGCCCTCTATATTGGCAAGCAGCGGCGAGTCGGTCAGGCAACTTGTGCTGCATCATCATGGCTTGGCGTTGCTGTCGAATTTTATGATCCACCGCGATTTAGCCGCTGGCCGTTTAGTTGAATTGCTACCGGGCGCTGTGCATTCTCCCAACCCTTGGGAACAAATTCAGGCGGTTTACTATAAGCAAACCGCGTTGTCAGAGCGTATCAGAGTATTTATCGATTTTTTAAAAGAAAATATTCGCCTGTAAACAACTACTGGCGGAAAGCTTGATGCCAATAATCACTGTGCACTAATCAATGACGCACATGCTATTACCTGTTAATCCAGCGTAAATCCGACCTTGATGGTGACTTGCCAATGAGCGACTTTTCCCTCGTCAATATGCCCTCGGGTGTCGATGACTTCAAACCATCTAAGATTGTGTAAGGACTCGCTGGCTTTGGCGATAGCATTGCTGACCGCTTGCTCAATACCATCTGGTGAGGAACCTGTTAATTCGAGTAATTTATAAGTGTGATTAGACATATGATCTCCTGTTAAAGACATAAGCGACATACCATTTGGGTATTCACTGACTATAGATCAAGTATTCTGCTCATCACGGTAAATTGGATGGATATGAGTAATTTACGACAAGACTTGTTTAACCAAACTTACATAGCTGACTTCGCTGACGTAGCTGAGTAGCTGAGTAGCAGAGTAGCCACCTTATATGTCGTTGTGTTCAGACCAGCTTCTTAACTGTTCTAAAATCGATAGTGCCGAGCGGCCAAATTCAGTTAATTCATAGCTTACCGCGACCGGGCGATCGCTGATCACTTTTCGCAGCACCATACCATTGGCTTCAAGCTCTTTTAATCGCTGGTCGATCATTTTCTTGCTTGCGCCGCCAAGTAAGCGGGTTAAATCATTAAAACGCACTGGCTCATCTTTTAAGTGATAAATAATCGAACCTGTCCACTTTCCACCAATTAACCGCATGCCTTTTTCAATGGCACATGGCTCTAGGCAGGCATTTAAAACTTTTTTACGACCTTTACTATCTGTTTCTACAACACTTTTCATAAAATTCTCTAGGTCTCAACTAGGTTACTAAAAGTATACTAATTGATTAAAGTTTACAGGTTACTAAAATAAACCACAAGTTTGAGTCAGCGATGATTCTGTATTTTATTTTTCATTTATAGCCTAGCTTCTAGCGCATTTACATCTGAAGTGATTGCTAGCGCATATTAACGAGATTTTCTTATGAGCAATGTATTAATTATTAACGCCCACCAATATTACCCATTTTCAGAAGGCAAGCTAAGTGCTGCCTTGGTTGACAAAGCGGCGACACAATTAGCTGAAAAAGGCCACGAGATCCGTGTTATCAGCATTGGTGAAACCGTCGACGTTGAACAAGAACTGGCACATCACCAGTGGGCCGATATTGTCTTACTGCAAGCGCCAGTGAATTGGATGGGCGTACCTTGGTCGTTTAAAAAATATATGGATGAAGTGTATACCGCAGGTATGGGTGGTGCTTTATGTAATGGCGATGGCCGCACCGAAGATGCACCGAAAAGCAACTATGGAACAGGCGGTACATTAGCGGGCACTAAATATATGTTGTCATTGACGTTTAACGCACCAGCAGAATCTTTTAATGACGAGCTAGACTTTTTTGAAGGCAAGAGCGTTGACGATTTGTTCTTCCCTATGCATATGAATTTTAAGTTCTTTGGGATGACGGCGATGGAAACCTTTGCGTGTTTTGATGTGATGAAAAATGCGGATATTGAAAACGACTTTAAACGTTTTGAAGCCCACCTTAACCAACATTTTTAAGCGAGAAAAGTGATGACGAATACAACCAATAAACTGCACCCGGGTAGTGAGTTTCCTGAAATATCTGTCACGATGCGCTCAGGCGAGCAGCAAATATTGGGTAAAGCAGCTAACACAAATGGCTGGCAACTGGTGTTAGTGTATCGCGGTAAACACTGCCCGTTATGTACCAAGTACCTAAATGCATTGGAGCAATACCTAGCACCGTTAGCTGATATTGACGTTGAAGTACTGGCGGTTTCTGGTGACTCGAAAGCACAGCTAGAAGCTCATTTGGAAAAGTTAGACATTAGTTTCCCAATTGCTTACGGCTTAACCGTCGAACAAATGCAGCAGCTAGGTGTGTATATTTCTGATCCGCGCTCGCCAGAGGAAACCGATCATCCGTTTGCCGAGCCGGGCTTATTTGTGGTCAATGGCGAGGGTAAGTTACATGTCGTGGATATTTCGAATAATCCCTTTGTGCGCCCAGAGCTTGGTACGCTGGTTAATGGTTTAGCTTGGATTAAAAACCCAGACAATGATTACCCCATTCGCGGTATGCATGTCTGAGTATTTGAATAGCCATTACAAAGAAGCCGCTAATTAGCGGCTTTCTAATTACTTGTGCTAATGGCTCATAAAAACAATATGATCAGCTATTGTTGCTGTAAGCATTGAAAACAGGGCGGTTGTTACTCGTCTGATTTCAAACTTTCACGCACTAGCTGATCCATAAAGCGCACCCCCCAGCCTTGTGAGCCTTTTGGAGCTATGGCGATATCTGCGTCTAACCAGTCAACGCCGGCAATATCTAAGTGTACCCAAGGTAAGTCTTTATCAATAAAAGTGGCAACCACGGCAGCGCCAATACTGGCGCCGGGATTACCGGCTCCTGAGTTTTTAATATCGGCTATATCCGATTTTATCTGGTCAAAATGATTGGGATGCAGTGGTAATGGCCAGACGTTTTCGCCACTGCTTTTACCTATTGCCATCATTTGCTCAGTCAATTGCCAGTCGCGCGTCACAACAGCAGCATATTCATCACTTAGCGCTCGCACCGCTGAGCCTGTCAGGGTGGCGATGTTAAGCAACAAACTAGGCTTAAACTCTTTCTGCGCGTAACGTACGGCATCAGCCAAAATAAGTCGGCCTTCGGCGTCGGTCGAGATAATTTCAATCGTCGTGCCTTGCATTGTAGTTAACACGTCACCAGGGCGAATAGCATCACCAGATGGCATATTTTCTGCCAGCGGCATCACGCCGACTAAATTGATTTGTTCGCCGCGCTTGGCGACTGCGAGTAACGTACCTGCAACCGCAGCAGCTCCTGCCATATCAGATTTCATCGCCCACATGCCTTTGTTTTGTTTAAGGCTAATACCGCCAGTATCAAATGTAATGCCTTTACCCACGAGGGCGATTGGCGCTTTTTTGCCGGCACCGACATAGCTTATGACCAGCAGCCTTGGATCATGCACTGAGCCTTGCCCAACCCCTAACAGCGCGCCCATATTACGCTTTCTCATATCGCGGACTTTCAGTACGTCGATATCAATATTTTTCACCCCTTTAAACGCTTTTTTGACTTGGCTAACAAAACTTTCTGGGTACATAGTTTTACCGGGCTCAGAGGCTAAATCGCGTGCGAGGTAAATCCCTTCAGCCATATGTTTCAAATCTTTGTCGTATTTAGCTTTTGCCGCATTAATATCGTTTGATTGAATAAGCAAGTCGCTAGGCAATGTTCTGGCTGACGGCGTTTTGTATTTATCAAAATGGTAGTCGCGCAAGGCCGCGCCGAGCGCCAGCCAAGCTTCGGGTGTTTCAACTTTGGTGTTAAGTGCATCAGTAACGATGGCGGCTTGCTCTTGCAGGTTGGCAGGAATACTGGCGATAGCATAACCACCTAAGGCTTGCAGGCTAGCTTGAGTTAACGGCTCGTCACCTTGACCAATCACCGAAACCTGCGTAAACGGCGCAATACCGTAAAAAATTTGCGTATCACCAAACTTGGTCGAGGCATCACTGTTAGCAATTGCTGCGAGTAATTGACCTGAGGATTCTTGATTAATTTGTGCAGCGATACCCGTCAACGATTGCGTGTCTTTGATAAAAACGACAATGCGTTTATGATCCGCCAAATTCACTGCGGTAAACTCCACTTTCGGCAAGGCAAAGGTTTGTGCACTAACTAGCCAGAGAAGGCATATTGTGATTAATTTCTTCATCTTTATTCGCTCTACAGTCGTATTTTTTGATGTATCTTTTGACGTATGTTTATTACGTCTGTTTTTATCGTTTGATGGCTTTTGGGTTAACTTGTTATGGTCTTACTAACAGGCTGCAAAAGCTAAAATTTTTTAAGGGAGTGTTATGAAGGATAGTGCATTATTAAAATATTTTGCCTATGGCTCGAATATGTCGGTGCCACGATTACAGCAACGGGTGCCAAGCGCGCGCTATATTGGCGCTTATTACTTACCTAAACACGATTTACGCTTTCATAAAAAGGGCGTTGACGGCTCTGCCAAGTGTGATGCCTACCTGACCAACAAAGAAGAAGATGTTGTTTTTGGCGTACTATTTGAGTTCTGCCCCAGTGAGAAACATTTTTTAGACGCCGCTGAAGGCTTAGGTGTGTTTTATTTTGAAAAAGACGTGACCATCTATGATGAAAATCATCAAGCAGAGCAAGCTAGCCTTTATTATGCTAGCGATAGCACGCCAGATATTCAGCCGTTTGCTTGGTATAAGCATCATGTATTTTATGGCGCGAGCCAAGCGAATTTACCCGCAGATTATCTTGCTAAAATTGAGAAAATAGCTGCTATTGATGACACGGACGACAAACGAAAAGCAAAAGAGATGGCAATCTATTAACCATCTCTTTATATACTATTAGTTAGCTTATTCGCCTATTTATTAGCACCAAGATCGACAATGACTCGGCCACGAACTTGTCCAGCAATAAGCGCTTGTGCTGTCTCAATGGCTTGGTCAAGGCTGATATCGGTGGAGATAGTTTCTAGATCTGCTGTTTCGATAATCTCGGCTAAGCGCTGCCAAGCTTCTATTCGATCCGCTAGTGGTCTCATCACACTATCAATTCCAGCTAATACCACGCCGCGTAAAATAAACGGGGCAACCGAGGCTGGAAAATCCATGCCTTGTGCTAAACCACAAGCGGTGACGACACCGCCATATTGCATACTGGCACAAACATTGGCCAAGGTGTGGCTGCCAGCCGCATCAACGGCACCTGCCCAACGCTCTCTCGCTAATGGCTTGCCCGGCTCCGATAGGGTATTGCGATCAATCACTTCTGCTGCGCCCAACTGTTTTAAGTAATCGGTTTGGTCTAGTCGACCTGTCGAAGCAACCACGGTATAACCAAGCTTAGCTAAAATTGCGATGGCAAAACTGCCAACACCGCCATTCGCGCCGGTGACTAAAATCTCACCTTTATCGGGGGTAACGCCATTTTTCTCTAACGCGATAACACACAGCATGGCGGTATAGCCGGCGGTGCCAATTGCCATGGCTTGGCGAGGTGAGAAAGCTTCAGGCAATGGAATCAGCCAATCACTGTTCAGGCGGGCTTTTTCCGCCAAACCACCACAGTGTTTTTCACCTACACCAAAACCATTGAGTAAGACTTTATCGCCAATCTTGAATTTGTCGCTATCGCTTGCGGTTACTGTTCCTGCTAAATCAATGCCGGGGATCATCGGAAAGCTTCGCACCACAGGGGCTTTGCCGGTAATGGCTAGGGCATCTTTGTAATTTAAGGTGCTATAAGCAACATCAATAGTGACATCGCCCTCAGGCAAAATGCTGTCGTCCACTTCCTTAACTTGTGCCTGATAACCCTGTTCGTCTTTATTGATAACAATACTCTTAAACATGCTTTCTCCTGTTTTAGACCGATTGTCTATTAATGTTGAAAAAAATGTGGTGAAGCTTTTAAATGATAGCCTCGCCGAGTTACTCTTTTTTTGCTTATTCGTGTTTGACTATTCGCCTATTTATTTTGCGAAATGCGTGCGATAAAAAAAGCTAAGTAGTTATCTAGTGGCTTTGTATTTTGCACGAGTGTGGCTCTGCTAACCGCGCCTTCCCAGCCAATCCAAAAGTCTTCAGCGAGCTGCGCGCAATTATGCTTAGTTGCAAGCTCACCGCATGCCTGTGCTGCACTTAAACAAGCTTCTAGTTTGTGCTGCCACTGACTAAATATATCAATGAGTTGTTGGCGGTAACTCGTAGGCAACAAATCCACTTCCTGACCTAAATTGCCCACTAAACAGCCTCGTTTAAATTGATAACGCTGCATACCTTGTTTGGCATCGTCAACAAAGTTGCTGAGCCGAGTTAGTGGCGGGTGAGTTTCATCGAGTAAATAGAGATCGAGCTTACGCGCAAAATAAGTACCATAGCTATCTATCACCGCTTGTCCAAACGCCTCTTTGCTGGCGAAGTAGTGATAGAAAGACCCTTTCGGCACACCGACTTTTTTTAAGATTTGATCGATACCGGAAGAAGCAAAACCATTTTCGGTTAACTGCTCAAGGCCGCTGCGGATCAATGCCGCTTTGGTATCTTGGTTATCGCGGGCAACTTTTGGTGGGCGACCGCGTTTTGGCTTTTGCGCATTACTAGTCATTTAACTGTTCATATAATTAGTGAAATTTTATTTTAGACTGGTCGTCTAGTTAATTGCAATAATGATTTATAGACACATAGTACAAAGCAGTGAAAGCTATCAGTAATCAAGCGAATTTGAAGTTTGTATTATGTGGCGAGAAATTCAAATAGATGGGTTACTTGGAAATGCGACATACTTAGTGATATGGAAGATTTTTTGCTAAGTGTCAGAAGCGGGTCGTCGCTAATTAATAGCTTGTGGTTCACTTTGTATGTGCAGTCGACATCATGGCTACTTTCCCAATAAGCCAGAAGCAGAGGGTATAAATGGTAGAACTAAAAATTGTTTACCAATATGTAGGTACTAGAGCGCTTGTTGTGAGTGACTTTATTGTTCTAAGGACTTAACCCGTATATATACTACAATCTAGTCTAAGGTATCGAGATAAAAATCAGTAACAGAAGGCTTCATGGGGAAAGACATTTCAATGCACCTGATAGCTGTTGGATTCGCAATGGATAAAGATATTTCAATGCACCTTATAACTGTTGGATTCGTATTTTTCTTTAAAATCACAACACTTTTGGTCGGGTACTTAATTTGCCGATTAGGGTACGACCTGCTAATAAAAGGCGTTTCAGGAGAATTCAAATTTAAAGGAAAACTTAAAGGAGCCAAAGCTGACTTGGTTAGTGCGTCTCCTGGTGTTTTTTTTGTGTTTCTGGGCGTTGTATTGTTATCTGTGGCTGTGTTTGTTGATAAGCCATTTGAGACTCATTATGGTAGCAATTCTAGTAGCGGCGGAGGTAAAAACAAAAACCTAATTTATCCAGAACTACCGGAAAAGCAAGATGAGGAGTAGCAAAATGAACTTAGCGAAAAAATTAGTCGTTGTACTCCTGTTTGTGTCCTTTCAAGCAGGCGCATACCTAAAAGAAGAATATTACTGGATGGGTAAAAAGGCATATAAGGCAAAAGACTATGTGACATCGCTTAAATACACTTTCGCTTTTTACGAACTAAACCGAGAGTCCATTGAAGATCGTAGCGATTTTGGCTCAGCCTTACTGGCAATTATAAAAGACTGCGAGTTCAAATTAAATGGAAAATCAAGTGGTGGCACCTTCCATGAGAATGTTCTCGAAGAGCAAAATTACAGAATGGCAAAATCTTTACAATTCAAGTCAGGGCCTCGAGTTATTGGTGATGATGGCATGTCGAGTTTGAGGATGATAGCTTCAACATATAATAGTACGAAAGAACAGCGTGATGCGTACACATACAATCTTGAGCTAAAAGAGTTATCGAGAGATGTAAAACCAGTTAATTTGGATATTCCGTTGAATATGCAGCAGACTATGAATTCTTCGCTAGAGGCAGATGCAATTTATTTTACTAAAGAAGAAATACTAGGAGGGCAGCAATACCGAATGCCAAAATGCAAGTTGGAAAATATTTATATAAGCTGTGGTTATTAAGTACATTTGTGCTCTTAGCATTTCTTCGTTAATCATTACATCGCAAAAGGGGATTTGCGACGATAATTGGGCCCTCGTTACAATCTGCACTCTTAACTTAAATATAAGCAACAGTCTTTTCTAGGAAGGAAGCAAATTAATTCTTTTATACTGACCAACCTCAATGGCCGCTTTTTACTATTTCTGTATACTACACTGAGGTGCGGAGCTGACTGCTATTCGCCGATAGCAGACGAGATTTTCAAATAATATCACTCTGGTGTTTCTCAATTCTGCTGCCGCCTATGCAAAGACTTCTGAGTGCGCCTAAGTACAAATCTACAACTACTAAATGCTGATTTAATCTTCTTTGTTTATTGAATTAATACGCTTAGTAATTTCTGAAAGCCTTGCCCAGCTTTGCAGGGTAACTGGTAGCACTATTGCTGCTTCAACAAACTCCCATGAATAGCTGACGATGGAAAAAATAGTGCCAGCTGTGATGGCCATTTGGCTTGTTGCATACCATAAGTTGCTCACCACCATTGCCAGTAGCACGATAAAGACGCAGCCGTAGAGCAGGGCTTCGCGATCTGACAATTTGATTTCCAAAGCTTTTAAGCTATTAAAATGGCGAGTAATTGTTGGTAGAGATTTTGCTGCTAACAAGCTTACTTGTTGCTCTGTCTGCTGGTTATGTGCGCCATTAAGTTGATAAAAACCTTGATGAAAAAATCCGTAAATCAGCATCATCGACACGGCAGCAATAAAAGCAGTGGCAGACAATATAGGGTTAAGAAAAAACAACACAGCTAGTGAAATAACAAACTGCACACTGGCAGTAAGAATTTCAGGCAGCTTATGTTCGAGAAAGTCGACCAGCTCGCGCCCCATCTCTAATCTGGCATTAAGGGTTGAAACTGGTAAGTGATGGTTTTGTTTGGCAATACCTACCTGCGTTGTTACTCGGATTTTGCCGTAGGCGCGGGTATCGTAAAAACGTCTGGTAACGCTGACGATAACAAGCACAACTAAAATCGCCATTAATATCAATAGCTCTCGGCTTTGGCCTGCTAATAGGCCATCAATGGTAAAGCCGATAAACAGCGGAATAAGCGCGGTTAATGTGATTTCAACTATCGTCAGCAGTACGTTTATTGCCACGGCTTGCTGGTTGCTGCGAAGAATTTGGCGAACAGAAATTGGTTGTATCGTCATTAGCTAGTCAACTCTGGTGTCGTATTTGGGCTGGGCTTAGCGGCGCTATGCTCTGCTGAGCAGGCTTGCGCTTTATTCGTATTGTCAGCGGTTCGAAAACTCAGTAACACGGGGATTAAAATCAGGGTGATAGGCGTCGCAAATAGCTCACCGAATACTAGGGACACAGCGGCGGGTTTAAGGTATTGCGCTTGCTCTGAGGTTTCACTGAGTAAAGGCAGAAGGCCAAAAACGGTTGTCACTGTGGTGAGAAATATCGCCCGTAATCGGCTTTTACCTGCGGTAATTAAGGCGGTTTTCATTGTCATACCTGAGCGGTGTAGCTGATTAAATCGGGTGATCAATACCAGCGAGTCGTTAATTACCACGCCCGTCATAGCCATCATGCCAAACAAGGAAAGTAAACTGACCGATAAGCCCATTAGGCCATGACCATAAATTGCACCCGCAAAGCCAAATGGGATCACCGACATAATGATAAAAGGTTGCCAGTAGGATTTCAGTGGAATGGCGAGCAGCACATAAATTAACAACAAGGTAAGCAACATGGCTTTTTTAAAGCCTTGCTGAACATCCAGTATTTCCTCAAATTCGCCACCAGCATTAATTTCAACGTTGGGGTATTGTGCGGTAAGCGCGGCAACGCTTGACTGCTGTAATTGCTGCCAAACCTCTTGTGGAGAGGCAACGCCTTTGTCTTGCCGCCAGTACACGGAAATGACTTGATTGCGGTTTTTGCGATATAGCACCTCTGGCTCGCGGCTAAAGCTAAAATCAGCAACTTCTGCCAGTGATATATATTCTTGCTCGGCGATCAGCACTTGTGTTTCTTTTAGCTGTTGCAATGTCTGGCGTGACTGAGCGGGTAGGCGCAGCAGCACCATGGACTCTTCACCGCTATCGAGGATCCGATGCAGTTCAATATGACCATAAGCACCGCCGATCAATTGGGCCAGTTGACGCTGATTTAAGCCTAAATTAATGCCCCGTTGATTTAAGGTAATTTGTAGTTGTGGCTTGCCTATTTGGCCATCGTCGGTGATATCGTTGACGCCGGGTAAGTTAGCGAGCGCTTGTTTGAGTTCGTTGGCAACATGGCGAGCTAAGTCTCTTGATGGCGCACTAACGGTTAAATAAGTGCCGCCCGCTGGCGTTTCGGCAAAGGTAAATTTTTGTGCTTGGCTGCCTTCCAAAAGACCAAGGTGCTGTTGCCAGACACTAAGTAATTCGTCACTGGCGACCTTTGCCAAGGCTTGGTTGGATAGCGCTATTGTCGCCTCTAGCTGCTCATTATCAGTCATCGCTACCAAGAACTGTTTAATCACTGGCTCGCTTGTTTGGTATTTGTTGACCAACTCGCGATTAGTGGCTGCAATCGTCTGCTCAATATTCAGCATATGTTGTTGGCTTAGTTGTGGCGCGGCATCTTGATCCATTTCCACCACTAAGGTTGCATAACGGCCGGGAATTTCAGGGAAAAATACTGTTCTTATCGTCCCTTTTAGCATGGCACCGTAAGCACCTAGAACGAGCAGTAAAAATATCGCTAGGCTAGTGCGTTTATGGGCCAGTGCCAGTGATAGGCTAGGCTGATAGCAAACCTCGGTAAACCAAGTTAAACCAGCATTACATTTTCGCTTGATAGCCTTGAGTAACCGATTTAATCGCGCGAGATAGGGTTGTTTAGGCGCTGCCTTGTTTTGTGCCAGTACCAGATGGGTTGGCAGAATAAATTTGCTTTCAATCAGTGAAAAAATCAGCGCAAAAATCACCACAGCAGAAAAGCCTGCCAGCACTTGTGCAAGCTCATTTTCTATCCATAACATAGGTGAAAATGCGGCAATGGTGGTGAGTACACCAAAACTGGTGGCGACAGATACTGCTTTTACCCCTTGATAGGCTGCTTCTTTCGGGTCGGCAATACGCGTTCGCGCTTGATGGATGGACTCGCCAACCACCACGGCATCGTCAACCAATATGCCGAGCACTAAAATCATACCAAACAGGGTGATATCGTTAATGCTGTAATCTAAGGCTGGCAGCCCCATTAACCAAATAGCACCAGCGATGGAAATTGGGATCCCCATGGCGACCCAAAGTGCTAGCCTCAGTTCGAGAAATATTGCCAATAAGACAATCACAATTAGCAAGCCTTGCCATGCATTGCTGCCGAGCAAATCTAGTTGCTCGTCGATGTAAGGTGCCATATCGGCCATCACATCTGTGTTTATTCCCGCAGGCAGTTGGCTTTGTAGTTCGGCTAGCACTGATTGCGTTGCCTCGTTGACGGTCAGCAAATTATCTTTTTGACTGGTTGATATCATTAACGCAATAGCGGCTTGTCCGGCGTAACGCGCTCGACTGTCAGTTTGCTCGTAGTCGCGTGTGATCTCGGCGACATCACTGAGCCGGATCACTGCATTTGCGCTGCTAATCAACGGGATCTGCGCCAAACTAGGTATGGTGTCACTATAATTGTCGGCCTTTAAAGTGAGCTTACCCGCCTCAGTGTCGAGCTCACCACTGCGATGGTTTAGTGACCATTGATGAATAATATTGGCGACATCCTGATAAGACAGGCCGTATTGCTTTAAAGCGTTGGCGTTTGGCTCGATGACTAATTGCTTGCGGCGTTTACCCAAATTCGTTACTTGTGAGATCGCCCGATGCTTTTTCAGGTTGTTAGCGACCAAGGTGGCAACTTGCTGGCGCGTGTGATCGCTATCGCCACCATAAATCATGACAAACGAGGCCAAGTTGCCAAATTCATCAGGGTAAATTTTTGGCTGCTCGGCACGCTCCGGAAAACCAACAATGGCATTCACTTGATTGCGCACTTTTTCAAGTAAGTCGCTTAGCTCTACACCAGTGTTTTTCTTAACCCGTACTGAGGCAAAGCCAGCATATGACGCACTAGTGATGGTTTTAATGCCAGCGATACCGCTGATGGCATCTTCTATGCGCTGACTAATGCTTTCATCGACTTGTAGGGCTGTTGCGCCGGGATAACTCACTTCAATAACCAGTTGTGACGGTGGTGGCTGCGGAAAACTCTCGACGCGTAAACTGGAAAACGATAAGTAGCCCGCCACTAGGGTAAATACCATCAGCAAATTGGCGGCAACGGGATTATCAAGAAACCATTTGGTGATAGTGTTCACTGCTGTGCTCCTGCAAATGTTGATTTTGCTAACTGCTTGTCTAATTGATCACCTAGTTGAGCACCTTCTTGCTCATTCTGCTGCTCGGCAAGCAGGCTTTCTTTTTCCATCAAGGGGTTAACCTGTTGGCCTGCCAACATATTGCTTAGTGGATAACGCACTAATAGACGTTCGCGACTGGGTTGCTTGCTAAAGGAAAATAACACCTGATCGCTATCCTCAATATCTTCACTAAGCAGTTGAATTTCTTCTTGGACTAATCTGCCATCTTGAACGGTCCACACTTGCTGATCTCGGGTCAGCACAGTGGCGGGAGCCAGAATAGTATTGCTTCCCTGCGCCGCGTTAAAGCTGACGTTCACTTGTTGCTCAGGGTAGAGCATAACGCTGTTTTGATAAGGATTTTCAATGGTCAGCAGCAAGCGCTGCTGGCGAGTTTGTGGGTTCAGTGTTGGTGACAAAAAGCGCAGTTGGCTCTGCCATATGTTGCCTTGATTATCAGTTATGCGTGCTGTTATCTCGGTATTTTCTTGATGAGGTGCCTGCTCCGCATTAACTATGGAGTTACTTTGGACATCACTTTTGGCGTCATTTTGGCTATCAGTTTTGGTACTAACGATTTGCTGCCACTGATAAGTGGCAAGGTGCACTTCGATATCTATGGTTTGTGAAGAGGCCAGTTGATAAAGCGTGTCACCTGCAGTGATCTCTTGCGCTGGCGCCGTGTGTTTCGCCAACACAATTGCATCAAACGGTGCTTTAACTTTGGTATCTTGAACCCGTTTAAGCGCTGATTGGTAATTCGCTTGTGCGGAGGATAGTTCCGCTTTTGCAGCACTTACGTGCGGCTTAAATAAGCGAAACTCATTGCTGTTATTCGTTGTTTCCAGATGCTTGGCAACACTTTGCTCATTCAGGTAGCGGGCAAGCGTTAACTTGGCCTGACTAATACGTGCTTCGGCGCTGGCCAGGGCTGTTACGTAGTCGATATCTTGAATTTCGGCAATTGACTGTCCTTGGCGAATAAAACTGCCCGGTTGAATATGCTCAAAATGATCTATCAAACGGCCGCTGACATTGGCGTTAAGGGCAAGTGGCCATCTAGATTTCACAGTTCCTGTGACCTTAATCTCAGCCATTCTGGCGGTTGGTGTTACCTCAATCACTGACACTTGCGGTATTGGTTGCGGTGGTTCAATTGCCGCTTGCTGCGCTTCACTATCGTCAAGTAACCATAACACCAGAAATATTCCAATGACGGCGACCAGTGAATTGATGACTAGCGACTTGCTTTTACCTGATTTCACCTGAGCTCCTTACAGGATAAATTTATGAGACACATGTGTTTCGTATTTTTAGAGTAATGGGATTTTAATAGTGAGTCAACTTTATGAGTCACCACTGTTTCATAAGTGTTGTTTCAGACAGTGTTTTTCAGTAGACTGACTGGCAACTACTAAGCGGAGTGCCCGAGCTGCATTGCTTAGCATGTAGTGGTCAAAGCGCTCTAAAAACTGAAGGTGAATGTGATGGTGGATGCCAGAATCGTAAAATCGCAGCAGGCATTAGTACTGGCTGGTTTAACACTGATTAACAAAAATAAGGAAATTTCCTTATCTGATATTGCCAAATCTGCTGGTGTTGGCCGAGCTACCTTATATCGCTTGTACACCAGTAAAGAGGCGTTAATTGAAGCGATTGCCTTACATTGCTTACAAGTTTTTG
Organism: Thalassotalea euphylliae; assembly: GCF_003390375.1. NCBI lineage: Bacteria > Pseudomonadati > Pseudomonadota > Gammaproteobacteria > Alteromonadales > Colwelliaceae > Thalassotalea > Thalassotalea euphylliae. Next base: position 1,125,329 of record NZ_QUOT01000001.1, on the reverse strand, counting down.
AGCAAGCGACGCAGCCTATTGAAGCACAGGCGACTTCGGCGATGCATGCGTTTGAGTTACTGTTTAGTTTAGCGATGCCATTAACGGCTGAGTTACAGTTTTTGATGACGCTGGATTATTTTGCCGACGATATTCCCGAGGTGAACCGCATTATTGCCGAGCAAGATCAGGAGTTATGGGACTTAATCGAGCAGGCTAAGCAAGCCGGAGAGCTTGATAACTCGCTTCCCACCAGCTGGGTATTAAACTTAATTGAAGGGTTATTTTACGCAGGTTGGGTGCAACAAGAGGAATATCAGGCAAGTGCTGCGCAAGCGGCATCGCTCGCTTTTCGTAGTTTCAGTAAGGCCGTTCAGCCATAGTTAGTGCAATCTCAGTTAGCGAAATATCAGTAAATGCAGAAAGAAAGTACTAATAATTTCGCTATCTATTCTGGGAATTAAAAGGCGTTAACGCTAGTGGCTAACGTCGGCAATATCACCGCGCCTAACCGGATAACCTAAGTGCATCCAACCGAAAATGCCTTCCCATAATACCGCGGTGCGAGTATAGCCGCGTCTTCTTAACTTATTAATGGTGTAATCGGCAGCAGCCCGAGGGCAAGAGCAGTAGGCGACGATTTGTACATCCTTTGGAATACCGGCAACGGTTTCGTCTAAGTCGGCATAGTAAGGGAAGGGGATAGCACCCTCGATATGGGCGGTTTGCCACACAGATGGCACGCGCGTATCCAGCAATACCATACGGCTGTTATTTTCGAGTGCACGATTTAAGTCTGCCGACATCACATACATACCGTCTTTCAGCGTAAAGTTAGGATCATCACCTTGCTTGTTGATAATGTAATCTTTGGGCTCAGGCATTGCCGTTAAGGTCGGTTTAGTTTCGTTTAAGCCCAGTGATTTACTGCGTAAAAAGGCAGTAATGCTGTTAATTTCTTGTGTGGATAATTTCTCGTTAAATGCCTGCATCGGCGTGCCTTGACGACCATTTTCAATGGCGTGGCGAATAAATTCATCGGTATTGTGGGCAAGGGCAGATTGGTTCATCAACGCTGGTGCGTTCACCCCTTCGCCATTAACCCCGTGGCAGGCGGTGCAATTAGCCTGATATAGCGTTTCACCAAGTTTGATATCACCAGTGACTGGCTTAGTGGAAAACTTAAGGCGGTCAAAACCTGCTTGCTCAAATAGCCAATAGGTGAGATCCCAAGTTTCCGCCAGTGTCATTGGGCCACCCACTTCATCCAGATAGCCAGCCATGGCAGTGCCTTTGCGGCCATATTGCATCGCGCGTAGTACCTGATGGGCAATGCCAGACTCCATCAAACTTTTACTTTTTAACGAGGGCGCGTGGTCATTGGCATAACCTTCACGATTTTCACCATGACATAAGGCGCAGTATTTTTGATAATTACTTGCGGCAACTTCAGCTTGCTTAGCAGTAAGCTTGCGCGGTGGTGATCGTAACTCTCGCTCTTGTGCTGATACGTTAACGGAATAAATACTGCTAATGAGCACCAAAGCTAGCAGGACTAGGCTTTTAAACTGGCTATTCTTTTGGCTATTAGATTGGGTTGAGCGCATAAAAGCTGACAAGTAAAAGTGTGACAAGCTGAGTTGACCTTTTCGTCCATAAATTGGTATTAACAGCATAATAATTGTTATCTATGTTATCTATGTTAGCTAGTGGTTTAACAAACTTGGTAACAATTGTTTGATTTGGCTTTGCTGATAGGCAGTAAAAGTGAAAACTAAAAGAACGCTAAGAGAGAAACTCAATGAAATTTGCGAGTAGCCTCAATATTTTAGTGATTGAGACTACTCACTACATTAGCTTATATCGCTATATCTAAGAAGCTAGAGCTTAAGGAAAATACTCATAGCTTGCCTGCAAACCTAGCGGTAAGCCTAAGCTCCAAAAGATCATAAGAAATATTGTCCAAGCGATCAGAAATATTACGGAAAATGGCAACATCATCGCCGCTAAAGTACCTATCCCTGCAGAGGTTACATAACGTTGGCAGAAAACAACAACCAGCGGGAAGTAGGGCATTAATGGGGTGATAATATTGGTACTAGAGTCACCGATGCGATAGGCCGCTTGCGCGAGATCTGGCGATATGCCTAGCTGCATTAACATAGGCACAAAAATTGGCGCTAGCAGTGCCCATTTCGCAGAGGCTGAGCCAACAAAGAGGTTAATAAAGCCGGTAAGGATAATAATGCCAGTAATAGTAACACCGCCTGGCAATGCCAGCGCTTTTAGCGCTTCTGCGCCTTTAACCGCAAGTAAAATTCCTAAATTAGATTGACCAAAAGCGTAAATAAATTGGGCGATAAAAAACATAATGACCAGATAGTAGCCCATATCACTCATCGCTTTACTCATGCCTTGAATAAAGTCTTTGGTGGTTCTGATTTTGCCAATAATAATGCCGTAAACTAGCCCGGGAATAAGAAATAGTAAGAAAATCAAGGGGACGATAGATTGCATTAGTGGTGCAGAAAACGAAGTCAGCGAGCCATCACTTGCGCGCCATGCGGAGCTTTCAAATGAGGTGCTCACAATGAGCAAGACAATGCCAATACCCGTTGCGAATAACGACCAACGCAATGCTTTGCGTTCATTTTCTTGTAACGGCTCCATCGTAGGCAAGTCAGATAAATCACCATCAAGCTCGTTACCTTTTAACTTCGGCTCAACAATTTTGTCGGTAATAAACCAACCCAAGGTAATGATTAATAGTGACGAGGCTGCGGTAAAATAGTAATTGTTGAGTGGGTTAAGGACGATTTCTGAATTCATGATTTGCGCGCCAGCTTGGGTAATACCTTGCAGCATAGGGTCGATAGAAGACGGTACAAAATTCGCAGAAAATCCACCAGATACACCAGCAAACGCTGCAGCAATGCCCGCTAACGGGTGTCGCCCAGCAGCATAGAAAATGACGCCGCCAAGTGGTATCACTAACACATAACCCGCATCTACCGCGGTATGACTGACAATACCAACGGCGATCACCATAGGGGTAAGTAGCCATTTGCCTGTTACCGCCATCAAGGCTCGCAGGCCGGCGTTGATAAAGCCTGAAAATTCAGCAACACCAATGCCTAAAATAGCGACAAGTACCACGCCAACAGGGTGAAAATGCGAAAAGTTAGTGACCATTTTTGAAAAGAAAGTGGTCATGGCATCGCCACTTAACTGGTTGTTAATCACCAAAGCTTGGCCAGTGCGAGGGTCTACAGCGCTAAAATCTACCCCAGAAAGCGCCCAAGAAAGTAGCCAAACAATGACCATCAACGCAATAAATAATGCAGCAGGGTCGGGCAGTTTATTGCCCCAAATTTCTACTTTATTGAGTAAACGCTGAACGAGTGGCTCTGAATGTTCCGTCATAAATTCACCTTTGTTATTCTTTTTGTGGCTTTATTTTGCATCAATAAACTTGAGCAAAAATCGTACTCATTAGCTCCATCTTAGGAAATTGCTCAAAAAATAGAAAGGCTTGTTGCAAAGTTGTTAATTTGATTTCCCTGTTGAGGGTCCGTCATCTTTTTACATACAACTTTAATTGCTAACCATAGCCCAGAACTTTTCCGCAAATATTTTTCTATATGCCTTTTCTGAAGACTGCTGTCTTCACATTTTCTTCACAGCGTCATTGCTAGCTTAACGATTGAATTTAGATATTCATGTACCAGTTAAAACGGAGCAATAGCAATGAAGCAATTTATCATTAAAGTGTTAGTACCTATCACTTTAATATTTACAAGTATCAATGCCCAAAGCAGCCAAACAGACTCGACGCCAGCAGTGCTTATGGTACTCAGTAGTTATGGTGAAAAAGGGGATGATGGTCAGTTAGTCAAACCCGGCTATGAATTTGATGAAATGAGTAAATCTTATTTGGTATTCAAAGCCGCAGGTGTTGCTGTCACTTTTGCTTCACCAAATGGCGACGAGCCAATCGCTGATAAGTTTGATAAGAACAAAACTTATAACCAAGCGTTTCTCAATGATAAACAGGCTGTTGATTCACTTGGTTCAACACTTAAGTTATCGCAAGTTGAACCAGCGAAGTTCAATGCGGTTTACGTGGTTGGTGGCAAAGGGCCAATGTTTGATTTAGCAACTAACTCCGCTGTTAAAGACATTATTCGTCAGGTTTACGAAAACAAAGGTATTGTCGGGGCTGTCTGTCATGGTCCAGCAGCATTGCTGAATGTAAAGCTTAGCAATGGTGACTTGCTGATTACTGATAAACGCGTGTCAGCGTTTACCAATGAAGAAGAAAATGCCTTTACGAAAAAGTGGCAGCTTCCATTTTTGCTAGCAGATAAACTGGTGGAAAATGGCGCAAATTATCAACAAGATGGTTTAATGCTTAATCAGGTCAGTGTCGATGGTCGATTGATTACGGGGCAAAACCCATTTTCTACCACAGACGCAGCGAAAGCCGTGGTTGCAAAACTGGGCTTGCCTGTACCGCAGCACATTGATTTTAAAGATGACCGTACGATAAAACTGGCTGAAGCATTTTTTAATAACCGCGAAACCGCCGAGCAAGAGTTCATTGCCAACAGTGAACGCTATGATTCTATGTTGTTGGCGATGTTAGGGCTATACCAAGCCAAGCACGCTACTCGTCAAATCGAGCTTGATATTGGAATAACGCTCATGGAATTGGTGCAGGCGAAAGTGAACCACCCAATGCTAGATACAGCAATAGCCAAAGCCTACCTTGATAAAAGTGATACACAAACGGCGATAAAACTGCTGCAAACATCAAAAGCGAAGTTCCCTGATAACGAACAAATAGCAAGCCTATTGCTAGCACTGAGCGAATAAGGTCAAGGAGCAATGAGTGTGTTTAATCAATTTAAACAGAAACTTAGCAGTATCAATTGGGGGAAGGCTATGGTCAGTATAGTTGGTATTTTCGCTTTATTGGGCGGTATTTGGTACGCGATTTGGGGATTGCATCCGTACCAAGTTGATCAACAAGAAATACAAGCATCTTATACTTACCAAGGTAATGCTGATAAGCCAATGAATATGCAGCTTGAACAGTTATCTGCAACAACCTTTGCTTTTACTTACCAAAGCTTTGATGGCGCTATTGTTAATGGTCGAATGGCTTATCCTGATACTGATACTAAAGCTCACTCAATGCCGGTGATGCTGGGCGTGCACGCCATGGGGCGCAGTGAAAATCGCTGGTGGATGGATAGCTTCAAAGAGCGTCCAACACTTGAACAAACCGATAAACTAGCCAAGCAGGCGTTGGCTAATGGTTATGCCGTCATCGCCATTGATAGTCGCAACCATGGCAAACGCAAAAACCTTGACTACAACATTATTGAAGTGATGCGCGATTTACATTGGTGGGGCAAGCGCGAGCCATATGAGCAGATGGTTATCGACACGGTTAAAGATTATAGAGTCTTACTGGATTGGGTGGAAAAACAAGCGCAGTTTGACCAAGCCAATACCACGGTTGCAGGCTATAGCATGGGCGGCCAAGTATCCATATTACTTGCTGGCGTTGATGAACGAATTGAACGGGTGCTATCTATTGTGCCGCCGTATCTTGATGATAAAGTGGCGATAGTCGCACCAAAAAACTTTACCCATAATTTGGCGCATCTTGATAAATTATGGCTGGTTTCAGCCAATGATGATGAGCATGCTAGCGAGTCTGAGAACGCCGCGCTTTATGCCAACATTGCGACAGCCAATAAGAAACATGTGCAGTTTGATGGCGGGCACGTATTACCTCAAGGATACTATCAGCAGCTAGAAAACTGGTATCAGTAAGCTAACTTTTTATGTAAATCTTTGTTTATTTGGCCTTTATTGTGCTGCACTAGGCGACAGACTAGCAGTATTTGGACTACGAAGGTTCAGCTTCAACGAGAAGTAGCAAGCGACTAAAGGTTTACAATTAAAGTTATGATGTTAAATATTAGCGTCGATAGCTAAGTGTTTGATAGTGCTATGATTAGCACTTGATTACTCAAAGCATAAGCCATTTAAGGATAACTAATTGACGGGTAAATCATTGCAAGTAAAACCTTTAAAGGTGCTTATTGTTGAAGATAATTTGGCCATTAGTCGCAATATCGCTAACTTTTTTGAAAAGCATCAGGTGATACTCGATTTTGCTTACGACGGTGAACAAGCATCTGAGCTGGCACTTAGCCATTATTTCGACTGTATTGTGCTTGATATCGCATTGCCGAAATTAGATGGTTTAGCGGTGTGCCAATTACTTCGAGCAAAGGCAGAGCGTCATATTCCAATCATTATGCTAACGGCACGCGATACTCTTGACGACAAACTAACTGGCTTTGCGCAAGGTGCAGATGACTATCTTACCAAGCCATTTGCACTAGAGGAATTATTGGTTAGGTGCCAAGCTTTAGCTGCTCGCAATCAAAGTCAGCAGCGAAAACAGCTTGAACTCGGTGAAGGAAGCCAGCACTTAGTGCTTGATCTAAGCACTAAACAAGTGATGCGAAATCAACAAGAAATCCACTTACAGCCGATTCCATACACAATTTTGCAGTTATTGATGGAAGCTCACCCAAGGGCGCTTACTCGCAGCGAGCTATGTCAAAAGTTATGGGGGGATGCACCGACAGAGTCAGATGCATTGCGATCTCATTTTTATCAACTGAGGAAAGCCTTAGATAAGCCATTTGATGTACCAATCGTTAAAACTATTCATGGCGTGGGGTTTGGTTTAGCGCTTTAACCTTTTAATTCTCTAGTTCATCGGCTTTGCAACTGCATTGCCTATTAGGCTCATTCACTTTATTAGTGAAAAATAAAGACATAAGGATCGTTAACATGTTTTCTCAAATACGAAGTCGGATTCTTGCGTATTTTATTGGCTTAGTTTTACTGATTAGCGTGTTATTTGGTGCCTTAAGTTTTTTGTTTACTTACTATGTTGAAGACAGCTTATTTGTGAGCTTACTTGAACAAGAAAAAGTGCTGGTTGAGGCGCAAATTAATGCGGGTCAGCCAATTCAACCGCAGCTAAATTTCGTCCGTTATTATCCATCAACTCAGCAATTACCAACAGCCATCTCAGATGTGCTTAAGGATGAGCCTGAACGCATTGAGTTTTCTGGTCCAAAACAAAATGGCCCAATGGAGCATGAACATCAAAACAACAAAGCGCACTACCACTTAGTTAGATTAGGTGATGGGTTTTTAGTGGCGGAAGTAAGTGACTATTTAGTTGTGCGCAATATCAAAGGTGGTATGGCAAAAACACATGCCGTGTTTATTGGTATGCTGATTATTATAGCTTTGTGGCTGGCTTGGTCATTTGCAAAGCGTTTGATTAAGCCAATTGAACAACTTAACGCTGTGCTAATACAGGTTAAAGGTGATGAATTGCCAAACGGCTTTGCTAAGCAGTTTAACCAGGATGAAATTGGTTTGTTTGCCAAAGAACTAGAACGAGCAATTGATCGAGTTCGCGAATTTATCGCTCGTGAGCAGCATTTTACTCGCGATATTTCACATGAACTTCGCACGCCATTGACGATCACTCAAGGTGCAATCACCTTACTTAGCGACACTTCCCTGACCAAAGAACAGCTTCCATTAGTTGAACGCATCACATCAGCACAGCAGCAAATGCAGTTGTGTATTGAGGGCTTACTAGCCTTGGCACGGGAAGGTGAGACAATGCATGAGCCCATACCATTACTTGCTGTTGTTGAAGCAGCCATTGTCGAACATCATCAGCTGATTGAAGATAAGGCCATCGAACTTGAAGTTAATGTCTCAAATACTGCCACAGTAACCGCCAACCCACAGGCGTTACGCATCGTTATCGGTAACCTTATCGCTAACGCCTTTAGTCATACCGAGCAAGGTGAAATTGATATTGACTGGCAATCGCCGCGTTTAATTATCAGAAATTCTGGCGAAGGTATCGCGCACGATATATTACCGAATGTGTTTGCGAGCGGCGTAAAAGGTAACCAAAGCCAAGGTTTGGGCATTGGTCTATCATTGGCTAAACGATTATGTGATCAACAAGCGATAGGAATTGCATTAGCATCTAATGAGCATGGTACAACCGCAACGCTAACATTTGCGTAATTGCCTTTCGATATTCCTTAAGCCACTACACCTTAAATTTCTGTACTAGGGCATTTAAGTCTGCCGAGAGGGTGTTGAGGTGCTGAGAATTTTTGCCAGCTTGCGATGAAATTACCGCGACTTCATCCGCTGCCATCTTAATTTCGACAACGTTTCGGCTGATATCTTCTGCGACCACTTGCTGCTCTTCGGCGGCCGCTGCTATTTGCGTGTTCATTTCACTGATAGCATCAACCGAGCCAGTAATACTATCAAATGAGGTTTTAGCCTCTTGTGTGAACTCGATTGTTTGCTGTGATTTATCAACGCTGATTTCCATATCATTCGACACGCTTTGCGTCATATTTCTTAATTTACCCAGTTGATGAGCGATTTCTTCGGTGGATTCATGGGTGCGTTGTGATAGCGCACGTACTTCGTCAGCGACCACAGCAAATCCGCGCCCTTGCTCGCCCGCACGCGCGGCTTCAATGGCGGCATTTAATGCCAATAGGTTGGTTTGCTCGGCAATACCGCGAATCACGTCTAATATCGAGGTGATGTTTTCACTTTCTACATCGAGATGGCGAATGCTATCAGCGGATTTTTGCGTTAGCTCGCCGAGTGCTTGTACGCTCACTACGGCTTGTTCAATAAGCTCTTGACCCGATTCCGCAGAGTCTTTTGTGGCATTTGCAGAATCTGCTGCACTTACACAATTACTGGCCACTTCATTTGCAGTTGCTGCCATTTCATTGATGGCTGTTGCAGATTGGTCAAGGGCTTCCAGTTGCTGCTTGATCGACTCGTCTAAATTGTTCGATAACGCTGAGGTTTGATCGGCAGACTGGTTCACATTCTCGCTGCTTTGATTAATTTCTTTAATTAACTGGGCAATTGAGCCTAAGAAGCGGTTAAAGCTTTCTGACAGTTTGCCTGTTTCGTCATTGGTTTTGATGTGCAATCGTTTGGTAAGGTCACCACCCCCTTGTGCTATCTCTTCAAGCCCTTCGGTAACGGTAACAATAGGTTTTGAAATTAGCCTTGCTAAGTAGACGCCTAAAATTGCAAATATCACCAGTAACACTGCGCTAATAATGACGATAAGTACTGCCATGCTATATGCCGATGCGAGGACTTCGGAGCTTTCCATCATGCTAACGTATTTCCAGCCCATTTGGGGCGAGGTGTAGATATTGGCAAGGTAGGTTTCGTCGTATATTTCAAGTTCGACTACGCCATTGCTCTGCTGAGAAATTTCGGAGAAAACACCGTTTTCAATTTCGGCAAGTTGTTTAAAGTTGTGATCCGGGTACTTAGCATCGACTAGCACATTGCCGCTATCTTCTATCACCATCAAGTAACCGGACTCGCCAATCTTAATTTTCTTCGCCATTTGAGTGAGTTCTTTGAGCGACACATCCATACCTGCAACGCCAACTAACTGCCCATTGTTGGTGATGGTTCTGACGGTTGAAACGATCACTGCATCATCTGGTTCCCAGTAATAGGCATTTGTGCGCACCGCTTCACCATTGCCTTGTAAACCACGTTGGTACCAAGGTCGAGGGCGAGGATCATAGTTTGCGCCAATACTGCCAATTGGCCATTGCAGGTAGCCACCAGCTTGATTACCAAGATAGATGTATGAGATCCCTTCGTGACTTGCGCCAAAGCTGTCAAAGTCGGCAAATATTTGTTGCTCTAATTCACTATTTTGGCGAGGAGTCATCTCGGTTGATTGCGTATTTTCAAGATAACGGGTGATATCTTGGCTCGCATTTTTAACGAATTGATTTTCTGTTAGGTAAATAACGTTCTTGGCTATTTCTTTAAAAAACAATTCAACAGCATGATCAACTTGCTTTACTTCGCGGGTATTATTCACTTCAAAGTCTATATAAGCTTGATCAATTATTTTATTGATCATTAATACCGAAATGGTGAATAAAGGAAGTGTAATGGTTGCTATAAATGCTGAGATAAGTTTTTGTGAAATGGTCATTTATTTACCTTAACAACGGTGGCCTACTAATAAAATTAGTAAGCTTTTGCTGATAGTCAAACAAATGCCGAAAGGAATTGTACCTTCTAGGTGATACCACTTGCTGCCATGACGCTACTTTATGTTTGGGGAATTGAAAGCTTGGTAAACAGGAAAGAAAATCAAAGGAAAATAGCAAGGCCAGCCGACGCAAAACAGAAAGGACGGGTTAGAAATAGAAAAGGCTTTGAGTTAAACAAAGCCTTTTCAGCTGTAACAATTGAATTACCGCAAGTTTAGATAGGTTTCTCACGTGTACGGTTTAGCTAACTGCAACACCAAAGAAACTAAACGACTAGAAGTAGTAGCCGATATTGATATTTAGGCGTGAACGCCACCTTTCTGGGCCTTGTTCAATACCTACACCAGGGCCTCCGACAAACCACATATTTTTACCGGCAATCCAATCTACGTAGGTATATAAACCGCCTTTTGCAATTGCACAGCCGGTAACGTTTTGAATCGATTCAGCCAAGCCAGAACGGTCATTCGGATCAATCAAGGTCACCTCGTTGTAGCAAGTAATGCTATCGACAAGATCGTTGTTATAGGTAAATGTTTTGGCAATGTTTAAATTACTGAGTGTTGCTTTAGCGGCAATATCAAAAGGAAATTCAAACGCAGAAAGGGCAATTCGATGATCTGCAGTGCCTAAGCTTTCTTCAGTATCATAGTCGTATTGCATCAGCTGGCCGCTAACTTTCCAACTGCCAAAGATGCCAACATAATGCGCGCCTGCCGCCCAGTGGTCGCCTTTGTCTTGCGACTGGCTATTGATAAATTTGCCTAATTGGGCAGATGCTCCCACTGTGTGGTTACCCAGTTGATATTGAATGCGACCGTTAACTTGGCCATCTTCACGGTTAGCTCTTTCGTCTGTACTGGCGATATCAAACGAGTAACGACTGTATCTTGCGCCGTCATCATACTCAGCATTAAAGAAGTAGGCTAAATCAGCATTCCAGCCATCACCTTTGGTTTGCCATTTTACACCCGTGTCGTAATCATCTTCCAAGCCAACATAGTAAGCACCAGTAAACCAGAAACTGTTTGAAGCGTATGGTGCGATACCAAATGGCACTTGGGTAACACCAGCAATAACTGTGTTATTTTCATCTACTTTGTAGCCAACCTCAGCATGATGAATGGCGTCAAAGTCTTGATACCAACGAAATTGAGCATCAAGATACCATTTGTCTTGACTCACATCGGCGTCGATTCGAAACAACTCAATTTCAAATTTACCGTTAGAGTCATTGTCATAGTCTCGCCAGCCGTAGTTTAGGCGAACAGCGCCGCCAATGTTAACTTCTGGTGAAGCACTCGCAGCTTGCGCGTATGAAGGCATAAAATAACTAGTTGGAGCGGTAATCAGTGCTATGGCTAGCGCTAACTTTCTCGGTTTTGCAGTGTGAAGCATGTTTTCGACTTTTTTTGGACGTGTTAGCCCGTATTCTAGCTAAGCTATAGATAAGTGCATAGCAAATCGGCAATTTATTCAATTAATTGTGATTTAACGCAATCAGCTTATGTAAAGAAAACGTAAAGAAGATATCTGCACATTACAAATAGTATGCGTATCTTTTACTCTATTAGCGTATTTAATAATAATTATCATTTAAAGGTTGGTTACTTTGATAGCTAAACATACAAAGATCGCGATATTACTGCTGCTAACTGTCGTGAGTAGCATTAGCGTCACGGCAAACGCAATTGCAGAACAGCAAAACAGTCAAGCCGCGCCTACTAAAGTAGATGTGCTAAAAGCTGAGGAGCAGATGTTGCGACAAACCTTGTCACTTACAGGCACAATTGAAGCACGCCAGCATGCACAACTGGCAACCTTAGAAGCGGGCGTTGTTGCTGCTATGCTAGTTGAAGCGGGTGACTATGTAGTCAAAGGTGACCCTTTGTTGGTGCTTGATGACAAGCTCGCTGCGCTAACTTTGGCTCAGCGCGAGGCATCGCTTGCTGCTGCCCAAGCTGCGTTAATTGAAGCACAGCGCCTGTATGAAGAAGTGGTGACACTGTCGAAAAAGCAACTGGTTGCTGAAACCTTGATGGCGGAACGAGAGTCTGGTGTCGCGATTGCAAATGCTGACTTTAAGCGAGTACAGGCTGAAGTTGCACAGCAACAAGAAGTTGTTAATCGCCATCGTTTGTATGCACCGTTTGATGGTGTGATTAGTGAACGTCATGTTGATCTCGGTGAATGGATTACCCAGCAGCGCCCTGCATTCACCTTAGTTGAGCAAGCAAAACTCAGGCTTAAACTCGCCATTCCACAAGAATACTTTAGCCAGCTATCGAGCGCTAACCTTACTAACCGCCAAAACGGTGTAAATGGCCAAATAATTGGGGTTGAAGTGAGCCCTGATGCTGCGCCAACCAATATTGCAAACCCACCGATAAGGGCAACGTTGAGCCGCATTGTCAGTGATGCCAGTAACACCAGTCGTACGATCACGGGCTATGTTGATTTGCCACAGGCAGAGAATTTGGTTGCTGGCATGTCAGCGCGTGCCGACATTATTTTACCTAGCACGCAAGCTCAGCTTAGCCGTTTAATTTGGCTGCCGAAAACTGCAATAAAACAGCATCCTGATGGTGGTCGTAGCGTATTTACCGTTGAGCAAAATCGCGCCAAACGCCACCTTGTCAAAGTGGTTGAGACACAAGGAGAGCAAGTCGCTGTAACTGGCGCACCGAGCAATAGTGATTTTGTGGTCACTGGAGTTGCCTTGTTAAAAGATGGCGCGTTATTGGCTGTTAATCGCATCAAAGGAGCGAAGCAATGATAGCATCAGCGGTTAGTCGCGGAACCTTAGTCGCGGTAATTGCATTAATCACTACCATACTAGGCTTGGCGGCTGCACTTAATATTCCGGTGCAAATGATCCCTGATCTTGAGGTGCGTACAATCACAGTGCAAACGGGATGGCCGGGGGCAACGCCGCAAGATGTTGAGAAAGAAATACTCATTGAGCAAGAACGTTACTTACGCAGTTTATCAAATCTCAAACGCATGGTTTCTTATGCGGAAATGGGGCAAGCGCGAATTGAGTTGGAGTTTCCTTTCGGCGTTGATGCGAACGATGCATTGATCCGCGTTAATAATGCGCTTAGCCAAGTACCAGCGTACCCAGAAAACGTTGATCAGCCGCGCTTATTTTCTAGCTCATTTTCTGGCAATGCCTTCATGTATTTCGTGTTAAAACCCGTGCAAGGCAACCCATTGAATCTAGATGTAGATTTACTGCGAGACTTTGCCGAGGACTATATTCGACCTCGTATGGAGAGCGTATCAGGGGTGTCAGAAGTTGGCGTGCGCGGTGGGGCACAGCGACAGATTCAAATTAAAGTAGATGCTGCTCGTTTAGCACAGCGGGGCATTAGTTTACCGCAATTACGCACGGCAATTCGCAATCGCAATAAAGACAGCTCAGCTGGCGATATTGAAAGTGGTGCTAGCCGCTATTTATTGCGTGTGATTGGTCGCTTTGAAGAGCTCAGCCAGCTAGAAAATTTAGTGATTACCCGTCGTGATAATGCCAACATTGTACTCAAAGACGTTGCAACGGTTACCTTAGATCATTTTGAAACGCGACGATTATCGTTCAACGATGGAGAGCGCACGTTAAGTTTATCAGTCAGGCGAGAGAGCGGCTCGAACGTACTAGCCATTAAAGAAGCCATGCTACCTGTTGTTGCCGATATTAACCGTCAGTTGCTGGCACAAAATGGCTTGGAGTTAAAGCTGACCAGTGATGACGTGCAATACGTGCAAAGTTCGCTGAATAACGTATGGGTTAACTTAATATTAGGTGCCTTGTTGGCAACCTTAGTTATGTACTTCTTTTTACGCTCGGGTAAAGCCACCTTAGTGGGCGTGATGGGTATTCCTATTTGTACTATTGCGGCATTTTTTGCGCTAATGATGTTTGGCCGCACAATCAATGTGATTTCACTAGCAGGCGTTGCCTTTGCCATTGGCATGACAGTAGATAACACCATTGTTGTACTAGAAGCGATTATTCAGGCTAAACGGCAAGGAGTTAGTAAAGTTAAAGCGGCTATTGCTGGCGTTAGTGAAGTATGGCCTGCGGTACTGGCTTCAACATCAACTACGGTATTAGTTTTTGCGCCAATTTTATTTGTTGAGCAAGAAGCTGGGCAGCTGTATTCAGATATTGCTATTGCCATTTCAGGCGCAATTATCGCGTCAATGTTAGTGGCGATATTTATTGTGCCAGCGGCACTGGCCAATATCAGCAAAAAAGAAGATCTCAAACAGGGGCAGCAGTTTACTTTATCAAAACGATGGCTTGGTTTGGCAATGTGGTTTACACAGAGTAAATCAAGAGCTCGAACTGCCGCACTTGCCTTTATCGTTGCTACGCTAGGGGCTGCTTATTTGCTGATGCCTGCAGCAGAGTATTTACCGGAAGGTGAAGAGCCGAAAGCGTTTTCTATGATGATAGCGCCGCCTAACTATAACTTATCGGAAATGGAGAAAATTGGCACTGAGCTTAGAGCCTATTTTGATCAGTATGTGCAGGCCGGCGGTGATGACTATGTCAGTGGCAAAACCAATATGCCGCCTTTGGCTTATTATTCAATGTCGGTTTCGGTTGGGCGAATTTGGCTGCTAAGCGCTCCCGTTGAGCCTGATAATATTAATGCCATGATGACAGCGATAACGGAAAAATTCCGCAGTTATGACAACATGCGCGCGTTTTCAGCAAGAGGTTCAATTATCTCAAGTAATGACGGTGGTACACGAGCTGTCGCCGTTGATATTTCTGGTAGCAACATTACTGAGTTATACCAAGCAGCAGAGGCGGTTTATGAACAGGCCAATGTTTTTTTCGATAATCCGCAAATAAATTCAGAGCCAAGATCGCTAACACTAGACCAGCCCTTGATTGAAATTAAACCTCGCTGGCATCGCTTGGCCGAGCTCAACATCAACAATAATGATTTTGGCTACTCGGTTGCGGCAATGAGCGATGGTGCCTATGTCGATGAGTTTATTCTCAATGACGATAAAATTGATATTTTCATGTTTAGCGGTGCGGGCAATCAACAAAATTTGGAAGAACTTGCCGTCACTCCGATTGTTACATCTGCCGGACAAGTGCTGCCATTACACGCACTTGCTGACTTGAAAGAGAGCAAAAATAGTAACTCGGTGCGCCGTGTCGATGGTAACCGAACCGTTACCGTTTATATTATTCCGCCGCGCATTGTTGCCCTAGAAACTGCTGAGCAAATTGTGCGTGAACAGCTTTTGCCTACCCTTTGGCGTGATGGCAAAATCGCACAAGGTATTAACGTGAGTATCAGCGGCGCGGCTGATCAATTAGAGGCAACGAAAAACTCACTCTCTGGTAACTTCTTAATCGCCTTAGTGTTAAGTTATTTGCTCTTGGTCGCCATTTTTACTCACTGGCGCTACCCTATGTTTATTCTGGCAACAGTGCCACTGGGCATGGCTGGCGGCTTACTTGGGTTGGTTGCGGTTAATGGCGTTAATAGCTTGCTATCGTCAATGGGTATCTCGGCGAGCCACCAACCCTTTGATATGATCACCATGCTTGGGTTTTTGATATTGCTCGGGACTGTGGTGAATAATCCTATTTTGATTGTTGATCAAACGCGTCGTTTTGTTATTGAACAGGGTATGGCAGCGAAGGAAGCGGTGATTGCTGCTGTTAACAAACGACTGAAGCCCATTTTAATGTCAACCGCAACGACCATATTTGGCCTAGCACCGCTCGTTTTAATTCCTGGTGAAGGAACTGAGTTATATCGCGGCGTGGGCATTATTGTGCTGAGTGGTATTTTGGTATCTACGTTATTGAGTTTAACTTTCTTACCTGCCTTGTTGGTGGCGGTTATAGGTGACAAACCTGCCATGGCCGCACAGCCCAAATTGGCGCAAACGAGCTAAGGTATAAATTGTCAGAAATGAGAAAACAGAAAACCGCTTCTTACTGATAGTAGGGGGCGGTTTTTTATTTGCTTTTTACCCTCGTTACGTCAAAGTTAGCTTGGTTTGAATGATTTTAGCTGGTTTACGTTCAGTTTACGGCAAAAGCTAGCTAGCTTTTCAGTGCTAAGTATTCAGCGTCAATGTTCAGTGCCAAGTATTTATTACCAAATGTTTATTGCCAATAGCGAATTGTTATTGCTTAGAGGTCTAAGAGAGCTAAGTGTATCGATATTCATTGTTTAGGTTTACTTGCAAAAACGTTATTAAGCTAATGAAACTTGTTTCTTTTTGTAATTTGGCTACCAACCAATGTTTGTTATTATTATTTAAAAACAAAAGGTTATGGGATTATCAATTATTCCTTTATAAAGTTTTTCCAATTTCTGTATTTTTCGCCACGATTGAATTCTGTATTCTGCGCGCCGTTGACAAATTCTGGTGGTCTCGCTGCTAGTGAATGTCACATTAGCAATAGCAGACAAAGTAGTGGAGAAAGATATGTCTCATCAAATTATCAAAGATTTAAGCGATCGTTACACCGTTAAAAAATACGATGCAAGCAAGAAAATTTCGGCTGAAGATATGGCAGTGATCAAAGAATCACTTCGCTTATCAGCGTCTTCAATTAACTCACAGCCGTGGAAGTTTATTATTCTTGAAACAGATGAAGCGAAAAAACGTTTCCACGACACATTTGCAAATATGCATCAGTTTAACCAACCACATGCAACTGAAGCATCGCACGTGATTTTATTCGCTTATAACCCAAGCTACACAAAAGATGACTACCGTAAAGTGGTTGATGTTGAAGTGTCTTCTGGTCACTTACCTGAAGAAAGATACAATGACATTTTAGATGGTGCGTTTGGTTTTGCTGAAGCAAATACTGATGAAAATGGAAACAACAGTGATTGGACTAAAGCGCAAACATACTTAGCATTAGGCAATACACTACACGTACTAGCGCGCTTAGGTATTGGTTCTACTCCGATGGAAGGTGTTGATCCTGCGCTTATCAGCGAGCTTTTTGCTGAAGAGCTAGACGGCCACGTGTGTGACGTTGCGCTAGCAATGGGCTATCACAAAGATGGTGAAGACTATAACTACGGCCTTCCAAAAGCACGCTTGCCTCAAGAAGCAACCATTACTGTGTTATAAGCTTTTAACAGCTCATCAATTTAAACTTTTAAAAATCAAATGCCTATCGGTACCGTTTGTATCGATAGGCATTTTTGTATAGTAGGGTTGATAGCTCGCAAAAAATATATATTATCTGCCGTCTACTTGTTCAGTTAATCTCTTGTTAATAAGGACTTGTTGTTAGGTCGCTAAGCAAACATAATATCGCCACTTTAATCGCCAATTTGGGTAACTTTGTGGATCAGCAACCGAACCTTGTGTTAACTGAGATTGTTGTTCGTTTATTAGCTGAAAGCTCAGTGCCAGCGGCATTGACAATTGAGCAGTGCGCGCAGTCTTTGTCCATGAGTATGACGTCGTTTCGTCGCAAGCTAGCGCAAGAAGAAACCAGCTATAAACTAATCCAACAAAAATACCTTAATGAACTTTGCGTTAAGGCTTTGCTTACTGAGAAACCCAAAATTGAAGCTCTGGCAATATCACTTGGCTACTCTGAGCGTGCGACTTTCGAGCGTGCTTTTCGACAAAAGTTTGGTATTACGCCATCAAGGTTTCGAGAGCTTTCGTTAAACCACGGGGCGCAGCACCGTCAGAATTTAATTGCTATTGCCAACGACTTGCCACCAATGCCAGATAGCTGTGCTAAATTACTCGCCGAAAGCGACAGTGGGGCGCTTGACTTGGCCTGCGCGGTTGCCATTATCGAAAAAGATCCTGTATTTTCCGGACGAGTTATCGGCCTTGCCAGCAAGGCCATTTATGGCAAAACGCCGACGGACTTACGTGAAGCGATAGGAAGAAATCTAGGAATAACAACGGTGGTTAATCTTGCGGTTTTATACGCTGTCAAAGATGCGCTACAACACCATGTAGATCCCATGATTATCGAACGTTATTGCCAAGCATTTGAGCTTGCTCCTAAGCTTATGCAACTAACGCGTAAGCAAACAACTTCTGCGTGGTTTGCCGATCATGCGCTAGCTGAGCAAATGTTGGTATTTGGTTTGTTAGGTATCTTTTTACTCGCGCATCAAAGTACAGAGCACCAAGCGTTAATTGTGCACTCGGTATTCGGTATTGATGATCTATCAACACTTAATCATCACCTACAGCAAAGCTTGTCGTTAAGTTTATTTGGCGCGTCTTCGTTATTGCTTTCCATTTGGCATTTAGATGCCGGAATCATTAAACAGCTCAATCAACTCGAACAAATTTGCTTGAGCAAGAGTAAAGCGAGCCATGAGAGTAAGCTGATGATGTTATTACTTAATTGTTTGTACCGCATCGCAACTGAGCATAAGGGCGTTGATGATTTGTTTGAGAAAGCTGAGCTAGTCGGTATTGATGGTTTTGAAGCGATATATCAAGAATTTATAAATCAAGCTAGTGCTGCTTGATAACTAAGATCTAAAAAGTGAGCAAACTAAAATTTAGAAGGTTTAAAGCGAGAGGTCTAAAGTCGGAAAGTAAAAAGAAGAGGAAATAGCAGAATAAGTCTTATGCGTTAAACCGAGAGTGAACTTTCTTAATCAGCCAAATGTGGGGGCTGGCCTATGATCAAGAAAGTTCGAGAAATCGGTTAATACTGACAAGTAAATAAATTGAATAAATTACTTATTCGCTTGTCTGCGTCTAAAGCCAAATAATGCTGCGCCGCCTAGCATAAGTGCAATAACAGGGGGCTCGCTAACTGCAACAAGTGAAACATTATCAATTAAACCGCCTAGTGTGTTTTGAGCACCCACTGAGGCAAAGCTTAATGCCATTTCTGTTGCCGTTGCTTTAAATTGCACAGTTTGCACCTGCCAGTTTGGAATCGCGCTGCGGCTGCCATCGGCAATATGTTTAGCTTGCAAACTCTGATCAAAATTCACATTCGCATCATGCCAATAAACATGAATAGCGTTATCGTTGTCACGATTGGTTCTTGGCTTGTAATAAAACTCAAGCTGATAATTTTGACCAATTACTAAGGAGTCGATGATTTGCGTCATTGCTGAATTTGAGGCGCCTCTGGTGTGCGAATCAAGCTCAACATGATATTGACCATCTTGTGAATTAGTTACAACATTCTTCTGTAGCTCAATGCCATTACCATAACTGGTTTGCCAACCGGGTAAATTATAAAACACATCCCAAGCCCTATTTCTCTGAGTGAAATCAGCAAGATTTGTATTGAAAATTTGCCCCTGTGCTTTGCTACTGTCATCAAATAATAACTGCTCAAAACTTCCGTTTGTGATTAATGATGCATTAGCTGCGAAGCTTGCACTTAGCAATGATGACGCAATTAGCATGCGCTTCAATAGAGTAGCCATTGTCTTACCTAATCCAACCTTAGTGTCTTCCTTTGCCGCTAAGTATAAATTTTCAGCTAAAGACAAAATATGGCTAAACTGTCCAATTTGTTAAAAAATAGTAAATATTAGGGCGTGTTGATCTTTCGAGATTGAATTTTGTTCAATTTAAACGCTTTCTGATCGCGGCGCTCGCTTTGTCGCATAGTCATTCTCGGCTTTGTCTCCTGAATCGCTCTACCTCCTGCATCCATGCAGTCGTATATAAAAAGCGAGCAACAATGAGCAGGAAGCGTTTAGATGAACCCCCTCAACACAAAGTAAAGGGGCAGCGTCTGTTTGAATTTTCTACTGTGTTGGCACTTATTTATGGAGAACAACTACACTACACAAGTGCCGCCTTGTATAAAACCCAAACAGACTGCTGCAAAAACAAACCTGAAAGGTCAACACGCCCTAATAGTTAAATGCAGAGAGCAACAAAAAATATGGAGAGCATTTAAACCTTTCTCGAATACACCGCATCTAAGATGTATTAAACAAACGCACTGAACTCTGCGAGCGTCAGCTGCAAAGCTCGAATTAGTAGCTCGAATAGGTAGCTCGGAACAGTGGCTTGAATAGAAAGAAAAGGAAAAGATAATGAAAAAAATAGTCTCTATTACTGCGTTGACAGTGGCGCTTTTATCGGCAACAAATGCGGTTGCCGGATGGAACAATGATTATGAATATGTTGAGACTAAGCGCTTAACAATGGATGCATCAGCACTTGAACATTTTGAAATAGAAGCAGGTGCTGGCAGCCTTACTGTAATTGGTGACGAGGTGGATGAGATCAATGTGTCTGCGGAAATTTACCAAGTGGACGCGGGTGAGGAATATTGTCTGTCGCTAGATTATGCAAATGACGATAAACAACACGCCCAGCTGGTTGCAAATAATTGTCGCAGTGACACCCGTATTGATGTCACTGTAACTTTACCCGCACAGCTAGTGACCGAAATAAAAGACGGCTCAGGTCGTATGGTTATCGACAATGCGAGTGTGAGCAAGATAGAAGACGGTTCGGGCAGTATTAAAACAACAAACAATCACACCGCTTTGGCGATTGAGGATGGTTCAGGCTCTATTGATATTGAACTTATCGACGGTGATGTGCGCATTGACGACGGCTCCGGCAGTATCCATGTATCCGATGTAACAGGGCAAGTGACGGTTAGAGATGGTTCAGGCAGTATCAATGTTAACAACGCCACGAGCTTTAATTTGCTCAGTGACGGCTCTGGCAGCGTTAATTTATCTAACGTGAATGCAAAGCGCATGTAGTTTGCATTGAAAACAGCATATTTAATGGCAGGTGATGAGCAAACTGCGCTAGTTTGCTTGAGCCTGCTTTTTCTTGGCCTTTTGTAGCGCCTTTTTTTGTAATTTTTCCTGTGATTTTTCTTGCGCTCTTTTTTGTGACTTTTCTTGGGATTTTAGGGCGTGCTTTGTGATCCATTTGGCGAGCTTAGGCATCAAGGGCACTGGAAAGTCATGCCCTAAGCCGTAAACAACTTTAAGTTTCGTTTTGGGGATATGTTTGGCGGTTTCTATTCCTGCACTTAATGGAATGACGGGATCAGCACTGCCATGAATAACTAGCGTTGGCACTTTTATTTTCTGCGCAAGTTTACGGCGGTCACCACTTGCGGTAATTGCCGCGAGTTGGCGCTTAAAGCCTCCGGGATTATAGCCTCTTTCAATATTCTTCTTTGCTTGTGCGCGCAGCTCCTGCTCTTTTGCAGGATATTTAGGGCTGCCAATTAAACGGTTCATTTTCATGTGATATTGGATCACTGCTTCACGAGCACTTGGTTGTGGTCTTTTGGCAAGTTTTAAAAAGACGCTCATATTGGTAGAAGAAATTTTCGGGCTCGAACTAGACGACATAATTGATGTTAAGCTTAACACTCGCTTTTTATGCTGCGCTGCTATGATTTGTCCAATCATCCCGCCCATAGAGGCGCCCACTAAGTGCGCTTTCTTAATTTTTAAGGATGACATTAATGCCAATACGTCACCCGCCATATCTTCCAGTAAATAGGGCACTTTCAAACGAGAGGGAAAGCGAGTACTCAGCCAGCTTTTCACTAGGCTAGGATCGCCAAATTCATCAAGCTGACTAGATTGGCCAACATCACGATTATCAAAACGAATAACCCGAAAACCTTTATCAACCAAGCCAAAGTACAATTCGTCTGGCCACACTGTCATTTGTGCTCCTAAGCCCATGATCAAAATAATCACTGGCGCGGCTTTATCGCCCCTATCCTGATAACTAAGTTTGATGCCATGGCTGGTAATAACAGACTGCATTGATGATAAATCTATTCCCAAAATGAAAAGAACGAACCGCCATTAATCGCAATAAAATAATATACTTTATTAGTCTACGATACGTTGGCAGAACTATTTTGCAAATTGTGAATCTTAATTATGAAATCATCATGACAATTGGTTACACTGTATACAATTAATACAAAACAATGCACTCAATAATACTTTTATTCGCTTTTCTCTTGATGCTCTAAAGTTTAATTCAATCTAGGCAGTGCGAATAATCAAGCAGGAGTTGCATACGTTCAGTATCACAGTAGTACAGCGAAAGGATGCGATATGAATACATTATCAGCCTGGCAAGCAGCGGGCGAGCTGGTTAAATTAAATGGGCAAAATATATTTGTTCGCCAAGGGGGGTTAAAGCATGGGCAAGTATTGGTGCTTATTCATGGTTATCCCAGTGCTAGTTGGGATTGGCAGCCCATTTGGAACAAACTAGGGCAACACTTTCGCCTCATCACCCTAGACATGTTAGGTTTTGGTTTTTCCGACAAACCAATTGGTGTTGATTATCTTATTCGTGAGCAAGCGAGCTTGTTCACTAGCTTGTTAAAAAAACTTGATGTGACTGATTACCATATACTGGCTCATGACTATGGTGACACGGTTGCTCAAGAGTTGTTGGCTCGCCAACTTGAACCAATTGCCGACCCTAAAATTCTTAGTTGCTGCTTACTTAATGGTGGTTTGTTTCCAGAATCACATCGTCCTGTACTGTTGCAAAAGCTATTACTTTCGCCACTGGGAAGGGTAGTAACCCTATTCACCACAAAATCAGCGTTAAAACGCAATTTCCATAAGATCTTTGGTAAAAATACGCCACCAAGTGAAGAGGTGATTGATGGCTTATGGCAATTGCTGATGCACAATAATGGCCGAAGAATAATGCCTAAGTTGATTCACTATATTGTTCAGCGCAAACAAAATCGCGAGCGTTGGGTGGGCGCACTAACCAATGCTCAAGTTCCGCTTAAATATATTTGTGGCATGACTGACCCGATTTCAGGGGTACATATGGCAGCTAGATTTGGAGAACTAATCGCTGACGCCGATGTGTGTGAGTTAAACGATATTGGGCACTATCCACAGTTAGAAGCGCCCAAACAAGTACTAGATGCCTTTTTTGATTTTTATCATGGGCAAGCACCTCACGAAAAACCAGCTTAGCTTTCTTAAATGTGACTGATAGGTTGAAGGGGTAAAAATCTTCAGATTATTATCAGCTAGATTTTTATGCAGGGACAACGAATACTGGGCAATGTGGTAAATTCTTGGAGGTCAATGGGGCTATATTTGCTAAAGCCCCATTTACATCTTATGACTAGCAGCTAACTACAGTTGCTAGGCCAACTCAGTTTTAAACAGGGTCGGCCGTTCAGCAAAGTTTGTTAGGTTTGGAAATACGGTCGCAAGCTCTTCACGCACACCCATGGCGCCGTCTTCGTGGTAAATATCCAAAATTTCTTGTTTAAATTCAAGTAACTCTTCTTTGAGCATTTGTTGCTCATGCTCAACAAACCACAACGCACGAATACCCAGCGCAAAGGTTAAGACAAGTGCAGCAAGTAAGCCGAAGAAAAGCGCGTAAAGAAATAGGGGACTACGCAAAAGTGTTAGTTGTTCGTTGTACTTTGTCATTCGCCTTCAATGCTTGTATTTATTGGTAAAGGTCTTTTCTGTGACACTAAGTTAATGGTCATCATTAATTAAATAACCGCTGCCACGTACTGCTTTTATCAGATCATACGCAAAAGGTTTATCCAATTTAGTGCGCAATCGACTAACATGGGTTTGCACTATGCTAGTTTTGGGATCAAAACTAAATCCCCCCACATTTTCTAGTAGCATCGTTTTTGTGATTAACTGGTTCGTATTGAGCAGCAGATATTCCAGAATTTGATATTCTCGCGGCAGCAACGTGATTGATTGTCCGGCACGAGTCACTTTTCTTGTCGTGCGATTAACAATTAAATCACCTACTCTCAACTGTTGGTTAACTGGCTGCAATGATTGTCGCCGTGCTAGTGCTTTTAGTCTGGCGTGTAACTCACTAAAGGCAAAAGGTTTAACTAGGGGTAGTCGTCGGCACCCGTTTCAAGCCCTGAGACTCGCTCGTTTGTTTCTGCTAATGCGGTTAACACGATAATGGGTGTGAGTAATTTACTTTGTCGTAAAACTCGAATTGCATCTACGCCATCCATATCGGGTAGCAATCTATCAAAGATGATGACGTCAAAATCTGCCGTTGTCGCTGAAATAATGCCGCCTTTACCTGTGGTTTCGTGATGTGTAGATTCGCCCGACTGACTTAAGCCTCGTACGATAAAGTCGGCTGTGTCAATATCATCTTCGACAAGTAATACTCTCATTATTCAAGCTTTTATAACTTAATGCTGAACAACATAGTAACGCAATTAGCGACGAGAGATTAATACAATTTTGTATGGTTTAGGCGTTGGTGTATTTGAGGGATAAAAAGACTGTTCATCATTTATCAAAATGATGTTACTCGGCTAATAAAAAGCAGAAGCTAGACAAAAAGTACGCAGCTGCTACATTAGTTGACCTGTGATTATTCTCGTTTACCTCATACATTTAAGTTGTTGTGACTATGTCACAGTGCCAGCAAGGTGCTTAACTAACTGTTTTCTTTTTTGTTGTATATTTATAAGGATTTTAGATGCTTTGTTTTTTCATGCGTAAAGATCATTACAAGGTAGTGTTTTGTGATAATGTCGCAAAAATGTTGTTGAGTTTTTTCGATAGATAAATTATTGTTACAACATAACAGCTTTGAAGGGTTGTTATGTTTGAAGTTATGTTGTTTTTATAAACAGCTAGTTTGAAGATGCAGTGCTTTCATCATTTATTGATTTTAGTACTTAGGCGAACTCCAAGTGGGTTCGCCTTTTTTATGCCTATTTCAAAGTTACGGTGAAGGTACTATTACTCACGCTAGTGCACAGGTGCGTCAATAATAATTAGCTCCGCATCTGAATGCGCTTCTATGACGATTTGCTGCTGGCGTGTTACCTCTGCGCCATCACCTTTCGCCAAGGTAATAAGATTGTTGCCATCTATGATATCAACACTGCCGGATGACGCGAGAATGTATGCTTGATGAGTAATTTCATGTTCAAACTGAGTGCCTTTGGCAAGCTTGCCACCAAATATTCTGGCTTCTTGATGAATAAATAACGCCTTGTCTTTGTCTTCTTTAAAGCCAGAAACAAGCAAAGGTAAACTATCGCTGTTCGCCTTTTGCGACAAGCGCTTGCTGTCCCAGCGCGGCTTAACATTATGTTGATTTGGCTCGATCCAGATTTGATAAAGGGTCAGTGGCTCTTTACTCAAATTATATTCTGAATGAACAATACCTGTGCCAGCGCTCATCACTTGTACTTCACCGGCTGGCGTGATGCCTTTATTGCCAACGCTATCTTGATGGGTGATGGCGCCAGAGCGAATAAAGCTAATAATTTCCATATTCTTATGTGGGTGAGGGGGGAAGCCCGTTCCTGCTGCAACCCAGTCGTCATTAATCACACGTAAAGTGCCAAAGCCCATACGTTTTGGGTTGTAATAATGAGCAAAACTAAAGTGATGATTAGCTTTTAACCAGCCGTGATCTGCTTTGCCAAGCTGCTGATAGGGAATATGTTTAATCATAGGAACTCCTCTTAACTGCTTTATGCACGATTGCACTATTCACTACTGCTTTGCGCATTTAACTGCGCACGATCATGTGGAGCATCAAAATCCAGCACTGGACCAACAGGGACCACTAATGTTGGGTTAATGGTGCGATGGCTGGCATAGTAGTGCACTTTAATATGGTCAAAATCCACTGTGCTGGCGACATTCGCCACTTGATAAAGCTCGCGCACATAGTTGCTGATATGGTGAAACTCGCTAACTTTATTGCGATTACACTTAAAGTGGCCGTGATACACAGCGTCAAAGCGGATCAGTGTGGTAAATAAGCGCCAATCGGCTTCGGTTAACCTTTCACCGACTAAGTAGCGGTTGTTGGCTAAGTGCTCTTCGAGCCAGTCTAGTTTTTCAAATAGCTGAAAAAACGCTTCTTCATAAGCCGCTTGTGTAGTGGCAAAACCAGCGCGATAAACTCCGTTATTGATTGCATCGTAAATCTCGTCATTTATCTCATCGATGCGCGATTGTAGCGTGTCTGGGTAATAATTATTCTGGTTTCCGGTCAGCGAATTAAAGGCGGTATTAAATATACGGATAATTTCGCTCGACTCGTTGTTGACTATGGTCTGCGTTTTTTTATCCCACAGCACAGGTACGGTCACGCGGCCTTCATAATCAGGCGCGGCTTTTAAATACACTTGATAAAGGTAGTCAAAACCGTGCAGGGGATCTGCCGTTTTACTGCCTTGCTCACCAAATTCCCAGCCATTCTCTAACATTTCTGCTTCGACGACACTGACACTGATAATATCTTGTAAGCCTTTTAACTCACGAAAAATCAGGGTGCGATGTGCCCACGGACAAGCCAGTGAGACATAAAGGTGATAACGTCCTGCTTCTGGTTGATAAAGTGCATCCTGTGCATCACTAATTTGGTGGCGAAAGCGGCTTTCTTGACGCTCAAACGAGCCCTTGCTGTTTTTCGTGTCATACCATTTGTCTTGCCATTTACCATTTACTAATAAGCCCATGATCTTGCTCCTGCTGTTAATTCTGTTTGGTATAAATACGCGCCTTGGTAATAAAAGATAGCCAAATGGCGCGCTTTATATTGATAGTTACAATTAATAGTTCAGTGCTGGCATAACTACTTAATGCGACTTGCTACTAAGTTATCTAGCGCGAAGCGGCCACCACCTTGAAAAACCAATGCGACACTGATGGCCAATAATGACAAACCAAATTCGTAACCGTTGTTGCTCATAAATAAGCCGTTTTGAATGTGTACACTGAAAATAGCCACCACCATAGTAAACGCTAGTGCTAATGCAGCAGGGCGAGTTAATAAGCCGACAATGAGTAGCAGGCCGCCAAAAAATTCCGCGCTACCTGCCATCAGTGCCATTAAGTAGCCTGGCGCTAAGCCGATTGACTCCATCCATTGACCAGTGCCATCAAGGCCATAACCACCAAACCAAGCGAAAAGCTTTTGTGCGCCATGGGCCGCAAAGATAACGCCGGCGATCAGGCGCAGTGGTAATGTTGAAATATTTTGCTGTGATGTGAATAAGTTTTTGATTGTTGCTGTGTTCATTAGTTAATCCTCAGTATTCGTTTAAAGTCTTTTAGTTGCTCGTTAAGGAGTGGTTTATATCTGCTCTCCTTAAGCGTTGAGGGTATTCTACGGGCTTAATTTGGATGGAATAACAGGCATTATTTGACTAATATGTTCAAAAAATTTGAACGATTGTTGGTTACCTAGTCTAGGGAGCAAAAATGTACAAAAGCCCGATCACGTTAGAAGCCTTGTTAGTGCTAGATGCCATTGATAATCGCGGTAGCTTTGCCGCTGCGGCAGAGCAGTTAAACAAAGTGCCATCGGCACTGTCCTATATCGTACAAAAGCTTGAAGAGCAGCTGTCCATTACCTTGTTTGTCCGTCAAGGCCGGCGCTCTGTGCTAACGCCGGCCGGCCGACACTTATTGGCAGAGGGGCGAAAAGTGCTTGGCGCCGTCAGTAAAATTAGCGAGCAGGCACAAACCATCGCACATGGCTGGGAGCCGAAAATACGTATCGGTATTGATTCTATTTTAGATTGCCAGCCGCTGATGAATACTTTGGCTAGCTTTTTGGCTGATTACCCCAATATTGAGGTGGATATTAGCGAGCATGTAATGAATGGCACATGGGAAGCCTTACAAGAAGATAAGCTAGATTTAGTCATTGGTGCGCCTTCACCTGTGCCAAATCATCAAGGTATTCGAACAGTTTCGCTAGGCAGCTTATCTCAGGTACTAGTGGCTGCACCAGATCACCCTATTGCGCGTTTACCTCAGCCAGTCAGTAACAGGGATATTGAAGACTTTCGCACGGTAATTGTGCATGACTCTGCTCGTAATGCGGTTCCATGGACCAGTAATGTGATTGAACAGAGTCAGCATTTTTACGTTACCGGCGTTCATCAAAAAATCGCTGCCATTAAAGCGGGTCTCGGCGTTGGCTTTTTACCACAAGCCAGAGTTGCCGAGCTTATCAGCCAGAAAGCGTTAGTGATTATTCCCTCAGAAAATGCGCCCGTTGAAGCCGATTGTTATTTAGCATGGAAAGTCGTCAACAAAGGTAAGGGGCTACAGGCGCTTACAAGCAGAATTATTGGTTCAAATAGTTAGTGGTTTTCGAGTTTCAAACGTTTGCTTTTATTTTCTAGAGCTAGCTCTTGCTCTCTTAATTGCATTCTCATATTTGGCTGCAAGTGCACGCTAAATTAAGTCGCTATTAGATGCTAAATACACATTTTATCCGTTCTCTTGTTCGCTGTTATCTAAGTTTTGCGAATCTAAATTTACAATTATTTATCAATGACTTAGAAAGATGAAAATAAGTAAATAATGATTGCAAGGTGAATTTTTTTCATTTATATCTATCGAGCGCTAAACATTAGAACCTTAGCTCTAATCATTAAAATCAACACAATAAAAACAATAACAAGTCGATGGCGTATTGACTTTTCAGGGGAGATATTAATCGGTATCTGAAAGGTGGAAGTTAAAAACCTTTGAAGGAAGAAGTAAAACATGTATAAAAAAGCCAAGTTGCCTGCGCTGATCAGCGCGGTCTTAGGGACATTGGCCTCTCCAGTGTATGCACAGCAAAACGACAGCGACGAAGTTGAAAAAATCGTTGTTACCGCCACCAAACGTGCTGCCAGTATTAAAGAAGTTCCATTCTCTGTTAACGCACAAACTCAAGCGGATATTGAACGTGCTGGTGCGACTAATCTCGAAGAGCTCTCTCGTAATGTTGCGGGTCTTACTATTCAAAACTTAGGGCCTGGGCAAAGCCAAGTGGCGCTTCGTGGTGTCTCTGCCGGTCAGATTGTTCGTGACCAACCCGGTGTAAAAGAGCAGGTCGGGGTTTACCTTGATGAAAGCGTGATTTCTTTATCACTATTTACCCCTGATATTGATTTATATGATTTAAACCGCGTTGAAACCCTGCGTGGCCCGCAAGGTACGCTATTTGGCTCAGGCTCAATTGGCGGTACCGTACGTTACATTACCAACCAGCCAGAGTTAGATACTTTTGAAGGCTCATTTGAAGGTAATGTTAACAAGCTAACGGACGGTGAAGTTGGTGGCCACCTTAAAGGTATGGTTAATGTGCCGCTTGTCGACGATACTTTAGCGCTTCGCGCTGTTGCCTATTCAACCGAATATGCCGGTTTTATTGATGCCTACACGCCTGATGGCAAAGATGATGATGTTAACAGTGGTAACCGCACCGGTGGTCGTATTGCACTTAAGTGGCAGCCACTAGATAACCTTACGATCACACCTCGTGTGATCTTCCAAAGCATTGAAACCGATGGCTTTAATCGTCAGGAAGCATTTAACCTTTATGCTAACCCGTTTACCACAACACGCCCCGCGATTGATTTTAACGAGCGTGAGCAGTTTTTATTGCTAGATGAAAGCTTTGAAGACGATACCACGATTGTTGATTTAACCGCCGAGTTGAATTTAGATACCTTTGATGCGACCTTTGTTTATAGCTACACCGATCGCGAAATATTAGTCAGTCGCGATGCCAGTGCGCTAACCGGTAGCATCAGTATTGATTTAGGCTTTCCTGAAGAAGCTTTTGTTTTACCGTCAAACTTACAAGATCGCACGGATATTGAACAAGACACCTTTGAGTTAAGATTCAGCTCAAACACCGACAGCGCTTTTCAGTGGTTAGTTGGTGCTTTTTATTCAGACACTCAACGTGAATACGGCCAGTTTTTGCCAACACCGGGTTACGATGCCTTTACTGACCAAGCACTAGGTGCAGGCGTTGCTGCCGCGACAGCCAATGGTTTCCCAAGTGATTCACCTTACAATGCCGTATTGCCTTATGATTTAGAGCAAGTGGCTGTTTTTGCGGAAATTAACTACGATGTCAGCGATCGCTTAGTACTAACTGCAGGCACTCGTTTCTACGATTATGAAGAAACTCGACGCTTTACTACAGGTGGTGTGTTCTCTAATGGCGATGATCAAGTCGACTCAACCGAGTCAGACGGTTTCACTTCAAGGTTAATTGCCAATTACACCTTAAACGAAACGGTAAATTTGAACGCGCAAATCTCACAAGGTTTCCGTTTAGGTGGGGTTAACGACCCACTTAACCGTAGCTTGTGTGATCCGCAAGATTTAGCGGTGTTTGGTGACTTCCAGTCCTATAACGACGAAGAGCTAGTCAACTATGAAGTTGGTGCGAAAGCGCAAACGCAAAAGTGGAGCGCTAATGTTGCTGTGTTCTACACCGACATTGATAACTTACAAGTCACTTTAGATGCGGGTTCATGTTCATCACGTATTTCATTTAACGTACCTGAAGCGCACACTGCAGGTGTTGAATTTGAAGTAACGCGCCAAGCAACCGAGCAGTTATACCTAACGCTATCGGGCTCAGTGTTAGAAGCGGAGTTTGACTCGACGGTGCTAAACTCTGCGGGTGAAGTCTTAGGCGGCGTGCAAGACGGTAACCGCTTAGCTTCTGTACCTGAAGTGCAATTCTCAATCGCCGGTACTTACGACTTAGCTAAGCCGTTATTTGGCTCTGAGTACACTTATGTTTCTGCGTCATTGCAATACGTTGGCGACAGAATTACTCAACCGAGTGATCAAGTGGCAGGTGCCGGTAACTTTGTGTCTGGCCTAGCATTTGGCGGCGCAACAGGTATTGAAGTGACTGAGTTAGATCTTGAGCTTGACGATTACCAAGTGCTAAATGTTAGCTCTGGTTTAATCTATGAAGACTGGGAGTTAGTGGCCTACATTAACAACCTAACCGATGAAAATGCTAACTTAGCACTTGATCGTGAGCGCGGTGGCCGTGCACGTTTGGGTTTTAGCACCAATCAGCCGCGTACATTTGGCGTAACCTTTAGAAAATCGTTTTAATCTAAAGTCGCTTTAAATACGGAAAAAGGGAGCGAGTAAGTCGCTCCCTTTTTATGTTATCGCAGTAATTTTCATTGTTTAAATCATTGAATCTGCTTTCTAGGTAGAAGAGAAAATATTCAACTACTCGTTTCTTCATCATCAACCGTTTACCTCTGCCTGCAATTTGTTTAACGTTGCACTAATTTTTATAAAGGACATCTAATCAGAGAATTCTTATGTCACAACTAATTAACGCACAAAGCACAGGCATTCCATTATACGTGCTGACTAATGATGCATATGACGCATGGTTGGGTAAACAAAGAGCAGCAACGCAAACTTGGCTTGCAACCACAGGCTATCAGGGTAAAGGTTTAGCCACTATCCCAAATGAGTCCGGTAGTTTAGCGGCTGCCGTTATGGTGGTTAACGACGCGAGCGAATACTTTGCTTGTGGCGATTTGGTGAATAAGTTACCTGCTGGTCAGTACTTATTGGAAACGGATGAAGCCAATAACTCAGCAGTTGCCTTTGGTTGGTGTGTCGGTGGCTATCGTTTCGACCGTTACCTTACCAATGAAAAACATGCGAAAACATTACCTGTTTTAGCCGTTGGTAAGCAGGTATTGGTGGACGAAGCCATCAAGCTAAGTGAAGCCACAGCTTTAGTCCGAGACTTAGTAAACACGCCAGCGGCAGATATGATGCCGCAGCATCTAGCACAAACATGTCAGGCCTTAGCAGAAGAATTTGGTGCCAGCTTTAGCGAAGTCGTTGGTGATGAGTTGTTAACAGAGAACTACCCAACGATTCATGCTGTTGGTCGCGCTAGTTGCCATGCACCGCGCCTATTAGATTTACGTTGGGGTAACAGTGATGCACCGAAAGTGACCTTAGTGGGTAAAGGCGTATGTTTTGATAGCGGTGGTTTAGACGTAAAACCAGCCTCAGGTATGCGCTTAATGAAGAAAGACATGGGCGGCGCAGCCCATGTACTGGGCTTAGCACGAATGATTATGGCATTTGGTTTAAACGTGCAATTGCGGGTGATGATCCCCGCAGTTGAAAATGCTATTGCCGGTAATGCCTTTCGACCGGGCGATGTGATCACCACCCGCACTGGCTTAAATGTAGAGATTGATAATACCGATGCGGAAGGGCGTTTAGTGTTATGTGACGCATTAGCCGATGCAGCAGATGAAAAGCCTGAGCTGATTATCGACTTTGCAACCTTAACAGGTGCGATGCGTGTCGCCTTAGGTACAGAGTTACCAGGCTTTTTTGCGACAAAAGATGAAACGGCAAACGGTATTAGCCAAGCAGGTGAAGGCGTGCAAGACCCAGTATGGCGTATGCCGCTGCACCAAGCTTATCGCGATATGCTAAAAAGTGATATTGCCGATATGACCAACTGTGCCAATGGCCCATTTGGCGGCGCGATTACCGCAGCGCTTTATCTTCAAGAGTTTTTACCGAAAGAGACTGACTGGTGTCATTTCGATGTAATGGCCTACAACGTTCGTGCCTTGCCGGGCCGACCAAAAGGTGGTGAAGCCTTTGGTATTCGCGCGGTATTTGGTTACTTACAATCACGTTTTAGTTAATTTTAGTTTAGCTGTTAACTAAGTAAAAATCGTAAGAAAAAGCAGCAAGTTATAAAGCGATAGGCTAACATAAGCCTGTCGCTTTTTTATTCTATCCAACAATTTTAATTGGTATCAAAGGAACTAGGCTATGCCACTTTCACAAGGCTCTAAGCCACTAACGGTGATTGCTCATATATACGCCCAGCCAGATCATATCGAGCTGGTGAAATCTGAGTTAAAGAAATTGATCAAACCAACATTGGCTGAAGACGGCTGCCTGCGATACGACTTGCATCAAGACAATGAAAATGCCGCGCACTTTATGTTCTATGAAACATGGCAAGATAGAGCAAGCTGGCAAGCACATATGGAGGCTGAAGCGCTGCAAGCTTATTTAAAAGCGGTGGATGGCGCGATTGCTTCATTTACCATTGCAGAGATGACGCAAGTAGTGATCTAAGGTTGCCTTTAACACTTACTTAAATTCTTCACTCTTAATAATCGGCCTTTTGAACGCTTAAATTGGATTAATATGACTAAATCGATTCTGATCACTGGCTGCTCGTCCGGCATTGGCTTGCATGCGGCATTAACTTTGGACGCGCGTGGCTATCAAGTATTTGCGGCCGTGCGTAACCCAGAAGATATCGAGGTGTTACAAGCAAAAGGGCTCAACGCTTTCCACCTTGATTATACCGATACAGACTCGATATCTAGCACTTTGGCGGCGATTTTGGCGATTACTGGTGGCACGTTAGATTATGTGTTTAACAATGGGGCATTTGGTCAACCGGGGGCATTAGAAGATTTGCCTACAGAGGCATTAAAAGCGCAATTTGATGCCAATGTTTTTGGTTGGCATGAACTGACCAAACAAGTCTTACCGATAATGCGCGCGCAGGGGCATGGCCGTATTATTCAATGTAGCTCAGTGCTTGGCTTTGTTTCGATGCCTTATCGTGGCGCTTACAACGCGTCAAAATATGCACTGGAAGGACTAACCGATACCTTGCGCCTTGAATTACTTGATACGGATATTAAAGTGATATTGATTGAGCCGGGGCCTATTAATACCGCGTTCCGTGTAAATGCGCTAAAAGCCTTTAAGGCCAATATTGATATTGAAAACAGCATTCACCGAGCTAGCTATGAACAGCAGCTAGAGCGTTTGGCGGCAGAAGAGTCGAATGCAAAATTTGCTTTAGAACCGATTGCCGTGACTAAAGCATTGATTCATTCGCTAGAAAGTAAGCGCCCGAAAGTTCGTTATCGCGTCACTTTCCCAACCTATTTGTTTGCTTACCTAAAGCGCCTGCTGCCAACACGCTGGCTAGATAGCATTTTGGCTAAAGGCTAAAGGCTAAAGGCTAAAGGCTAAAGGCTAAAGGCTAAAGGCTAAAAGTGATTGGCAAATGCTTTGCCTTCATGCCTTTCAGCTTGGTTGTGTGATTCTGTTGTTTGAGCGATATTTTTAGTCTGCTGAGGTACAGCAATTTTATCTGCACTTGCCCAAAAGTCGCTGGAAATTTTATTGATCGCATTAGACTCAGCATTAATTAATATCGCAAATCCCACACCTAAGTCAGGCGAGTAGCCAATATCGGCGCGGAACCCTTCAACCCAGCCGGAATGGTAAATAATCGGGTAATCGTCAAATTGATAAACACGCCAGCCATAACCATAGTGGGCATCTTTAAGATGTGAGCGCCAGTGGCGGCGCTTCAGGTCTTTGCGAGTGCGGATTCGTGGCGTGGTCAAATCCGCCAACAATGCCGGTGAAAGCACTTCTGGTTTGTGGCCTAGGTTGGCAATTAACCAGTTCGCCAAATCGGTGATACTGGCATTTACGCCAGCTGCAGGCTCAACTTTGTAGTAATCAGGTGAAACATAAACTTCACGCCACACATAACGCCTGATGGCATTCCCTTGTTTGTCTTTTTTACCGGTTTTAATACGTTTGCGTAAAATATGAGGCTTCGCGGTGTTGCTGTTATCGCGATACACCCCAATACCAACGCTGGCATTGGCCATGTTTAGCGGCTTAAACACTTTTTCTTCGAGCAGCTCGGCATAGCTCTTTTCTTGGCTAGCTTCGATGGCCGGTTGCAAAAAACCATACGCAATATTCTGATAGCCATAGCACTTTTCTGGCTCACATATTGGATCAAGGCGATTAAAACGGCCTATCACCTTGTCCATGCTCCACTTTTCATGGAGTAGGTTATCGTAAGTATTTGGCATTAAGCCACTGGTATGGCTGAGAATGTGTTTGAGCTTTATCTTTTCTGCTTTCCCCGTGGTTTTTAACTGAAAATGGGGAACGTATTTTGTGATCGGGTCGTTCAGCGATAGCTTTTGCTCATGTGCCAACATAGTGGTTAGTGTTGCCGCAAAAGGTTTCGACACTGACGCTAATCGAAACACAGTACTGTAATTCACTTTTTGGCTTTTTTCTTTGTCGATATGACCAAAGGTTTCAATTGCTGCGATACGGTCGCCGCGGACAATGGCATAAGCACCGCCAGGAATACTGTATTTATTGAGCGTATGCCTAACTTTTCTTGCTAATGTGTTGTTAAAGCTAGTGATTGACTGCGTTTTTACTCGTTGCTTCGAACTTGTCTCGTTTGCTTGAGCATAGCCATTTAGCATCAAGCCTAGCGATAGCGCGCCTAGCCATTGTATTGGGCTTTTTCGGTTAACACCTGAAAGCTTAGCAATAGGGCGACGACAAGATAAGTGAATTAAAGACAACAAACGAAACTCAGCGAATGATTAACAAAGCCGCTCATTCTAACGGCAAGTCAACAAAATAAAAAGCTACACATTAAGATGTCTTTATTGTGGTTAATTTATTTTACAATTTCAGCCATTGAAAAATAACTAAACCCCCTTATACAGTTAACTAGGTAAAGAAATAACTAGGTATATAAATAACTAGCCAAAAGAAATATCAGGCAGGGAAGGTTATGGAAGAAGCACTAGCACCAATCGGTCGATTTATTATGAGTCTTGTTCGCTACCTTGTGGTTGAGCTTATTGTTGATCGCCTTTTATATGGGGTAGGCTTTAGCGTGTTAAAACTGGTGAGTTTAGGCACATATCCAAGAAGCCCAGTATCTCAGCAAATGAAAAACCATTGCCTGTTTGCAGGCGTTGCCACCTTTACTATTGCCATCGTTCTAATTGCTGTTTTTAATGGTTTCAGCTAACACAGCCATTCGTATACTAATCAAAGCGTTAACTGTCATAACAACAACATCAAAAAGGTACTAACCCTAATGTCCAAGGTAATCTTACAAGGCTATATTGAAGTGCCTCTAAGTGAATTGAGCCTAGTTAAAGAAGCGCTTGAACGGCATATCGAACTGACCAGAGCTGAGCCCGGCTGCTTAGTATTTAATGTCGAGCCCGCGCAACAATATGCGAACCGGTTTAATGTGTATGAAGAGTTTGTTGATCAAGCGGCGTTCGAGCAACATCAAATCCGAGCAAAACAGTCCCATTGGGGGAAGATCAGCGAAAATGTTGTACGGCACTATCAAAATTTAGGTTTAAGTGAAGTGAGCGATTAACAGGCTCGAGTCAAATTAAGGAATTAATCATGTTAAAGAAACTATTAGCCAGTGTTGGCATTGGTAAAGCAAAAGTCGATGCGATTTTACTGTCAGATACAATGCGCGCTGGCGATGACTTCGATGTTGAAGTGGTCATTACTGGTGGTGAAGTTGCGCAAGAGCTTAATGGGCTAGAACTTGCGGTGATGGCACAGGCTAAAGCCGAAGCGGATGTTGGTGATGAAGAAGTGACTTACAATAAAAGCATCGTGCTGCAGCATTGGCATCAAGAACTCAATATTACGGTGGCACCGGGTGAAGTCATTACCCGTCAGTTCACTTTAACTTTGCATCCAGAAACACCAGCGACTGAACTGTTTGGCCAACATGTTTCCAAAGTTTGGCTGCAAACCGGCTTAGATATTAAAAATGGATTAGACGGCTCAGATAAAGACAGCTTGTTTATTCACCCTTCAGCCACTCAATTAGCAGTATTAGAGTTAGTGGAACAAAGCGGCTACTCATTATTTAAAATTGATATTGAAGCGGGGCAAGTGCGTGGCCATGGTTTTGCATCTCACTTACCTTGCTACCAAGAATATGAGTTTAAACCACAGAGCTGTTCGCTATTTGGCGCTCGCGAACTGGAAGTGACCTTTGTAGATAATGGCAGTGAAACGGGCGTATTAATTGAAATTGATCGCGCATTCTTAGGTGATGGTTACCGCAGTGTTTCTATTCCCAATCATTGCACAACAGTAAGTGCCGTTCGCCCCTATGTAGAGCGACTGCTAGCTTAAATACACTTAACTCTGTCCGTTTTAATCTAACCGTTAGTAGTGAAAGAGTAATAGTAAAAAAGTAATAGTAAAAAAGCGCGTTAGCTTGATGCAACGCGCTTTTTTAATGTTGTTGAATATGCGGCTTTTCGAGTGCTGAGAATAGCAAAGCTCAGCCACTAAACGGGAAGTTTTTAAAGGATTTACAGTAATTGGTAAAAGAATAAAAAATGTGAAAGTATTTTCACAAATGCTAGGTCAATAGTATCAGTACCAAGCGAGCAGACGTTTTACGCAAATTGAACGCGAGCGATTGTTAGCGAAGTGTTTTTGAATGAGTTTTTTCTCCCAATACCCCAGTGCGTTTTATCTTTTTCGCACTTCCTTTGTGCTTCAAGGATGAAGCCTATTTTTTTACCGGTAAATAACCGCTTTTCTGTTCATTTCTAAGTGCATTTAGCTTACTTAGATTTGCAAAATGAATACTGCTCAACCAAACTGCTAAAACAATATTGGCTTTATACGTCAGATCTTGTTGAATTTTTGATTGCCGGGTTGGTTAGGTGAAGGTTTTCTTTAAATAACAAACACTTACTGCTAATCAGTAAAGCTAACTAGATTCAGCATATATCAAGCCAAAACAATTCTAATATTGAAACGGGATGTTCTAATCATGTTAAAAAAGCTCATTTTAATTATTGGCGCTATTATCGCATTGCCATTAATCGTTGCCTTATTCCTACCCAATAGCTACGAGGTAGAGCGACAAGTCATTATTAACAAACCTAAAGTAGAAGTGTTTGATTACGTAAAGTATTTAAAAAATCAGAATATTTATAGTAAGTGGGCACAAATTGATCCCAACATGGTAAAAACCTTTCGTGGCGACGATGCACAAGTTGGTTTTGTTTCTCGCTGGGAGTCAGAGCACCCAGATGTCGGCACTGGTGAGCAAGAAATTATTGCTATCCAAGAAGGAGAAAAAATTGACTACGAGCTCAGGTTCATCAAACCCTTTGAGGCGACTTCTCCTGCTTATATGACCACCGAAGCAGTTAGTAGCACAGAAACTCAAGTTAGCTGGGGCTTTCAAGGGCATTTAAATTATCCGATGAATCTCATGTTTTTATTTATCGATTTTAAACAAGTGATTGGTGATGACCTGCAGTTTGGTCTCAATAACTTAAAAATGATTTTAGAGAGCTAAAACGTTCTTTAGATTGCGTAAACACTTACGCTAAACATTCATTATTAAAGGGATTAATATGAAGAAAGTGCTATTTATTCTGATGATTAGTTGGGTACTAGTGCCTATAACTTTTGCAAATGATGCATCGTTACTAGACGACAATGCAGGCATGAATTGGCTACAAATGATTGATGCAGGTGAATATAACAAGAGCTGGCAAGAAGCAGATAGTTTATTCAAATCGCAGTTAACCAGCGGTATATGGCAAAAAGCGCTACGCAACGTCAGAAAACCGTTAGGGAAGGTCGTCATGCGAAAGAAACACTCAGCTCAAACACATACGTCGTTGCCAGGAATACCCGACGGGCACTATTTAGTGCTGACCTTTAAGACGCAATTTGAACAAAAAACTAAAGCTATTGAAACGTTAACATTAAGCAAACAAAGCGGCGAGTGGCGAGCAATTGGTTACTTTATTAAGTAGTGTATATAACTCTGCTACTTCAAGGCACGTGATTTTAGTTGTCAAAAAAACTCTAGCTGGAACAAAGTGGCACCTACAGAAATTCACGCGTAATAACCATTGGTCGGAAAAAGCCAGCTAGTCATCGCATACTCATTACTTAGTTGAATATATTTTTTAACTAAACTGTTCTTATCGGAAAATTATTACTAAGGGATCACCGATGAAAACAAATCTTTTTAGCCTAAACCGCTTAGGTACTGCCAGTGTCTTTACTGGTGCGATTACTGCTGGACTTATTAGTGCAGCAGTCTCAGTTGTTTGCAGCACTGCCGCTTATGCTGCTGAGCCAAAAGCTCAGGTTGCCCAGCAAACGAGCCCAATTGGTGGTGTTGACCACGTAGGGCTTGCGGTTTCTAATCTTGAGCGCTCAAAAACATTTTTCACTGAAACGCTGGGTTTTAAAGTGCTAGGTAAAGATGCGGACTATCCCGCCTACTTTTTAAATAATGGCTCGATAACCGTAACGTTATGGCAAACGACAAATGGTGAGCAGGCAACGCCATTTAACCGCAAAACTAATGTTGGCTTGCACCATTTGGCATTTCAGGTAGACAGCTTAGCCAAGTTAAACCAACTTCACGAAACGCTAAAATCAGTACCAGGTG
This sequence comes from Thalassotalea euphylliae, assembly GCF_003390375.1. NCBI lineage: Bacteria > Pseudomonadati > Pseudomonadota > Gammaproteobacteria > Alteromonadales > Colwelliaceae > Thalassotalea > Thalassotalea euphylliae. The sequence continues at coordinate 1,086,036 of NZ_QUOT01000001.1, read as the reverse complement.
TAAAAATTGAATTTGCACCTGAAAACCTAGGTCGAGGCCCCACACAGCATATGATGATCCGCGAGCCAAGCGGCAATCGTCTTGAGTTTATTACCCGCGTGCGCAGATAGCTTACTGTCTTGATGAGATAGATAGAAATACCAACGTTTTTATACAAACGTGGTGCAAGTTGTTCGTCAGATACCGAAATGACTGAAAACGTGGCCAATGCCGCACAACAAGCGAAGGCATTGGCCAACGTTCAGCATCGCTAAATGCTTAGCTCACCAAGTTTACGGGTTAGTGCTTGAAGTCGGATAATGATAGCGCCCGTTGCTTGGCGCTATTTCGGATGTATTCCGTTGATTTTTTATGTTAATGTTTCTTCGTTTGTTTTGTCATAGAGTTCACTCAGCATGTGCATTTAGCAATCTCACCTAATGTTGATATCAAACAGGCAACGAGCAGGAGCATAAGGCAAGATAGAAGGATAAGTAACCATCAATGGAAATTATGGCCGTAGAAAACCTCGTCGATTGGTTTGTTAAGCCGCATTCATTAGCGCTTTATCATCTCGTTGTTATTATTTGTGCCTCGATGGCCGTTAGTATTGCCGCTACCGTTTGCTGCAATTCAGTGCTTGACCGTGTAAGCCGTTTTTACGCCGCTACCTTGTTGGTGCTCAGTAGTGCATTTGCCTTCAACTTTGTCTTGTTCGATGTCAACCATCATTGGCTGGCACAGGAGCGTTTTTATTTTTCTTCACTGCAAATGTGTTTCGGTCCGTTACTGTATTTATATACCTGCAATTTAACGACAAGTCATCATCGTTGGCGAATGGGCTACCTGCTACATTTTGTACCTGCGCCTTTGTTAATGTTGCTCTGGTGGTGGCAACTTCCCGTGAGTCAAACATCGTGGTTGGCATTGGATTGTTGGGTAAACCCCAATTGTCAGCCGCTTGCTGCCAGTAGAACATTGCACAAATGGTTGGCTTATACGTCGATGTTTGGTTACGGGCTATTGGTTTTAGCAAGGCTCAAGTCTCATCAGGTTAACATTAGAGACTATTTTTCGGCGATTGAAGATATTCAATTGCGCTGGCTGTCGGTCGTAGCATACTGTGCAATTGTTAGTATGCTAGCGTCAATCAGTTATGAGCTGCTCAGTTATTTTGCTTTGGTACCGCGATATAGTCAAAACCTGTTATTTGCGATTACACCAACTGTGATCCTACTGCTTTTTGCCTTTTTCAGTAGCCACCAAACTAAACCGGCAATTGAACAACTAAAAGAAGAGCTGATAGCGTTAAAAACACCGGTGAGTAACACGGTATTAACGAAAAAATCGCCTGCAGAGCAGGAGCTAAATCACCAGCATGCAGTTTCAGCCAGTGCTCTAGACAAGCCAGTTGCTGATGGCTCAAGTGATAACGATGATAAAGAACCTGAGGTTGAGGGAAAATACCGCACCAGTAGTCTAACCACTCACGCGGCTGCACAACTTTGGCATAAAATTACCCAGTATGTTGAGCGCGATAAAGCATTTCTAACCCCGGGTCTGAAAATTGTCGATATCGCGAATGCATTAGAACATCCTGTTCACCATATTTCAGAAACTATTAACGGCTACGCAGGTTTGTCGTTTTACGATCTTATTAATCGTTACCGCATTGTTGAAGCGGCTAAATACTTGCGCCATCACTCTGAAAAATCAGTCACAGAAATTGGTTATGACGTTGGCTTCAATTCAACCTCAACCTTCTTTACGCACTTTAAAAAACACTTTGCACAAACACCCAAAAAATACCGTCAGCAAGCACTAAGCGCCGATTCAGGCGAAAATACTGCGATTAAAACAACCGATTAATCCTATTTAACAAGACAAAAAACTCCTAATTTACAGAGTCAGAAGAAATAGAGGTAAATATTCGTTTAGATAGCCATACTTTGAACCGCACTAAAAAAGATGGACTATGGTTAAGCAATTTGGATTAAATGTATTTTTGGTACTGCTGATTTTCGTTTCAGCATTATGCACCCGCACTGTGATTTATGTCACCGAGGCGCAAAACGATAAAAAACAATCTGCTGGCGCACAGGCAGTATCAGGTAGTACGAGTCAACTATCGATTGATGTTGGCCAAGCACAGCGCCATTTGGCTGAAGCGTTGCGCTTTAAAACGATTTCACATTTTCAACCGGCACAGAGAGATTATCAGCCGTTTATCGATTTTCAATTGTGGTTTGCTCAACGTTACCCACGATTACATCAACAGTTAGCGCGTACGGTGATTGCTGATCATACCATGCTGTTTCATTGGCAGGGCCAAAGCAGTGAGCAATCAGCACTGATATCAGCACACTATGATGTCGTGCCAACACCGAATGCCCAGCAATGGCAATACCCACCATTTTCGGGGCAGATTGCCGATGGCTATATTTGGGGGCGTGGTGCGCTGGATAACAAGGGCGCTGTTATTGCGATTGCAGAAGCTATCGAGCTAGCGCTAGCGCAAGGGATTGTGCCTCAGCACGATTTGTATATAGCGTTTACTCATGACGAAGAAATCGGTAGCCTTGATGGTGCGCAAGGAGTCAGCCAGTACTTTACCGAGCGTGAGATAGCGTTAGCCTGGTCATTGGATGAAGGCTCCTTTGTCTTTACCGGAATGTTTCCCGGCGTTGATGAGGCCGTCGCGTCCATCAATCTTTCCGAGAAAGGCTACCTTAATGTGACGTTAACCGCACATGCAGAAGCCGGCCATTCCTCTATTCCACCACAAGCAACAGCCGTTGATATTTTGGCCTCAGCACTAGTAAATATTCGCCATATGCCAATGGACAACAACATTGATGAGCTGACCAATGCCATGTTTAAGCAGTTAGCGCCATACATGTCGTTTGATAAACAGTTGGTGTTTGCCAATCAATGGTTATTTGGTGGCCTGCTGGAAAACCGTCTAGCGGCGAACCCAATCACCAATGCGTTAACCAATACCACAGTAGCGCCGACTATGCTAAGCGGCAGTATTAAACCTAATGTCTTGCCGCAAACTGCCGAGGCAGTGATTAACTTGCGTATTCACCCCAAGCAGACCGTAGCGCAAGTGGTTGAACACCTTTCTACAGCCATTAACGATAAGCGTGTTAGTGTGAATGTGATGCGTGAGATGGAGGCTTCTAAAGTTGCCGATTACCAAAGTAAGAGCTTTAAGCTGCTGGCAAAAACCACTCGCACTGTATTTGATAACCCAGTGGTCATTCCGGGCTTGACGGTCGCCGCAACAGACAGTCGGTATTACAGCCAAGTGGCACAAAATAGTTATCGTTTTAATCCTATCCTGTTATCAAAAAAAGAATTGGCGGGCTTTCACGGCTTAAACGAACGCATCAGCACTGATAACCTGCATAAGTCGATCATGTTTTATTACACGATTTTTAATCAGTAATACCAGGGCGTTGAATTGACAGCGGCGACTAACGCGTCAATTCAACATGCTCCAGCAATAACTCTAGGCTAGCAGCAACTTATAATAGTCAGTTTATCAATTGGTTTGGCATGCACTATTTCTTATTGGAGCTCGCGGTTACTAAGGCTTAAATATTGTCAATGTTTTTGCGCTGAGCATCGTTGTTATAGTAAAAGTTAATTGGCGTATGAGCTGGGGAATAAAAGAGGAAGCTGCGAGTTACAGCGCTCATTGGTCAGATAAAAATAAGCCGGCGCATTATGCAATGCACTGGCTTATTACTAACAAAGGAAATTTGTGATTAATAATTTAAAACTGGTAGTTAAACTCGACACCATAGGTGCGAGGCGCGCCTCTAAAGTGTCTGATCGTGCCGAGAAAATCTCTGCCAGTGCGAGTCAGATAACTCTCATCCGTTAAGTTTTTAACCCACAACGCCACTTCCCAAGTATCTTGTTCACTGGTTAGGCTAAGGCGAGCATTGATGGTGTTATAGCTGTCGACTTCACCAAAGCGGACTTGTGTGCCATCAACTAAATCACGGCTGCTGATATTATCAACGGTATCATAGAAGTCTGAGCGATAAGCATAGTCGAGGCGAGCTAATAATTGTGCATCCAAGGCTTGAATATAGTGATGGTACTGTGCTCCTAGGCTAAAAGTAACGTCAGAAACAAAGGGTAAGTCATTGCCAGACGCGTCTGAGCCATTTGGTCCACCGCCGGGAAAGCTTTCAAACTCACCATCGAGTAAGCCAAGTGAGGCAAAGGTTACCCAGTGATCGTCAATATTGTAAGTTAGCTCTGCTTCAATACCTTGGGTTTTCACCTCGGCAGCATTCTCAATACTGATCGACGTACCACCATTGTCCAGCTCAATAAATTGGTTCACTTGGTAGTCGTCGTAAAAGGTTTGGAAAGCCGCGAGCGTAAAGTTCAAGTCACCGCCCAATAAATGACCTTTTAGCCCTAATTCGTAGTTATCAACGGTTTCTTTGTCAAATTCAATCCCTTGGCTTAGGGTGTCAGCCGTTAAAAAATCTAGGTTATAGCCACCGCTTTTATAAGCGTTACCGTATCTAAAGTAAGCATATAAATAGCGGTTAAATTCATAATTAATGCTCAAAGTAGGCGCTAAATGCACATCCTTTCTACTATCTACAACAGTTCCCGTTGCGACACCAAATGCCGGAGCACCAGCGCCGTCAATCAACCAATCAACCTCTTTTTCTTCGGTTGAGTAGCGTATACCAAAACCTAATTTCCAAACCTCAGACAATTGATAGCTACCATTGATAAACGCAGCGTAACTGGTGGTATCAACATCACCGTCGGTGATCACCGGCGCTGAGACACCGAGCAAACCGCCTTGTTCACCTCCGATAACGGCTCGAGTGCTGGTTGCCGCTTGATCATAATAATACAGGCCGAGAACGTACTTAACATCTCCGCTATCTGGCGAAATTAATTGTAGCTCCTGACTAAACTGCTCATAGCTATCTTGATAATTAATGGTCACTAAGTCGATAGGGGAGTAATCGGTATCGTTAATATATTCAATATCGCTATCGCGTTGGGCGGTAATACTGCGCACGGCAAAGCCACTATCGAGTTCCCAATCAAGGGATAACGAGCCCCCTTTGATGTCGCGATCTTCATAGGGGTTTGTGCCTGTTGCCGTTTCAAATTCACCCAATTCAATGGCTGGTGAGGTTACACCAAAAGGATCGGTGACAGCTTCTCCGGTGTAAGAGAGTCGATCACCGGTTAGTGCATCAACCGATAAGCGGGCTTCAAAACGCTCGTCATCAGCAACGTACAACAGCTGCGCCCGAATTGAGCTATCGTCAAGCTCATTGATATCATCCCCGGTGATCTGGTTTTCAACAAAGCCATCACGTTGCTGTTTACTGATGGAGACTTTTGAAAATAAGTTGTCGGTTAGCGGTATATTGGCAAGTAAGGCAACTTCTTTCGCGCCGTAATTACCAAATGAGGTGTTAATCTTGCCAGTGAATTCGTCATGGGGTTTGGTGGAAATTAAGTTAACGGCTCCGGCAACGGTATTTTTACCAAATAAAGTGCCTTGTGGCCCGCGCAGAACTTCAATGCGCTCTAAATCAAGGAGTGCTTGGTTTAACGCCGGTGATTGCCCTAAATAAACGCCGTCAAGATAAACCCCCACGCGTGAATCAAAGCCAATATTGCGGCTGTTTGAGCCAACACCTCGAATCGATACGCGAGCGGTAAAGTCAGAGCCATCACTCATCGTAAAATTCGGAATATACTGGGCCACATCTTTAAGTTGTTGAACACCCGTTTGGTGCATATCTTCTGCGCGAATATTGGTCATGGCAATAGGTACTTCAATTAACCGCTCAACCCTTTTTTGCGCGGTTACGGTAATAACCTCTGGTTCTTGTGTGGATGCATCGAGGGGCGGGGCAGCTTCGTCTTGAGCAATAGCGGCAGCGCTTAATGCGGTGGCTATGCTAGCAACTAAAAATTTTGGTCTGATCATGATTCTCTCTGTCTTATTTTTGTTAGCGATTGAGTAAGAAAGCGGGAATAATATCACCGTCAATGGCTGCTACTATTTACCGCCATTAACAAGATAAAAGTTGTCTAATGCAAAAGAATCTTGATTTGTAAATTTTGAGCTTTTGGCGAATGATTTTTTATTGATTTGCAAATTAACATAAACTAACACGTTGTTTTTTATTAATTTGTTAGTTGATGAAGGGTAATGAATAAGCAGTGGTTTTATTGCCTGGCTCGCCGTTTCAATCGCTTATATTGTGTCTTCTAATAGTAAAACGCACAGCACAGTTCGATGCGTATAGCGTCGAATTGCGCTTTATTTTTGATATCACCAGCGGCTGTATTCCATTGATTTTTATGCTAACGTTTCGCCGTTAATTTTATAAGGAAGCTTACTTATGCCAAAGGCAAGTGATATTAAGAAAAATGCCGCAATTGAATATAACGGCGGCGTTTATTTTGTTAAAGATATTGAGCGCTCTGTCCCGCAGGGCCGTGCAGGTGGCAGCTTGTACCGCATGCGTATGTACAATGTGGTGACGGGGCAAAAAGTTGATGAAACCTTTAAAGATGTCGACATGCTAAATTTAGCCGATCTTGTTCGCCGTCCAGCGATGTTCTCTTACCTTGATGGTGACGAGTACGTGTTTATGGACAATGAAGACTACACCCCATACAACATGAATAAAGAGTCTATTGCCGAAGAAGTGTTATTTATTGATGAAAACACGCAAGGTTTGCAAGTGATTTTGGTGGACGGCAGCCCAGTGGGGCTAGATTTACCTTCAAGTGTTGAATTAGACATTGTTGAGACCGACCCTTCAATTAAAGGGGCATCAGCTACTTCACGTACTAAGCCAGCAACCTTATCAACTGGGCTTATTGTGCAAGTGCCTGAGCATATTTCAAACGGTGAGCGCATTAAGGTGAATACCGAAGAAAAACGTTTTATGAGCCGTGCTGACAAGTAGACAAGCAGGCATCAATGTAAAATATTCGAAAGCGAGCCATGTGCTCGCTTTTTCTTGCGTAAAACACAATGCGTTAGTTATATCGCGGTAACAAAAGAAAAAAGGTAATAGACCATGTCACAGTATCCAATTGGCAAGCTTGGCCAGAAATGGGGGCAAGCAGAGCGTTCGTTATGGCTTGAAAACCAGTCAGTTAAACGCTCTTATCAAGCAGAAGTTGAAGCTAAAATTAATAAACTAGCGAGCGACTTAACTGTCGAAAGTAATGCCGAAATTCATGTCGAAAGCTATGGCACTTTGGCCTATCACACAGGTGACTACAAGTTGTGGGCAATTAAAAGTGCAAACTGGTCAAATGAGAAAAAAACGGTTTTAGTCACTGGTGGTGTGCACGGTTATGAAACCAGCGGTGTGCAAGGCGCGATACGTTTTGCCGAAACCAAATTGGCTGATTACGCTACACACTATAATATTCTGGTACTACCGTGTTTAAGCCCTTGGGGTTATGAAACCATTAATCGCTGGAATCCTGAGGCGATTGACCCAAATCGCTCGTTTTTTGAAGAAAGCCCTGCGCAAGAGTCGGCATTGACTATGGCTTATGTCGCAAGTTTAGGGGTTAAGTTTGATATTCATATTGACCTACATGAAACCACAGACACTGATAACAGTGAGTTTCGACCAGCACTTGCTGCGCGTGAAGGGATTACCCAAACCAACTGGAATATTCCTGATGGTTTTTACTTGGTGGGGGATAGCGAAAATCCTCAGCCTGCATTTCAACAAGCTATTATTGCCGCTGTTGCCCAAGTCACTCATATCGCGCCTGCTGACGAAAACGGTGAGATTATCGGTGCGCCATTAGAGCAACACGGCGTGATTAACTATGCCTATAAGAAGTTAGGGCTATGCGCAGGACTTGCTGATGCCAGTTTCGCGACGACAACGGAAGTTTACCCAGACAGCCCGAAAGTCGACGATGAAAATTGTATTTTGGCGCAAGTGGCAGCGATTACGAGTGGCTTGGATTACGTTATTAATCGTTAAGCATGAAGCATAACGTTAAGCGCTTTTGTGTCTGCTTGAACTTGCTCGGCATAGTGATGACAAGCACTAATTAAACTGCTAGTCACGTCTGGCAGAGTATTTACAACCGCTTGTTCAAATAGGGTTGAGCGGCGATCGCCACGGCAATGGGCAAGGGCTAGTGCTTGGCCGCAAGCCTGTGCGTATTGCACAAAGCCTTGTTTACTCGTCGCTTTTTTACCTAAGCCGATGTGCTCTGGCTTGATGCCCACTTTCGCATGATGGCGAGAGCGCACTAGCCAATGATGACCTTGCCATTCAACTTCATCTAGCACCAAATCTGGGTTGCGCTGCATCCGACGTTGGCAATTTACCGTGAGATGCGCCGCGTTAAGCTGGTTTACTGGTGATAAGTCGTCAAAATAAGCGAGTGGTGCGGCTTTACGTTGCTGCTTTACTTCAACAATATGACACAGTGATAACTGGCTTTGTGGCGATGTTTGCGGGCCAACTAATAAGTAGTAGCGCCCCATATTTACTGAGCCAGTACCTGCGTTTAAGCGAGCGACAATATCGTGAATATGATCGTCAACATATGGCCTAAATTGGTGATGTAGCGCTTGATAGTCGTCATCGTCAAGCTTGGCAAATTTCTCTGGCAAGTTGGCAAAGCAAATACCGTCATCGGTTAAATCAACAGCCTTAGCTAATGCACTTTTGCTGTAAAAAGTGTCGCCATTAGCGGCGCGCGATTGTGCTTTTAGCCAATGTTTGTGCAACAAGTGTTGCTCGGAAAATTCGGTAAGGGCTTGATTACGCTGCTGTGGAGTATCAATACACTGCTGACAAGTATCAAGGTAGCTGGTTAAAAAATCTTTGGCGGCTGTGTGGCAATCTTCAAGTGAAATAACAGGTTTGCTTGAATAGTCTTTTTCTGCGGTAATTTCCCCCGCTTTTACCCCTTGGCAGTGACATTGCGTTAAAAACAAACTGGTAATAAATCTCGCAAGGTCCCAAGTAGCATGGCCAATACAGGCATCATCGAAATCGTTTGGGCTGAAAATTACCGTATCGCCGTGCGCACCTTCTTCGGTTAAAAAACCAAAATTTGAAGCATGGCAATCGCCCATAATATTGGTTAACGGTAACAAAGACAGCTCTTCGGGAAGCGCTAAATTGCCCGCTTGAATATCTGCATAAAATAAAGGCGCTGAGCCGCGAAAAAAAACAAACGGACTGGTTGCCATTTTTCGGTGCTTTTCGATGCCCTCATGTGGCAGAGCGTTATCGGTTTGCTGTAAACACTGGCTGATAAAGGTGCTGCGATCCATAAAGCACTGTCCTGTAAAGTATTGTCTTGGATAGCAAATTGCTATAAAGAGTTTGTTAATTACTTACTTATTAGCTTAACGAGCAAAGAGCACTTTTTTAAGCTTTATTTTTACCGAGCGCCAATGAGTGAGTGGCACTTTCGGGGCGCGTTCAAATAAGTGCTGATAATCATCATCGTCAGGGTGCACTTCGCCGCCATGCGCCAACATAATGCCGCTGGGTGACAGATCTTTAATACGATGAAGTGAAGCTTGATAGCGATTGGGATAAAACAAAGGAAATGGCGGGATAAAGCGGCCTTTCACCGTCACCATTAAGTCAGCGACATAAACTTTGCCTGTTGGCTGGTGATAAAGGGATAAGTCACGATCGGTATGGCCTTGAGTAAATAATGCCTGCCAGTCACCAAAGCCTGGTAATAGCTGACCGTCATCAAGTTTGATGTCTGGTGAGAGTTTCGGGTTGTACCACAAATTGCGCTTACCTTTGCCTTTTCGTTGCCCAACCCAGTTGGCTAGGGCAATGTCAGTTAAATGCATCAGCTTACCATCAAGGCCACTGTACCAATGGCCGTCAACGTTCGCTGCTGCGATTTGGCAACCAGTTAGCTTGCGGAGTTTATGCGCGGCACCCGCATGATCAGGGTGCATATGGGTAACCACTACCAGCTTTAACGCGCTCAATGGCAGCACTAACGTGTGCTCTATATATTCGCGAATCACTTTAATATCGGCGCGGCAACAACCGTCAAGTAACAAGAGTTCGTCACCTTGTTTGACTAGATAAATTGACTGAATATAGCCAGCTAACTCAAACAAAGTAGTGTGCTTCGATAAGACTTTCGTTGAGACATGAGCGGCGTTTTCTATGGCGGGCGCATTAGTTGTCATAATGTGTTGATAAGCGTCTTTATCAGTTTTTCATCTTGATATTATTATCGAAAACACGACTAAACATCAATTTCTGGTCGGATGAGAAAACTGACAAAAGAGTCGCCCTAAGACAACGATAGATGGTTTGATAATTGGCGGGTAGGGCAGCTAACTCAATAATTTGCGGTGAGTTAGCTGCTATTTACATGCTAGCTAAGGGGGAGAGCAGTTAAACTATTAGGCTAGCTTAGATGAAGTACGCGCTAGTTTTAAGCTAAAGCCGCTCGTGCATCGTGCGTTAATTTCACCAAAGCTTTACGAACATCGGTAGAGTTTTCACAAGGTTGTTCAAAGTCGAGCCAGAAGTTACGCTCTTTACTTTGTAAGAAACAACCGTCAGCAAGCACACCTGCCATCACTGGCTGTTCGTCTTCAACGTTAAAATGTTGTTTTAACATTAAGGCCATTGCATCTTGATGATCTTCGTTCATATGCTCAATCATATGTTGCTCACTAGCGTTGTCCCATGGGCTTTCTGGTGCCTGCCATTCGTCTTTTTCTAGCCAGAAAATCTTACCAAAGCCGCCAATGTAGCGAACGCGCTTTACGTTCAATCGCCATAATTTGAAATCATGCGCCCGCTTGTAGCTTTCGGCTGCTGGGTAAAGGCGCACGTATTTATCGATAAGCTCAGTTTGTAGCTCCGCATCAACGGGAGTGGTATCGCCAACAATAGTGACACGTCCTTGGGTGTTTTGATCGCCTTGCTCAGCTTGGTTAAAAATGGTGATCGACATTTTTGGATCAAGCGTTAGATTTTTCGCATGTTGGGCAATATCGCTAATATAAAAATACAAACTGCCATCACTGTCACATAAATAGGGGCTGACTGAGCCAAATGGGTAACCTTTTAAATTATTTGAGTGAGTGGCGATCACGCCAACTCCGGTACTTCTGACTAATTGTTTGGCTTCAAATAAAGCTTGTTTACGCATTGTTCTTCTCCTTACTCGTCGCGAGCTTTCTGCTTGATATTGGTGTTAGTTCGAGCATCAGCTAGCGCTTTTTTATTGGTTTACTGCCGAGTAGACCATAGGCACATTGGCCTGTGGATAGGGCATTACATTAATTGGGGTTTGATACGTTTGGCTTAATATCTCGCTAGTTAAGACCGATTGTGGGCTGCCTTTATAAGCCAGTTTGCCATCTTTTATCAGCATCACTTTATCTGCGTACAAGGCCGCTAAGTTAAGGTCGTGAATGGCGACAATGGCGCTATTACCTTGCTGGGTAAAGTACTTCACTGACTTAAGTAAGCTGTGTTGATGGCGTAAATCCAGCGCGGCGGTTGGTTCATCTAATAGCATTAGCTTGGGTGCCTGTTGCTCTTGGCTGTTTGACTCAAGTTCTGCGTTTTGTTGCTCGGCTGTTTGCAGTTCATCTATTTTAGATTCAGGGATTGCAGACTCAACGGGGGCGTCAAGCTGTGAAAGGCAGCGCGCAAATTGCAAGCGCTGTAATTCACCACCAGAGAGCTGATTCACTTTGCGGCTGACTTTGTGCGATAGCTCTACTTCAGCAATATACTGTGCAACTTTGTCATTGCGCTCAGCATTGCTTTCAACCATCTGATAGCGTCCCATGGTGACAAGCTCTGGCACTGAAAAGGCGAATGGCAGAGCATTATGCTGATTAAGTACCGCGCGGTATTTTGCCAGTTCATGAATTGGCCAAGCGGACAATGCTTTGCCATGCAATTCAATACAGCCAGTTGCTGGGATCTGGCCTGCAAGTGCATGCAGTAACGTTGATTTACCCGCGCCATTCTCGCCAATGAGGGCGACTAATTCGCCACTAAAGATATGGCCTGTGGCATCACTCAAAATACGTTGCTGACCACGCGTGATATTGAGCTCGCGAAAGCTAATTACTAATTGATTAATTTCGGCCAGCAGCCTTTTTTCACTAACCATGATTGCTCCTTTGTTGTTCAAGCAGCAGGTAAACAAATAACGGTGCACCAATCAGAGCTGTAATAATACCAATAGGCAGTTCGGCAGGGGCAACAAGTACCTTGGCTAGCCAGTCGGCAAGCAATAGCATTAAGGCACCCAGTAGCATCGCCAGTGGTAACATTTGCTTTAAGTTAGGGCCAACCAGCAAGCGAGCAATATGCGGCATAACCAAACCAACAAAGCCAATCATGCCAGCAAGCGCAACTGCTGCGCCTATGCCTAGCGCTACCCAAACGATAATTTCGCGCTTTAAACGCACCGTATCTATGCCCAAGTATTTGGCTTCTGATTCACCAAGTAGCAAGATGTTTATTTGAGATTGGCGCCAATAAAGTCCGCCAAGGCTTAACAGCAATAACGGTAGCGCCTGTAAAATACCAGGCCAAGTAGCACCGGCTAGTGAACCAAGCGTCCAGTAGTTTATTAAGCGCAGCGCGTTGTCGTCGGCATAAAAACTAAACAAACCAATTAAGGCCATGGCTAAGGCGTTGATCGCTACTCCCACCAGAATCAAGGTGATTACTTGCATATCGCCGTTGCGGTTGGCGAGCAAATAAACCAAGCAAGTAGTGAGTAGTGCGCCAGCAAAGGCGGCGTAAGGCAAGATGACATCCGGCGAGTAGCCAAAGCGCGGCGCGAAAGCGATTACCGCAACGGCGCAAACAGCGGCACCTGCGCTAATACCAATAATACTTGGCTCTGCCAGCGGATTGCGGCACAAGCTTTGTGTTGCTGTGCCTGATTGTGCTAATACCGCGCCGATTAATATGGCGATAAATAAGCGGGGCAGACGAATTTGCATAACAACCTGCAATTGCAGTTCGGTAAAGCCAAAGGTTTCTGGGCTAAACGGCCAGGCGAACGCTAAGCGCCAATCCCAGCCAGCAGGGCCATACGCTAGCGCAATTACTGCTAGTATCAACATCAAGCCGACAATTGCAGCCTGCCAAATAAGACTATGACGTTGCTGCTTCACCAGCACTTGAGCAACTGTGCTCATTATTGCGGGCTCACTTTAGTTGAGAATTGTCCGTCAGGTTTTTGCTGATAAAGCGTTAATGCGTAAGTTTTTACCTCTGCTAACGCTTCAGCAAGTCGTGTGGTCATGCCGAGCACTTTAAGGCCGTCGACAACCAGTAATCGACACTTGGTTGCTGCTGGAACTAGTGCCAATGCAGCTTGCTGGCAGAACGCCTGCTTGCCGCCGAGACTCACCACACTATGTGAAGCGGCGACAATAAAGTCAGGGTTCGCGGTAAGTAAGGCTTCACGACCAAGTGTTTTATAGCCGTTATGCTCGCCTGCAATATTGTTGATACCTAAATAATCAAATAACAAATTAGGCACAGTATCTTGGCCTGCCGCCACTAAACCTCGGCTCCCAACCGACAGCAAAAATACCGCATTACCGCCTAGTTGCTGTTTTTCTGGCAGTGAAGCTGCAATTTTTTCCTTTAATGCTTTGGCTTGAGCGGGTTTGTTGAGAATTAGTGCCAATTCGTCAATCAAAGCATAAAGCTCTTCAACCGACTCTGGTTTGTTAAGTACTTTAACCTGCACGCCGACACTGGCGATTTGCTTAAGCACATTGGCTCGGCCAACCCCTTCGATGGCAAGTAGCATATCAGCGTTTTGCGCTAATACCCCTTCGCTCGCAAGATCGCGATAGTAGCCAATCATGGGTAATTTTGTTGCAGCAGCAGGGTAGGTGCTTGACTGATCAACCGCGACAATTTGGTCGCCTGCGCCAAGCGCGTAAACAATTTCTGTGATCGTTCCGCCAGCTGTGATCAGGCGCTCAGCCGAACTTGGCAAGCTAGTGAATAAACACAGCAGCAAAATTGATGTCTTGGCTTGATGCGCAAACTTTGCCAACTGGCTATTGCTAGCGCCAAGCGTAAAGCTTCGGCCAATTTTTTTTCGAATGTTTTGCTTAATTTTTTGTTTGATAGTGTGCCAGCCAAAGTGCTGGAAAAATTGGTTGGTTGTAGATTTTATAAGGGCTTGAGCCTTGTGATACATAGAGTTCACAAAACCTCCTTTGTTGATTTTTCTAACTATGAGCGGATTCAATAACGGGGATTATCACAACAAAACCCAACAATCGCAAATGATAATGATTTTTATTTGATCTAATTTTAATTCATTGCTATCGTACAGCCCTCGAACTTGGAATGAGAATTATTTGCAACTAGTGGTTGTGTTTGAATAGAGGGAGTTTCTGAACCGTTTTGACAAGTTCAGAGCAACCTCTAGAGAAACGAGCCATTCAAGCAAATGCCGTCAGCGGGAAGCTAGATAGCAATAAATTCGCCCTAGTGTTTTTGATAAAAATTTTTAATTGGCTCGCGTCGTTAGTGCCCTGTCGGCTGATGAGCAAAGTTAATGACAAAACTGTAAACACTCACCGCGATAACAACAATAAATTAACGAATTATCATGAAACAACATAAACATAAGTCACTTTTTTCACTATCTCCTTTGGCACTTGCGCTTGCGGGTGCAACCAGCGTTTTAGCACCTACTGCATTCGCAGAAGAGGATGATGCCATCGTCGAACATATTATCGTTTCTGGCGCTCGTATCGAACAAAACTTGGGCGATGTTGCCGGCAGTGTCACCGTTGTCACCGAAGAGGATATTGAACGCCAATTAATCACTAACCTAAATACTATGTTCCGTTACGATCCAAGTATTAGTGTTGAAGGTAATGGCGCGCAGGCACAAGGTATTACCGTGCGTGGTGTTGGCGGTAATCGCTTGGTGTACATTAAAGATGGTCGTCGCACCAACGATGCCTATGCAGGTGGCGGCTCGTTAATTGTCGGACGTGGCTATTTTGACAGCTACAGCATTAAACAAGTTGAAGTCGCTAAAGGCGCGGCCTCATCATTGTATGGCTCTGATGGCTTGGGCGGTATTGTGGTGATCAGCACTAAAGACCCACTAGATTACCTTGGCAGTGAAAAACAACACTTAGTGTTAAGTGCGGGTTATCAAGGTGAAAATGAGCAAACTGAATTTAACTTAACTGGCGCTACTTACCTAGGTGACTGGGCGACAAGCGCTGTAGTTGGTATTCAAAGCGGCAGTGAAGTACAAAACTTTGATGAGGAATTACCCGGTTACGACAGTGATGGCCGCTCGTTATTGCTAAAAACCTTTAAGCAGCTAGATAACGATCACAGTATTAAATTTACCTTGGATTATTATCAGCAAGAGGTTGAACAAATTGTTAGTGCTACCAATAGTACCGAAAATGATGATACCAGCTGGGCGGTAAGTGTTGATTTTCATTCAACAGCCAAAACAGCTTGGTACGATAGCTGGCAAAGTCAGGCGTATTTCAGCCGTTATGAACAAGAAAGTGAGCAAGTTAGAGCGGTGCGAGGCAGTGCGTCGCTAGACTACAATGCTTACGATTTTGAGCAAGACATTGTTGGTTTACGCAACGTATTCGCCAAACAAATTGCACAAGAAAATGTTAGTCACCAACTGGTTTACGGCCTAGATTATGATCAATACGACACGCTAAGACCGCGCTTTAAAACTCGTGTTGGCGCAGATGGTAGCACAGAGTTTAGCAATCAGCCGCAAAAAGCCTTTCCTGGTGCTGATACCACGTTAGCTGGGGTATTTTTACAAGACACGATTAAATTTAATGATTCAGGCTTGTCTTTGGTGGCAGGTGCTCGTTTTGATTACTACAACTTAGAAGCGAAAAGTAACGAATTCTTTAACACCGCAGAGTTGGATGATTATAGTGAAACCGCGCTTTCACCTAAGCTGGCGGCAATCTATCAGTTAAATGAGCATGTCTCTGTTTATGCGCAATACGTTGCTGGCTTTAAAATTCCGCCACATGATCAAGCGTATCAAAGCCATGGGGTAGAGCCTTTCTACCAAATTTTACCGAATAATGATCTCGACGCCGAAGAGAGCGACTCATTTGAACTTGGCTTACGTGCTGGCAATGATGACTGGCGCTTTAATGCCATTGCGTTCTACAGTCAGTTCGACAACTTTATTGAAACTAAGCTCATTGGCACTGAGCCAACCTTTATTCCAGGTGTAAACAAAAGCTTATTTCAATACCAAAATGTTAGCGAAACTGAAATTCAAGGGGTTGAGTTAGAAGGCGAATATTGGTTTAACGACAGCTTGTCAGTCGCGATAAGTGCGGCATATGCAGACGGTGAAAATAAAGAAACCGACCAAGCGTTAACCACAGTAAATCCCTTAAACGGTAATATTCGTGTGAACTACGATTTAACTGACTGGCAGTTAACAGCCGCATGGCGATTAGCTAAACGCATGACAGACTTACCGACCGATAGCCAAGGTAACGACTTAGCAACGGCAGCGGGTTACGGACTAGTAGATTTATTTGCGCGCTACCAAGTAGCTAACTGGACGTTAGATATGGCAGTGACTAACGTGTTTGACAAAGAGTATACGCCTTACAGCAGTATTGCGGGGCAAGCAGCAAATGCCAACTTAAACCAATACACCCAAGCTGGCCGCAATATTTCAGCGCAAGTAAGCTATAGCTTCTAATACTTTCACTATATATCGATTTACTAGCGACCCGTGCTTCTACAGGAGTTTACTGCCCATTGATGGGCAGGGAGCACACCTCTTGCTAACTCAGCTTAGTTGAATAAGTCGGAGTTAGAATAGGTGATTAAAACCTAATCAAATCCGGTCATTGGATTTGTGCTAAAAGTGAACTTTGATAACAACAAAAATAAACGGATTATAGAAGGCAGCTATACTTAGCGCGAAGCTGCGAGCCAGCTTCTATAATTCCGTTTGATTGCCTTATTATGTATTTTTAAGATAATGCTCTCGATGGTATTTTATGAATTCAAAATCAATTCGGTGTTTTTTGGCAACTCGGAGCTTACCTTCAATACCAATAAGCTCTAGATTGTCATTTATTGCGAAGCCACCATTGTCAAACATTACATGATGATTTGGACATAGACATAAAAGGTTGCTTTCTATGTCAGGCCCGTTATGCGGTTCACCTAAAGGTTTTATATGTGCGGCTTCAGCATATAAACCTGCACTAGTTTCAATTGCTATTCCACATACTTGACACTGGTGCCCGTACCATGATTTTACGTTTTGAGCCTTTTGGTAATTTCTCACTATGCGATTAACTATTGAAGGTTTTCGACCCGGTGCGTCATATTTCCCGGTTGGCTCATTTAACACGTACTCAACCATGAATGGTTTTTGAGCAATTAACCTATACCTCCAAACCTTATATCCTGACTTTCCTGTCTCGCACCAATAACTATCAACATAGTATAAACCAGCATATCGATAACCTTTAGTTGGGCTTAATTCGTGTTTGTGATTGTATCCGCGTGTTACCCTAACGGGGAGGTTTTCTATTTTGCTTTTAGCTAATGCTAAATTTACACCTTCTAGCTTTTGATCTGAAATCTGCTTATTGTTTTTTTAACTACCAGCACCTGTATAAATAATTACATCACCGAAATCTTCATCATCTTCATAACCCCCTGAAAGGACTATAGAGTCAGCACCTACGAATGAAGAACCACTAATACCTTTTTGATTTGGAGGGTGAATCCCTACTTCTCTCAGAGCTATACGATTTTCAAATAAATCGCCGGGGTTTACTCCTTTTATTTCTCCAAAAACTCGCATTTTACTCCTTATATGCATAATAGTTTAGTTTGTAGACATCTCAGTAATACCGACTACGATTATCTAATTAAGCAACCATAAACCTCAGTTAATTCAATTTCTTACCTAAGAAATAAAAGTACTTGTTTATCTTTGCCGAAATGTTACAGAGACTTCATGGTAATTACCATTTTTATTCAACAATTTCATTGTGTTAACTGCTGTTGCGATGTGTTCTTGGGGGATTTGCAGAGAATTCTCAATATTGTCTAGGCTAATGTCTGTTACTCGCTAATAACTGTCTTTCAGGCGGTATTTAGAGCTATTTATCAAAATTGAAGGTAATTAACACCCAAATTCGGTTTTGTTTTTTGCTGGTAAGCTCTAACTCAACACTTTTCTCCTTTTCATTCCATATCGCTAATTCTCCTGCTAATGTTTGTTCACTGATAGTTTGTATAAACTGATTTTGTAATCAATTTGTTAGGCATATTTTTTAGGTATATTTTTTTAGGTACAAGGCACAATGCAACAACCGATTGTTGGTTATCATCAAGACGAAGAACAGCACTGGGTAGCGCGTTTAGCCTGCGGTCATAATCAACACGTTCGTCATCAACCCCCGTGGACAGTTCGTGAATGGGTAACGACAGAGCAAGGGCGAGCAAGCAAGTTAGGATTTTCGCTGTTTTGTGTGAAATGTATTGAGCAAGCCCCTCGTGATTGGTCATTAGTACATCATCACGCTGGGCATAAAGAAGTTAAGGAATAACAATGAAAAAAATTAAGCACGAGAAAGAACTATTAAAAAAAGCACTAACGGTGGGCGAAACTTACGCGAAAAAGCGCGGCTACCAGCAATTTAGCGCATCTGACTCTCACGATGTCAAAATTGAGTGTATTTATCGGCTTTTGGTCAATGACAAGTTAGTTATTCCATTGCCAGCACAAGATGAAAACCTACTTAATATCAAGAAGCGTCTGGTGAAATGGATAATGAATCAGTTGCCGGATAATCATCCGCTGCTGCAATAAGTAACATTCCATGATTAAAGGTTCAAAGCCGCTAATTGTAGGTAGTAGTAAGAATATTTGGCAGCAAACCAACTGGGCAAGTTCTGCTCTTGGGCAAACTATCTCGCTTTATGGCAGCGCTGCTCCCGAGCAAATGTCAGCTGCATCACCAGTGCTTTTTATTGGTGGCGTACATGGCGATGAGCCCGAAGGCGTGGTGCTCGCAAATGAATGGCTAGCGTGGCTGGAATCGGAAAATATATCGCAGCCATGGCTGCTTATTCCTTGCTTGAACCCTGATGGCTATCAGCGCAATGAACGCACTAATGGCCGAGGGGTTGATTTAAATCGCAATTACCCTTCAACGTGTTGGAGTTCAGCGTTTGAAGAGGAACGCTACTTTCCAGGTACTGCGCCAGCTTCTGAGCCTGAAATTAGTGCGCTCGTAACGCTAATTGAACAAACCAAGCCAAGGTTAATTGTGCATTTTCATAGTTGGCAACCATCAATTGTTTATACTGGTGAAAGCGCGAAATCTGCAGCTAGCATGCTGGCTAGGTGCTCTAACTATCCACTGCAAGCAGATATTGGTTACCCAACTCCCGGTAGTTTAGGGGAGTATAGTGCAAACGATCTCGGTATTGGCGTGATATGCATTGAAGAACAAGAAGGTGCTGATAGTCAGAGCATTTTCCCTCGTTTTAAACAGGGCCTAATTGATTTAATGAAGGCTTGAAAGTGGTCTGTTCAGAATATGCTAGTAAACGAATAAAGTGGTCAAATTGACTAAAAAACGCAGGGAATACAATAAGTCATAGCCTTTGTTATTAGTTAACCAATTGAAAATTAAGTAATAATGCTATTGGTCTAAGTGTTGCTTAATTCTCAAGCTATCAAATATTGCTGTAACGTAAAATCAGCTTAAATAAGTAAAGGAATGATTATGCCTGTTGCCATTCAAGACAGACCCACGCAAACCGTTCGTGATGAAGTGATTGATAAATTGATAATGAATTACAGCCATGGAGAGCTGAGCTATGAAGCATTTGAGCGCCGCTTGGATATTGCGATGGAAAGTGATGATAACGAGGAAATTTTTCAGCAAGCTGCCGATTTAGACTTGGCCGTTAATAAAGAGTACGTCGATTCGAAAAAGCAAGATTTGGGCTTTAGCTTTGATAACGACCCAGCCGCGGAGCGCGATACCTTAGTGAGCATATTTGGTGGCAGCGATCGCTCAGGCGCATGGAAAGTCGCAAAAGAAATTCGCGTGTTAAGCATATTCTCTGGCTCCGATATTGACTTTAGCCAAGCGCAATTTAGCTATCGACAAACTCACGTTAAAATTTTTAGCTTATTCAGTGGTGACGATATTTATATTCCTGAAGGTGTAAACGTAGTTACTAAAGCGTTTTGCATTTTTGGCGGTATTGATAATAAATCCAATACCATGGTTTCCAATGATGGCCCAACACTAGTGATTGAAGGACTGGTGATTTTTGGTGGTATTGATATCAAGTTGAAAAAATCACTAAAAGAACGTTTTGTTGCCTTTGCAGACAGCTTAAAAGATATGTTTGGCTAGGGCGTGTTGATCTTTCAGGGTTGTTTTTGCAGCAGTCTGTTTGGGTTTTATACAAGGCGGCACTTGTGCAGTGTAGTCATTCTCCATAAATAAGTGCCAACACAGTAGAAAATTCAAACAGACGCTGCCCCTTTTGTTTTAATAGATGGGGTTCACCTAAACGCTTCCTGCTCATTGTTGCTCGATTTTTACATACGACTGCATGGATGCAGGAGGTAGAGCGACTCAGGAGACAAAGTCGAGAACGACTATGCGACAAAGCGAGCGCCGCGATCAGAAAGCGTTTAGATTAAACAAAATTCAATCTCGAAAGATCAAAACGCCCTAATTAAATCAACTATTATTTTTCGAATGCGTAATTTTCGATCAGGTTTTTTTATAGAAAAACAAAAGGCTTAGCATGCAAGTTTTAAATTACTTACTTTTAAATAACTGCTAAGCCTTTTTAAGATATTTCTTACACAAGCAGAAAATATTTCACTGCATCTTTCTACTTCACTTTTTACTCAATGATGCGCTCTAATTTTGTTAGCTGGTAGTAAAACACCAAGTTCGCCAAATACCATAAATCTTTGATCAGAAATTGACCGCCTGATGATAGCAGGGTTTCGGCTGATTTGGCGTCAGGCCAAGTGAATAAAAAGCTCTGCGTAGCCAGCATTACCGCACCAGACATCAACACAGCCGGAATAAATAAAGCGTGAATTCGCAATGACAGTAATAATGCCACCAGCGCAATCAAATCATACACACCGATGATATTAGAGGTGGTTTGCACCGACCATACTTGATACATCCAGCTCATCAGTGGCGAGCTGGCAACCAGTGGCTCAATTCCTTTCGCTTCTAGCTCAGTAAATTTCATGCCGCCAATCCATAGCAATACCAATACAACCGGTAAAATTTGTACTAAGCGTTGTTGAGTTAGACTTAGTTTATCTTCGGCAAGCAAGTGAACGCCTAGCGCGAGCAATGCAAAGTATTTGATAATGCCCTGACCAGAGCCAATTGCAGGGAAGCCACCAAGTGATGCAATCCAGCGCTGCTCACTGAACAAGCTGATTAATGGCACTAGGCTAATAACGACTAACGCAAGCCCCATTAGTTGGCTCAGCTTTCTGTGCTCTGGTTTTACAAGCACAAGCAAAGCTAGCACTGAGATAAGGGCAAAACCCAATGCTGCCATGATGTGGCCATTTGCTGAAATAAAGCCACCTGACAGGCCAAAAAAGTCTGTTACGCGGGTTATGCTGGCATCACTGCCAATCAATAGGGTACTAACTGCCATCAGTCCAGAAGCAACTAATAACAACACATAAATTAGTTTGTTGAGGGGAGTTGTCATATTTTTCACTATTTCAAAAATTTGACTTAAAGACCTCGATTGTTGAAAAAGCTATTCAGCCTTTACATAAATTTACTTTTCTGGATTCATCTTGATAACAGGCGCACCAACTAGTGCGAGCTAGCAATGAGTATCTGCTTGGCATAATCGACCACATGCTCTGTGACTCGCTTGTAACTGCCACGCTCCAGCACCCAGCTATGCCAGTAAAGTTGCTGTACTAGCTGCTTTTTGGGGGCAAGGCTGATTAATTCACCACTTGCTAAGTAGGGTTTTGCTTGCGTGATTGGCAGTAATGAATAAGCAAGGCCAGACAAGGTAAAGTGCACAAATGCTTCAGAAGAACCGACGCGGTGGCAAGGATATTGCCCTTTACTCATGCCAAATTGTTCATTCAGATATTGGTGGTGCATATTGTCGCTGGCATCAAAGGTTACAGCAGGCGCTTTGCACAAGGCATTTTGTGTTAGCCCATCTTGAAAATAGCGTTGGGTAAATTCAGGGCTAGCGCACAGTAAATAGTTTAGTTGCCCTAAATGCTCAACCTTACAACCTGCAACACTTTTCGCTTGGTTACTAATGGCGGCGAAAACCTTGCCTTTTGTTAGTAATGACTGGGTGTCCGCTTCGTTCGCAATATGTAAATCTAATACAATAGCTTCTTGTTTTAGTAACGGGGTTATGGCTGGAATAAACCAGCTAGCGAGGGTATCGGCGTTAATCGCAATCGAAATACTGAGCGCTTCTTGTTGATCATTTGGCAGTATCTCTTGCACTAGCTCTTGTGCCAGCAAGCTAACTTGTTTGTAGTGCTTAAGCAGCTTTTCGCCAATACTTGTCGCTACCGGCGGGCTGGTTCGAATGATTACGGGCTGTGCAACTTGTTGCTCTAGCTGTTTAATCCGCTGAGAGATTGCTGATTGCGTAATGGCAAGCTTATCAGCCGCCTTTTCAAAACTCTGCTCGGCAATTACCGCGTCAAGCGCGGCCAGTAATTTATAGTCAAATTGTAATTTCATCGCAGTGACAGCCTAATCGTGAAAGCGTGATATATATAAACCGATATTAACATTGGCATTAATAAAGTTAATGATAAATTAAATTTATTAATTTTACTTAATATGTGGCGAGGCTTATTGTTCACACATCTCGCAATTACTCTTGGTTTGAAATAAATATGTTTACCACCTTAGCCAAAGGCTTTGTTATTACGTTGGGGCTAATTATGCCGCTTGGCGCACAAAACTCGTATGTGCTGAGCCAATCAATTAAGAAAAATCATCACCTAACTGCTGCAACGGTTTGTATTGTTTGTGACTTTTTATTGATGTCGCTAGGCGTGTTTGGTGGCGGAGCCTTGATTGCAAGTAACGATTTAGCCTACCAAATTATTACTTGGGCAGGCGTTATCTTCCTTAGTGTTTACGGTGCAATGTTTTTTCGTGACGCAATCAATGCGCAAGCAGTTGAAGCGGCTAAAAGTACCGCACCAAGTAAACGCAAGGTGGTGATTTTTACAACGTTAGCAGTCACTTTATTAAACCCACACGTTTACCTAGATACTGTGGTGATTATTGGCAGTATCAGTGGTCAATACCAAGGCGATGATAAGTACATTTTTTGGTTAGGCACGATACTAGCGTCATTGGCGTGGTTTTACGCCTTATCACTTGGTGCTGCTAAGCTTTCACCCTGGTTGGCTCAAGCGCATGTACAGCGAGCTATTAACCTAACAATTGCTGTGATTATGTGGGTGATTGCATACAGCTTGATAAAGCCACTTTTACTTAGCTAGAAAAGATTACCAAAGCGCTTTTGTTAAGAGCCATGCTTTAACAAAGCGCTTATTAGCTACTTCGTATTATTATAGGCTTAGCTCAATAATTTTTCGGCTACGTTCTATGGTAACCGCTTTGGTTTCGCCCATGGCGGTTTGACCATGGCGCTCTAGTTGAGCCACTAATGCGTCAACTACGTCACTTTCAAGTTGATAGTCACTTAATCGCGTTTTCATTTTTACTTGTTGGAAAAACTGCTCGGTTTTAGCAATGGCAAGACGAATTGCATCGTCGGCGTTTTCTTCTTCAATGTGCCAAATCCTGCGTGCAAATTGTAGTAGTTTCGCTTGCTTTTCCTCGCGCATTTCCCACATCATTCTTGGTAAAATAATCGCTAATGTTTGGGCGTGATCTAGGCCGTATAACGCAGTAATTTCATGGCCAATGCCATGGGTTGACCAGTCTTGTGGCACGCCAGCACCAATTAAGCCATTAAGCGCCATAGTCGCGCTCCACATCACATTGGCACGCGTGTCTGCATCGGGTTCAGCGAACATTTTAGGGCCTTCTTCAATCAGTGTTTGCAAAATACCTTCGGCAAATCTGTCTTGGACTTTGGCATTAACGCTATACGTCAGATATTGCTCCATAACGTGAACAAACGCATCAACAATGCCATTGGTGATTTGACGTTCTGGCAAGCTTGCCATCACACTTGGGTCTAAAATTGCAAATTTGGGCTGTACCAGTGGTGAGCCAAAGGCGAATTTGTCTTTCGTCGCTAACCTAGAGACTACCGCGAAGCTGTTCGATTCAGAGCCCGTTGCCGGTAAAGTGAGTACGACAGCCAGCGGCACAGCATCAGATACTTTGGCATTTTTGGCGAGAATGTCCCAAGGTTCACCGTCAAACTTGGCAGCTGCGGCAATGAATTTACAGCCATCAATGACCGAGCCGCCACCGACGGCAAGAATAAAGTCAACTTGCTCTGATTTGACCAGCTCAACAGCTTTCATTGTTGTTTCGTAACTTGGGTTGGGCTCTATCCCTGAAAATTCAATAACTTGATGTTCTGCTAGGGCGTCACAAACTTGTTGATATACGCCGTTACTTTTGATGCTACCACCGCCATAAGCCAGCAGTACTTTGTGGTTTTTATCAATGGCAGAAGCAAGTTTAGCAATTTGCCGTGTACCAAAATGAATACAGGTGTTATTGCTATAGCTGAAATTTAACATGGCGCATCCTTTAAGCAGAAAGTTAGAAAATATTGAGCGAAGTTATTGAGTAATATGGCGCGAATTTGGAAAAGATCAATATGATGATATGAATCAAAGTCACTCAACAGGCTTATGTTATGGTGATTGAGAAGGGCGTGTGGAGAGAAGCTTATGTCCGAAGAAAAAACCATAAAAGTACTTAAAATTTGTATTCTTATTGGTATTTGCCTGTTGTTACTTGGCCACTACTTGATCAGTTATACCAATATTTCACAGACCATGGGAGTTACAGGTATGGTGCTGAGTGCCGCATGTATCGCACTTGGTTTAATATTTAGTTTACCCACCAAAATGTATCTTACTTTTTTACTGGTTACTCGCGAAAATCGTCAAGCTCAATGTTTACAGCAAGCAAAGTCGCAGAATACAAAGCCTGAGCAGAAGAAAAGCTAGCCACTGTAACTGATTGCTGCCATCTGTATATCTGCTGCTGTTCACTATTGGTGGTATTGAATTAGCAAGTGATTGAAAAATATATAAAAAGTGATTTGCGTACACTGCAGCTTATACGCTTACAAGAAATTAGCCTAATAATAAGTTAATCGCTTGATTTATATCAAAATAAAATAGTGTTGTTGGTGAAGGTAGATTTAAAATCCGCTAAAGTGCTAGGATGTGAGCCTAGCAAATTGCTATGTGTTAAGTAGTAACCTTAAGTTGTAGCCATGACCCAAATTCGACGCCCAATCAATACCGCCTCATTAAATGAACAACTTGCCTATTGGCAACGAGCTATGGAGCTTGAAGAAGGGCGGAATGAAGTTTTACGCATGGTAGCATCGGGTGATTCGCTTGATTCTGTGCTCAATACCTTATGCCACAAAGCACAAGTATATAACCCCAATATGTACTGTTCGGTGCTATTGCTGGATAACGAAGCGAAAACTTTGCACTCAGTTGCTTCATCTTCTCTGCCTGATTTTTATTGCGAAGCGTTAAATGGCACAACCATTGGTATGGGCGTAGGTTCATGTGGCACTGCCGCTTTTATTGAACAGCGCGTCATTGTTGAAGACATCAATACGCATCCATACTGGGTGCAATTCAAGGGCTTGGCGTTAGAAGCTGGTTTACAATCTTGTTGGTCTGAGCCGATTATTGGTCAAGATGGTCGTGTATATGGCACTTTTGCAATGTATTACAGCACTCCTTGCAAGCCTACTGATGAAGATATTCAGTTTATTGAGCTAAGCGCCAACCTTGCCGCGGTTGTTTTTGAGAACGATTACAATCGTCAGCAATTATTGGATGCCAATACGAAATTGAGTTTGACGGTTGATGAACGCACCAGCGAGCTTGAGGCGACAAATAAGGCGCTTGCCAATCGCATCGAGCGACAAGCTCGACAGCAAATTGAGCGAATTGAAGAAGAGAAAATGCTCACCACCAATGCGTTATTGTGTGGTTTTGCCCATGAAATTAGCACGCCAATTGGCAATAGCTTGACCACGGTTAGTGCGATTGTTGATAAAATTGAGAAGTTGTTTGATGCACTAGAAAACGGTGTTATGTCTCGCCGCGCATTTGAAGAGCACCTTACACAACTGCATCAGCTTTCTGAAATTAATAAGAAAAATCTTATTAAAGCAGATTCGCTGCTAAGCCAATTCCAACAGCTGGATGCCAAGCAAGTCAGTGATGTTCAACAAACGTTTGAATTGAGCACTTTTTTTGCGGAAGTTAAGGCAAGTTTGCATAGCGTATTAGGCGATCATCAATTGTTTATTGACTCGCAGGAATTGCCTATTACTTGTGTAAAAGAGTGTTTGTGGCAAGTGTTTTATCAGCTAATTGAAAACTCATTAGCCCATGGCTTTATTGACAAAGCGCAGGGCAATATTCACATTAGTGCGATTCGTAAAGGCAATGAAATTGTTATTAACTATCAAGATGATGGCTGTGGTATTGATCAGCAACATAGCGATAAAGTTTTCGAACCTTTCTATACCACGCAGCGCAATAGCAACAAAATTGGCTTGGGTTTGACAACGGTTGGCAGCTTAATGGGCAACGTGCTTAACGGTCGCATTCAATTACAAAACTCTCCAGTTGGCGCTCGTTTTGAAATTACGTTACCAGGGCTTAGCCTAGTGAGTTAATAAAGGTTACTTAAGAATAGTTAGCTGAGCGCTAATTTAGCGCCTGAGTATGTTACTCAGGCTTATTAGCAACTGACGGTTGAGATTTGCTGTGAACAGCGTCACAAGCAGCATTTTTTTCTTGAATTGATTTAGCGTCTTGGTTAACAAGTGCTTTTAAAATCAGTTGATTACACTTCTTTTCTTGTGGCGATAATTGAGTGCTGTCGCCATAAGAGATGGTGGCTACCATAGGTTGGAAGTTAACCGCGGCCTGACAATACATTTCCTTATAATTTTGATGATGCCAGTACGGGCTTGTGCGATTGGATAGCGCCGAACATATTTGATTGAATAATGACTTCGCTTTAACGGTACAGTCAGAATATTCAGGTGAGTTACGATCGTTATCAAAGCATACCGTGTGATTAAGCACTCGCCATTGACTATGACTAAACGGAATATAAGTGTCTTGGTATTCAATTGTCAGCGATGTTTCTGTGAGTGATAAGCGCTGATCATTAACGTCTTGTATGCTTTCGCCAAGCGCAGTGATATATGCGGTTAACGCAATTGCCGAGGCAGACATGCTAGCTATCCTTATTGGTATTCAAATAATCCTAGGGTAATTGTGTTTGTGATTATGCTCATACAAGTAAGTGCCTAATGCCTACGATTTGTCTAGCGACACTCACTTAGCAGCCCACTTTACAATCTAATTTTCAATCGAGTCTACAACTACACTGAATATATAATATTCCGGCCTAAATTTTCAAACTAACTTGGTATTCGCCCGCGCAAGTATTTCAACTTTCATTAAGACTGTGAACGGCCTCGCCACAGCATTGCCGCAATGATGGCTAGGCCAAACCATGCAAAGCTACCGCCATGGACATGAATTTCTTCTTCGTAATAAACATCGTAGTTTTCACTTTCAAGCGGTAAAGCGTATAAACTGCTGCTGTCATCACTGCTATAGGTGGCAACAATGTTGCTGTAACCCACTTGGTAAAGGTCAATGAGCACATCATAGTGATCTGTTTGGTAGCCACTGGCTAACGTGCTTAATACTTCGTATTGGTCGTCAGTTGATTCACCAAAGATCATAAAGTTATCGGTCGAGTAGAAGTATTCCCAGTCTCTGCCGCTTTGGCGAAGATAGATATCAGCGTATACCAATGCCTCATTAACACCATTGTAGGTATATACATCAGCATCGAAAGTCACGCTAAAGGTGCGAAAGAATCCGTCAGCGTCAATGTCATCAAACAAGCGCGTAACAGCGTCAAATATACTAAATTCTTGACGAAAACTACGTGCCGCCTTTATTTCGATTTTCTGCTTACTGGTCGGTAATTGGCTTAGTGCTTTGGCTGCTTGATGCTCGGCACGAGAAATTCTGGTGCTAACTGGCAGCAATGGCGCTTCACTAAGCTTTTGATTTGCTGCTGAAGGTAATTGATTAACGCCGTTGATATTGCTGTTACTATCATTATCAATACTTTGCAGCTCGCGAGTGTAATCAGCAATGACCTTAATTTGCTGAAACTCACTTGGCTGCTTTGCTGCTAGCAGTTGATTGGCAATCGTCGTTGTTGCCCCTTCAGTTACTGCCTCTTCACTTGTAAATGTATGCTGCGTTTGCTCGTTGGCTTCGGCAGTCAGTGCAATAAATAGCAAACACCAAATACAAGCAACAAATTTAAACCAGTGAACTTCTTGGCGATTAGCTTGACGCTTGCGTAGTAGCTGCTTTATTGCACCGCGCTTACCTTTATGCTGTTTTTTCATCGCCAATAGGCGTGCTTTGTTGGCAGAATGTTGAGTTGTGATTTCAGTATTCATTTTGTGCCTCCTGTTGCAATTGAGGCTTATTAAAGCAATGTACAACTGAATAAAAACTGAACTTTGAGTTCAGCAAATGTTCAGTTTATTTCTCCTAATCTAAGGCAAAATTGGCAAAAACATTTCATCTGCGATTGCATTCTTTTACACTAAAGTGATTAGATAAGCTCTGTAAAATAAAGCAATAAAATAAGGTTGTTATGACAAGGTTGGCGTTAATATTCATTTCATGCTGTTTGCTGTTGGCGACTACGCCTACGGCGACTGCTCAGCCTTATTTTGATAAGCAGCAAGGCGGGCAAAGTCGCTCGAAAGGGGTTACGGCTCAGCAAGCGGCAAAAAAGGTGCAGTCGCGCTTTGGCGGTAAAGTACTTAAAGTGCAGCCGTCCGGTAATGGCTATCGCGTTAAGTTGATCAAAAAAGACGGCCGTATTGTCAGTGTTTTTGTTGATGGTAGTGGCAAAATCAAAGGCTAATGGATTTTGCTTAATTACTCACAGTAATAGAGGAGTTGTCTGTGCGTTTATTACTTGTTGAAGACGATCAACAGCTACATGAAAATTTAAAATCTTCACTGGCTAAGCAAGGGTTTAGTATTGACTCGGCATTTGATGGCGAAGAAGGCTTATACCTTGGCAGTGAGCACCCATACGATGCTGCGGTGATTGATATTGGTTTACCAAAAAGAGATGGTATTTCATTGATCACTGAGCTTAGGCAGCTTGATATTAAGTTCCCGATCATTGTCCTAACAGCGCGCGATCGCTGGCAAGATAAGGTGCAAGGTCTTGACGCTGGCGCTGATGATTACCTTACCAAACCATTTCAGTATGAAGAATTACACGCTCGACTGAACGCACTTATTCGCCGCAGTGCAGGGCAAGCAAGCCCAGTATTAACAAGCGGCGCGCTGAGTATCAATACAGCGAGCCACCAAGTATTGGTTAACGATCAAGAGGTGTCACTGAGTAGTTATGAATACCGACTGATTGCTTACCTGATGCTACAGCAAGGCAAAGTGGTCTCTAAAACGAGCTTGACCGAACACTTATATGACCAAGACTTTGACTTAGACTCAAATGTGATTGAAGTATTTGTCAGGCGCCTGCGTAAGAAACTTGACCCTGAGGGTGAACATAACTTTATCGAAACCTTACGTGGCCAGGGATATCGTTTGCGCACCATTGATAGCTAACCAGTGACAGTTAACTTGTATTCGAGTGAATTTGTGCTCGAGTCAAATTTACGCTAGCGAATGCCACTTAGCTCAGAATTTTTACCCCAATATTTATGCCAATAAGAGTAGGTGATGGACGTACCTTCGTTAAAATCCCGACTAATCGCCAGTGCCGTAGTAATGCTATTTGTATTGCTACCGGCTATAGGCTTTACCCTTGATGATGCTTTTGCCAAACATTTGTTAAAAGCCGTTGAACAGGAGTTAACCGCTCATAGCTACAGCATATTGGCGGAAACTGATTACATCGATGGTGAACTTTTAACGCCAACTAACTTTCAAGAAAGTCAGTTTAATGTGATTGACTCCGGCTTGTATGCGCTTATTTCCGATCAAATACCGATAGCAGGAACGTCTACAGAAACACCCATAGAAACGAAAACGCAGCGCTTGATTTGGCATTCTGACTCCGCACTTAATATTACCTCAATGGACAACTTGTTTTATCCTGCTCAAGGGGAGCGGGCATTTTACTCGGTGACTTTCGCAGAGCAAGCGATGTTTGTTTCTAGCTTTTCTGTTAACTTTGCCGATCTTAACCAAGATATGCCGCTAACCTTACACATCGCTAAAAGCCAGCAAGATTATATGGCAGCGCAAAAAGCGTTTCGTCAGCAACTGCTGATCTGGCTGGCGATAATTGCCATTGTTTTTGCCGCCGTGATGTGGTGGTGGCTGTCGTGGACGTTAAAACCGTTAAAACAGCTAACTCACGAATTAAAAACCATCGAGCAGGGCGACAGTGAGTCGGTAGCCGGTGATTACCCAATAGAGGTAAAGCCGGCAATTAGTCAGCTTAATAATCTACTCTCTAACGAGCAGACTCAACGACTGCGTTACCGTAATGCGCTTGCGGATTTAGCACACAGCTTAAAAACACCTTTAGCGACGATTAGCAGTGCAGAAGCGGTGTCTAGTGAAATTCAGCAGGAAGTCAGCAAGATTAACCATATTGTCGAGCACCAGCTAAAGCGCGCGCAAAGTGCTGGCCAATCAGCTTGGCGCTTGAGTGTTGATATTAAGCCTTGCATCGATAAATTATTGTCTGCTATGGCAAAAATTTATCGTGATAAAACAGTCACCGTCGCTGTTGAAGTCGCTGACGGCGCTAAATTCAAAGGCGATGAAGCTGATTTAATGGAAATTCTTGGTAATCTGCTCGACAACGCATACAAAGCCGCGACAGCTAAAGTGGCGGTAACGGTCAATGTGAGTGCCAAGTATTTAACATTATCGATAGCAGATGATGGGGTTGGTATTTCTGAGCACAAACGGGACAGCATTATGCAGCGCGGTGTGCGGGCTGACACCTATGAACAGGGTCACGGTATCGGCTTAGCGATTGTCAGAGATATAGTGACTAGCTACCAAGGAAAAATTGATATCAAACGTGATGCCGAATTAGGCGGAGCATTGTTTGAGCTATCATTTCACATCAACTGAAGCTAGTGCTTGGGTTGCAGCTCAGTTAACCCAGTTTTTTATGGTTCTCATGGTTTTATATGGTTTTGTATGGAGACAAATTTTATCAACGTTCTAGAAGTTATCTCAGGTTTATCTGGGCTTATTGCGACTATTTGGATAACCATTGGCGTTTATATCGCGGCCAAGTTCTATCCCAATTACAATCACAGCAATCAATTCTGTAGCGAACTGGGCGCGGCTGGCAGCCCAACAGAGAAACTATCACCGCTGATCAATAACTATCCTTTAGGCGCAATTTTTTGTGTATTTGGCTGGTACGTTCAAGCGCGTGCTGGCGCCGATATAGCAATACAGTCAACTGGCTATTTAATTATTATTCACGGCCTAGGAACTTGGGTAGCGGGCTATTTCCCTATGGATAAAGACCCGTACACAAAGGAGCCAACCCACAGCTGCAAAGTCCACTCTTGGGCTGGCTTTATTATGTTGCTCTCGTTATTAATTGCGCCCATGTTGGTGGCATTTAGCGGTGATAATCTAGCGCTGCCAACATGGTTTCGAATTGCGTCTGTACTGACGGTGATATTGGCAATTTACTATTTAGTCAAGATGGCACAATCAGTTAAACAATCGCAAGCTCAAAAAGGTACTGGCATAGCTAGTAAGGTTGGCTTGTACCAGCGAATTTCTTACTGGATAAAATTAATCTGGCTAAGCGCATTTTCAGTAATATTAGTCCAGAGTTAGCTTTGCTCGCTTTGTTAGGCAATTGCTTTATTAGATAACGAGCTCACTAGCTGTTTGTTATCTGCTGATTAGTGCTTGATGGAGCAATTAAACATTTTAAACTGCTTGGTATGGGTCAAAAGGCAGGTGCCCCGTTTTTACCCAAATAATCGTTTCTTGCTCTACAAACGGGTGATGCTGACTCATATGGGGGCTGCGCAGCCAGGTTCCGGTGGGGTAGCTACCTAACTCGTCTTTGAATTCACCAGATAACACCAATATTTCTTCACCACCAAAATGGCGGTGAGGTTTAAATTTCTCACCTGCAGGCCATTTCACTAAAGCGACGTGCTCTCCTTCATGCTCATGCAATGGCATCACTTGCAATCCGCCTTGGCCAGGTAACCAGGCTGTCGTTTGCGTATTCACCCTGACTTGTGTGGTGTCAGACTCTTGGAACTGATGTAATTTGACGAATAACGTGCAGCCATGCTCAGAGTAAGGGGCATGCACAAAACCTTTGGGGTTACGAATATAAGTACCCGCTGGATAGTCACCGGTTTGATCTGAAAATACGCCATCTAATACCAGAATCTCTTCACCTAACGGGTGGTTATGCTCTGAAAAAGAAGCGCCAGCGTCATAACGCACTATGCTAGTCGCATGGCCTTGTTCTGCCTCCTCTCGGGCCAAAGGCTTGCGCCATACTCCAGCCTTGGGGCTGGCCAGCCAGTTTTGCTGTGCTGTTGATACAACCACGCGCTGTTCAAAATTCATGTTGAGATTGCTAATTGCAGTCATGTGTTGCTACTTAGATTGGATTTATTACCATATAGGAACATTATAACAAGCAGGAAAGCAGTGACTTATTCTTGTTTGTTTTGGCTCATGTAAATCATGTCTTTAGCAACAAAGAAGTTACCTAGAAAGTTTTGAGCGAGAAGGTTGTGAGCTAGAAAGCTGTGAGCTAGAAAGTAAATATGAACCGTTCCGTAATCGAACGATAGCTGCTTGATAATTGTTCAGCAATAATTCAGCTTGCGGTTTTTATAGTAAAAGGCAACTCGTCAAGAGAGGGATTTTTATTATGAAAACTCACCTGTTCAACCCCGCGTTATTGCTGGCTGCTGCGCTATCGAGTGGATTAGCCTTCAATAGCACTGCGGTTCATGCAATCGATTATAGTGATAGTACCTATCAATCGAATGAGCACCAGCCATATAATCATCAATCAAAAAAGCAAAATTCTACCAACAGTGATGAGCAAGCATTGCTTTCTAAAGCACAATTAGCACAGCTTTTGGCACCCATTGCTTTGTATCCCGACAGCCTACTTAGCCACATTCTGATCGCTGCTAGTTACCCCCTAGAGGTTATTGAAGCTTACCGTTGGCGTGAGCTGCAAGGAGATGTTTCAACACAAACACTTAGCGAACGAGCCTCGCAGCAGGACTGGGATGCAAGTGTTATTGCGTTAGTACCGTTTGAGACTGTGCTTGAGCAAATGAATAAAGATTTAACTTGGCTGCGCCAACTTGGGGATGCGTTTTTAGCCCAAGAGCAAGATGTGCTCGATAGTATTCAATCGCTACGCCTGCAAGCTCAAGAGGCAGGAAGTTTAGACGCGATTGATAAAGTTGATGTTGAATACGAGCAAGAAAAAATTGTGATTGTGTCGCGTGAACCAGAAGTGGTTTATGTACCTTATTACGACACTCGTGTGGTTTATGGTGATTGGCGCTGGCGTCATTACCCGCCCGTTTACTGGCGACACCGCTATAAGTTTCACCGCCATCATCATGATTATTGGCCTATTACATGGCACCGAGGTGTTCATATTGGCGTTGGCTTCTTTTTCAGCGCATTTCATTGGCATAACGGTTATGTGGTGATCAATCATCGCAGAAACTTCCACAATCACTATCGCCACTATTACCGCAAACGCCATCACATTTTATATAGCGGCTATAGCAAACGCTGGCATCATAAACCTTACCACCGTCGCAATGTTGCCTATCGCACGGCGGTGGTTAAAGAAAAATATCGCAGCCAGTACCCTCATAAGCGTAATCACGCGGTGCGTTATGTTGGCAAAAGCTCAACTAGCGGCAAGAGGGGGATAAAAAACCATAAGCACAATGCCCTGCAACATAACTACAAGCGTAAACATGACACTTTTAAACGTGTAAAAGGTGATTTGAATAAGCGAAGCAGCAGTGCGTCAAACACTAGTGTGATAAAAACCAGAGCGCCCAAACAGTATCAGCGAAATAGTGCGAAGCTTTTGCATAAACAAGATCGCCAATCAGCTAAGCGTGACAACTTTAAGCGCAACCAGTCAAACCGTTACACTACGAGCTCTAAAGCTGGCATAAAGCGTGTTCAAGCGAAACCTGCTCAAGTCAATAGCCGTAGTCGTCAACAATCAGCTAGCCGCTCAACTAAGAAATATTTTGCCAGCGCCAATAACAAGAAAAAACCTGTTGCCAATATTAATAGTCAATTGCGTCATCAGGCTGCTGGTCATGCTAACAAGAAGTATCAAAAAGCAAGTAAAAACAGCGGTTACAAAAACAGTGCTTATAAAAACGGTACTTATAAAAACGTTAGTCAAAGTCGAAAAAGCTATAACAAGTCGGCAAATAAGCCTGCAAAAAATTATGCGCGCAGTAATTATAAGAAACGCAATCATACGTCGAGCAGGCAAAGTGCAAGTCGTTCTCAGAGTCGAAAGCAACGTCAGCATTAAGTTAACCTCGCGAAATCATTCTTCTGTTCAGGGAAGTAATTGGCGGTGTTTAGTGCAATTAAAAATGCAAACTAAGCACTAGGCACTCGCCTTTTGCTATCAACACCTATAGCCATAACGCTTCGATAGCTTGATAAATATCAAGTAGTTAATAATTATTGTTGAGCATGTGTTCCCTGTACTTGTGGTGCGATTTGTCTTCTTCTATAGTCAATTTACTTAACCCTATTTATTTTTAGTTCCATGCATTTACCTTCTGACATCAAAGTCTTACCAAGCGAACAACTTGAAGCTGTAGATTTAACGCAAGCGATTGAAGACAAACCGAAGTACGAAAAGCAGCTGAAAAAGTGGCAGCAACGAATGTTACAAGTGCAACAAGCGTATTTTAGGCAAGGTAAGCGTGCTTTAATTGTTTTCGAAGGCTGGGATGCCAGCGGCAAAGGTGGCGCTATCCGTCGATTGACCGAAAAGTTAGACCCAAGGGGCTTTACGGTTTACCCCATTGCGGCACCGGATCCAATTGAGCAAGCAAAGCATTATTTATATCGGTTCCAAACGAAATTGCCTGCACCAGGCGGTATTGCGATTTTCGATCGTTCTTATTACGGCCGAGTATTAGTAGAGCGAGTAGAGGAATTTGCCAAACCTAATGAGTGGCAGCGAGCTTATCAAGAAATTAATGAGTTTGAGCGTTTGTTGGCAGATGATGATGTACGCATCGTCAAAGTATTTTTGCACATTAGTGGCGATGAACAGCTAAAGCGCTTTAAAGAACGTTTACACAACCCTATTAAGCGATGGAAGCTAACTGAAGAAGATATTCGCAATCGTGAAAAGTGGGATGATTATCATGTTGCCATTAACGATATGCTTAAATTTACCAATACAAACCATGCCCAGTGGCAAGTGATCCCAGGCAACCGAAAATGGTACGCACGTATTGCGGTGCTAAAAGCAGTTGTTAAAGCGATGGAAGTGGGCATTGATACCAGTATTCCTGAGCTTGACGAAGCCGTTGTTAAAGCCGCGGAAAAAGCACTAAGTGAATCGTAGTTATACTAGTAATTCACATTAGTCATTAGAAAAGTAATCACCTGAACTAGTACATATAAGTTTAGCTTAACTGGTAGCGCAGGCTAGGCTAGTTTGCCCCTGATGGTTAGGTATTGGTGAGATATTGCTGATAGCCTTGGATACCAAAGTAGCGGATCGACTTTTTATGTTTTACTCGTTTCGCTATTAATGTTTCACCGCAGTAAATTCGCACAATTTGTTTATCACCATTGCTGTCTGTGTCAAAGCAATGGGTGTCGTTAAGGCGCAAGTCGTCAAACTCGCTACGCATAATTAACTTCAATTTTAGACCTTTAACTGGTATGAATACTCAATTTATTTCGATGTCGCATTTGCAACGAGCTACAACCCATTGATTTCCTTATTCACGGCATAACCTTCGTCAGTCACGATTTTTTCTAATACTTGTACACGCTCTTCTAATTGTGCGACTTGTGATTTGAGCGCAGCATTCTCTTTACTATTTTCCGCGTTGTATTTCAGTGACTTTTCTTTAAAACGTAGGTGCTTTTGATACATATCGTACATTACACCAAAGCCGACAGAAATAAACACGATAAGCACAACCATAGTCGTTCCAGACATTCTTAGCCTCCATTACGTTACCTGTTAATCAGCAGTATATCGGCTGATATCTAAAATTCATAGTGAGTATGACTCTTAATGAGTGTAAGCAGATAAATGGCCATTTTGCGGTAAAAAAGAGCCACATTCCCAAATGGTAATGTGGCCCGAAGAGAGTAAAGGAAAAGATGTTTAGGGAGAATGCTTTAATCCATAAGTTCAATTAAAAACAATGGTTTAACAATTCTTAAGCCAAGTTATTTTGCGATAGATGCGAGCTCTAGCGTAACTTGTGACAAACCTTGTTGTTGAATTTTACGATTTAATTCTGCTTTTTTACTTTCAAGCAATGAAATACCTTCAACGACCATATCAAACGCTTTCCATTGGCCTGTTTTCTTATTGCGGCGCATTTTGAACTGAATCTCAATTTCAGGGGCATCCTTATCAATAATGCGCGTTGAAACCGCAACAACACGTTTGCCTTCAAAAGACTTTTCTGGCTCATAAATCACTTGTTGGTCGGTATAGCTGGCTAATGCTGTAGCGTAAGTTCTAACTAAGTAATGGCGCATTGCGTCGGCAAACTTATTGCGCTCTTCTTTAGTAGTTTTCTTTAATTGC
Source organism: Thalassotalea euphylliae (assembly GCF_003390375.1). Taxonomy (NCBI): domain Bacteria; kingdom Pseudomonadati; phylum Pseudomonadota; class Gammaproteobacteria; order Alteromonadales; family Colwelliaceae; genus Thalassotalea; species Thalassotalea euphylliae. The sequence continues at coordinate 1,048,844 of NZ_QUOT01000001.1, read as the reverse complement.
TTACCTAGAATGCGAAATGCTGCATATTTGTAGTCGACATGTGGCATTAATTCTTCTTCAACAATAGTGCGCATTAAATCAGGGAATTTCGCTAATTCTTGCTGTTGTTGGGCGATGCGGTTAAACAAGCTGTTGCCTGTAGTCTCCAGTGTTTGGTATGGCGACACGCTAGCCGCTTGCACCGTAAACATACTGCTAATCAGCAATACGATGGTAGTTAATACCTTATACATAATAAAACCCTTAATATTAGTTAAACCGACCAGTTGGTCTGTTGAAATTTAGATACAAAAAATGACCACAGCGAGCAGTAAATTCATTGATCTTGTTTGTTTTGGTTAGTGGCTACGTCTAAGCGACTGAATATAATTGCAAAGTTCCGCCATCACGGTTTGGAACAATGCTTTTTCTTGCGTGCCTTTACTCAAACTTGTTGAACCGTTAAACACCGAGACGATAAAATATGCGACCTGAGAAAAATCAATATCATTTCGCAATTGATCGCTTATTCGTCTTAAATTCTCAGAAATAAGCGTATTTAGTTTTTGCTGCATCATTAAAGTACGCAGTCTAAACCCTTCATCAACACTTGCCATTTCCAAGCATAAATTATTAAGTGGACAACCACATACTACGTCTTCACAGCTCATATCGTTTGCTGAGTCATGAAAAAAATTACAAAGCCCTTGAATTGGGTCGGCTTGTGTAACCGCAGGCTCCCATGAAGCAAGGAACATTGGCGTAAATATTTCTTCAATTACCGCATAACCAAGCTCGTGCTTGTTTGCAAAGTGATGGTAAAGCGCACCTTTTGATATATGACAGTGAGACAAAATTGTCGATAGACTCGTCGCTTGAAATCCGTTTTTACGAATTTCTTCACCACTGACCTCTAATATCAATTGTCGCGTTTGTTCTGGATCTCTCATGAGTCTTTACCTTGACTAGCTTAATTACATAGTAACCGACCAGTCGGTCTGTTGGAAATGAAAAAAAGTTATAACCTAGTCAGTTTTGGACGAAATGTCGCTTGGGTGCAGTTTTCATATGCGGCGAATTCCTCAGCTAACCGCAACCAGTTAACTGTAAGTGAATGATTAATAATAATTAATTTCGGATGCTAGTTTAGCTTATTGTAGTAATCACCATGTTTATGTCGAAAAAACACATTGCAATAAGTTAACTCAAGAGCAAGTGGTGATTCGGTAACAATGTTGAGGTAAGGGTTCAGCTCAAGTGTTACCCGAGTTGTCTCTTTTGATTGCGAAAGCCTTTCAAACAAAGCTTTTTTCTGATGTGTGTTATTAGAGTAGGGCATACGTACAATAATATGTTCACGACAGTTTGGTGCGGGTATAGGGAATAGCTCCTTGGGAATAAATACTTCAAACTGCCCACCTGGATTAAAGCCATAACGTGTATTAATGCGGTACTGGTTAGGAATTAAATCAAACTGAATATGGTAGTAATTGAAGTACTTGCCGGAGTTAATGGTTATCTCTTGTTTGGGAACGTTGGCGTGTGTTTGACTGCTAACACTGGTAGCAATAACGAGTGCAACCAGTGCTATATATCTTGCTAGTTGAATTAGGTATTTCATTGATAATTTTAATTTAGCTTTTAATTTAGCTTTTAATTTAGCTTTTACTTTAGCAATGCGCAGTGCACCTAGCGATAACTTAGTATTGTGTGGCTAATATCTGCATTATTCTATCAGTTTATACGGCGTTAATAAGTTAAATAGTCAGATACTTTGCACCACTCAGTGCATTAATGCCGATTTTGCGCGAGCAGGAAAATCAGTAAAAACTCCAGTGATACCCAGCTTTTTGTTGGTGTACTGCAACCAATGCTCAAAACTCGCAAAGCGCTTAGGTGTATCTTCAATGCGAAATGTATATGGGTGAATGGTCATATTCAGTCGCTGCGCCTCAGTTAACAGCGCGGAAGCTTGCCAGTTGTCATCGACAAGCATAGGAAACCACGGGCCGATACCATCGGCATAGCGAGCGACTTGCGCTACCCCTTGTGCCGAAAACATCCAGTCGTAGCTGTAATTTTGCCATTTGCCGCCAACACGTTGTTTTGTTTCTTGCCAGTCAGTAAACGCGATAAGCTGCACTAAAGCGATGTCCATCTTTAATTTGGGCAGCAACTCACTATTGATGCGCATTAGCTCATTGGCATCAAAACTTTGCAAAAATACCTTGTCAGATTTTTGTGTGTAACCAAAGGCTTTTAACGTTTGCAAAACAGCAAGGCTGATATCTTTTCCTGCTTGATGATGAAACCATGGTGACTTCACTTCTGGATATATGCCAACTTGCTTATTATGGCTTGTGTTGAGTGCTTGAATTAACGTTAGCTCTTCAGCTAACGTGTGTAGTTTGAATTCCCCAGTGTTAATTGGAAATCGATTAGGGTATTTTGCTATGCCGGAAGTGTTGACACGCTCTGAAACTGACAAGGTTTTTAGCTCTGCTAAAGTGAAATCAATCACATAGAAATGACCGTCTTGGCGATGCCTATTAGGAAACAGTGCTTTGACATTGGTTGTGGCATCTAAGGTTAAATCGTGGTGAACAATAAGGTGGCCGTCTTTACTCATGACAACGTCTTGCTCGAGAAAGTCAGCCCCCATACCGTAGGCAAGTGCTTTACTCGCCATGGTATGTTCCGGCAAATGACCACTGGCACCGCGATGCGCAATAATAGTCATTGGTACTGGCGATGATGCAGGTGATTGCTGAGAGCTTGAGTGTGCCTTGTCTAACTGTTCAGTGCTTGCAATTGACTGAAAACCCATCATTAGGATTAAAAGCACAGCAAAAAGCAGAGCTTTTGACAGGGGTAGTGAGCGGTATTTCATCATTTATAAGTAAGTATTAGTTAATCGTATACGTGTTGGTTGGATAGTTGAGCTAGCATTAATGCGACTAGAATGCTGCTAGCTAACTGATATACATAATTTATTAACTGATTATTGTGACAGGCAGATGAATTAAACTTCAATTGAAAATTGCGCTTGACGGCGATCGGTTTTATTGCGACTGTCGAGGCGGCGTTGACCTATCATGTTTTTTTGGCGACGATCATCACTTTGACGGCGTTCTTCGCCGCTCCATTCTTTTCCATTACTGCCATCGTCATCTGCAAACTTATTTCGTAAAAAAGTTTGCAGTGATTTTCTTTTCTTATGGGTTTCCGATGTACTGGTTACCCTAGTACTAACAGTTTGTTCTATCGGATTAAACATAATAGTTACCTAGCGTCCTTACAGTTGATTAGCCTACATATAACTCTTTGTCGGCAATGGTTGGTTAAACTTTAACCTGTTGAGCGTGGTGACCGTTAAATGGCATATCAACTGAGACTTGTACGCGTTTATACAGCCCTTGTATAACTAATAAACGAGTGAACTAAGGTAAAAGATCTATGTCACAATTGCATCGCTCACTGCTATTGCCTCAATAGCTTCTGCATAGGCTGCAACCAGTTGGTCGTAATTTGTTTTTACATTACCGAGTTCTTCATCGTTATCGATAAAAAATGGCTCGCTAATAACACAAGGGGCGCTGGTATAGCGAAGCAAATATCCACCGCGATCTTCTGCACTACGAGCTTTTAGGCCACGGTCTTTATTGCCAAGCGCTGTTTGTATTTTAGTTTGGAGAATGTCGGCCATGGCTTTGCCTTTTTGTGATCTGTGGTAGTACAGCATTTCACAACCACTTGCTTGTTGATTAAACGCATTACAGTGCAGGCTAACGATAAAGTCTGGGGCGAGTTCATCAATGTCTGATGGCAGCTGGCGGTAGGTACGTCGGTATACTCGTTGGACGGTGACGCTTGATACTTTTCTTTCAATATCAATCGCTAACTGTTCATTAAATTCAAACTCACTAAGTCCTGCGTCTTGATTCTTAGCGCCAGGGTTATTCTTTTTATGTCCTACAACCAATGCACATAGTTTCATGGTGTGTTCCTTTGTTCAGTGACGGTAATCGCTGTCCATTGAGCATAATCTATTTTCTTGTTTTTGCACGTCTAGCCCCCGTTTTACTTGCGTTATGGCGATATTGTTCGATAGTTAATAAAGCGACCGGAGAACATGCATGGAAGCCAACCAAGCAGCACAATCCTCAGGACAAGCGGCGAATGCCACATCTGCACCTTTAAAGCGGCCTCGTAAATGGTTGTTAATCCCTGCTTTTATCGTCATATCTGTGACATTTTATTTCTTCCACGATATCGGCCAGCGTAATAGTCATGTAAATAATGAAAACTATCGGCTTCTTTACGAGGCGTCGGTGGAATTTAACAATAACCTCAATAAACTGCGCAGCGCCCACCAAAATGGCGAGTCAGATACTGCGATTCGTGGCCTATTTGCCAGTTATAAAAGTCAGGTGGCTAATGCTAGCGATAGGAAGTCGGCGTTTAAAAATGCGGTTTATTTGTTAAAAGCTAAAAAGCTAGTGGTTCAAAAAGGTAATGGGGGGGAACAACATGAGTTGGCGAGCTTAAGTGATAGTGACATTCTCCCGAAAGCTGGCGCAGTCTTTAGTAAAATATTGATCGTCAACGCTCAAGACAAAGTGCTAACCACGTTAGGCAATGAAACCAAAATATCTTTTAGCGATTTGAATTTTATTGCTAAATCTTTTATTAAAAATCAGCAAAGTATTTTCTCGACAACTAGCAACAAAACAGCACTGCAAGAAAGAGAGAAAGTTAATTTACCGTCACATTCTTCGCATATTGATGTTGAATTAGCGCACGGTGATTATCGGGTTTATGTCTTCCCCTTCACACTTGAGCAAGAGCTTGCCTATCCAAAGCCAGCGAAAGACAAGAGCCAAGAAAACGACAATAATTATGTTCAAGCGACGACGTTAACGCTTGTTGGCTTTGTCGAAAACATCGAATTATCCAAGCGTGCCACTAGCAAGTGGAATATTCCGTTGATAGTTATCTCAGTTCTGACATTATGCGTACTAGTCGCCATTCTTCGCCTTTACCTGCAACCTAAAAACCAATTCACCACCAAATTCTTTCGCGGTTTTGTTGTGCTTACCTGCTATTTGGCCTTCAGTGCATCACTTGCTTTGGTGTTGGCCAGCGTCGAAAGTAAGTATTTATCGCATGTGAAAGCGAATGCCACGCAAAAATACATTAAGGCGCTTGCTGATCAGTTTAATACTGAAATATATGGAATATTCAATGCGGTGCACCGTTATCGGCCTTTTTATCAGAAATTGAGCCAATTGATTGCGCAGCCAAGTGAACTTGGCAGTTATTGCCTTGATTTGCAGTCTCCCAAGAATGTGAAAGACAGCCACTCTATTCCAATTTTCGTGAAACAAAGTGAGCAGGGGGCATACTGCCGTAACACACCACAAACGAGTCTATTGGTAAGTTATGCGGTAAATGCGAACCGAGAAAAGGGCGTATCAGACGATCTAAGTACCTGTTTAGCTGTTAGCCAACATTCAGATAACTCAACCGATGTTACGCAAAATAAAGAAAGTAAAGACGAACAAGAGCAGCGAGCAAAATTACAGGCTGAGTACACATCATTTGAACAGTTAAATAAAAATAAAGAAGGGCTCGCATATCAGCAGGTAGTAAGCAATATGACCAATACACTACCGTGCCGCGTTGCAAACCTGCCATCTGTGGGAGTTTTCGCCCAAAGTCTGAAATTAACGCGAAATCCAGACAATAAACCAACAGGTATTAAACTTGTCGATGAAAGGGCGGCTCTAGCGCTGCCTAATGGCTTGATTTCCCTGTTGGCGGTGAACCGCTATGGCAACCCAGCGCTACCATCGCTTTATTATCGTGAAAATTTTAGTACGCCAAGAACCATTAACTTGTCGCACCGTCAATACTTTAAAAAGGTTCGCGATCAACAAGGCTGGCAGTTGCCATTGAACGAAAATATCACGGCAGCCTCGAGAACTATGCGTAATGTATACATGCAGCGGCTGCGTAACATTACTAATGGCACAACGGGCACCACCTTATCCATGCCCTTGTTCGAATATTTGAATGAGCAAAGCGAAGGTAGCTTAGTATTAATTGCCGATGTATTAATACCCGCAATGGAATATTTTCAATTGGCTGCGGTTTTCGATGAGGAAAGTGACAAGCAGGCTAAGGGAAAATACCTTAACTTTGAACATTTAACACGACTCACCCCCAGCCCATTATTTGCCGATCTTAGACATATGATACTTGACCGAAACTCAGGGCAAGTACTGTTTCATTCACAGGCTGATCGAGCACTTAACGAGAACATCTTTTTTAGTGGTAATAACCAGCAAGGTTTAACAGAGTGGATAAAGTCTTCAGGTTATTCGTCATTAGCTGAAGAAAAGGCGGTAAGGGTATCAGGTAATTACCATGGAAAAGCCGGTACATTTTATTTGTACCCGACCGTTATTGATGAATGGGCACTGGTGGTCTTTGCGCCAAACGAGCTAACAACTTGGTTTCAAACGAATAAATTTATTTATTACATGCTAGTGATTACGACCTTGATGCTGGTCAGTTTTGCCTTAGTTAAAGGGTTAAGCATGGCGGTAAATAGCCGTGTCAACGTTACAAATACTGAGCTTTCAAATTATTCAGCTAACGCTAATACTGATGATAGCAGTGATGCAAAAGCGACGATGCACTCGCCAGTTATTATTAGCTATGAGTTACAACGCCGACTGGGTTTTATTGCTACTAATGTTATCGTGATGGTGGTTACCATTAGTGCGGTTGTTAAGCTTTTACCGCTTGACGAAATGATTTGGTATTTACCATTAACTTTGGTCATTTTAGGTACGGTGTTGTATGGCATCAGTCTTATTTGGCAGCGTTTACCGAATCATTTGTTTAAAGATATTCGCCGCTTAGCACGAGCGATGAAGTACATTCCCGCTAAGCTTTGGATAACAGTATCAGCGATTTTCGTCATTGTATTTTGGTACCTTTCAGCGACCAGCGAGGCATCGTTTCACGGTGTCGCCTTGCAACAACAAAATTATCAGTGTGCGCTTATTAACGCTAAGCGAGAAGAAATCACTAAACAAGCGCTGACTCTATTCCCTAACTCCATTACCAATTACCAACAGCAACCTGCTACGTTGATGTTAGGAGATAAAAATTACTTAAATCATACTAAATGCACCAACAACAGTGTAACTCCGGAAGATTTTCCAAATTTCGCAACAGCGGTGGGTAATCAGCAATTATGGCGTTGGCTGCAAGTCTACATGTTACCTAAGCCAAAAGCACAAAGCGTAAAGCTTAATTTGGAGAAGCCATTCATCACCATGGTTGGTTACAGTGTATTGATGATATGCCTTGTATTTTTGCTGAGTGTTATTTGGTATTTACTGCACAGTAAGGTGCTTTGGACGTTTATGTATTTCGGCATGGATTTTCTGCGCCATATTGAAAAATTAAGCCAAGACTTAGCAGATATTCCAACAGATAAGAGAAACGCTAACTTACTCATTAAAGGCGATAATATTCGCTTAAATGGGGTTGAATTGAATTTATATGCTAGCCTGCTTAAAGGCGATAAGCTCGATAACCCTTTTGTGAAACAATTAGCTGTGCTAAGCCCTGCCCTTACTGCAATTGTAGACCAGCAGATAAAATTACCTAACCTTAAAATTAGTGTTGATGGCGACGTTGACGATAACCAGAAAGTATCAAACTTATCAGTGCAATTATGGGATTTGGAAACCTGCTTGGAGCAAAGAGGGCTGCGCCAACATTTGCTCTCTATCATCATTGATCTAAAAGGCTTGGTGCTGGATAAAAAAGTTAACGACTTTTGCATGTACAGTGGTTTTCATTGTTTACAAAGGGTCGCTTTAAAAGATGCGCTAGCACAAGCGGAAAGCGATGAAATGCGCCTCGAACATATCGAGTATTTATCTTGGTCAGAATGCTTAATGGATTTTAATTTTAAATTGCCAGAGGCTTTCTCAACCGATGTTGACCAGGCATTACTCACGCGTGAGTTAGCACATTTTCCGGAACTTAAATCAATAGACGCGTTGGCTGAACTGGCTGATTTGCAAAATGCGGGACCAAAAAAATCCTATGTTTATCCGCAATCTCTCAGCGAGGATGTTTCACCGTTATTAGCAACTCAGAAAAAATGGGCAACGATTAATTTGATACTAATTCATGCAGAGGCTTTTTATCGGTTTAAATGGGAGTTGTGTTCAAATGCGGAAAAACTCGCCTTATTTAACCTAGCAAAAAAACGCTATTTAAATCCAAATAATAGTCAAATGGTTGAGCACTTGGCTTTAAATGGGCTTATCCGTGTTGATAATGATGATATTCGCTTGGTGAATGACAGTTTCGCTTATTTTGTCTTGAATGCCGAGCCGCCAGAAGTGATGGGAAAACTGTTCAAACTAAGTGAGCAGGGAGTGTGGAAGAATTATCGCGTGCCAATTGTGTTAAGTATTGCCTTGTTACTCGGCGCCGTCGCCTTAATTTCAGGTGAATCTCTGTTTATCATTTTTGGCTCAATTGCTGGGGTATTAACAACAATCGCGAGTATGACCAATAGCGCTAACTTAATTCGCAGCCAATTTAACTAGTGCGGTTATCAGTTAAGTTATTAGCGCAGGCTTTGGCCAGGCAGTAGTTGTTTTCAATGATTGATGTGTTTGGCATAACCCTATGGTTAGGTTAGGCGTTCAACTTACATTCAATCGACTGTTCTTATTGCACTCAATTGTGATCTTGTTGTTTGTTAAAAAATTGTTACTCGCGATTGCCATCGTGTGATGCCATAATCGAACTATCCATCAGTTTTTTACTTGTTAAGCAATGTGTTAAATAAAACGCTCAACAAGTCGAACTTTTTTTATTTAACACATCTAAAGTCTCAAGCTTTTAATTAATAGCACGGAGTTGAGTAAATGTTGCAAAAAAGCATCCAACCTGAAGTCTACGCAGCCAAGCCTTTGGTTCTTCAAAGAATGAAGCAAACTGTTAAACACAGCATATTACTGAGCTTGCTTGCCATGCTTTTGGCTTGTAGCCAAGAAAGTACACAACCTTCGGCTGCGCCAAAACCAGCGGTTTCGGTATATCGCATTACTGCTGAACCTGTTGGTTTTGTTCGAGACTTTGTCGCGAGAACGCAAGCTTCACAGCAGGCTAGCATAGTGGCTAGGGTAGAGGGTGAGTTAATTGCTAAACATTTTGAAGAAGGCAGCACAGTAGATAAAGATCAATTGCTATTTGAGCTTGACGATTCAACCTACCAAGCTTCACTGACCCAAGCAAAAGCTGAACTTGAAAGTAAGCAATCAGCTGCAGAGCGAGCGAAGCGTAATCTAGCTCGCGGTCAGGAAGTTGCTCCACAGGGTTTTATTTCGCAATCTGATCTCGACAAGCTGATTGCAGAAGATTTGCAAGCAAAGGCGGCGGTGAGCTCTGCACAAGCGGCACTAGAAAAAGCAGAATTAGACCTTAGCTATACTCGCATTCATGCACCGTTTGCAGGGCAGATTGGCAAGATAGTCCAAGATATTGGCAATATAGTTGGGCCCGGTTCAGGTGAATTAGCGAGTTTGCAAGCGACTAACCCCGTATACGTAAATTTCCAGATAGATGAGAGTGAATATATCACTTATTTGCAGTCACGCTCTGAAGCAACACAAGCACAACAAGCAGGCTTTACCCTATCGTTAAAACTCCCTAATAACACGATTTACCAAGGTCAGGGGCAGTTTGTTTTTGCCGATACTAAAATTGATGCCGGTATGGGAACCGTTGAATTAAGAGCTCAATTTGAAAACCCTGAAGGGCTTATAGTTCCTGGCTTATATGTCACCTTATTGGTTGAGGGAAATGCCAAACAAGCATTGCCAATGGTACCGAAAATTGCTGTCCAGTTAGGCCAGCAAGGAGAGTCGGTTTTGGTCGTCGATAACGATAACAAGGTGGTTCAGCGTAAATTGGTTTTAGGGCGCCAAATAAACGCAATGCGTGTGGTTGAATCAGGCTTGGCCACTGGCGATAAAGTGATCATTGAGGGGCTGCAAAAAGTCCGCTCGGGCAGTGAAGTTAACCTTGTAGAAAAACAGGTTGACCCATTGACCGGCGTGATTTCTGATTTAACAACACAAGATCAGGTTAAGGAATAAATCAGGGCAAAGGACAAAACAATTATGATCAGTAATACTTTTATTCATCGTCCTAAGTTTGCCATTGTTATTGCGATTGTTATTTCTTTGGCTGGTGTTATTGCGATGGGCTTGTTACCTGTCAACATGTACCCGCAGATCACACCACAGCAAGTAGAAATAAGCGCTGTTTATCCTGGTGCTAGTGCCCAAGTGGTCGAGGAAGCGGTAATTCGCCCCATTGAAGAGCAAATCAATGGCGTGGAAAACATGATGTACATTGAATCTACTGCCTCAAATAATGGCACTGCGGTTATTAATGTGTTTTTTAAAGTGGGTACCGATGGCGATATTGCCCAAGTCAATGTGCAAAATAGAGTTGCATTGGCAGAAAGTTCTTTGCCGCAAGAAGTTACGCGCCAAGGTGTTAGTGTAAAGAAAAAGTCTTCTAACATGTTAATGGCGATTAACCTTTACGCAGAAAATGACACCATAGACCAACTGTTTCTGAGCAACTATGCAACAAATCAACTCACTGAGCCTTTGGGACGTATCCCTGGCGTAGCGGCGGCGACTGTGATGGGGGAAATGACCTACAGCATGCGGGCTTGGTTAAAACCTGATCGCATGGCCTCTTTGGGGGTAACGGTTACTGAGGTTAAACAAGCCTTACAAGAGCAAAACGTTATTGTTGCCGCAGGCAAGTTTGGCGCAAGTCCTGTCGCTGAAAACCAACAATTTGAGTATGCGATACAAGCGCAAGGGCGGTTAAAAACGGCTAAAGAGTTTGAAAATACTATTATTCGAGCGCAGGGTAACGGCAACTTTATCCGCTTGTCGGATATCGCGCGTATTGAGTTAGGTGCAGAAAACTACTCAATAGAAGCGCGATTAAATGGCCAGCCAACTGCATTTTTGGTGATCTATCAGTTGCCAGATGCAAATGCTACGCAAGTTGCCGAGTTGGTCAAACAGCAAATGGATGTGCTTTCACAGCGCTTCCCAGACGGATTGGCCTATGCGATTCCCTACGATACGACTAAATTTATCACTCGCTCTATCGATGAAGTTATTGTGACGCTTTACCAAGCGGTAGGATTGGTAATACTGGTTGTTTTCCTCTTTTTACAAAATTGGCGAGCAACCCTTATTCCTTCAATCGCTATCCCTGTCTCACTAATTGGTACATTCGCCTTTATGATGCTAATGGGGTATTCGATAAATACCATTACTTTATTTGGGCTTGTACTTGCTATTGGTATTGTGGTTGATGACGCCATCGTGGTGATTGAAAATGTAGAACGTTTGTTAAAAGAAGAAAAACTGCCGATTAAAGAAGCTGTTGCTAAGGCGATGTCACAAGTGTCGGGGCCGATTGTTGCAACCACCTTAGTGCTGCTAGCAGTGTTTGTACCTGTTGCATTTATGCCGGGTATTACAGGGGAGCTCTACAAACAGTTCTCAGTGACGATTTCGTTTGCTGTGTTAATTTCATCGCTTAATGCATTAACGTTAAGCCCTGCACTTTGCACTTTATTGCTAGATGAAAAGCAAATGAAGCCTATTGGCTGGTTGCAGCCATTAGAGCGAGCAATTAACAAACTTACCGCAAGTTATACCAATGGTGTACAGTACATTTTAAAACGCAGTGCACGTGTAGGCATTCTGGTATTAGTTGGCTTTTCGGCGACTGGGTGGCTAACGACTAATGTGCCCACAGCATTTGTTCCCGGAGAAGATCAAGGTTATCTATTTGTTGATATACAACTTCCAGATGCTGCTTCGGCCAATCGAACTGAAGCGGTTATCGACAAAATTACGCCTATCTTGAAGGCTGATCCTGCTGTTACTGACGTTATTACGGTGGCTGGTTCATCTATGCTGGGCGGTGCAGGTGCGAATCAGGGAATGGCTATTGTTATGCTTAAAGACTGGGAAGAGCGCAACACGCCCGAGCTTGGTTTAAGGCAAGTGTTAGGACGATTAATGGGGCAACTTTGGGCGATACCGGATGCACAAATTATGATGTTCAACCCGCCACCTATTCCTGGGCTGGGCAATAGCTCAGGATTTGAGTTTAAGCTTCAAGATAGTCAAGGAAATAGCCCTGCAGAGCTTGCTCAGGTAATGAATGGGTTAATTTTTCAAGCTAATGCTCGCCCTGAACTCAATAGAGTTTTTAGTACATATCGCGCCAGTGTGCCACAGTATCAATTAGAGGTGGATCGCAACAAAGCCAAAGCGCAAGGGGTTGCACTGTCAGATATTTTTACGACTCTGCAAGCACAATTGGGCTCTTTATATATTAATGACTTTAGCCAATTTGGACGCACCTATCGCGTGACTATTCAGGCAGAAAGTAGCTACCGTGCGAAGCCTGAAGATCTACATTATTTTTATGTGCGCAATCAAGACGGTGAAATGGTGCCCTTAACAACGCTTGCAAAGTTAACACCAAGCCTTGGGCCAACTAGCATTAATCACTTTAATCTTTATCGCAGTGCATCGATTACTGGACAAGCTGCCGATGGTTACTCTTCTGGTCAGGCAATTTCTGTAATGGAAGAGCTTGCCAGCCAATTACCTGATGGTTATGTGTTTGAATGGGCAGGGCAATCAAAGCAAGAACTAGAGGCTGGTAACCTTGCCCCTATTTTATTTGGCTTAGCCATAGTGTTTGTGTATTTATTTTTAGTTGCTCAATACGAAAGTTGGACAATTCCTTTTTCAGTAATTGCAGCTGTGCCTATTGCTATATTTGGCGCTATGTTGGCGTTGTATACCGTTGGTATGGCGAACAATATTTATGCGCAAGTAGGGTTAATTTTGTTAATTGGTTTATCGACGAAAACGGCTATTTTAATTGTTGAGTTTGCTATGGAGTTGCATGCTAAAGGAGAGAGCGTTTTCAATGCGGCTTTGCAACCAGCTAAACTGAGGTTTAGAGCAGTGTTGATGACTGCCCTGTCTTTTGTACTTGGGGTGCTGCCTTTGGTTTTCGCCTCCGGCGCCGGAGCTGGTAGTCGTATATCGCTTGGCTTGACGGTCTTGGCTGGCATGTTAGCGGCAACTATTTTAGGTACTTTATTAGTGCCATATTTCTATAGTGTTATTCAGCAAATGCGAATGGCAACGAAATCAAAAGCTAACAGGAGTGCATAAGCGCACCTAATAAGCAAAAACCAAAAACCAAAAACCAAAAAAGCGGCAGATTATCTTTGCCGCTTTTTGTCTTTAGACTCGACTCACAACCAGGATAGTGTAAAGCAAGGCTAGTGTGTGGCAAGTAGCCCAAGTATTATTAGCTCCCTTAGCTGTAGCACCTTTGGCTTTATGTTAGTCATTAATAAATACAAGGTTTAGTTGCCTTGCTCACCAACTTCTAAGAAACGTAGCAAGTCTTGCGCATCACTCTTACCTTTAAAATCTAGCGTACTACTTACGGCTTTTTTCAGCTCAAGCTTTGCTTCGCCATCGCGATTTAATTTATGTAAGGTATAGCCGATATGATAAGAGATGACAGGATCTTCAGAGTTTAGCGCGTTAGCATTTCTAAGCTTTGTTAGTGCCTCAGTGTAACTACCTTGCTTAGCTAGCACCCAGGCGTAAGTATCCATGATTGCCGTTGAATTTGGCATTAAAGATAACGCTTTATCAGCATAGGCTTTAGCAGTGTCGATATCTTCATCTAGGTAAATATTTGCCAAGTTGTTATAGAAAACAGCTTTGTTTCCATGGCTTGCTTCTGCTAGTAATTTGTAATGATGCTTAGCTTTATCAAGTTGTTGATGATTTAAGTAAAAATCAGCAAGAAAGTTTCGCATTAGCATTGTTCCTCGCTTATTCGTTAATATTTTTTCCATCTGTTGGCTAAACTGCCTGCTATTAACTCCCTGACTTGCCAACACGTATAGTTGAGCTGCTGCTTGTTCAAATTGGTTATCGAGTGAGAGTGCTTGGCGATAAGCAGCATATGCCTGTTTTTGCTTTCCTTGCTTAAATAGCAAGTCGCCTTGCAACAGGTATACATTGGCATCTTCTGGATAGTTCTGTGATAGCTTGTCTAATAAGCGCTGACTTTCAACAACTGGTTTCATTTCAATTGCTAGTTTCGCTTGTGTTAAGTGCAAAACAGGCTCAGCTGGCGATTTCTCTATCGCTTGCTCGATACTATGATAAGCGGCTTCCAAATCTTGTGCTTGGCTTTGTAATAAGCTCAACTGGTAGAAGTCATTTGCAGATTCCGCGAGCCCAAGTAGTACTTTCAATGTTTGTTGGGCTGCTTGATAATCTTGTAATTGAATAAGTATTTTCGCTTTAGATGCCAAATGATTAGGTTCAAGGAAAACTAAATCATTTAAGCGCTCTACGTGTGTTAAAGCTTCTTTAAATTGACCTGTGCGATAATAAACCTCGACTAAAAACGCAATCGTATCAACGTTATTCGGCGAGGTTGTCAGCAATTTTTGCGCTGTTGTAATTGCAAGTTGCGGTTGGTTGGTGTCACGGGCTAATTTGGCTTTTAACAGGAGTAATGCTGAGCCTCCGTGACCTTGTTCAGTCAATGAATTAACTACCCTCAAAGCTTCACTGTGTTCATTTGTTGCTGCTAAAGCGCTTGCGAGATTAAACTTAGTCGCATAATGCTCAGGCGTGCTATCAAGCACTTGTGTAAACAGCGATACTGCTTGGTCTGGTCTACCGACTTTAAGTAAGGTGACCGCTTTAAAATTAATAAAGTCGATGTTTTCTGAGCTTATCGCAAGCAAACTATCTGCTACTTCGAGTGCTTGTTTAAAGTTACCCATTTCCAACGAAATAAGCCCCTTTGTAAGGGTGTAACTTGCACTCGGTGCATTTGGCTGTCGGCTTTTAAGCAATGTCATCGCTTCTTCGTAGCGCTTACTTTTAGCAAGGTAATTAGCTTGGGCGATAAGAATTTGGCTGTTGTCTTTGAATGTACTAGATAAACTTTCAAGGACACTTTTAGCTTTGTATATTTTGTTGGTACTTAAGTACACCTTAAACAGCTTTAATGATAAGCCTAAATCTTTTAGTACAACTTTTTCGTTACGCTCTAATAATTCTTGAGCCTTATCGACTTTACCCAGTTGCAGATATATTGCGCTTAGCATATTAAGCCCTGCAACGTCATTAGGTTGGTAGCTAGTGTAGAACGCTAACTCATTTTGCGCGAGCTCCAAGTTACCTTGCATAAGGGCCGCAGCACCAGAAATATAGGCTAATGATGCATTGCTGCTTTTTTGTGCTTCTGTCAGTAAAGACAGCTTTGCGCTGATATCTTCAAGGACTTGTTGAGCTTCATCGAGTTGATTGGTACGCGTTAACAGCTGACTCTTCAATAAGCGGGCATAGGGGTCATTAGGTGTAAGCTCGATAATGGTTTCAACTAACATTAATGCCTTCTCGTGCTGCTTTGCATCGGTGTATTTGTGCGCTAAAGCGCGCATCACGATAGGGTCTTCAGGAGCCAACTGATGTGCTCTTTCTAAATTTTCTAACGCCTCGCGCGCATTACCTTTAGCTGTAAAATAATCCGCTCTTAGCTTCCACGTTTTATTATTGTCAGGAACAAGCCTTGTTAGTAGCGTGATATACTGCCAAGCTTGTTCAAATGAGCGCTCGGCAATGAAAAAATTAGCAAGAGAACTAATTACGCCTATATCTTTGGAGTTGAGGTTTTCAGCCTGCTTTAGTGCTCCTAATGCTTGATCATATTTTTCTAACGCGATAAACGCATTACTTTTTATTTGCAGTGTAGCGATTTGATTTTTTTTGTTTAATATAAGGTTATCTAATAAGTCAATTAGCTCTTGGTTTTTGCCTAATAGTAACATTGCCCTTACTTGTTCGAAGATAAATTGGTTAGCGTCAGCACCAGCAGCAAGTGCGTCATTAAATTCTTGAATACCTTCTGAGTACAAACCCTTACGCAAGAGTACTCTGCCCATAAGTACTTTGGCAGGTAGGTTTTCCGCATCGCTATTGAGTGTGTTTTTTAGGTGAATATATGCCGCTTCAATATCATCGACTTGATACGCGCTAATTGCTTTTTCAAGATCGTTTGATGCAAGTATTGAAAAACTAGCAAGTAAAGGTAATAGAGCAAAACTTCGGAGCATGATGTAACCTAACAGTAAACAGCTAACTTAATATTAGTATGTGTGATTGTAACTTAAAATAAAAAAAGATGGCGTTAGCCATCTTTTGTCAAAAGCGATAACCCAACGAGTTACACTGAGCTATATCTGCATTTATTTATTAACTTTTCGCCTTGCTAAAGCAACTAGTGCAACTAGCATCAAAGCAAGTGGTGCTGGCTCAGGAATAGAGGTGCCTGGTTTGTTCGGTTTGGTTGTAAAGCCGATACTAGCTAACTTAAAACCATCATTACTTTCTAAACTAGCATCACCACCAAAATGGTGATTAAAAGCACCTACGATCCACCTTGTTGAACTGGCAGAACTGAGATCCTCACCAGCTTCAGAAGTGAATGAGTTAACGTAATAGCTGCCGCTATTTCCCATAAATTGACCATAACCCGAACTCAATGAAAAGTTATTGTCTACCTGATTCCAGGTTTTATCGGCTAGGTCTCCTGTTGTAACTGCCGCAACAGATACCTGAGTTGAACTTGCTCCGTACTCTAGATAGCCAGACGTAATTGAGTTTAACGTAACGCTCAAATCACCAAAATCAAGCAAGAAGAAGTCGTAATCACGCTCGTTTGGATTGGATTGATAGTTGTCCGCAGTGTGACCATCGCCAGAAGTGTTGTTAGAAATACCTAAGCCTCCTGGATAGTCACCAATTTCTGCAGCCTCTATCAGTAAATCAGTGGAAGAGCCATCAGCACTTTTTGTATCAGCCCACGCAGTAATTGTTAGTGTTTGAGTTTCGCCATTTGCACTAAAATTCTTGGTAAAGCTATTACCAAAATCCGAGCCATTTTGTGTTGCGTTCTCAACGTTCAATGTCAATGTGCTCGCATTAGCGAATGAACTAGCTACGACAACTAGTCCTGAAAGTATCCATTTACTTGGCTTTAGAAACATACTGAACTCCGTATTCAGAAAACTTTATTTAGTTTTAATTAGCGCCATTAATTTTTTATTCAATGCAATTAATATGCAAATTATAAAAAATCTATATTTTACATAAGTCTATGTTTGGTTGTTAGCTAGCCACAGCATTAATTGTAAAGCACTTTGACACATAGTATGACAATTGATTTGGCAACTAATGACGTAATATTAACATTGTTGTGACATTGTTTTAATAGAGTGAATTCACGATTTCGCATAAATTGTTTGTTACGTGCATTTTTTACTATTTAAACGATCAATTTTGTTGTTGAAAAATACTTAATACAGAAGTACCTGACACAAGGCTACTTTGTGAAAACGGGTTTCCCAGCCACCCAAGTTGCAAGCACTTTGTTTTGCCAAATCGTACTAGGCTCTTGTGTAAACAAATCTTCTTTGATGAGGATAAAGTCAGCTTGTTTACCAGCTTCCAAGCTGCCTAGCATACCTTCTTGATGGCCAGCATAAGCGGCATCAATCGTGAAACTTTTAAGGCTTTCCACCGTGGTAAGTGACTCTTCGGAAATCCAGCCTCCTAATGGTTGGTTGTTTCTGTCTTGGCGAGTAATTGACGCGTGAAGGCCATAAAATGGATTAGTTGGTTCGACGGGGAAATCTGAACCATTGGCAATACGTGCACCAGCGTTAAGTAAGCTGCGCCAAGCATAAGCACCTTTGAGTCGTTCTTTGCCTATTCTGTCTTGAGCCATATTTTTATCGCTGGTTGCATGCGTTGCTTGAATAGATGCAATAACATTTAGCTTTGCAAATTTTGGAATATCATCGAGTTGAAGTACTTGCGCATGTTCAATGCGATGACGCATTTTCTGGCTGCCGGATTGCTCAATCAGTTTGGCATAGTGATCAAAGGTTAAGGTATTGGCATGATCGCCGATCGCATGAGTATTCACCTGATAGCCTTTAGCCATAGCTGTGCGAATGTAATTCGCCAAATCTTTATCTTTATGCAGCAATATCCCTTTAGTGCCCGGTTGATCAGAGTAGTCTTCATGCAATGCTGCACCGCGACTTCCTAATGCACCATCTGATTGTATTTTTACGCTATTAAATTGAAAGAAATGATCGTCTGAGGCAAATTGGCCGTCATCCAGCTTTTGTTGCCAGCCAGGGCTTGGTAGGTAGAGCATGGCATTTACGCGAATGGGCATTTGTTTGTCTTTTGCTAACTCTTGGTAAAGCTCAATGTGCTCTGCGGTCACACCAGCGTCATGAACACTGGTTAAGCCAACTTCTGCTAGCGCCTTCATGGCTTTGACTAAAACACGTTTTTGTTCTGCATTCGACAGGGGCGGAATTTTATCTGTGATCAAATTCATCGCGTAATCAATGAATATACCTGTTGGCTTGCCTTGGCTGTCTTTAATAATTTCGCCACCAACAGGGGCTTTAGTATCTTTGGTAATACCTGCGAGTGCCATTGCTTTGCTGTTAGCCCAGCCAGCATGACCGTCGACACGACCTAAGAATACCGGAGTGTTTGGAAATAGCTTATCGAGTGATGCAGCCGTTGGAAATTGGTCAACTGGCCATTGCACTTGGTTCCAGCCTCGCCCTTGTACCCATCGCTGTTCAGGGTTTTTTTCACGATACGCTTTAACGCGCGCGACGGCTTCTTGCTCACTGGTGGAGTTGACCAAGTCCACTTGCATTAGACTTAAGCCGTAATTTAAGACATGACCATGAGCGTCAATTAAGCCGGGCAATAGTGTATTGCCTTGCCCGTCGATAAGCTTTACTGAGCTATCAATGCCGCTTGGCTTAGTCGCATAAACATTGTCAATTTTATCGTCAGTAAACTGAATGGCAGAGAATTCTGCCAGCTTGCCATCGTTGATGGTATAGCCTTTTACATTGTGAATTAGCGTTGTGGCAGCGTTGGCTGATGTTACACCAGTCACTAACGCTAGCAGTGTTGCCGACGATAAAAATAGGCCAAATAGACGGCGCAGATTAAACCTTGAAGTCAAGCTCATAGTGGCTCACTTATAGTTATTCCTTTTAGCGTTTAATCATATGATCAAATACCCATCAAGCAAAGAAAAAAGCAATAAGTGATTATGTTAGGAATAGCAGAAGCTTTTTGACTAAATTTTTGTTTTTCGAGTAACGCCGATGATAAGCAAAAACAAAAGTGTTGCCAGAATATAGGTTGGATAGCGCTGATATCGGCTAAACGGCGTGTAACCTTTTACTAGCGCTACGTCTGCTTTAAGTACCTGCTCTTCAAACTGTGGAATGCGAGCAATAAACTGACCTTGATGATCAACCGCGGCCGTTACGCCAGTATTAGTAGAACGAACTAACGGCCGACCAAATTCTAAGGCGCGCATTTGTGCGATTTCCATATGCTGGTGTGGTCCATGAGAAGTGCCAAACCAAGCGTCGTTACTAACGGTGAGCAACATGTCGGTGTCAGCTTTAAAATTAGCGTGAAGTTGTTCTGGGAAGGCAATCTCAAAGCAAATTAGCGGTGTAATAGATAAGCCATTCGCCTTTAAATTTGATTGAATGTAATTGCCACGGGTAAAGGATGACATTGGCAAGTTGAAAAACGGTGCAATAGGTCGCAGCCATTCTTGAAATGGTACAAATTCACCAATCGGCAATAAATGGTGCTTATAAAAGCGGTTGGCATTTGGATAGAAGTAACTGCCACTGGTATCGGTAGCGCTTTCCTTACCTAAGACAATTAAACTATTGAAGTACTCTTTGCTTTCAAAGTTGTAATTAATAATGCCGGTAATAATCGCAGTGTTATTAAGCGCGGCAGCGCTATCGGCCATATCAAGAAATTCGCCAGCTAGTGGCTCTATTTTGGGGATCGCCGATTCTGGCCAAACAATTAGGTCGGCATCGTAGTTGGCTCGTGTTAAGTCTAAATACTTTAACATGCTTGGCCATTCTTGCTCTGGGGCCCATTTAAGCTCTTGCGCGATATTGCCTTGTACAAGTGCGACCGATTTCTTTTCACCTGAAGGTTTCACAAACGTCAATTGCTGGCTGACAAGAATACCTAGCACACAGCTCGTGAGCAGGGCGCCAGCGAGTTTAACTTGTTGCTTAAAATACAGAGTAAGCGCACTGGTCACTATGACCAGCATTATGAAGCTGATACCCACTTCGCCAATTATCGGAGCGAGACTTGCCAACGGAGAATTGAGTTGGCTGTAGCCAATTGAAAGCCATGGAAAGCCAGTTAATACCCAGCCGCGCAGCCACTCGGTTAGCAGCCAAATACTAGGGAACAGTAGTAAGTTAAGCTGTCGGCTGGTTGAGCATCTTGCACTAAGATAGCTAGCGAGCGCAGGAAACAGGGCTAAATAGGCACATAGCAGCGCCATTAAGCCAAGCGAAGCAATTAATGGCAGGCCGCCAAACTGGTCAATGCTAACATGTACCCAGCTGATCCCGGCACCAAACCAACCAAGGCCGAAAAAATAGCTACGCACGGCGGCGAGCTTCGGCGATTGGCCATGTACTAGCGTGCCCCAGCAGGTAAGCGCAGCAAAACTTAGCCACCATTGGCTGTAGGGGGCATAAGCGAATACCATGGCTAAGCCGGCAATAAAGCTTAGCCAGTTTTGCCAGACCAAGCTGGCCGACTTGACGCGACTGGCAGTACCTTTGAGTGTGCTAAGGATCATGGATAGGTAACAGGTAAGATAAACAAGGTGCTAGTCGGCGACTTTACCATTCACTTCGTGATCTTTTGGAACGGTAACTTGCAATACCTGTAGGCGACGGCTGTCGGCAGACACCACTTTAAATGCCCAGTTGCCAATTGCCACTTCTTCGCCTTTTTGTGGCATATGGCCAAATTGATGTAAGACGATACCGCCGATAGTATCTGAATCCGCTTCATCAAACTCACAGTTAAAGTAATCGTCGAAATCTTCTAAATCCGTTAACGCTTTTACTTGATAAACGTTACCGGCCAAGTGTTTGATTTCTTCTTCCAACTCGTCGTCGGTTTCATCTTCAATTTCACCAACGATTAATTCCAGAATATCTTCAATGGTAACTAACCCAGAAACTCCGCCGTATTCATCAACGACAATCGCCATATGGTAGCGTTTAGCGCGGAATTCTTTGAGTAGCGATTCAACCTTCTTACTCTCTGGAATAATCATGGCTGGGCGAATTAAATCGCTTAACGTAAAGTTATCACCATTTTCCTTGAACGCATGAGCAAGCAAGTCTTTCGCCAGCAGAATACCTTCTACGTGGTCAATATCGTCGTTAACTACAGGAAAACGCGAGTGCGCCGACTCTAAGATAATAGGTAGGAAATCAGCCAGTGGCTGGTTAATGTCTAATGAGACAATTTGCGAGCGTGGGATCATGATCTCACGGACACGCATTTCGGAAACTTCCAGAACCCCCTCAATCATTTGCTTGGTTTCTGGTTTGATTAACTCGCGATCTTCTGCGTCATTTATCACATCAACGAGTTCTTCTTTATTTTGCGGCTCTCCAGTAAATGCTTGAACTATTTTGTCGAGAAATGATTTACTTGCAGAGCCGTTGCTAGAATGGGGGTTGTCTTCGCTCATAGAGCTGTTTAGTTTCCTATGTTAATTCGTAGGGGTTATTAAACCCAAGATTTTTTAGAATGTCTATTTCTAAGGCTTCCATTTCTTCCGCCTCGTCATCACTTATATGATCAAAGCCAAGTAAATGCAAGCATCCGTGAATGGTCATATGTGCCCAGTGGGCTGCACGGGTTTTATTTTGTTCCTTTGCTTCGTTTTCAACCACTTGCGCGCAAATAACCAGATCGCCGAGCAAGTCCATTTCAATGCCTTCTGGTACTTCAAATGGAAATGACAGCACATTGGTTGGTTTGTCTTTATCGCGATAGGTATGGTTGAGCGACTGACTTTCAGCCGCATCGACTAAGCGTATGGTAAGTTCAAATGGCTTGTCGTATTGCAGCAGTGCAGCTTCTGCCCAGCGCTGAAAGTCTTCATTACTTGGCAGTTGGTCATTTTCAACTAGGCCTGCGGTTACATCCGCTTCAACGGCTCGCTGAATATCAAGTGTTATCGTCATTAGAGGTCTTTTGCTCTGTGTTTGGCCGTTCTTTGCTCTCTTGTACTTTGCTAGCGCTTTGCTGCGTGTTTTCTTGAGCTGCAGTAACAATATTCGCTGCCGTGGCTTGTACGGCTAATTCTGCTTGCTTTTGCGCACTTTCTTGGGCTTTGCGCTCTGCCTTTAACTTGGCCATTTTAGTGTCATGGGCGTCGTAAGCTTCAACGATACGTGCAACCACAGGGTGGCGGACAACATCTTTTGATTGGAAAAAGTTAAAGCTAATACCTGGAATGTTTGGCAATACCTCAATGGCATGGCGTAAACCTGATTTTTGCCCTCGTGGTAAATCAACTTGGGTAATGTCACCGGTGATCACCGCGCGCGAATTAAAGCCAATACGGGTTAGGAACATTTTCATTTGCTCAACCGTCGTGTTCTGGCTTTCATCCAGAATAATAAAAGCATCGTTTAATGTACGGCCGCGCATGTATGCCAGTGGTGCGATCTCAATAACATTGCGCTCAATCAGCTTTTCGACTTTTTCAAAGCCAAGCATTTCAAACAAGGCATCGTAAAGTGGGCGCAAGTAAGGGTCGACCTTCTGTGATAAATCACCTGGTAAGAAACCTAATTTTTCACCGGCTTCAACCGCTGGGCGTGTTAGCAATATACGACGAATTTCTTGGCGTTCTAGCGCATCTACCGCACAGGCAACCGCTAAGTATGTTTTACCCGTACCTGCTGGACCAATACCAAAGCTGATATCGTGGGTAATGACATTTTGCACATAGGCTGATTGATTCAGGTTACGCGGCTTCACAATACCGCGCTTAGTTTTGATGGTGACCATTTTTTCATAGTCGACATCAACCTTACTAGGCGCTTGCTCTAACACATTGGCGTTAAGAATGCCTAAATGCACCATCTCAGCAGTTATGGTTTTCATCTTGCCTTTAACGGTTTCAGTTTCGACGTACAACTCTTTGAGCAAGTCACAAACCGCTTCCGTGTTGGATGGACTGCCGACAATTTTAAACTCGTTGCCACGATAGCTAATTTCTACACCAAGGCGGCGTTCAATGGTTTTTAAGTTATCGTCTAGTGGGCCACAAAGGTTTGCCTGACGGGCATTGTCGACGGGCTCTAAGGTTAGCAAGGTGCTGTTATCTGTGCTCAAGAAATCTTCCGTTTGTCTTTTTGTGTTGTCTTTGCGTGTTAAAGATGAAAAGCCTGTAACTAAATAAAGTGCGGCATAAAAGCAAAGAAGCTTTTATGCCGATAGCATACTTACTAAGGCGTAAACGTGCCAACACCTAAGTCGTCGGTGCCATTGGTACTTGCCGCCGCATTAGCTTCATGATGGCTGTTGGCCAAGATATCAGACGGTGAATGCGCAATGCGTAAACCCATGTCTTTTTCTTCACGAACCAGCTTACCGCGCAATGAGTTAGCGTATACGTCAGTAATTTCAACATCAACGAACTGACCAATTACGTGGTGCGGTGCTTCAAAGTTCACAATACGGTTGTTTTCGGTACGGCCACGAAGTTCCATTGGATTTTTCTTCGATGGACCTTCAACCAAAATACGTTGTTCTGTGCCTAACATTTGGCGCGCAATGCGCAATGCTTGCTGGCTAATGCGATCTTGCAAGATCTGTAGGCGCTGTTTCTTGGTTTCTTCGCTGATATCGTCAGGTAAGTCAGCAGCTGGTGTACCTGGGCGAGCGCTATAGATAAAGCTAAAGCTTAAATCAAAATCGATATCTTTGATCAGGTTCATCGTCTGTTCAAAATCAAAATCAGTTTCACCCGGGAAGCCAATGATAAAGTCAGATGACATGCAAATGTCAGGGCGCGCTTTACGCAATTTGCGAATTTGCGATTTGTATTCAAGTGCAGTATGACCGCGCTTCATTTGCGTTAAAATGCGGTCACAGCCACTTTGTACTGGCAAATGCAGGTGACTAACCAATTCAGGTACGTCTTTGTAAACTTCAATAATATCGTCAGTAAACTCTACTGGATGCGAGGTTGTATAGCGAATGCGGTCAATACCGTCAATGGTTGCCACTAAACGCAATAATTCAGAGAAGCGACAGATAGTACCATCATGGTTTTCACCGCGGTAAGCATTTACGTTTTGGCCCAATAGGTTAACTTCACGAACCCCTTGTTCCGCTAATTGCGCGATTTCATATAAAACGTCATCTGACGGACGGCTAACTTCTTCACCACGGGTGTAAGGTACAACACAGAAGGTACAGTACTTACTACAACCTTCCATAATAGAAACAAATGCACTTGCGCCTTCTGCTTTTGGCTCAGGTAGGCGGTCAAACTTTTCAATTTCTGGGAAGCTAACATCAACAACTGGCGCTTTTTCGCCAGATACTTGTTGGATCATTTCTGGTAAACGGTGAAGGGTTTGTGGACCAAAGACCATATCTACATAGGGTGCACGCTCACGAATCGCATCGCCTTCTTGCGAGGCAACACAGCCGCCAACGCCAATGATCAAATCTGGGTTGTCATTTTTTAGTAACTTCCAGCGACCTAACTGGTGAAATACTTTTTCTTGCGCTTTTTCGCGGATAGAGCAGGTGTTGAGTAATATCACGTCGGCGTCTTCTGCTTCTTCGGCTAACGAGAAACCGTGTGTTGAATCCAGTAAATCTGCCATTTTCTGCGAGTCATACTCGTTCATTTGACAGCCCCAGGTTTTAATATATAACTTTTTACTCATAACTACGTGCCCATAAGAAAATTGATTCCAGTTTTTGCTGGAGAATTTAAGGTCGCGTATTTTACTCTTTATAAGGGCTCTAGGGCAATAGGCTTTCGTGTTGAACAGCGACCCTGAGATTAGTCGCTGCTTATATGTTAACTAGTAAGACGCATCGGAAAGCTAATCACAATTTGACTGCCTTTATCGTCTTTTGGCTCAAAGGTGTTAACCGATGCCTTGTACTTATTAGCTATTTGTCGAATGTAATACATCGACATATTAAACGTAACCTTGCTATTAAAATGAGTAAAGCTGTCTTCGTCGTCGCTGATGGTTAGCCAAAGCTTATCTTTGAATTCTTTTAGCGTTAATTGGAAGTGACTGGAGTCACCGTGCAGTATTGCGCATGTTACGGCTTCGTATATTAGCTTATAAATATTGGCTTGTAGCTCGTAGCTCAACTGTTCGTTTTTAGCATACAAATCGTACGTCATTTTCACATGATATTTACGATGTAAAAATTCAGCGAAATAGGGTACCGCGATATTCAAATTACTGCCGTAAAGAGCGTCTGGCGTTTCTTCAGATTCTTCATTAGCAAATTGGCTGATACATTGCTCGGCGATTTCAATTGCCTGTTCTTGCTTGTTTTCATGAAGCAAGGTAACGATTGATTGCAAGTTTCGTTGTGTTGACAATGCGCTTTTCCCTTTGCGCTTTACTTCTGTTTCGAGCAGCAAATAGATTTTTCGAATGGATTGCGTTCGTAAATAAAACGTCCAAGAAAACAATGCAATAAGACAAATTAAGGTAACGGCATATACAATGCGAGCCTGCAGTGTCCAATACCATGGGTAAGCAACATTAATATTGGCATAAGCTCGTTTCTCGCTCCACTGACCTAAGCTATTGGTCGCCATAATTTCAATGTTGTAGCGACCTGATGCCAACCCCGTTAACGTTAGCTGGTTACCATTGATATGATTCCAGGCGCCATTATTGAGCTTGTACTTGAATTTTTTTGCTTGGCCTGGACGATAATCTAAACTGACCAAATCAAATGACACTACGTCACTCGCAGATGAAATATTAATTTCCTGGTTTTGTAGATACTGACGTCCAGAAACAATTGTTTTGCCAATATAAACATCGGCGCTGTAAGTGTTTCGTTGCTCTATTGGGACTTCTAATATACCGCCAAAATGGGCATAAAACACTGAGTCGCCAACTAAGCGTGCGGCATCAGAAAATGAATATTTTTCGGTCGTCGGAATTAGAGCAACTTCATGAGTGGTTGGGTCTATTGTGTATAGGCCAACCGCAGAGCCGATCCAAATTTTGTTTTTAATTGTTGAGCTATAGGTAAACTCAATACCTTGAGCAATCACAGATAGTAAAGTCCCTTGACGGTCTAGTATGTTTATACCGTCTCCTAATGTGCCGGCAAATATTTTGCCGTTTGCATGTTCGAGTGAAATGACTTTGTTTGGGCCAAGATTTGGCACATTGTTAATGTACTTACTAAAGCGATTGTAGATTGAAATGCCTTTGGTACCCGCTAGCCATACATCACCATTGTCAAAAGGGAGAATGTCAATGATTTCAACTGATGTTAAGCCTTTGTCTTTATTGACATGATCTATGATTGCTTGCTTTTCTATATCATAAATATAAAGACCGTCAGAGTTACTACCTAAATAAAGTAGGCCATCTTGATATGCGAGTTTTATCAGTAGTTTGTTGTTATTGGAAAATGGCACACGCGCTAGACTTTCATTTTTAGCATTGAACTGCCAAAGCCCATCAAATGTCGCAATGAACAGGTCGTCACCGACGGGTTGTAAATCCATGACTCGTTTTGCACTGGTCGTAAATGCTTCGTTAATGTTGGCTGGAAAAATAGTCGATTTAGGGTCAAAGGCATGCAAACCTTGACCATAACTACCAATAACTAACTCTCCTGAAAATACGGATATCTCGTTAGAGTTATTAGCGACATCAAAAGTCACGGGATGATTTTGCAAAGAACTTTCAACAAGCCTTTGTATACCTAGGTTAGAGGCCAGCCATAAGACTTTAGAGCTATCATGATAGGCTGCTTTGACACGTCCTTTATCTGCGTGCTCGTAGTTATGTGGCAGTTCCGTAAGGTTCTCAGCTCTATAACGTTTGATTTCGCCTTCGTTAGAAATGGTAAAAAAGTTATTTGTATGGTGCTCTTTCGCTATGCCATTAATACCGGCAGTTGTGGGAATAGAGGCGACAACTTGCTCACCGTTATACGTGTATATTTGGTTGGGCGTAACTACGATAAGGTATTGGCCAACCGCGGCGATCGTATTTACTTTCTCGCTAATTAATTGGTTAAATTTCTCATCTTTTAGAATGTAAGCACCCTCATAACCAGCGTCCATGTATAGGTGGTTCGACGTTTTGACTAAATGTGTTGGTGCTGCTCCCTTGAAGATGTCTTTGGTTAAGCTAGTGCTACTGTCATGTTTGTATACACGCTTACCAGATGAGATGTAATAGTTCCCTTTAAATTCGATACTATGATAGTGGCTTGAGCGCTCCGTATTAATATTCAGTTGCTCAAACTGACCATTGCTAGGGTCGAAGAGCCATGTGCCTAAGCTTTCTGAAGAAACAATAAACTTTTCACCATGTGGCTCTATTTCATGTGTCCAAGTGAAGGGAAGTTGCCAGTTAGGATCGTTGGCGGAAAAAGTTATGCTGTTGGTGCCATCGAATCGCGTTAAGCCTTGATGTCCAGCTAGCCAAACAAAGCCGTTACTGTCTTGGGTTATACTATAAACCTTTGCTAGGTTGTCTACTTGGGCATTCGCAGTTGATGGGAAAAGTAAAGATACGAAAATAGGCAATAGTGAAAGTGGCAGCAAGCGCTGCCACATAGCTTGTGGAAAATTAGATAATACTGTCCGGCGCAATGTCGTTTTCATGCTTTTTCGTACCGCAAATCGCATAGACTTTTGGTAAAGCGCCTTCAGACTCAGGCTTTTGCACCAGTAAATAAGTTGGTTTTCTTGGATCATCTTGTTGTTGTTTTTGTTGCCAAGCTTTTGTAACAACGTCAGCTTGTTCTTGTCCATACTTCACTGCAAATGCTGTTGCTAGCATTTCGACACCAAAGTCATCCATTACCATCATCGTATTACCATGGTAGCCACTTGTGGTGTCAAAATCTATATCAACGGTCATGATGTTATCTTCTGGTAACACTAAATCAAGCCGCATGTTAGCAAGCACAGCACGATCAGGCTTGGCTTGTAAATTAGTAAGATTTGGTTTCTCTGTTAGGTCGTATACGAGTTTAATATCCGGAGCGACAATTTTTTCTTCTTTTAATGCAGACATAATCTTTCCTTAATTATTGGAATGGCAGAATTGCCAACTTGAGTATAATCGTTAATTTCAATTCTTGAAGAGATAACTCGCATGGAGTGTTAAATATTGATACTTATCAAATAAAAAGCGCTTTCAGTACTGTGATGGTACTCGCCAAGATCGTTAATACCTTTTAAACTAAACACGATTTTTCTAAGTTAATTAAAACTAAATTATGCAACAGTACGATGTACTTATTGTTGGTGGCGGTATGATTGGTGCTGCTACTGCGTTATCTCTTGCTGAGCTTGGCCTCAAGGTCGTAGTGTTTGAGCAACATCAGCCACAAGAATTTTCTCATGAACAAGCTTTCGATTTGCGCGTTTCGGCGATATCGGTAGCCTCTGAAAACTTACTTAAAGACTTAGGCGCATGGCAACAAATACTGCAATGGCGTGCTTGCCCTTATCGTCGGTTGGGGGTTTGGGAGTCAGAACTTGCTTATGCAGAGTTCAATGCCGACGCGATTAATCAACCGCATCTTGGTCATATCGTAGAGAATCGATTAATTCAACTCTCACTATGGCAGCAAGTGGAGCAACATCAGGGAATTAAGTTAGTTTTGGGGCAACCAATAACTAATATTAATCAGCAAGTCGATAGTGTTTTGGTAGAAACTACGCAGGAGAATTTTATCGCGCGGTTAGTGGTAGCTGCCGATGGCGCTAATTCGTTTGTTAGAAAACAAGCAAGAATAGGCTGTACTGGTTGGAATTACCAGCAATCAGCAATGTTGATAAATGTGAAAACTGAGCTGTCTCAACAAGACATCACCTGGCAACGGTTTACGCCATCTGGACCATTAGCCATGCTGCCAATGCCAGGGCACAATGCCTCTTTAGTATGGTATGAGGATAGAGACCGCATAAAACAATTAGCACAACTTAATAATGAAGAACTAACCGCGCAAATTTCACAATACTTCCCAGAGAAGCTCGGTAAAGTTGAAGTTGTTGATAAAGGCTACTTTCCATTAACCAGACAACATGCAAATAAATATGTGCAAGGTAATATTGTCTTACTAGGAGATGCCGCCCATACAATTAACCCATTAGCGGGGCAGGGCGTGAATCTTGGTTTTAAAGATGTGCTCGCGCTTCGTAACGCGATTGCAGATGCTATTGCAAATGGCACTAGCTGGCATGCTTCAAGTGTATTGAATCGTTATGAAAAAATGCGCAGAAGAGACAATTTATTAATGATGTCGGCAATGGACGGCCTATACGCTACTTTCTCTAATGACTCACCAGTTTTAAAAGCGGTTCGAAATATTGGCTTATTTGCGGCGCAGCGTGTTACGCCTGTGATTAAAAACAAAGTATTAGCGTATGCTTGTGGGCTTTAACCTAAAGCCCTTTAATTTATTCAACTCTATCTTTAATTAGGTGCTTTGTCGTTAAAACATCTTTAATAAAAAGTATTTAACGGCATTTCTTCTCTCGCCATCCAAACAAACTGCCTATAGTCATATCAAATTGTCCTTTCTGACTAAGAAGCGTTAATAAAGCTTTATTCTTAAATAGGGAATCTGAGGCTTAATCGCGTACACTGCGATTCTTTTTCGTAAAACTCAATGAGATCACAGTTACAAGTAGCAATTTGTTTGTAAATATCAAAGCAGATAGTTCAAAAATAACTGAACATAGCTATAGGGTTAAATTTTAACAATTATCTAACTGAGTAATTTTTTTGAATTTAAGTACTGGAAAGCATGTAGAGAAAGTTGGCTGGGGTATCAGGATTTGAACCTGAGAATGACGGGATCAAAACCCGCTGCCTTACCGCTTGGCTATACCCCAATCATGTTGAGATGATTTGTAATATCTGAACGATATTACTAGTTTTCAATGGTACGGGAGGAGAGACTTGAACTCTCACGCCTCGCGGCACTGGAACCCTTTTTCTTCAGCATAGGCCAGCGCGTCTACCAATTTCGCCACTCGATAAAGGCAATATCAAACAAGTAATGTTATCAAATTAATAATGTACGAATAAACGGAATACCGATATAGGTATTGCATTTGGGCAATTATTTAACCGAGTAATTTTTTTGGAATTTAATTACTGGAAAGTATGTAGAGAAAGTTGGCTGGGGTATCAGGATTTGAACCTGAGAATGACGGGATCAAAACCCGCTGCCTTACCGCTTGGCTATACCCCAATCATATTGAGATGATTTGTAATATCTGAACGACATTACTAGTTTTTCAATGGTACGGGAGGAGAGACTTGAACTCTCACGCCTCGCGGCACTGGAACCTAAATCCAGCGCGTCTACCAATTCCGCCACTCCCGCATTGAAAAGTTGTCGTTATTATAGAGCCGCCGCTCTTGTGCTACATTCAACACTCATTTGTAAATGGTGGCTACACCGAGATTTGAACTTGGGACCCCATCATTATGAGTGATGTGCTCTAACCAGCTGAGCTATGTAGCCATTTACAACTTTCACTTCTTTAGTGCATAAAGATAAGTGAAAGGTTCTACTAAATGGTACGGGAGGAGAGACTTGAACTCTCACGCCTCGCGGCACTGGAACCTAAATCCAGCGCGTCTACCAATTCCGCCACTCCCGCATTTAGTAATATTGTATTTTTATAGAGTTACCGCTCTCGCATGATTTCATGCTGTTTCTTAAGATTGGCTGGGGTATCAGGATTTGAACCTGAGAATGACGGGATCAAAACCCGCTGCCTTACCGCTTGGCTATACCCCAATCTTAAGGGCAAACATCGATGATTTATACTCACCACAACTTTAGCCTAGGCTATGAAAGTGGCTGGGGTATCAGGATTTGAACCTGAGAATGACGGGATCAAAACCCGCTGCCTTACCGCTTGGCTATACCCCAACGATGTTTCATATTTTAATAACAGACAGCCTGTTATTAAAATGGTACGGGAGGAGAGACTTGAACTCTCACACCTCGCGGTACTGGAACCTAAATCCAGCGCGTCTACCAATTCCGCCACTCCCGCATTGTAAATGGTGGCTACACCGAGATTTGAACTTGGGACCCCATCATTATGAGTGATGTGCTCTAACCAGCTGAGCTATGTAGCCATTTACAATCTTGCCTCTCAGCAAGTGGCGCGTATTATGCAAATCTGATTGCAGCGCGTCAACCGTTTTTTTGCAAAAATATGACTACTTTGGTTTGTTTGGACAAATTACCAACAAGGCGTTTAATTACTACGCGAGAAGCATGTTTTTACGACCAATTTAACGCGTTATTTGTTTTTATATTTTAGAAGTATCACTGCACAGTTAAAAGAGATGAGTTAAGAAGCTAGAGTTAAAGCACCGGTATATTTAACGAAGTAATGGTAAAACTAGTATTAGAAGAGCAATCGCTGCATTAGCCACTTTTAGCTATCAATAATCTATGTCTGCTCGCAGCTTGTTCTTAGCCTGTGATTTGTATTCATATACGCGGATGTAAATAAGCAGTTATATAAACAGGTATAAGCAGGTGCTTTTTTAAAGCTTTAAGGTTATGGCAAATAGAGAGTGAGTTGATCAAATACTGAAAAGAAAAAAGGAGCCATTAGGCTCCTTCTTCAATCATTAAGATAAACGCCAGATTAAGCATTTAGTTAACGTAGGTTTAAACGTTAAATCTAAAGTGAACAACATCACCATCTTTTACAAGGTAGTCTTTACCTTCTAAGCGCCATTTACCTGCTTCTTTCGCGCCTGACTCACCATTGTTTTCGATAAAGTCGTCAAAACCGACAACTTCAGCGCGGATAAAACCTTTCTCAAAGTCAGTGTGAATTACACCAGCTGCTTGTGGGGCAGTGGCATTTTGCTTCACAGTCCAAGCGCGTACTTCTTTAACACCAGCGGTGAAGTAAGTTTGTAAGCTCAATAAACCGTAACCAGAGTTGATTACGCGATTTAAACCTGGCTCAGTTAAGCCCATTTCTTCCATGAAGATCTCGCGATCTTCTTCGTCCATTTCCGAAAGTTCACCCTCAATTTCTGCACATACAGGTACTACCACGGCACCTTCTTTGGCGGCAATTTCACGAACTTCATCAAGGTATGGGTTATTTTCAAAACCATCGTCATTAACGTTGGCAATGTACATAGTTGGCTTAACGGTTAAGAAGTTAAGGTATTTAACGGCAGCTAACTCTTCTTTTGTTAGCTCTAGTGAGCGGATCATTTCGCCTTCTTCTACGTGCGCTAAGATTTTCTCTAGCACAGGTACTTCGAATTTAGCGTCTTTGTCGCCACCTTTGGCTTTTTTCGCTTGTTTTTGTAGAGCACGCTCAGCCGTGTCCATATCAGCAAGGGCTAATTCTGTATTGATTACGTCAATATCGCTGCTTGGGCTAACTTTACCCGAAACGTGAACAATGTTTTCGTTTTCAAAACAACGTACCACATGGCCAATCGCATCGGTTTCACGAATGTTGGCTAAGAACTTGTTACCTAAACCTTCACCTTTTGATGCACCAGCAACCAGACCAGCAATATCAACAAATTCCATAGTGGTTGCGATAACGCGCTCAGGGTTAACAATTTTGGCGATTTGATCTAAGCGAGGATCTGGCACAGGTACCACACCCGTGTTAGGTTCGATGGTACAGAACGGGAAGTTCGCCGCTTCAATACCCGCTTTTGTTAATGCGTTGAACAAAGTAGATTTACCTACGTTTGGTAAACCAACAATACCACATTTAAAACCCATGATTTTTTCCTATCTCGTTATCGCCGATGTGCGGCAAATTAATTTTTGTCAGTGCTTTTGGCTAACACTAGAAAGCCGAACTAAGCAGCTTTAAAGCTGTGTAAGCGATTTTGTGCTTTCTTTAAATCGTCTTTTAGCCAAATTTCAAAGCAGCGGCTTGCTTCATCAACCGCTTGATCAATTAACGTTTGCTCGGCAGCAGGTGCTTTGCCAAGTACGTGTCCGGTTACGCGGTCTTTATGGCCAGGGTGACCAATACCAATGCGCAAACGGTAGAAATCTTTATTATTTGCCATTCTGGCGATAATGTCTCGTAAGCCATTATGACCACCATGGCCACCACCCATTTTTATTTTACAAACTCCCGGTGACATGTCCATTTCATCGTGTGCTACCAGCATTTCGCTAACGGGAATTTTGAAAAAATTCGCCAACGGTGCCACGGCTTGACCACTGCGATTCATAAAAGTGGTTGGAATAAGTAAATGAACAAGTTGACCCGCAATTTGCCCTTTGCCATACAGGCCAGCATATTTCTTTTCGGGTTTTAAGGAGATGTTATGGATGCGAGCAAGTTCTTCGACGAACCAGACGCCAGCGTTATGGCGAGTTTTTGTGTATTCAGGGCCGGGATTACCCAGCCCCACAACTAATTGAATAGTCATAAACGAACGTTATGATTACTCTTCAGTCGCTTCTTCTTCAGCAGCTTCGTCGTTACCGCCTTTAGGAGCGTTTAATGTAACAACAGCTTGGTCGTGGCTTTCACCTTTAGCTAATTCGTCAGAAGTAACGCCTTCTGGGAATTTAACGTCAGATAGGTGAAGAGTTTGACCAACTTCTAAGTCTGCACAATCAACTTCGATGAACTCTGGTAAGTTACCTGGTAAACAAGTAATTGCGATTTCAGCGATGTGGTGAGCAACAGAACCACCTTTCTTCGCAGCAGCTTCTTCGTTTAAGAAGTGAACTGGAACGTTAGTGTGTACAGCGTGTGTAGCATCAATACGCATGAAGTCCATGTGCATTACTAGCGGCTTGTAAGGGTGACGTTGCATGTCTTTTAATAAACACTCAACTTTTTCACCGTCAACGTTTAACGTTAATACGTGAGAGTAGAATGCTTCTTCTTCTTGCGCACGGAATACTTTGTTGTGAGCAAGTGTTAAAGATACAGGCTCTTTGCCTTCACCGTAAAGGATAGCTGGAACTTTGTTCGCGTGACGTAGGCGGCGGCTCGCACCTTTCCCTAGGTCAGTACGTACTTCAGCATCCAAAGTAAATAAATCAGTCATGATAAATACTCTATTAATAAGTCAAAATTTGTTGTTCTTTGCGACCAAGAACAACCTGAAAACCTTTTAATTTAACCAACTTAAACCTAGTGTTAACCAAGCTTAAATCTTAGCCAGAATAAAAAGGCGCGGCATGATAGCATTTTAGCCAATTAAAAGCCAAGGGATTATTGCTGCGAACTGAGTGTAGAAACGGTGACTGTAAAAAAACAGATAACGGTAAATACGAAAATCGTCACAAGGGTGATGACAGAAACGACGATTTTAACGAGGGTCAGTACATAAATTTGCACCAGCCATTCCTTTTATAAAAGCTTGGCACTAGAATATACAGCGCTATTATTTTGAGAATTTTATGTATCACTCGTCATTTAGAGTTTTTGTCATCTTACTGTTATTGTTTGCTTTTGTCGCTCAGGCAGCAGTGCAGACTGTTGTGGTTGATGACTTCTTGAGTGTTGATACATCTAGTGTTGATACATCTAATGCTGATCCACTAGCCACTGCTGATCTCATTGTCGCCAGTGACAAGACAGCAGGCGACACACAAACGGTTCTCGCTTCGGTTAAGTTAAACAATGACTTAGCTCATACCAAAGAGTTAGACACAGAACGGCCAGAACACGAAAAAACCGACAATGAACAACACAGTGACTGCTGCGACGGGAATTGTGAGCCAAGCTGCAATGTCGATTGTAGTGACGGTTCCTGTATTTGTGCTGGCAGTATGTGCTCAGCACCTCTTTATTTAACGGCTTTTATTGGCAGTCCAGCACCTGTTTTTCTTACCAATCCTATTTACAGTTATCAGTTTACACATACCTATTTTATATCTAATTCGCTTTATCGCCCGCCGATAAGCGCCGCTTAAAACTTTTGCGCAAGCTTTGGCATATCTCCCAAATAGCTTTGAATAAATAGCTTGGAGTGAATAGCTAGAAACGGCTTTGCGCCCAAATCTTTAATCATTAAACACTAAAAGACGTGCTTTGTTGCCATGAGCAACTCTTTACACGCAAGCCCCGTTAAGTACCTAAGCATTCACGAGGTAAAAATGCTTTTGAATAAAATTAGCCTAGCCATTGCTGTCGCGATGTTGCCAGCCATATCAATCGCCAGTGAAAAACATGGCGAACACAAAGAACATAACCGCCACCAAGAAGAAAGTGGTCATCACCATCATGACCATTCAGATAACGGAGTAGAACGTATTCAAGTGACCGCTTCCCGCTTAGGGCGTATTGTCACTGAATCCGCCACTCGAACCGAAGTGATAAATGGCGAAGAAGTGCAAGAAAAAGCACTAATGCGTCCGGGCAATATTTCCATGTTAGTGGCTGAAACTGGCGGAGTGCGTGTGCAAACCACATCGCCAGCGCTTGGTAGCGCCAATATTCGCTTGCAAGGTTTATATGGACGTTACACACAATTGCTCAGTGACGGTTTGCCGCTATATGGCGGGCAAACAGCGTCTATCGGCTTATTACAAATCCTCCCAACAGATTTAGCGAACGTTGAAATTATCAAAGGCTCTGCGTCGTCGCTTTATGGTGGTTCCGCACTAGGTGGTGTGATCAACTTAATTTCACGAACGCCTAGCCATAATAGAGAGGGCGAGGTCGAGGGAGAGGTACTCGTCAATTTAACCTCAAAAGATGGACAAGATATTACCTCTTATTTTGCGTCACCTATAACAGATACGCTAAGTGCTTCGGTAACTGCTGGCGTTCACCATCAAAAAGAAGAAGATCTCGACGATGATGGTTGGATTGATATGGCTGGTTATGACCGCGCGACAGTACGTCCGCGTTTTTACTGGCAAGGGGAGGATGGTGCCAACCTTTACTTAACCTTAGGGGCGATGAAAGAGCAGCGTACAGGTGGCACGCGCGAGGGTGCGACTGCGCCAGATGGAAATCCGTTTGCGCAAGATCAAGACACTGTGCGCACCGATCTTGGCTTTATTTATGACGCACCGCTAACTGAAACATTGAACTTAAATGTGCGTGGCTCGGCAATGAATCAAGATCATGAGCATCAATACGGCACTGTGTTTGAAGACGATTCTCATCAAAGCTACTTAATTGAGTCCAGTGTTTCAGGTTATGGCGATCAAGCGGCATGGCTCATTGGCGCGGCGTTTCAGTCAGAGCAATTTGATTCAGAAACATTCTCTGAATTTAACTACACCTACGATGTCCCCGGTTTATTTACGCAACTAGATTATGATGCCAGTGACGAGCTTGCGCTATCACTGAGCGCTAGAGCAGATTGGCACAGTGAATATGGCACTCAATTTAGCCCGAGAATTTCTGTGCTTTATAGCCCTGATAATTGGACGATTCGCGGTGCTTTCGGTCAAGGCTTTTACGCACCAACACCATTTATCGAAGATATTGATGAAACTGGGCTGTCGCGTTTAGCACCATTGACCGATCTTGAAGAAGAGCAAGCGTCAACTGCGTCAATAGATGTTAGCTATGCGCTTGGTGACATCGAAACTAGCGTTACTTTCTTTGCTTCTCATATTGATAATGTTACTGAACTAGCGACTCTCAATAATTTACAGGCTGATGTTGAAGATAATAGTGGTAAACAAGTTGCGATAGTTAATGCACAAGGTGAGAGCCGCATTAGTGGTGCAGAACTGCTGCTGCGTTATCGCTGGCACGACATTAAATTTACTGGTAGTTATTTATATACCGATGCTACTAAACCTAATTTGTTGACATCAGGCCGTTCACCGATCACCTTAACGCCACGGCATTCAACTGGATTAGTGATAATGTGGGAAGAGCACGGCAGCCATTTACTCGGTTTTGAGGCGTATTACACCGGTACGCAAGCGCTTGAAAACAACCCATATCGCGAGCGCAGTGATGCCTATTGGCATTTAGGTTTGTTGGGCCAAATTACTATTGGTAAGGTGAGTTGGTTTGTTAATGCGGAAAATCTGCTGAATGTGCGACAGACCAAAGAAGATCCATTACTGCTGCCAGCACAAGCACCTAGTGGCCGCTGGACAACCGATATTTGGTCACGCAACGATGGTTTTACCGTTAATGCAGGTGTACGTTTTCAGTTTGGTGGTTAACGCCCTAGAGGAAAATAAAGTAACCAGACAAATTGATAATAAAAAGGGCATTCATTTGAGTGCCCTTATTCGTTATTTGCTAGCTAACTTGTGAATACATACCTAGCGGCGGATTATTTCTCATTATCCCTATTTACCATTGCAAATAAGGCCAGCCAATCCTTTTTGCGCAAAGCTTGGCAAGGCAAAAGCCGCGCTATGTAGTGCTGCGTTGTAATAGTCAAAATCTAGGCCACTTTCCGCTACACGTGCTGGGTTAAAGTCGTTAACTGGGTGGTATTTCTTCGACGCAAAAGTAAAGCTCCACAAACCGCCTGGATAGGTGAGGTTGCTAAAGCTGTACAGGTAGTTATTTGGGAATACTGCGTTTAGCACTTTCAGCAATGATTGTTGAATTTCTAGAGCGTACCATGAGGACTCACCTTGCGAAACGACAATGCCATCGTCGGTTAAGCAGCTAAATACATCGCGGTAAAAAGCTTCGCCAAACAATGGCTGCGCAGGACCGATAGGATCTGTGCTATCGACAATAATCACGTCGAACTTTTCATTTGTCTCTTGTACGAACTTAACGCCATCACCAATAATTAGGTTGATGCGTGGATCGTCTAATGCACCAGCAGTTTGTGGGATATGGGCTTTACAGGCGTCAACCACCATGCCGTCAATTTCCACCATAGTACATTTTTCAACGGATGGATGACGAATCACTTCACGCGCGGTACCACCATCACCGCCGCCAATCACCAGCACATTTTTCGGGTTAGGGTGCACAAACAAAGGTACATGGGTGATCATATCGTGGTAGGCAAATTCATCACGTTCAGTGACCATGATTAAACCGTCATTTAGTAGCATTTTACCGTGGCCTTTAGTTTCCACTACATCAACGGTTTGGAACTCACTTTTGCCAGAAAA
This sequence comes from Thalassotalea euphylliae, assembly GCF_003390375.1. NCBI lineage: Bacteria > Pseudomonadati > Pseudomonadota > Gammaproteobacteria > Alteromonadales > Colwelliaceae > Thalassotalea > Thalassotalea euphylliae. The sequence goes on along the minus strand of NZ_QUOT01000001.1, from coordinate 1,010,388 downwards.
TAGCACTTTCTCGACTTTAAATTTTAGCCCTAAGAAATCTTCAAATTTTTCTTCTACCCATAAATTAGAGTGCATGGTTTTCTCCTGAAATATCCAGTTCAATTGGCGCTGAAAATTGCTCGCTCGGTAAAATAAAGTTGGCGAAGTTGACTAGGTAGCCATTGGTTAAGGTTTTACTCACCAGCGATTTACTGACGTATTGTGAGGGGATGGCTGTCTGAATTTGCTCGGCAAAATCAGCTTCATTAAAGCTCATCAAATCAAACGACGCTGGCGCTAATACCGCTAAAATTTGCGGTGCAAGTGACACCAAATTAAGGTTTGATTCAAACGAGATATAGCTACTATCCGCTTGGGGCGTAACATGAATGGTTAAATACTCGTGGCCTTTAATGGCATTGAGTGAATAACCGTAAGGCTCAAACACGAAATCATCTATCGCAAAGCCCGGTAATAGCTCGTCGATTTTTAAATAAGCGCGAATCTCTTCAGCTGATAAATTTGGTTGGGTTAAATGTTGCGAGGCTTGTTCACTAATTTGATACGCCAGCAGCTCATAGGTTTTGTCGCTTTTGTCGGCAACAAAATCGTTATCGAGATGGAACACATAGTTATGGTGGCTATCCATTTCACCAAAGCGATAGGCTTTACCCGGAAAGTGACTGGCGAGCAGCTTAATATCATCACCAAAACAGCTTGGCTGCGCCTGCGCAAAATATTCGTTTTTACGCTGGTAAATAAGATGCGTAATGGCATCTTTGCCTTGGTGTTTAACAAAGTAATCCACCGAGTTAATTAACTGGGTAACACCACAGGTAAGAATAAGCATGCGATCATGCCAAACAAACAAGCTGGATTCCGACAATAAGAATGCCTTGCAGTGCTCGTTTTCAATGCTTGATAAAATCTGCGCATGACAGCAATTGACTAATGCTGCCCAAAATTCATTATCAATATCAATTAACAAGTTTAATGTGTTGGGGTTAACTAATATTTCGGCTTTTTTTTCTGAACCTTCAAAAAACACGACTTGCCCTCTAAAGCAACACGCAAAAAAATGGTGCGGTATTTTACAAATTATTTTGTGGTTTACAACTATGTTTTATCGCCCATTAAATGGCGCTATTGGGCTGTTATTTTAGCTACTATTTGGCGTACTAAAAAATACTATACTTATTCAGGAATTTTTGCATAATTGCGCAAAATTTTGTGAGTTAATATTTGGGTAAAATCAGTGGCAAAATCAGTGAGTAGTTTAAAAACGATCAACACCCCGTTAATTAAGGCACCTGTGCCGTTTGAATGGTCATCTACTGAGTTGGAGATCAATGCAAATACTACCCATTTAATTGGTTTTGAATTTGATGGCACGGCATGTTTTCGCAAAGGCACTAAACATGGCCCCAATGCGCTGCGAGCAGTTTCTGATGGCATTGAGTCATACTCGCCTTATTTAGACGACGATTTGGAAAACTACTGCTTTAGTGACTTAGGCAACTTACCTATTGATATAAATATCACTGAAGACACAGATCCCGAGCATATTAAAACGCAATACTTACAAGCGAATAGTACCTTTAATGACGTGTTCGCTGATGTCTCGTTAGCCAAAGACAAGGTACGAGTATTAACTCTTGGCGGTGAGCATTCGATCTCTTACGCACCAATCACTCGTTATTTACAAGAATACCCTGATCTTGTGTTACTGCACTTAGACGCCCACGCTGATTTGCGTGATGGCTATTTGGGCTATCACTATTCACATGCCTCAATTATTCGCCGAGTGAGCGACCATTTCACCGAGCAAAACCAGCTGATTCAGTACGGTATTCGCTCAGGTACTAAAGAAGAATACGATTGGATGCGCGATAACCAAACGATTATGCAAAGTCGTGCAGACTTTTTGTCGGCGGTAGAAGCGATAGCCGATGATAGACCGATTTATCTAACGCTAGATTTAGACTATTTTGACCCCAGCTTTTTCCCTGGCACTGGCACTCCTGAGCCGGGCGGGGAAGACTTTCATTCGTTTGTTAGCTTGTGCAAAATTTTACAGCGCAAAAACTTTGTTGGCTGCGATGTGGTTGAACTTTCTCCTGAAATTGACAGTACAGGTAATAGCGATGTGTTTGCTGCCAAAGTGGTACGTGAGTTACTGCTTTGTTTAAATTCGGATGTTAGTGCTCATATTAAAAATGGCGCGGAGGCTAACTTATGAGCCGTGATGATTTAGCAATACAAGAATTAGCGAATACCAGTGCGGCATGGACTATTGATGATGCCGAAAAAACCTACCGAGTAAACCGTTGGGGCAACGGCTACTTTGCTATTGGCGAGCAGGGCGACTTGCAAGTAACGCCACGTTATGACCAACCGAATTTAAAAATTAACTTACGTGAAATCGTTGATGAAATGGTCACAGAGGGTATTGAATTTCCAGCCGTTATTCGTTTTCATGACATACTACGTTCACAAGTAGAGCGCCTAAATCGCACGTTTCGCAGCACCATTGAAGAGGCTGACTACGAAGGCCGATATATGGGGGTATTTCCGGTCAAAGTGAATCAAATGCGCGAGGTCATCGAGGAAATTGTCGATGCCGGTACGCGTTTTGACTATGGCCTTGAAGCTGGCTCAAAACCAGAGCTGATTGCGGCACTTGCCTACAATACCAATAAAAACTCACTGACGATCCTTAACGGTTACAAAGACGAAGAATACCTGCGCCTTGCCTTACTTGGCCTAAAAATCAATCGCAATATGGTGATTGTGGTTGAGAAGTTCAGTGAACTCACTATGTTAATCAAGCTTTCCAAACAGCTTGGCGTTAAACCTATTATTGGCCTGCGGGTAAAAATGATGGTGAAAGGTCGCGGTAAGTGGGAAAGCTCAAGTGGTGAGCGCGCTAAATTTGGCCTAAGCATTGCCGAAATTTTAAATGCCGTAACCTTGCTCGAACAAGAGGGCATGGCTGATACCATCAAGTTGCTACATTTTCATATTGGCAGCCAACTCACCGATATTCGCGCTATTAAAGAAGCGGTGCAAGAAGCGTCTTTGGTCTACTCGCGTCTTGTTAAACAAGGTGTGCCACTGGAATATGTTGATGTCGGTGGTGGATTAGCCGTTGATTATGACGGCTCGCAATCAACCAATGATTCCTCCTGTAACTATGGCTTAGAAGAATATATTGCCGATATCGTTTATGGCTTTAAACAAAGCTGTGACTTAGCTGGCGTTGCCCATCCACACCTAGTGAGCGAAAGTGGCCGCGCCATGACAGCGCATCACTCGTGTGTGGTGACTAAAGTGATTGGTGAAATACACCCGCGCGGCGCCGAGTACAGCACACGCAAAGCAACGGGTGAGCATATAATTGTCACCAATTTGCGTGATATTGAAACAGGCCTGAATCAAGATAACTACCAAGAAGCGTTTAATGATATTGCTCAGTTAAAAGAACAGGCGATGCAAGCGTTTAAACTCGATGTACTCTCGCTTGAAGAAATGGCGAAAGTAGAAACTATCTACTGGCGGACGCTAGAAACCATTGATGTGCTGGCGCAGCAACAAGAGTTTGTGCCGGAAGAGCTAAAAGAAATTCCAGAAATGCTCTCGTCGCAATACTTGGCTAACTTCTCGGTTTTCCAATCTGCTGCCGACTCTTGGGCAATTGATCAAGTATTGCCGATTGTGCCTATCTCTCGCCATCAAGAAAAACCTACTAAGCTGTGCAGCCTAGTGGATATTACCTGCGACAGCGATGGCAAAATTGACAAATTCATCGGTGATGAGGCGACAGGTAACCCAGTTGCTAGCAACGTGCCGCTGCACTCGCTCAATAAAGACGAAGATTACTTTATTGGTATTTTCTTAACTGGCGCCTATCAAGATGTAATGGGCGATATGCACAATTTGTTTGGCCGTTTAAACGAAGTGCATATTGTCAGTTACGATGACGATCCAAAAGATTTCTACATTGAAGAAGTGGTCAAAGGTAGCTCAGTTAAAGGCGTACTTTCTACCATGCAATACACGCCAGAAATTATGGCGCAGGCGATCAAAAAAGAGATCGATAAACAAATTCAACGAGGCCAAATTAAGCCACGCGAAGGGGTTAACTGGATTGATTTCTATGAATATTGTTTAGATGGTTACACCTACTTAAAATAATGCATCGAGTAGTACTCATATTTTCTCATGTCTTCTTTTACGCCTTGCTCACTAGTTAATTCACTAGTTAAATTTGTTCGGCAGTTAAAGAAAACATGAAAACCAATTATCGTATGAGAAAAGCAAAAACTAACCAACTGGTTAAATAAAAATCTGCTGGCCGAACATCAAATTATTTAATGTACAGAAATTGTTGTCGATTTGTTCGGTGAGAAGTACATAAATTAGATAGGCGACACATGGGAAGTTTATGCGCTTAGCAAGTATCGCCAAAATTGGTAACTTATTTTAATTCGCTACTTCATAATAATTTCACGCATTCGGTATTCGCCCGTCAGTGTGCGAACTTCAGGGTATTTAGCGGAAATTTGTTGGGATTTTTTCTGATTGGCTTCGCCCCATTTCTTCATAAAGGCATCATAGCGTTTTTTGTTGGGCTCCATATCATTGGCTTGTTCAAACACTACCATTAATACCATGTTGAAATGACCACTTTGTGGCAAGTCGCTGGCGTAGATTCGCCAATCTTTAATATAGCCAAGCTCTTTTTGAATTTTTACTGCCTTTACCCAACTCTGATTGAGCCCAGCTAGGTAAATATCTTCCATGTTTGGGTCAATTTTAACCGTTGTAATTGAAAATATATCAGTACCTAGGTCGTAGTCTGTAAATACTTCTAATCTATCTTTGCTTACGGCGGAACAACTAAGCAAAATACTGGCGATAAAAACCATTACTTTTTTCATTGTTAGTCTCCGATTGTTTGAATTTTTGTTTGTTTTAATCTCCTTTACGATACAGCTTCGCCTATTACGCAATCGCGAAAATAGGTTGGAGCAAGTATAGAAGACAAAAATATTATTGCCCGATTGGTCAATATTCAAGGTTTTAATGGCTGGCAAGCAAATGATACGGTCAACGTTTTTATTTCGAAATTACAGGAAAAGGCATCGAGTTGACGGTTAATAGCTTATTTCTTGGTTATTCATAAATCCATTTTTTGAACTTAATGGTACAGAAAGTGTTCGAAATGTAATTAAATTGTAGCAAAAGGTAGCAATCTTTAATTTATATCAAGAATTTTCGTGAAATTGTCTGTATCTTCTCATGCTCGCCCCGAGAGTATTATCATCAAGGATCTGTATGAACTTTTTTCCTAGAACTACAAAAAAAATTGAACACGCTGTGACTGCTCAGCAACAAGCCGATATCAAGGCAAGACATATATTAGAGAGCATCAAGAGTTCAACTGCATATATTGAGTTCACACCACAAGGCACCATAGTGGATGCAAACAGTAATTTTTTAAATGCGACGGGCTACCGCTTAACTGATATAGTCGGAAAGCATCACAAAATTTTTTGCGAGCCAGCGTATAGTAATTCAAGTGAGTACAGAAACTTTTGGGAAAGACTAGCACAAGGGCATGCTTTTACTGATAAATTCCAACGCTTTACGAAAGATAACCAAGCGATTTGGCTAGAAGCTAGCTATAACCCAGTGAAAGACGAGCATGGCCAGATCATTTCGATTGTTAAAATTGCAACTGATATTACCGACTATGTGCTGGCAGCAGACATTCAAAATGGTGTGGTTTCGGCGTTAAATAGATCGAGTGCGGTGATTTCTTTTGCACTCGATGGCACCATTCTTGACGCTAATGAAAACTTCCTTCAAACCGTTCAATACTCGCTTCAAGACATCAAAGGAAAGCATCACAAAATATTTTGTTCGAAAGAGCTTGTTGCTAGCCCAGAGTACGCACAATTATGGCGACAATTAAACAGTGGGCAGTTTGTGCAAGGTATGTTTGAACGTCGCAATGCCGCTGGTGATGTTGTTTGGCTGGAAGCAAGCTACAACCCAATTTTTGATAACCAAGGCAAACTAATCAGAATAGTAAAATTTGCATCAAATATTACTGATCGCATAGCAAGCGTGAAAAATGCCTCAGAAGCCGTGCAGTCAACAGTTGCAGAAACTGAGCAAGTGTCAGAGTTAGCAAAAGGCGTACTAGATGATTCTGTGGCAACAATGGATGAAATAACTGCCAATGTTGAAAATCTTGCCACTAATATTTCAGGGTTATCGAATCAATCGGATCAAATCAGCGATATTGTTAACACCATTTCGTCGATTGCCGACCAAACCAATTTGCTGGCATTAAATGCCGCGATTGAGGCAGCAAGAGCGGGTGATTTAGGGCGCGGTTTTGCGGTTGTGGCCGACGAAGTAAGGAGTCTAGCGGCAAGAACAAGTGCATCAACTGCTGAGATTGCCGAAGTGGTTAAGAACAACCAAACAATGACAACTTCTCTGTCGCAAGATATTAAATTAACGCAAGAAAAATCGGAAGCTGGCAGTGCATTAATCACCCAAGTAGATGGTGTGTTTAGAGAAATCAATGCTGGTATGTCAGGGATAGTGACAGCGGTGGAAAATCTTTCCAACTAGTCTGGTTAAGTTACGGCAAAATATCGAGCGACAAAATAAAATTTTTAAAAGGCTAGGATATATAAAAACGAGAGATCTATTTTGGTCTCTCGTTTCATAGAATTTTTCGCTGCATTAAAAAATTCCGAAAATCGCTAAATGGAGGTTATTGCTAATCTCCATTTAGCTTAAAACTGCTCGCTGCTAGTTACGAAGCTGCCCTTACATCATCAATTAGCTCAAGTACTTGCTGACCAATTTGGATATTGTTGGCAGAGCCTTGCACTGCTTTTTCTGCATCAGCTTTCATCATATCAATTTGCTCTGCAACTTCACTAAAGCGATCGCAGGCGTGTTCGTTTTGACTGATAATATCGGTTAAGTGCGTGTTGATAATTTCAATGGCAGAGAGAGCGTGCTCCATTTGGCCTGATAAATTGCTCTGACCACTGGTTGATAAATTCATCGATTGCGATAGTGAGTTGGCCAAGGCTTCAAATTTCTGTTCAATTTCTTGTTGTTTCACTCTAAGTGCCTGACAAACTTGATCAATATCACTAGCACTGTCTTTCGATGCGTTCGCTAAGGTTTTTACTTCTTCTGCGACGACTGCAAAACCTCGCCCTAATTCACCAGCACGCGCTGCTTCAATTGATGCATTCAAAGCAAGTAAGTTGGTTTTTTCTGATAGTGAACTAATGGTGTCGGCCATCTCAACCACTTGATTGAAGTCTTTTAAAAACTCTGCAGTCTCGGCTTTTAACGAAATGGTGCTATCGGCATTCACTTTAATTTCGTTTACCAGCTGTTCTATATGTTCAGTAATAGCAGTAAACATTTGTTTTAGCTCAGCAACATGAGTACGAGAATCAGTTAATTCGGTGCAGCTATTGCGGCTTTGATTTACTGAATCTGCCATAATGCCTACCAAGCTCTCAATAAATGGCACTCGCTTTCTCGAGGCCGCATTCACGTTCGTAGCATTGGTTACTAAGGTTTGAGTAAGGGAATGCATGCTATTACCTGTTTGCTGCAAGCTTTGGTTATGTGCTTGCTTGTTCACTAGCATATTGCGCATGTCGGTTTCACGTTTACGACAAGACACTTCGCTTAGGTAACTGCTGTAAGACGACACGCAAAACGGCACTAAATAGGTGAGTAGCATAGGAATAACTGCAATATTGGCATCGCCAAATATGCCATTCCATTGGTTTATCATAGTTAAAATTGACCCGATGATAATGCTAAATTTACATGCGCGTATCGCAATAGCGGAAAATGGAATCGCTGGCTGTTGCTCAGAAGAAGTTATGTTGTCCATTAATGTAAGCTCTTTTCGTCATGGTAGCGTCTGCTATTGAAACTATAGCCGACCAGATAAATTCATTCGAAAGTAATTTGAAATGCAAAAACTATGGCCATAACTCAAGGTTTCGCTTCTAGTTTTGCCTGTAACTAAGCGCTGTTATCAACGCGCGCGCACTATACTATAACGACTCAATTTTATCTGCTGAAACATTGGATTATATTGACAGAGTACATTGATAGAGCACATTGATAGGGCACAAGCAAAGTACTTTTTTCCTAAAAGCTAAGTATCGATGCCAAGTACTGATAAAGGCAGTGCTACTCTTTAACTACCTCTGGCGTTTGTATATCTTGCACAGGAATGTCTAAGTTTGTTCCCGGTGAAAGAACTAATTGTTGACTGCCTGCGTATAAACCTAGTTGGAATGCTAAAGAAGTAACCAAATACATTCAGGCATATGAAAACGGCCAAGCAAAATGTTGTATAGGACTCTTCATTGGTTTGACCACTGCTAAATACTCTGCTTTGTCATAAATTTGTAACATTTCCAGTAGAGAATCCCGCGGTCATTTTTCAACCAGTAATGCTATTTACTGCAATACTTCTTATACCGCTTTATTCGTTCTAGGGGAATTACATGAATCTATTTTCTAAGTTTAAAAAAGTTGAACAAGAGATAGCTCCTCAGAATCAGGAAGATTTAAAGGCAAGAAATGTACTGGATAGCATTAAAGGCTCAACAGCGTTTATAGAGTTCAAGCATGATGGCACCATCATTGATGTTAACGAAAACTTTCTAAATGTTGTTGGATATACCCGCAATGAAGTGCTCGGCAAACACCACCGCATATTCTGCGATCGGGCTTATAGTCAATCCAGTGACTATCAAAGCTTTTGGCAAAAGTTATCGCAAGGTCAGTCATTTACCGATAAATTCAAGCGAATTACTAAGAACAATCAAGAAGTCTGGCTAGAGGCCAGTTATATTCCAGTAAAAGGCGAGCAAGGTCAGGTTGATTCAATCGTTAAAATTGCGTCTGATATCACAGAGTTCGTTGAACGAGCGGACACGCAAAATGGCGTGCTTTCAGCCTTGGATCGCTCCACTGCGACAATATCCTTTGCACTTGATGGCACCATTCTCGAAGCGAATGACAACTTTTTGCAAGCCATGCAATACAGTTTGGATGAAATAAAAGGCAAGCATCATAAGATTTTTTGCTCAAAAGAACTTACTTCAAGCCCTGAGTGTGCTGAGTTTTGGCGAAAGCTCAACAGTGGTCAGTTTGTTCAAGGCATGTTTGAGCGTCGCACAGCCAATGGCGATGTGGTTTGGTTGGAGGCGAGTTACAACCCTATTTTTGACAATACGGGTAAGCTAGTTCGAATTGTTAAGTTTGCGTCTGATATTACCGCACGAGTTGCTAACCTGAAAAATGCGTCAGAAGCGGTGCAATCAACTGTTGTGGAAACTGAACAAGTCTCTGAAGTGGCGAAAGAAGTGTTAAATGATTCGGTGAACATCATGGATGAAATTACCGGAAACGTTGAAAATTTAGCAGCTAATATTACTGGATTGGCGAATCAGTCAGACAAAATTAGCGATATCGTCAATACTATTTCATCCATTGCCGATCAAACCAACTTACTTGCGCTAAACGCTGCCATTGAAGCGGCGCGAGCTGGTGAAATGGGGCGAGGTTTTGCGGTAGTTGCTGATGAAGTAAGAAGTTTAGCGGCGAGAACAAGCGCTTCTACAGCGGAAATTTCTGAGGTTGTAAAAAACAACCAAACAATGACAACATCACTTAATGAAGATATTCAATTAACACAAGAAAAGTCAGAAGCTGGCGCAGCGCTAATTGCGCAAGTTGACGGTGTATTTAAAGAAATTAATGCTGGTATGCAAGGGATCGTTAGCTCGGTTGATAACCTATCTTAATGATTTATCAACTAAGCCCTTGTCTTTAACATTACCACACAGTGCCTAAGCTTGACACTGTACTTATGCTGTAATTAGGCACTTCACATTTTTAATACTTAGTTAAGCGCTACTTTCTCAGTCCTTTATTGCGAAGATTATTCTTGGTTTTCAGCGATTAAAATTGCGCGCTTAGCTAAATTACCCAGATCATGTCCTAGACTACTAATAATAAAGATTTTAATCAGTTACCTATTCAATGGGCTGATAAGAAAAAAATTAATTAGGGCAGGGCTTATGCTGTTTAACGTAATTATCACTAGGTCAATGCGCTTCCTAATGGCGTCCACGCTTGCTTTTAGCATGCTTATGCTAACCACTCATGCACTTGCAATCCCCCTTGAACAAACAAATTCACAAACTATTGAAAAGACAAACGAACAGTCTAGCGAACCGCTAACCGAGCAAGAGAGTGAGCTTCCCGCTGATTCTTTGCAGCAGTCAAAAACACCAGTACAGTCGACCAAGTTAGCGCTTGAAATTGAAGCGCTGAAAGCCGAACTGATCGCCTTAACAGAAAGCTTAGGTCAAGCAAAAGGAGATGACTTTAGTGCTATTCAATTGCAGTTGTTTCATAAGAATCTTGAATTAAGGCGCGATATTGACGAAGCGATAAAAAGTGAAACTATTCCCATAGATGCACTTCAAGAGCTTGTTAGAAGCCAAGTCCAATACGTTGAAAGTGCGATTAATTTTCTGAATACCAAAACACAAGATGTTTCTGAAAATCTAAGCAATGCTCCTGCTGAGCAAAGATTACTCGTGCTGAACAGTTTTGGTGAGCTGCAAGCATTGATTGATCTTATTTATCAGTGGAGTGCGGAAAACATTAGTTGGTTAAATGCGTTAAAAGTTGCGACTGTGAATGCGCAGGGAAACTTCAATGTAAAACTGCAAGGTAGAATTAGAATGCTCGCGGCATCAATTAATTACTACCACCGTCAACGCCAAGTGCTGCAACAGCAAATTTCAGCGAGCCCACTATCGGAAAAAGCAAACCTTGAAGTGTCATTACTGGCGGTATCGCAGCGATTAACCATTGCACTAAAAAGTCTTAAAGCGATGATCAAATTGGCGAAAAATGCCGGTATAGAAACCTCGCAGTATCAGCAGCTAATGTTTGAATCTACGGGGGAGCTGACCTACGAAATTCTCGATTTCAAAGTGCTAGGCGGTATTTTCGCAAACTTGGGAGAAAAATTTGTTAATTGGCTGATGAACAATGGTGTGCAGTATCTGTTTAAGCTACTTATTTTCGCTTTTATTGTATTTATTGCCAGTAAACTCGCCAAACTAACAGCAGTTGCAGTTAATCGCGCGACCAGTGCAAAGCAAGTCAACATGTCGCGATTAATGAAAGACTTTTTCGTCAATATGTCTGGTAAGGTGGTATTAATTATCGGCATTATGATTGGCCTGTCACAAATTGGTATTGATATTACCCCTGTGTTAGCAGGTTTTGGTATTGCCAGTATTATTATTGGTTTTGCGCTGCAAGATACCTTGTCGAATTTGGCTTCTGGCATGATGCTGTTAATCTACAAACCTTTTGACGAAGGTGACTTTGTCTATGCAGGTGGCGTTAATGGCAAGGTTAGCCATATGAGCTTAGTGAATACCACAATACGCACTTTCGACAATCAAATCATTATTATTCCAAACAGTAAAATTTGGGGTGATGTGATCAAGAATGTGACACAAGAGCGCATTCGCCGCGTTGATATGGTATTTGGTATTGGCTACAAAGACGATTTATTAAAGGCTGAACAAATATTGACGGAAATTGTGGCCAGCCACGCGAACGTGCTTAAATCGCCGGAAACTATCATTAAGGTGAATACCTTAAACACCTCGTCTGTTGATTTTATTGTAAGACCGTGGGTGAAAACAGACTTTTACTGGGATGTTTATTGGGATATTACTAAAGAGGTTAAACTGCGATTTGATCGTGAGGGCATTAGCATTCCATTCCCACAGCAAGATGTGCACTTGCATATGGTCGAACCCGAAAGTTCAACCATAGCGCAAGTACCTAAAACTTAAATATTTTCCGTTGTTATTAGCGGCCTTTAAATTCAGGTTTGGTTTTATTCAAGAATGCGGTAATACCGGCTTGGCCGTCTTCAGTCACAGAGTTTGCGGCTAACGCAATGCCTTCTAAATGCATTTGAGATTCCATGGTTTGCGTGCTGCTAGCATTTAACAGTGACTTAATGCTCGCTAGTGCTAACGTTGGTCCTTGCGCAAGTTGGCTCGCAGTTTTCAGTGCGACGTCGGCTAATTCATCTGGGTTAGTTACTTGATTAATCATGCCCCAGCTTTCAGCCTCTTGGGCCGATAGTTTACGATTACATAACAACATTTCTTGCGCACGTTTTTTGCCGATAATGCGTGGTAGCATATGAGTAAGGCCACCATCCGGGCTAACACCAATCGCCGTATAAGCAGGTACGAAAACCGCTTTTTCAGACGCAATGGTGATGTCAGCAATTAATGCTAGGCTCAAACCAATACCTGCCGCAGCGCCATTAACCGCTGCAACCACTGGCACATTGATGCGAGCAATACTGGCAAAACCAACGTGTAGGCTGTCGGCTAACTTTTTCAATGCTAGCTCAACGTTATCTTCGCCATTCACCATATAATCGAGATCGCCACCACCACAGAACAACGGGCCATTGGCATTAATCAACACTGCGCCAATGTCTTTGTTTATCTGGCAAAGGCGAGTCACATCTTCAAGTTCTTTAGAAAACTCGAGGTTAAGTGTATTACCGGCTTTTGGGCGATTTAAGGTAATAGTGGCAAGGCGATCTTCGATAGTGAAGGTTAGGTATTGATAATTCATTATGGTCACTTGTTGCTCAGTAAGAGGATGATAATTATTTGTGTGTGACGTTACTGAGTCTGCTAAGGCTTGTCAATTGAGACATAGGGTTGCGTTGTGATGATCAAAATTAGTAATGGTTATCTTGGTATATATTAGTCATGGATTACTGTATAATCCGCGCCCTAAAATCTCTGTATCACTAAGACTTCGACACATAAGGGCACACTATGACTGTTGAACAATTCGATCCGAATAATCCAGCACCGACTGTTCAAACTGATATCAAGCAAACCACTACGCTAGATACCCCCAACCAAGTAATTGCTGAACAAGCCAGTGAAGTTGACCACAGCCAAACACAGGGCTCTCGCATCGGTTTTGTTAGCCTTGGGTGCCTAAGGTAAATCTAGCGTTACTGTACAGCGCAAAATTCTCTCCCCTTATTTCATAATCAACTCACCGTCAAAAGAAGTTATATAAGACTTGTAACTAACTCTGTAATCTAGTGATAGGTTAATCAAGCACTAGAATAATTGTGAGCTTAACTACTTTTTTTCTACAACAATCAAAATAAAAAAGTAACTAAGAATATGATTGTATTACCTATACTAATTTATTTTTTACTTGTTCTTTTGGTTTATTGCTATTTCATTGGAATCCCTACAGGTGAAGTGTTGGAATATTTTAATTCGCTTACTTATACGAGTGATTGGTTGTATTGCATACCAGTAATACCACTCTTAATTCGTTTGCATTTATGGATACCGTTTTCTGAATATATGTGACCTTTCCCCCGAAATTAAGACCATGACTTTGATGAGATTTCCAATAAACTGGAGACAGTGGAGATCTCAAAATGAAAAAACGTTACACCGAAGAACAAATCATTCGAGCCATCAAACAGCATGAAGCAGGCACTAAAGTTGACGATATTTGCCGAGAAATGGGCATATCTACTGGTACGTTTTATAACTGGCGTAGCAAATATGCAGGCCTTGAAGTCAATGAAGCAAAACGTCTTAAAGCGCTTGAAGCTGAAAACAATAAGCTCAAACGGCTATTAGCGGAAAAGCTGCTTGAAGTAGAAGGAATGAAGGATGTACTTTCAAAAAAGTGGTAAAGCCTTCGGATAGAAAGCGGGTAGCGAGTCATTTAATCGAACTGTTTAACCTCAGTGAACGAGTGGCTTGCCAACTATCAAGTGTCAGTCGCACTGCATTTCGATATCGTCCAAGAAAGAAGGCTGACACTGTCATAAGAGAGCGTCTAAGGGCTTTGGCAGCAGAATATCCTCGCTATGGATATCTTATGCTGCACGGGTTACTTAGAGCTGAAGGTTTAGTTAAAAACAAGAAACAAACTTATCGAATTTACACCGAAGAAGGTCTGCAAGTTCGTACAAAAAAGCGCAAGAAAATACAGCGGCCTCGACTGCCCATGGAGGTGCCATCAACGTTAAATCAGCGTTGGTCGATGGACTTCGTATCCGATCAGTTGGCAAACGGTAGACGATTTAGAACACTTAATGTTGTTGATGATTACTCAAGAGAAATGGTTGGTCAGCTTGTTTGTGTTTCAATTAGTGGCAGACAAGTCGCTCGTTTCTTATCTCAGCTAATAGATATGCGAGCAAGGCCTGGCTCAATCGTTTGTGATAACGGCACTGAGTTTACGAGTAAAGCGATGTTCTTCTGGTCGAAGGAAAGTCATGTGAAACTTAGCTTTATTCAGCCTGGAAAACCTACTCAAAATGCCTTTGTGGAAAGCTTAAATGGCAAGTTCAGAAATGAATGCTTGAACCAGCATTGGTTCAGAACGATGGAAAAAGCTAGGTATGAAATCGATAAATGGCGTGAGCACTATAACCATGTTCGACCGCATAGCTCACTGAATTATTTATCACCTGTTGAGTTCGCGAAACGGGCTGCTTAATATGAATTATCTCATTGAAGAAGCGGTACTAATTCAGGGGAAAGGTCATGGGTTATTCGTATTACGAACCTGCTTAATCGTGTTACTTGATAGGTTTTCTAACATACATCGTACTTAATCTTAGTTAAATTAAGCACAATGTATAGTCGGCAGGATTTGGGGGCAACCTAATTACAGTTCTCTTATTTCCGCAAATGCATTATCAATCATCGAAGTAAAGTCAGACGGAAGCTGTGCTGAATTAACGAGATATCTAGCCATTAAATAGGTAAACTGAAATATCCTTGAGTTTGAATTTATTGATTCTGATAAATTAATCTCTTTAGAGGATGTTTTGTCTACAATAGCCCTAAATGATAGTTCTCTAATTGGGTGTATGCATTCTTGTATACTTGCAGGCGAGTCCATCAGCTTTCGTGTTAACTCAATAAATTCAGGCCATTCTTTCAACGTTGGTTCACTATTGGTTGAGGCTTCGTTTTGAGAGCTAAATAGCTCAGTCATGCTTTTTTTGTGATTGAAGCTATTCTTGCCACCCCAAATATAATATTTTAACAACTTTTCAAATGTTTTCTCTGAAGCATCAAAATCTACAATATTCCTAAGGTCGTGGACAATCTGAGCCATTAAATATGTAAAAACACTTAACGCGCAATAGAAAAAAGATTGATGTTTAGGCTTAGCAGGGTCTAGTTCTCCTTTGATTTTTTGCAAAGCAGAAAGAAAACGCCTTAATGCACGTACACAGTCTGTCTCTAAAGGAATGTCGCTATTTAAGAAGTTTAAGAATTGCTCAAGTTTATCATTACCTTTTACACTATTTAATTGCTTAGCCCAGTTATTAATATCTGTTGAGTAGGCGTAGTCAATGTTGTAATCAATACTGCAAGAGTTAGCGTAATTATCAAATTGTTTATCATCGAACAAGTGAACATCAATTTGTTTAGCTGATAATCTATGTGCTTCAGAAGCTTTTTTTTTCAATATAATGAAAGCTTCTGAGCATGCGGCAAAATTCATTAACCCTGAAGCCCAAAACGCTCTATTTATAGGGCTTGTTTTTCCCAAAGTCTTGCAGTCAAAGACTACTCTTTTGGGCTGACCCGTAGAGTCAACTTTAACACCTAAAACATCAATATCTGTAATTAAAGTCGCAGTATCAGATAACTCTCTATAATTTTGAACATTTACTTCGAGGAACGGTATTAAATTATTGACCAAGCAAAAGCGAATAGCTTTTTCTTTTTGGTATGTATCTTTGTCTAAAAATCCCATAATTATTCGTATGCCAGTAGTAATTGCTCATATTGTTCAACAGCATCTGCATCAAACGTTATCTGTTCTCTTTTCTTTAATTCGGCAGAAGAGATTATAGATTGGATATATTTTTCATCCTTAGATAAAGCCAATCTCGCTTCTTGGTTTACATCCATATTTGCCAGCTCTCCTGTTCGCAAAAGGCTTATAGCTAAGTTTAACGCTTCTGTATTTTCTTCGTTTCTAATCAAAGTAAATTGGCAGCGATCACCAGTAGTGGGAACAAGGTGACCAACTTTAAGGAATACCAAATTTCGATATTGGTTTGCAGCTTCTGAATTTGAGCCTATAAAACCTTTATCCCTCAATGTCTCAAGAATTCTAACGGGCATTCTTATTCTGTATTGCTCAGCTAATAATTGACCTTTACGAACACATGATACTAGCGCCATTGCGCGTTCATATATTTCACGATTACTTGCATCAAGTTTAGTTTGACCAGGGCGAGGAGTGAAAATAAATGTTTCTTTTGTTCCGTTAAATTCGATAGAAGGTGGCTTAAGTATGCCTTCTGAGCATAATTGTACTAGCAATGTTTTCTGCGTAGTAGTTAACTTGGTTCCGCCTAGTTCTAGCCTTTTTTCAATTAGTGAAAGTGGCCAACCTTGATTGTTTTTGATTATATCTAGTACAACTTTAATATCACTAGAGCCTGATTTTGCAGTCATATCAGCAAGTTCATCGAGGTTATCTGCAAAATAAAACGGACTTACTATAATATCTTTACCACGCGCTCTAAATTCTTTGAAATAATGCCCATGTGTACCAATTTGCATACACCTTTCTAATAGGGAGCTTTCTATTCCTGTTGCGTGTTGGATTCTGTGCTTGTTTTCAGGCTTATTTTGAAGTTGAGACAGTATTAACAGAGTGCCTTGTTCATGTTCATTAAGCTCTGTAAACGAAAAGTAGTCGCCTACACCTTCATATAGGTCCTTAAAATGGGGGATGTCAGGGACAATAGACTTTATTGTAGTGCCTTTCTTGATAATTCGGATAAATTCAACTTCACCAAGAATGCTAACTGCTTCTTTTAGTGCATATGATGGAATATTAAAATAATGGTCACTAACCTTTCTCAGTAGTTCATAATTTATTTCAGGCAATCCTCTTAGGTGAATAGCTAATGTTGCAGCCATTCCCATTGTGCGAAGTGCATCAAAATCAGGTACATCAGTATTACCTAAGCCAGTTTGAACATCATAAGATAATTCTATTAGCTTTCTTCCTTTAAGCATTACAACTCCTTAGCTTTCATGTGGTTACAACCAAAGAATATACCAATTATGTTGTGATGACCATGCCTAATTGATGTGGGTTTTATAGTTTCAGCTATCTAATAAATAATGTACAATTCGCACCCGCAAAATCACCTGTAAAACGACTACGTAGGATTAATAAGCACTATGACTGTTGAACAATTCGATCCAAAACAAACTACGACAATGGAAACGCCAAGTAAGGTGTTAGAACAACAGTCAAAGGAACTTAATACTAGCGTATCTAGCACTAAGCAAAATTCAGAAATCTCTGCACGCATCGGTTTTGTTAGCCTTGGTTGCCCGAAGAACTTAGTTGATTCCGAACGCATCTTGACCCAGTTACGTACTGAGGGTTATGACGTTGTGCCAAGCTATCACGATGCTGATATGGTGATTGTAAACACCTGTGGTTTTATTGATGCCGCAGTACAAGAGTCACTCGATACCATTGGCGAAGCGCTGAAAGAAAATGGCAAAGTACTGGTAACAGGGTGTTTAGGGGCGAAGGAAGATGAGATTACCGAAATTCACCCAAATGTGCTTGGCGTCACTGGCCCACATGCTTATGAAGAAGTGTTAACGCAAGTTCATGAACACCTCGCTAAACCACAGCATAACCCGTTTGTTGATCTTGTGCCGGATCAGGGTGTTAAGCTGACGCCTAAGCATTTTGCTTATTTGAAAATATCAGAAGGCTGTAATCACCGTTGTACATTCTGCATTATTCCGTCAATGCGAGGCGATTTAGACTCGCGCTCAATGGGAGATATTTTAGGCGAAGCACAGCGTTTAGCGAATGCGGGCGTTAAAGAAGTATTAGTGATTTCACAAGACACTTCGGCCTACGGTGTTGATGTGAAACACAAGATGGATTTTTACGAGGGTATGCCAGTAAAAACTCATCTAAAACAGTTATGTGAACAGCTTTCAAAACTCGGTATTTGGGTGCGCTTGCATTACGTTTACCCATATCCGCATGTGGATGACATTATTCCACTAATGGCAGAAGGTAAAATTTTACCGTACCTTGATATTCCATTTCAGCATGCCAACAAGCGTATTTTAAAATTGATGAAGCGCCCTGGCAGCTCTGACCGTGTACTTGAGCGTATTCAAAAATGGCGTGAAATCTGCCCAGAGTTGGTGATTCGGTCAACTTTTATTGTTGGCTTCCCAGGTGAAACAGAAGAAGAGTTTGAAGAGTTGTTGGAGTTCTTACGTGAAGCACGTCTAGATCGCGTTGGCTGTTTTAAGTATTCGCCAGTAGAAGGTGCAACTGCCAATGAATTGCCTGATCATGTGTCAGAAGAAGTTATGGAAGATAGGCTACAGCGTTTTATGGCTGTGCAGGCTGAAATCAGCGCTCAAAAACTGCAAGATCGTATCGGACAAGAATACCTAGTATTAGTAGATGAAGTAAACGAACTTGGTATTGTTGGTCGCTCTTACATGGATGCACCAGAAGTTGATGGCAAGGTTTACTTATCAGACGATTACGATGCACAGCCAGGCGATCAAATTTGGGTGCAAATTATTCATGCCGACGAGCATGATGTTTGGGGCGTAAGAGTTGAAGATGAGTAACTAAAGTAAGCAGTTGAAAGCAAGTTATTCACGCTTTTCTATTACTTAAAAGAACTAAGCATTAGAGTTACGAGCCAAAGCTAGGTATGTATTATTTTAAAATTGATAAAAAACGCCGTTATTGCTCTCAATAACGGCGTTTTTAATTGTGCTTTCTTATTCCAGACTTTGGTTGCTAACCTCAGTAAAAAAACTAGAGTGAAACAAGCGTCGGATTCAGCCCTATATTAGGAGTAGTTGTACTTCTCTATTTGGTTGTCCATATCCACCGCTGAATCGGCAATGGTAACGGCAGCGACAGCAATTTGCTCAGCACCACTCACGTTTTCTGTAGCTTGTTGGAAGATATTTTCAATGTTAGTGTTAATTTCTTCAATAGACTGCGCCTGCTCTTTAGTACTCACGGTTACTGAATCGGTAACATTTTTCACTTCATCAATCTGAGTCGTGATGCGATCTAGCGCAGCTTTGATCAACTCGGCTTGATGGGAAGCTGCCATGGCATTTTTTTTACCGTGATTAATAATATCAAACGCCTGTGTTGAGCCTTTTTGTAACTCATCAACCACCAATGAGATCTCTTCGGTTGACTGCTGAGTGCGGCTGGCAAGCGAGCGAACTTCATCGGCGACAACCGCAAAACCTCGCCCTTGCTCACCGGCACGAGCGGCTTCAATTGCGGCGTTTAACGCTAGCAGGTTGGTTTGCTCAGCGATGCCACCAATCAGTTGAACCATGTCGGTAATGCTGCCCACTCGTTCATTTAATTGATTAATCGCTTCGGCTGATTTTGCCATATCTTCTGCGGCGTTTTGAATCACGCTTACTGCTTCTGTTACCGTAATTTTGCCTTGTTGAGATTCTTCAGCCACTTTATAGACAGATTCGCTGTTTTCTTGCATGGCACTGGCAATCACTGAAACATTGTTATTCATTTGCTCGGCAGCAGAAAAAATCACCTGAATGCCTGAGTGTTGCTCCGTTAAATTCACTTTGCTTTGCTCAATGGCTGAAGCGGTTTCGCTAGTAGATTGGGTAATATCTTTTGCGGTACTTGAAAACTGGCTTAAATCCTTGGCGAACAATTGGGTTAATGAATTAATGCCTTGAGCAGCTTCACCCAGCTCGTCGTAACTCACAATTTTAATCTCGTGCAGTAAATCTCGGCGGTGAAGGGCAATATCGATACCTTCTTTAATCTTGGCCGATTGGTGGTTACGAAGACTAAGGGAAATATAAATGCCAATGGTCGTTAGTGCGCCAATGGCGAGTACAATAAGCTCTACCACCAATACAACCACTGCCTCTTGTTGAACCTTAATCGCGGTTTTATCAACTATCGATAGTGCTTTTTCTTCCGCGTCTCTTAAAGCATTGATGCGCTGAGTTGCGTATTGAAACCAAAGCTGTGGTTGAATGTTAAAATTACTGTTCTTATCAGCTACTGCCTGCCTAATTTGCTTCACATTTAGCGCTGCTGAGCTACCCGTTGCTTGCTGGAAAAAGCTTAAAAGCTCTGGTGTTGCCGACTCAAACGCTTCGTATAAAAATACCTCTTGCTTGGTCATCAATTCGGTATGTTTTGCGCGCTGTTGCGGCGTAAACTGATCAGTTGCCAGTACGTTTGCCAGCACAGCTCGCTCTATGCCTGCGGATTCTTTGGCACTTGAAAAGTTGTAAATACTAAACAGTTCTGACGAGATGACTTGGTTAGAGCTCAGCTTTGACGCCATAATCACTACGTGCAAGCCTTTATTGTTAATATTAGTGTAAAAACGCAGCGCATCAGCGGTTGGAATACTTAGGCTACTGACTGATTGGCGAGTTGCTTGCAGGTTAGCAAAAGCAGCGAGAAAGTCATCATACGATGTTTGCATATCAGCACTTAATGGCCATGCTTTGCTGTCGGTTTTAATTTTGGCAAGTGCGCTGTCAACTAAGCTTCTTTGCTGCCTTAACTCAGTGGCAAACTTTTGCCCTGATGAACCAATAAAGCCCGCAGTCATGCCTCGTTCTTTTTGCACTTCATGAACAACACCTAAGACACTATGTGATAGAAATGCATTGTATTCTGAGTCGTACGCGTTATTCATGCGATTGTAGGAGTGATATACGTCGTAGAAAACCACGCCACCAAGCAATATACAGGGAAGTATAATAAACAGATTCAAGTGCGAAGAAATGTACTTAAAGATATTTTTCTTGATCATAATTGCCCTTACCACGTGTTTCCTTTAACGCTTAAACTGCAAGCGAATTGAACTACAACTCACACTTAGACATGACTTATTAATAAATAATTTCTACATATAGTTCAATAAATTAATGACATTAATATGACTAAGCGAACAAAGTTTACGCCAAGCGCTCAGGCACTTAGCTAGTACAAAACAATAGTTGAAAAGTCACTTTTTTGCTATTTAGTTACACTTTGCTAACTTATCGCCATGAGTTAGCTGCAATATTAAAACAACTAGTATTTTCTGAGTGTTCAAGGGCAGGTGAATTTTGGCAATCAGCTAGGATTTCTAATCATAGTCTGTTCAATCTTAGGGGTGGCTAACTTCCATACATAATTAAACGACGGATTTTAAGATGGCAGCCGTTGCTTCAAAATCATAACTACTGAGTTGTTGATTGGCTTGTTCTAATTGTGGGCGTATGGGACTGTCACCAATTTTCATTAACACTGCAGCCAATTTATCAACGGCATCACTGTCAAATTCCTCAGCCAGAGCGATTGTCTCTTGCAACATCGCAGTTATTTCAACGTCTGAAAGTGTGCTCGTTTGTTTAGTTGCTGAATCGTGTTGGTATTCAGACGGGTGATTTGCATCTGCTTGATCAATAAGGTCTATGTATTCTGTGATTGAGGTCAAAGCGTAAGACAGACTATTGGCAAGTTTTGTCGCGAGCAGCGATAACGCCTTAGTGTCTACATCAGCGCTTAGATCTTGCTCTAATTGCGCTGCTAGTTGTTGCACCTCAATAGCGCCAATGTTAGCGGAAGTGCCTTTTAAACTGTGAGCAATACGGATTTTGGTTTCAAGATCGGCCTGTTGATAATCGTCAGGAAAGTTTTGGTAGCCATCAATAAATCGATGTAGCAATTTATGGTAGAGCTTAATATCGCCAGCAACAGTGGCTAACCCTTGTTTAGAATTAACACCTGCAATTATTGGTAGTGGCGCGTTTTGTTGGGCATGGGCGTCTTTTGTTGTAGCGGCTTTTACAGGTGTTTGCTCTTTATCCTGCGTCAGTTGCTCTTTGGTTGAATAAGTAGCTACTTCAGTTGGGAAGATACATTGAGATAGTGTGCTAAACAGTGCACGCACTTCAATTGGCTTGCCAATATGTGCATTCATACCCACTGCTAAAGTGCGTTCAACATCGCGTTGCATAACGTTGGCGGTCATGGCGATAATCGGGAGTTGGTCGTATGCAGTATTTTTGCGGATATGACTGGTCGCGGTATAGCCATCCATTACAGGCATTTGGCAATCCATTAAAATTGCATCATAAATATCGGGTTTAAGTTTGTTCAATGCAATTTGGCCATTTTCAGCAAGGTCAACAATAATACCTTCGCCAGTTAGTAAATCTTTTGCTAATTCTTGGTTAAACTCGTTGTCTTCAACCAGCAATATTCGTTTACCTGAAAGCTCAGGCCAATGCTGCACTGCTTCTAGCGAACTTTGTTGCTGCTGCGGTGCAGTCGCTTCTTCTTGGTGGTGGCTAAACGCCTCTAAAATGCTCTCGTATAGATGACTTGGGCTCGTCGGCTTGGTTAAGGATGCGTCATAACTTACTGAGCGTTGCTGCGCTTTTTCGGCCATATCTTGAATATCGTACGCCGTCATCATCACTAGTTTCGGCAGTTTATTTGAGTGTGGCCGTTCAGCCAGTGCTTTTATAAAAGAAAGGCCGTCCATTTTGGGCATAACCCAATCAACATAAATGAGGTCAAACAAGGTTTTATTGTCATTAATTAGGTCGAGTGCCTGCTGTCCAGAGTCCACTGCTTGTGCCTGAAACCCTAGTTGGTTAAGCATTTCTGACAGTATTTCTCGGGCACTTTCGTTGTCATCGACAACCAATACGTGTAACTGAGATAAATGCGCAGGAACAACAATTTTCTCATCTAACGTTTTGTCACTTAACCTGAATGTGCAGTTGAATTCAAATGTCGTTCCTTCAAGGCTTTTACTGCTTACCGAGATTTTACCACCCATCAACTCTACTAGGTTCTTAGTAATTGTTAACCCTAAACCTGTACCACCGTATTTGCGTGTGGTTGAGCTATCGGCTTGTGAGAACGCACGAAATAATCGGTTTTGCTGCTCGTCAGTCATTCCTATGCCAGTATCTGAGACACTGAATTTAAGCGAAAGTGAGTCAACCGATGTCCCATTAGCATTGCTTTTTGGCAGTAATTCACTGCTGACTTTTAGCTTAATTTCACCACTGTCGGTAAATTTAATCGCGTTGCTACCAAGGTTGATCAGAATTTGCTTTAACCTAAGCGGATCGCCAACCAAGTTAGTTGGCGTATTGCGCGGTAAATCAATAAGCAGTTCGATGTTCTTTTGCGCAGCTTTTAGGGCAAAAGTATTACTAAAGTGGTCGATAACTTCATTTAAGCTGAAGTCCACTTGTTCAATATCTAGCTTGCCAGCTTCAATTTTCGAGAAATCTAGTATGTCGTTAATGATGCCCAATAGTGACTGCGCGCTTAGTTCCACTTTTTGAATGTAATTTTGTGCTTTGGTTGGCAATGATTGCTGCAACGCCAAATGCGACATGCCAATAATGGCATTCATTGGTGTACGAATTTCGTGAGACATATTAGCAAGAAAATCTGATTTAGCACGCGTCGCTTGTTCGGCGGTATCTTTGGCACTGAGCAACTGCTGTTCGGCAAGCTTACGCTCAGAAATGTCGCGAATGGAAGCACAAATTAGCATATCTTCCCCAGTGTTTAGTGGGCTCAAACTAATTTCAACCGGGAATTCAAAGCCCTTAGCGTGCAGCGCGGCAAGCGACATATTGGCGCCCATATCACGCACAGATGGATTATCCATATACTTTTCAACGTGAACTTGATGTATTGGCCTGATTTTTTCGGGGATCAACATATCGATAGAGCGCCCCAAAAACTCTTTTTCTGAATAGCCAAACAATTCTTGCGCGAGTGCATTCACCAATACAATTTCCCGTTTTTGGTTGATGACCATCATGCACTCTGGTGCTGATTCAATCAGCGCGTGAAACAGCTCTTCTGACTCTTTGCGATCAGTTATGTCGATAATGGTGCCATGCAATACTTTGGGTCGCCCGTCACAATCATACGAAGCTTGACCACATTCATAGACCCAGCGCTGCTCACCATCTGCGCGAAACAATCGATATTCGACGGTATACGGCTGATGGCGAGCAACAGCGTCGTACACAGCTTTTGTGATTCTGTCGTTGTCATCAGGGTGGATAATACTGGCAAAACTGACTTCGCCAGATAAAAATTTGATGGGGGCAATTTGGAGTAGCTGTTCAGTCATGTCGCTCATAAACAACATACTCCAGTTTTCGTCAAGGCGGCAGGTGTAAACAATACCGGGAATTGTATTGATGATAATCTCCCGTTCTTTTGCGACATGCTCTGCAATCTCGCGTGAAGACTCAAGCTGTAATTGCATCGATTTAGCTTTGGTAATATCAACAATTAATCCCGATATTTTTAAAGCTTTGTTCTTCTCATTTCGAGTTAGCGCACTACCGTTTACCAGAAACCAGCGCCATTCGCCTTGTCGTGTTTTCATCTGGCATTCAACGCGCAGTTCATCAGCCTTGTTGTCGATATAGTCGTTGAATAACTGCTGCACTTCATCGCGGTTATCAACGTGGATTAATTCCACCCATTTTTCAACATCTTCCCCTAAAGACAAATTAAGCTGGCGAGGCTCATAACCAAGCACTTGGGTCCAAGTTTCGTTGGTTGTGAAGGTGTTTTTTTCGCCATCCCAAGTCCACATACCTGCGTTGGCACCATTAAGTACGATGTTCAATCGTATTTGATTATCTGTCGCTAGTTGCTCGGCAGATTTAAAGCGGGTGATATCTTGGCTAACCCCAACCAGTTGGTAGGTATGCGATGCGGCTTTGCGCAGTGTTGTGGCAATCCAGCGATAGTCTGAGTCGCCAGTATGTTTAAGCCTTACTTCAAATTTACAAAAAATATCATCGCCTGATCTAAAGCGTTTAAGCTTGCGCAGTGCGCTCGCAAGGTCTTTTCGATTAACGAGCGGGTATAGCGCTTTGTTAACGTCAATACGGCCAGGTTTTATCCCTACGATTTTGGCGAGCATTTCTGATCCACTAAGGCGCTTAAGCGAAGGTGTCCACTCCCAATCGGCGAGTTCCGCCGCTTCTGCCGCAACTTTAAGGCGAATATCATTTTTACGATTTAATCTGTCGGCGAGCTTTTTGGCAGTAATATCGCGTACGGTACATAAAATGCCTGCCTGTTTCTGCCAGTCAATAGGTTGCAGGTTTACTTCACAATAAAACCTCTGGTTGCCAAAGCGAATATGCTCCCACTCAAACGAACTAAAGCCCGTTTCTTTGGCTTTGGCAATATTGATATCGACCATTTCTTGCGAGCTAGAACCGTCTGGCTGGAACTCTGGCGAAACGCCAAACGGAAAGACATTGGCAAGCTGCTCTTTGTCTTCAATACCGTAAAGGGTCAGTGCGGCTTGGTTACAGTCAACCATTTTGTGTTGGATCATGACCATTAAGGCGACGTGGGAAGAGTCAAACAGGCCGCGAAAGTTTCGTTCGTTGTCGAGTAATTCAGTTGTGCGAAGTGCGACTTGTTGCTCAAGCGATAAATTGGCATGAATTAACGATTGCTGCGTTCGTCTATGGGCGAAAAGTAGCCAAACAATTATCAATACAGCAATGCCGCAGAAAAGTGCCATTACCCAGAACACAGTAGAGTCTTGGTGGGCACTATGTGTAACGTTAGTTTCTGAACTGTTATTAGCGGGCAAAAGATCAGCGGCAGATGATGCTGAAGGTTCAAATACTGCTTGTGCGGTCTTCACATTGGGTGGAACTGAATAACTCGTTATTTCACCAGCGATAATGGTTGAGCTGGTAAATAGCCAAAAAAGGATAGCTAACAAGCTTTTATATGTGGCGTGAGTGAATTTTGAGATCATTACGAAGCAATTAACCTGCAGCGCTAAATTTTTCGATGCTATTGAAAAGCTTAGTTTATATTTAGCCGTTCGCAGGGTTTATATCGTGTAATTTTTAAGGAATTTGTTTAGCGCTTTAGAGAGCAAGTTGCCTATGTTTGAACTTAGAGAGGAGTTCGCAGTTCGATAACGCTTTAGACATATAAATATGATTTACAAAAGTTTGTGTCAGATAAGCAACCAGTTAGACAAGCTGAAACCAATAAAGTGGGCAGAGCAGCAAAGCGGTGATATATCAATCGCCTTGCATTTGTATCTCTATGGCCAGCTTCATTAAATTTACGCTCGTTAAGCAGGGGGGGTGAGTAAGCATTATGGTTCGTAAATTCGGTATTGATTACGGCCATTATTTTTTGCTTGGTAGAGCGCTTTATCGGCATCGGCAATTAAATCATCAATAGCCATGCCTGATATTTTACTGGTGGTAATACCAAAGCTTGCCGTGACCGAAAATTCATGGCCGGAATCACTGGTATCGATTGCTTCAAATGCACGCATGCACTTTTCTGCGACATAACAAGCTGCGCTGGTATCACAGCCTGGGAGCAAAATAACAAATTCTTCACCACCTAAGCGGGCGAAAATGTCGTTGTCTCGTACACACGAGTGCGCGGCGCTTGCCGCGGCTTTTAATGCAAGGTCGCCTGCTGAATGGCCGTATCGGTCATTAATCATTTTAAATTTGTCTAAATCAAAAATAATGCAGGTTACAGTTTGCTTGGCTTTAGTTGCTAACTTTAAGGTTTCTTCGGCTAGCGTCATAAAGTGTCCGCGATTGTAAACCTTAGTCAAATAATCAAACTCTGCGAGGGTTTTCAAGCGGCGTTGCGTACGCCAAGAACGATAACCAAAGAATGCAAGCAGGGCGATAATGGCCATTAATAATGAGGCAATAAGTTTTGTGTTCTCAGCTTCAGTTCTGGCTAATGATTGCTCAACCCGCAATAACTCATTTCTATTGTTTAATAGCTCGTTTTGGTTGTTGAGCAGTTCTATTTGGTTTTTTTGTTGTATAGCTTGATGCTGTGCAAGTTGGAAAGCAACATTTCTCGCTGTAATATCGTTTAAGTAAGCTTTGTCTGCTTCGGCATACTTAATGTAGTAATCCAATGCTTTTTCAAAATTCTTTGCGTCATATTCCAATTGGTATTTCTGGTGGTAAGCGTCAACTGTTTGCTTAGTGTTGTTATGGGTTATATTCTCGACAGCTAAATCAGCATAGTGACTACTCTTGTCAGCTTTACCAAGCTGGTAATAAGCCTTAGCTAATGTATTGTAAAAATCAATGATTGCTAGTGAAAACTTAGTGGCAAGCACATCGCCAATAAAGGGGGTTAATGATAAAATGGCCTTTTGAGGACTACCGTTTTCCAGGTGGTTTTTGGCTAAATAGGCTCTAACGACTGCAGCCGCAACAGGCCAATTAGCTTGTTCGCAAGTTTTTATAGTTTCTTCCATTTGAAATATCTGAATAACTGACGAAAAGTTTTTGTTTTGACTTGCCTCTAATCTCAGCTGCTCCACAAAACATTTGTTTTTTAGTGTTAACTGTTCTGTATTTAGCGTCTTGATATAACTTAGCGATAATTCAAATTGCTGAATTTGATTATAAAAAACAATAACAGTTAGCAACCCATAAATGGTATGAGGATTATTATTAACTTGCTTTATTTGCTGTAATGTTTTTTCTACAAATAGGAAACCGTTAGTCCAATCTTTTTTAGCTAGATAAACACTAATCAGGCCATAAGTTGCCCTTAATATTAGTTCATTGTTTGATGAATTCTTTGAGACGGTATCAAGAAGTTGCTCTGCTTCAGCGTAATTCCCCATTATGGTTAATTTGTAGGCCTTTAACACATAGTAATTCATCCTTTGTTCGTGAGAAAAACTTAATGCTTTGGACTCTAACAGGTTTATTGTTTCATTAAATTTTTTAGGGTTTTCTTGGCGCACGTTTTCAGCCTGCGCAAGCAACGCATTTATCTCAGGCGTTTTTCCCCAAACTGTAGAAACAGTAAATAGTGAAATGAAAGCTAGAATTTTAAATAAAATCATTAATTTCAATTGTTAGGCACTGCCACTGGGTGTCAGTGCCTATTGAGATTACCCGTTTGCTATTAAAGATAAACAGTTTTCTGTTTCTTTTTTATCATCATCTTCTTTTGGTGATTCTTGATTATCGTCATCATCTTCAGCTGGGGCAATGATAAAACACTTTATTTCAGGCTGGAGCGACTTTTCATTGGCAATACTTGCTAGTAGCTCTTTTTCGTTAGTGGAGAGCACATAGCTGTTTTGAACGCTTTCGATATTTGACTCTAGAGATGCATCACTCCCCAGTTTTTCTAGTAAGTTAATTATATCTGTCATTATTATTTTTTCCTTTGTTATTGAACTAGGGTTAAAAAAGAAGTTTTATCCAATTTATTCAAACTTTCCCGAATAGGTTTATTGGGTATTAGGTCTGTACTAGGCGGAATCACCAAAGTTGTTTGCATATTTAATTTGGCTTTCGCGAGGAAGCTCAATTTGACTTTATCTCTTCGTACTTTTTCAGTAGGTAAAGTGTTCGCTTCATAGAGTATCACTTGGTGGTCAGCAGGATAATGTTTTAACAGCAAATCCACCAATACTTGCGCGTATTCATCGCCCGTTGAATATTTGCTAACACTTACGTCACCCGCAATACCTACTTGCCATAAAACCATATGTGCAGCAGTGTCTACAGCTCGTTGGTAAAGCATAAATTGGCTAGCTTCGTAATGAATACATCCGGTTTTACCTGGGTCTATCCCTAGATCGGCGTACAAACAGTCTTCAGCCGAAATACCAGCAAGCATTTTGGCTGGGATATCTCGTTTTTGGAGTGCAGCGATAGCTTTGTGTGCAACGCAGGAAAAAACACCCGGGTGGCCGTAAAACGCGGCCACAACTTTTAGTCCTGACTGAGCGGCAGAAACTAGTTCGTTGGTCATTTCTTGATAGGTGCTATGCCTAGATTTACCTTCGTCATAAAAAGGTTGTAGGCTTTGGCAGTTGTTGTTCATTGAGCTAACCCAACTTTCAACAAAACCATCAGACATTAATAGATAAACTTTGTCGGCTTGTTCGATATGACTGCGACTAATAGGGCTGATATGTGCGCCAAGGGTAATACCAACTCCTACGCAAACTAAACTTCCAGACATCTAAACTGTAGCTTTTTATTATTTTTATGATTGTGTTGCGACTAACATAGCAGCTATCAAGAACTGTTTAAATAGTCACACTTAAGAAAGTGGAAATTATGAAAAGGTGTTATTAATAATTGTTTTTTTCCATGACTGACAATCGAAATAGGAATATCTACTATCGTCTTCTTCCAAATTGTCGTCGAAAACAAAGCCCAACTTTTTTACAAACCTCTTCGTGGCAATATTTTGCTTTGAAAAGCGAGCAATAATCTTTTCTATGTTTAAGTAGCTAAAAGCAAACTGCATCAAGCCGCCCATTGCTTCTTCCGGTATTTGCTTACCTTGGGCATGTCGCGCGATCATAATGCCAATTTCAACGGCTTGGTCATTTGGTAATTCGTCTGTTTTATAAAGTACTTGAAAACCAATTGGGCTATTCGATTGTAAGGAAACTATTGTCCATGTTTTAAACTGAATACCTTTTATTTGATTAAGTCTTAACGAGGTTACAAACTTAGCATGTGCTGCCTCTGATGATACTGCACCCCCTGTGTACTTCATGATCTTTTCATTTGTGTGCATTTCAACAAAAAGTGCCTTATCTTGGCTATTGAGTGGGCGTACAAGTAATCTTTTTGTTTCAAAACTATTCTTTGTCTTGGCTGACGTCAGTATAGTTTTAGCTTTGCTGTGCAAATCTAATCACTCCTGTGCCGTTAACACTTCTATCAAATACTGTGTAGTAGTTGGTAATTAGCGGTAAACCTATAATGCTTTGATTTGGCCAGTTTGGTAACTGGCTGAGCAGTTTAAAGCAGGCTTTACCTTTCTCTGGGGTATTAACTTGCCAGTAGTGGCTAGGAGGGCAAACTAACGCTACAAGTTCACTACTTTTATCGTTTTCACCGATAAATCGAAAGGTTAAATCGGGCCATTGGGTTAGCTCTAATTGGTTAGCGTCTATTCCCAAGTATTGCTGATTGATTTCTGCAAATGGTGCTAGTAACTTAGCAAACTTAGGGTTCATTTCATTAAGCTGTTCTGTAACTTGTTGGAATAAACCGTGAGGCAATATCGTTAGGCTAGCACCAGTATCTATAATGGCGTTGGTAAAATAAGACTTTTCATCTTTAGGTGCTAATGCCTGGGCTAGTATCGGCGTATTATTGCCAACCTGCACCGAATGCAGTTTTACGTTGTAATAAACATCATGAAAAACCTTGATAGTTTTAAATGTGCCACGGTAGAGCTCAGTCTGCGCTTCGCTGCCACCTAAGATTAGTCGCCCTTGATTAAGTGGGTCTGCCACTAATTTTTCTATTTGCTTCGCGGTTGGGCTGACTGCACTGATATTTTCGCTTGCTACATGAACACTTGAGCGCTTGGCATAAAAACTAAAACGGTTATCAACCAAATGCTGATCGGCAATTTGAGTAAATAACGGCTTAATATCGTGCTCTGGCTGTTGCCACAAAAAAGCTTTAAATGCCTTAAGGCTTTCAAATTGTGTTGAATTATCAGTTAGCGACTGTTCGCTCGATGTTTTTTTATCTGCTGATTGGTTAGCTGATGTTTTATCATCAATTGAAAACGGCCAAGGTAGGCTAAGTGCGGGGCTAATTTGTTTTTCGTTATAAAACTCTGTCAGATCAAAGCTTTTATTTAAGTGGTGATAGGCGAGCCCTAAAATGCCGTCAGCATCACCAAACGTTTTGGTTGGCTCAGCTTCAACAACTGCAATTGAGGTGTCACACACCAGCGCCTTGTTTGCCTTTTGATTGCCGACGCTTGAATGATTGTTAGTTTTAGTTTTGCTATTTTCAGTCTTGCTTGAAAAAAAACATAGCTGGCTATGGACAATGGCACCTGCCCAGCCTCCTAATCCATAATTAACTTCTTGTACGATAGGTGTCGCAACTAATTTTTTATCTTGTTCGGGCTGGTAGTTATTGGGCTCGACGACTAAGGTACTGCTGCCGGTATCAATAATTAAGTTAACTGGGTTATGCTCACTACCCAAATAGACAGTCGCGGTAAAGTCACCTTTGGCATATACATTGGTGAGTTCAAGCGTAATACTTTTCATTTTATTGTTATTTTTGTCGTTCGTTACTGCTTGGAAATAGCGCCCTTTGGGCGCTATAAAACCGGATAAGCATAGCGAGGTGACGTGCAAAAATAAAGTGGAGTTAGCGTTAGTTTCTGCTTTGTTAATGGTTAATCAAGCTCAATTCTTAATCTACAAGTTGCCGTTGGGAAAGCTTTTCAAGGCTTATATTGAGAAACGCCTCGGTTAATTCGAGGCGTTTCTATCAATGCTTAGCTTGTTTTAATTAACTTAGGCCTAAGTCATTAAAAGCCACATTGGCGACCTTTGTTTTGGTCTTTTAACCAAGTGTGCAGTGGCGCAAAGTAATCAAGGATAGCGGTCGCATCCATCTGCTCATTACCTGTTACGACTTTGTAGGCTTGCTGCCATGGTTGGCTCATGCCCATTTCTAGCATTTTGTTAAGCTTTTCACCTGCGTCTTTATTGTTGTAAATCGAACAACGGTGAATCGCGTCAGTATTGCCAGAAATCTCACACAGCGCACGGTGGAATTCAAATTGTTGAATATGCGCAAGGAAATAGCGGCTATACGGTGTATTCGCTGGTACGTGGTACTTTGCGCCAGGGTCGAAAGCATCAGCAGGGCGCGCAACAGGTGCACTTACCCCTTGATACTTCTCACGTAGTTCCCACCAAGCTTGGTTGTAATTCTCTGGGGTTACTTCGCCCGAGAACACTTTCCAACGCCATTGATCAACTAATAAACCAAATGGGATAAAGGCAACTTTGTCTAATGCCATTTTCATCAGTAGGCCAATGTCTTTTGATTCGTCTGGTACGGCATCAATTAGGCCAATTTCTTTAAGGTATTTAGGTGTCACAGAAAGCGCAATGGTATCACCAATGGCTTCGTGGAAACCGTCGTTAGCAGAGCCTTGGAAGAATACTGGTTGGTTTTTGTAAGCGCGTTGGTAGAAGTTGTGGCCTAACTCGTGATGAATGGTAGCAAATTCTTCACCCGTTTTTTGAATACACATTTTAATGCGAATATCATCCGCGCCGTCCATGCTCCATGCCGATGCATGACACATTACGTCGCGATCCGCAGGCTTAGTGAATAATGAACGTGTCCAGAATGTTTCTGGTAATGGCTCAAAACCTAATGAAGTGAAGAAGGTTTCTGCACCTTTCACCATCTGAATTTCATCATAGTTATGCTTGGCAAGCTGCTCAGTAACATCATAACCAGGATCTGCATTTTCTGGTGCAACTAAATCATAAATATTGCCCCACTGCTGAGCCCACATATTACCCAGTAAGTGAGCTGGAATAGGTTGGTCTTGCGGCACTTTGTCTTCACCGTAATGTTCACCTAATTCAGCACGAACGTAACAGTGTAAATCGTCATAAAGTGGCTTCACTTGACCCCATAAGCGATCGAGCTCTTTGGCAAACTCATCCGCAGGCATATCGTATTTTGAGCGCCACATGGCGCCAACATCGGCATAACCTAAGGCTTGTGCGCCCTCATTACCCAGCTCTGCTTGACGCTCATAGAGCGGCTTCATTGCAGGGCTAACCGTACGCCAACCTTGCCAAAGCTCTAGTAATTCATCGTAATCACGTGATGTTGCCATTTTTGATGACATTGCGACTAAACTTAATTCTTCACCTGCTTTGGTTGTGTAAGTACCTTTACCATACATGCTACCCATTTCGGCAGCTAAATTAGCGAGCTCTTCAGTTTTTGCTGAATCTTGCGGCGCAGGAATAACGAGTGCTTGTTTCAATACTTCTAATTTGCGACGCTGCGCTGGGGCGACTTCCACACCATCAAATTTCGCTGCTTCCATTGCATACTTAACACCTGCTTCAGTTGAGCGCTTGCCCGCAGCAGACGACAAAGCAGCGGTGTCTTCGGTAATAAAGTTTTGGTAAATCCATTCAGCGCGTGCACCTTCAACGTTCAGCGTTTGAATTTCTTTTTCAACACGGCTTAAGAAAGCATCTGCGTCTTTGGCAGTTAATGCTTGAGTTTGTGTGGCAGTTTTTACCTGTTCACTTGCTTGTTGGTTCGATTCAGCTTGTTTTGAGGGGGTGCAGCCAGTTAATGCCAATGCAAGTGCACCAGCAACAGCTGTGACTTTGAAGAGTTTGTTCATAGTTTGAGCTTTATTATTTTAAAAGTAAGGCAAGTATAAAGCAGTGAGATTATTTTTAAAGAATCGAGAGCTCGCTAGAGGTTTTGTCGAGGCTGGTTTGAGTAGTCTTGAGCCAACTATCTTGAGCCGACTGTATAAGAGTAAGCTATAAAATATAGGCAAGCTATAAAGAACAACCGCGCAGTTTTTAGGCTACGCGGCTGGGATTTCATGAAACAAGGAAGTATTGCATGTCACTTAGTAGCGAACCCCTCAAGAACTTGTCTATAGTGAAAGCTGTTCTTCACTACTTAACAGACCTTCTTGTTTGATTTACGACTAAGTAAACTTAATTGTAGACCTTTATGCGTTAATTGGCTGAATTTTTATCATCTTTTTTCTATCTAACTAATAACCAAAGATAAAGTTCTCTACAAGTCTTGAGCTAAGGTCATAAAAATCATAGTGTTAATGATTTTTCAGTACGCTTTTAATACAGGCTTTGGCTAAAAAGCGAACTGAAATTTTGCTTGAAATAGTGAACAAAAACATTAGTGCAAAAAAAAGCCCAGCGATAGGTGCTGGGCCAAAAGAAGGAGAGTATAACAAAGTCACTTAACAAGCTTCACCTTGAAAAGAT
Source organism: Thalassotalea euphylliae (assembly GCF_003390375.1). Lineage (NCBI taxonomy): Bacteria > Pseudomonadati > Pseudomonadota > Gammaproteobacteria > Alteromonadales > Colwelliaceae > Thalassotalea > Thalassotalea euphylliae. Next base: position 976,301 of record NZ_QUOT01000001.1, on the reverse strand, counting down.
GGTGATATATTAGCCATATCTTGTGTTTTTTACTGTTGGTGATTTGTTTAAATGTGTAATAGTTGGTCGCCAGTTTGATACATTTTTGGGGAACGCTAAGGGCGATTTTAGAATAAAAAAATGGCTCAGTGCCGATTGACAGATCAGGTCGCTGAGCCAGGGAGAAGTCATGTGTATACTGTTTGAGGTGAACACGCTTGAAAAGTTCCGTCGATATTTAAAAAAGTATTAAGTTTTTCGTAGAACGATTGACCCATTCTTACGCCCGCGCTATTTAATCTCTTCAATTAATTACTTCTAGTTTGTTTCAGTTCTTTTGTTTTCGCTATATTAATTGACGGCAGCGTCTTAGGTACGCTATTTTAAACGCACGTTTTAACTGTACGTTTAAACGGCATTTGTCTAAGCAGTAGGCGCGCAGGGTATGAGTACAAAAAATAAAATATTAGATGCGGCGGAAGAACTTTTTGCCATAAAAGGCTTTAACGGAACATCGCTAAGAGAAATTACTAGCCAAGCTGAAGTTAATTTAGCTGCGGTAAATTATCATTTTGGTTCGAAAAAAGAGCTTATTAAAGCAGTAATTTCAAGATATATGAATGAGCTGGCCCCGAAGCTAGAGAAAGCGCTGGTTGATGTTTACGACCAAGAAGCGCCAACATTGCACCAAGTGTTTTCTGCATTTGTTCAGCCCTTACTGTCGTTAAACGAATTAAGAGAAAACGGCACAAGCATTTTCTTGCAGTTATTGGGGCGTGGCTACACCGATAGCCAAGGCTTTTTACGTTGGTTTTTAACCACCCAGTACCCCAATGTGATTGAACGTTTTGTTCAAGCGGTGCAACGAGCCTACCCAGACTTGACCGCAGAACAAATGTTCTGGCGTTTGCACTTCACCATGGGCACTATCGTATTTACTATGTCTTCTAGCGATGCCTTGCTTGATATTGCGAAAAATGATTTTAGTAAAAACTTAGGCGTTGAGGATTTGATTCAACAAGTTATTCCTTATGTTGCTTCAGGCGTGGCAGCTCCGGTTCGTTAGATTCACTATCGACTACTGAGTGTTGATTATTGGTTTTCGATTATTGGTTGTCGATTGTTTGTTGACGAGAAGGCTGCAATAAACCCGGCATAACCCTTTTATTATCCAAGCGATATTTAATATGATTAAATATCGCTTTTTTAATGCCTTAAGAGCACCAAGGATATGATTGGACCCATCATGCTCGATGTCGAAGGGACATCACTCACTGACGAAGATAAGGAAATTTTGACTCATCCGCTCGTTGGTGGGCTTATTTTATTTAGCCGTAACTACGAGTCTCCCGCCCAAGTTTCGGAATTGACCCGCGATATTCGCCACGCAGCGCAACATGATATTTTAATCGCTGTTGACCAAGAGGGCGGGCGAGTACAACGTTTTCGCGATGGATTTTCCACCATTCCAGCCATGGGAAAACTTTGGCAACAAGCTGGCCACTCCCTTGAGCAGGCGTCAACGCTGGCCAATGCTTGTGGGCAGCTAGTTGCATTGGAAGTGATGTCGGTTGGCGTTGATATCAGTTTTGCTCCTGTGCTGGATATCAATGACGTTAGCGACGTGATTGGTGATCGAGCTTTTCATTCACAGCCTGATGCAGTTTATCAACTTGCCGACGCCTTTATTAATGGCATGCATTCGGTAGGTATGAAGTGCACCGCCAAACATTTTCCTGGGCATGGCAGTGTTAAAGAAGACTCTCATTTTGCACTGCCGATAGATAATCGTGATCGTGCTGAGATCTTAGGTATTGATATGGAACCTTTTCGTCAACTTATCAATGCGAAAAAAGTTGATGCTGTGATGCCGGCACATGTGATTTACCCAGCATTTGACGATAAATCTGTTGGTTTCTCGTCATTCTGGCTACAACAAGTATTAAGAGCCCAGTTAAATTTTGACGGTGTTATTTTTAGTGATGATTTGTCAATGGCTGGTGCTGGTTCAATTGGTGGCTTTGTCGAACGCACTGAAGCCGCCCAAGCTGCTGGTTGTGATATGTTGTTAGTTTGTAATGATCGAGCCGCAGCAGTTGAGGTCATCGACAAGGCTAATATTCAAGTACAACAAGCCAGCCAGCCAAGGTTGGCAAGAATGCTCTCAAAAAGCCCTGTTAAGTATGAGCAGTTAACGCAAATTAAAGAGTGGCAGCAAGGCCGAACAGCGTTAGGAATTTCATAACATGAACGTAGGAGCTGTATTAACTAACAAGTATTTTTATTTGCTGACGGGTGTTGTGGTCTCGCTTGTCAGTTATGTGTTGTTGCTAGCCGCAGGTTTACCACAATTACCCGCCACAGCAGCTGCCATTACGCTGTTAACTGTGATTTGGTGGGTGAGTGAAGCCTTACCTATTCCCGTTACATCGCTCGTACCTTTTGCACTGCTGCCACTATTTGGCGTGATAGATCATAAAACTGCTGCATCAGCATTAGGTAGTCACGTGATATTGCTGCTGATGGGGGCATTTATGCTGTCAAAAGCGCTTGAGCGCAGCAAAGTGCATGAGCGCTTAGCAATTTACATGATTAATATGGTTGGGCTAAGCAGTGGCAAACGCTTGGTATTTGCTTTTATGCTGTCAGCTGCAATGCTCAGTATGTGGATTTCAAATACAGCAACCACGTTAATTATGCTGCCAATTGCGTTAGCGATTATCAGCAAACTAGACAATAAAGTACTGGCTTGTGCGCTTATTCTTGGTATTGCGTATGCCGCAAGCTTAGGTGGCGTTGCAACCCCGATAGGTACGCCGCCCAATGTGATTTTCATGGGGGTTTACCAAGAAAACGTAGGCCAAGAAATGGGCTTTCTGGCCTGGATGAAAATTGGTGTGCCGGTTGTGGTGCTTTCACTGCCTTTAATGGCACTCTGGCTGACCAGAAATGTGAATACCTCGTTAGATATCGATTTACCTAAACTAGCGCCGTGGCGTACGGAAGAAAAACGTGTACTTTGGGTGTTTGGCTTAACTGCGCTCGCTTGGATCACTAGACAAGAGCCTTTTGGCGGCTGGACTGGCTTATTGGGGTTAAAAGGTATTGGTGATAGCACTGTCGCGCTTGCTGCTGTGGTGATCATGTTTATTGTGCCAAATGGCCGAGTAGACCAAGAAACAGGTCAGAAGGGCAGGCTGCTTGATTGGCAAACGGCACAAACAATCCCTTGGGGGATGTTATTGCTATTTGCTGGTGGTATTGCGATTGCAAAAGGTTTTGTGAGCTCTGGCTTAAGTACTCTTATTGGTGAATGGCTATCTTCATTAGCAACTATTCCGTTGATTGCTATGGTGTTGGTAATTTGTTTAGTAGTAACTTATTTAACCGAAATTACCAGCAATACAGCCACTGCAACGCTACTCTTGCCAATATTAGCGGCGGCGGCTTTATCGGTAGGTGAAGACCCACGAATTTTTATGATCCCTGCAACAATTTGTGCAAGCTGTGCATTTATGTTACCTGTGGCGACTGCGCCTAATGCCATTGCGTATGGAACGAATATGTTGGAAATCAAAGATATGGTAAGGGAAGGCTTTGTATTGAGCTTGCTGACCGTAACGGTCACCACTGGTGTCTGTTACTGGCTGCTTGTGTAAATTGTTACTTGTATAAATCGAAGTGCAGTTAGCAAAGAGCGCCGAAAGGCGCTCTAATTTTTTGTAAAGTAGCTTGTTGCTTTGAACTAAAGATTTTTGGCAACGGCAATACGCGTGGTTAGCACAGCTGCAAGCAATGCAGTATAAACACCGTAAACCACAACCATCCATTGCGGCATGCTATAGCCTAAAAACTGCCAACTAATTTCACCACAATCGCCTGTTGCTTCGAACAATGCTGGTAACCATTCATGCAAAGGCGCCCAGCTTGGGAAGTTTGGTGTAAAGTCACAGGTAAAAAACAGTGATAAGGTTGCGCTTTGCATTTCGACATGTTCAAGTGCGATGATTAGGCCCCATATTGCGCCTGTTCCCCACAGTCCATAGCCAGCTAGTCGAGCAACCAATTGATTAGGGGCGAGGTAGCCAACAACGCCAGCAAAAAAGATCGCCCAAATTGCCACCCGCTGATAAATACACATAATGCACGGCGCTAACTCCATCACATATTGAAAATACAGGGCCGCGAATTCTAGACCCAGCGCCGAGGTGGCTAACAATCCCCAAGCTTGTTTTTTCGTGGCGAGATTACTAATAAAATTCACGTAGTTTCCTTATAGTTATAGCGAATACCAATCGTCAAATTATTTCATTTAATTGGTTTCACAGCATTTTATTGAAGGTGTTGTATTGAGGGCATTGTATCGAACAGGGCGCGAAAAAAAAGCACCGTTAAGGTGCTTTTTGTTAATAAGTTTTGCGACTAGTGTCCGCTAGGGGCCTGCGCTTCAGAAGCTTTATGATGATGGATAATACCAGCATCGTAGAAGTCTTGTGTTTTTGACTCTAAGAAACCGCTAGAAATGGTAATTAGGCCAACCGTTGTTAACACTAAGGTGTATGGCAGAGCCATGACCACCATACGACCGTATGATAAGCGAATAAGCGGTGCCAAAGCTGAAGTTAACAAGAACAAGAACGCAGCTTGGCCATTTGGTGTTGCAACACTTGGTAAGTTTGTTCCCGTGTTGATGGCAACTGCTAACATGTCGAATTGATCGCGAGTAATGTGACCCGCTAACAAGGCTTTCTTAACTTCGGTAATGTAAACCGTGCCAACAAATACGTTGTCTGAAACCATTGATAAGAAACCATTTGCTAGGTAGAACATCACTAGCTGCATATTACCTTCAAAGGTTAATACCCAATCAATAACTGGCGTGAATAATTGTTGGTCAATAATTACTGCAACCACGGCAAAAAATACGGCCAGTAGTGCAGTAAATGGCAATGCCTCTTCAAATGCATGACCAATTTGATGCTCTTCGTTTACCCCAGTAAATACTGTTGCGAAAATAATAACGCTTAAGCCGATTAGGCCAACGGCCGCAAGGTGAAGTGCTAATGCGATAATTAACCAAATACCTACAATACCTTGCATCACTAGTTTTACTTTATCGCGAGTCGTACGCTTTCTTGATTCTTCAGCGTCGAAATCTTGCAAAATAGAACGTACGCTCTCTGGTAAATGAGCGCCGTAACCAAACCATTTTACTTTTTCCAGTAACACACAAGTGAGCATACCAGCAATAAATACAGGTGCAGTCACAGGTGACATACGAATAGCGAACTCAACGAATTCCCAGTTAGCTTGTTGACCAATAATTAGGTTTTGTGGTTCACCAACGATGGTACAAACACCGCCTAGCGCGGTACCGACACCAGCGTGCATTAGCAAGTTACGTAAGTAAGCACGGAAGTCTTCTAAGTCGTTGCGTGACACGTCATGCACATCACCATCATGTGTGTGGTCATGGTCGTGCGCAATTTCTTTACCTGAGGCAACTTTGTGATAAACCGAGTAAAAGCCAACCGCGACACTGATGATTACCGCAATTACCGTTAACGCATCTAAGAAAGCTGATAAGAAGGCGCTAGAAAAACAAAACAGTAAAGACACCATCGTTTTTGAGCGAACTGTCGTAATGATTTTAGTGAATAAAAACAGTAACAGGTTCTTCATAAAGTAGATGCCCGCAACCATAAAGATCAGTAGCAGCAGAACTTCAATATTGACAATAAGTTCGTGGAGTACTTGCTCAGGCGAGGTCATGCCAATAACTACTGCTTCGATAGCGAGTAGGCCGCCAGGTTGCAGGGGGTAACACTTTAGTGCCATTGCTAAGGTGAAAATAAACTCTAGAACGAGTGCCCAACCGGCAACATAAGGACTAACGTAGAAAAATAAAATGGGATTAATAACTAAGAAAGCAATAATGGCGTATTTGTACCACTCCGGCGAATTACCGAGGAAGTTTTTGAAAAACGCACTCATAACTGACTGCTGCATAACTAACCTTTTAGAAATTTAGTTTTAAAGTATCGTGCCCAGAAAACTGGTATATCGATACATTTTTCGACAAAGTTGGCAGAATATATCATATAAAAATAGACATAATTAGGGCTGGCTACAATTTTTTGCAGTTTACTTGATCTGTCGTATGACTGCTTGCTAGTCAATGTATTTATTGGATTGTTTGTGTTTTCAGTAGCTGGCGAGTAAATACTCTAAAGCTTGGTTGTCGATATAGAGAGTGAGAAAGGCAAGTTTGTTTATGGTTAGTTGGTGAGTAAACACTCTAGAACTCTGGTTTATAGGCCGCAATTTCATTTTGACATGCTTCCGTCTAGCTAAAGACTTTGCCAAATAAAGCGTTATTATGAAAACTCGTCGAACATTGTCATTCGACGAGTTTATTGCGGGCGCGAATTGCTAGTTAATTTGTCCAAACAATTTTATCGCTGTGGGCGTGAGCGATAATATCGGCGAATTTCTCTTCTATCGAATGCCTTTTAACTTTTAATGTTGGTGTCAGTAGGTCGTTGCCAATTGACCACTCTTCGTTAAATACCACTAAGCGATCAAGTCGTTGATGGCTTTCTAGCGTTTGATTGATGCTATTTAAGGTCTCAAGCAAGCTTGCCTCGTTATCCGCCTTGCTTTCTTTTTTTGCATCTTCAGATAAAACAAGTAAGCCAATTGGTTGGGCTAAGTTGGTGCCAGTTACACACACTTGCTCAACACTCGAGTTTTCCATAATTTTGGCTTCAATTGGCGCTGGTGTGACATATTTGCCTTTTGCGGTTTTGAATATATCTTTTAATCGACCTGTGATGCGGTAATAGCCATCACTGTCAACAACGCCTTTATCACCAGTTCTTAGGTAGCCATCATTGGTAAATACGTCAGAGGTTTTTTCCTGGTCCTTGTAGTAGCCAATCATGTTGCAAGGGGCTTTCAATTGAATTTCACCATCTTCGGCAATACGCATGTTTACACCGTCATAGGCTTTGCCGATTGAGCCGACTTTTTCTTTTCTAAACGGTATACAACTCGTGCCATAGGCTGCGTTTTCTGTCATGCCCCATGCTTCACAAATATCAATGCCGATTTTTCCAAACCACTCTATTGTGGCTGGTGCTAAAGGTGCCGAGCCCGAGGCATAATGCCTTGCGGAGTCTAACCCCAATTGTTTTCTTATTTTTGACGCGACTTTTTTGCCAATAATAGGTAAGGCTAGTAAAAAGTTGAGCTTTTTCTGTGGAACTTTTGACAAAATTCCCATTTGAAATTTTGTCCACAAGCGCGGTACTGAGACAAACAGCGTTGGGTCGCAATTCTTTACATCGCGCGTAAAAGTATCGAGTGATTCAACGAAGTACAACTTAATGCCTGAGTAATACCCAGAAAGCTGTATCAAGGCTCTTTCGGTGATGTGTGCTAGTGGCAGGTAGCTCATGACGCGATCTTCGGTACTCACACCCAACACATGAATTGAGTTACTGGCTGCCCAGCTTAAGGTTCGGTAAGTGTGAACAACACCTTTGGGTTGCCCAGTACTGCCAGAGGTGTAAATAATACTGAAAATATCATCCATATCAGGCACTGGGCTGTCAGCTATTGGGTCAACATTAGTGAACTCTTCCCAGGAAATTGGCACATCTGCACCTTCATACGGAAAAGCAACTTGTTTGACGTTATCCGGAAGGTAACTAATTGATGCTTTAGGGTCATCCAGTTTGCCAACAAAAATCATTTGGCATTCCGCATGTTCTAATACGTAATGTATTGTGTCTTTGCCTGCGGTTGAAAAAATGGGTACCGACACATGACCTGCCATTGCTATCCCTATATCAGCAATGATCCAATGTGCACAGTTTTTAGAAAGAATAGCAATGCGGCTGCCTTTAGGGTAGTTACTGGCGCGTAGTGCCGCAGCGACTTTTCGTGCTTCGGTGATGGCTCCTTTCCAAGTGAATTCGATGTATTCGCCATTAACTGGCTGGGTCATATAAAGCATATCTGGATGCTCGCTTTCCCAATGATAAAGCATCGATATAGGTGAAGTAACAGTGCTTTGCGCGGTATTGTTAGAATTATCTTGTGACATGCCTACTCCATTGTTGTATAAATTTTACTCGCTATATAGTAATAGTTATCTATGAAGCAAACGGCAAGAACTTTTTAAACTTAAATTCAATGGTTTAGGTTTATCTAACAGTGCTCCTTAGCGCTGCTTGATCTTGTTAGCAATCAATTGATGCCTTGTCTTTAAGTGCTTTGTTTCTCGGTACTTTATTTCTCTGCACATTGTGTCTCGGTACTTTGTTTTTCGATAATTGCTTTGACAGCAAATGCACCTTGATAGTTTTGATAAAGACCTGATAGATAAATTTCACTGCTTTAGCTTTTTCACTTTCCCAGCTAGTCGCAATATCGTCTAGCAATTTACATTGAATTCACATTGCACCCGTTAACTTAGGCCACATAAAACAATACCTATAGGAAACTAATGAATTATGTTGTCGAAAAAGTTAAAGAATGCACTATTAGTTGGCTGCGCGGTATGCTCAGTATTTTCGTTAGGCACGACTTCTGTGCACGCAGATCAAAATAATATGTCTGGTGTTGGTGATTTTGAGCAGAAATTAAATGCTCTCTTAGCCGAGCATCAGCTACCTGGGGTTGTGCTGCATATTGAGCATCAAGATAAACTCGTCTTACATCGCGCCTACGGCAAAGTGAACATCAATGATGATCGAAACATTGCTAAAGACGATATTTTTAGAATTTATTCTATGTCTAAGCCATTAGCTGCAGTAGCGCTATTGCAACTAGTTGATAAGGGACTTGTTAGCTTAGAGGCAGATATTCGAGACTATCTACCCGCATTTAAACCATTTGAATATCAAGGCCAGCGCCAAAGAGTCACGGTACATCAATTACTCAGCCATACTGCGGGGTTTGGCTATGGCGGCGGTATTAAAAATTGGGTGGATTTTCGCTACCTTATCGCCAATCCCTTGTCGAGGCGCAATGACTTATCTGACTTGGTCAATGACCTATCAGGAATCGATTTGAAGTTCATACCAGGCAGTAAATTTGAATACAGTATCGCGAGCGATATTCAAGGTGCCATCATTGAAGCGGTCACCAATCAGCCACTCGAGGAATATTTCCAACATAACCTGTTTAGGCCTTTAAAAATGATAGATACGGGATTCTATGTACCACAAGCAGATCATCGTCGTTTGGTTGACATGTATGAGTATGATGCTGGTACCTTTGAAAAGGCCTATACCTTCAACAAAGACAACATTTTGTTTGTTGAAAAGGCCCAAGATTCTGAATTCTTAACTAAACCAAGATTAATTTCAGCAGGTGGGGGGCTAGTATCAACCGCGCAAGATTTTGCTAATTTCGCGGACATGTTGGCAAATGGCGGCGTGTTCGAAGGGCAGAGAATACTCTCAGAAGAATTAGTCTCTCGCATGGTAAGCTCACACATTGAAGGCTTAGACAAACACTTTTTGCCGCGCGTATACCATGGTGCTGGTTTTGGCTACGGTATTGGTGTAAAAGAGGTGGCTGGTGACAGCCGAGCGCAAGGCAGCTTCTTTTGGTCGGGGCTTGGCGGCACGGTATTCTGGGTTGACCCAATAAATGAATTGCAAGTTGTCGTGATGTTTCAGGTTGAGGACGGCTGGGTTGGCATGGAAAAATGGATGATAGAGCACGTATATCCATTTATTGGCTCATTGGCTGATGCAAAAAAGAAAAGTTAAAACAGTTAAAAACTAAAAATAATAAATAGGCATTAGATGACGGCAATACTAGTAATAGAAGATGATATTGATATTTCTCAGGGGATTGCTGAGTACCTATCGGTTAAAGGGTACGAGCTCGATTTCGCTTACAATGGAAGGCAAGCCCTACACCTGATTGAAAGCAATCATTACGACCTTATTCTGCTTGATTTAAATTTGCCTTATGTGGACGGTTTAGATGTTTGCCGTTCACTACTAACTGAACACTTAACCGCGGTACCTGTCATTATTATGTCGGCGCGCTCAAAAGAAACTGACATCTTGAAGGGTTTTGACTCAGGGGCATGGGATTATTTAGCTAAGCCCTTTTCCTTTGCCGAATTATCGGCGCGTATTACTGTTTGTTTGGCAAAGGCGGCACATGCGCCCCAAAAGCTATCTGTTATCGAAAAAGCAGGCGTGACACTAACACTTGATGACATGACGTTGTCAGTGGCAGGGCACTGCGCGCAGCTACATCAGGTTAGCTTTGAGTTTGTAAAGTTGCTGATGGAGCAGTATCCGTCGGCGGTAAAAACGTCTACTATTCATCGCTCCTTGTGGGGGGAAGAAACTCCTGACAGTGATCCACTGCGAGCACATGTTTATAAAATGCGAAAACAATTTAAAAGTGAGTTTGGCCAAGAATTTATCACCACGGTGCGCGGGGTTGGGTATAAATTTGACATAGACGAAAGCGCAATAGGGTAGATAGCTTATATGTCAACAGAAAAGTGGATGAAAAAGACCCCCACCAGAACCTTATTTAGTCGACTAGTCACTATTATTTCCGGCCTTACATTTAGCATTGTTGTGCTGTTTACAGCAGCGACACTGTTGATCACCTATTCATTTGAAGATGCCTTGTTTAATGACCGATTAGCGCTGGCCCATGCCAAGGTTAAAGAGGGTGAGGCGCTACCCTATAATATTCAGCTAATCGACAGCTTGGGAGAGTTGGCACCGAATTTGGTTCAGCAGTTGCGATATTTTGAATTTGATCAAAGCAGCGAATTTGGTGAGTTTAGTGTTGAGCAACGCCACTATCATTATTTGACAACGGCGCAAGGTACCCTGTTATACGATACCACTGATGTTTCTGTGGTGGATAAAGCATTAAACGATGTTTTGCTTATTCTATTGGTACTGCTTATCCCAACGGTGCTGTTAACGTTTTGGGTGGCAAATGTATCTGCACGCTACGCATTGAAACCCTTTTCTCAACTTAGCCATATCTTTACTCATGTAGAGTACTCTTCTCAACAAGGAAATGAGTTAATCGAAGAGCTTAAAGAACAAGACGTCAAACATATAGCGTTGGAATTGCAGCAGGCATTGCAACAAAAAGCAGAGCTATTGTCGCAACAAGAATTGTTTAATCAAGGCATGGCTCATGAGCTTCGCACACCTTTGCAAGTGATGAGAAATTCTGTTGAGCTTTTAACTGCATCTAATCCTGATTTGGCAGGTACTGGCGCTATACAAAGACTTGAGAAATCGATGAGTCGAATGAATCGGCTTAGCAGTGGTTTATTATGGCTAACGTCAGAGCAGTCATTCAGTGGTGCTACGAATGTCACCAAGACAATAAAGCAGGCCTTAATGCAGCTAGATGATGCATGTAAAGTTCACGGTATCTCTGTTGAACTGGTATTAGACAACAACTATGACGTTGCAATGCCAGAAGAGGTATTAGAGCTCATTATTTTTAATCTGTTTAATAATGTAGTCCATCATGGCAAAGCAGAGGGAACAAACGTTATTTGGCATATAGAGGCTAAAAACAAACGACTTGTTTTTTCAAATTTAGCGGCAGAGCAGCCTGAATATCAGCTGCAAGAGCGGCATTTTGGGATTGGATTAGCCTTAGTCTCACGCCTTACCAAACGCTTCTCGTTAGTCGCTTTTTATCAAACGAATCAAGACAAATTCAGCGCAATTATCTCTCTGGTTTAGTTCTGGCTTAGCTCAGTTTACTTTCAATTTACCTTTAGTCGTTAAGCTAACGCACGTAGTTAGCTCTTCCATGAATGCTAAGACTTATCTACTTAAGTTGGCTGTAGATATTGGCAACCACTGCAGCTAGGGGTTTAAACACATTAATAGGTAAATTATGGAAGCATTAACGGTGCATGATGCAGTGCAACTAATCAGGCTAAATGAGGATGCAATTTCAACGCAGTTTCAAGTTTGGCTAACCATTACGTTTTCAACCATAGTCGCAACGTTTGCTGGCAGGAGTTTATTGACAAGGAAGACCAAATGGTTGGTAACGCTACTTTATCTATTAGCTTCAATGGCAACGCTCTCTTCTAGTATTTATTTAGCGGAAAGCAATGCGCGAATAGTCAGCACAGTTGAAGGACTAAGTAGTTTGTTTTCACCACCAATATTTGCCGGCACAGCTTACTTGTCGCTTTTTATCGCAGGCATAACGACAACCGTTTACTTTATTCATATGAAAATAGGTGAATTGCTACAAGCTCCTACTTAATGAATGGCATTGAGTAGGGTATTGGCTGGCATAGGAACGAAGTTGTTAGTTTCTCCATACTAAGTTAGATCACGCTAGGTTGATATTAACGAGATTAATTCAACTTATACTCGCTATCAAAATTGGGCTGTCAAAATTGCAACCTACCGTAAATAGCCATTCTAAGCGGCATTCGCCACACACTAGCTGATAACTTAACTGGTTGTACAAGTTGGATGTTCTGGTACAATCAGTCTGAATTAAAGATGCAGGCAATTGAGGCTAAGAAAAAAATGGTAATAAAAGCACAGAGTCCAGCAGGTTTTGCAGAGCAGTACATTGTTGAATCTATCTGGAATGGTGGCTTTCCTCCTGGCTCAATTTTACCCGCTGAGCGCGAACTTTCTGAACTTATTGGTGTTACTCGTACAACTTTACGAGAAGTGCTACAGCGATTGGCACGCGATGGCTGGCTAACGATTAAGCACGGTAAACCAACAAGAGTAAATAACTTCTGGGAAACATCTAGCCTGAACATTCTTGAAACCTTAGCACAGCTTGATCACGAAGGTGTTCCAGAGCTAGTTGATAACTTAATGTCAGCGCGCACTAATATTAGCGCAATTTATGTGCGTGGTGCGATTAAGAATAATCCTGAAAAAACTATTGAGCTATTGGAAGCTTATAAAGAAGTTGAAGATGACGGTGAAAAGTTTGCTGACTTCGATTATCGACTTAACAAAGAGTTGGTAATGGCGTCGGGCAATTCTATTTACTTACTGATCTTAAATGGCTTTAGAGGGCTGTATTCTCGTTTGGGTGGCTTATATTTCCAGCACCCAAGAGGTCGAGAAATTTCTCGTGGCTACTACCAGCGTTTAATCGATCTAGCTAAGGCTGGCAAATTTGACGAATCAGTATTTGCGGTACGTAAATACGGTGTTGAATCTGGCCAATTATGGCTTGAATTGAAAGATGAAGTGTTAAAAGAACTCGCTGAATAAAATACATTTGCCCATAAAAAAACGGGTAAAGGCTTAGCCTTTACCCGTTTTTTTATGGGCAAATGTAAATAAATATTTCATTGTGATAAGTGGTTGGTTAATGGTGATAAACGGTGTTTATTTATGGGTATAGTACCTCTAAAGTTTAATGGAATGACTAAAATATCAACGATGAGCTAAGCTGTTAAAGGACTCTGTTGATTTAGTAAAGGAATGAACATGACTAAAAGAATCACCATTTTTGGCGCAGCATTTGTGCTTATGCAATTTCTCGGTGGTAGTGCGCTTGCAGAGAAAATAGACGAGTGCAATACCGATACGTGTATCAACTACTTCGAACAATACAGAAAGGCCGCCAAGCGCGGACACTCACTGGCGATGCTGACGTTAGGTCAGTTTTATCATCATGGTTATGGCACACCTAAAAACGAAAAAATGGCGTTAAAGTTTTTCAAAAAAGCTGCCCGTGCTGGTTATACATCAGCACAATTTAAAGCTGGTTATATTTATATGACTAGCAAGGACCTGCAAGATTTAGATAAAGCTCAAGATTACCTAGAAAAAGCAGCTAAATACGAGTATGACGGTGCCGACTTCCTCTTAGGTATGATGTACTTAGATGAAAAATATGGCGTTCAAGATTTGACTAAAGCTGATAATCATTTCGCCAATGCTTATCAGAGAAAACACGAGCAACTACCTAATGTGGTGAAGTTTATTAATGCCAAATATGAGTCGCCGGACAAAGCCTTTCCTGAACTATACAGTTTGTTGAATCAAAAGCCGCTGGTGACGAATGAAAATGGTGAATTGGCGTGGTATGACGATGGTGTAGAGGTTATCACCATTACTTCTCCGCCTTTGCAAACAACATTTAATCGACAGTTGGTCACTTTTCGCAAAGCCATTAAATCAACAGGTACTCGCTTCAAAGGCAAAACGTGTGTCGAGCGCCTGACCTGCTTGCAACGTGCAGAGATTGCTGACGCAACTGATTTTAGGCACTTGTTTTTAGATGGTTTTAGCGGAAATGCTTATGCGCAATAGTAAACATCTAAACTTTCTTTAAAATGTTTACTTATGAGCGTGCAGGAACATAGAACTTTAAATTGTTAATCAAGGATAGGCATAAAATGATAAAACTCTCACTCTTTATTGGCACACTGGTCGCCGTTATGATGCTTGGCTCAACGTCGGCATTTGCAGAAAAAATAGATGAATGTAATACAGACTCTTGTATAAATTACTTCAAGCAATACAAAAAGGCTGCTAAACGAGGGCATTCGCTGGCAATGTTAACGTTAGGGCAATTTTATCACCACGGCTATGGTGCGCCTAAAAATGAAAAAATGGCGTTAAAGTACTTTAAAAAGGCTGCTCGTGCTGGTTATACCTCGGCGCAATTTAAAGCAGGTTATATTTTTATGACCAGTAAGGAATTGCAAGATATTGATGACGCTCAAGATTATCTTGAAAAAGCCGCTAAGTATGAATACGACGGTGCAGACTTTTTACTCGGTATGATGTTCTTAGATGAAAAATATGGCGTACAGGATCTTGCGCTTGCCGATGATCATTTCGCTAAATCATACGCTCGCAAGTATGAGCAAATTCCGAATGTTATTAAATTTATTACTGCTAAATACGAAACACCAGAAAAGGCTTTTCCAAAGCTTTATGCCAAAATGAACGAAAAACCTTTAGTGGCTAAAAAAGATGGTGAGCTTGCTTGGTACGACGATAACATCGAAGTTATTACCATCACATCACCTCCTTTGCAGACTACCTTCAATAAACAATTAATGACCTTTAGGCAAGGGATTAAAGCGACAGGAACGCGCTTTAAAGGGAAGACTTGTGCTGAGCGCTTAACTTGTATGCAACGTGCAGATATCGCCGATTCAACAGATTTTGCTAACCTATTCTTACAAGGCTTTACTGGCAAAGAAGTCAACGGCGGTTAATGTTAACCGACGAAGAATAGCGCATCGCAGTCTAATGGCGCTGCGATGCATCGATTTTGCGCGGTAATTTGAATTAGCGTTAATTTGCTCATTTGCGTTAACAGTGACTAAAAGGTTTGGAGTCACTTTGCTAGTGATGGTGTTGAAGGGCTTTCTGATTACTCTTTTTTGTTCGTCAGCTATAGCCGAATAGGTAACGGCGGCGGCAATGGCCGATTGTAAAACGATCTTTATTTAGCATGTCCTGGTGAGGCGTGTTTTTTGGTATTAGTCTCTTAGGTATTGTCTTTATGTTTCATCTTCTTGAGCTAGTGGGCAACTCGCTAGCGCTATTTCATCACCAAACTCATCTTCTTGTACCAGCTTGACGTTGAATTGCCACAAGTAGTGTAAATGCTTAAGTACCTCATCTTTTGAGTCACCAAGTGGTACTTTGTTGTATGGCGTATGCTTTAACGTCAGTGAACGATCGCCATTAACATTGGCGTCCACAATCTGAATGTTAGCTTCTAGATTACTTAAATTGTATTGGTTAGATAGCGTTGAACGAATCTGCTGATAGCCCATATCGTTGTGTATTGCGCCAACTTCAATGTAATTAAATTTGTCGTTGTCATGAATGTGGAATAGCTTGAAATCACGGATGATTTTCGGTGAAAGAAACTGGCTAATAAAACTTTCGTCTTTAAAGTTTTGCATAGCAAAATGCACAGTTTCAAGCCAGTTAGTACCCGCTATATCAGGAAACCAACGTTTGTCCTCAGTTGTCGGTTTTTCACATATTCGGCGGATATCCATAAACATATTAAACCCTAATGCATAGGGGTTAATGCCAGAGTAATAGGGGCTATTGTATTCTGGTTGGGCAACAACATTGGTGTGACTATGCAAGAATTCCAGCATAAATTTGTCGCTTAGTAACCCCTCATCATACAAATGATTCAGTATGGTGTAGTGCCAAAAACACGCCCAACCTTCATTCATTACTTGAGTTTGTTTTTGCGGGTAAAAGTACTGAGATATTTTGCGAACAATTCGGACAATCTCTCGTTGCCATGGCTGGAGCAAGGGGGCATTTTTCTCGATGAAATACAAAATGTTTTCCTGCGGTTCACTTGGAAAACGGGTTTTGTTTTTTTGTTTTTCTGCTGATTGAGTTGGCAGGGTGCGCCACAAGTCATTCACTTGTGATTGCAAGTAAGCTTCCCGCTCTTCTTGGCGCTTTAATTCTTCATCTAACGATATCTTTTGTGGACGTTTGTAGCGATCAACGCCGTGATTCATGAGTGCATGGCAGGCATCCAATGTTGCTTCAACGTCATCAATGCCATATTTATGCTCACATTTGGCAACGTAATTTTTTGCAAACAGTAAGTAGTCAATAATTGAACTTGCATCTGTCCATGATTTAAACAGGTAATTCCCTTTGAAAAATGAGTTATGCCCATAGCAAGCGTGCGCCATAACAAGTGCCTGCATGGTCATGGTGTTTTCTTCCATTAAATAGGAAATACAGGGATCTGAGTTGATGACAATTTCATAAGCTAAACCCATTTGACCACGCTTGTAGGTGCGCTCTGTTTGGATAAACTTTTTGCCAAAGGTCCAATGGTTGTAGCCAATAGGCATACCAACGCTAGCGTAAGCGTCCATCATTTGCTCGGCAGTAATTACTTCAATTTGGTTGGGGTAAGTGTCGAGTTGGTAATGCTCGGCAACGCGCGCAATTTCCGCTTGATATTGTTCGAGCTTTTCAAATGTCCAATCTGGGCTGTCGTCTAATGGTTTGCGTGTGGTCATAACGCTCCTTAATCACTTTATCTCGCTCTATCGCTATTACTGCGTTGAGTTTGGTTATGCGGCAGATTTTTCGTCTTTTTTGAACAGCTCTCTAAATACGGGGTAAATATCTTCAACTGACTTAATATGGCGCATGGCAAAATAACTGCACTGGCTAGCCACTTCTTGATATTGGTGCCATAACGTTTGATGAGCACGTTGCGTGATTTCGATATAACTAAAATAACGAGATTTAGGTAAAATTTTATTCATTAATAACTGTTTACACAGCGGTGAATCGTCGGCCCAGTTATCGCCATCTGATGCTTGCGCACCATAAATATTCCAATCGTTTGCACTGTACCTGTCTTGAATAATTTCAGTCATCAGTTCAAGTGCGCTTGATGCGATAGTGCCACCGGTTTCCTGTGAGTAGAAAAATTCTTGTTCGTCCACTTCTTTCGCTTGGGTATGATGACGTATGTAAACAACATCAATCTCTTTGTAGGTTCGCGTTAAAAAGAGATAAAGCAAAATATAAAACCGTTTAGCAATGTCTTTCGTGGCTTGATCCATAGAACCCGATACATCCATTAAGCAGAACATTACCGCCTTTGATGTTGGAATGGCTTGTTTTGCATAGTTGCGATAACGTAAATCAAAGGTGTCGATAAAAGGCACTTTACTGATTTTTTCTTTTAATTCGTTTATTTGCTGCTTGAGTGTCTTTTCTTCTTGAATATGATCGTGTGGGTCTGCCTCAAGCTTAGCAAGCGCTGCTTGGCATTCCTTGAGCTCGCGGCGTTTACTTGATGTCATGGCGATTCGGCGAGCAATTGACCCTTGTAGTGATTTAACTATATCAATATTTGCTGGCACTCCTTCAGCACAGAAGCCACTTCGCACCGTTTTATATTCGACTAACTTGTCTAGTTGATTTTTTTCAAGGTTAGGTAGTGCTAAGTCTTCGAACAGTAAATCGAGGTATTCATCTTTGGAGATGGAAAAGACAAAATCGTCTTCCCCTTCGCCAGAATTACTCGCGTTGCCATTACCTGATCCTTGGCCTGCACCTTGTGGTGGTCGATTAATGCGATCACCGGGGGTAAATTGATCATTGCCGGGGTGAACGCGGTCGCGAATACCACCATTGCCTTGATGAAATATAGGTTCGCTTAAGTCTTTTTTAGGAATAGTAATGCTTTCGCCACTATCAACGTCAGTGACACCGCGCTTGTTAATGGCATCGGAAACCGACTTTTTGATCTGGCTTTTATAGCGGCGAATAAAACGTTGGCGGTTAACCGTACTTTTATTCTTACTATTTAATCGTCTGTCAATAAAGTTCGCCATACTGCAACTCCTTAACGGCTTAGCTATTACATCTTTGCTAAGACGACTTTCTTACGCGCAAATACCATTCAGATAACAGTCGCACTTGCTTCTTGGTGTAGCCCTTGCTCATCATACGTTCGACAAAATCGTCGTGCTTTTGTTGATCGTCAGTTGAAGTTTTGGTGTTAAATGAAATAACCGGTAGCAAGTCTTCCGTATTTGAGAACATTTTCTTCTCAATGACCGTGCGCAGCTTTTCGTAACTTGTCCAATTAGGGTTTTTACCGTTGTTGTTTGCTTTTGCGCGTAAAACAAAATTAACAATTTCATTACGAAAGTCTTTGGGGTTGCTAATACCTGCTGGCTTTTCGATTTTTTCTAATTCGTTATTCAATGCCTCACGGTCAAATAGTTGGCCTGTTTCAGCATCGCGATATTCTTGGTCTTGAATCCAGAAATCGGCATAGGTGACATAGCGGTCAAATATATTTTGACCATATTCTGAATACGATTCTAAATATGCCGTTTGAATTTCTTTACCAATAAACTCGATGTACTTAGGTGTTAAGTAACCTTTAATAAATTCTAAGTAACGCTCTTGGGTTTCTTTGGGAAGTTGTTCTCGTTCTACCTGCTGTTCGAGCACGTAAAAAAGGTGCACAGGGTTGGCAGCCACTTCTAAATGATCGAAGTTAAACACCCGCGATAGAATCTTAAAGGCGAAGCGGGTTGATAACCCTGACATGCCTTCATCAATGCCTGCATAGTCGCGATACTCTTGGTAAGACTTAGCTTTAGGGTCTGTGTCTTTTAGGCTCTCGCCATCATAAACTCGCATTTTTGAATAAATGCTTGAATTATCAGGCTCTTTCAAGCGTGACAACACTGAGAACTGGGCTAGTGTTTCTAATGTGTCTGGTGCGCACTGTGCCTCTTTTAACTCACTGTTTTCAATTAGTTTCCTGTAAATTTTGACTTCTTCAGAAATACGCATACAGTAAGGCACTTTTACAATATAAACGCGGTCGAGAAACGCTTCATTGTTTTTGTTGTTTCTAAAAGTCTGCCATTCGCTTTCATTGGAATGCGCTAGAATCATGCCGCTAAAAGGTAGCGCCGATAATCCTTCGGTTGGATTGTAATTGCCTTCTTGTGTTGCGGTTAATAGCGGATGTAGCACTTTAATTGGTGCTTTAAACATTTCAACAAATTCCATCACCCCCTGATTAGCGCGGCACAGCGCACCTGAGTAGCTGTAGGCATCAGGGTCATTCTGAGCAAAATGTTCTAACTGACGGATATCAACTTTACCTACCAATGCCGAAATATCTTGGTTGTTATCATCCCCCGGTTCAGTTTTCGCAATGGCGATTTGATCCAAGATAGACGGGTATACTTTAACGACTTTAAATTGCGCAATATCGCCTTTGAATTCGTGCAGACGTTTAGCTGCCCATGGCGAAATAATAGACGTTAAATAGCGGGCTGGAATGCCGTATTCTTCTTGTAAAATTTTGCCATCGGCGTCAGGGCTAAATAAGCAAAAAGGGTGATCATTAACTGGGCTGCGCTCACCATTAGCGCTTAATACGTATATGGGCTCTTGCTGCATTAGCGCCTTCAGCTTTTCTGCCAAAGATGATTTACCGCCACCAACGGGGCCGAGTAAGTAAAGAATTTGCTTCTGCTCTTCTAAGCCTTGTGCCGCGTGTTTTAGGTAGGAAACGATTTGCTCTATGGCATCTTCCATACCATAGAAATCTTTGAATGCGGGGTAACGAGCAATAACACGATTAGAAAATATCCGGCTGAGCGTGGGCTCAGTGGATGTATCAATCATTTCTGGCTCGCCAATGGCGCTGAGTAAGCGTTCTGCACTGCTGGCGTAGGCCATTTTGTCTGAACGACAAATATTGAGAAATTCTTGCAGAGAAAATTCTTCTTGCTGCGCCTGTTCATAGCGAGATTGGTAGTGCGTGAAAATGCTCATAACTGTCTCCCATACCTAAATTAAGGCAACAATAATTAAGACCGACAAAACAGGGGATATATTTATAAGCTTAGTTGGATTTTAGATTTCGGCGAAAAAAACTCACAGTTTTTTGTAATTTTCTTTGCTCACTAAGTGTATTTAAGACGCTGAATTTGCGGCATAAAAAAAGCCGACAATGTCGGCTTTCGATAAATATTGCTTGCTAGTTTAGCTACGCTTGGTGGCTAAACCAAGATCAACTTACACAGGGTCAATTAAGCAAAGTTTGCTGAAGCAAATTCCCAGTTGATTAACGCCCAGAATGCTTCTAGGTAGCTAGGACGTAAGTTGCGGTAGTCGATGTAGTAAGCGTGTTCCCATAAATCAACAGTCATTAGTGGAGTTACGCCATCTTCAGTTAATGGTGTTGCCGCATTTGAAGTGTTAACAATGTCTACACCGCCATCAGCTGTTTTAACTAACCAAGTCCAGCTTGAGCCGAAGTTGTTTACTGCTTTGTCGTTGAATGCCGCTTTGAATTCTTCAAAAGAACCGAATTTAGCGTGAATTGCGTCAGCTAGTGCACCTGTTGGCTCACCGCCACCGTTAGGGCTTAAGCTGTTCCAGTAGAAAGTGTGGTTCCAGATTTGTGCAGCGTTGTTAAATACGCCGCCTTCTGAAGACTTAACGATTTCTTCTAGAGATTTACCCGCAAAGTCAGTACCTTCAATTAAGCCGTTTAATTTAACTACGTAAGTGTTGTGATGCTTACCGTAGTGGAACTCTAAAGTTTCTTGTGAAATATGAGGTGCTAATGCGTCCATTGCATACGGTAAAGCTGGTAATTCAATAGCCATGTTATTCTCCAGAAATTTATATTGATTAGAAAATTTTATTCTTAAACAAACTCATCTATAGGTTTGTTTTTCTGAAAAACCTAGTAAAATACTCAGGTTTTTTGAAGCCACGCATAGTGT
Source organism: Thalassotalea euphylliae (assembly GCF_003390375.1). Taxonomy (NCBI): domain Bacteria; kingdom Pseudomonadati; phylum Pseudomonadota; class Gammaproteobacteria; order Alteromonadales; family Colwelliaceae; genus Thalassotalea; species Thalassotalea euphylliae. Next base: position 955,012 of record NZ_QUOT01000001.1, on the reverse strand, counting down.
ACCGAAATTTATAGGTATTGCTAGCGCTATTATCAAGGCTTTAACGCTATAAAATAGATGATTTTTATTTGTTGGTAGGTTGGTGTTGAAAATATCGTTAACTGCCCATATCAATCATTGTTATCGCATAGTTATGTGCATAGTCAACGCGTAGTTATCACAAGAGGTTATTATGGAAACGATTGAACGCATTAAACAGCAAATTGCTGAGAACTCTATTTTACTTTACATGAAGGGTTCGCCAAAATTACCAAGCTGTGGTTTCTCAGCGCAAGCGGCTCAAGCGCTAATGTCTTGTGGTGAAAAATTTGCTTTTGTTGATATTTTACAAAATCCAGACATTCGTGCAGAACTTCCACAATATGCTGATTGGCCAACATTCCCTCAACTATGGGTTGAAGGCGAGCTAATTGGCGGTTGTGACATTATTCTAGAAATGTTCCAACAGGGTGAGCTGCAAACCGTTATTAAAGAAGCTGCGGCGAAAATGAATACCGAAGAAAACTCATAGTATTTTCTTGTATTAATATTTTCTGAACTTAAAAAAGCCCGATTGAAACGCTCAATCGGGCTTTTTTATTGTCTGTTATGCTATTGCACGTGCAATAACAATTTGAATAAAAGCGTTAGCCTAATGGCCAGCCGCCTAAACTACGCCACTTGTTAACAATTGTGCAGAACAGCTCTGCTGTTTTTTCTGTATCGTACAGGGCTGAATGGGCTTCGCCGTTGTCAAAATCGATTTGTGCGGCTTCACATGCTTTTGCTAACACGGTTTGCCCAAAGGCAAGGCCAGATAACGTGGTGGTATCAAAGCTTACAAACGGGTGAAACGGACTGCGTTTAATATTGCAACGTTCCACTGCTGCATTAAGAAAACCTAGATCAAAGGCGGCATTGTGGGCAACCATCACAGCGCGCTGGCAACCTGCTGCCTTCATTTTCTTTCTAACTAATTTAAATATTTCTTTAAGTGCATGCGCTTCTTGAACATTGCCGCGCAGTGGGTGAGTAGGGTCAATACCAGTAAAAGCCAGTGCAGATGGTTCCAAGTTTGCACCTTCGAACGGCTCAATGTTAAAACATATGCTTTCGTCGATACTCAGTTCACCAGTGTTTTCATCAAGTGATAATACGCTGGCTGCAATTTCTAATAGGGCATCTGTTTTGGCATTAAAACCAGCGGTTTCAACATCAATAACAACAGGGAAATAACCGCGAAACCGCTGCGCAAAAAGTGATTTTTCAGTGGTGGGTTCGGCATTAGTGTTTACAACGTCTGACATGCTTTTTTTGATCTAGCCTAAAATGCCAGGCATTATCGCAAAAAATCATGTTAATCTCGACATTAGCAATTTAAAAATGCGCGAATTATCGCTAAAGTTAGTGAAATAAATGCCGATAAAAACCTGTCGGATAAAGAATGTAAGTTCCTGTTATGAATAATTTGTTGCTTTCCACGCTAGGCAAGGTTTCGCAAAAGATGTCATTTTTCAAATTAGATACAAGTTGTCGTTCAACAAAAGTAACTCAAAAGCTAGGTACTATTTTGGGTACTGGCCTTGCTGTGGCTACCATCTTAACCGCAAGCACTGCTAATGCTGGTGTTCGTCAATATACTGCATCTTTGGAAAATTCACACTGGCAGGTTACCAATAATTCTCGTTTAAATTGTACTTTATCGCACAATATTCCCAATTACGGCGAAGCTAAATTTGTCAGTAAAGCGAACCGCAATAATAACATGCTGTTTGAACTTGATATGCTGCGTTTGCCAGATAACTACTCGCTTGCTGAGGTAAGATCTGTCGCGCCGAATTATCGCCCTGGCATGAACAGCTACACTATCGCTGATATGAAGCTATACAAGCAGTTTTCACCGAGTTTAGATAAGAAAGTTGCGTGGACTATGCTAAGCGAACTTGAGCAGGGCATGAATCCAACGTTTTACTACAACGATTGGTATAGTGACAACGACAAAATATCTGTTGGTTTATCCAATGCGCGTTTTATGCGTGCTTACAAAGAATTTGTTGGCTGTGTTGGCAACTTATTAAATTATAGCTTCGACGATATTTCGTATACCGTACTTAATTATCAATCAAACAGTGACAAGTTTACCAAAGCATCAGAGCGCAGAATGGCGATGATCTCACAGTACTTAAAACTAGACACTGAGTTAGAACTGGTGTTGATTGATGCATATTCAGACAGCTACGGTGGCCGTTGGAATAACTTAGAGTTATCAAAACGCCGTGCGAATAAAATTCGCGAATATTTTGTTAAAAACGGCATTGATACAAGCCGTATCGAAGCCAAAGGTTATGGTGAGAAGCGCCATATTGCATCGAATGAAACTATCTTGGGTCGCGGCCAGAACCGTCGTGTGGTTATTCACATGGAAAAGCCGATCGAATTCTAATAGCATATACTGCTAACAATTTTGAATATGGCTGTAGGTTAGGGTTAACTTACAGCCATATTTTTTTGTCTCCTTCATTCACGAGAAAAACTAATGAAAAGAATAATAACGGCATTAGTGTTTTGTGCTGGGCTGGTTGGCAGCGCATTTGCACAAACGAAAGATGCTTATACTTACGCAAATTATGATCAGGTAATAACCACGCATACTTACCTAGATTTGGCCATTGATTTTGACAACAAGGCGTTAAAAGGATTTGCCGAGCTAGATTTAAAGTGGTTAGTTGATAACAAGCAGCCAATTTACTTAGATACGCGCGACTTGATTATTCATCGCGTGATGGCAAAGCGCACGGGTGGTGCTTGGCAAAAAGCTGACTATACACTGGCACCTCGCGACAAAGTTTTGGGTAGCAAATTAACGGTCAATGCGCGTATTAAAGCTGACAAACTCAGAATATATTACGAATCGACCGCCAAGGCTTCTGGTTTACAATGGCTAACGCCAGCGCAAACTGCGGGCAAAAAACTACCATTTATGTTTAGCCAAAACCAAGCAATTCACGCTCGTTCTTGGATCCCAGTGCAAGACACGCCAAGTGTTCGGATGACATACACAGCCCGTATTTCAACGCCTGATAACGTATTGGCGGTGATGAGTGCTAATAATGACCCAGACACTAAGCGCGATGGCGACTATTTCTTTGATATGCCACAACCGGTACCGCCTTATTTAATTGCGATTGCAGCCGGCGATTTGGTGTTTAAACCAATGAGTGACATTACCGGTATTTACGCCGAGCCTAGCTTAGTTGACTCTGCGGTTGCTGAGTTTAATGACACCCAAGCCATGATTGATGCAACCGAAGCAATGTATGGTGAATACCGTTGGGGCCGTTACGATTTACTAATTTTGCCACCTAGCTTCCCGTTTGGTGGCATGGAAAATCCGAGACTATCTTTTATCACTCCAACCGTTATTGCTGGTGATAAAAGCTTGGTCAACTTAATCGCCCACGAGTTAGCACATTCTTGGTCAGGTAATTTAGTGACGAACGAAAGCTGGCGCGATTTATGGTTAAACGAGGGTTTTACCAGCTATGTTGAAAACCGCATCATGGAGCGTGTGTTTGGTCGAGATCGCGCAGTGATGGAGCAGTCGTTAGACGCACAAGGCTTAAGCTTTGAAATTGCAGAATTAGCGCCGGGTGATACCCAGCTATACATTGATTTAGCGGGTCGAGACCCCGACGACGCCTTCTCTGGCGTACCGTACACGAAAGGTCAGTTATTCCTTATCTACCTAGAACAAAAATTTGGCCGTGAAATTTTTGATAAGTTTGTACGCAAGTATTTTGACGACCATGCCTTCCAGCCTTTAGGCACTGCAGCATTCGTTAAATACATTGACGCCGAGCTCTTAGCTAAGCACCCGGGTATTGTTTCTCAAGAAGAGATTAATGAATGGATATTTGAGCAAGGTTTACCAAGCTATGTACCAAAGCCTAAATCAAATGCATTTACCATCATTGATACGCAAATTAATGACTTCATTACTGGAACATTGTCAGTAGACACATTGCCAACAACTGAGTGGACTGTGCATCAATGGCTGCATTTCATTAATAACCTTCCGTTAACGATCAGCCAAGCGCAAATGCAAGCATTAGATAAGCAGTTCAACCTAACCAATAGCACTAATGCTGAAAAAGCCCACGCTTGGTATTTATTAGCGCTGCGCACTGGCTACGATGCCGTATATCCCGCAATGGAAAAATATTTAGTGGGCATTGGTCGTCGCAAATTAATTGTGCCACTTTATAAAAAGTTAGCAGAAACCGAGCAAGGTAAAGCGTGGGCAACACGTGTTTATCAGCAAGCTCGCCCAGGCTACCATCCATTGGCCCAAGGTACAGTTGATACAATCTTAAAGTAAAAATTACTACTGTAACTAGTCAAAACCGCCACCTATGAGCTATCTCGAGTGGCGGTTTTGTTTTTCTGGGCTAAAATTTTTGTTGTAAATGGATTACATCAACAACAATAAGGATATTAGTTTATGAAAACACAAGCTTTTCTGCTTGCACTTTGGTGCGTCATTTGTGCCTTAACAGCCACCTCTGCCTCGGCCACATTAATTGGACGAGACCTGTCTAACCAAACCACAGTAGGTCTAATTAGCTATCAAAATGCATTTACAGATGCATTTGGCTCATCAAGTGATGGTGCTCAAATTTATCGCCGAGGAGCAGGCTCAGTACCACTTGTTTTCTTAGATGATTCATTGGCCTCAGCCAATGATAGTTTAGGCATCATTAAAGCTGCAGACGCAGCGCCATTTTTTGGCATAGTTGATACCACTAATCCCGATAATCTGAGTGGCGATGTTAATGCTATTTGGCTGTTTGATATTAATGGTTTTAATCAGTTAAGTTTGGCAATTGATATTGCCGCAATGGGAGATTTTGAACCAAGTGATATTTTCTCGATCGAATATCAATTAGATGGCGGTGCTTGGCAGTTAATGCTTTCGGGTACTGCTGACAATGCAGGCCAGCAAACTTATCAATTGGAAAATGGCAATACGACGACGTTGGACGATCCTATGGCTGTCAGTGGTGTTAATCTAACCAATAGTTTTACTTCATTTAATCAAATGGTTGTTAACACTGGAAGCACGCTTGGCGTAAGAATTTCTGCTAATACCAATGGTGGCACTGAAGCAATTGCGTTTAGAAATATCAGGGTTAATGGCACAGCACTATCAGCATCGCCTGTTGAGGTACCAGAGCCAAGCTATTTAGCTGCGGGCATACTATTACTCATGTCGGTTTCACGAATAATACAATTAAAGCCTTAAAGCTTTAAAACAAGTGGCGAGAATATAAGAGGCGAGAAGAGTACAACAAGAGCGCGCTAATTAGTGATTTAGTAGCGCGCTACGCTGTTAGCTTTTTGCTGTGCTGTGCTGTGCTGTGCTGTGCTTTGTGTTTTGCTAAGCTATCAGGAATTAACTTGTTCGTAACAGAGGTTAATTTTACGCTGGCACACCGCTATGGAATTTAAAATCAGTATCTGGCGACGAAATTAATTCAGCTTCAATTTCACCAAAGAACTTAATTCGCTCTTCTACTTTATCTTCATTACCTTCGCCAGCGATTTGTTTAGCAAGTGCTAGATAGTCTTGGTAGTGGCGTGCTTCACTTCTTAACAGCGAGATATAGAAGTCGCTAAGTCGCTTATCTACGTGTGGTGCGAGTGCGGCAAATCGTTCACATGAACGCGCTTCGATATAGGCACCAATAATGAGCTTATCGATTAACGTGTCTGGCTCATAAGTTTTCACGTTGCGGATTAGTCCTTTAGCATAGCGAGCAGGCGTAATGCTGCGATATTCAATGTTGTATTCGTCCATGATTTCTAGCACTTGATAGAAGTGATGTAACTCTTCTTTAATCAGTAAGACCATTTTATCGATCAAATCCTGACCATAAGGCGAATTAGATTTAGGCAGCACGGATTTAGATAATTTGTTTTTATCGGCGAGTTCACGCCAATCGCCTTCTTTTTTATAAATTAAGCGTTCAAATGGTTCTAACCACTTGAGCAAAGCGTCGCCGCTTTCTTTATCTACGGCATACTTGCGAATTAAGTACATTGCTTGCTGACCTGCTTTTAACTCACACACCAGATGATCTAGCAACACCATGGGTAAGTTTTCGGGCTTTTTCGCGGCTTCGATCCACGCTTGAGGTGTAGAGCACTGTAAAAACTGGTTTATTGGTTCAAGTAATGCTTGGTGTTCAGCTTGCATATGTAGTAATTCGTTGCTTGATCAGATAACAAAAGAGGCGGCATTTTACCTTGTTGGCTGCCAATAAAAAATGATCTGTGTCGTTTTTAGTTAAACGGCCTCAGTTAAAGAAGCATAGATAAAGAGCCGTAGTAAGTCTGGTTTAGTTATCACGCTTGATTTTCTTCAAAGCATAGGTGTTTATATTTTCTTGCTAGGCGTTTAAAAAGTTGGCTATTATCAATAGCTAACCATAAAACGATAATAATGATATAGGGAAGTCAGATGCGTACCTTTATTTTCACTGCCTGTGCTGTCGCCGTATTGGCAGCTTGCCAACCAAGTAATAACACTGGTGAAAGCACAAATGCTCAAGCCACCGCCCAAAATGCTGCAGAAAATCCATCGAGTATTGCTCAGTCGGTTATGACGGAGTCTGAGAAGCTAAATATATGGTTCGATGAAAAATACGAACAGCAACTACAAATGAACCCGTTAATGATGACCTTCCTTGGCCGCAAAGATCGCTATGACGAATTTAATGCCATGACCCGCGAAGAAGAACAAGCGTTATTAGATTGGCAAGCGGCGAGTGTGAATGAACTAAAGGGTAAGTTTAATTACGAAAAATTAGACGATGACGCAAAAGAGTCTTATGACTTATGGCTTTATCAATATCAGCAAGCAAAAGAAGCGGCTGAATTCCCGAAAAACGGTTATGTCTTTACTCAAATGAATGGCGCACAAGCGTTTTTAACCCAATTTATGATTAACTTTCATAAAGTTGAAGACGTTAGTGATATGCAAGCATACAACAAACGCATTGTTGGCTTATCAAGCGCATTAACAAGTTTACTTACGCGTGCCAAAGAGCATGCTGAATATGGTGTTAGACCACCAAAATTTGCCTACCAAGGTGTTATTGAACAATCAAAAAACGTGATCACGGGGCTACCTTTTAGCGATGATGAAAACGCACAAGATGCGCCTCTTTGGGCTGATGCAAAAGCAAAAGTAAAGGCGTTGACCGAAGCGGGTAAGCTCGATGAAACACAAGCTACAGAATTACTTGCACAAACCAAAGCCGTGCTTGTTAATGACTATTTACCTGCTTACCAAGCCCTAGTTGCTTGGTTTGAAAAAGATATTGCTAATGCTGATGAAATTGCCACTGGTGTCGCTAAACAGCCAAATGGCGTTGATTTTTATAATATGCGCCTCAAGCATTCAACCACCACAGACTTAACCGCAGAAGAGATCCATGCACTTGGCTTAGCTGAGGTTGAGCGTTTAATTGGTGAAATGAAAGCGATTAAAGAAAAGGTTGGTTTTGAAGGAGATTTACAAGCCTTTTTCCAGTTTATTAAAACCGATGATCAGTTCTTTTATCCAAATACCGATGAAGGCCGCCAAGGTTATATTACCGACTCTGAAGCGTATTTAGACTACATTAAAGGCCAACTGCCAAATTATTTCGGTATTTTGCCCAAAGCTGATTTAGTGGTAAAACGTGTTGAACCTTTTAGAGAGCAAGATGGCGCTGCTCAGCATTACTTCCCGGGCACCGCTGACGGCTCTCGTCCCGGTGTTTACTACGCTCACCTTTCAGACATGCGCTCTATGCCGAAAAATGAAATGGAAGCCATTGCCTATCACGAAGGTAACCCTGGTCACCATATGCAAATTTCTATAGCAAAAGAGTTAACCGGTATTCCAAAATTCCGCACTAATGCGCAGTTTACCGCTTATGTAGAAGGCTGGGCACTTTACTCTGAGCTGTTAGCAAAAGAGATGGGTGCTTATGAAAATGATTACTCTGATTTTGGCCGCTTAATAACCGAGATTTGGCGCGCGGTAAGGTTAGTGGTAGATACTGGTTTGCATGCCAAGGGGTGGACAGAGCAACAAGCAATTGATTACTTTAAAGCAAATTCTCCTGTTGCTGAAGATGCGGTGATTTCAGAAGTGCGTCGTTACCTTGTTTGGCCGGGGCAAGCGACAGCCTACAAAATTGGTATGTTAGAGATTCTGAAGCTGCGTGAATATGCCAAAGAGTCGCTAAAAGAGCGTTTTGACATTAAAGGCTTCCACGATACGGTACTGGGCGGCGGCGCGATGCCACTGCCGTTATTGGAAAAACGCGTTAAACGTTGGGTAAATAACGTGAAGTTAAAAGGCTAGTTTATTAGCGATTAATAGCCCGCAAGTTGTTTTTACAACTACTGTTTTCGCAATGCGCGGGCTTTTGTCTTTTATCAGTGCTCAATTATTTACGGTTCAACTATTAACTGCTCAACTATTTATTGTCAAATGGCTGGTTCATTAACTCGTAGCCTTGTGGCGTAAACTTAAGCCATGAACCTTGGTCGTACCAATCACCCAACACAACGCGTGTGCGTGCCACATTTTCGCTGGTAAAGTGGTGCACATCAGGGCGATGGGTATGGCCGTGGATCATTAAATCAACCTGCATGTCTGCCATTACGCGTTCAACTTCTTGTTGAGTGACATCCATAATATCTTGAGATTTCATCGCAGTGGAAGCGGCACTTTTCTTACGATAATTTTCAGCAATGCGTTTGCGTAAAAACAAGGGCAAGTTTTTCATAATGCCTTGCCACCACCAACTGCGTGATTTCTTTCGAAACGCTTGGTAAGCAAGATCGCGAGTACATAAGGTATCGCCATGTAAAATAATTAACTCTTGCTGGTAAAGTGAAATCTTTTCAACATCCGGCAGCAGTGTCATACCACTGCGTTTAGCAAATGCTTTGCCCAATAAAAAATCGCGGTTGCCTTGGATAAAGAAAATATCCGTTTGTGTGCTAAGTGTTTTTAGCGCGTTTGCTATCGTTTCGACAAAAGGGCTATCGTCATCGTCACCCAGCCAATACTCGAATAAGTCACCTAAAATAAATAGCTTTTCAGCCTTAGGTGCTTGGTCTTGTAAAAACGATAAAAAACAAGCGGTAATATCTGGCCTGTTATCGGCGAGGTGCAAGTCAGCAATAAAGTAGCTGACAGGAGAGGTGGTGTTTAAACTGCTCATCAATTATAAAAAGTGGCTAAGTATTTAACTTAACCACTCTCATAGGTACCTAAACTATCGAATTATTCTACGATGGTTTCTTCAACGATAATTTCATCTTTTGGCACATCATCGTGGAAGCCAAAGCGACCTGTTTCAACTGTAGTCATTTTATCAACCACTTCCATGCCTTCAACGACTTCACCAAATACACAGTAGCCCCAGCCTTGAATGTCTTCACTCTTAAAGTCTAAGAAGCCGTTGTCAACTAAGTTGATGAAATACTGAGCAGACGCTGAATGTGGATCTTGCGTACGTGCCATTGCTAATGTGCCACGCTTGTTGCTTAGGCCATTGTTTGCTTCGTTTTGAATTGGCTCGCGCGTTGTTTTTTCGTCCATTCCTGAAGCTAAACCACCGCCTTGCGCCATAAAGCCTTTAATTACACGGTGAAAAATAGTGCCATTGTAGAAACCGTCTTCAGCGTATTGTTGGAAATTTTTTGCGGTAACAGGAGCGTTGTCAAAGTCTAATTTGATTTTGATATCGCCTAAATTTGTTTTAAAAGTAATCATGAATTTATCCTGTTTTAAAAGTGTTGGCAGATTGTAGCGTAATTAATTCGCTTTTTCTCGTTTTGTCTAAGCTAGGCTGTGGTTTGACTATAAATGATACGTTACAATGGCGCGCTGGGCTGAGGCACGATGAATTGAAAAGCTTGCTTCTTGCCACCAAGGTTATGTTTATTAATTTGTTTGTACTAAAGGAAACCAAAACACAATGTTGCAAATATACAACACCCTAACTCGACAAAAAGAAGTGTTTAAACCTATTGAAGCCAACAAGGTTGGGTTATACGTTTGTGGTGTTACCGTTTACGACTTGTGTCATATAGGCCACGCTAGAACCTATATTGGCTTTGACAACATTGTTCGTTACTTAAGGTTTTCTGGTTACGATGTTAATTACGTGCGCAATATCACTGACGTTGAAGATAAAATCATTAAGCGCGCGAATGAAAATGGCGAGCAGCCGTTAGAGTTAGTCGAGCGTAATATCGCAGAAATGTATCAAGACTTTGATGCCTTGAATTTACTGCGCCCAGATATCGAACCACGTGTTACCACACACATGAACGAAATTATCGAAATGATCGAAACGCTTGTTGCCAAGAAGCACGCCTACGTAGCTGACAGTGGTGATGTGTTGTTCGATGTTTCAAGTTTTAAAGATTACGGTAAATTAAGTGGTCAAAACTTAGAACAGTTGCAAGCTGGCTCGCGCGTAGATGTTGATGAAACCAAGAACAATCCTCTTGATTTCGTTTTGTGGAAATCGGCAAAGCCTGGTGAGCCATACTGGGAATCACCTTGGGGCAACGGTCGCCCAGGCTGGCACATTGAATGTTCTGCGATGAATGCGAAAGAGCTTGGTCACCATTTTGATATTCACGGTGGCGGTTCTGACTTGTCTTTTCCACACCATGAAAACGAAGTTGCACAAAGCTGCTGTGCATTAGACACACCTTATGTGAACTACTGGATTCACACCGGTATGGTGCAAGTAGACCAAGAGAAAATGTCTAAGTCACTGGGCAACTTTTTTACCATTCGTGAAGTATTGGAAAAGTACGATACGGAAACCACGCGCTTTTTCTTAACTTCTGGTCAATACCGTAGCCAGTTAAATTACTCGACGGAGAATCTTGATCAAGCAAGAGCTTCTATTGAGCGAATTTACACTGCGTTGCGTGATGTTGATGTGCCAGCAGAGTTTGTACTTGAAAAAGCACATCCGCAAGTTGCTGAGTTCTGTGCGGCGATGGATGACGACTTTAACACGCCACAAGCGATTGCTGTGTTATTTGAGTTGGCAAAACAGCTAAACGTTGCAAAGCAACAGGGTGAGCAATCATTAGCGGTAGAGCTTGCTGGAACCCTTAAAGGCTTAGGTGGCTTAATTGGCATTTTACAGCTAGACCCTGCTGAGTTTTTACAAGGTGGCGGTGATAGTGACGAAGTCGCTGAAATTGAAGCTTTGATCGCTCAACGTAACCAAGCGCGTGCAGATAAGAACTGGGCGCTTGCAGATGAAGCACGCGATAAGCTCAAAGCCATGAATATTGTGCTAGAAGATAGCGCTGGTAAAACGACTTGGCGCAAAGCTTAACAAAAGAAAGCTATTAGCTATTGCGAAAGTAGCTATTGCCAGAGGCAGAAACTAAAAAAGCCGCAATTACTCAAATAAGTAATTGCGGCTTTTTATTGTTCGTGTATTCGAGTTTGAACTTGTTAGCTATCGATAAGTTTAAGCTACAGCGCTGCACTCTCTTGCAGTACATCCACTTGGCGACGATTATCTTGCTCCGAAATCACCACACGCGTCGCTACATCTTGCAGGTAAAAGGTAACATTTAAGCGACCACGCTTGCGTTCTTGTTCAACAGGTTCACCATAGTTTTCGCTGTAAAAAGCGATAATTTCGTCTTCGCTAGCCATCGTAAAAAAGTTCACTACAGCCGGTAGTTCATCGATAAACTCTGCAAAGACTTTTGCATCGGAGAGCACAGGAATAAAAACATCGCCTTCTTCAGGGACAGGGCGGACAAAATTGTAAGGTGTATCGTCTACAGAACTTTCGATAGTGGCTTCTGCAGCTTGAACGTCACTCGACAGGTCATCTAAGGTGGCTGATAAATCTGTTTGTTCTTCGACACTGAACACTTCAGTGGGCATTTCAGCGACTGAGGGTTCAAATTCATCTGTTACCTCAGTTGTTACTTCAGTCGTTTCTTCAGTGGGAGGCACAGAGCTATCAGATGGAGCTTCTTGCTCTTTTGATGCTTGCGCTAAATCAATCATTTTTTCTTCAACGGCTTGTGACTCGTTTGCTACCTGCTCTACAGGTGTTTCTGCAGTTTGTAGCTCAGTAGAATTTGCATCCGTGTTTTGCGCGCTAGCCCAAGTCAGAGGACACATTGCTAACAAGGCGCCAACGGTTAATTTAGCTTTCATCAAAAATTGCTCCATCACTTTTATTTAACTGTAAAAGTTAGCGATATAAGGGTCAACCTTTTTGGGCAAAATAGCTGAAATGAAAAAGAATTCTCGTTGCGAGTTCCTTTTTACATTTGCGTGTCACGGGTGTTAACTTGCGCCTTCATTTCTTGTTTATGGTGATCAACCCATAGTGCGGTAGCACCGCAAATTGCCACTGGCATGACAATTAAATTAACAAAAGGGATCATTGAAAACAGCGCCGTTGTTATGCCGAAACTATAGCTTTGACCTTTATGCTCATTGAGGCGACCACGCATTAACTCAAAGTTAATTTTATGATTATCGAATGGGTAGTCTAAGTATTGAACCGCCATCATCCATGAAACAAACAAAAACCAAATTATTTGCCCAATGAGTGGCAGAACCCACATGATAATAAAAAATCCAATGGCGCGTGGCAGATAATAACGCAGTTTGCACCACTCTCGGCTGAGCGTTCGTGGAATGTCTTTAAACACATCAGATAGGCCACCACTGTTATCTTGCTGCCCCGTTAATTTTGCTTCTACTTTTTCGGCGAGCAGGCCATTAAACGGCGCTGCGAGCCAGTTAGCAATAGCGCTAAAAATAAAGGAAAAGCCGATTAAAATTGCGACAACAGCAACTGGCCACACCATATACTCTAGCCAAGATAATGCCTCTGGTAGCCAACCTAATAATTGTGAGATGTAATCATTGAGTTGCAGCAGTAGCCAATAAAAAGTGATTCCAAAAATGACCAAGTTAACGGCTAGTGGAATTAATACAAAACGCCTTAACCCTTTGGAGTTAATTAAGTTAAAACCTTGAAAAAAATAGCCGGAACCGCTGTTTGCTAACATATGCGCCTTTGATGTGTCATGCGGGCAAAGTGCCGCAGTGATAAATGTGATATTTCCGATTATAAGAAAATTTCATTAGGAGCCAAGGGCTAAGACCGCCTTTAAGCGCAATTAGGTGTGACAAAGTATGACAAAATTTGATAAATTGCACCTATAACAAGAACAACTCGGCATCGCCTTAATTTCACTCAGATATGCGTTTAAAACAAATCAAACTTGCTGGTTTTAAATCGTTTGTCGATGTCACAAAAGTTCCTTTTCCTCATCAAATGACTGCGATCGTTGGCCCTAACGGTTGTGGTAAATCAAATATTATCGACGCTGTACGTTGGGTGCTTGGCGAAAGCTCAGCTAAAAACCTGCGTGGCGATGCGATGACTGACGTCATTTTTAATGGCTCAGCTGAGCGAAAACCTATAGGGCAGGCGAGTGTTGAACTCATTTTCGAAACACAGGGCGAAGGCACGCAGGACTTACCTACCAATAATTTTCATCTGGCGGCTAATCTTGCAGAGCGAAATGAAGTGGCGATCAGGCGCACGGTAAATCGCGATGGCCAAAATCTTTACTACCTAAATGGTTGTAAGTGTCGAAAAAAAGACATTACCGACGTGTTTCTTGGCTCAGGCCTTGGTCCAAAAAGCTACGCGATTATTGAACAGGGGATGATTTCTCGGCTGATTGAGTCAAAACCTCAAGAGCTGCGCGTTTTTGTGGAAGAAGCCGCAGGTGTTTCAAAATACAAGGAGCGCCGCCGTGAAACCGAACTAAAACTCGGCCATACCAGCGATAATCTGTCGCGCCTTGCCGATATCAGTCAAGAGATTGGCATTCACCTAAATGTTTTAGATCAGCAAGCGCAGCAAGCAGGCCAATATCGCAAGTTAAAAGCACAAGAACGTGAACTGAAATCGATTATTGCAACGGTAAAGTATCAATCGGCGCAAAAGCAATTAGATAAGCTCAATACCGTGATTGCTGAGTTAAATGTGCACATGGCAGAGGCGAAAAACGCACTAGGTGAACAGAAACTTGCCTTATCAAAACAAGAACAAGCGATAGAGCATGATTACAAAACACTTAGCGACGCTCAACATACGTTAACCAGTACAAATCAAGAGCATAGTCGTTACCAGCAAGAACTCGCGACCGCTCAGCATTTATTGAGTAATAATGAAAAGCAAGTCGCCCGTTATCTGCAAAAGCAGCAAGATATTGTCGCCAAAAGCGAGCAGTATCATCAAGAAATTGCTCGCTGGCAGGAAAAACTAGCAGCACTTGCCCCGCAAACGTTAGCGGCAGAGCAAGCACTTGTTAGCGCTAAAGCTGAGCTGTTAAACCTTGAACAACAAGTGGCATCACAAGAACAGCTTGTGCAAATGCAAAGCCGAGAGCGCCTCGCCGCCCAAGAGCAGCGTTTGGCGCAGCAAGAAGCTCAACTGGCGAGCCAAGAACTATTGGCTAAGTTAACTGCTCAGCTAGAAGCAAAGCAATTGCAATTCAAAGAGCTTAATGAACAGCCAGTAGCGGACCTGAGCGCGCTAACAGAGCAAATTCAGCGATTGAAAGACCAAATTACTAACAGCCAAGCTCAACTAAACGCGCAAGCCCAAAGTAACAACCAGCTTGAACAAGATATCAAACAAGCAGAGTTAGCCTTAGCTGACAACAAGCAATTGCAATTGTCTTTCAACCTGCAATTGGCACAATTAACCAAGCAACTTGCGGTAAAAGAAGAGTGGCAAAGTGAATGTGAGCACTGGCTTACGGCGCAAGGCATTACTGAATTTAATAGTTATCGCGAGGCTATTTCAGTTGATAAAAACTGGCAGGCGGCTGTAGATAAAGTGCTCGGTCAATGGCTGGACGCTTATTTACTTAGCGCTGATAACTTCCAGCTTATATCAGCTAATATTTCGAATACGCTAGAGAGCAGCGCAATCGATTCTCAAAGCTGCTTTCACGACAATTCTCAAAGCGATTCTAAAAACAGTTCTCAAAATAATGAGCATAAAGCTGCTGAACGATTTTGGTTCATTAACCAAGAGAACCTCGAACAACATGCCAATATTGGCAGTCTAGCCAGCAAAGTAACCACTCATCTGGGCTTTGTGCCTTTGCTCAATCAAGTTAAAGTCGCAGAAGATGAAGCCTCGCTACAAGCCATGTTGGCATCAGTGGATACGCTAACAGATGAGCAATACATCATTAGTGCTGACGGCACCTTGTGGTCAAGGGCGATATTGTCAAAGGGGCGAGCATCACAAGGCATTAACCGTTTAACCCTGCAATACGAGTATGATGAGCTTAACCAGCAAATAACTGAGCTATCGCCAATTGTTGATGCACAGTCAGAAAAACTGAAACAGCTACAAGGTCAGCAACAGTCACTTGCGAAGCAAAGTACTGTGATTGCTAATCAGCTTGCTGAGCAAAAATTAGCGCTACAAAAAGCGCAAAGCGAGTATGACTTTGCTCAATCACAAGTTGATCAACGAAATCGCCAGTTAGCTTCGCTTTCTCAAGAGCTTGGTAAGCTGACGCTAGAACACCAAAGTGCTATTTCAACATTAGAACAAAGCAAAGCTGGGCAAGCGAGTGAAGCGCTAAGCGCCGAGGCTATTGAGCAAAGTGAACAAGCCTTACGGGCGCTGCAAGAGCAGCTAGCTGCGCTAATTGCGCAAAAACATTCGAAGCAACAAGCGCTCAATGATGCGCAGCAACAATTGCAGCAGTTGCAGCTTCAACACCAACAGCACTCGTTAAGCCTTCGACAAAGTGAATTGCAATTGGCTCACACCAGTGAGCAGCGCCATAGTACGGATGATCAATTAAGTCACTATCAACAAGAATTAGCACAATTGCCCAAAACGGCAACGCTTGAGCAACAAGTCGTTGCTGCCAACGAAAGTGTGGAAAAAGCCAAAGTAAAACTTGCCAGTGCTGAATTGCAACTGGATGAAAGCAAGGCTAAGAAGTCTCAGCTAGCGCAGCAAATTTCCCAATTGGAGACAAAAGTTAATCAGCATAACGATACGGCTCATCAACAAGCGTTGAAAAAAGAGCAACTCGTTTTTGAATTAAACGCTGCAAAAGAGTCACTCAGCGAGTTGAAAGAGCTTAATCAGCAGCAAGTGTTTGGTGAGCCAACAGGCTCAGTGGCTAGCTATCAGCAACAGCTAAAACAAGTGCAACGCCAGCTCGGAGAGCTTGGAGCGGTTAATTTAGCAGCGATTGATGAGTTTCAGCTGCAACAAACGCGAAAAAATCAAATAGATTTACAAATTGAGGATTTAACTCAAGCAGTTGCCACGTTAGAATCTGCAATAGCAAAGATTGATAAAGAAAGTCGGCAGAAGTTTAAAACCACTTTTGAGCAGATTAACCAAGGGTTTTCTGCACTTTTCCCGAAAGTGTTTGGCGGCGGGCAAGCCTATTTGGCATTAACGTCAGATGATTTGCTTGATACTGGCGTGACCATTATGGCGCGTCCTCCCGGCAAAAAAAATAGTACAATTCATTTGCTCTCAGGTGGAGAAAAGGCGCTAACGGCATTATCATTAGTGTTCGCCATTTTCCGACTGACACCAGCGCCATTTTGTATGCTGGATGAAGTAGACGCACCGCTAGACGACGCCAATGTTGAGCGTTTTTGTAATCTGGTTGGTGAAATGTCTAAAACTGTGCAATTTATATATATCAGTCATAATAAAATCGCGATGGAGATGGCTTCTCATCTTACGGGGGTAACCATGATGGAACCCGGTGTGTCTCGCATGGTCTCAGTAGACATAGATGAAGCAATCGCCATGGCAGAAGTATCATAATAAACAGGCTCGATGATGGAAGATAATTTTCGAAACGCATTAATCATTATCAGTGCAATTGTAATTGCCGCCATTTTTATCCACGGTTTGTGGACTATTCGCAAAAACAAAAATCCGTATAAGTTAAAAACAAGTGACACCAAAGTTGAGCCGATGTCGCGCGACTTTGATGGCAAAGGGTTCGATCAAGATGGCGTAAGCGAGGCGAGAGTTGTTGCCGATTCCGCGCTTACTGGCGAAATTGAGCACCCGCCAGCAGACGAAGAAATTCCTAATCAGCCAGCGCCTGCACCGGCATACAATGATGAACCTTTGCCGGTGGATATTGCTGAACAAACTGTTGCTCCTGAGTTGCCAGAGGAAGAAAAAGCAGCACCAGCGGCCGAAGAGCTGGTTCTAGAATCTGAGCCTAGCGTTTACCAAACTCCGGTCACTCAAGCTAAGCCGAAAGTTACTACACCTGCTTCTGCTGCCAATGTTGCCAAAGCAACGAGCGGTGCGGTGCTCAAGAAAAATCAAATTGAGCTAAATTTTGATGACAGCATTGATACTGCAGATGCAGGTGATCGCAAAGAGCCAACCTTCGGCGCTCAGTCAATTGACGAAGTTGAAGCGTCTGACAATACGCCAGAGCTCGAGCAACCAGAAGTTGAAACAGAAGTTATTGTGTTATCTGTGGTAATGCCGCAAGGGCAGTTAATGTCTGGTGCGGCGTTATTGCCAAGCCTGCTAACACTGGGTATGAAGTACGGTGATATGAACATTTTCCACCGCCATCAAGACAGTGCAGGCAACGGAAAAGTTACCTTTAGCCTTGCGAATATGATGAACCCTGGCACCTTTGATTTAGACAATATGGAAAACTTTACTACGCAAGGGGTCAGCATGTTTATGACCTTGCCAAATGCGGGTGATCCATTTGAAGTATTTGAACAAATGTTAGCGGCAGCTAAGCAGCTTGCACAAGAGTTTAATGGTCAGATCCTTGATGACAAGCGCAGTGCGATGACCAAGCAAACTGAACAGCATTACTTGAGCAAAATCAGAGAGTTCGACCGAAAACAGCGTATTGCGCAAAGTTAATAGAATGAGTTAGAAGATAAAAAGCCTCCAGTTGGAGGCTTTTTTCACGACTTTTTTCACCACGCTTTTACCAAAGAATAGAATTGAATATGTCACTAGAAACTGCACAGCAGCAAGTGGAAAAAATTTCCGAGCAAATCCGCCAATACAATCACGAATACTACGTGCTAGATCAGCCTTCTGTACCCGATGCCGAATACGATCGACTAATGCGCGAACTTATTGCTATCGAAACAGAATTTCCTGCGCTAAAAAGCATTGATTCACCGTCGCAAAAGGTAGGTGGAGAGGCGCTAAAAGCCTTTACGCAAGTGACTCATCAATTACCTATGCTATCGCTTGATAACGTCTTCTCCCAAGAAGAATGGCAGGCTTTTGTTACTCGCATTAATGATCGACTGGCGAGTAGCAAAACACTAGCGTTTTGTGCAGAGCCTAAACTTGATGGCTTAGCGGTGAGCCTGCGCTACGAGCAAGGTGTGCTGGTGCAAGCGGCAACGCGAGGAGACGGGACAACAGGTGAAAATATCACGGAAAATATTCGCACGATTAAATCAATTCCCTTAAAGCTGATGGGCACTGATTATCCAGCTGTGTTGGAAGTACGTGGAGAAGTATTCATGCCCAAAGCCAGCTTTGAGCAGCTTAATGAGCGCGCCAAAGCGAAAGGTGAAAAGGTATTTGCTAACCCGCGTAATGCCGCTGCTGGTAGCCTACGTCAGCTAGACTCTAAAATTACCGCACAGCGTAACCTTGCTTTTTATGCCTATGGTATTGGTTATGTCAGCGATGAAGGTCAAGCTTGGTTAGCTGACTCTCATTTCGCTCGTTTAAACCAGCTTAAAACGGTTGGTATGCCAATGTGTCCAGAGGTGAAGTTCTTAGCCAATGCTAGCGAATGCGAGGCGTTTTATCAGGATATTCTTAATAAACGCGATGCTTTAAGCTACGAAATTGATGGCACAGTATTGAAGGTTGATGATATTGCACTGCAACAGCAACTAGGCTTTGTTGCTAGAGCACCGCGCTGGGCAACAGCTTATAAATTCCCTGCCCAAGAGGAAATTACATTACTTGAAGATGTAGAGTTTCAAGTAGGGCGTACTGGCGCAATTACGCCGGTAGCTCGATTAAAGCCAGTATTTGTTGGTGGGGTAACGGTAAGTAATGCAACCTTACACAATCAAGATGAGATTGATCGCTTAGGACTACAAAAAGGCGACACTGTGGTCATTCGACGTGCAGGTGATGTTATACCGCAAGTGGTTAGCGTGGTTGTTGAACGCCGCCCAGATGATGCCACGCCAGTAGTATTCCCAAACGCTTGCCCTGTGTGTGACTCTCCGGTCACTAAACCTGAAGGTGAAGCTGTGCTGCGTTGTACTGGTGGTTTAATTTGTGGTGCACAGCGCAAAGAGGCGATTAAACATTTTGCTTCACGTAAAGCCTTCGATGTTGACGGTTTAGGTGACAAGTTAGTTGAGCAGTTGGTAGACGAAAACCTGATTGCAACCCCTGCTGATCTATTTGACTTAAACGAATTACAATTCAGCAGCTTAGAACGTATGGGCAAGAAGTCAGCAGAGAAACTCGTTGCTTCATTAGAAACAGCGAAAAAGACCACGCTTGCTAAATTTATTTATGCGTTAGGTATTCGTGAAGTTGGCGAAGCGACGGCTGCGAATTTAGCTAATCACTATCTAACATTAGATGCGGTGCAGCAGGCTAACCGAGAGTCTTTGCAATCGGTATCTGATGTTGGTGAAGTAGTTGCCAATAATATCGCGACTTTCTTTGCTCAAGAAACGAACTTAGCGGTTATTGAAAAGTTGCTAAATGCCGGTGTAACTTGGCCAGCATTAGCCGTTAAATCGGCAGATGAGCAGCCACTCACCGACCAAACTTTTGTGTTAACTGGCACCTTGTCGCAAATGGGGCGAAATGAGGCTAAAGCAAAACTTCAGGCCTTGGGTGCAAAAGTTTCTGGTAGTGTTTCTGCTAAAACGCATTATCTTGTTGCGGGTGAAAAGGCTGGCTCAAAATTGACCAAGGCACAAGACTTGGGTGTAACGGTATTAACTGAGCAAGATTTAGTCGATTTGCTATCTAAGCACGAGGCTTAATAGTGCAAGCGCAGTTAATTGAATTGGCGGGTCAGTTAGGTCAGTGGTTTAGACCGTATCAAGGGCAATGTGCAATGGCGATCATTGCGACATTGCTGGTACTATTTGGCGGTGAAATTTCTCAATCGATTCGCCAACTCATTAAAAACCAGCACTTGGTAGTACGCACGTTAATTTTTGTTCTAGTTTGTGCGTTTGGTTATGGTGCTGCAACTGTATGGCTAAGTGGATTGCTAGCTGAATTATTGGCGCAAATTTCTGATCTATACCTAGTGCCGGTTGTGGTATCTGTGTTTGTTGGACTAGGCATGTACGCCCAAAAACAGCGACATATATAGGTGTTATACACAATAGCTTAGCCCTAACGTAAAATAAGAATACTGGGCTAACGACAACAGCAAAGCGAAGAGAATAATGAATGTAAAAGCGATAGGTATTTTAGTAGTTTTATGGGTATCAACAATGGTGAGCAGCGCTATGGCTGACCAGCATAAGCTAAACATAAGTGAGGACGCTTTGGTTAAATCAATTGCTGTCAGCGCTAGCGAACTAAGTGATAGTACGGGTTTAAGTTACGTTGGTGGCATAGTTCAACAAGATATCATCGCTGGCTATTTGCAGCAGTTACAGGCTATTGAAACTGATGCTTTTAAAACACTCAGAGCTGGCCAAGCCAACCGCGACCATGGCAAGTTTCACGTCACCTTAATTAACCCTTATGAGATCAAAGAGGTTAGTGAGCAGCAAGTTAACGCGTTATTAGCCAGTGGTCGTCAAATTAAGTTTCAGGTGAAAGGGCTAGGGCGTGTCATAAAAGACCAAGGAAAAGCGTATTTTGTGGTACTTAGTTCAGAGCAAGCAGATGACTTACGTAAGGCATTTGGCCTAGCGCCAAAAGACTTTCACATTACCTTGGGCTTCTCGCCATCAGACATTTATGGGGTTAGTAAAGACGAAAGCACGCTTGTTAAAGTTTCGCCCTAGTTAACATTGCACCTTAGTAAGTTGTTTAAGCTAGTGAATACCCCCACAACAATACACAATAAAAAAACAAATGATAACGTTAGGTAGAAGGAATTCGTATGAAACGTAGTTTGGCAGTAGTCGCATTGGCCTTGTTCATTAATGCTTGTTCTACATCGTCAACGGGACGCCAGCAGATCACCTTATTTTCGGCTGGTGAGCTCAACAAAATGGGCGCATCTTCGTTTGAGCAGTTAAAAGAAAAAGAGAAAATCTACCAAGACAGCAAGACTAATCAATATGTTCGCTGTATTTCTGACGACATTATTCAACAATTGCCAGGCCAGCCTAAGGCAAGTGATTGGGAAGTGGTGGTGTTTGACTCTGAACAAGTGAATGCTTTTGCCCTACCGGGTGGCAAAATAGGTGTTTACACTGGCATTCTAAAGGTTGCTGAAACGCCTGCACAGTTAGCAGCCATTATTGGTCATGAGGTTGCCCATGTTATTGAGCAGCATTCTAATGAACGTATGTCTTCAGGCCAATTGGCGCAAATTGGCTTGCAAGCTGCTGACGCTGCACTGGCTAGCCAAAATGTGCAAAATCGAAATGCATGGATGGCTGGGTTAGGTCTGGGTTTACAATATGGCGTGTTAATGCCTTATGGGCGCACGCACGAGTCAGAGGCTGATATTGTTGGTCAAAAATTAATGGCCAAAGCCGGCTATGAGCCACAGGCGGCGATTCAGCTTTGGCGCAATATGGCAAAGGTGAGCAAGGGCGCTCCGCCAGAGTTTTTATCAACTCACCCATCAAGCGATACACGAATTCGTCAGTTAACCAATAATTTGCCTAATGTTAATGGAGATTACCAAGCATCTGTTAAAGGGCAATGTCGCCGTTAATGCGCTTTATTGGCCTTAGTTGGTTTTTAGCTCAGTATCGATTCTGCTGGGCTTAAATCGCTAATAATATCAAGCTGAAAAGGTATGATTGCACGGCTTTAGTTGTAGATTTTGTTGTGAGCTTTCTTGTCACTGACTTGGTAAATACTGGGCTAAATGAGGAACTGAACTATTATTTTTTAACTCACAAACGCTACCAACTAACATAAATAGCTCAGTAACTTAGCCTGCATATTAACTGCCAACATGTTGGTTATAAACTTGATCTAGATCAAAATCTCTGTTCATAAAATCAATCATCTATTATAATGCGCGACGTTTTTAACCTGTGTAGGAAGTAGAAGATGTCTCACAACGAGAATTTCAAAGATAGTGCGTCAAAGCGTCATTTGTTTTTAGCTCTAGTTGCCCTAGTTTCAATGCCTTTATTACCTATGCTAATGGGCTGGTACACTTACCTAGCTTAATAGGTTCTGCTGGATCACAGCATATCTCGATGAACATTTTAGTGGTAGATGATAATTCTGCCGTATTGGCACAAATCAATTGCTTACTCGCTGGCCGTGGACACCATGTGGCCAATGCGAAAAATGGCTTAGATGGTTATAAAAAATACCAAGAGCAGCCTTTTGATTTGCTTATTATCGACCACTTAATGCCATTAATGGATGGTGTTAAGCTGCTAAAAAACATCAGCCAAGACGAGCACTTGATCCCCATCATTTTTATGACCACCCAAGGTCGTGAGTCAATGAAGCATTTAATCGAACAATCGCTTTGTGATTGTATTCTCGACAAGCCCATTGATGATGTTAAATTCCTAACATTAATCGCCCAACTGAACAAGCAAAATACTCGCGTCGCTTCTCTGTAAAAATTGTTTAAATTCATTTATCCTTAACCTCCAAGATTAAGACTCAAATGAAGCAATGACAGAATCAGATATTTCACTTTTAAAAAGTGCCATTCACACCATCGAAGATTACCCAAAACCAGGCATTATGTTTCGTGATGTCACGGGGATTTTAGAAAACCACCAAGCTTTTTCGTTAACGATTGAACTGCTTAAAAATAAATATGCAGACCAAGGGATTACCAAAATAGTTGGCACGGAAGCAAGAGGCTTCTTATTCGGTGCGCCATTAGCTTTAGCATTAGGCGTTGGCTTTGTGCCAGTGCGTAAACCAGGCAAACTACCTCGCGAAACCTTCGCGCAAGATTACGAACTAGAATACGGTACTGATACCTTAGAAATTCACCAAGACGCTTTACTACCAGAAGACAAGGTACTGATTGTTGATGATTTATTAGCAACTGGCGGCACCATTGAAGCGACTACCGCGTTAATTCGTCGCGTAGGCGCAACAACACAAGATGCTGCGTTCGTTATTTCATTGCCAGACTTAGGTGGTGAAGAAAAGCTAGCTGCGCTTGGCTTGAACATTACTACGCTAATTCAGTACGAAGGCGAATAACAACCAATGAGCTATCAAGTGCTGGCGCGCAAATGGCGCCCAAAAACCTTTGCTGAGTTGATGGGACAAGAGCACGTTGTTTCTGTGCTTGTGAACGCAATTAGCCAGCAACGCTTGCACCACGCGTACTTATTTACCGGTACGCGCGGTGTTGGTAAAACGACGATAGCTCGAATTTTTGCGAAGAGTTTAAACTGTGAGCAAGGGGTTAGCACTGAACCTTGTGGCAATTGTGATACTTGCTTAGACATCGACCAAGGTCGCTTTGTTGATTTATTGGAAATTGACGCAGCTTCAAGAACAAAGGTTGATGATACGCGCGAAATATTAGACAACGTGCAATATGCTCCAACGCGTGGGCGTTACAAAGTGTATTTGATTGATGAAGTGCATATGCTGTCGAGAAGTAGTTTCAATGCGCTGCTTAAAACACTTGAAGAACCGCCTGAACACGTTAAATTTATTCTCGCCACAACAGACCCACAAAAACTACCTGTAACTGTGTTATCGCGCTGTTTACAGTTCCATTTAAAAGCCTTGGCTGTTGCACAAATTGAACAACAACTAGAGAAAATTCTCAACGCCGAACAAGTGACATTCGAAGCTGAAAGCTTAAATGTGCTAGCTAAAGCAGCTCGTGGCAGTATGCGTGATTCACTTAGTTTGACAGATCAAGCCATTGCTCAAGGGCAAGGCCATATTAGTGTTGAGAATTTGCAGCACATGCTGGGCGGTGTGGATCAGCATTGGCCGTATAAAATTCTTATCGCCTTGGTCAAGCAAGATACCAAGGGCTTAATGGCGTTGTCGCAAGAAATTGCCGCTTATGCGCCGAGTTACCAGCGCTTGCATGCTGAGATGTTGCAGTTGTTGCACCATGTGGCGATGTACCAAATTACCGAGCAACATTTTGATCTTTCGGTAGAGCACAGCAAGCTGATCAAAAAATTTGCTGGTGCGATGTCAGCACAAGATATTCAGCTGTATTACCAACTCGTGCTTAATGGCAAAAAAGACTTACCTTATGCAGGAGATGAGCAAGCTGCATTTGATATGACTTTGCTGAGGTTATTAGCGTTTAAGCCGATGGCAGATGCCGATATTGCTGCGCCAGCTATTAGCCCGAAACAAAATACTTCAGCACAAAATAATTCAGCACAGAACAAAACTGAAAGCTACGCAAAGAAAGACGCCTCGATAGCAGACTTTGATGATGTCACCCTACCTGAGACACAAGTAACCCAGACAGCTCAAGTGGCTCAGGTTGCTCAAGTAAGTGCAGAAGAAAAGACAATTCATCCTGAATCAATACCAGTCGCAGAAAACGACAGCAGTGCCAATCAAACACAGCCCGAAATGAAAGGCGAAATACAGGCTGAAGAGGTAAGTGAGCAACAACTTGCTCAAGAGCTGCTGGCAATAGAGCAACAAGCTCAGTCACAAACAGCAAATATACAAAACGCACAGTTGCAAGAGCCGCAACTAAAGGAAGTGGTTGCTAATCAGACGACATCCGAAACCACTGCAGATGCAACAGCGAATATTGGGCAAAACATTGCTCAAGATGTTTTGCCCGAAGCAAGTCATTCTGCAACAGAAACAGCTCAAACTTCTTCAGAAGATGGTTTGTTAAGTGCGAGTGTGGAATCGGCATTAGCGACTCGAAATATGCTTCGAAGCCGCAAGAAAAAGCTGGAGAGCAAGTCGGTAAAAAAGCCTGACGACGCGACTGAGCGTCAGACTCTTGCAGCACAAGCTAAGCCCAAACCTGATGTTCCTGCACCTGAAACTTTACCAGAGCAGGGATTCGCGATAGAGCAGGTTGACCCATCAATAGTCAAAAAAGCCAACCAAGTCGATAAATGGGCGAATATGATTGACGCTATGGCGCTCAATGGCCGTTTGCGAATTTTGGCTCAGCAGTCAGTTATTGGCAACGCAACCACTGACAATCATCTGGTGCTAGAGTTAAACCAGTCAGCTAAGCATTTGATTACTGATTTGGCATTAACCCAGCTGCGCAGCTTTGTGTCAGAGCATTTTAGTCAGCCAATGCAGGTTGATTTGGTTGTAGTTGATGAAACTATAGACGATCCGCTGCAAATCCAGAGTCAAATCAATGGTAAGCGATACGAATATGCTAAGCAGGTATTAGCAACAGACCCTATCGTTAACTATTTACAAACAAACTTTCAAGCGGTGCTCGATGAGTCGAGTATCGTGGCGAGATAGTGCAAGCATCGATCAACAAAACCACTTGGTAAACTCTAATTCCCTTGAATTGTTCACCAAGAGTCACTATCTTTGGCAACAACTACGTATTGGAGACATATTATGATGAAAGGTGGCATGGGCAACTTAATGAAGCAAGCCCAGCAAATGCAAGCAAAAATGCAAAAAGCACAAGAAGAACTGGCAAATATGGAAGTTGTTGGTGAATCAGGCGCAGGTATGGTTAAAGTAACCATGACGGGCTCTCACAGTGTACGCCGTGTTGAAATTGACGAGAGCTTAATGGAAGACGACAAAGACATGGTTGAAGACCTTGTTGCCGCGGCATTTAACGATGCTGTACGTCGTGTTGAAGAGCAAAATAAATCTAAAATGGCAGATCTTACTGGTGGTATGCAAATGCCTCCAGGTTTTAAAATGCCGTTCTAATAGAGAATCTCATAAAAATAGCGCCGGAAGGCGCTATTTTTTTGTCTGTAAATCACTCGGTTCAAAGGTAATGGGGCGATTTAGCAGCTACAAAAAAGCCCGAACTAAATCGGGCTTAATGATATTTCTAGCTTAACCATACTTCTGGCTTAACTATAGCTTAGTATTGAGTGGCTAGTGCGGCCTTATGCTGACGACTAGTCTTTTAGATGATGAAAGTCGATATTTTCAATATCTTTTCCAGCATCTAAGTTGTGGTAAGTATCTGATTCGAATTGCCCCTCAGATTTACCAACGACAAGCGAAACCATACTATCACCCGTTACGTTAACTGCCGTACGGGTCATATCTAGCAGTCGGTCAACACCGATTATCAATGCAATACCTTCTACAGGTAAGCCAACTTGTTCTAGCACCATTGCTAGCATAATTAAGCCAACGCCTGGCACACCTGCGGTACCAATAGACGCTAATGTAGCTGTTAGTACGACCATAAGGTAATCAACGAGTGTTAAGTCTTGGTTAAACACTTGCGCAATAAATACCGTGGCAACACCTTGCATAATTGCGGTACCGTCCATATTGATGGTGGCGCCAAGCGGCACGGTAAATGAAGCGATAGAGTTTTTCACCCCCATCTTTTTCGTTGCTGTTTCAAGTGTAATAGGAATTGTGGCATTACTGCTTGATGTAGAGAAAGCAAAGATAGCGGCTTCGCGCATTTTCTTAAGGAAAATAATTGGGTTTAAACCAGTAAATGCTTTTAGCAAAATAGGGTAGGTGAGTAAGCCATGAATCACTAGGGCGAAGAACACAACCATAAAGTAAACAATCAAGTTACCAAAGGTTTCGATAGACAAGTCGGTAAACAGGCCTGCTAATAAACAGAATACACCGTATGGCGCAATGTTCATTAGAATGGTTACAAGGCGCATAATAACAACATTTAAGTCTTCGAAAATTCCTGCAATACGTTCACCCGCTTGTCCTGAAAGGGCTATCGCAATACCAAATAGCAATGCGAAAACGATCACTTGCAGCATGTTACCTTCAGCAAAGGCCGCAAACGGATTGCTTGGGAACATGTTGATAATGGTTTGTGCAAGCGATGGCGCCTCACGGCTGGCAAAAGTGGTATCTGCTGCCATATTAACACCTTCACCTGGGCTAATAACCATGGCTAAGGTCATTGCGAAGCTAATCGCGATTGCTGTGGTAATAAGATAAAGGCCAACGGCTTTACCGCCTATTTTACCAAGCTTAGAAGTGTCCTTTAATGAGCAAGTACCGCAAATTAGCGATACAAATACCAAGGGCACAACCAGCATTTGCAAGCTGGCAATAAAGATTTTACCGACAACTTCAAAAATACCATCCACTAAAAAGGCGCGAAGTGAAAAATCAAAAAGGCCGAGCGGAATAACAAAATCTTTGCCGTTGGGCATTAACCATTGCAACAAAGCGCCAAGTAAAATGCCTGAAACCATTGCGGTAACAATGCGGCGCGTTAGATTTGAACTTTGATCTGACGACATGGTATCGAATACAACCACTTATTGTTATAGAAATTTGGCTGTAAGAGTAACAGTTAAATTTAATTGAAAAAACTAAATTAATTGCTGAACTGGTCTGGCTTTTTGCATTTAGGTAGTGACCTTTTCGATCTTTATCAGTTAAGATGGGATAGATCTATAATAAAAATGTACATGGAGATGACAGTATGGAGCTGTTTCGACGCTTAAGTTTTGCCATGGCGCTTATGACCTTGGTAGGTTGTGGCGGTGGTGATGGTGGTCTAAGTTCAGAAGGAAACCCAGATCCTGATAATGGGGGCGGAAATCAAACGGCTCCTCGAGTTATAAGCCTCACACTAGATAATAACCTTGTCACAGCAGCTGCTCCGATTGAGCTAACAGCAACAGTGACACAAGATAATCAACCAGTTGCCAATACACTTGTTTCCTTTGTTGTTGATGAACCCATGCTGGCTTCACTTAATCCGGAAAACGGTGCGGCTTCTACAAACGCAGATGGTGTTGCAACCATACAAATAATTGTTGGCACTCTTGCTGGCGCAGGAACAATTCGTGCCTCTGTGCTAAATGACGATGATTCCCAATCAACAGCCGAGATTGTCTTTACTAGCCAAGGCAATAGCATCGGCAACGAAGGGCCTGAGGTAACTAGTTTAACTTTGTTCGCTGACAGTCCTCAAATAGCATCAAGTGGCGCGGGGGAAGTACAATTAACAGCTCTCGTTAAGGACAGCCGAAATAACTTGGTTGAAGGTGCGACGGTAAGCTTTGAAGTGTCATCTGGCGAAGTAGAAGTTGAAAAAGCAGAAACGGAAACCGATGGCCTTGCTTCAGCTAAACTAACGACTCGAAACCCTGAAAATCGTCTAGTTACGATAACCGCTTCAAGCGGAAGCATCACAGATAGTGTGCTCGTACAAGTTGTTGGCACAGCTATTCAACTTAATGGTTCATCTGCGCTAGCAATTAACGACTCTACTGATTATGTGTTAAATCTTAGAGATAGCGATGGTAATGGTATTGCTAATCAAGCTGTCAATTTATCGTTAGCGAATGGCTCATCGGCACAAATCGATATACCATCAGTGGTGACAACAGACTTTACAGGTCAAGCGATTTTCACTGCTACTGGCTTATCTGGTGGTACAAACTCAATTGTTGCAGAGGCCCTAGGCGCAAGCGAAAACCTACCAGTTTCTGTTCAATCAGATTCATTTTTATTTACAGCCTTCGATAACAACAACGGTTCAGTTGTTAACCCAAGCAATGCTTTAGCACCAGATGTGGGTTTATCAAAATCGGCAGATATTACGTTAACTTGGTTAGATAACGGTACACCTGTTGAAGATGGTACTAGAGTTGATTTTACTACCACTCGTGGAACGCTTTCAGCCTTAAGTGGCACCACGGTAAATGGCCAAGTGTCAGTTACTGTTCAAGCGGACAATGCTGGTCCTGCGGTTGTTACTTTTACTGGTGGTGATGGAGAAACAGCGCTTAGTAACCTATTAACTTTTGAATTTGTTGCTGAAACGGTTGAAACCGTTGTAGCACAAGCCTCTCCAGCCTCAGTTGAACCTAATGGCGAGACTTCGGTTATCTCGGTAACGTTGCGCGATCCCAATGATAACTTGGTTAAAGGTAAGCTGGTTGACTTTACGTTAGATGACACAAATGGCGGTTCAATCTTCCCTGCTAGTGCAATTACGGATAGTAACGGCAATGCATCAACTGTTTACACATCCAATGTTGTTTCAGCTCAAGAAGGCGTAACGGTTACGGCAACCGTTCGAGAGCAACAGGATAAATCAAGCTCTGTTAACCTGACGGTTGCTGATCGTGAGTTATTTATCACCTTGGGAACAGGTAACAATATCGTAGAAGTAGATACTACCACTTACAACAAACAGTTTACGGTATTCGTGACCGACGTTGACTCAGCCCCTGTGGAAAATGTATCGCTTACTGTTAGCGCAGTTCCAACACGTTATTATAAGGGGTATTGGGCGAGACTGTTTGATGCTACAGGTTCATTTGTTCGTTGGACTACATCTGGTAGAGCACAATCTACTGATGATTTGTCTATCACCTCGCCTATTAGCTGTACCAATGAAGATGTAAATCGCAACGGAATCTTAGATGCTGGTGAAGATATTAATGGAGATGGAATTTTAACACCTGGTAACGCTGTCGCTATTCAAGGTGAAGTTACCACAGATGAACAAGGACGAGCGCTAGTTGATATTTTATACCCGCAGTCACTAGGAAGTTGGGTTGATATTGAGCTAGTTATTAAAGCGAGGGTTGAAGGTACTGAAGATGAAGAGTTTACAGTGTTTACCATTCCTACATCTGCTGAAGATTTGACGGAAGAAGACGTAATACCGCCGACGCAAAATGTTGGTATAACAGGGCCTTTTGGCGGCGTGCAAAGTTGCTCAAGTGCGCTGTAAAAAGTTATAAAAAAGTTGATAGTTAATTGAAAGCCCCGCAAGGGGCTTTTTCTTTTCAACAGATGTCATTGAATGATTAACAAATGTCGATATTTTTCTCTTGAATATCGTACTTGAGTTCCACGATTATTTTATCTAACAACATTTAATAACAAACTAGACTTCTCAATTACCTTGCTAAATAAGCTAGTCTCTGTATAATGCGCGCCTCAATCATTATCGGCTAAATAGCTCGTGTTGCTTAACATCTAATGTCGGTAAAGATGTCTAATTTCGTAGGGGTTATATCCGCCCAATAGACTTGCCTTGTTCAGCGATAACGCTGTCCTTTCGAATGTGCCTCAAGTCTTCTTGGTGGTTTCCTCAAAGTTGTATCGCAGGACTTCCTGCCAAGAGATAAAAAATTATGAGTGAACAGAACAATGCCGTAACTGGCTTTGATGCGTTAGGCTTGCCTGAAAATATTCTTTCAGCCTTAAACAAGCTTGGTTTTGAATCAGCTACGGCTATTCAAGCCCAAACTATTCCGCCACTTTTAGATGGTCGTGATGTGCTTGGTGAAGCACAAACAGGTACGGGTAAAACTGCGGCATTTAGTTTGCCTGCACTTGCTGCCATTGACCCAAGTATTCGCAAGCCACAATTAATGGTGCTTGCGCCTACTCGTGAGTTAGCAATTCAAGTTGCTGAAGCAATAGAGTCATTTTCTGCCAATATTAAAGGCTTACGTGTTGCTACTTTATACGGTGGTCAATCATATGGCCCACAATTTCAACAATTAGAGCGCGGTGCGCAAGTTGTTGTTGGTACGCCGGGTCGTTTAATGGATCACTTACGTCGTAAGAGCCTAAAACTTAACGAGCTTAAGCTTTGTGTATTAGACGAAGCTGATGAAATGCTTAACATGGGTTTCTTAGAAGACATTGAGTGGATCCTAGAGCACCTTAACGATGATACGCAAATGGCGTTATTCTCTGCGACAATGCCACCAGCAATCCGTAAAGTGGCTAATCGTTTCTTAACTGATCCTGAGCACGTAAAAATTGCGGCAGTGAAAAAAGCCAAAGCAAATATTGAACAGTTTGCTTGGAAAGTGAGTGGTATTAACAAACTAACTGCACTAGAGCGTATCGCTGAAACCTTTGATTACGATGCCATGATTATTTTCGTGCGTACCCGTAACGACACCGTTGAAGTAGCTGAAAAACTTGAGCGCCAAGGCTACCCTGCAGTAGCGTTAAATGGTGATATGAACCAAGCACAGCGTGAACGTACGGTTGATCAAATTAAAAATGGTCACTCTTCTATTCTGATCGCAACTGACGTGGTAGCACGTGGTCTAGATATTCCTCGCATCGACTTAGTTATTAACTACGACTTGCCGGGTGATAATGAGTCATACGTTCACCGTATTGGTCGTACCGGTCGTGCTGGTCGCAGCGGTACCGCTATTTCTTTTGTTCGCCCGAGAGAAATGTACCAATTACGTCATTACGAGCGTTTAACTTCTGGCGTCATCAATCCATTTGAATTACCTAGCATTCAAGAGATTGGTAAAGCACGTATCGAAAAAACTCAGCAACAATTGTTAGAAGTTATCGAGTCGAAAGAGCTTGACGGTATGCGCGCTATTATCGAGCAGATGGCTGAGACATCAGAAGTTTCAATGACTGATTTAGCTGCAGCATTGCTTTACTTAAAGCAATTAAAACAACCGCTTCAGCCAAAAGAAGATCCAAAACCTCGTCGTGAATTTGACCGTAATGATCGCAATGACCGTGGCCGTGATGGGCGTCGTCGCGATATGCGTGATGGTCGAGGTCAACGAGGTGAACGCGATGGTCGTGGCGAACGTGCACCACGTAAAGCAAAACCAGTACGTAATGATATTGACTGGCAAACTTACCGCTTAGAGGTAGGTAAAGAGCACGGTGCTAAGCCGGGTGATATCGTTGGTGCAATTGCTAACGAAATTTCGTTGGATAGCAGCTACATTGGTGCAATTAACTTGCATGAACGTCACAGCTTTGTACAACTGCCAAAAGGTATGCCGACTGCTTCATTTAAGCAATTAAAGCGTGTTCGCATTCGTCGTCAAGCGTTAGAAATCTCAGTTGCTGATGCGCCAGTTGTCACTGAACGTCCAAAACGTCGTGAGCGTCGCAATAACGGCTAACTATGGTTAAGGCTTAACAAGAGCCTTTTACAACAATAGAATCAAAAAGGTGCTGCTAGCTAGGCTACAGTGCCTTTTTTAATGCTTTTCTGTCACGTTCAGCAACAAAAATCCTGCCTTTACTAATGCGATTTAAGCCATCTTAAACGCTCGTTTGTTTACTTTCTTCAGTTAACTTATTTGCTCACTACCCGAGCCTAATCGGTGACCAAATACATAGGTGTAATTATAGCTTTACAGAGCCGCTACAGAGCCTATCAAGGCTGGCTAGATGTTAGTCATTTTTTTTGAAAAACAAACGTATCACATGATTTACATCGCCAGATTTTGCTTAGCCACTGGTTATCTTCTCACCAGAGTTTTTCCATGAATAATAAAAGGAAAGGTACAACAGGTCACAGGGAGATAATAATGAATGACGTTGCTAACCCACTAAAATTGTGTGGTATTGAATTTACAGAATACGCGACACCTGACATCGATTTTATGGAAAAAGCTTTTTACGGTTTTGGCTTCTCGAAAACCAAAAAGTTTAAAGGGCGTGATATCGACTACTTTAATCAAAATGATATCCATTTTTTACTGAATAATGAGCAGTCGGGGTTTTCTAAAGAGTTTGCGAAAAGTCATGGACCAGCGATTTGCTCTATGGGTTGGCGGGTAGAAGACGCTGAATTCGCGTTTGAACAAGCAATTAAACGTGGTGCCAAATCAGCAGAAAATGCAGCGAACAAGCTGCCATACCCAGCGATTTATGGCATCGGCGATAGCCTAATTTACTTTATTGAACGCTTTGGCTTAAGTGGCTCAATTTATCAGCAAGATTTTGAAGATCATCCAGATCCCGTTGAAGTTCAAGATAAAGGCTTTAAAGCCGTTGATCACTTAACCAATAATGTTTACCAAGGCACGATGGAAAAGTGGGCGAATTTCTACAAAGAAGTATTTGGCTTTACGGAAGTGCGTTACTTCGATATTAAAGGCGAGAAAACAGCACTTGTCTCTTACGCCTTACAATCGCCTTGCGGTAATTTTTCGATCCCAATTAACGAAGGTAAGGGCACTAATAACAATCAAATCGATGAGTACTTGGACGAGTATAACGGCCCAGGCGTACAACACTTAGCGTTTATTACCGATGATTTAGTGAGTTCGTTAGACAAAATTGATAGCGATATTATTGATACCTTGAATATTGTGCCTGAATATTACGATGATGTGTTTAAGCGCATTCCTTGGGTAAAGGAAGATCATGAACGTATTCGTCAGCACCAGATTTTGGTAGACAGCCAAAAAGAAAATTCATATCTATTGCAAATATTCACCAAGAATATTTTCGGCCCTATTTTTATAGAGATGATTCAACGAGTTGACGATAAAGGCTTTGGTGAAGGTAACTTTACGGCATTATTTAAATCGATTGAATTAAACCAAATGGAGCGAGGCGTTCTTTAACAGCTTCAAGCTACCCCTTTTCCAAATCTACAAAAGCTGGCCATGCCAGCTTTTTCTTTTTTATACCTAGTCTTAGCAACTTGCCTAAGTATCAAGTTAACCGTCAGACCTAAACTTGCTGTTAATTTTTAGTGATACATTTTGCGTCTTTCTACGTTATTTCAAATGCATTGTCGTAAAAACTGAAATTCGGCTTATATGTCGACAAACCATAAGTGGTTGGCACTTGGATAATGTTTGTTAGTTTTCTGGTTAGAAATCTTACTGATTCAATTTTATTATCGATAGCCTCTTAAGTTTTTCGGCAAAGTCGATTATGATGCGCGAAAACTGGTGGATATTATAATCAAATAAGAGATTTACATAGGTCAAGTTGAATAAATGCTTGTCACCTTGCATATTTATGGATATATCTACTAATAATAATTTACACGATATTTAAGACAAACTTTATCTGCCTCGCGTCAAAGTTAGTCCAGTTGTAGCTCGCACACATCTTAACTTTTTCGACGGCGTTAAATCGCTTATACATAAAAATGTCGGCTGTCTAAGCAGGAATTAAAGAACATATGGCAAAATCATTGGTAATTGTCGAATCACCAGCCAAAGCAAAGACAATTAACAAATACCTTGGTAAAGACTTCGTTGTTAAATCGAGTGTCGGTCACGTACGTGACTTGCCTACGGGCAGTACCGGGAAAAAAGTCGCTACAAAGCCAGCGGCCGAAGTGCGAAAGATGTCGCCTGAAACCAAGGCTAAATACAAAGCCAAGCGTGACCGCCAAGCCTTGGTTAATCGCATGGGCATAGACCCAGAGAAAGATTGGCAAGCGTCTTATCATATCTTGCCGGGTAAAGAAAAAGTGGTCAGTGAGTTGACCAAACTAGCCGATAAAGCAGACACTATCTATCTCGCAACCGATTTGGATAGAGAGGGAGAGGCAATCGCGTGGCACTTAAAAGAAATCATCGGTGGTGACGATGATAAGTTTAAGCGCGTGGTATTTAATGAAATTACAGAAAATGCCATTCAACAGGCGTTTGCTACGCCAGGTGAGTTAAGTATGCCGGGCGTTAATGCCCAGCAAGCACGCCGTTTCTTAGACCGCGTAGTCGGCTTTATGGTCAGTCCACTTCTGTGGAAGAAGGTCGCTAGAGGCTTGTCAGCAGGTCGTGTGCAATCAGTCGCAGTAAAGCTTGTTGTTGAACGTGAGCGCGAAATTAAAGCCTTTATTCCGGAAGAGTTTTGGGAAGTCAGTGCTGACACAACGACAGCTGATGGCACTGCATTAACTCTAGCGGTGACCCATGAAAAGGGTAAAGCGTTTAAACCAACTAATGAAACGCAAACCATGGCAGCAGTTGCGCTACTTGAAAAAGCGCAGTTAATGGTTGCTAAACGTGAAGACAAGCCTTCGAAAAGCTCACCATCAGCGCCATTTATTACTTCAACGCTACAACAAGCTGCGAGTACTAAACTAGGTTATGGTGTTAAGCGCACTATGGGCTTAGCACAGCGTCTGTATGAATTAGGTCACATTACTTACATGCGTACCGATTCAACCAACTTAAGTGCTGATGCTGTGAAGATGGCCCGTGATTTTATTGCCAATGAATTTGGTGCTGATTACTTACCTGAAAAACCAAAAGTTTACGGCAGTAAAGGTAACGCTCAAGAAGCGCATGAGGCAATTCGTCCATCCAACGTGAAATTAGAAGCAGCATTGTTAAACGGTGTTGATGCTGATGCGAAACGCTTATATGAATTAATTTGGCGCCAGTTTGTGGCTTGTCAAATGACCGCAGCCCGTTATGACGTAACTACCTTAACCATTGGTGCAGGTGACTTTGAACTTAAAGCCAAAGGGCGTGTTATGCGATTTGACGGTTGGACAAGAGTTCACCCGCAGCTTAATAAAGGTGATGACAAGCACTTGCCAGATTTGGCGGTAGGTGATGCGGTTAATCTTGATAAGCTAGACCCGACTCAGCACTTCACAAAACCAGTAGCGCGTTTTGGTGAAGCGTCACTCGTAAAAGAGCTAGAAAAACGCTCTATCGGTCGCCCATCGACTTACGCATCCATTATTTCCACCATTCAAGATCGTGGTTATGTGCGTTTGGAGAAAAAACGTTTCTACGCTGAGAAAATGGGTGAAATCGTCACCGATAGCCTGTCGGAAAGTTTTGAAAATCTGATGAGCTATAACTTCACCGCGAACATGGAGCAAGAGCTTGATGATATCGCAGAAGGCTCAGCGCAGTGGAAAGCGGTACTTAACGAGTTTTATGCCAACTTCAAAGGCCAGTTAGAAAACGCTGATAAGCCATCAGAGGAAGGCGGTATGCGTAGCAACGAGCCAGTATTAACGGATATCGATTGTCCGACCTGTGGTAGAAAAATGGGTATTCGCACGGCATCTACCGGCGTATTCCTAGGTTGCTCTGGCTACTCGTTGCCACCAAAAGAACGTTGTACTACCACCATGAACCTTATTCCAGGTGAAGAAGCGGTCAGCGTGCTGGCGGAAGATGAGGAAACTGAAGCGCTACGTGCGATGCATCGCTGCCCTAAGTGTTCAACGGCGATGGACAGCTACTTAATCGATGAAAAGCGCAAATTGCATGTTTGTGGTAATAACCCTGTTTGTGACGGCTACGAGCTAGAGCAGGGCGATTTCAAGATTAAAGGCTATGATGGCCCAGTGTTAGAGTGCGATCGCTGTAGCTCTGATATGGAGCTTAAATCAGGGCGTTTTGGTAAGTATTTCGACTGTACTAACAGTGAGTGTAAAAACACTCGTAAGTTGTTAGCTAATGGTGAAGCAGCGCCACCGAAAGAAGATCCGGTGCAATTGCCTGAGCTTCCGTGTGAAAAATCTGAAGCGTACTTCGTGTTACGTGATGGTGCAGCGGGTATTTTCCTTGCAGCGAGCACTTTCCCGAAATCGCGTGAAACACGTGCTCCTAAAGTGGCTGAGTTAAAGCGCTTTAGAGATAGAATTTCATCTAAGTTCTATTACTTAGCAGATGCGCCAGAGCAAGATCCAGAGGGTAACCAAGCCATTGTTCGCTTTAGTCGTAAAACGAAAGAACAGTATGTAATGACTGAGGTAGAAGGTAAAGCGACTGGCTGGGTAGCCAAGTACATTGATGGCAAATGGCAGGAAGAGCAGACTAAGAAAACCGCTGCAAAAAAATCCCCAGCTAAAAAGGCGGCAACCAAAAAAGCGCCTGCTAAAAAGAAAGCTTAAACTAGTTATCTAGAGTAAATCTCATAGAATTAAAAGCGGCCTCAATTGAGGCCGCTTTTGATCCGAGATTATGAACTACAAAGTCATCGCTAAGGGTTGAATCCATAACGTGAATTGATAGCTAGAACAAATCAAGAGTCTGGCGCTATCATTGAATTAGCGCCTTTCATGTAATTTACAGGCACAAAAAAGCCGCGCCAAGCATTTGCTTGAGCACGGCTTTTAACGTCTTTAATGTTTACTGCTATTAAGCTTCAAACATTGCAGAAATAGACTCTTCGTTACTTACGCGGCGAATAGCTTCAGATAGCATACCGCTCAACGTTAGTTGCTTCACACGGTCGCCTAACGCTTTAATTTCATCTGATAATGGAATTGAGTCAGTCACAATGACTTCATCAATCACAGACTCACGTAAGTTCTGCGCTGCATTACCAGAAAGTACTGGGTGTGTTGCATAAGCGTAAACATTTTTCGCGCCGTGATCTTTAAGTGCAGCAGCAGCTTTCGCTAATGTGCCACCTGTATCAATCATGTCGTCAACGATAATACAGTCACGACCTTCAACATCACCGATAATGTGCATTACTTGTGCAACGTTGGCTTTCGGGCGACGCTTATCGATAATCGCTAAATCAGCGTCATCAAGTAATTTTGCTACTGCGCGAGCACGTACAACACCGCCGATATCAGGAGAAACCACTACCGGGTTTTCTAAATTGCGGGTTTTCATGTCTTCTAACAGAATAGGAGTACCAAAAACGTTATCTACTGGTACATCGAAGAAGCCTTGAATTTGCTCTGCGTGTAGGTCAACAGTTAGGACACGGTCAACACCAACGCTTGAAAGGAAGTCTGCTACTACTTTAGCGGTAATTGGTACACGAGCACTGCGTACACGACGGTCTTGGCGAGCGTAGCCGAAGTATGGCATAACAGCGGTGATACGACCTGCAGAAGCGCGGCGCAGGGCATCAACCATGACAATCAATTCCATTAGGTTATTGTTAGTAGGTGCACAAGTTGATTGGATGATAAACACATCGGCACCACGAACATTTTCAGTGATTTCAACACTGATTTCCCCGTCACTAAAACTACCTACTTTCGCTTCACCTAAACCGATATATAAGCGATCGGCAATTTTTTTAGCCAGTTCAGGGGTGGCGTTACCCGCAAAGATCTTCATGTCAGGCACTGTAAGTTCCTCAGAAGCTTATGACATTAAACGTAAACACTGATAGCCAGCGTGATTTAACTATCAGCAAACTATTCATATTTCGCCAGTTAATTAACCCAGATTTTTGCGCAGTGTTTCTAACGCAGAATGGGTAGGCGATTGGTTGACACCTTTAGCGACAAACGACTCAATGTTGTTAGGCAGTTGAGCTTGAATATCGCAAGCCTCTTGCTCACTGGTACAAGCGGTAAAAATGCATGCCCCTGTACCCGTCATTCGAGACGGCGCGTATTCTAACAATGTCGCCAACAGCTTGGCAACCTCAGGGTAGTGTTTTGTTACCACCACTTCGCAATCATTTTGACGGTGATCAGTGTTTAGCTCAAAAGCCGAAATTTTCTTAGTATTTCTAGGTAAATCATCACTTTGGAATACTTCTTGGGTGGAAATGTGCACTTCTGGCTTGCTTACTAGGTACCAGCACTCTGCAGGTTCTGCGGGTACTAATTGTTCGCCAACACCTTCTGCAAAGGCAGCAAAGCCGCGCACGAAAATCGGCACGTCAGCCCCTAGCGATAAGCCCAACTCAGCAAGCTTTTCCAGCGGTAACTTAAGCTGCCAAAGCTCATTCAATGCCAACAAAATGGTCGCGGCATTTGACGAGCCGCCACCCAAACCACCGCCCATCGGTAGCACTTTATTGATGGCAATGTTTATTCCTAAATTGTTACTTTTTAGCGGCTCAAGCATTTTAGCGGCTCTAACAATTAGGTTATCTGCTTCGGCGACACCATCAATTGGTGTCGCTAGGGTAATTTTATTATCGTCAGTTAGCGTGAGTGAAATGGTGTCGCTGTAGTCGAGAAACTGAAACAAGGTTTGCAGTTCGTGATACCCGTCTGGTCTGCGACCGTTAACGTGTAAAAATAAATTAAGCTTGGCCGGAGAGGGTAACGTGTAGGTTGTATTTATCATTTAACAGGTGGCTTTAGTTCGTGGTTAGAAGTTAATGCTGAGTTTGGTTTTCATTCATTGAAGCGAGCCGCTTAGCGGATTGATTATGGAAAAGCTTTAGCTGCACAATCAAATTTGCCATTGCCTTATTGCCAGCTTAATGGTTAAGCCTTGCTGTTTAATTAAGATGCTAGTTGGCAGTTGCACGCCTTGAAATTCTTGGTAGCGACTGTATTGCACTCGCCATTGCTGATTATTGTAATAGCTAGTGATCGTTGCAGGTAATTGGCTTTCAGCCGATAAGTTTATTTCATCGCTGTCTGAATAAGGTACGGCCTTGATCCAATGTGTCAACGCATCGCTGGGAAAAGTAAGGCCAGTTAGTTGCCAAATAAGTTGGTCAAGGTTACGGGTTTGATAATCTTTGCCATCAATAGTTAGTTGATGTGAACCGTTAATACTTTCCAGTGACATCACATTGATGCCTAAATAAGTGGTTAAATTAAGTGTTTGGTTATCTTCGCCGTGCTGCCAAAAAATACTAGCCTTTTCACGTTTACTTGGCTGAATAAAGGCAATTTGTCCTTTTATTTGCCAGTCATTAATATTGCTTAGTAGCTCTGTGCGATCTGTGCTTGGATCATAGTTTTGTTGTTTGCCAAAGCTACCTAGCTGGGCGCAACCCCCAAGCATTAGCGTTAAGCACACTATTAACCCCATTAACAAATGACTGTTCATCGTCTTAGCTATCAATAGCTCTAAATTTAATGACAGTGTTACTGGCGAATATTGGCGAGACATAACTAATTGCAAAGCTTGTTTCATGGAATGTATGAGTGACTAAATGGTAAGTTTACTTAGCCGAAATGGTAGCGCAAATAGCTAGCAACTAACACCAATGAATTATATTTGGAAAGTAAAGTGGATTAATTCATCACCTAATGAATAAGAATGCGGTTAGTTCTTATTTTAAAGTCACTTTTAATTTAGTGATGACTTCACAAACAACGCTACTACTAACTTAATTGATGATTCGTTTTTTCTATTGTTATATTTAAATATAGTAATGGTTAGCCACTTTCAATCACGAGCAATTTTCCGTAAAATTAGCGCCAAATTTTTTCTGGGTATTTTTCCTATACTTAAGCTAGTTCAATTTGCAATCAGCACAGGCTGATATAGTTGGACATGGCTGAGTAAAGAAAAACTCTCGCTTACCCAATATTTGGTTTTAAAGACCAAATTTACATTCTGCGTTAGGCTGAAATTACGAAATGTCCATACTAGCTGTTGGTATCAATCATAAAACTGCACCCGTGTCGGTTCGAGAGAAAATCTCTTTTAACCCCGACCAATTAAGCTCAGCGTTGCAAGAGATGCTAGCGCAAGTGGAATGTAATGAAGCAGCAATTTTATCGACCTGTAACCGCACTGAACTTTACTTGGTTCAAGACAAAAGCTTAGAAGCAACGCAAGCGAAAGTCGTTAACTGGCTCGAGCAATACCACAATATTCCAGCTAGTGCGATTATCCCAAGCCTTTATTGGCACACCGATAAACAAGCGGTAAACCACATGATGCGCGTCGCGTGTGGTTTAGATTCGCTAGTCTTGGGCGAACCACAAATACTAGGCCAAATGAAACAAGCCTACTCGCAAGCAAAAGCGGCGGGTTCAATGGCTTTGGTCATGGATCGGTTATTCCAACGCACTTTTGGTGTCGCTAAACAAGTTCGCACTGAAACTGAAATTGGCGAAAGCGCGGTTTCGGTAGCTTTTGCAGCCGTTAACCTTGCTAAGCATATTTTTGCGAGCCTGAAAAATGCGCGTGTACTGCTTGTGGGCGCAGGCGAAACTATTGAGCTGGTTGCCAAGCATTTATACGACAATAATGTTGGTAGCATCACAGTAGCAAACCGTACAATTTCTCGCGCGGAAAATATGGCAAAGCAAATTGGCGCAGATGTCATCACCCTAGCGCAAATTCCTGACTACTTGGCAAAAGCCGATATTGTCATTAGCTCAACAGGTAGCACTTTGCCTATTATCGGTAAAGGTATGGTGGAAAGTGCACTAGAGCAGCGTAAACATCAACCTATTTTTATGGTGGACTTAGCTGTACCGCGTGATATCGAAGAGCAAGTATCCGATTTAGAAGATGTCTTCTTATACACGGTTGATGACTTGCAGGGCATTATCGCGAAAAATATTGAAAACCGCCGTAAAGCTGCAGTGCAAGCGGAAGGTATCGTGACTGAGCAGTCAGGCGTGTTTATGTCATGGTTGCGCGGTTTAAATACCCAAGATGCGGTGTTAAGTTATCGCCAACAATGCATGGCTGAGCGTGACGTGTTGTTAGAAAAAGCACTGTCACAGCTTAGCAACAACAAAAATCCAGAAGCGGTAGTGGCAGAGCTCGCCACTAAGCTGACAAACAAATTAATGCATGCGCCAACTAGTGCACTGCAATCTGCTGCTCAAGGCGGCGAACTCGATAAACTCATTTATTTACGCGACATTTTTGATTTGGATAAGCCAAATAACTAAACTCTCGCGATATCAGAAAAGACAATTAACAAAATGAAAGAATCCGTATACCGCAAGCTCGAAGGTTTAGTTGAGCGTTTTGAAGAAGTACAGGCGTTATTGTCTGATCCTGAAACCATTGCTGATCAGGAAAAGTTCAAAGCCTTGTCAAAAGAGTTCTCTCAACTAGAAGGCACCACTAAGGTGTTCCAAACTTTCCAATCTGCTGAAGAAGATTTGGAAATGGCCAACGAAATGCTTAAAGACAGTGATCCAGATATGCGCGAAATGGCGCAAGAAGAGCACAAAGCAGCAAAAGCGGCAATTGAAGAGCTAGAGCAAGAGCTACAAATTCTCTTACTGCCGAAAGATCCTAACGATGATAACAACTGCTTCGTTGAGATTCGCGCTGGTGCCGGTGGTGATGAAGCTGCTATTTTCGCTGGTGATATTTTCCGCATGTACAGCCGCTATGCCGAGAAAAAAGGCTGGAAAGTGGAAGTAATGAACATGAATGAAAGTGAGCAGGGCGGCTACAAAGAAATCATCGCAAAAATTAACGGCGAAGGCGTTTACGGTGAGATGAAGTTCGAGTCGGGTGGTCACCGCGTGCAACGTGTACCAGAAACTGAATCACAAGGTCGTGTCCATACCTCTGCTTGTACTGTCGTGGTAATGCCAGAAATTCCGGAATCTGAAGCGATTGAAATTAACAAAGCTGACTTAAAAGTCGATACTTTCCGCGCCTCTGGTGCTGGTGGTCAGCACGTTAACAAAACCGACTCTGCTATTCGTATTACCCACATTCCAACCGGCTTGGTGGTGGAATGTCAGGATCAACGTTCACAACATAAAAACCGTGCACAAGCGATGTCTGTGCTACAAGCACGTTTACAACAAGCGGAAGATGACAAGCGCCGCGCAGAAGAAGAGTCGTCACGTCGCAGCCTAGTCGCTAGTGGTGATCGCTCTGAGCGTATTCGCACTTACAACTACCCGCAAGGGCGTATGACAGACCACCGCATTAACTTAACTTTATATCGCTTAAACGAAGTGATTGAAGGTAACTTGCAGTTGGTGATGGAGCCAATCCTTCAAGAAAACCAAGCAGACTTATTAGCGTCACTTGCTGATCAAAACTAAACTGTCGAGTTTTGGTTTTGAACAGTGAAGTACTTCCTAGCATAGAAGTTGTTTTAGCATCAGCAAGCAAGCAGCTTGCTGATGTCTCTGACTCCCCCTTGCTTGATGCGAAAGTACTGCTTGCCGACGTATTTGAGCAAACCTTAACTTATCTTATTACTTGGCACGATAAGCAGCTCACCGAAGTTCAATTAAGCGCATTTCAACAAATGCTCGATAGACGTTTAGCAGGCGAGCCAATTGCTTATATTGTTGGTGTTAAAGAGTTTTGGTCGCTGCCATTTTTTGTTGCACCTTCAACGCTCATCCCACGCCCAGATACCGAAACCTTGATTGAGTTGGTTTTAGCTAATCATCAAGCTAATCATCAGCCTAATTATTCGCCAAACCATGATAAAGGCAACCTACAACTATTAGACTTAGGAACTGGCACAGGTGCAATCGCCTTAGCACTGGCCTCAGAAAATCCTAGTTGGCAAGTGCAAGCAGTTGATTTTAATCCTGATGCGGTAAAATTGGCGCAGCGAAATGCACAGCATTTAGCGCTTAATCACGTTAAGATTTATCAGTCTGATTGGTTTAGCGAGGTCAATGCGCAAAGCAACGAAGATAAGTTTGATATCATTGTAAGCAACCCACCGTATATTGATGAAGCTGATCCACATTTAGTGGCTGGCGATGTGAGATTTGAACCGAAATCTGCGCTGGTTGCGGATAATCAAGGGCTTGCTGATATTGAGCATATCGTTAGTGAAGCGAAAAGTTACCTTGCTAGCGGCGGCGCAATATATCTCGAACATGGCTATCAGCAAGGCCAAGCAGTAAGGGGTATTCTGATTGCCAACGGCTATCAAAATGCACAGACTGAGCAAGACTTAGCTGGCAATGATCGGATAACTTGGGCATGCTTAGCTTAATTAGGCTGAGTTAACAGCTTTGGCCTAATGTTATACCCATGCTACATCAAGAAGCTTGATTTCAGCGCTGTCACAGGGGCTCAATATCAAGGCGCAGCTTGCCGGAATGGTCATTCCCTTTCAATAAGCTGCAACGCATAGAGTGAGTTCCTGTGAAGCGCCCAAAGGGTTGGTTTAAAAGCGATTTATGCTGCGTTATTGATTGTGACAAGGGAACGACCATTCTCTGTAATCAATGCCTTGCCTAAACCGCTTTTAATTCCAACTGAAACAAGCTCTTTGAAGTCGCATGGGTATATAACAATAATTTTCTAGGGCACACCATTAAGGTAGAAATATGAAACACTTACACATGACGCTGGCAATTATCAGCGTAAGCTTTTTTACATTGCGCTTTTTCTGGTTACTGAAATCACCGCAAATGCTAGACAAAAAATGGGTGAAGATATCTCCGCACGTAATTGATACGTTTTTACTCGGTATTGGTGTTGTGATGGCGGTAAAACTAGCATTGAATCCAACAGAGCAGTTGTGGTTAGCTGAAAAGCTGATGGCGATAGTCGCTTATATCTTTACTGGCATCTATGCCTTAAAATTCGCTCGCAATCGCACCATGCAGATTTTCGGTTATGTCGGAGCAATGGGCTGGGTTATGCTGGTCTTTAAAATCGCTCATACCAAAGAAACCTTCTTCTTTTAACTGTCTTTTTGAAAGTTAACGTCTAGTA
The DNA here is from genome assembly GCF_003390375.1 of Thalassotalea euphylliae. Classification (NCBI taxonomy): domain Bacteria; kingdom Pseudomonadati; phylum Pseudomonadota; class Gammaproteobacteria; order Alteromonadales; family Colwelliaceae; genus Thalassotalea; species Thalassotalea euphylliae. The sequence goes on along the minus strand of NZ_QUOT01000001.1, from coordinate 910,533 downwards.
AATAAGCAGTTGGGCTGAACAATTTTATTCAGCCCTTTAATTTGTAGTTTTCCATCCCCATATTGTCCCTTTAGTTTTTATTGGGTCTAATTTTTCTTTTCATGAATGATTTGTTGTTGTCTGAAATAAATACCGAACGAGAAGACTTGCTGCGTGCAGTTATGCTTGTTGAAGAATTTATCTTTGAACATAAGTCATCGGTACTCCCTCTGATTGACGAAATGGTGGAATATTGCGAGCAAGAGCTGGCGGATATAGAAGAGCCGTTGGCACAAGCGGAACATTTCATTAATTTGCTGTTTCTTGATTTATTGTTTATTGAAACGAAAAGAAATAGCTGGCCTGTAGCTGCATTAAAACTTGCTGAAGCAGTTTCACACCGTGAAATTCACCCTGTACTAAAAGCCGTTGTATTTAAAACGATAGGCGAACAATGTGGCTTTGAAATTGATCTCGTTTTTGTACCAGAAAAGGTCATGTTAAGGCTGATTTGTGATCAGCAGTTTGCCATTATTTTCGATCCGCTTAATGGTGAGTCACTTAACTGGGAAGAGTTAGATACTCGCTTAGACGAATTACCGCAAGAACCTTCAGAATATCTTGAATCCATGGACACCAAAGCGGTGTTGGTGGAGTACCTTAGCGCGTTGAAAAATGCGCTAATTGACGCGCAACAATACACAGAAGCGCTGCGTTGTGTTGATGTGTTAATTACCTTAAAGCCTGATGATCCATTCCAGCGTCGCGATCGCGGGTTTTTGCTTCATCAACTCGATTGCTTTAAAGTGGCGTACGATGATTATCAATATTTTGTGAATGAATGCCCACAAGATCCGGCAGCACAAATACTAAAAATACAATTAGATAATATAAAAATTTCCAATACAATTTTACACTAATTCACGGAGCCTTAATGACTCATAATCCTTTAATCACTAATGATGCGGTGGTCTTAGGTTTGCTGGCCCTTATTCTAGGGACAGTGTTTAAAACCGCGCATAGCAGCCACCCGTTTTGGCGTAAGTTTTATACTTATGTACCAGCAGTATTGCTGTGCTACTTTATTCCCTCGCTACTTAACACCTTTGGTATTGCTGATGGCCATAGTTCAAATGTTTACTATGTTGCCTCTCGCTACTTGTTACCTGCCTGTTTGGTGTTGTTGACGATTAGTATTGATCTCAAGTCCATTATCAACCTTGGCCCTAAAGCCTTGATCATGTTCTTAACCGGTACTTTAGGTATTGTGATTGGTGGCCCGATTGCCATTTTAATTATGAGCGCGCTAGTCCCAGAAGCGATTGGCGGGCATGGCCCAGACGCGGTATGGCGTGGGATGACAACAGTAGCTGGTAGCTGGATTGGCGGCAGTGCCAACCAAGCATCAATGAAAGAAATGTTTGAAGTGGGCGGCGATATTTTCTCAGCCATGGTGACTGTTGATGTCATTGTCGCTAACTTATGGTTGGCGGTATTGCTGTTTATGGCGGCTAAGCATAAAGAAATTGATGCGAAAACTGGTGCCGACACTTCTGCGATTGAAGAACTAAAAGTTAAAGTTGAAGAGTACCAAGCACAAAATAGCAAAACACCGCAGTTAAACGATTATATTCGTATGATTGCTATTGCCTTTACCATCACGGGTTTTGCCCACTTCTGTGCAGATTTTCTTGGGCCGTACTTTGGCGAAACCTTCCCTTGGGCAAAAGAGTTTAGCTTAAACAGTAAATTCTTCTGGTTAGTGGTTATCGCCACGACTATTGGTATTAGTTTGTCGTTTACCCGCGTTCGCGAAATAGAAGCTTATGGTGCTTCCAAAGTGGCACAGAGTTTTATCTACATTTTGATTGCGTCGATTGGCTTGCATATGAATATTCTAGCCATCGCGGAAACGCCGATTTATTTCGTTATTGGGGCGATTTGGATGTTAATCCACGCCACATTGATGCTGACGGTGGCTAAGTTGATCAAAGCACCACTCTTTTACATGGCTGTGGGTAGTCAAGCTAATGTCGGCGGTGCGGCCTCTGCCCCTGTGGTTGCTTCGGCATTTCACCCATCGCTTGCACCAGTAGGTGTACTATTGGCTGTGCTAGGCTACGGTGTTGGCACTTACATGGCGTATCTTTGTGGCCTCTTAATGCAAGCTGCATCAGGTTAATTTTTAAGGAAAACTTATGACAATTGAAAAGGTTGTTGTGTCAGGCATTGAAGTGGCAAATAACAATCCATTTGTGCTCTTTGGTGGTATGAATGTACTTGAGTCGCGTGATTTAGCGATGCAAATTTGTGAGCACTACGTGGAAGTCACCCAAAAGTTGGGGATTCCCTATGTGTTTAAGGCGTCGTTTGACAAGGCGAACCGCTCTTCGGTGAGCTCTTACCGTGGCCCTGGCCTTGACGAAGGTATGAAAATTTTTGAAGAAATCAAAAAGACCTTTAATGTGCCAATCATTACGGATGTTCATGAACCTTACCAAGCACAACCTGTGGCTGATGTGGTTGATGTTATTCAATTGCCAGCATTTCTTGCTCGTCAAACTGACCTTGTTGTTGCGATGGCAAAAACCGGAGCTGCAATCAATGTCAAAAAACCTCAGTTTTTAGCCGCTCACGAAATGCGACATATCATCAAAAAGTTTGGTGAGGCAGGTAACGAGCAAATTATGTTGTGTGAGCGCGGTAGTTGTTACGGTTATAACAACCTTGTGGTTGATATGCTGGCAATGGATGAAATGACGCAACAAGCGCCGGTGATTTTTGACGCGACACATGCTTTGCAAAAGCCAGGTGGTCGTAGCGACTCTGCGGATGGTCGCCGTGCACAAGCGGCACAGCTTGCTCGCAGCGGTATGGCATTGGGTATCGCAGGCTTGTTTATTGAAGCGCACCCGAACCCAAATGAAGCGAAATGTGATGGCCCTTGTGCACTGCCACTCGATAAACTTGAGCCTTATTTAGCACAGATGAAAGCGATTGATGATTTAGTAAAAGGTTTTGAGCCGCTAGATACTGCGAGCTAAACCCCTCAATTTACTTTTGTAGCAGCCGTAGGTGCAAGCTAAAAAATAAAAGCCACTTGTTGTTAATCAACCAGTGGCTTTTTTTTGTCAGTTGTTTTTGCGAAAGTTGTTTTTGTGAAAGTTGTTTTTTGTGAAAGTTGTTTGTTCAGAATGCTACGTATTGAAGAAATCGCTCTGTTCTATTGAACTGAATCAGCAATCGGCTTAGCCTTGTTATTTCAGTTGTTACTCTCTTTATTTGCAAGCCAACACCAGTATCTAATTGAACCATTACCCAATTGAACCATTACCCAATAGAGAAACTGCTTTATTTAACCTATTAACTTTACAACGTCCTTGCACAAAAAACAAAAAAAGGCTAACAAAATTAATCTGTTAGCCTTTTTTACTGCATACTGAATAAGTGTTTAGCTTATCTTTAACTTATTATCGAGTGAGAATTTGCCACCGCCAAGCAACATTACAGCTGCTAGTGCTAATCCCCAAACAATATGCATGTTAATTGCTGCTAATGAGATGTCTAAGTAGGCAATAACAGCAACTATATTTACAATTGTTAGACCTGCTGCAGCAAAGCGTGTAAGTAAGCCAGCCGCGAGTAATACAGGTAATACTAACTCACCAATCGTTGCCATATAAGCGGCGACTTCATAGGATAAAAACGGCACAACATATTCATATTCAAACAGAAATAATGTTGATTCCCAGTCGTCAATTTTGCTTAAGCCGGCTTTAAAGAAAATCCAGCCGATGTAGAGCCTTGCAAATGCCAAGGCTGGCGCCTGCAAGTAATCAAACAAACCGAATAAAAAGTTGTAGTAGTCCCTTAGCAGGGTAATTTTGCTATTCATAATTTCCTCATTGTAAAATTTTGTTGATTTGCAGCGTGACATCAAAACTTAGTTAGCCTTGTATCACAGTGCGTTAAAGTTGTTGTGGTGATTAACTTGTATTGCTGGCAGCACTTGAGCCTTTGCTAACATCGCTGAGCTCGAAAATGCCCAGTAGTAATTGATGCTTAATGGCGTCGGCAAGCCAGTGCGATAAATCAAATTCATCAAGGCTATGCTCACTTTTGTGCTCATTGCCTTGCTCAGGGCTATGCTCTGCTTGAGAATAAGGCGCTTCAAGTGCGACGAGTGCATCATTGATGGACGCAGACGAGCTGAACCTTTCATAGCCTAGGTAATCAACGGCTGATAGCGATAGTGATTTCGCTTGGTAGCCAACGCGATAAACAGCGAAATAATGTGTTTGTATCGGCTGTTCAAGCAAGGCATTGAACGCTTGGTTTATCGCCTGTTCAGCTACTTGTTCGGTATCTTGCTCATTACCATGCTCTGCAGTGAGCAGAGAACGGAGTTCAGCAATCGGGAAAGGTGAATTTAGCAAGGCAAAACCCGGTGCAAAATTCATCTTTAAGTGTTGGCTATCAACTTTTTCAAGCAATGACAGACTGCCAAGTGCGAGTGCTTTATCACTGGCGCGCTCTGCAATAAACATTGCATACTCAAACTCGGCGAGATCGCCAAGGTAAGGTAACGCGCTTAATGCTGGCTCATTGGCTAAATAGCTGGCAAATTGCTCACCAATCAATGCCCAATCGGCGTTTGTTTTTAAGTGAGCTCGCAAGTAATGATTAACAGCGACATCAAAATTTTCTTCTAGCAAGGCTTTTACAGCGGGAAAACTGTTAGCAAGTGAACGTTTGGCACTCGCTAAAAAGTTGTTTTGATAAATCGTTAATCCAACGTTGTCGAAATCATTGTTGTCAAAACCATTGCCGTCAGAATTTGGCTGCATAATTGCTGCCAATAGATCACTCTGATAGCGCTTTAACGCGTTGCTTGATGATTTAATTGATGGTTTGGTTAATGACATGGCAACACCTGCTTGGCAATTTTTCTCGCTAACTGGGCTTGTTGGCATAACGTCTGCCAGTCAGGTAAGTCCATATCCCACTCAATCAAGGTTGGCACTGCCCCAAAACGCGTTAATGCCGTTTCGTATAATCGCCAAACATCGCCAGACACTGGCTGACTATGGTCGTCAATCATTATGCCTGTTTCGCCAACTGGGCTACATCCCGCTAAATGAATTTCACCAATCACATGACTTGGAAACTCATATAACTGTGCCAAGGCAAGATCAACGGGTTTTGTTGCTTTGTCATGGGTGCCATTTTGTTTCGAATGGGCAGCTTGAGTGTTAATTGCGTTAACCATTAAATTGTTTAAATCTAACAATAAACGACAATCTGTTTGTCGGCAGAGCTCAATCAAGAACTCACTTTCACTCATAGTCGAATTTGCTGGAGTGATATAAGCAGACAAGTTTTCTACGAGAATACGACGGCCAAGTTGTTGCTGAACTTTGTTTACATTCGCCACCATAACAGCCAAGCTTTCTTGATTAAATGGCACAGGCAGTAAATCACCAGCGTGTACCGTTAAATCGTTTAGTTGTCCCCAACTAAAACAAGCATGATCTGATACCAGTATTGGCTGAACTTGTTCCACTAACTCACTAAAGCGTTTTAGGTGTGGTTCAGGTACTGGCTCGGTTGAACCTAATCCAAGTGAGGTTGCGTGTAGGCTAACCGCGTATTGCGCTTTGATATCGTTGAGAATCGCTTGGGTGATCCCTCCTTTAGCGAAGAAGTTTTCCACGTGCACTTCAACGAAATCAATATTAAAGGGGGAAGTCAGCGCGTCTTGATAATGAACATGACGCAAACCAACACCAATAAGAGGTAGTACTTGCGATTGCTCGCTGCTGATGCTTTTATGGTTTTGACGTTGTGTTAATTGATAAGACATCGCTTCCTTCCCAACATGATGAACTGTCTTAATTGAACCTTTTTGGTGGCTACCCGAGGCAACCACCTAGTTCGGCTAGCTGTTTTGCATCGCCTTAAATTTAGCTTTCGCTTCTTTACGTAGCATGCCACCTAGTGACTCACAGCTACCTTTATTCACTAAGCGCCACTCGCCTGGATCGTTGTCAATGGTTGATTGACCCGCACAAGAGTGGGTACCTGCTAAGTTACCGCAGTCATTTTGGCCAGCAGGGCTAATGCCGTAGCAACGCTCTTTGGGAGCGCGTTTACGCTCGTTATCAGCAGCTTCAGCGCTGTTGATGACACCCATAGATACGACCGCTGCAAGTGCCGCTGAAAGTGCTAATTGATTTTTCATAAAAAATCTCCTGTTAAACGTTAATGCTTAGGCTGAACGGTTAGGCGACAAGGTCGCGCAAAGCCTGTTCGTTCATTAGACCCGAGCTTTGGGTTTTTACTTCGCCATTTTCGATAACAATTATTGCGGGTATTGAGCGAATGCCGAATTTTTGTGCCAACACTGGCAGTTCATCTACATTTGCTTTAACACCTGTTGCCTCGATGGCATCACCACTAAATACTTTTTCGAATACTGGCATCATGGCGCGACATGGCGCGCACCACGGTGCCCAGAAGTCAATTACGATTTTGTCATTGTTAGCGATTAACTCAGCAAAATGATCAATATCGGTTACTTCAATTGCCGCCATTATTAGTCCTCTGCAAGCTCTTCTAATGTTTTATCTTTGATATCGCCCCAAATATCGTCTGACTTATCAATGTTACCTTGCGTGTCTTGCACCCAACGGTTTTGTACATTTTTGTTCAGGTTAAGGTAAAGTTTGTTATCAACGATTTTCCAAGCTGTTGGATCAGTGTCGAATTTCTTCTCCATCGTCACACCGAAAGCACAGTAACCGCCGTATTGTGGTGCGTATTTATCAGGGTTTGCTCTGAACTTGTCGCGGTTAGACTCTGAGCTAAAGCGGTAGATGGCACCTTTATGCGTTGCAGTAAAGTTGATGTCACCTTCAACCGGCTTATTCATTGTGAAGTAAGCCACTGGATCAAAACCTTTAATGGCTAAGTCGTTAGCATCTGCGTTCATCTCAACATCAGCGGCGAAGCTGAAGCTAGAAGCTGCTAATAAAAGGCTGGCAGTAATTGATTTAAGTGCAAAGTTTTTCATTTTGTATATCCTCATCATTTTAAATTCGATTGCAGCCAATTTGCTGCTGCGTCGTAGTGATGAAAATAGTACTGCCGAAATGAAACGGCTTGGGCTACAATCGTCCACAAAATCGTGCAAATCGTCCAAACCTAAATGGTTTTCGATTAAGTGATTGAAAAACCTAAATAAAGTAATTCAATGGATCAACTATCACAAATTATTCAAGATTTTAGTATTCAAGCAGGGGTTTTTTACACTGGCCAGCTGTGTGGTTTATCGGCGTTTGGTGACGAAAGCCATGTTGAAGGCCATATTCATATATTGCACAGCGGCACCTTAACTCTTGCTGATGCAGACGGCAGCGAGCAGTTGCTTGATGAGCCAAGTATTGTATTTTTCCCTCGGCCTAAACAGCATCTGTTGCGCGCAACTGAGTCTGACAATGCAGAGGTGATTTGTGCAACCGTGCAATATGGTATTGGCCAGCAAAGTCCACTAACCCAAGCATTACCAGAGGCAATTATTCTACCCTTGCGTCAAGCAACTGCACTAAACGATAGCTTTGCTTGGATGGTGAACGAAGCCTTATCAGACAATTTAGGCAAGCAGACTATTTTAAATCGCCTGATGGAAGTCTTTATAGTGTGCTTATTAAGGCATTTAATTATTGAGCGTAAAATTGAGCAAGGTTTGCTTGCGGGCTTATCACATCCGTTTTTATCTAAAGTGATTAGCGCTGTGCACAACGAACCTGCTCACCCGTGGGGGCTAGATGAAATGGCTGAAGTAGCATTGATGTCACGCTCTAAATTTTCTCCGCTGTTTAAGCAAGTACTAGGTGAAACACCGAATGATTATTTAACTCGCTGGCGTGTTTCATTGGCACAAAAGCATCTTTTAAGCGGTAAAAGTGTTGACCATTGTGCTCAGCTTGTCGGTTATGAAAGCCCGTCAACACTATCGCGCGCTTTTAATAAAACATGTCAGTTATCGCCGAAAGCTTGGTTGAAAAAAGCCTTGGAAGAAGCGCAACAAACCTAGTGTGAAAAATACTGTTGCATAACATTCTTTGCGTTAATTGTTATTGCTGGAATATGCGAAATTAACTTCTTTAGTGAATTAAAATGAACCTGATAGCGTGTCCGATTTTCGATAGTCTTTCTTCGTCAAGTATGAGTTTTGTTAAAGAGCAAGCTAACACTTTTAGTGTGTCTGTCGGTACTCGTTTATTTGAAATAACAAATGAGTGTCAAATGATGCCAATTGTCACCAGCGGTACAATAAGGGTGTTTTCGCAAAGTGATACGGGCCGAGAAATTACACTTTATCGCGTTAGCCCTGAGCAACTTTGTATCTTAACAATCAGTTGTTTACTTAGTGGCGATCGCTATCCTGCTAGCAGTATTGCCGAAACAGAGGTGTCAGGTATTAGCGTACCTAAATCGCTTTTCTTAGAGTTGATGGCGAATGAGCCGAGCTTTAGCGCACAAATATTTCATACTTTTTCATACCGCATTACCCATTTAATGCAATTAGTGGATGCTGTCGCGTTTAAAAAATTAGACAAACGTTTAGCGCTCTACTTATTAGAGCAAGGCCCAGTTATTAGTTGCTCGCATCAGAAAATTGCCGATGAATTGGGGAGCGTTCGTGAAATCATCAGTCGTTTATTAAAACAGTTTGAAGACAAGGGAATAGTTGCCTTGTCGAGAAAACAGATCCAGCTTATTGACCCAGATCAACTAAGGTTGTTTGTCGATTAGCTTGTGTGACTTTAGTCACTGAAACTAATTTTTCCCACCATATACTCGAAGCCAGCTTTTAAGAGATTTTGGATAACAAGAGGAAAAATCAATGACGTTAAATATTGGCACGATTGATCGCATATTACGGGTTTTATTAGGTTCATTACTTATTATTTGGGTGATTATTGGCGGGCCGCTATGGGCTTGGCTTGGTGCTGTTTTAGTGGCAACTGGTCTTGTTAAATTTTGCCCAGCGTATGCAATATTCGGTATTAAGACCAGCAAAACCAAAGGATAAAAACTTGAACCTTGCTCGTTTTGCCATGCGCTTTTGTTTAAAGACGCTGCTTAAAGACGCTAAGACAAGAGGGCAACGCTCAAGCTCAGTTAAACTTCAACTCGCATTTGCACTAGGCTTTTTTTAAAGCCTAGTTTTTCATAGGCCTTAATGGCGGGGGCGTTGTCGTTATAAACATCGAGCAGCACTTCAGTAATTCCTTGCTGTTTAGCCCAATCAAATAACGCTTTTATCACTTGTTGGCTAATGCCTTGGCCGCGAAATTCAGGTTCTACATAAATAAATCCAATATAGCCGTGGTTTGTGTACTTGTGGTGAGCAGGCGAGGGTTTAACTTTAATGTAACCGCTGGCAATTAGCTTGCTGCTAGTTTCAGCTACCAATAATTGGCATTCGTCGCTTGTGATAAGTGCTGCTAAGTCATAATAGGTAATATCACCACTGCGCAAGTTGTCAGCCACAGGGCGCTCCGCGCTGATGACCCCTTGCTCGAATAATTCAAGTGTAGGTATATCAATTAGCGTTGCTGGTCGAATAGTTATTGGAGTCATTATACTCTCTTTGTGCTTTGTGCTTTGGGCTTTGGGCTTTGGGCTTTGGACATTGGCTAAAGGTTGGTGTTTGATGGTTCAATTTTGTCGTGAAGTAAGCGAATAATATCTTTGGTGGTTACAATACCCACAGGTCGTTTGATTTCGTCCACAATTGGCATGCAGGTTACTTGGTGTTCATGTAACTGCTTGACGACATCGGTAATACTAGCACTTGTTGGTAAGCAAACGGGATTGCGAGCAGCGATTTGATGTACCCGCTTATTTAGCGTCGCCGCGTCTCTTGCGGTTTCAGAAGCAAGGCCAACATTAGGACTCAGTGCTCTGAATAAGTCGCGATCCGAGAGTACACCACATAGCGCATTGTTGTTATCAACCACAAGTAAGTGATGGAACTTATATTGATCAAAGATCTCTTTAACTTTGTTCAGGCGCTCATCAAGGTTAATTTTGATGACATCGCGAGTCATGAATTCTGCAACACTAAGCATTCGTCTACGTTACTCACTCTGCTATCTAATAGAGGCTGTATCTGTTTTGCCATTGTTTGGCACAATACCACTGGTTTACCCGTACAGGAAGTTTTTCAAAAGGCAGACATAAACCGCTGTTAGCAATAACTATTTCGCCGATTATAGCGCAAAAAACAAAAAAAGCAGCCGAGGCTGCTTTTTAACTTTTCTCAATGTAGGCGATAACGCCGTATTTGGCTTTTAAATGAAACTAAGCCACTTTTTCAACTGATTCTTCGCCTTTTTCATCGACCTGGCGAATCAAGTAATCAAACGCTGCTAAGCTAGCATTGGCGCCGTTACCCATAGCGATAACGATTTGTTTGTATGGTGAAGTGGTTACATCACCGGCTGCAAATACACCATCCATTGACGTTTCGCCGCGCTCGTTGACAATGATTTCACCACGGTTAGTTAAATCAATGTCGCCATCTAACCATTCAGCGTTAGGTACTAAGCCGATTTGAACGAAGATACCTGCTAGTTCAAGTTCGTGACTGTCACCTGTGGCGCGGTCAGTGTAAGCAAGGCCAGTTACCTTGTTACCGTCGCCTAATACTTTGGTAGTTTGCGCTTGAGTAAGAATAGTAATGTTACCCATAGACTTTGCTTTGCGTTGCAATACTTCGTCAGCACGTAGTTTTGAATCAAATTCTAGTACAGTCACGTGCTCAACAATACCTGCTAAATCAATCGCCGCTTCAATACCTGAGTTACCACCACCGATCACCGCCACTTTTTTGCCTTTAAATAGTGGGCCGTCACAGTGTGGGCAGTAAGCTACACCAGAGCCGCTGTATTCAGCTTCACCAGGTACGTTCATTTTTCTCCAGCGTGCACCCGTAGCAACAATGACACTCTTACTTTTTAGTGTGGCACCATTGTCTAGCTCAATGTTGACTAGCTCGTCTTTGCTTAACTTAACGCCTTTTGCACCTGTCATAATGTCAACGTCGTAGTCTTTTACGTGCTCTTCAAGGCTAGCGACTAATTTAGGGCCTTCGGTTTTCTTCACTGAGATAAAGTTTTCAATACCGACAGTTTCTAAAACTTGACCACCGAAACGGTCAGCAACAATACCCGTTTTAATGCCTTTACGCGCTGCGTAAACAGCAGCTGAAGCACCCGCTGGGCCACCACCGACGATTAATACGTCAAATGCTTCTTTTTCGTTAAGCTTTTCTGCTTGCTTAGCACCTGCGTTTTTATCAACTTTCTTTAAAATGTCGGTTAGTGACATACGGCCTTGACCAAAGCTTTCACCGTTTAGGTAAACACTTGGCACCGCCATAATGTTGCGATCTTTTACTTCGCTTTCGAACAAGCCACCATCAATCATAGTGCTGGTAATTTGCGGATTGATTGCTGCCATAATGTTTAAGGCTTGGACTACGTCTGGGCAGTTTTGACAGCTTAAAGAAATGTAAGTGTCAAAATGGAACTCACCTTCTAACGATTTAATTTGTTCTATTTCTTCTTCCGATACTTTGATCGGATGACCACCTGAGTGCAATAGTGCTAACACTAGTGACGTGAACTCGTGGCCTAATGGGATACCGGCAAAAGCTAATTTAGTGCCAGTTTCTGAGATAACAGTCATTGACGGCTTACGTGCTGCTGCGTCTGTGCTGTTTTCAATCTTGATAAGTGTTGATAGCGATGCAATATCGTCTGCCAACTGCTTTAATTCTTGTGATTTAGCGCTGTCATCAAGGGCAAGGCTCAATGTTACTTGCTTTGTGATGTTCGCTAAATAAGTTTTCAACTGCGTTTTTAAGTCTGAATTTAACATGATAAACTCCTGCGCTCACATCAATTGATGCAGCAATGCTAATAAAATTGGGATTATGGTGGCTTAGCTTAAGTCGTGACAGTGAGAACTACTGTTACGCTTTGTTATCTAGCTAAGCCATTTAGAAACTCTTTGAGTCAGCAGATAAGGCTTAGGCCTAAGCCTTATCTGCAATTAGAGCTTTTCTAGGCGTTAACCTAAAGGCTAGCTTAGATTTTACCTACTAGGTCTAAAGAAGGAGCAAGTGTCTCTTCACCTGGAGTCCAAGCTGCTGGACATACTTCACCGTCGTGCTCAGCTACGTATTGTGCAGCTTGAACCTTACGAACTAGCTCAGATGCAGAGCGACCAATACCTAAGTCGTGAATTTCAGCAACTTTGATTTCGCCTTCAGGGTTGATGACGAAAGTACCACGTAATGCTAAACCTTCTTCTTCGATTAGTACGCCGAAGTTGCGAGAGATTTTACCTGTAGGGTCAGCAAGCATTGGGAACTTGATCTTGTTGATTGTGTCTGACGCATCGTGCCATGCTTTGTGAGTGAAGTGAGTGTCAGTTGATACTGAGTATACTTCAACGCCCATTTCTTGAAGCTTAGCGTAGTGGTCAGCCATGTCACCTAATTCAGTAGGACATACGAAAGTGAAATCTGCTGGGTAGAACATTACTACAGACCATTTACCTAGTAAGTCTTGCTCAGTTACGTCAACGAAATCACCGTTGTGGAAAGCTGTTGAGTTAAATGGTTGTAATTTTGTATTGATTAATGATTGAGTCATTTTCGTTCTCCGTATAGTTGTTCTGTAATGAACTAAAAAAGTCTGTTTGTTTGTTACGGGGAGAATGATAGGGGAAGTTGTGTCTAATTCAAAATTAATTGAGTAGATTGTTGCAATCGAAAAAAGTGAACGATGAAGTTTAAATTGTTAGGTTGTTGAATTATAAGGGTATATTGGTTGTTTTTAATTGCCAGCTTATCGGTTGTCATGTAATTGAATTAAAAAATTCATAGTTGATTATTGAACCGTTTTTCTAAATGGTGATTTAGTGCTCAATTATTAGCACAAAAAAACTATAAAATTGGCCTCATCCAAGCATTAACTATTTTGCTGTATTAGATTTTAATCATTTTGTTTGGCTACGCACCAAAATATCATTAAATATACGGAACTAACTTAAATTGCAGTAGAAGGGGGTTAAGGCTACCATTGGTTGATTCTTGGTTTGATTCTTTCTTCAACTTGAGTGCTGTACCTTTGCCATTGACCATTAAGCTGCTGAAAACGTTATTACGACCACTGGTTGTTTTCACCATTTTACCTGCATCGACCGCCATCTATGCGACACCTAAAGTCACGTTAATTGGGGCGGAAGTTCCTCCGTTTTCATGGCAGCAGGAAAATAAGGTTGTTGGTATTAATATGGATGTTGCCGCACAAGCAGCGCAAAGCATAGGTTATCAAGTTGATCGTAAAATTTTGCCACTAAAGCGCGCGCTATCAACCCTATCACATCAACCAAATACCTTGATGGCGGGCTTAGCGCGCACCCCAGAGCGTGAGCACCTATACACTTGGATTGGGCCCGTTGTATCAATAAAAGTGGGCTTGTTAAGTTGGCAAGAAACTATAAACGCTAGCCAAGGCGAGCAGTTAATGGCGGGCAGCGCAATAGAGTCAGATCAAGTAGATTCAATCGCCTCTGAAGCGCCGCATTATCGTGCAAAGCTTTGTGTTCATTACGACACGCCAATGGAAGCGTGGCTGAAAAACCATGGTGAAACAGACTATATTTCGGTAACCAGTGAACAAGCCTGTTTAAGCTTACTGGCAGAAAAGTTGGTAAAACATTGGTTTACAGAATTCCACTTAGCCCGCTATTTAACCTCAAAGTCTAGTTATCCAGTAGAAAACTTGAGCGAACATGAAGTGCTTATTGAACCTGAATTGTATTTAGCTGGTGGCTTAAATATGTCATCAACAGATATTGAAAAATGGCGCATGGCACTGGAACAGATGGTTGAAGCAGGCGATATCGATAAGATTATTAAGCGATATGTAGACAATTATTAAGCTTGTCGCGGGTTTGATTAAAGAACTGTCTGGGGAATGTAGTGCTAAGCAAGCACTGTAAAAGCAGTATGACAACGCCAGCTATGCAAGCATTGTCATACCTAAGGTTATGCGGATTGGCATCAATACGTTATATAACTACTTTACTTTTCTGCGATACCCGATGCCAATCAGGCCAGCTAACATTAGCGCAATAGCTGGCGGTGCATCAATTGCCGTAGCTGCGCTGATGGGCGCAAAATCATTGCGAAATTCAAAGCTAACAATCTCGTGTAAGCCGCCACCAGCTGCGGTACCAGAGGTAAAGCCGAAGAAAGCATCGCTACTGCCCAGTTCACTAGCTAAATCAACATTTAGTGATAAACCTGCATCGCTAGAGCGAGTTCCTGTATTTGACCACCGTACTTCCAGCAAATCATTAATACCGTTGTAATCAATCCATGCGGACCAAATACCACCAGTATTAAATGCATCGCTTTCAGATGCTTGTGCAACTGATTGGCTGTTACCGCCAAGGTTGATACCAACATGGTTGCCATCAATATCGTTTAGCGTTGTGTTTGTCCAAGTGTCGAACTCAATGCCTAAACTATTGGCAATCCCTTGATAGCCAATGCCTAAACCTTGACTCCCGACATTGGTGTCATTTGTTTGTACGACAAACACTAAGCCGTCAGCACCTTGTATGCCATCAACGTCGGTTAAACCCACTGGTTGAGAAATTTCAAAGGTAAAAAACGCACTAAATGAGGTGTCGTTCAATAAATTAATCGACGAACTTAAAAAGGCGCTACCACTTTGTGAGAGCCCTTGAGTGAGTACCAAGCGATCATTATTCTGCGTAGCATCGCCATTAAGTTGCCATGCTGAAGTGTCGGAAAAATCCGTTTGGCTTACGATCATACCAGCAGTTGCTGGTAGGCTAAGCATCGTTGCGGTAATGAAACTAGCTAACTTCTTCATACTTCATCCTTGCATTACTAAAGTTTATAACAACATTGCCAGCAAATATCGCTAGCGTATTAAACAGGGCGAAATCTAATCTAAAAATACCATTTAGTAAAGCATTAACATATTATTTACAACAATTTGCCGACACACCTAATAGGTGAGCAAGTAGCTGTTCGACTTTTTCAAAGCTAAATGAGGGAGAGAGTTAAAAATTGAGGCAAGTGGTCAATATGAAAACTGTGGGGCGAAATTGCCGGAAGGGGATAAAATTTGAGTTGTAGGCCAACTAAACCAGCATAACCCTGAATTAGTTGACCTATACGTTATGGTTTTATTACCAAATTTTCACACGTTGCTCTGGCGCGATATACATCGCATCGCCTTCTTTTACATCAAACGCTTGGTAGAATTCATCCATATTCGATAGTGAACCTAGTGCACGGAACTCACCCGGTGAATGAGGGTCAGTCGCTACGCGATTACGCATTGATTTTTCAACGATTTTTGAACGCCAAATTTGTGCGTAACCCATAAAGAAGCGTTGGTCGCCTGTTAGGCCATCAATCACTGGTGCTTCTTTACCATTAAGCGACGCCTTATAAGCTTTATAAGCGATCGTCACACCTGATAAATCACCAATGTTTTCACCTAGCGTCAACTTACCGTTAACGTTTAAGTCTTCAAATACTTGGTAACCATCGTACTGCTCAACTAAGTTTGCCGCGCGCTTTTGGAACTCGGCTAAATCGTTTTCAGTCCACCAGTTACGCAGGTTGCCGTCAGCATCATAGCGGCTACCTTGGTCGTCAAAGCCGTGACCCATTTCATGACCAATTACTGCACCAATACCACCGTAGTTAACCGCATCATCAGCACTCATGTTAAAGAATGGCGGTTGTAAAATTGCCGCGGGGAAAACAATTTCGTTAACGGTTGGGTTGTAGTAAGCATTGACCGTTTGCGGTGTCATACCCCATTCCCATTTGCGAATTGGGCCGCCTAATTTTTCGACTTCTTTTTGGTGCGATACTTTACCTGAGCGAATGATATTGCCCACTAAGTCATCGCCTTTGATCATCAATGATGAGTAATCTTCCCACTTGTCTGGGTAGCCGATTTTCGGAGTAAACGCCGCAAGTTTAACTTGTGCCGCTTGCTTGGTTTCGTCAGACATCCACGCTAGGTTATCAATTGATTTACCGTAAGCGCTACGTAAGTTTTCCACTAGCTCACTCATGCGTGCTTTGGCTTCAGGCTTGAAGTGACGTGATACGTAAACTTTACCGATCACTTCACCTAAGTTGCTGTTTACTACACTAACGCCACGTTTCCATTGAGGACGTTGCTCTTTACGACCACTTAATTGTTTTGAGAAAAACTCAAAGTTTTCGTTGTCTAAATCGGCAGTTAGGTAACTTGAGTAGGCACTTAACGTGTGGAATTTTAAGTAAGTTTGCCAATCAGCAAGTGACGTTTCTGCTAATACTTTACCAAAGCCTTCGATAAAGTCTGGTTGGTTAACAATTAAGTCTTTTTGCGAAGCAACACCTTGAGCTGCTAGGTATGCTGACCAATCAATGTTTTCCGAAACACTCTTTAAATTAGCTGTTTCAAATTTGTTGTAGCGCTTTTCACTGTCGCGTGATTGCACACGTGTCCAGTGGTATTCAGCCATCTTAGTTTCTAATGCTAATACTGTTTCGCCTGCTTTTTCACCATTGTCAAAGCCTGCTAATGCAAACATTTTCGCGATATGTGCTTTGTAGCCGGCGCGCAAATCAACAAAGCGCTGTGCATCGTTAAAGTAGTAATCTTTGTCAGGTAAACCTAAACCACCTTGCCACACATGGGTTGCATAACGGCTAGAGTCTTTGGCATCAACGCTAATGTATAAATACATTGGGCTGGTCACACCAACTGATTGGTATTGACCAAAAAACGCCATTAAATCAGACTTGTTTTTCAATGCCTTAATGTCATTTAAAATTGGTTTAATTGGCATGATGCCTAAACCGTTACGCTTTTCTTGATCCATATAAGAGCGGAATAAGTCAGCAACTTTTTGCTCATCTGAACCTGCTTGCAAGTTAGGCGTAGCAGCTAGCTCTTCGATGATCGCTTTAACGTTTTCGTCAGCGTCATCACGTAAATCGTAGAATGAGCCAATAGCCGTTTTATCGCCTGGAATTTCAGTTGCTTTTAACCAGCCACCGTTAACGTAACGGTAGAAGTTATCTTGCGGGCGAACACTCATGTCCATGTTTGCTTGGCTAATACCAGAGGCAAGTGCGGTTTGTTTGAAACTTGTTTCAGTAGTTGCTGATTCTGATATGGCGTTACAGCCAGCTAGCAATAGCAATGATGAACAAATTGCAGAAGATAGAATTGTTTTCATATAGTTACTCTACATTTTCTACTTGGAATGTTTTAACGCACCAGATAGTAATGAATCTGATCTGGAAGCGCTATCAAAAGTTAATGATGTGTTAATTTTGTGTGTGCTAATTGTGTTACAAAATATGTAAACTTATTGGGAAATCAGCTTAGCGCATTGCCAACGACGCCATTTATTTTTTGGCAAGAAAGACATTAACTGCACACTCGCACATTTCTTCAATGCTATTAGCGTCAGCGTATATACCATCAATCAACAAGCGTGCAATACCGTGCATAGTGCCCCAAGTTACTTGCGCGAGGCGCAAGGTATTTTCCTCTTTGGGTAAAATGCCTGCCTGCTGCCAAGCTTTGGTCATTTCTACCTGATGTTGAAATACAGGATAGGCGATGTCGCGCAGTTCTTGGTTTGAATGATCGTTTTTCCATAGGGTATGGCCAAACATCAAGTCGTAAATTGCTGGGTTGTTGGCAGCAAAGTCGATGTATTTAAAGATAAATTGACGATACCTGTCGTTAATTGGCCGCTCTGTATCGTTGAATATTGCTTGCTCGATGGTTTGCCAGCGAAAAAACCCCTCTGCCGCAACAGCACACAATAAGTCGTGTTTGTTTCTAAAATGGTGGTAAGTGGCGGTACGCGACACGCCAACTTTCTCCGCAAGTTTACGTAATGAAAGCGCTTCAACTCCACCCGCATTAATCATTTCTGACGCGGCTTGCAACAAAGTAGGGCGCAAGTCACCGTGGTGATAGCTACTTTTGGCTGATGTATTGGGGTCGGTCTGATTAGTCAGTGGCTTAGTTTGTTTTTTGTCGGTGGTTGATTTAGCAGTCATTTAATTTACAAGGCTTTCTTGTTTACAACGTATTGCGTGAACGTACCGCAACATTAGCGAAAATTAAGCCTGCAACAAGCGACATAAAAATCAAAAAAGTTTGCGAGGCGGTATCTGGCGTATTCAACATATTTTGGCCAGAAACAGCGGAGTTTAACCCAATATACACTTTACTGCCGGGTACCAATACAACCAGACCAAGTAGCATAACAATACTGCTTGGCAAATTCATCACACGTGAGAATAAGTTACTGTAAACGCCTAAAGCAAACGCGCCGGCAAAGGCGCCAAGGGCATAGCCTAAATAAGGTGTCGCCCAAAGTGTCGCGCCATAAGCGATATAGCCGGATATTATCCCCCAAGGCGCATCTTTTTTGCGCACTTGGAACATGATGACTAGGGTCATAGATAAAATGGTTACCGCAACCCAAGAGGTCCAATTTGGCATAGCTGACGGCTGGATAAATTCAGCTGTTCCCCAAATTAAGTTACCAATAGCGATACCCAAAACAGCGCCAAAGTACAGCTTAAAGAGCACCATAATGGCATCCATTATGCGGGCGGTTCCCGACACAAGGTGTCGAGCAGCAAGCTCAGACAAGCCCAGCGTTAGTGACAGGCCGGGAATAAACACAATAATGGCCGACAATATCACCAGTGCCATATTGATGTGGGGATCGTAATTAGTCACCGCAGAGGCAATTAAGGCGCAAACCAACGCAGATAAAGGCTCTAGCGACTCTGAAATTCGCTGTGAGCGTTCAGACCAGAAAACAAATAGGGCAACCACCAAACCGAGTAAGCCTGACCAAAGTACGTCATTCCAACTGGTGTGCATTAACATAGCAAAGGCACCACTTGACGCACCAAATGCTAAAAATGTGATGGTTTTACCGTATGGGTTGGGTTTGTTGTAGATCTCTTCAATGCGCTCAGTTGCTTCGGCTAAGCTGCGTTGACCCGAGCTTAACTCTTCAACTAACTCATCAGTTCTTGCAAGCGAGCCCAGGTCCAAATCACCGGGTTTTACTCGCACAATATAATTGTGCTCGCAATGTTCATCATCAATTAAGACAAAAGTAAGCGAGGTCGGTGTAATAATAAAAGATGCTTTGACGCCAAGAAAATTGGCGACGTTTTGCAGGTGTGCTTCAGAGCGAAAAGAGTTAGTGCCAAACTTATGAAGCGCTTTACCTAAACTAATGATAAATCGGCGCTTTTGTTTGAATTCTGCACTTTGTGGCATGGCTGGTTAAACCCTGATTATTCTTGCTTTGACACTTATTTAGCGTATGGTAAACAAATCTTGTTAGTTTTACAGTCAAAACTTGATACTGCGTATGCCTAACGGCGCTAAAGTAACCAATTTACGTATTTTTTACCGTAAATTAAGCCATTAGCTATTAGCCGTTAATCAAGTAATACCAATTGAATTAATTAGTTGATCAATTATGGCGTAGGAAAAAGGTTCATAAACAAGGCGTTATTTTTTGGTAACTAGTTGTTCTAATTTCAAAAATAACAACGCAGTTTGTGGGCATTTTAACCAGCCAGAATGATCAAGTATTTATTGAAATTGGTATAAATATAGGATGCATTAATCAGGATTCCACATGACGTTACTTATTATTCTTGCCCTTGTGTTTATCAGTGTTGCCATTATGGTGATATTAGGGGAAAAATTTGGTAAACCGCTCGATCAGCCGACACAACAAAAATACAGTAAGATTTTAATCGTGCTTGTGTTTGCTTCTTTATTTATCGCAATTCTAAAAAATGCCTTTGGCTAACGGTTAGTGTTTTAAGTTAGCAGCGATTTAGTTTCAGTTTGCCAAGAAAATTCAACTTGGCTGTCAATATCGCCGCTCCTGTCGTAGGTCACTTCGGTCACCTGTGCCACACCGTCAAAGCGCAGCGTATAAACACACGAAGAGCGAGTACCGTATTCCTCGCCGCGAATGAAAATAGCGCTTAACTGCTTTTCCCATTCATAGGGCAAGCCAGTTTTGGGTAACAGATTATCCGGTGCAGTTTGGTTATCTTGCAATAAACCAAGCAGGTCTTGGTGGTTAAGCTCCCTAGTGCTTTGGCTTGCGATAAAGCGCTCAAGGGCTTGCTCGCCACGTGCCATTTTGGGCCAAATGTCGTCTAGTGCACCATTGCACAGGCTAAAAAATCCAGCCTTATTCTCAGTAAATTGATGATTAACGCTATCAAAGCAGGTTAAACCATGTTGATCGCCATATAGTAAGTTAAAACCTTGATATTGCTGGTACTGCGTGCTTAGTAACTGGGTTAGCTCAGCATTTCCCAATTGGTGCGCTTTTAATACAAGTTCACCACGACTGGTGTATTGACGTGAATTATCAATTGGCAGCTTGCGAAAGTTGGTTAGTGCGGCAAATTTTCCTGAACGAGCAATCGCCAGCCAAGTGCCACCTGCGCTTAAGTCTTTGCCTGCAAGTACGGAAGGTTCAACATCAGCTGTTGGTGATTGCCACCAATGCATTGCGGCTGTTGGTCGTTGCCTAAATTCGTCACGATTTGCCGCAATGATTAACGGATATTTAGGATGTTGATGTAAGGCAATAAACAAAATACACATATTTGCTAAAGTCGGCGGCTAATTTATGAGTAATCGCTATAACTTAGCGGATCCCAGCCTTTAACAAAAGTCTGGGGTGCGTTAAAGTTGTCGCCAGCACGATATAGTGGAAAACAACATGTTCGAACTTCCTCAACTTAACCTAAAAGATAAAGTTTCAGACGCCGAATGGCAGACCCGTATAGATTTGGCGGCTTGTTACCGTTTAGCCTACTTACACGGCTGGGATGATTTGATTTATACCCACATTTCAGCACGTATTCCCGGCACTGACGAGTTTCTTATTAATGCCTTTGGCTTAGCATTTGACGAAATCACCGCGTCTAACTTGGTGAAAATTGATCTGCAAGGCAACATTTTAGATAAAGATTGCCCGTTTGAAATCAACCCAGCAGGCTTTACCATTCATAGCGCAGTACACGAAGTGCGCCACGATGCTATGTGCGTATTGCATTTGCACACCAATGAACTCATTTCGGTGGCAACCTTAAAAAATGGCTTGCAGCCACTTAGTCAATATTCGGCATTTGCGTTGGCATCAATGAGCTATCACGGTTATGAAGGTTTAGCGGTAAACGAAGATGAAAAAGCGCGCTTACAAGCAGACTTAGGTACGGCTAACTTTATGTTACTGCGCAATCACGGTGGCTTAACCTGCGGTAAAACCATTGGTGATGCCTTTATGCATATGTATGACTTAACGCGCGCTTGCCAAGTACAATTGCAAGTTCAAGCAACAGGCCAAGAACTGATTGAAGTTGACCAAAGCATTGTCGATAACATCAAAGCACAAGCGAATGTCGTACATACAGGTTTAACTGGTGGGCAAAAATCATGGCCAGCAATGTTGCGCCGTATTTATCGCCTTGACCCAAGCTTTGCAAGTTAATAACTGCACGATTTCGTCCAGCTTTATTTAACCTAGATAACACCAAACTGATAATTTCAAATAAATAACAGAGAATCCCCAATGAAAATTACCCACGTAGAAATTTTTGATATCCATTGCCCTGAGCGCCCACCATGGAATCCGGTATTTGTTCGTATTCATACCGACGAGGGGATTCACGGGGTGGGTGAAGCTGGTTTGGCTTATGACTGGGGTCATAGTGCTGCAGCCGCGATGATCAAAGAAATTGCCGAGGCGGTATTAATTGGCTTTAACCCGTTTCAAACCGAACTATTGTGGTCGCGAATGCTACGTGAAAGCTTCTGGGGACTAGGTGGTGGCCCTGTACTTTATGCGGCGATGAGTGCCATTGATACCGCGCTTTGGGACATCAAAGGTAAGGCATTAGGCTTGCCGGTTTATCAGTTACTTGGTGGTAAAACAAATACCAAACTACGCACTTACGCGAGCCAGTTGCAGTTTGACTGGGATAAAGAGTGTAAAAAATTGATTGAGCCTGCCGAGTATGCCGAAGCTGCATTAAAAGCGATGGCCGAAGGCTATGACGCAGTAAAAGTAGACCCTATTGTTTATGACGCCAATGGCGAATCCTCGTTTGATCGAACCAAGTTATTTACTAAACCACAAATGCGTTTATTTGGTGATCGCTTGCGCGCTATTCGCGACGCTGTGGGTGAAGACGTTGATATTATTTTTGAATCACACTCACTAATGGGCGCCGCTTCTGCAATTCAAATGGGTGAAGTGATCGAAGAGGTTGGCTGTATGATGTACGAAGAGCCAGTGAACTACTTAAATTCAAAAGTGCACAAAAAAGTGTCTGATCGCGTCAATGTGCCAATTGCTGGTGGTGAACGTTTGTACCACCGTTGGGATGTCCGCCCTTATTTTGAAGATCAAAGTATTGATGTATTACAACCAGATGTTGGCTTGTGTGGCGGCTTCACTGAAGCGAAAAAAGTGTGTGACTATGCCGACACTTACGATATTCGCGTGCAAGCGCATGTTTGTGGCGGGCCTGTAGCAACGGCTGCGTCATTACACTTAGAAACGGCTATTCCAAACTTCTTGATTCACGAGCATCACACTTACGCCATCAAAGCGTGGAACCGTGAACTTTGTATTCAAGATCCACAGCCAGTTGATGGTTTCTTTGAAGTGTCAGAAACACCGGGTATCGGCATTGAGCTTAACGATGAAGTTGTTAAGCGCTCACCGCACGTTACGGTTAAATAAGCGCTTAGCCAGCAACTAATTACCATTTAACTAGATATTTTATTTGTAAACCGACTACGGAGCTAACATGACATTGATTGGTGAGAATAACTTTGGCCGTATCAAGCAAGAAGGGCTAGGGGAGTCGCTAGCGCAGCTAGTGATGGAACATCAATCTTGTCATGCCCGTGTTAGCTTGTATGGCGGCCAAGTACTTGCTTGGCAGCCACGTGAGCAAGAAGAAGTCTTTTGGCTATCGAATTCGTCTGATTATTCACAAGGCAAGGCGATTCGCGGCGGTATTCCGCTGTGTTGGCCTTGGTTTGGTGCACACCCTAACGCTGAGGGTGCGGGTAATCATGGCTTTGCTCGTAACGTCGTCTGGCAACTAAGCAATTCACTAATTACTGAAGCAGGTGTAGAGCTTGAATTGGTATGGCAAGGAGAAAACCAGCACCCGCAATGGCCTTTTAAAACCAAAGTTGTACAAAAACTTGTCTTGGGTGAAACGTTTACGCAGCAACTAACCATTGAAAACCAATCACCAGACACAATTGAATTTACCGGCGCATTACATAGCTACTTCGCCGTTAGTAACCCTGCTCAGGTGACTATTCCAAACCTTGATAATGTGCCTTTTGATTGCAAACTCAGCGAACAAAAAGGCCAGCAAGACTCACTTGAGAACGCAGTAGGGCCACTGGATCGTATTTACTATTTTGATCAGCAAATGAAGATCGTCGACGCTGGCAAGCAGCGAGTCATTCATCTAATGCCTAGCCAGGTGAACAATTGGGTACTATGGAATCCTGGGCAGAAAACGGCGGCAGGTATGGCAGATGTCCATGCAGGTGGCGAACAAGAGTATGTTTGTCTTGAAGCGGCGAATACTCAGCCGCTTTCCGTTGCATCGGGAAAGTCGGTGACGTTTGGCCAAGTGATTAGTGTAACCAGCTTATCGTAAGTAATGTTTCAGCTATAGCTAGCTAAGGTAAACGTAAGCTAGCCAATAGCTACCCAATAATAACGCAATTTCGACCATTTTCTTTTGCTTGATAAAGGGCGCGATCAGCGCGTTTGACAATAGCATTTAGCGATTCTACGTTTAAATCACCCTCGGCTAAGCCAAAGCTCAATGTTACGTTAACCATGGGCGACTGTTTCTCTAGCCTTATTTGTCGGCTCGCTATGGTTTGGCGAGCGCGTTCGGCAATTTCAAATGCCTGGTTGCGGCCGGTATCGGGTAGCATAATAATAAACTCTTCACCGCCCCAACGGGCTACTACATCAAATTGTCGCAGTGAGTTCGACAGTTCAGTGGCGATTAACTTTAACACTTCATCGCCAGCCAAATGTCCGTACTGGTCGTTAATACTTTTAAACTTGTCGATATCAGCAATTACCACAGACAAAAACCGATGTTTACTGCGAATATCTTCTGCCTTCCAATTAATAAAGCTGCGATTGGGGAGTTTAGTTAGAAAGTCAGTTTCAGAGTCTTTGACTAAATCATGCTTAAACGCAGTATTTTTGTATTCAAAGGCAAAATACAACGCCAGTACAACCAGCAAAAATACAAAAACCGTACTAACGAGTTGCTGCCAGTAAGTACTTTGTTTATAAGGCGGAGGAGCGACAAGATAAAGGTGCCATTTAAGTTCAGGAATCGCAATTTTACTGATCACATATTGACTGCCATTGACCTCAACCATATCGCTTGAACGTCCTTTTTTTTCTTGCGCAGCAAAAGATTCGAACCAAGGCAAACTGGTTAAATTTACAATTTCGTCTTTGCGGTGGTGGCTTTCGGTTTTCATCAGTGATGATGAGGTGATGGTGATATTATGCTGCTGATCGGCAACATATAATTCGTAGCCAAATTTATCGCGAAAAGTGCCAAAACTCGCAGAGAAGTGGTCAAGATCGACCCCGACACCGGCAAAGCCTAGAAATGCGCCCTGTGCATCGCGCAGTTTTACATCAAAATAAAGGTGTGGGTTTTCTACATTGCCGATATCGGCAATTTGCTCTTGCTCGGAGTCCTTCAAACGGTGGAACCACTCTGCACGATCGCTGGTCAGTGGCGATTGCTTATAGTCTGAGTCAAGCATGAAGTTATGCTTTTCAAAAGCAACAAACGCCAACAATCCGTAGGCATCGCTAATGCCCTTAAGGTAAGAGCCAAGTTGTTCGATATTAACCGTATCAGCTTGAGCCACTTGATTAATAAAGTGATTTTTGGCGATATGGTGAGAAATCGTCAGCGGGCGAATAATTTCATTGGTGGCAAGAGATAATAGCGGCACTACCGCTTGTTGCTGATGGTTAAAGTGATCACGAATCACTTTATTAAAGGTGAAGTATGAGGTAATTATCAGCACGATAACGGTGGTGATAAATATTAAGGTTACATGTCGATCAAATCGTTTTGTTAACCTCATCTAATGTACTCACATGCACCGCAGTCTAAAACTAAACCACATCATATTGAGGATGTTATGCGGTTGCAACTATACAGAAATATGCGCTCGCCCAGAATAAACGGTATTTTCAGCCATAAACCTTTGACTACTAAAGCTAGCCAACCCTTAAGTACTTTTTAATTAAGCCGTGGGTAAAGGGTATTTTAAGATAAAAGCCTCGCGGTAGCGTTTTAAAGCGGCGGCCATGTTTATCAAAGGCATCAGTTTTAGCTTTGCTGTTTGCGGCTTTTGGTCTTAGCTGCATCACTTGTCCGTGTTTGCCGCTAATATTTTCTACTTCACCGAGTACTATCATGTCGATCAGCTCTTGCCAGTCGTTTGCGAGTAACGCTTCTTCCTCTGGTGATGGCGACCACAAAAAAGGCATGCCGACAATGCGATCAGGCACTGGCATTTCACGTTCAGCCACAATCGGCACCCAAAGCACGCGCTTTAATTTATTTTTTACATGGCTATTTTGCCAATTCACACCCACTAGGCCGGTGAATGGAGCAACGCTCACAAAGGTGGTTTCCAGTGGTTTACCTTGGCGATTAATGGGAATGGTTTTAAGTTCAATGCCAAGTTCAGGAAAGTCAGGCTCTGGTTTTGAGCCAGCGGTTGCACCCAAAGTATGTTCCAATAACAGTCCCGGCCAGCCTTTATCGCGGAGCAAATTAGTAGGTACTTCAATGCCAGCTTGTGCCGCAATTTCACCAAGGGTAAAGCCCGCAAGACTTTGTGCTTTAGTTATTAATGCGTGCTCAGAATCGGGAATATTTTCTTTTGGGGTAATCATTTAGTGACGTTAGGTAGTGGAGCGAGGTTAAGTTTGTCGACATTCTAACCTGATTATTCAGCAGCAAAAAATAATCTGGCAAATAATTTGCTCAGGCCATGACTTTGTGGAAGAATCAAAGCATAACGAATTTGTTGCTGGGAGTTCCTGTGATAGATGCCGAAGGCTATCGAGCCAATGTCGGCATAGTAATAATCAATGACAGGGGACAGGTATTTTGGGCAAGGCGTTTTGGGCAACATTCATGGCAATTTCCACAAGGTGGAATTGATGAGGGCGAGTCTGCTGAAAAAACACTTTATCGCGAACTATACGAAGAAGTGGGCTTAAAGCCAGAACACGTTAAAATTGTTGCAACAAGTAAGCATTGGCTAAGGTACAAATTACCAAAGAGATTTATCAGACACGATAGTAAACCCGTATGTATTGGCCAAAAACAGAAATGGTTTTTGCTAAAACTAGTGGCAGATGATTCTGCTGTGAATTTAATGCACTCATCACACCCCGAGTTCGATGATTGGCGTTGGGTAAGCTACTGGTATCCTGTCAGACAGGTAGTATCTTTTAAGAAGGATGTTTATCGCAAAGTGATGAAGGAATTTGCCTCAAGCGCAATGCCTTTTCATCGTCATGACCGTAGAAAACGTCGTAGCTGATTGTCGTAAAAGATTATTATTATGTGTTAATCGCCTGCTTATCGCGGGCGATTTTATTATCTTCTGCTGTATCTTCTGCCGTATTTTCTGCTTAAGATTCTGCAGTAATGTGGAGCCATCACCACGACTTCTTTTTAGAGAAACATTAGAGCAAATATATCTGAGCAAATTGCGCAGTAAGCGCTTAGAAAAGGAATTGCATGTTAACCACGTTACGCCGCATTGTGTTGGAGTTTGGCCGCGAACCGGAGTTGGAAATCGCGCTGCAACAACTTGTAACGCAAGTAAAACAGGCGATGAATACTGACTGTTGCTCTATCTACTTAGCTGATTATCAGCATCAGCACTTCTTATTAATGGCCTCAGATGGCCTTGCTAAAGGCTCATTGGGTTACACTCGTATCGGTTTTACTGAGGGCCTTGTCGGCTTAGTAGGACAACGTGAAGAGCCGCTCAATATCGCCAATGCTCATGCGCATCCTCATTTTAAGCAAGCACCAGAAGTTCAAGAAGACGACTTACGGGCGTTTTTGGGCACACCGATTATTCATCAGCGTAAAGTTATTGGCATTTTGTCAATTCAACAAAAGCAATCACGTAGCTTTAACGAGAATGAAGAAGCCTTTCTAGTTACGCTTTCGGCGCAGCTAGCGACGGTGTTAGCGGATGCTGAAAAGCATGGCAAAGCGGCACAAACAGGCTTGCAGCCGTTTCAACAGTTGTCGGGTATTGCGGGCTCTGCCGGTGTTGCCATGGCGCCTATGCGAGTGGTGCAGCCCAGAGCTGATTTAAAAAAACTATCGCTGCAAAAAGTGTATGCCAGTGCCGAGCAAATTGAGCGTTATCACAAAGCGGTGCTAAAAACGCGCGTTGATTTTGAAGCTATGAGCTTGAAACTCAACCACATCGTCGCGCAAGACACGCTTGATATTTTCGAGATGTACAAGCAAATGCTCGACAACGCCAGTATTGGCAAAGAGGTTGAGGCCAAGATAAAAACAGGCTGGTGTGCTGAAAGTGCGTTAAAGCTAGTAATTGATCACTATGCCTTACAGTTTGAAGCGCTTGAAGAAGCGTACTTGCGCGAACGTGCGAGCGATATTCGCGACCTTGGTAACCGTGTGCTGTTTAACTTACAGCAACTGTCGTTGGAAAGCGAAAAATTACCTGAGCAGTTTATCTTAGTCGCCGATGATGTAACCGCATCTATGATTGCCGAATACCAGCAACGCGGCCTGCAAGGGATTGTTTCGGTAACGGGCTCTAACAACTCACACGCAGCGATTCTAGCGCGTGCCATGGGGCTGCCTGCGATAATGGGCATCAGTTCATTGTCGCTTAGCCACCTTGACCATCAAGAAGCGATATTGGATGGTTACAGCGGTGATTTATTTATCTCACCCGATGCCACGTTAGTTCAAGAATATCGTCACCTGATTGACGAAGAAACGGCATTAACCGAGAAAGTAAAGGCGGTAATTGGTTTACCAGCAGTAACACCTGACGGTCGGGGTATTGAGCTGGTGCTTAATGCCGGCTTAAGTGCGGGCTTTGAACATTCGCAAAAGGTGGGTGCGCTGGGCATTGGACTTTATCGCACTGAAATTCCTTTTATGAATCGCAGCTGTTTCCCGTCAGAGCATGAACAAACGGTGTGGTACCAAGAAGTTTTAAAAGCCTTTCCAAGCCATAACGTGACCATGCGCACTTTAGATGTGGGCGGCGATAAAGCACTACCTTATTTCCCCATTCAAGAAGATAACCCGTTTTTGGGCTGGCGCGGTATACGCATTACGCTCGATCATCCTGAAATATTTTTACTGCAAGTACGCGCGATGATCCGCGCCAATATCGGCTGCAATAATTTAGAAATTATGTTGCCGATGATCTCCAGCGTTGGCGAAGTTGATGATGCTGTGCGCTTAATTAATCAGGCGTATCATGAGTTGTGTACTGAATATGAGCAAAAGCTGACTAAGCCGAGTGTTGGCATTATGTTGGAAGTGCCGGGTGTGCTCTATCAATTAAAAGAGTTAGCTCAGCGGGTAGACTTTTTCTCGGTTGGCAGTAACGACTTAACTCAATATTTATTGGCCGTAGATCGCAACAATTCACGAGTTGCAAATATTTATGATTTCTATCATCCAGCGGTGCTTCGAGCGCTCAACTTTATTGCGCAAGAATCGAATAAGTATTTGGTGCCATTAAGTTTATGTGGTGAATTAGCCAGTGAGCCTGCGGGAGCTCTGCTATTATTAGCCATGGGGTACGATAAATTAAGCATGAATTCGTACAACATTAGCCGCGTTAAATGGGTGATTCGCCACGTTGAATTGCAACGCGCCAAAGTCATGTTGTCACACGCACTAACCCTTAGTAATGCTCAACAAGTTCACAATTACCTGAGCGAACAATTGGAGTCACTTGGCCTAGGCGGGTTTGTTAGAGCGGGTATGTAGCTTTCGTTGCGTTATTGCGATAGGCAAATTTAGCATTCACACAAACAAAAGAGCTGAGATGCTAACCACGTTTTTTATTTCTTGTTTGGTATTAGGTGCACTCGTTGGCCTGCTAGCGGGTTTACTTGGCATAGGTGGTGGCTTAGTGATTGTGCCAGCACTGGTCTATTTACTGCCAATTGCTGGCGTTGACCCATCGATTGTTATGCCAATAGCGCTAGCAACTTCGTTGGCAACCATCGTATTAACTTCTGTCTCTGCGGTACGTGCACATCATAAAAATCGCAATATTCCTTGGGAATTGGCGAGACAAATCATGCTCGTGGTTGCTGTCGGTGCCTTACTTGGCGCTTTTATCGCTGATACCTTGTCAGGCCAAACATTAACCTACATTTTTGCCACTGCGGTTAGCTTGTTAGCGGTTTACATGCTGGTTTCCATTAAACGACCTACCTCTAGAGCGATGCCAAGCGCATTTGTGTTTCAAGTTTCAGGCTTAATTACGGGTATTATGGCAAGTTTGATGGGGATTGCAGGGGGCGCAATATTAATTCCATTACTGAGTTATTTTGGCGTGCAAATGCGGCAAAGCATTGGCGTTGCCACTGCCTGTGGTTTAGTGGTCGCGCTGTTTGGCTCACTTGGCTATATCGTCACAGGGCTTGAACAAACTAACTTGCCGAATTGGAGCTTAGGCTATATCTATTTGCCCGCACTGGTGGGGATCAGTTTAACGTCATCTTTGTTTGCGCGTTACGGCGTAAAGCTTTCAGCGAAATTACCCGTGCGAACGTTAAAAAAAGCGTTCGCGGTGTTTTTAATTCTCGTGGCGATAAGAATGGCATTTTAGCTGTCGTTAAAACCTTGCTAAAAAACAATTTACAAATTACTGAGAGCAAGCATAGAGCAGTGCTAGAATTTGCTCGTGGAACTAGGCATAATCTAATCAAATTTTAACAACCTATCGCCAATGCAAAGTTGGTGGAATTATAAGAATTTTCATGTCCTCTGAATTTATTCAATTTCCGGCTATAGACCCGGTAATTTTTAGTGTTGGCCCGGTAGCAATCCGCTGGTATGGGTTAATGTATTTAATAGGCTTTATTGCCGCCATGTTTATCGCTAATCGCGCTGCTGATAACAGCAAAGGCGAATGGACACGTGACCAAGTAAGCGATTTACTTTTTTATGGTTTCCTTGGAGTTATTTTAGGTGGTCGTTTAGGCTACGTATTTTTCTACCAGTTTGAATATTTGCTGGTTGAGCCGATGTATCTCTTTAAAATTTGGGAAGGGGGCATGTCGTTCCACGGCGGCTTGCTAGGCGTAATTACCGCAATTTTCTTATTTGCCCGCAAAACCAATAAACGCTTCTTAGCAGTAGGTGATTTTGTTGCGCCGCTTGTGCCAATTGGCTTAGGCATGGGGCGTATTGGTAACTTTATTAACGCTGAGCTTTGGGGACGCCAAACTGATATGGCGTGGGGTGTTGTCTTCCCGAATGATCCGCTAGCAGTGCCGCGCCATCCTTCGCAGTTATATGAGTTTGCACTTGAAGGCGTGGTGTTATTTGCCATTCTTTACTGGATTGTGCGTAAACCTCGAACGCTTGGTTTAGCGTCAGGGACTTTCTTAATTGGTTACGGTGTATTTAGAACCTTTATCGAGTTTTTCCGCGAACCCGATGCACACTTAGGCTTTATTTTTGCCAATATTACCCAAGGCCAAATTTTGAGTTTCCCGATGATCCTAACAGGCGTTATCATTATTTTGATTGGTCGTAATATGCAAGCAAAAGCGGCGATTGCTGGAGCAAGCAAATGAGACAGTATTTAGATTTATGCCAGCGCATTGTTGATGAAGGTGTTTGGGTTGATAACAAACGCACAGGTAAACGTTGCCTAACCGTTATTGATGCTGAACTTAACTATAATGTCGGCAACAATGAATTCCCGTTAATTACAACTCGTAAGAGCTTTTGGAAAGCAGCCATTGCAGAACTGCTTGGTTATTTGCGCGGTTATGACAATGCTGCCGATTTTCGTGCCATCGGTTGTAACACGTGGAATGCTAACGCCAACGAGAACGACGCTTGGTTAAACAACCCTCATCGCAAAGGTGACGATGATATGGGGCGTGTTTATGGCGTGCAAGGTCGCGGCTGGGCAAAGCCTGATGGCGGCGTGGTTGATCAACTAGCTAAATTGGTTAACGACCTGAAAAACGGCATTGACGATCGCGGTGAAATTTTATCTTTCTACAACCCTGGTGAATTCCATATGGGCTGTTTACGCCCATGTATGCACACACACAACTTTTCTTTGTTGGGTGATACGCTTTACCTCACGAGTTATCAGCGTTCGTGCGACGTGCCCTTAGGGCTTAACTTTAACCAAATTCAAGTGTATGTGTTGCTGGCGTTAGTGGCGCAAATTACTGGTCACAAAGCTGGTATGGCGTATCATAAAATCGTTAACGCACATATTTATGAAGACCAGTTAGACTTAATGAAGAATGTGCAGCTTAAGCGTGAGCCGTTTGCAGCACCAAAACTCAATATTAATCCGGATATTAAAACCCTAGAAGATATTGAAACTTGGGTGACGCTTGATGACTTCTCAGTAGAAGGCTACGAGCATCACGACGCTATTGCATACCCGTTCTCGGTATAGCAGCACGGTAATTGACTGGTTGAATTTAATAGGAGCATAACCGCTCCTATTTTTTTATCCGCTGAGCTGGGCTCCTAGTCTCAATTATGATTCGCTCGATTTGTATGATTTAGCTTGCTTTTAGCTTAGTAACTTCAATAAGCTTTTAATATTAAATAAAAAAACATAACAACAATAAGGAATTCACTATGAGTATCTCAGCAGAGTTAGCAATTACGGGTTTGTACACCAGCTTGCTAGCAATATTATTTATTGCCTTGTCATTCAATGTCAGCCGATTGCGCTTAAAGCATAAAGTGAGCATTGGCAGTGATGGGGTAAGGGCATTAGAAAAAGCCATTCGCATTCAAGCCAATTTTACTGAATATGTGCCGCTAGCATTAATTATGTTAGCCGTATTGGAACTGGCTGGCTTAGCTGAAATGTGGCTACACATTTTTGGCTTAACTATTTTACTAGGACGTGTGCTTCATGCCATGGGCTTAACTAAAACTTTAGGGGTTTCTCTAGCGCGCCAAATCGGTACCTTGGCAACTTTTATTATATTGCTTGTAATGCCAGTTACTTTCTTGGTGATGACTTACCTATAAGCGTTTGGCGCACTGGCTTGTAACTAATAGTCTATTGACTATTACCGCCAATTGCCTTCTGCAACTCCTTGGCTATCGCCAGTGAATAGGGCGTAGCGATAACACTTAGTTATAAAGAAAAGTATTAAGCAGTGAATACCAGAAAGTGAATATCAAACAATAAATACCAAGTAATAAACGTTAAAAAACGCGCTTTATGCGCGTTTTTTCATGGCTAATACCTAGTCAGTATCTAGTCTGTATTTAGTCAACACTTAGCCAGCGTTTAGTTTTCACTTAACAGCATACCGATATGTGGAATATCATCTTCTAGGTACATTTCGGTCACTTGTTTAAAGCCATGTCGGCCGTAAAACTTTGCCAAATGCTCTTGCGCTGAAATTTTAATCGCCCTTTCGTTAAAGTGCGCTTGGCAGGTGGCGATGCCTGTCTTTAGCAGATCATGACCTAAGCCTGTGCCGCGAGCGCTATCAGCAATAATCACGCGGCCAATGCTGTTGTATTCTTGATAAGTGGTTCCTTTAGGAAGAATACGTAAGTAGGCCACAATGTTATCGCCACTATACTGGAATACATGCAAAGTTTGAGGGTGACGATCTAGGTCGTCAAGGTCGGGGTAATAGCAGGTTTGCTCAACAACAAACACATCTATTCTAAGTTTGAGAAAATCGTAAAGCTCGTTGGTGGTAAGCTGCTCAAAAGACTTAATTTGCCAGTTCATCATAATTCAATATCGCCAAAGAATGGCGATATTGAATCACAGTTTTGCTTGTCTTAACAACTAGCTGGCTTGTTTTAATACTTGCAGGTGCCCTTCATAACTTTTGTTAGCTAAATAACTAATAATTTCCTGCTTGTATTCCTCAATGTTCATCTCAGGAAACTCTCTTGCTAACACACTATCAAGCTCACTGGGCTCTAAAAAAAGCAAATAGCCGAGAGGAAGGAACTTAGGGTTAAAGTCTTTTTGATAGACGGTTGCACGTATTTGGTGGGCAGAGTAGAACTCTTGTTTTCCGTAGCGTTTTTCAAGTGTTGGCTGCAACTTAGTGCCGTACTTTTTTAATGACCAATATCTAAACATAGCTATTCCTTAGCGTTTACAACGCGGCAGACGTCATATTGCCGCCCATAATTCAAGGTCAAGAATTATACAACTGTATTAGGCGTTTGCAACGATCAAATCAAAACAAATTGGTAACAAATTGATAACAAAATGAATAAAGTATTCAATTTAACGTAAGCATTGAGTTTTTACTTGGCTAACCCTTGTTTTGTTAGTCAGGCTAGTCGTTAGCCAGAGTCAGCTAGCACGTTTGCCAGTTAGCGCGTAAACGAGGTGTAGGTTACCATTGTAGCTCTATCTTGTTCGTCAAACTCAATCGTGCAGCTCATGCTATGAAAATTTAACCAGCTGCTGTGCACAATACGTTTACCTTGATCGCCAAGTTCAACTTGATAACGTAATAGTGGCCAATTGCCGCTCTATGCTTTCAATTGAAGTGCCTTGATTAACATTCCCACACAAAAAGTAAACTTCTTTTCTCGCTTCGTTTGCAAAGAAGGCAAATACAATAAATGCTGATATTAGAACAATAACTAGAGTGTATTTAGGGTTTAGGAAGTGGGGGTCTAGTCATATTAAATGCGACTTTATTTGGATTTAGTATCTATGGCATTGCTACCAGTGACGTGAAACACACGTAAAATTAGCGAGAAAATCAGCGGGAGTAGAACGTCACTCCAAATGTTTAGTTAGCCATATGGCTCGGCTTATTCAGTTCAGCTAATTCAGCTCAACTCATTCAGCTCAGCTAATTTAGCTTAACTCTGGCCACTAAATTCTTCTAACGCTGAAACTGCTGCTTCAGCTTTACTACTTTGCACAAAAATATGGTCGTGATAATAAGCGGCGATAACATTAGCACTAATGCCCTTTGATGCTAACTTGCTGGCAACTGCAGCAGTAAGACCAACTGCTTCCAAACTAGAGTGAACCGTTAACGTAATTTGGCGATACGTGCCATCAAACGACAAACCTGCGGCTTCTGCCGCTGACTTTTCTAGCACCAAAGTTAACCCTTCAGATTCAATAAAGGTAGCAACTGGATTTAGCTGAGCATAATCTGCTAGCACACCAGAAACCGTGCAGAATACAAATTCTGAACCCACTAGTTTGGGGCGCATAGCGCGTAATAACTCGTCTAAATCAGTGATGCCAGACATAGTTGTTTCCTGTTATTTTGCTATAAGTGCTGCTAAAGATAATGCTAAAAGCATGTTTACTAGTAAACCTTTACAACCTTTCTTTTGGACTTGAACAAAGTCCAGCCTTTGATGCTGAGAAAATACGTGTTGTTAGGCTCTATTTGGTGGTAAATATCTTCTGATGTCGTAAAGTGCTCTTCCAATGTAATAATGTTGAACTGCGGAGATTCAATGCATTGGTACTCGCCACAAAATTCTGTCCATGTAATATTTTTTGAGAAGATTTTAACTTCAATAGTATCGACGCTAAATCGATATTGTTGATAAATTAAAGCGCTGAAAACGGCAATTGATGGAAAAAAGACCTTAGCGATTAAGCTCAATCTTTTCGAGTTTTTCTCGTGTTCACATTGGTGATTAGAGCTTTCCATTGCCACCTAATTTCTGATATTGATAACTCGGCGTTAAACTGCCTGTTGCACTTGGTTAAAACTAACGAAGAAAGAGCAAAAGCCAGCGGCATTTGCTCTTGCTAACTAGCTGATTAGCTAAGATTTAGGCGTACTATTTTCTTTAGGCGTTTTTTTATTAGCTTTTGCTCACAATAAAGGCCAATAAAACTACCGACCCCAAAAGAACAAAGTACTAAAAACCAGTACAAAATACTGTTGTCAGATTGAATACCTGAATCGACCAGACTACCCTAGACGTTTTCTTGATTCATAAAATAGGTTTTATCATAGTCAGTTGGAGACTGATTATTTAGATAACCATGTTTACGTTTGCTGTTATAAAACATTTCGATGTAATCGAAAATATCTTCCTTAGCTTTTTCTCTATTTTTGTATTTTCTTCGCTTGATCCGTTCACGTTTTAGCAACTGAAAGAAGCTCTCAGCAACAGCATTATCATGGCAGTTACCTCTACGACTCATACTGAGTGATAAATTATGCTCAGCAGCAAATCGTTGCCAGTCATAACCTGTAAATTGGCTGCCTTGATCGGAATGTATAATAACCGTTTGCTTAGGTTTTCTTCGCCATACAGCAGCGAGTAATGCACTTAAGACTAAATCAGTATGCATCATCGATTGCATCGACCAGCCAACGACTTGCCGAGAAAACAAGTCGATAACTACGGCTAAATAGAGAAAGCCTTCGTGCGTATCAATATAAGTGATATCAGTTACCCAAGCTTGATTTGGCTGTACTACATCAAACTGTCGTTTTAACTGGTTATCTGCGACCACAGAAGGCTTAGTGCCATAGTTGCCTTTGCGCTTCTTATAGCCGACTTGAGCTTGAATGCCTGATAACTGCATTAATCGATGAACTCTATTCTTTGAGCAAACTTCACCTAAATCCAACATATCACTTTGAATTTTGCGATAACCGTAAACGCAGCCGCTTTCAAGCCAAGACTGTTTGATTAAACCCGTTAAGCGCTTGTCATCCTTAGCTCGCTTGGATTCTGGCTTTTGCAACCAAGCATGAAAGCCACTGCGGTGAACTTGCAACGCTTGGCACATCAGCTTTATGGGGTATTGGTTGAGCCGAGACTTTATGAACGTGTACTTTTCTTTGACTCGCCCGCAAAGTACACGGCGGCTTCCTTTAATAGATCACGTTCTTGTTGAGTACGCTTTAGTTCTTTCTCAAGCGCTTTAATACGCTTTTCTTGCTCGGATAATTCTTGGTAGTGTTCGCTGTTACTGCCATAGCGTTTTAACCAGATATAAAGACTATTTGTCGAGATATCTAACCGTTCTGCAACGCTTGCAACGGAGTGACCTTTTTCAGTCACTTGCTTAACGGCCTGAACCTTAAATTCTTCGGGAAATCTTTTAGCGCTCATTCATCCTCCTAGGACACAAAGTTTACAACTTATTTGTGTCTAGGAAAATCTGGTCGATTCAGTTAATAATATTTCAAGGTTTTTAACTTTGACTATGTTAGCTCTGGATAAAGTTGGACAAAATGTCCACGATCCTGAAAATAAAAAAAATTTAGTCGTTATGTATAAATAAACAGTATCGATATATGCCGCTGTTAATATAAAAACGAATTTGCCGGGTACCGCTAAATTACATGGCTAGAGGTGTTAAGTGAAGTGACTAAAAGCACTATAGCTGTGACAACAATATTGATACTGAAGAAAAAAGATCAAACGAGTGAAAGTGTTAAACGTTAAACTATCAACTAGACAGTCCTAGTTTGATCTTTTTATTCAATGGAAATGGTTAAACTACTTACTATGACGCTTCTGAAGCACTTCCATTACTTCGTTTAGCTTAACCCCTTTGTCTTCAAGTAATACTAGTGTGTGGTAGAAAAGGTCGGCACATTCGCCAAGTAAGTCTTCTTTGGTTTCCGCCACGGCAGCAAGGGCAACTTCTACGCCTTCTTCACCCACTTTTTGGGCAACTTTTGTTGTGCCTCTAGCGAGCAGGCGAGCGGTGTAGCTCTCCTCGACTGGGTCGTTTTTACGTTCGCCGATAAAACGCTCTAGGTAAGATAGGAAGTTTTGCTGGCTAAGTTTTTCTTCAGGAAAACAAGAGTGATTACCTAAGTGGCATGTTGGGCCATGCGGCACTGCAGCAATTAAAATAGAGTCTTGATCGCAATCGGCTAGCACTTGTTTAACCGCGAGTACATTGCCAGAGCTTTCACCTTTCATCCATAGGCGCTGTTTTGAGCGGCTAAAGAAAGTGGCGTTGCCAGATTCCAAGGTGACTTTAAGCGCTTCTTGGTTCATAAAACCTTGCATTAACACGGCGCCGGTTGCGCTGTCTTGAATAATAGCCGGCAATAGGTTATCCATTTTCTGCCATGCTAATTCGTTAAAATTTTCGAGAGTAACAATCACGGTTAAATCCTTATTTCTACATCGGCAGCTTTTAGTGTTTGTTTCAGCTCTGCCATATCAATTATGCCTTTGTGGAATACGCTAGCAGCGAGTGCGCCGTCAACATCTGCTTGTTTAAATACGTCAGTAAAGTGGGCAATTTCACCTGCGCCACCGGAAGCGATTAAAGGGATGTTGGCAACCGCGCGCGCTTTGCTTAGTTGGTCAATATCATAACCTTGGCGCACGCCGTCTTGGTTCATGCAGTTTAAAACAATTTCACCCGCGCCCAGTTGTTGCACCCGTTCAATCCAGTCAAAGGTGTGCCAGCTGGTTTTTTGCGTGCGGCTTTCATCGCCGGTAAATTGGTACACTTGGTAAGCGCCCGTTTCTTTGTCGAAATAGCTGTCGATACCCACCACCACACATTGCACGCCAAAACGATCTGCCAAGCGTTCAATTAAACTTGGATCTTGCAGGGCAGGGGAGTTAATGCTGGTTTTATCGGCGCCCATCATTAAAATTTCACGCGCGTCTTGTTCGGATTTAATACCACCTGCGACACAAAATGGAATGTCGATCACTTCGGCAATACGGCTCACCCAGCTTTTGTCCACTACGCGGCCATCAGAGCTGGCGGTAATATCATAAAATACTAACTCATCGGCACCAGCTTGGGCGTATTTTTGCGCCAGCGGTACAATATCGCCAATGATTTCGTGGTTACGGAATTTCACCCCTTTGACTACCTTGCCATCACGTACATCAAGGCATGGAATAATACGTTTCGCTAGCATTATTGTGCTCCTTGTGTGGCGCTTTTAAAGTCGTTCGGCCATAATGCTAACGCTTCATCTAAAGTGAATTTACCCTCTAATAATGAGCGACCTAAAATTACGCCACTCACACCTGTGGGTTTAAGTGCTTCAATATCCGCTAACGAACCGATTCCGCCAGAAGCTTGCCATTGAATGCTAGGGTATTGGCTGCAAAGTTCGCTGTACATGCCAACATTGCTACCAGAAAGCGTGCCGTCTTTGCTGATGTCAGTACAAAGTACGTGAATTAAGCCTGCGGCTAGGTAGTCGTCTAACAATTCTTCAAGGTTAACGCCGCTGTCTTTAATCCAGCCGTGGGTTGGTAGCGTTTTGTTGCCTTGTTCATCAATTTTTACATCAAGCGCAAGTACAATTTTCTCGCCGCCAAATTCCACTAGCCATTCGCGTACTAGTTGCGGCTCTTTAATCGCAAGGCTGCCAATGACCACGCGATCTGCGCCCAATGCCAATAAATCGTCAACGTCTTGTTTTGAGCGCACGCCACCACCGACTTGAATAATCATGCTTGAGTGATTCACTAAGGTTTTTAGTAAGGTGAGTTGGCGTTTTGTGCTGTCTTTTGCGCCGTCTAAATCAACAAAGTGCATTACTTTTGCACCTGCTTGGGCATAGCTGGCTTGACGCTCGGCGGCAGAGGTTTGGTAACTGGTTTTTTGCTCGTAGTCACCTTGGTATAGGCGAACTACCTCGCCGTTAATTAAATCAATTGCAGGGATCAGCACCTTACATCTCCAAAAAGTTTTTAATGATTTTACTGCCGTTTGCGCCGGAGCGCTCAGGGTGGAACTGACAACCAA
Source organism: Thalassotalea euphylliae (assembly GCF_003390375.1). Lineage (NCBI taxonomy): Bacteria > Pseudomonadati > Pseudomonadota > Gammaproteobacteria > Alteromonadales > Colwelliaceae > Thalassotalea > Thalassotalea euphylliae. The sequence continues at coordinate 871,291 of NZ_QUOT01000001.1, read as the reverse complement.
CAAAATTGTCTTTAACAATCGCGGCTGAAAACGCGCTGCCGTATTCACAGGCTGCTGCCGTGTAATCACTCACTGGCGCGGCAAAGCTGTGTACGAAGTAGAAGTAATCGCCAACATTAATGCCAGCAAATACTGGGTGGTCAATCACTGACGTTAGTGTGTTCCAGCCCATGTGGGGTAAACGCAGTCCGTTCGCTTCAAGTGGTGCAACTGAGGTGGGAATTAAATCTAAGCAATCGATAATGTCAATGCCCTCATCCGAATCCGTTTTTGTGTGACTCAGCGCTGAACTTTCGCGGGAGTCGCTGCACATTAACTGCATACCTAAACAAAAACCTAATACCGGTTGTGTTAACCCTTGAATACAGGCCACCAAGTTTTTCTCGCGAATATTTTCCATCGCGTGCTTGGCATTACCGACACCGGGTAAAATCACTTTTTCTGCCGCTTTGATCTTGGTGACATCGTCAGTAATTTCGGCGTCAAAGCCTAGGCGCTTTATGGCAAATTTTACCGAGGAAAGATTGGCACAGCCAGTATCAACAATGACAAAGCGGCTGTTTGCTTGCTCTGGCATTACAGTGCTCCTTTGGTGCTTGGTAATTCGCTACCTTGCACGGTAATGGCTTGGCGCAATGCACGGCCAAATACTTTAAATAAACTCTCTACTTGGTGGTGACAGTTACCTTCTGTTGTGGAAAGGTGCAAGGTTACCGCCATGCTGTCGGCCAATGAGCGGAAAAAGTGCGATACCATTTGCGTTGACATCGTACCAACGCGGCTGTCGGTAAAGTTAGCATCGAATTCAAGCCAAGGGCGGCCAGATAAATCAATCGCACATTCGGCTCGGCATTCATCCATCGGCAAGACAAAGCCAAAGCGACCAATTCCGCGCTTATCACCGAGTGCTTGTTTTAATGCACTGCCTAGTGCTAATGCGGTGTCTTCCACGCTGTGGTGTTCGTCGATGTGGTAATCGCCGTCTACTGTTACCTTCAGGGCAAAACCGCCGTGCGTTGAAATTTGCTCTAGCATGTGGTCGAAAAAGCCAAGGCCAGTATTAATGCTATTGCCTGTGCCATCAAGATTAACATCAATGGTGATGTCGGTTTCTTTGGTGGTGCGGGTCACGGTTGCCTTGCGCGGCTGGGTTAATAGCTGCTCGGCAATGGCGTCCCAGTTTAGGGTGTCACGGTTGTAGCGCAGCCCTTGAATCCCCATATTGGCCGCTAGCTGCATATCGGTTTCGCGATCGCCAATCACATAAGAGTTGGCAAAGTTAACTTTACCTTGCTGCAAGTAGTCAGACACCATGCCAAGCTTTGGCTTGCGGCAGCTACAGTTGTCTTCTTCAAAGTGCGGGCATAACAACACATCGTCAAAAACCACCCCCTGTGAGGTGAAAAAGTCCATCATTTTGTTGTGTGGCAAGTCAAAATCCGCTTGCGGGTAGCTGTCGGTGCCTAAACCGTCTTGGTTCGACACCATAACAAGGCGAAAGCCCTTCGCTTGTAAGGCAAGCAGTACAGGAATAACTTTTGGCTCAAAGACCAGTTTTTCTAGGGTATCGACCTGAAAATCTACTGGCGGTTCTTCAATTAAAGTACCGTCGCGATCGATAAATAAAATATTTTGTCCACTCATTAATTTGTTTCCTGTACTGATAACGCAGAAGTATTTGTGACCAGATTTGTCATTGTTTTTTGTACTAAGTCCATCTCGCGCTTACTGCCAATAGAAATGCGTAGGCAGTTTTCCAATTGCAGTTGTTTTGATTGATCGCGAATTAATATGCCTTGCGCTTTTAGCCCGTCAAAAATGTCAGTTTTTAATGGCGTGCGAAACAATACAAAGTTGGCGTCGCTGACAAACACTTCATCGACCCAACTTTGCGTTTCTAACCAGCTAATTAGGCTTTGGCGAAGTATTTTTGTTTCTTCAACGCGCACTTTCATCAACTGTAAGTTATCACCAGTTAACGCTTGGCTGGCAATTTCTGCAACTGGCGCTGAAATAGGGTAAGGGGCGATCACTTTGCTTAGCAGCGTGATAATTTCTTTTGACGCCAGTGTAAAACCACAGCGTAAACCGGCGAGCGCAAAGGCTTTAGAAAGCGTGCGTAGCACCACTAAATTAGGGTAGTCAGCTAACCAGCTTTGCGCTGAATCTTCGGGTGAAAATTCAATGTAAGCTTCATCAACAACGACAATGGCTTTGTCTTGTGCTGCCTCTAACACGGCTTTAATTTGTGCTTTAGGTAGTAAGTTGCCCGTTGGGTTGCCCGGCGAACATAAAAACACCACATTGACGTTATCAAGTTGCTCGATGATGCCGTCAACATCCAACTGATTATTTACTTGTGGCACTTTAACAATACCTGCACCGTGGTTTTCAGCGCTAATGGCGTACATGCCGTATGTTGGCGGGCAGATTAAAATGCTGTCTTGGTATGCTGTACAGAAGGTGCGAATAATCAATTCAATACCTTCGTCAGCCCCGCGTGTTGCCAGCAATTGCTCAACAGGTAAGCCGCTATAGTCGCTGTACGCTGCCATCAAGTTTTCTGGTTGAAAATCTGGGTAGCGGTTAATGCAATCGGCGCTTAGCTGGTATTTTCCGGGCCCTGAAGCTTCGTTTGCGTTTAACCAAATTTTACTATTAAAGGCTTGCTTGCCATTAGCATCTGCATCTGCTTTTTGTAAGCGGCGTGCCGACTGATAGGGCACCATTTCGATAAGCTCAGCACGGGCGAGCTTTTCTGCACTAGATAAATCTTTCGTTGCCATTAGCCTTCACCCTCTAGTCGTATGGTTACCGCTTTTTGGTGCGCCATTAAACCTTCCGCGTTGGTTAGCTCGATGATTGCTGGCGCTAAATTTGCCAAGCCCTGACGAGTAATTTGCTGCACTGTGTAACGGCGAGAGAAATCAGCAAGCGATAAACTACTGACCACTTTTGAGTAGCCGTAAGTCGGTAGTACGTGGTTAGTCCCGCTGGCGTAATCACCAGCAGATTCTGGCGTGTAAGCCCCTAAGAAAATAGAGCCAGCGTTACGCAGTTTACCCACTAGGCTTTCTGGCTCAGCCGTTTGTACAATTAAGTGCTCTGGGCCGTAAAGGTTTGATACTTCAACAGCCATTGCGATATCGTCGGTTAAAATTAAACGACTTTTTGACAGCGCAGCACGAGCAATATCGGCACGCGGTAGTTCTGCTAATTGGCGATCTAGTGCTTCGCGTACATTGACAATTTGCGTTTCGTTATCTGACAATAAAATCACTTGGCTGTCTTCGCCGTGCTCGGCTTGCGACAGTAAATCAGCGGCAACAAAATCAGCATTTGCGCCGCTATCAGCAATCACTAACACTTCAGATGGGCCTGCTGGCATATCAATGGCAAAACCGGGGATTTTTTGTGACAGCTGTTTTTTCGCTTCGGTCACAAAACGGTTACCTGGGCCAAACACTTTATTGACGGGTTTGATTGACTCTGTGCCAAGGGCAAGGGCCGCAACCGCTTGTGCGCCGCCTACGGCATAAATTTCATCAATGCCACAAAGCTTTGCCGCAGCTAGCACTTCGGGGGCGATATCGCCATTTTTATCTGGCGGTGAGACCAATACTTTGCGCGGGCAATTGGCAAGTTCTGCTGGCACACCTAGCATCAAAACGGTCGAAGGTAATGGCGCGCTACCAGCTGGAATGTATAAACCCACCGCTTCAATGGCTTCAGTTTTTAACACACAAGTGACACCGGGGCAGGTTTCTACCACGATATCTTCTTGTTGTTGTGCTTGGTGAAAGCGTTTGATTTGTCCGTAAGCGGTTTCTAGCGCTTCAAGGCGAGCTGGTGATAAGCTATCAACTGCCGCTTGTACTTGCGCTTCCGTCACTTTCAGTGATTCAAGGCGGATGCCGTCAAAGCGCTCGGTTAGGTTGATGAGCGCCGCGTCGCCTTGCTCAGCTACTTGGTTAACTATGTTGTCGACTTGCGTGGCAAGTAAGCTGCTTTCTGCAATGGCTGGTCTTGCCAATGCGTTTTGTTGCTCTTGATCAGAGATATTTGACCAAGTAGTCGTTGGCAGTAATGACAATAAAGATTGTGTGCCCATGGTGTTTGCCCTTAACCCATCATTTTTTCAATTGGCATGACCAAAATTGAGTCACAGCCGAGTGCTTTTAATGCTTCCATGGTTTCCCAGAAGAAAGTTTCGGTGGCAACGACGTGTACTGCCACTAAGTCGTCGCGACCCGCTAGTGGCAATACCGTTGGCGTTTCTTTACCTGGCATTAGGTTGCTGACTTCTTCTAGTTTGTCTTTTGGTGCGTGCAGCATAATGTACTTGCTTTCTTTGGCCTTCATTACCCCTTGAATGCGCGGTAATAAGGTATCGAGAATCGCCTGTTTTTCTGGTGCAAGTTCAACGCCTTGGATTAGTGAGGCTTTAGAGCGGTAAATCACTTCCACTTCTTTTAAGCCATTGGCTTCAAGCGTTGCACCGGTTGATACCAAGTCACAAATGCCGTCGGCTAAGCCAACACGTGGCGCCACTTCTACAGAGCCTTTTAATAAACAAAAATCAACGTTAATGCCATTTTCTTTGGCAAAGCGCTTCATTAATTGCGGATAGGTAGTGGCAAAACGCAAACCGTCAAGTGAGGCTAGGCCGGTGTAGTTAAACTCTTCAGGCATTGCAAGTGATAAACGACAGCCGCCGAAGTTTAAGCCTGTGGTTTTAGTGTATGCAGAGTTTTGGCCTAATAACTCACGCTCTAGTGCGGTTTCTTCAAGTGTGTTGTCGCCAACAATACCTAAGTCGCACACACCGTCCATCACTAGGCCAGGAATATCGCTAGAGCGAACACGCATAATGTCGATAGGCATGTTAGTGACATGCGCTAACAGACGACGATCACCGACATTAAGTTTTAAGCCACAACGTTTAAGTAGTTGCTGTGTTTCGTCACTCAGGCGACCTGACTTTTGCATGGCGATGCGTAAGCGTGTTTCTGTAGTCATTTTCCCTTCCTAAAATAAGTATAAATTTAAAATGCTTTGTAAGTTGTCTATTTTGTTTAGTGCTAAATTGCTTGGCCATAAAACGTAAAAAACCCCGAGAGAGTTTGACTCTTTCGGGGTTTTTAGAATTCTTCAATTCGCATGCCGCTGAAAGAGCCATAGCCCTCAGCGAATAAACCTGAGCGGCTAATCCGTGTGATGGTGATGATGATGGATTTTGCTGAGGTTTAATAACATTTAAGTTGCCTTTGTTTAGCTTTTAATTAGCTTAATATTCGTTTCTATCTTTTAGTGCATAACTGTTCGTATGCGTCTTGCAAATAACAATACTGGCTAAAGTTGCGCTTCGCAACCCCTAAAAATGATTCTTTTATGACAAAAAGTTGTTAGTTATTGCTGCTAGCGCTAATGTTGTTGAAAAACCAGCCGATACAGGGGGAGAATTTCTAGCTTTTATAGTGGTCATAAATAGTAGGCATTAGCGCTGACCAATATGAAAACATCATCAACAATATTCTCTTTCATTATATTAGCTACATAAGCGGGAGAAGGTGCACAGTAAACAATGGATATTTTTACGACTCAGCTTGCAAAGCTTGCTCCAAATCGATTGCAACCGAAAAAACTCAAAGTCAATCGCTTAACCAAGCAAAGCCCTTCTAAAAATATTGATGAAGAGCACGAGCATCTAGATGCTCACGATACAACTACCACCACATTCCAACACGCGAAACAGCAATTCTCTAAAGTCGTTGATGCTGAGATAGCGCACCAACAAAATGCTAATGCGGATGATGAAGAAGGCATAGTAGATAAAAAACAAAGCTCTGTAGCATCGGAAGATGCCGAGCATACTAGTGCACCCGTAAATGCAGCAGCCCAACCTAATACCATTCAGCCGAAAATAGATAGCAACATTCAGAAGCGCGTTGAACAAGAAGGTGTCGAAGTGCCAAGCGATGAAGCATTAGCGCAGGTTGTTTACCAGCGGCCAACAGTTGGTAACTCTGTGGCTAGCGAAAAAGACGATGATCACGGCTGTAAGCACGACAAGGATCACGACAACGACCAGCATTTAGATATTTTTGTTTAATCCTCACAATCTACCGATATAATAGCGCCTTTGTTATTTTTCTCGGTAATTTTGCGCAGATGAGCACAGTTGCACAGGCTTTTTCATCAAGTGGTTTATTGGCAAAAGCCATTCATGGTTTTTCCCCTCGCCAAGCACAACTTGATATGGCGCTAGAGGTTGAACAAGCGATTGCCAAGCAACATACCTTAATTGTTGAAGCGGGTACCGGAACCGGTAAAACCTTTGCTTATTTGATCCCCGCGTTGATGTCGGATAAAAAAGTGATTGTTTCAACGGGTACTAAAACCCTGCAAGAGCAGCTTTTTCACAAAGATATTCCAGTTATCCGCAAGGCGTTAGCAACGGGCGCACAAATGGCACTGTTAAAAGGGCGTGCCAATTACTTGTGCATCTACCGTATGGAGCAATTTCAGCACACGCGTGGTGTATTAGATGCGCAAGGGTTAGCTGATTTTGTGCAGGTGAAACATTGGGCGAATGGCACGCATGCAGGCGATATCGGTGAGCTAGACTCGATTGCCGAAGACTCTAGCATATTTCCACATATCACCAGTACCGCTGATAATTGTTTGGCGAGAGACTGCCCACATTTCGAAGATTGCTACTTGGTTAAAGCCCGTCAAAAGGCGATCGAAGCCGATGTTGTTGTGGTTAACCACCATCTATTTTTTGCGGATATGGCGTTGAAAGACACTGGCTTTGGTGAGTTAATCCCGAAAGCCGATGTGGTGATATTTGATGAGGCTCATCAAATAGCCGATATTGCCAGCGAATACTTTGGCGAGTCGTTTTCAACAAGGCAAGTGCAAGAGTTATGTAGCGACGTTATTCAAGCCTACAAAACTACCGTTACGGACGTGAAACAACTGGGTAAAGCCGCAGAAAAGCTTGAGCGAACTTGCCAAGATTTTCGCTTGTTGTTTGCTCACGATCCGGAACGCGGTAATTGGCGAGAGAAATGGCACAATGCCCGCATTCGTCAAGCATTTGAACACTTAAAAACGGATTTAGACTTTTTATATCAAGTGCTCAAACTGAATGTCTCGCGCAATGAGCTAGTGGATAACTGTTTTGAGCGAGCAGTGACACTGTTATCTAAGTACGACATCGTTGCTAATATCGACGCCTTTGAAGTTAGCCTTTGGTACGAAACAACACGCCGCCATATTACGCTGCATCAAACCCCGTTATCGATTGCCGACAAGTTTAGCCAAGTGGTTAGCGAGTCCGGTGCGGGTTGGATTTTTACCAGTGCGACACTGGCGGTAAATAATGGTTTTGAGCATTTTGCTAGGCCACTGGGCTTATCACAAGAGCATACGTTAATGCTCGACAGCCCATTTGATTATTTAAATCAGTCTCAGCTTGTGGTGCCACGCTATTTACCTGAGCCCAACGATGGGGGCAGGGCGTTAGCGCTAGCGGAATTAGCTGTGCCGTTAATCAACAGTGCGGCAGGTGCTTGCTTTATGCTGTTCACTAGCTACCGCATGATGAACCAAGTAGCAGAGCTACTGGAAGATAAAATAGATAACCCGCTTTTGGTGCAAGGGCAAATGGCTAAGCGCAACTTACTGACTGAGTTTATTGCCCAGCCTGATGCGGTATTGCTAGCAACGGCAAGCTTTTGGGAAGGTGTTGATGTTAGAGGCGACAAATTAACTTGTGTTATCATAGACAAATTGCCGTTTGCCTCTCCTGATGAGCCGTTATTACAAGCTCGAAGTGAAGACGCCCGAAGGCAGGGTAAAGACCCCTTTGCTGAAATTCAATTGCCCCAAGCCGTTATCGCCTTAAAACAAGGGGTTGGGCGATTAATTCGTGATGTTAATGATCGCGGTGTATTAGTGATTTGTGACAACCGTATTGTCAATCGCCCATACGGGCAAGTATTTTTGTCCAGTCTACCGGAAATGCGACGCAGCCGAGATTTAGACAAAGCGGCATCTTTTTTAACAACTATTCATAGTGAGACCCAATCAAGGTGAATTTACTAGCTATTGATGCATCGACTGAAGCATGTTCAGTCGCCATTTTAAAAGACGATCAAGTATTTAGTGATTTTGAGTTATGCCCGCAATCACATAGCGTTGTGTTGTTGCCGATGGTAGACAAGCTACTTGTCAAAGCTGGCGCGAAATTAACTGATTTTGACGCTTTAGTTTATGGCCGTGGCCCTGGCAGTTTTACCGGTGTTCGCATTGGAATTGGTGTCGCGCAAGGGTTAGCGTTTGCAGCCGATTTACCGACCATTGGTATTTCGACCATGCAGGCAATGGCCCAGCAGGCATACGAACAAGAAGGCAAAGACACCGTTAGTGTAGCTATTGATGCGAGAATGGCTGAAGTTTATTGCAGTAACTGGCAAGTAAACGAGCAAGGGCTAATGGCACTTGTCGGTGAAGAGCGCGTGCTGCCACCTGAGCAATTTGCGCAATCACTTGAGCAAGGTGAATATAAATATGGCGCAGGCACTGGATGGCAGGCCTATGAAGAAGCTTTTCAGCCAATTTGTGCTAACCTAGAAAAGATAAGTGTGATGTATCCTAACGCCCAATATATGTTGGCGCTTGCCAAACAAGAATTTATTACAGGCAAAGCGTTACCAGCGGAGCAAGCACAACCTGTTTATGTGCGTGATACCGTGTCGTGGAAAAAGCTACCAGGGCGAGAGTAGTCCGTTATAAAATGACTGTAACGCTATTGTAAAAGAAGGTATTAGTTAAGCGGTATAACACCCATTGCGTTAGGACATCTTGTTAGAATTGATGCCAGCTTAATGCAATGGAAATCTATAACACTAATACTACGATACCGCTAACACGCCAAAGCCGAGCTTTTGCTACTAATCAGCAGCGTGTTAGTGGCAATAGCGACACCGATAACGGCAATCAAATAGAGCAGATACGTCGTGCTCGTAATACTGAGCGAGTTGATCAAAACTCGCCACAAAACCTTCCTGCGTCTCAACCACCATCAGCTCAACCACAATCAGCCCAGCCACAAAATCAACCGCAAGTGCGGCAAAACCGTTTAGATTATAGCGAAGCGGCGATTGCCATTTTAGAAGAGCGCACTCAGCGGCAGAGCCGTCAGCGAGATATAGGCCTTCAGCAAGATATAAGCCGTCAGCAAGATTTAGCAAGTGAGCGAGATGCTGGCCTTCAGCGAGAGCTCGATTTTGAGCAGGAATTTAATCGGCAACAAGATGTTAACCCGCAGCAGGGATTTAACCTTCAGCAAAGAAGCCGCCAACAACAAGACACTTCATCGGGACAATTTGCGGGTTACGACCGCCCATCTGCCGCCAACCGCACAGCCATTTCTGCCTATCAAACAGTTGAAGGCCTAGAAGAAAGGGATAACCTTGAGCAAATTCTTGGCGTAGACTTATACGCTTAAAACTTCGTGCACGCCTCCGAATAGCGTTAAATATTATCAATTTCAGTTACATAAACGTGCTTGCCAAATAATGGCTTAACCTCCACTATGATCTGCAAACTAATCTATAGAGCCAATCGTGACTAGCCCGCTTCACCAACCTTCATTCTTTTATCGACACCGCTTTTGGTTATTGTTGTTAGCTGCTGCGACTTTGCGTCACTTGCCAATAGTCTCTCTGCCATTTAATTGGTTAGAAAGTTATTTTCACGAAATCAGTCATGGTTTAGCAGCAATTATTGCAGGTGGGAAAATTATTCAAATAGAGCTTTTTCCCAACGGCGCTGGCTTATGTACTACTCAAGGCGGCAGCCGATTACTAACAGCGTTTATGGGGTATAGCGGGGCGGCTATTTGGGGAGCGGCAATTTATTCCTTGTCGTCAGTTAATCAGCGGGTCACTCAATTAGTAACCGCTAGTATTCTAATACTCTTGGTATTGAGCTGTATTTTTTGGGTCAGAGATATACTAACGCTCATTATACTCGCTGTTTTAATTGCGCTTTTTGCGCTCAAAGTGAAGTTTTATCGCCACCCTTGGTTAAATGTTAGTGTGCAACTCGTCGGCCTAACCGTGCTGCTAAATGCCTTGTTTAGCCCACTGTATTTGATCGATGGTCGTCATCGCGGCGATGGTGCAACCTTAGCGGGCTTAACTAGCGTGCCAGAAATTTTATGGGTTGCAATCTGGCTAGCAATCGCTGTAGTTTTGTTATATCGACTGGCAAAACAATCCAATAAGAGACCGAGTTGAGAATAACAACAGAAGAAATATGTTATGACATTAATGAAGTGTCACTGCATGGCTTAACCACAGGCGATGACGATCAGCCAATCACTTTATGTTTGCACGGTTGGCTTGATAACGCCGCCAGTTTTTTACCACTCATGCCATACTTACCAGACCGTAAGCTAATTGCCTTAGATTGGCCAGGGCACGGTTTTTCGTCGCACCGAAGCTTAGATGCTCACTACCATTTTATTGATTGGGTTTATGATTTAGTTCAGTTATTTGACATAACGCAGTGGCCAGCTGTCGATATTGTTGCTCATTCGATGGGCGGCATGGTAGCTACGGCGTTTGCTGCTGCATTTCCTGAAAAAGTAAAATCGTTAACTTTACTTGATTCAATTGGGCTTATTTCAGACAAGCCGGAAAATACCACAGAGCAGTTGCGAAAAGGTTTAAGCAGTCGCCTTAAAGGGTTGTCGAAGCAAAAAAACCAACATCCGTCGATAGAATCTGCTGTTAAAGCAAGAGTCGCGGTGTCTGATATGGCGTATGAGCAAGCGCAATTAATTGTCAAACGCGGCCTAGTACAGCAGGGTGGTAGCTATATTTGGCGTGCTGATAGCCGATTAAGAAATGCCTCGCCATATCGGTTAACCGTAGAGCAAGCCAAACAACTTATTTCAGATGTGCAGTGTCCCGTTAATTTAGTTTACGGTGACAAAGGGTTGGAAATGGTGCATTTAGGCATCAAAGAATTCTCAGCACTATTCAGTGATTTAACGGTACATAAAGTCTCTGGTGGGCATCATGTACACATGGAAGCGCCAGAGCAGGTTGCTGAAAAGATAACCGCATTTTGGCAGCAAATCGCGGCAAAAGTACCGTAAAATTTACAAAATTCGCGAAAGTTGTCGCTAAGTTACTCCACAAAAAACTAGGATTTTTGGCCAAAGTGTGGAATCATCTCTAACTTTCGAGTAAAAGCTCAGGTAAAAGTAGACCGTAAATCTTTACGCAAACCGCCTGACGAACGCATGCCAATTCATATTGGTATTACTATAAAAATTATAATTATCACGCGTGTCTAAATAGAATTGAGGAGATGACTGTGGAAAAAATTTGGCTTGAAAAAAGTTACCCACCCGGTGTTCCACACGAAATAGACCCCGACAAATACTCATCAATTGTCGAAATGTTTGACAAGTACGTTGGCATTTACGCGCAGCGCACCGCCTTTATTAATATGGGCGCAGAAATCACTTACAGTGAATTAGCCGAACAGGCTAGTGCGTTTGCAGCATACCTGCAAAAGGAATTGGGTTTAGTGAAAGGTGACAAGTTTGCCATTATGGTACCGAACACCTTGCAATACCCTGTTGCTTTATTTGGTGCGCTAAAAGCAGGCTTAACGGTTGTTAATGTTAACCCGCTGTACACGGCGCGTGAGCTTAAGCATCAGTTGAACGACTCTGGTACTAAAGCCATGTTGATCGTTGAAAACTTCGCTCATACCTTGCAAGAAGTTATCTCAGATACGCCTGTTGAAAAAGTTATCCTAACTGGTTTAGGTGATCGCTTGGGTGGCTTAAAAGGCAAGTTAGTTAATTTTGCCGTGAAATACGTGAAGAAAATGGTGCCGAGTTACTCACTGGCAAACACCGTTAAATTCAATCACGTCATTGCCAAAGGCGAGAGCTTAACGTTAGACCCAGTTGAGATTGCTGGTGAAGACTTAGCTTTCTTGCAATACACGGGTGGCACCACGGGTGTATCAAAGGGGGCAATGTTAACGCACCGCAATATGGTAGCGAACTTAGAGCAGGCAAAAGCCGCGATTCGTCCGGTATTAAAAGATGGCGAAGAGTTGGTGGTTACTGCATTGCCGCTTTACCATATTTTTGCGCTAACAGCGAACTGCCTAACGTTTATGACATTAGGTGGTACTAACTTGTTGATTACTAACCCGCGCGACATGCCGAGCTTTGTTAAAGAGCTAGGTAAATATCCATTCACCGCGATTACAGGTGTAAATACGCTGTTTAATGGTTTAGTGAACACACCGGGCTTTGCGCAATTAGACTTCTCAAAACTGAAGTTATCGCTAGGTGGCGGTATGGCAGTGCAGCGTCCAGTTGCAGAGCGTTGGGAAGATGTTACAAAAACGCGTTTGCTTGAAGGTTACGGCCTAACAGAATGTTCTCCTATGGTGACCATTAGCCCGTACAACCAAACCGCATTTAACGGTTCAATTGGCTTACCGGCACCATCTACTCATATTAAAATTGTGCGTGAAGATGGCACAACTGCTGGCGTGAATGAGCCAGGCGAAATGTGTGTTAGTGGCCCACAAGTCATGAAAGGTTACTACAATCGCCAAGAAGCTACCGATGAAATATTAACTGACGGCTGGTTAGCGACAGGTGATATTGCTGAGATGGATGAGCATGGCTTCTTCAGAATTGTTGATCGTAAAAAAGATATGATCTTGGTTTCTGGCTTTAATGTCTTCCCTAACGAAATTGAAGAAGTGGCGATGATGCACGAAGGTGTTGTTGAAGCTGCTGCGGTTGGTGTGCCTCACGAAGTTAGTGGTGAAATCATTAAACTGTTTATCGTTAAGAAAGACGATTCACTTACGCAAAAGAACATTGTTGAACACTGTGCTAAGCACTTAACGAATTATAAAGTACCTAAGTTGATTGAATTTAGAGACGATCTACCGAAAACCAACGTAGGTAAGATTTTACGTCGTGAACTAAGGTAGTACCACTACAATTAGTGAACTTCGTAACACTGTTAATTAATTTCGTAGTACTAAAAAAGCCGACATATTGTCGGCTTTTTTGTGGCTGCTATTAAAGGCGCAGACAACAGTTATTAATGCAAACGTACTTAACGTAAAAGTAACTAACGTAAAAAGTAACTAGTGCAACAGTACTTGGCGCCTTAACTCTCTATACCTTACAAACTCTAACTTACAAACACTATTGCGCTTTTAATATTTGGCCATTAACCGCTGCGCTATCGTCTGACATTAGGTAAACGTATAGCGGCATAATGTCTTTAGGTGTTGCTAGCGTGTCTGGATTTTCACCTGGGTAGGCTGTTGCACGCATCGCTGTGCGCGTGCCACCTGGGTTAATTGCATTAGTGCGTAAATTCGTCCCTTCGAATTCGTCAGCAATTAACTCCATCATACCTTCAGTGGCGAATTTCGACATACTGTAAGTCGCCCAAAATGCGCGGCCTTTGCCACCAACGGTTGAGGTAGTAAATACTAACGAGGCTTTGTTAGCTTTTTGTAGCGCTGTAATTAGGGCTTGCGCCATCATCATTTGTGCCTTGACGTTAATTTGCATGACATCGTCAAACGTTTGTTCGTGAATGTTCACAAACGGGGTTAACTCACCCAGCACTGAGGCATTAAGTAATGCGCCATCGAGTTTACCAAACTGGTCGATAATGGTGTTGGTCATATCGATATAGTGTTGCTTTGTCGCACCTTTCATATCGAGTGGAACGATAGCTGGCTCAGGATTACCTGCGGCAACGATTTCATCGTAAACGTTTTCAAGCTTTTCAACCGTTCGGCCAAGCAAGATAACAGTCGCGCCGAGCTCGGCATAAGTTAATGCTGCCTGCTTACCAATACCGTCACCAGCACCAGTGATCAAAATTGTTTTATCTTTCAAACAGCTATTTTGAATTGTGTAGTCAAACATCGAGTAATTATCACATTGATTTTAGTGCTGTAATTTTACGCTTACTAAGCAGATATGACGAGTGAAAATTCCCAAGATTCAGCAGATTTATTGAAAAAGCGAGATAAAAACAAAAAAACGCTAGCGCTCTTGTGCAACTTTGTGTAGCTTAAAAATTGTCTAATATGTTGGCAGAAGTAGTGTAAAAGCTCTAATTTTTTTGGAAAAAAAGCTAACAAAGTCAAATGGATAAAAGCAAAAAATAAATAGACTAGACTCTGGGGAGATGCAATGAAAAAGCTAGTACTAAGTATCGCTATCGCTGGTGCACTTGGATTAAGTGGCTGTGATGATGAAACCATTCGCGATGTAGAACAAGAGGTCGCAGAAAACGGCCCTGTAACCACACCAACAGCCCGTATAATTTTTGATCCAACAGCGGGCGATCTTTCAGTTCCAAACGATTTACTTTTCTTAGGAACCACTGATGGTACGTTAAACCCGCCGGTTAGCGATCCTACTGATTCTTCAGATCCATTTTTTGCGCTTAGCGCGCTTGATGGTTGGTCTACCGTTCAACCATTTAGAATTGATATCGACTTACCGCCAGGTGTGAGTTTAGAAGCGAACAGTGTTGCGAACCCAGCATCTGTACGTATTTTTGAAACAGAATTTGGTGGCCCAACTGCATCATCAGCAGAGTGTGCTGCACTGCCACAAGGTGCTGCTTGTCAGGTAGTTGGTGAACTAACATTTGGCGTTGACTTTATCTCGCAAATGTCTGGCGATGCCGTAGCTGTTGTGCCATTAAAACCGCTCAAAGCTAAAACGGGTTACCTCATTGTTTTAACTGATTCATTGCAAGACGATACTGGTAAGTCAGTTGCTGGTTCATTTACTTATGAGCTTGTCCAGCAAGACTTAGCGACTAAGCCGCTAGCCACTGATTCTCAGTTAGCACTTCAAGGCGCAGTAAACAGTTTTGAGAATGCCGTAAGCGGTGCTGGTGTTGATAAATCTAGCATTATTTACACAGCGGCAATGACCACACAATCAACGGTTGATGCGGTTGCAACGGTTAAACAAGTGATGGCTGCGGGCTTACAACTAGGTAACGTGCCGACGATTGCTATTCAAGATACCTCGATTTCGGTATTTGACGCATTAACATCACAAGGTGTAACGCTACCAGCTGAATTGGCACCGGTTTACCAAGCAGCTAACCTGATGCAAGGTTCAATTACTTTGCCATATTACTTAGGCACACCAAGTGCTGAAAATCCATTGGCACCAGTAAACGATTGGTGGAAAGCACAATGTGATTCGGGTGCAATGCTAGCGGGTCTTGCTGCACAAAACCCAGGTGCAATTCCGGCTGACGCAGTGAGTGAAGGTGACGGCCTATGTTTAGCAATTTCTGCTGCGGCAGGTTTAGCTGCACCAGGTTTACGTGATTTACGTGGCGTATTAGATTTAGATACAGAGCGTAACATCACAAAATTCAACCCAATGCCAGAAAAGCGCGCAGATATGACGCTTGATGTGCAAGTAACTACGCCAGACATGGCGGTGGCTAATGCGGTACGCGCAAGCTTAGGTTTACCAGCGTTAACACAACCAGAAGCGGGTTGGCCTGTTGCTATTTTACAGCACGGCATTACTTCTCGAAAAGAAGACATGCTAGCGATTACCGGTGCATTGGCAATCCAAGGTATTGCAACGGCAGCGATTGATCACCCAATTCACGGTAGCCGTGGCTTTGATTTAGATGGTGATGGTGTTGATGATTTAAATGCTTCAACCGTTTCAGCAACACACTACATGAACCTAGGTAACTTGCTAACAACGCGTGATAACTTACGTCAAAGTACCGTTGATACACTTGGTTTACGCTTAGGCCTTAACTTTGCTGGCGGTGTTGACGCAGCTGGTGCTGCTATCTCACTAGACGGCTCTAAAGTGTACTTCTTAGGCCACTCACTAGGTGCTATCTCTGGTATCAACACAGTTGCATTAGCAAACTTACCGTTAGATCCTGCGGTTGATCCGTTATTTAAAGTATCGGCAACTTCGTTTGCGATGCCAGGTGTTGGTGTTGCCAACTTATTGCTTGAATCACCAGCATTTAGCGGTCTGATCAAAGCAAGCTTAACGCTAGCAACATCAGAAGAGTTCGCAGCATTTGTAGCAGCAACTTTCCCAGGCCAGCCAAGTGAAGCTGAGCTTGTACAAGCGTTCAATACCTTCTTTGCAGCGTTAACGCCTGCGCAACAAGCTGAATTAAATGGTGCGTTTGCACAATTTACCTTTGCAGCACAAACTGTCACAGATGCTGGCGACCCAGCTAACTACGCAGGTATGGTGGCGATGACACAAACACCGACACACTTAATTGAAGTAGTTGGTAATGGTGCTGATAACTTACCAGACCAAGTTATTCCTAACACGGTGAGCTCAACACCGCTATCAGGTACTGAAGCTGCGATTGCACTACTTGGCCTACCAGGTGTTAGCGAAACAACTGAAGGCTCTGGTGCGGTTCGCTTCACTTACGGTCACCATGCGTCAATTCTTGACCCGTCAATTCGCCCAGAAGCAACTAACCCTGCACAAACAGCGGCAGCAACTGCTGAGATGCAAGGTCAAGTGGCTACCTTCTTTGCGACAATGGGACAGTTAGTTTCAATCACTAACAGCGACGTTGTGATGTAAGCAACAAGAAGAAATATTGCTAAAAGCTCCCAATTGGGAGCTTTTTTTTTGCTAAAACATCCATATATAGTAGTAAAGTCATTAGTCAAAATCATACGGCCATGGCAGGCTGTTGCTAGAAAAATTGGAGATAGCATTGGAATTTTTATACGAATACGGTTTGTTCTTAGCCAAAGTAGTCACTTTTGTGTTGGCGGTTGTGGTGATCGTCGCTGTCGGGGCTGGTGCTGCGATGAAGCAAAAGGGTCGTAAAGGTGAGCTGGAGATCGAAGATTTATCAGAGCATTTTGAAGACGTTGAACTAGAAGTTACTCATGCACTTTTAACTAAAGACGAGTTAAAAGAAAAAGAGAAACAAGATAAAAAAGCTGAAAAAGACAAAGCCAAAGCAGCGAAAGCGAATAAGGGTAGTGACGAAGCCGCTAAAACTAAACCGAGAATGTTTGTATTAGACTTTAATGGCAGTATCGACGCAAAAGAAGTTTCGGGTTTACGTGAAGAAGTTTCAGCCGTGTTAGCAGTTGCTAAGCCTGAAGATGAAGTGTTTGTAAAATTGGAATCAGGCGGTGGCATGGTGCATGGTTATGGTCTTGCTTCATCACAGCTAGATCGTATTCGCCAACGAGATATTCCACTCACCATTTCAGTTGATAAAGTGGCGGCGAGTGGTGGTTACATGATGGCCTGCGTTGCCAATAAAATTATTGCTGCGCCATTTGCGATTTTAGGTTCGATAGGTGTGATCGCCCAAGTGCCTAACTTTAATAAACTACTGAAAAAGAATGATATCGACTTTGAACAGTTAACCGCTGGTGAATTTAAGCGCACGCTTACTATGTTTGGTGAGAATACAGACAAAGGTCGTGAGAAGTTTGTTGAAGAGCTAGAAGAAACGCATCAGTTATTTAAAGACTTTGTTAGCGAACATCGTCCGTCATTAGACATTGCCAAAGTAGCTACCGGTGAACATTGGTTTGGAACAAAAGCCAAAGCATTGGGTTTAGTTGATGATATTCAAACCAGCGACGATTATTTATTTGCAGCAGCGAAAACTCATAAGATTGTCGGCCTAAAATATGCGACGAAAAAAGGCTTAGCGGAAAAACTATCAAAGGCTGCTTCAATATCAGCAGATAGCTTTATCTCGCGATTAATTCAGCGCAATCGTATCTTCCCTAGTTAGTCGAGCAGTCAAATTTATATTGATTAGCTTGAAAGGCGTTTAGTGCTGATGTACCAAGCGCCTTTTTTATGTTTTCAATTAGCAGTCCTAAACGTATAAGCAATCTAAGCAATGGGCTGAAACCTTTCAAAAAATGCCTTTTGACTTGGATTAACTAAGGCTTTAGGTCGAATAGCTTGCACCATTTCCACAACCTCTGATTTGTTATAACCAAGCTGCAAAAGTAATAGTGCGATTACAAGCCCAGTGCGACCTGAGCCACCTTTGCAGTGAACTGCAACTGCCCCTTGGTTGTTGAGTATTGAGCTTTCATGTCCCCAAAAATGTTTTTTAATTTCGGCGTGTTGCAGTTGTTTTGTTAAATAGATGTAGCTAACCTTTGCCTCATTACGAATGAGGCCTAGCTGTTTTGTGGACTTAGTTTTGTGAAATAGCTATTGCGGAGAGAAAAATGAAAAACTGGAAGAGCTCACTATTACCCATTTTAAGTGTGCTGGCGTTAGCGGGCTGTGGTGAGAACGCAAATCTTCAAGGTAATAACGCTGCTATTGATGATGTTGAGCCAGCTAATCAAGTTAAATATTGTGGACAGGATAACCAACAACTCGCTCATTGTTCTGATGGTGCCTTTCAATTACAACTATTGCACTTCGCCGATATTGATGGCGGCCGCGATATTCTTAACAATGCCGTTCGTTTTTCTGCACTATTAGGTTCGTTCCGCTCTCAATACGCTAACACTCTGGTACTGAGCTCAGGTGACAATTGGATCCCTGGCCCCGAATACAATGTTGGCGGCGATGACTCCTTGGCTCCTATCTTAGGCGTTGCTGCAAATGGGCGAGCACATGTGGCTTACCTTAATGCTATGGGTTTGCAAGCAACTGTGGTCGGCAACCATGAGCTTGATTTAAATACAGACGAATTTGCCGAGTTAATTGCGCCTGAAACGCGCGACAGTAACGTGTGGCAGGGGGCTCAATTTCCTTACCTTTCTGCCAATTTAGACTTTTCTACCGACGAACATTTAGCGCCTTTAATTGCTGACAATGGCCTAATGAATACTGATCAGGTAGGGCAGGTCGCTGCCAGTACGGTCATTCAGGTTAATGGCGAAATGATTGGCGTGGTTGGCGCATCAACACCAGCGCTTAGCAGTATCACGAAAACAGGCGGTATGATTGTACTTCCGGCCGATGAAGATGATATAGCTGGGCTTGCAGCCGAAATCCAACAACATGTCGAGCCATTGAAAAAGCGTGGTATTAACAAAATTATCTTACTGGCACATATGCAGCAAATTGCCATTGAACAGCAACTTGCGCCTTTACTTGACGGTGTCGATATTATTGTTGCTGGCGGCTCTAATACCATTTTGGCTGATGAGAATGATAGGTTACGCGACGGTGATGTAGCTGAAGGGGCATATCCCCTTGTTTATCAAAGTGCGTCAAAAGAGCCTGTTGTGGTAGTTAATACCGATGGTGATTATACCTATTTAGGGCGTTTTGTGGTGACATTTGACCAGCACGGCGTGATGGTACCCAGCTCGCTCGATACCACCATTAATGGGGCTTACGCGACGGATAAACAAAGCTTAATCGAGCATAACTTAACGCTAGCCGACGCCATTCCACAAGTACAAACAATCACCAACACCTTAAACCAAGCATTGCAAGCAAAGCTAGGCACAGTTTTTGGCAATACCTCGGTATATTTAAATGGAGATCGGGTGTCAGTAAGAACTGAAGAAACGAATCTGGGTAACCTTACCGCTGATGCAAATTTAGCTTACGCGCAAAGCATTGATAAAAGTGTCGCAATTTCTCTTAAAAATGGTGGTGGTATCCGAGCACCAATTGGCTCTTGTGTGGTGCCGGCTGGCTCTACTGACGCTAAGGTCATATGCAGTCCACCAGCAGGTGTACAGGGTATTAATAAATCAGGCGATGTTACCCAACTCGATATGGAAATTGCATTGCGATTTAACAGCGCGCTAAATAACTTAACGGTGTCCGGTAGCCAGTTAAAGGGGATTATTGAATATGGCGTGTCGGCAACTAGCGCTGGCGCAACCCCAGGCCGTTTTCCACAAGTGGCTGGTATACGGTTTAGTTTCGACCCTGCCAAAGCGGTTAACTCGCGCGTACAAAATTTAGTGGTGCTAGATGGCAATGGCGCATTACCCGGTGGTAATACGGTAACTGTTGTTAAAAATGGCCAACTTGATCCGTCTGTTGCTAAGCAAACATTTCGTTTAGTGACGCTTGATTTTTTAGTGGACGGCGGAGATGGTTATCAATTCCCAACAGATGCGCTAGCAAACCTTGTGAACCTTAAAGTTGCGGGGCAAAAATCAGGCATGGTTACGATAACGGATGATGGTACAGAGCAAGATGCGTTGGCGGAATATTTATCAAGTCTGTACTTAAAAGCAGGGGCCACATTTGATAAAAAAGATTTGCCAGCAGAGCAAGATACGCGAATTCAAAATTTGTCAGAAGTGGTTACAGATAGCGTGCTAAAACTAAAGTAAAGTTGAATTAAGTCCAGTCAAAAATAGCGGCGAAACACAGATTATTGTGATTGTTTTGTGCCAATTAAAAGCAAAAGCAAACACAGAAAATAACAAAGGCTTGCATTAGCAAGCCTTTTTCATGGAGCTGTTTTGTGCAGGTGCTTTGTCTAGGCTCTTTGTCCAGGTTCTTTGCCTAAAGACAAGATAACATTAGTTTTTGGTAATGCGCCAGAATGCAATCAACGCAGCAAAGAACAAAATCATCGGGTAAAACGAGTAAACCACCACATCCACTGGTGAGATACCAATAGTTGCCCCAAGCAATAAGGCTTGTGCGCCATAAGGCAATAAACCTTGGTTAATACAGGCGAAAATATCCAGTAAACTAGCCGATTCTGCCGCTTTAATGTTGCCATCTTCGGCGAGCTCTTTCGCTGTTTCACCTGTGATAATGATTGACACTGTATTGTTGGCGGTAAAAAAGTTCGCACTAAAAGCGAGGCTAGCAATACCTAAACCAGCGGCGCGTTTTGGGTTATTGGGGCTAAGTTTCCCCGCTAATTTTTTTAAGCTTACCGTAAGCGCTTGCAGACCACCTTGGCGGCGCACTAACTCGCTTAAACCACCGATAAATAGCGCTAAAATAAATACGTCTTGTACGTTAGCAAAGCCTTTGTTGATATCAGACGCGAGCGCAGACAGTTGATAGCCATTACTGACAAAGCCTGTCGCAGCTGCTAGCAAAATACCAACTAGCAAAACCACAAACACGTTCACCCCTGACAATGCTAAGCCAAGAATAACGACATAGGGCAATAGGCCAATTACGTCGATCGCTTGCTCGCTTTGATAGTCAGCACTACCTCCCAAGAAAGCGAATAGCACGAGAGAGATAAGTGCGGCGGGAAGAGCAAATTTAAAGTTCACGCGGAACTTGTCTTTCATTCGCGCCCCTTGTGTTCGCGTTGAGGCAATGGTTGTGTCAGAGATAATCGATAAGTTGTCACCGAAAATAGCGCCGGAGATGATACTACCTGCAACTAATGCCGGGCTTAGGCTTGCAGCTTCAATAAAGCCAGCTGCTATCGGGGCGATGGCGGCGATGGTACCAACCGATGTTCCCATAGCTGTTGATAAAAATGCCGCAACAATAAATAGCCCAGGAATGATTAAATAGTCGGGAAACAGCGCCAATCCCAGTTGCACACTCGCATCAACACTGCCTGTTGCTTTCGCAACCATGCCAAACGCGCCTGCCAGCAAATAAATCACCCCCATGGTAATAATATTGCTATGGCCGGCACCTTCAATAAACTGGTTAACTTGCTCGCTAATCGTTTCCTTCCCCATCATTATTGCAACGATAATGGCAGGAATGATGGCAACACTGGCTGGCAGCTGGTAAAACGCAAATTCAACACCTTGCAGGGTTAGGACAATCCCCGTGCCGATAAAGAGCGAGAGGAATACGCCAAACGGCAATAGGCTGAGGAGGCGGGGTGGTGAGGTTTGTTCAGTCATATAATGCTCTAATTCTTATTGTTAATGGTTGTTGCCATTCTCTTTAAGCGTTCAATTTTAAACGCTTGGTTTTGACTTGCTTGCTCAGCCTACGTAGAGGTCATGTGTGGCAAACGGTGATGCATGAATGCAACTATAAAGTGTTTAAATAATAAACTTTTATATCATTCCACTCGATCAGGGGAAAGGCAAAACAGCAGTTTGAAAAATTAAATTTTAGGAATAACGCAAATTATAAAGTGATTTGCATTACTGTCAATCTAGATGTTTAGACGGCTAAAAGTACTTAATGTTAAACTGATGCGAGTAATGAACCTAATTTCGTTAAAAACTAGGTTCAATAATTTAGCGATATAATCCCTCTATTTTTATCAATCGTAGCGGAATTAGCCCTACTTTATGGTGGCGCTCTGTGCTATTCTTGCCGCCAATTTTTACAATGAAGAAGTGCAAATGTCTGATAACAAATTTGAATCAATCGAAGCACGCGTAAGTTACGGCGTTGGCCGTCAACTTGGCGACCAATTACGCAATAACCCATTTAAAGAGTTTGACGTAACCGCGGTACAAGCTGGTTTAGCTGACGCATTAGCAGCTGCAGATAGCCAAGTAAGCGAGCAAGACTTAAACGAAGCATTTGCTGTTGTTTCTAAGAAACTACAAGAGCAAGAGCAAGCACAAGCGAAAGAAAAAGCAGCTGAAGGTGAAGCATTCTTAGCAAAAAATGCTGAGCGCGCAGAAGTGACTGTGACTGAATCTGGCTTACAGTACGAAGTACTAGCAGATGCAGAAGGCGAAAAGCCAACAACAGCATCAACTATTCGTGCGCACTACCACGGTACTTTCATTAATGGTGAAGTATTTGATAGCTCAGTTGATCGCGGTCAGCCAGCTGAATTCCCAGTTGGCGGTGTTATCGCTGGTTGGACTGAAGCATTACAGCTAATGAGTGTTGGCGCAAAATGGCGTTTATACATTCCTTACAACTTAGCTTACGGTGAGCGTGGTTCGCACGGTGCGATCCCTCCATACTCAGCGTTAGTATTCGATGTTGAACTATTAGACATACTGTAAATGATTAAGCCGGGCTAGCCCGGCTTTTCTTTGTCTGGAATTCTTTTAATTCGCATCATAACCCAGAGCAAACAGCACTTTTTACTTCGCAACTTTTATTACGCATCTTTACTACGCACCTTTTATAACGCATTAAAAAAATGAACGAACAGCGCCAAGAACAAGACAATGCTAACAAAGCCCTGCAGTTGGCTACCTTCTACCAAAATTACATTCACGCTTTCTCTACGGCCATTATTACAGCAGTAGCTAAATGCTATCAACTCCCTTGTGTATTAAGCACGCCAGATAAAGTACTAGTGCTTGATGGTGAGCAAAGCTTCAATCAAGAGTTTAGTGGCATTTTTGCCATGTTAGCTGAACATAACATCACCGGATTTAAGGCGAGTAATGCCAGTTATCAGCATATTAATGAAGCAATTAGCTTAGTGAAAATTGATTGGCGTTTTTATGACCAAGCTAATAACCTTTTTAGCGAATTTTCAGCAATTTATCATTTAAGCTATCAACAAGAAGCCTATAGAATTATTAACGTTATTTCTCATGATATGTGTCAGCTTGCTGACTTAGCTCATGAGTTAACCTTAATCCCAAGAGCTAACGATACAAACAATAGTGCTAACGATACAAACAATAAGGAAACCGATAAATGACCACCAAAGTTGCAATTTTAGGCTGTAGCGGCCGAATGGGCCGTAACTTGATCAAAGCAGCTGTAGAGCATAATGAAATAGAACTCGTTGGTGGCACGGTGCGCGAAAATTCTTCTTTTGCTGGTTTTGACTTAGGCGAGTTAGCGGGTATTGGCAAACTTGATTTGGCCTCAAGCACCTCGCTTGAAGCGGTCAGCCGCGCCGATGTCTTTATCGATTTCACCTCGATTGAATCTACGTTAAGCAATATTGAGTGGTGTAAGGCGAATGATAAAGCGTTAGTGATTGGTACTACCGGCTTTGAAGATGCGCAAGTTGAGTTGATCAAAAAGGCTGGTCAAGACATGCCCGTATTATTAGCGCCTAACACTAGCGTTGGTGTTAACTTGCTATTTAAACTCTTGGAAATTACCGCTCAGGCTATTGGCGACTATACTGATATAGAAATTTTTGAGGCGCATCACCGATTCAAAAAAGATGCACCGTCAGGCACCGCGATGAAGATGGGGCAGGTGATTGCTGAAACCTTAGGGCGTGATTTAAATGAATGCGCGGTTTATGGTCGTGAGGGCATCACTGATGAGCGCGATAACAAGACTATAGGTTTTGCAACGGTTCGTGCTGGCGATATTGTTGGTGAACATACGGCATTTTTTGCGGATTTGGGCGAGCGCCTCGAAATCACCCATAAAGCAAGTTCGCGTATGACCTTTGCTCAAGGGGCGATGCGTGCAGCGCTTTGGTTAGCACAGGCTAAGCACGGTTATTACGATATGCAAGATGTTCTGGGGTTGAAATAATACACCCGAATGAACGGCATAAATTGATTAAATAAATCATATAAAACAGCTTGTTAGTTATTTATACTAGTTTAATTTTCTAAACAAATTAAGTGATATTGAGGTTAGAAAACGTAGGTTTTTGACCGTTTGGTCATGAAAATCATTCAAAAGCTAAATATTCCTAATTTTACTAGACGAAAAACACTAATGGGCGTAGAATGCGCGGAATTTGTCAAAAATTTGCGATTCGCAAGCCAAAAGACGGATTATTGAACAATTTTCGCGCTTAGTGCTTTTAACGAGAAATACGCAAAAAAACGTTAAAAGCGATTAAGTTTACTTTCTTCTTTTCGGAGGCTAAATTGACTAAATCTGCCATTTTGGTGCTAGAAGACGGCACTATATTTAACGGCACCGCTATTGGTGCAGAAGGAATGGCGGTTGGTGAAGTGGTGTTTAACACTTCCATGACCGGTTACCAAGAAATCCTGACTGATCCTTCCTACGCAGAACAAATTGTTACCCTCACTTATCCTCACATTGGCAACACTGGTACAAACTCAGAAGACGAAGAGTCTGGCACCATTTGGGCTAAAGGCTTAGTGATCCGCGACTTACCTTTACTGGCCAGTAATTTTAGAAACGAAGAAAGCTTGAGCGATTACCTAGCGCGCAACAATATTTTAGGTATTGCTGATATCGACACGCGTAAACTAACACGTATTCTACGTGAAAAAGGTGCTCAAAACGGCTGTATCTTAGCGGGTGATAGCCTAGATGAGGCTAAGGCACTAGCCGAAGCAAAAGGCTTCCCAGGCTTAAAAGGCATGGACTTAGCAAAAGTCGTATCGACCAAAGAGCAATACCAGTGGACGGAAGGTAGCTGGCAGCTAGGCAAAGGCCACGTTACGCCGGAAAACTTCGACTTTCACGTCGTTGCTTACGATTTTGGTGCCAAACGCAATATTTTACGTATGTTAGTGGATCGTGGCTGTAAGCTTACGGTTGTGCCAGCGCAAACTCCAGCGGCTGATGTACTAGCAATGAATCCAGATGGCATCTTCTTATCGAATGGCCCAGGCGATCCAGAGCCATGTGATTACGCAATTGCAGCGATTAAATCTTTCCTTGAAACTGATATTCCAGTGTTCGGTATTTGTTTAGGTCATCAACTGCTTGGTTTAGCGAGTGGTGCTAAGACGATTAAAATGAAGTTCGGTCACCACGGTGGTAACCACCCAGTGAAAGATATTGACCGCGATGTGGTGATGATCACCGCGCAAAACCACGGTTTCGCAGTTGACGAAGACAATATGTCAGACAACCTGCGTGTCACCCACAAATCACTGTTTGATGGCACAATTCAAGGGATTCACCGCACTGACAAGCCAGCCTTTAGCTTCCAAGGTCACCCAGAAGCAAGCCCAGGTCCACATGACGCAGCACCGTTGTTTGACCACTTTATTGAACTAATTCAAGCATCCAAGCAAGGTTAAGAGAGAACAAGACTATGCCAAAACGTACTGACATAAAAAGTATTCTAATCTTAGGTGCTGGTCCAATTGTTATCGGTCAAGCGTGTGAGTTTGACTATTCAGGCGCACAAGCCTGTAAAGCCCTGCGCGAAGAGGGTTACCGCGTTATTCTGGTGAACTCTAATCCAGCCACCATTATGACCGACCCAGAAATGGCTGACGCAACTTATATTGAGCCTATTCACTGGGAAGTTGTGCGAAAAATCATTGAAAAAGAACGTCCAGACGCGATTTTACCTACCATGGGTGGTCAAACAGCACTTAACTGTGCACTAGAGCTTGAATCAAACGGTGTACTTACTGAGTTTGATGTTGAGATGATCGGTGCAACTGCTGATGCTATCGACAAAGCGGAAAACCGTGAACGCTTTGACCAAGCGATGAAAAACATTGGTTTGGAATGTCCACGTGCTGAAATTGTGCACTCGATGGAAGAAGCGAAAGAAACTGCTAAGCGCATCGGTTTCCCATGTATTATTCGCCCTTCTTTCACCATGGGTGGTACCGGTGGCGGTATCGCGTATAACCAAGAAGAATTCGAAACAATTTGTACTCGTGGTTTAGATTTATCACCAACCAACGAGTTACTGATCGATGAATCATTAATTGGTTGGAAAGAGTATGAAATGGAAGTGGTTCGCGATAAGAACGACAACTGTATCATTATTTGTTCGATTGAAAACTTTGACCCGATGGGCATTCACACCGGTGACTCAATCACAGTGGCACCAGCGCAAACCCTAACTGATAAAGAATACCAAATCATGCGTAACGCATCACTTGCGGTATTGCGTGAAATTGGTGTTGAAACTGGTGGTTCAAACGTACAGTTTGGTGTTAACCCGCAAGATGGTCGTGTTGTGATTATCGAGATGAACCCGCGTGTATCGCGCTCATCTGCATTAGCATCAAAAGCGACGGGTTTCCCAATTGCGAAAGTGGCTGCGAAACTAGCGGTTGGCTTTACCCTTGATGAGTTGCAAAACGACATCACAGGCGGCGCAACACCAGCATCGTTCGAACCGACGATTGATTACGTGGTAACGAAAATCCCACGCTTTAACTTCGAAAAATTTGCCGGCTCTGAAGATCGCTTAACGACGCAAATGAAGTCGGTAGGTGAGGTGATGGCAATTGGTCGTAACCAACAAGAGTCGATGCAAAAAGCACTACGTGGCTTAGAAGTTGGCGCTAGCGGTTTTGATCCAAAAGTTGATATTAACGACAAAGACGCACGCTCTGAAATTATGCACGAGTTGCAAGAAGCGGGCGCTGATCGCATTTGGTATGTGGCTGATGCCTTCCGTTTAGGCATGTCAGTTGATGAAGTATTCAATGCGACTAAGATTGACCGTTGGTTCCTCGTACAAATTGAAGACATCGTGTTAGAGGAAAAAGCATTAGCCGAAAGCGGTATGGCGGGCTTAAATGCTGCGTCATTGAAACGCTTAAAGCGCAAAGGTTTCTCTGATAAACGCTTAGCTGATGTAATTGGTGTTAACGAATCAGAAATTCGCAAGAAACGTCATGCGGCTGATATTCGCCCTGTTTATAAGCGCGTTGATACCTGTGCGGCTGAATTTAAGTCTGACACCGCTTACATGTACTCAACTTATGATGAAGAGTGCGAATCGGCACCTTCTGACAAAGAAAAAATCATGATCATTGGCGGCGGTCCTAACCGTATCGGTCAAGGTATCGAATTCGATTACTGTTGTGTACACGCGGCGCTTGCAATGCGCGAAGACGGTTACGAAACCATTATGGTGAACTGTAACCCTGAAACAGTTTCAACTGACTACGACACCTCTGATCGCTTGTACTTCGAGCCGATCACTTTTGAAGACGTGTTAGAAATCGTTAATGTTGAAAAACCAAAAGGCGTAATCGTGCAATACGGTGGTCAAACACCACTGAAACTTGCTCGTGCATTAGAAGCGGCTGGCGTACCAATTATCGGTACTTCACCTGATGCGATTGACCGTGCGGAAGACCGTGAGCGTTTCCAACAAGCAGTTGAGCGTTTAGGGTTATTGCAACCAGAAAACGCAACAGTAACTTCATTAGAAGAAGCGGTATCAGAAGCCAAAACTATCGGCTTCCCATTGGTTGTTCGTCCATCTTACGTATTGGGTGGTCGCGCGATGGAAATCGTTTACGATGAAGACGACTTACGCCGTTATATGAACGAAGCAGTAAGTGTGTCAAACGACTCGCCAGTATTGCTTGACCACTTCCTTGACGATGCTGTTGAAGTAGACATTGATGCTATTTGTGACGGTGAAAACGTAGTGATTGGCGGCATTATGCAGCACATTGAACAAGCGGGTGTTCACTCAGGTGACTCAGCCTGTTCATTGCCTGCTTATAGCCTAAGCCAAGAAGTGCAGGACGTGATGCGTGAGCAAGTGACTAAACTTGCGTTTGAACTAGGCGTTGTTGGCCTAATGAATACCCAAATGGCGGTAAAAGAGGGCAAGGTCTACTTAATTGAAGTAAACCCTCGTGCTGCTCGTACTGTACCATTTGTTTCAAAAGCAACATCAGTACCGCTAGCGAAAGTGGCGGCACGTGTAATGGCTGGTAAGTCATTGACTGAGCAAGGTATTACTAAAGAAACTATTCCACCGTTCTTTTCAGTAAAAGAAGTGGTCATTCCGTTTAACAAGTTCCACGGCTCTGACCCTCTAGTTGGTCCAGAAATGCGCTCAACTGGTGAAGTTATGGGTGTTGGTGAAACGTTTGAAGAAGCGTATGCCAAAGCGAACTTAGGCGCGAATGTAGTGGTACCAAAATCTGGTCGTGCGTTAGTATCTGTACGTAACTCTGATAAAGAGCGCGTAGTTGAGCTTGGTAAGCAGTTGGTTGAACTAGGTTATGAGCTAGACGCCACTCACGGTACTGCGGTAATGTTAGGTGAAGCAGGCGTACCATGTCGCTTAGTGAATAAAGTACACGAAGGTCGCCCACATATTCTTGATAGAATCAAAAATGGTGAGTACAGCTACATTATCAACACTACTGAAGGTCGTAAGGCGATTGAAGACTCCAAAGTGTTACGTGGCGGTGCGTTGCGCTATAAAGTGGCTTATACCACAACCTTGAATGCGGCTTTTGCAGCATGTCAGGCGCACGCTGCTGATGACCGCGATAAAGTAACTTCTATTCAAGAGTTACACGCTCGCTGTTAGTCGTTAATTTAGCGGCATAACGTAAGATTCGACAAACTAGGCTAAAGCCTTGGCTGAGAAAGATAGTTTTGTCGAATCATGACAGTTTTGTTATGCTTATTCGCATACGATTATTTTATAAAGGTGGTTAGTAGCCACCTTTATCTATTTTAGGAACATACACCTCGAATGAATCAAATTCCAATGACGGCAGCAGGCGCAGAAGCATTGCGCGAAGAGCTGACCCATTTAAAGCAAGTAAAGCGCCCAGAAATTATTGAAGCGATCGCCGAAGCGCGTGAGCACGGCGATTTAAAAGAAAATGCTGAATATCATGCCGCACGTGAGCAGCAAGGCTTCTGTGAAGGCCGTATTCAAGAAATTGAAGGCAAGCTGGGTAATGCACAAATCATTGACGTCACTAAAATTCCTAACACAGGTAAAGTGATTTTTGGTGTCACAGTCGGTTTATTAAACATTGATACTGATGAAGAAGTGACATACCAAATCGTTGGCGATGACGAAGCGGATATTAAAAATAACCGTATCTCAGTCAATTCACCGATTGCCCGTGGGTTAATTGGTAAAACCGTTGATTCTGAAGTGGAAATCAAAACTCCAGCGGGTTTAGTGGAATACGAAATTATTTCTGTAGATCACAAGTAAATCGAACTTAAGTTGCGACTTACTTAACAGATTCTGTATAGCAGACTCTTTTGAGCTGATTTTACTAAGCAAATTTTACATAGAAAGTAAGATGATATTTGAAAAAGCCGAGTATTTAGCTCGGTTTTTTATACCAGCGCCTTTTGATTTTATTCTCGTCGTAAGTGGTGTTGAACAGTTGTAAATATTAGCGCACATTTTACTCGCTTGTTCAGCATGACTAATGTAGGTAAATTGGTTTGCCGTCACTAATTAGTCACCAAGTTTTGATACGATAACAATTCCCAAGCTATTGGCGATATTGGTCTAATATCAGGTCCAATCAAAAGCCAATACTACCTAAAAACGAAAGTTATATTAGTCACAAAAGTTGTAAACCACCATGCTGTTCAACCTACCTTCAATTACTCTAAAGCTTTATTCTTGCCCTGTAGTTCTTAGCTTTCTAAGCAATAAGCGTCGACATATTTCACGTAGTATGTTGTTGCTATTTGCCATGTGTCACTTTAACGCCATAGCAAGTACGCCAATTCCTTTTTCCGCGAAAAAATCAGGAGAAACGCCTGCTGATTACGAGCATACAAATAGCTCTATGGCTCTAGCACCTGTATACATGCTAGAGCGCTTGCATAACACTAGCCAGTTATCAAAACAATCGAACATCAATGCTATTAGTGAGTTTGGTGAAAAGGCGACTAGTGAATCTAATCAGCATGTTATTGAAATTGGTTTTTTCTACACGGAAGATCTGCTCGCTCAAATTGGACGGGCGGAAATAGACCGTTATATTGACGAGCAAATTAGCGCGGCGAATCAAGTAATGATTAATAGCGGCTTGGCGATTCGCAGACAAGTTTCTTACGTGGGACCGTTTCCTATGGCCAATGAGCCAGATACCGCGATCAATTTGTTTCTCGCGAATGTCTATTCAGACCAAGCATTCTCAGCGTTATCAAATATTCGCGAGCGATTTGGGTTAGATTATTTGACCATTTTACGCCCACAAACCGACAATAATTTCTGTGGCTGGGCGTATTACGACAACCCTTATGCCATTATGGAAGTTGGTGGGTTTTGCACCAGTGCTACTTTAGGTGCTCACGAATGGGGGCATAATGATGGTGCCGATCACGATATTGCCAACAGCTCTGATACTCCAGTAAGAACAGACGCACGAGGCTATAACTGTGCTGGTGAAGGCACGATTATGAGTACCTCAAATAACTGGAATACTCGTCATAACATTTATTCTAGCCCTGATATCTCAGTTAATGGCGAAGCTTGCGGCAAACTAGGTGAGGCCGACTTCATTAGCGTCCTAAATGAGTTGGTGGCGTTACCTAACCACTTAGGCAACAAGCAGGCGGCTAGCGAAAAAATAGCATCTGTTGCAGTGAGCATCGATAAATTAAGCATTGCCGAAGGCGAGTCGGTTATTGTGACACTCACTTTGGTAGATGGCGATGATAATGCTATTACCTTAGATCGTGAAGTTAGCATCGAGCTATATACCTACGGAGATGCAGGCAGCGATGGCGATATTCGCTTCAATGGAGCACTTGCTGATGTTGACTTTATCAATGCAACACAGCGGGTAACTTTCTCAGCAGGTCAGTCAACTCAGTCCATCTCAGTAACAACGTTGGGCGATAATGAACAAGAGCCGACCGAATTATTGCAAATTGGTGCCCGTTACGGGGATTATGTCAACGGTAGCGCTAACGAGCTGACGGTAGAGATTAATGACGCCGCTGGCCAAGAGAGCCTGTCTTTTTCTCTTGAAAGTGTTGAACTAGAAAGCAATCAGTCGATAGCATTAACAGTGAATCGTGCTGCTGATTTTGATATTCCCGTTTTATTGGCGTTAGTCTTTGATTCTGAGCATTTGACGATAACGCCTGAAATAATGGAATTTACCAGCGCAAATGCCAGTGAAAATGTAACTATCACAGCAGGAAATATAGATATCGCTGAAACTGTCATGATTCAATTAGAAGCAATTGATGGTAGCCAAGTTTTTGATCAGCTTGCTATTCAATTGTCACCTTTAGTGATTGAACCTGAAAAGTCATCAGGTGGTGGCGTGAACTTTTGGTTGGCGCTATTGGCAGCGCTGGCGTTTGCCGCTCGAGAATTGACTCAAAATCGCAGGGAAAGTTAATTACAAAAGTAGTCTAGGGAACTATTCACTCCAAAACGGCGAAAGCGCCAAAGGATAAAAGCCTGAATAAAAATTGTATAACTCTGCTGTGCATATTACGCTGAATTATAAATAGTTTTAGATAAAGGCTGACTTTTGCAAGCGATAGTTAACTTGTCAGGTCTATGTTCATTCAAAGTTAAGAGAAGTCCTTGAGAAGTCCTTGAGAAAGTCGCTAACCTAATAAGCGGCGCATAATTGTGAGAATGACATGAGTGGTTTACACAAATGGATATTAGGCTGTAGCTGTCAACGATGACGATGAAATCTATAGTTTTTTGATTTTGGCATTGATAACATTGCCAGCAGTCGCGTTAGATGTTGTTAATTACTCGTCCCATGGTCGAGACAATTTACCCTATGATAAGTATTATCGAGAGCTACTAGCACTTGCGTTGAACAAATCATCACCGCGATTCGGACCATATCAACTCAATGGCGTTGATGCAGGTAAAACGCAAACCAATATGATCGAGCTCATCAAGCACCGTCATATTGTCAATGTCGCTTGGACCATGACTTCAAAAGCTCGTGAGCGTGAGTTGCTGCCGATTCGTGTTCCATTGTTCAAAGGCTTAGGTGGCTGTCGTATTTTCTTGATCAGACAAGGAGAGCAAGAGCGATTTAGTCAAATAACACAGGTGTCTGATCTACAAAATCTGCTTGCTGGTCAAGGAGCAGACTGGCCAGATACCAGTATTTTAAAAGCAAATAACTTTAATGTTATTACTGCGAAACAACACAATAGCTTGTTTTCGATGCTCACCAAGCAGCGATTTGACTATTTTCCTCGTGCTTTACACGAAGCATATAGCGAAGCCGCGCGATTTCCAGAGTTAATCGTCGAGCAATCATCGCTGCTTTACTATCCGGCACCATTTTTCTTTTTTGTTAGTAAAGAAGATAAGCGACTCGCTGAGCGCATTGAGTACGGGCTAAACAAAATGATGGCCGACGGCAGCTTTGAACAATTTTTTAATCAAAACCCTTACAGTAAGAGTGTGCTCGCTAAAGCTAATATTAATAACCGACGAATATACACACTCAAAAACCAACTACTTACCGCGCAAACTGCGCAAGTAATAAACTCCAAGCAATATCAAACCAGTTGCCGTCAGTTCCAATAACGATAGATTTTGCAATTCATCGCTTAAACCGCAATATTTATCGTGTATTGAATACATTCATCATGTTTATTAGCTATATTCAAAGGTTGATAATTTTGTGTTTGCAATGAATTACTTGGCGCAAGAATCGCTAGTAAAGTGATTTTCAGTTGTTGAATCAAGTGATTGCGCGTTGTTGGCGTGTTGTTCGTGCAATGCTAGCTTAACCGTTAACCAAGTAAAGAAAGCAAAACAGATAACGCATTAATACAAAAACAAAAATTACTTTTTGAAGTAGCGACCTTTACGTGGCTGCTTTATATTCGTTTAGTTAACTCACTCATTACTTTAAGGTTATAAATTCTAATGAAAAAATCCTTAACCTCACTATTTGTCTCGGCGGCGCTATTTGCCTCAAGCAGTTATGCAGCCATCGACACCGATTTATTATCAGGTATTAAAGCACGCCATATCGGCCCAGCAGCAACCAGTGGTCGTATTTCAGATATTGAAGCCGTGCCTTCTAATCCAAATATTATTTATGCCAGTGCAGCGTCGGGTGGCGTATGGAAATCAGAAAATGCTGGCCTTAACTGGCAGCCGATTTTTGATGACGAAGAGTGGGCGTCAACGGGAGCGCTAGCAGTGCACCCGGCCATCCCTGATATTGTTTGGTTAGGTACGGGTGAGGGTAATGTCCGTAACTCAACGTCGATTGGCGGCGGTATTTACAAGTCAATGGACGGTGGTAAGACATGGCAAAACATGGGCTTAAAAACCACTGAGCGCATTAACCGCATCGCGCTGCATCCAACCAACCCTGATATCGCTTATGCTGCTGCACTTGGCACGCTGTGGTCAAAAAATGAAGACAGAGGTATCTATAAAACCACTGATGGTGGTAAAACGTGGCAAAAAATCCTGTATGTAGATAACGTCACGGGTGCGTCTGATATTAAAATGGATCCTAGCAATCCAAACAAGCTATACGCGTCAATGTGGCAGTTTCAACGTTGGCCTGATAAGTTTGAATCAGGTGGTCCGGGCTCTGGCATGTATGTATCAATTGATGGCGGTGAAACTTGGCAACAACGCACGTCTGCCGATGGCCTGCCAAAAGGTGAACTAGGCCGTATTACGTTTGATATCGCTGAAAGTCAGCCAAGCACGGTTTATGCGCTAGTTGAAGCGGAGAAAAGTGCGTTACTACGTAGTGACGATGGTGGCGATAGTTGGAAGACAGTAAACAGCGAATACAATGTTGCCGATCGCCCGTTCTATTACTCAGAAATTGAAGTAGACCCAACTAACCCAGATATTATCTACAATATCGCGACTTTTATTCGCCGCTCAATTGATGGCGGTAAAACCTTTAGCAAAATCGATAAAGTTGATTGTTGTGCAACAGGTAACACTATTCATATTGATAACCACAGCTTGTGGATCAACCCGAAAAACCCTGAGCACCTAATTTTAGGTAATGACGGCGGTATTGCGATCACCCAAGATAAAGGCGATAGCTGGCGCTTTGTGCAAAACCTAGCGGTATCTCAGTTCTACCATATCCGTGTTGATGATGCTGTGCCTTATAATGTTTACGGCGGCTTGCAAGATAACGGCTCTTGGCGCGGCCCTGCGGAAGTGTTCCATACCGCAGGTATTCGCAATGTGCATTGGCAAGAAGTCGGCTTTGGTGATGGTTTCGATACCATGCCATTCCCAGATGATGTCACTAAAGGTTATGTGCAATCGCAAGGTGGCTACCTAAACCGTTACGATTTAGTCACTGGCGAACAAAAGCTTATTCGCCCAGCAGCACCGGATTACGAAACAGAATTGCGCTTCAACTGGAATGCTGGCTTAGCGCAAGACCCATTTGATGCCAACACTATCTACTACGGTAGCCAGTTCGTCCACAAATCAACAGATCGCGGCGAAACGTGGCAGGTGATCTCAAAAGATTTATCGACTAACAACCCAGATTGGCAGCGTTATAAAGAATCAGGTGGTTTAACGCCAGATGTCACCGCGGCGGAAAACCATACTGCGATTATTACTATTGCACCAAGCCCAATTAAACAAGGGGTGATTTGGGTCGCAACGGATGATGGCCGTATTCATGTCACGCAAGATGGCGGTGACACCTGGAAGAGCGTAGAGAAAAAAGCGCGCAAAGCACCAAAAAATGCATTTGTTCCGCATATTCAACCATCGCTGCACAATCCAGAAGAAGCCTTTATCGTGTTTGATAACCACCGACGTGGTGATATGAAGCCTTATGTGTTCAAAGCGTCTAAGTACGGTAGCAAGTTTACCAACTTAACCGCTAAAAACATTCGTGGTTATGCCTTATCGGTTGTACAAGATCATGTTGACGAAGACCTATTATTCTTAGGTACAGAGCTTGGTTTATACGCCTCAACTGATGGTGGTGACTCTTGGTTCAAGTACGATCAAAACGTACCAACCGTGTCTGTAATGGATATGGCCATTCAGCAACGTGAAAATGACTTAGTATTAGGTACGCACGGTCGCTCTGTCATTGTAATTGACGATTACAGCCCGCTGCGTGGTTTAAATGAAAAATCGTTTAACGCTTCATTAAAACTATTGAGTGTTGGCGATGGTCAGCAATACGTATCTAGCCGCGCACCTTCAACCCGTTTCTGGGGTGATGCTGCTTATGTGGGCGATAACGAAGTTTACGGTGTCACCATTAATGTCATGGCATCGGGTGATCACTTAGTTCACCCAGATGAAGACAAAGAAAAAGCACGTCAGTTAGCGAAAGCGAAAAAAGCCGCTAGCAAAGATAGCGACAAGAAGGATGAAAAGCCGCTTTCAGAAAAGGCTCGCGTCACAGTTAAAGATGCTAACGGTGAAGTCGTTCGTACTTTCGTCACTAAGCTAAAACAAGGGGTTAACCGCATTGTTTGGGGCTTGGAGTCGGACGGTCAAGGCCGTATGCCGGGTCAAGAGCCAAAAGAAGACAAAGACATTAAACCAGCTGGCCCTGAAGTGGTACCGGGTACTTACACCATTCATGTAAAACTTAACGATAACGAGTTTGAAACCACAGCTAAGGTGTTAAAAGACCCTCGATTTACCGATGTCACCATGGCGGATATGAAAGCGCGCTACGCACTTGAGCATCAAGCCGTTGCTATGTACGGCACGCTGACTAAAGCAGTTCATGCTTTGCACGACAGTAAAAAAGATATTGAAGTGATCAAAGCGATGGCGGATAAGGCACTTGAAGATTTTGGTAGTACCGAGGCTGAGAACAAAGCTGAAAACAAAGACGAGTTACCTGCGAGCAAGTTAGCTAAGTCTGCCGATGAGCTGATCAAGAAAATTGGCGAGTTAGATAAAAACCTGCGTTCTATTCCCAAAACCACAGGCATTGTTGATGAAACTTATAAAGTAACATCACATGTCTTTATGGCTTGGGGTTATGCAGGTGGTCGCTACGGTAAGCCTTCACCAACCGCTGAAATCTACCTTGAAAAAGCGAAAATTGAGTTAGATAAAGGCGTAGGTAAAGTGAATGAGTTTATTCAGCAAGACCTCACTGAGTTTAAACAGGCTTACCAAGCGTCTGGTTTGGGCTTGTTATCAACCACTCAACCAATCGCGCTTAACTAGTTATTAGCGAACTAGCTAAAATAAAAAAATCAAAAGCCCAATATCGTTTTGGGCTTTTTCTCTTTAGTAAAACCAACAGAACTTATAATAATTAAGGAAGTGAAATGAGATTACTACCTTCTTTACTTGCTGCATCGATTGCACTTGGCTTATCGGGCGCATCGAGCGACGCATTCGCGGCGAAAGGCGATAAAAAAGCGGATGCTAGCATTTATAGCAGTATTAAATTAAGAAACATGGGGCCAGCCGTCACTGGTGGTCGTGTCAGTGACTTTGCCTTTAATCCAGAAAACCCAGCAGAGTACTTTGTTGCCACTGCCTCAGGCGGTATGTGGAAAACTGACAATGCTGGCGTTACTTGGCAAGCAGTCGCTGACAGCATGCCAAGTTACTCGTATGGTGATGTCACCATGGACCCAAACAATAAAAATGTGATTTGGGCGGGTACAGGTGAAAACAACTCGCAGCGCTCTGTTGCCTATGGTGATGGTGTATATAAATCGGTTGATGGCGGTCAAAGTTGGGAAAACGTTGGTCTGAAAAATTCAGAGCACATCGGTGAGATCCTAATTGACCCAAGAAACTCTGATGTGGTCTACGTTGCCTCGCAAGGCCCATTGTGGAGCAAGGGCGGCGATCGCGGTTTATTTAAAACCACTGATGGCGGTAAAACATGGGAAAACGTGCTAGAAATTAGCGAGCACACAGGGGTGAGTGATATCGCCTTTGACCCACAAAACCCAGATGTGATTTACGCAACGTCTTACCAGCGTCGTCGCCATGTCTGGACGCTGATCAACGGTGGCCCAGAATCAAGCATCTATAAATCAACCGATGCCGGTAAAACCTGGAACAAGATTGAAAAGGGCTTACCAAGCGTTGATAAAGGCCGCATCGGTATTGATGTAGTGCCAACCGATGGCAATATTATCTACGCCATTGTTGAAGCGGCAGATGGCAAATCAGGCTTTTATCGCTCAACCGACGCTGGTGCTAGCTGGCATAAGCAAAGCAGCTATGTGTCGGGTAGCCCGCAGTACTACCAAGAAATTGTTGTTGACCCTAAAAATCCACACCGTGTTTACTCGCTTGATACCTACTTAATGGTTTCTGAAGACGGTGGTAAAAACTTCACTCGCGCAGGCGAAGCACACAAGCACGTTGATAACCACGCGCTATGGATTGACCCGAACAACACGAATCACTTGATCATTGGTAGTGACGGTGGTGTCTATGAATCTTGGGATCGCGCCAAGAACTGGACGTTTAAAGACAATATGCCGTTAACTCAGTTCTACAAAGTGACGGTGGATAACGACTACCCATTCTACAACGTCTTTGGTGGTACGCAGGATAACGCCTCACTAGGCGCGCCGCATCGCACCACAACAGAGTCGGGTATTCAAAACAGCGACTGGTTATTTACCCAATTTGGTGATGGCTTTAAAACGGTTATCGACCCGAAAAATTCAAATATTATCTACTCGCAATACCAGTAC
Source organism: Thalassotalea euphylliae (assembly GCF_003390375.1). Taxonomy (NCBI): domain Bacteria; kingdom Pseudomonadati; phylum Pseudomonadota; class Gammaproteobacteria; order Alteromonadales; family Colwelliaceae; genus Thalassotalea; species Thalassotalea euphylliae. The sequence goes on along the minus strand of NZ_QUOT01000001.1, from coordinate 833,037 downwards.
GGCGGTTTAGCCCGCTATGACAAGCAATCTGGTGAGCGTGTGCAAATGCAACCGGTTACACCAGATCCCTCTGTCGCCCAGCGTTTTAACTGGAACTCGCCGCTGCTGATTAGCCCGCATAATAATGAACGTATTTATTACGGCTCACAAACCTTGTTCCAATCAGATAATCGCGGTGATGACTGGCGTGCGATCAGTGGTGATTTATCACGTAATATTGACCGCAATAAGTTAGAAGTGATGGACACAGTTTGGGGTGTAGATACGGTAGCGAAAAATACCTCAACGTCTTTCTACGGCTCGCTTATCGCGTTAACAGAATCACCATTGCAAGAAGGCTTGCTATATACAGGTAGTGATGATGGCGTGATGCATGTCACCAAAGACGGTGGCCAAGCGTGGACAAAATTAGACTGGCCTTCAAAAGTGCCAGACAACTCTTATGTTGCCGATATGGAAGCGTCAGTTTTTGACAAAAATACCGTATTCGCGGTGTTTGATAACCATAAGCGTGGCGATTTTAAACCATACGTTTACCGCAGCGACAACAATGGTAAAAGCTGGAAAAACATCACAGGTGATTTACCTGTACGTGGTTCAACTTACACCATTGCCCAAGATCACCAAAATAAAGACTTACTTTTCGTTGGTACTGAATTTGGTGTCTTCTTTACGCAAAATGGCGGTAAAAACTGGGTACAGTTAAAATCTGGTATGCCTACCATTGCCGTACGCGATATTGAAATTCAGCGCCGTGAAAGCGATTTAGCGTTAGCGACTTTTGGTCGCGGTTTTTACATCTTAGATGACTATTCACCACTGCGTGAAGATGCCAAAGCCGTGAAAAAGCAAGATGCAACGTTATTCCCTGTGCGCCGTGCTTTCCAATTTATCGAGCACAGTCCGTTAGGCTTACCAGGCAAAGCAATGCGCGGTGCTGATTTCTACTTTGCGGAAAACCCAGAATACGGTGCAGCTTTTAGTTTCTACATTAACGAAGAGTTCAAATCGTTAAAGGCACAACGACAAGCAAAAGAAGCCGAGCTGCGTAAAGATGAAAAGCCAGTTTACTACCCAAGCTGGGACGCACTCAAAGAAGAAGACTTTGAGCAAAAGCCAAGCCTATTGCTAACAGTACGCGATTATGAAGGCAATATTGTTCGTCGCATCAAAGTACCTGCGAAAAAAGGCTTTAACCGCATTCATTGGGATCTACGCTACCCAGGCTTTGAGCCAATTGATGCCAGTGGCGACCAAGATGCCGGCTGGTTAGTGGTGCCGGGTAAATACACGGTTTCGCTATCTAAACTCGTGAAAGGTGTTGAAACGCCGTACGATCAAGAGCAAAGCTTTGAAGTGGTTTCTATCGACAACCGTACTTTCCCAAGTACAGATCGCAAAGCAGATTTAGCCTTTGACATGAAAGCAGGTCGTTTAAGCAATGCGATTGCTGGCGCGCGTAAATACCTAGGTGAGCTGGAATCACGTATCAAGCACATCAAGGTTGCAACTACTGAAACACTAGCGCTTGACCAAGCAACGCTTGCTCTTGCTCACCAAATGCTGCGTGACTTGCAAGAGATCAAACTCGATCTAAACGGTGACTCAGTTGTGGCAAGACGTGCTGAGCCAACGCCAACGTCAGTGAATGGCTATATTGGTTACTTACTGTGGTCTCGTAGCGAAAGCACTAGCCCTGTTAGTGGCCAGCAAAAGCTGCGCTTTAAGCGTGCAAGCGAAGGCTATGCTGATATCTACCAACGTATTGTCCAGTTGGCTGAATCTGTAAAACTCACAGAAGAAGCAATTGCCAAAGCGGGCGGTAACTGGTTACCGGGCACTATGCCAGCGGATGGTCAATAGGCGTTGAGGTAACCTTAATGTACTAAATGGCTTATTGAGTTAAGCCATTTAGTTTTCTATGGCAATACTCAGTTCTTTAAATGGTTATATGCATTTGAAGAATGAGACAGGATTATTAAAAAAGGCGCTAAGCATATGCTTAGCGCCTTTTGTATATATTAAACAAGTGTTTGCTAGTTAATCAGGCTCAGAGCCAAACCAAGCTGGTTGGGGATACTTGGTCTGACTCCAACTCCTAAAATCTAGGCTGAAAAACAAGCTTATATTTAATTAATTAACTTATTCGCTTTCGATTAACTGATTTAAGGCAACAGTTTCAGCTTCTACTTTTGCCGTTTGCTTACCGTGCGTATCGGTTTTTTGTGTGACTAGCACGTTGTCTAACTTAATCGTCAGTGGTGCTTGATTGTTTAAGCTCTGGCGAAGATAATCTTGCGCCACAACTTGCAGTTGAACTGGGTTAATTGCAACTGCAGTTTCAGCAGTTGTTAAACTGTAGACACTCTCTGCATTTGCGGTAAATGCGAGCGCGCCAGTGATAAGTGCAAGCAGAGTTGTTTTCATGATGGTACCTTTATCTTACATACATAAGTTACGTCAATATTCCTTATAGATGTCAAAGGACCAATATCTATCGCGTTAAGTTGTGGGTTGGGAACACAACTAAAGTATTGTAGCCATATCTATTAATATATAAGGCCTAGAGATGTTGTCCTTCATCTACGGTGTATATTCTAAGCATCTTGGTCAAAAAGTGACACTGACATAAATTCACGTTATTCATTAGAAAAACTAATGCAAAATATTGCTGAATTTTCATTTGTTTGTCATAATCTCAGGCTATAGTATTTCACTTTGAAGCGAATTCATTTTGGCCTCTCGTTTACCTCCTTTAAACGCACTTCGCGCCTTCGAAGCAGCTGCTAGGCACCTAAGTTTTACCCGTGCGGCAGAAGAGCTTTTTGTTACGCAGGCGGCAATCAGTCATCAAATAAAATCCTTAGAAGAGCATCTTGGTATTAAGCTGTTTATGCGTAAAAACCGTGCTTTGTTGTTGACTGAAGAGGGGCAAGCGTACTTTCTCGATATAAAAGATATTTTTACTGCTCTGCATGACGCCACAGAAAAGCTACTTGCCCGCGGCGCTAAAGGTGCTATCACGGTAAGTTTACAGCCGAGTTTTGCCATTCAATGGCTGGTGCCGCGTTTAAATGCATTTAATATTTTGCATCCAGATATTGATGTGCGAATTAAAGCGGTTGACCAACCCGATAACTCATTAACGGAAGATGTTGATGTCGCGATTTATTATGGTCGTGGCCGTTGGACGAATGTGCTTGCGGAAAAGCTTCATACCGAGTATTTGATCCCTGTCTGCTCGCCGCTACTGGTCAATGGTAAAAAACCGCTATTTACCGTAAACGATTTAGCCCAACACAACTTATTGCACGATACTTCCCGTCGTGATTGGAAGCGCTGGTTTAAGGAAGTGGGGGTAAAAGGGGTGAATGTGAATCATGGGCCGATATTTAGTCACTCTTCGATGGTATTACAGGCGGCAATTCACGGTCAGGGGGTGGCGTTAGCCCATAGTGTGCTAGCCAAGCCCGATATTGACTCCGGTCGTTTGGTTACGCCGTTTAACGATGTGTTGGTCAGTAATAATGCCTACTACATTGTCTGTCGTGAGCATCAGGCGGATGTCGGTAAAATTTCTGCGTTTCGCGATTGGGTACTAGAAACAGTGGAAGAAGAGCAAGATCAAATTGAAGATGGACAACTGTTATAAGTTGTTCAATCAAATAACAAATTTAAGCAAGGCCAGAAGCGAAAGAAAAAGCGAGAAAAAGTTGTCAAAACAAAACCATACCCGTGAAGTGACTACCTCTCAAGTGACTACTCCTGAAAAAGCAGGTGTTGAACAAACATCAGTTATTATTGAGCAGGCAGCAAGCCCCAAAGCCATTGTGATTTTTGCCCATGGTGCCGGCGCCGATAAAAGCCATGAGTTTATGGCAAAGGTCAGTCAGCACTTGGTTGCACATAATATTTCGGTATTGCGTTTTAACTTTCCTTATATGGATAAACGCTTGGCGGATGGTAAAAAGCGCCCACCGGATCGCATGCCAAAATTATTGCCTTGTTTTCTAAATATCATCAATCAGTTGAGCGAGTACTTTACTGACGTTGATGCCACTGAATTGGCAAAAACTCCTTTGTTTATTGGCGGTAAATCTATGGGTAGTCGCGTTGCGGCAACCATCACCAGCGAAACACTAGCTGGCGAATTAAAAGAAGATATAAAGCTAAATCGAAAAGTTGCAGGCACATTTTGTTTAGGCTATCCGTTTTATCCAATTGGTAAACCTGAGAAAACCCGTTTAACGCCGCTTACTGAGCGCCACAAAGATAACTCGATATTGATAGTGCAGGGCAGTCGCGACAAGCTTGGTGACAAGCAAGCAATTGAAAACTACCGCTTACCTGCTCAATGCCAAGTCACTTTTCTCGAAGACGGCGATCACGATTTAAAGCCTCGGGTAAAATCAGGCTTTACTCATGCGGAGCATATCCAATCGGCAGCTAATGCGATTAGTGAATATATTGATAGTGTTGTTTCGCGTTAAGAACAAGCCAATCAGTTAGACTTTGCCGGTTGGCTAAGACTTAAAAATGGAGACCACATTTAATGTTTACTTGGCAACATCGCGTTTTAGCGGTTTTTATTGGCGTTAGTGGGTGTTTTTGCGTATTATTCGGCGCTTGGCTCGCCCATGCTGGCGGGCATTTATCACTAGAAGTGGTAACCCGATTGGAAACAGCTCACCAATACCATATTTTACACACCTTAGCGCTGTTAGGGCTGGTGATTTGGCGTCAGCAAGCTAAGTCTAGAATATTAGCAGCAAGTAGTTGGCTAATGGTGGCTGGCATGTGTGGTTTTAGTGGTAGTTTATACTTTAAAACCTTACTAATGATGCCTGAGCTTGGCAAAATGGCGCCTTTTGGTGGCGTGAGTTTAGCGCTGGCGTGGCTGTGTATTGCTATTTATGGTGTTACAGGGGCAGCAACAAGCCAGCGTATTGAAGAATTGAAATAGGTCGTAATAAATGAAAACCTCCATTGTATTATATTGCCGCCCAGGCTTTGAAAAAGAGTGTGGTGCGGAAATTCAGGAAAAAGCGGCATGGAACGAAATTTACGGCTATTTAGAAATAGTTAAAAAACAAGGCTTGGTTTTTTTCCATCTGCATAACGCTGAAGACGGCGAGACTTTAATGAGCAAGTTGCCGTTAAAGCGCTTGATTTTCGTCCGTCAGTGGTTTGTCACTTTAACGGAAAAAATTGAACTGCCTGATTACAATCGCGTCGAGGCGATTGTTGAAGCACTAGGTAGCGACTGGCAATATGCCGATCTTCGGATGGAAACGCCAGATACTAACGATGGCAAAGCGCTCACTAAGTTCTGCCGTAAATTAGCGGTGCCACTGCGCCAAGCGCTTAGAAAGCAAAAAATTCTTACCGAGCAAGGTGATGATGACGGTGCTGTGCTGCATGCTTTGTTCTTATCTGGCAAGGAAGTGATTTTAGGCTTCTCGTTGGGCACCAATACCTCACAGCATGTGATGGGTATTCCACGCTTAAAATTCCCATCACAAGCGCCAAGTCGCTCAACCTTAAAACTCGATGAAGCGTTTTTATACTTTGTCCCGAAAAAAGATTGGGAGTCACGCTTAACTTCTGGCTTAAATGCGGTGGATTTAGGCGCTGCGCCTGGGGGGTGGACATACCAACTAGTACGCCGTGGAATGATGGTTTCCTCGGTTGATAATGGCCCAATGGCTGAATCGTTAATGGAAACAGGGCAGGTTAAACATTATCAAATTGATGGTTTTAAATTTAAACCCGCCAAGCAAAATGTGTATTGGTTAGTGTGTGATATGGTGGAAAAGCCACATCGCGTTGCTTACCTTATGACTGACTGGTTACTACATGGCTTTTGTAAAGAAGCGATGTTTAACCTTAAGTTGCCAATGAAAGGGCGTTATCAGCAAGTGCAAAAAGACCTGCAAATGATCAAAGACAGATTTGCTGAGCACGATGTTAGATATGAGATGTACGCTAAGCATTTATATTACGATCGTGAAGAAATCACCGTACACGCCCGATTATTATCGCCGGCGCCACTAGCGCGCTAAGTTTATTGGGCTAAAGCTAACAGTGTCTCAGGCTACTTAATAGACCTGAAGGCAGAGATAAAAAAACCGACTATTAAGTCGGTTTTTTGTTTTAATGCTTTTAGCTAGATATATAAGCTAGAGCAAAAAGCCTAAGCGAAAAGGCGTAAATTATAAACGCTCTAGTACTGCGTCAGTGAAGTCAGTTGTACCGTGAGAACCGCCTAAGTCGCGTGTTGTACGATCGCCTGATTCGATAACTTCAGTAATTGCGTTACGGATCGCTTGTGCTTTGTCACCCATTTCTAAGTACTCAAGCATTTGGATTGCAGCAAGAATAACTGAAGTAGGGTTCGCTAGGTTTTTACCAGCGATATCTGGTGCACTGCCGTGAACCGCTTCAAAGATTGCACAGTCGTCACCGATGTTAGCACCAGGAGCCATACCTAAACCACCAACTAAACCTGCACATAAGTCAGATAAAATATCACCGAAAAGGTTAGTAGTAACAATAACATCGAACTGCTCTGGGTTCATTACTAACTGCATACAACAGTTATCAACGATCATTTCTGCAGATTCAATATCTGGGTAACGCTCACCAACTTCACGGGCAACTTTTAAGAATAAACCAGACGTTGATTTAAGGATGTTAGCCTTGTGTACCGCAGTAACTTTTTTACGGCCTTCTTTGCGTGCAGTTTCGTAAGCAAATTCAACAATGCGCTCAGCACCTTCACGAGTGATTTGGCTCATTGCTTCTGCTGTTTCACCACAATCAGAAACGTTTTGACCTAAGCCAGAGTACATACCCTGAGTGTTTTCTCGAACGGTAATAATGTCGATGTTTTCGTAGCGAGCTTTAGTGCCTTTGAACGAAATTACGGGGCGCATGTTTGCGTATAGCTGGAATTGTTTACGTAAGGTAACGTTAATTGAAGTAAAGCCTTCGCCAACTGGTGTAGTTAATGGGCCTTTAAGCGTGATTTTGTTCTTTTTAATTAGCTCTAAAGTTTCTTCTGGAACTAATTCACCGTGCTTTTCTAGTGCTACTAGGCCTGCATCAGCGTATTCATATTCAAAATCACAACCTGCTTTGTCTAATACTTTGATCGTTGCGTCGATAATATCAGGACCGATACCGTCGCCAGGAATTACTGTGATAGTTTGCTTAGCCATTTATTGTACCTTTAAAGATTTGTCAGAAGTATTTTCAAAGCATAGCCTAATCGTTATTTCCAGCATCAAATTGGCAAGAAATAAACGTGCGCATGGTGCGCTAAAGTAAGTATTTAGTTAGGCTATGTGAAAAAAAGCGCGCCTTTATACCATGGCTTAAGGTTGTAAGCTAGTATGAAAACTTACTGGGCAAATTTTATATGTAGGAGTTTTATTACGGAAATTCAGCACGTAAAAAGATTAGCCGTTGCAATTGAGCAGCTTAAAGGGATTTAAACTGCTCGTAAGCGACATTGCCAATGGCAGTAAGTAGGCCATTGCTAAACAGTAGCGGTGTACACTCTTCTTGGGTGGTAATGCCATCTGATTTCACGTGTTGAGTGCGGTAGAACATCACTTGATAGTTCACATTCTCTACTTTTTTCGCTTCAGTGATATCTGGGCTGCCCAAATTTTCAAGTGCCTGTTCAAAGGTAAAGTTATCAAGCTGTAGCTTTGAAATATATTGGCGGTTAAACGCTTCGCGATCTTCCCATTTCATATTGGCGGGGTCGTCGTTATAAAAATTGACCACTAACAACACAAAAATGCCGTAAGCTGCTAATGCCAATAAAATACGGAAAATAACTTTTTTACTCATAACCCTAGAAGAATTTGCTGGAATTTTGATTAGTAAACTTGGCCGCTGAACTCGGCCACTATGGCCGCGACTTACTAACCTTAATATTTATTGTAGCTGACTCTTAGCATAGCGAGTTATTGGCAAGTTTTAAATAGCTTGTTGATGATTTGCAACAATTTTTATCGGCCAACCAATTCTCACTAAACTGTCATTAGCCGAATGTCTTTGAGGTTAAAACCTAGGGGAATATTTTGCTTTAAAGTAAGAAGTTGATGACTAAGTTTAAGCATGTCTTGCCCTTGATCTAGCTTTTGTTTGACCGAGGACTTTATTTTATCTGCCGCTAGAATAGCATTGACCGAACCATAGTCTTTGATCAACTCCGCAGCGGTAATTTGGCCAATGCCAGCAACACCGGGAATTTTATTGGTGCTATCACCTGTTAGTGCCCATAAATCAATTAGTTGATTCGATTTTACACTGAATTTTTGTTCGATATAGTTATCGTCTAAGAAGCGACGATTAAAGTAATCGTAAACTTGAATGTTTTCATTAATCAGCGATAAAAAGCACTTATCGGTTGAGACTATGGTGACTTTTTGGTTTCGCAGTGCCACTTTGATCGCCAAGGTGGCAATCACATCGTCTGCTTCGTCTTCCTCGGGCTCAATAGAATCAATACCTTTACTTAACAAGGCATCTTGAATGTCACTTAATTTGGTCGCTAAATGCTCAGGCATTTTTTTGCGGCCTTTTTTGTAGTCTGGGTAGAGCTGATAGCGCCAACAGGGCTGCTCGCTGTCGAATACGGCAACCCCATGAGTAGGCATTAAAAATTCCAAAATATTGGCAACAGCGGTCGCCGAAGCTTGCGCTGTGTTGTGAAGCACCTGCTGTTTAGTGTTTTCCGATAACTCATTGTTGAGCAGGAACGGTCGTTCTTGAACAGCATAAATGCGCCTAATTAAATTAAGCGCATCAATTAGTACGACATGTGCTGTCATGCAGGCTGACCCTGAATGGTTGAAGCGGCATCAGTGCCTTGTGCAACGCGATAGCAAGGAATGTATTCGCTACCCGGCAGTTTCATCCGCTGCTGTTTTACAAATGAATCTAGCAATTTATCCATTAACGACATAATTTTCTCTTCCCCAGAAATTACAAACGGGCCATGTTCCCTAATGGCCTTAATACCGTTGGCTTTGACATTGCCAGCCACAATACCGGAGAAAATTCGGCGCAAGTTGGCGGCTAAAGCTGCGGTATCCATATCTGTTTTTACCGTTAAGTTTGCCATGTTCTCATGGGTTGGTTCAAATGGTTGTTGAAATTCCTGATCAATTTCTAATGACCAATTGAAGTGAAAGGCATCACCTTTGGCTTTGCGATAGGCGAGCACTTGCTCAACTTCTTCGCTTAACGCGCGGGCAACACTTGGCGCATCATCAACAATAATTCGATAATGCTTACGCACTTGCTCGCCAAGCGTGGCAACGACAAATTTATCGATTTCTTGGAAATACGCTTCGCTCTCTTTCGGGCCCGTTAAAATAATGGGCAAATGTTGCTCTTTGTTTTTCTCGTTGAGCATAATGCCAAGAATATAAAGAAATTCCTCTGCCGTACCAGCGCCACCAGGAAAGATAATAATACCATGTGATAAACGAACGAACGCTTCTAACCGTTTTTCGATATCCGGCATAATAATCAGTTCATTTACAATAGGGTTTGGCGGCTCGGCAGCAATGATACTCGGCTCGGTTAGCCCTAAATAGCGGCCAGTAAGATTGCGCTGTTTGGCATGGCCAATAGTCGCGCCTTTCATTGGCCCTTTCATGGCGCCCGGGCCACAACCTGTACAAATATTAAAGCCCCGTAGGCCAAGTTGGTAACCAACTTCTTTGGTGTATTTGTATTCGGTTGTGTTGATTGAGTGTCCGCCCCAGCAGGTAATTAAACCGGGTACAGACTCGGGTAAAATGGCATTGGCGTTGCGCAAAATATCAAAAACAATATGCGTCGTTTTTTCACTTTCGCAGCTAAGGTTATCGCACAGTCCGTCGTATTTATCATTGATAAATAAAATGTCACGCAAAACGGCAGATAAGTGCTCGCGAATACCACGGATAATTTTGTTATCGACAAAGGCATCTTGTGGCGGGTTGGTGAGCTCTAATTTTACACCGCGTTCGATGCGCAATACATTGATGTGAAAATCTAGAAATTGCTGATAAATTTCTTCTGCATCATCGGTATGGCTACCTACATTTAATACGGCTAGTGAGCAATTACGGTAAAGCTGAAAAAGCTTACTTTCTGCAGATTCTTGTAATTGATCAATCTCTATTTGTGACAATAAATTCATGTTGCCAACAGGGTTAATTAAAGTTTTCATCCTGATCCCCTTATTCAATTAGTCATTGAAAAGCAATGACGATCCCACTAATGCCATCGGGGTAAGCCAATAGCAGCTAGCGCCTGTTTACTTATTGTGCGTAGATTATTCGGTTTTTACCTTGATGTTTTGCTTGATATAACGCCTCATCGGCGCGTTCGAAGGCAAGGTGAATGTTGTCACCATGCTTAATGTGAGTAATACCAATTGACGTGGTGATATTGACTTTGTTATTTCTGAACTTAAATGGCAGTTTAGCAATCGTTTTACGGAAGTTTTCCAGCGCAGCCATTACTTCCTTTTCATTTAACTCGTTAAACACTAAAACAAACTCTTCACCGCCATAGCGGGCAATGAAGACATTCTTGGTTAGCGCTTTGGTCAAGGTAGCAGCAATGACTTGCAAGGTTTTATCACCGGCAGTGTGGCCATAGGTGTCATTAATTTGTTTAAAGTCATCTAAATCGATAACCGCGACAGCTAGCTCAAACTGTTGGTGATTGAAACGCACCATTTGCTTAGCAAAGTACTCGTCAAAAGCGGCGCGATTATTTAGCTTAGTCAGCGCATCTTGCAGGCTAATGCGTTGTTGCTCTAGCATGCGTTGTTCAAAGTGTTTGCTTTGTTTTTCTAATTCACTGACTTTGGTGCGCATGGCCACAAGCTGTTGCTCTAGCTGTTCAAAATAGCCAAGCTCTAAGCTATTTTTTTGCTCAATTGTTTGTGTGATGGTTTCAAATTTTGTCATCAGTTCTGCTTTGGCTTCAGTGAGGCTTGGCGCAGATTCGATCATCTCAGCGATATCACCTAATTGGTTGTTAAGTGATTCATTAATGCTTTCTTGTTCACTGCGGTGCCCTTGAGAGTTTGACAGAGTAGACTTAACCGCGCGCTGCACTTTGGATAACGCACCAGAGAGTGTTGATAAAAAGGTTTTAGCCGTTTTTCGCTCTTGTTCCATATCTTCAGCAACAAGATTTAGTACTGCAACTATGTTGTTGAGCAAGCTATCATCGATATTCCGTGTATTTCCCAGCTCATCCTTTAAGTGGTTCAGCTTTTGTTGCAGCTGCTCAGATAACTTAATGTTGCTTAGAATTGAGGTAATGCGCTCAATAAAGCTCTTGGCACTCTTAGCTGCCTCGGTCTGGTTACCATTCGATTGATTTATCAGCGACGCGGCACTAGATTGCATTGCAGCATGCGCTTGTCCGCTTACTTGAATGCTGTCTTTTGCCGTCAGTACTTCGCCATAGATGGAGAGCAGTTCGCTTAACTGCGGGACATATTGAATAACCGTGTCTTTGGTGTCTGAGTTTTCGGTTAATAAGCTTCGTAAACTGCGTCTTGACTGTGGTGGCAGACCTTTCGCTTTTTGCAGTGTCGTACCAGCGCCGTGAAACTTTTGGTGTAAGTCGCGAATATTAAGCTCGTTTTTACTGGCTTGTTTGTTTAACAGCTTAGAAACGTTCGCGAGCTCTTTTTCAACGTCAGCTAGCGGCGCACTCTTTTTTAGCATGGCGCGTAGCTTTGCCATACGGTTGTCTAATTCAAGATCTTGTCCTTTACACAAACGCGACAACTTAACCAAAAAGTCGGTTAACAAGGTTGAACGTTTATTAAAGTCTTCTTCTAGCGTTGAACGCGCTTGAATAGAGGCATCAAGCTTGGCTTTGAGTTGGCGAAGTTGACTCTGAAAAACAGACGTTTCACTCATGGGTAAATGATTTCCTGAATAAAATGGGCTTTCAATATGTTGGTTAGCAATAAAATTGCGCGTACCTGAAAATGAGTTTGAAAATTACGTTATAGCCTGATGAATTTCGACAGCAGTTACTTTCACTATAATAGTTCAATTTATAATATCACTGTATAGAAGAACGGTTAATAAAACTATTTGTCCCACTGAGATTTTGTAAAAATTTAAGATTTTTCGACCAAGCCGCGAATTTTCAAGCGCACTAACATGGTAATCATTGGCAAAGCAGGTAAACTTACGCCATCGAATGATTCGACACATTTATTTAACATCTTATTTTAAGAATATAGTTTGATTATGAACAAAATTACTAAGCGTTTGTCACCAATTGCTTTATTTTTGACCTGCGCCTTTTCTCAGTCTGCATTGGCCGATGTTAAGGTCAACATTGATTTATCAAAAGCTGAGCATCACTATGCCAAGGTTAAAATGGCGTTACCTGCTTCAACACAGGCGTCAATTGACCTAAAGCTGCCAACATGGCGTACAGGGCGTTATGAAATTTTAAACCTTGCCAACGGTATTCGTGAATTCAACGTAAAAGATAGTAACCTTATTTGGCAGAAAATCGACAAAGATACTTGGCGTATTACCGGTGACTTAAGCGACGGTGTTGATGTGAGTTACCAAGTGTATGCCAATCAGCTGGGCTACCGCACACGTCACGTTGACGACAGCCACGCGTTTTTAGATGCCTCAGGTGTTGTGATGTACACCGATGAAAGCCGTGACGATAAACACGTGATTCAATTGAAAGTACCGAAAAAGTGGCGCAGTGTCTCTGGTTTGAAAAAAGGTCGTAACAAACACCAGTTTATTGCCGCAGATTACGATTTGCTGATCGACTCGCCGATTGAAACGGGCATTAACGACTTTTATAAATTTGATGTTGATGGTCGCGATTACGAGTTAGTGATTTGGGGTAAAGGTAACTACGATGCTGATCAGATGGTTGAGGATTTGGAAAAGATCGTCAGTCAGGGTGACACCATTTGGTCTGACTTCCCATTCGAACGTTATGTGTTTATGGTTCATGCCACAAGCGGTGCGCGTGGTGCCACTGAGCATATTAACTCAACGATTATTCAGCGTGATCGCTATACCTTTGCTGAGCGCAAAGATTACCTTAGCTTTTTAGGCACTGCCGCACATGAGTTTGTTCATACGTGGAACGTGAAGCAATATCGCCCAGAAGGGCTAGTGCCATATGATTATCAAGGTGAAAACTACTCTAACTTACTGTGGTTATCTGAAGGTTCGACTAGCTACTTGCAAAATCAACTGCTGATGCGCGGTGATATTATGACTAGCAAAGAATGGCTGGATCACCTTGCTCGTCGCATCAATAGCTATTTAAGAAAACCGGGCCGTGACAGTCAATCAGTGGCTGAGGCGAGTTTTGATAAGTGGATCAGCGAAGGCGGTGATTACCACAAAAACCATAGCGTGAATATTTACTCAGAAGGTTTCTTAGTGTCTTGGATGTTGGACGTCGACATTCTAGAAAAAACGGGGTTAGCACAGAGCTACCGCAATGTTCACGACATTTTATACAAAGAGTTTAGTATTCCTAAAACCTTTAACGACCAAGACGTTCGCAATATCCTAAAACGAGTAACTGGCGAAGATTATCAAGCGTGGTGGGCAGAAAATATCGACGGCCATGCCAAGCCAAGCTTCGACAAACTGCTCGCCAAAGCCGGCTTAGAGATCAGCTATGGTAAAACGGATAAAACTAAGGCGTGGTCAGGTATTGCTACTAAAGCCGATACTAATGGTTTGAAACTTACCAGTGTTGAAAAAGGTAGCCCTGCATGGCGTGCCGGATTAACTACCGATGACATTATTGTTGCGGTTGATGGCTTGCGCATGAAAGATAAAGACTTAACTAAACGCTTAAGCAACTTTAAGCCAAAGCAAAAAGTGACGTTTACTTTCTTTCGTCGTGATCAGCTTGTCACTAAAACAGTTAAACTTGGTGAGCTACCAGCAGGTAAGCTAAAAGTGCAACCTATGGCTGACGCGAGCGAAGCGCAAAAAGCCTTCTATCAAGCGTGGACAGGCTTAGCATTTCCTGAAAAATAGCGTTAATTCAGTTGGGATTAAACGTTGAACAAACAAAAAAAGCACCCTAGGGTGCTTTTTTAAACCAATTTAAATTGTATTTAAATGGACGCTATTGTCTTAGCGAGCGTGAGCTAGGCGCGTTTGACGGCAGCGAACTGCGATAAGGGTTGATATCTAATCCACCTCGACGAGTATAGCGAGCAAAAACCGTTAAATACTTAGGGTTACAAAACTGCTGAATATCACAATAGATACGTTCGACACATTGTTCGTGAAACTCATTGTGATCACGAAATGAGATTAGATATTTCAGTAGCTTTTCTTTATCAATTTCATTGCCCGTATAGCTAATATAAACACTGGCCCAATCTGGCTGATTGGTGATTAAACAATTCGATTTTAACAAATGGCTAACCAGCTGTTCGGTTACTTGTTTTTTACCCTTGCCTGCAGCGTCAGCTAACAGTGTTGGCTGATATTGGTATTGATCAATCTCGATATCTAACTCATCAATACAAGTGGCCTTTGTCGCTGCGATTGCCAGAGGCGGGCAGTTATCGACAGGAAATAAACGCACGGTTGCGTGAGCACCTGCCACTTTCGATAAATCATTGGTCATATGCTCAATCACTTGCGCTTGGCTACCAAAACGCGTTTGATTGAAGCTGTTTAGGTACAATTTGAACGACTTAGATTCGATTAAATTATCACTTGAACAAGGAAAGTGGAATTCTGCAACCGCAACGACTGGCTTACCTTTAGCATTCAGCCAAGAAACTTCGTAGCCATACCAGATATCTTCACCAAAAAACGGTAATTTACTTTGGTCTATGTCTAAATCGTCGCGATTTAAACTACGTGGCACCCCTTGCAGCAAGCTTGGATCATACTGGTCGCTATAATCTGTTGCTTTTCCTAACGTTAAACCTTCTAATAGGCCACTGTTTTGATACTTTGCCATGAACTGCTTAATAAAATTGAAATGTTAACGAACTAATGGCGCTATTTTACTAGGATTTTGACCAAGATGACACGCCCAGACAATGAATTAAGCAGACAATTACACGCCTTAGCATCAAGTTTTGTGTCGGCATTTCAAGACAAACATGGTCATTTGCCAGTTATCGAAAAAGACGAAGAATGGCCATCTCCTTGTTTGGCAGGGGAATACTCAGCTGATGCAAATTTTTGGCAGCCTACAAGTGCCGAAAGCACAGAAAGCCCATTGTCTTTTGATAATGTTGAGCAGGCGCTTGAATTGTCATTACACCCCGATATCAAAACTTATTTCACGACACTTTATAGCGAAAGTTTCGATCTAAGCTGTGATGATGGCAACTTGACCTTATTATTTCCTTGGAGCGAAGCCGATTTTGCTCGTTTGCAAGAGAACATTATTGGCCATGTGCTAATGAAGCGTAAGCTTAAACAAGACGTGACCATATTTTTTGCACTTACCGATCAAGACGACTTTATTTTATCGCTTGATAACCAAACGGGTGAAGTTTGGGTCGAGCAGGTAGGAAAAGCGCCACATAAAAAGCTTGCAGACAATTTAACAGAGTTTCTAAGCCAGTTAACGCCTATGATTTATGATTAATTGCAAAATATTGTTTTTGTGACGCAACCTAGGCCAGAGGTTATTTAGCTTTAAGTAGCTGTTTTATTTCAGCAAGCTCTTCTTGCAGTGGCTCAATCGCTGCTGCAACCGCCTTCTCGATATGACTTTGTAGCTTATCTTGCAACAGGGCCAATTGTGCCTCAGATAACTCTACCGTTTGGATATTTTCACTACTTTTATCAGCACTATTTAACCCCTTATTCGCCTTATCAACACTGGTCTTCTCTGGCTGATGCTGCCAGCTTTTAAGGGTGTTAATAATCGTGGGTAATGGCGCGGCTTCGCTGAGCTTTGCTTTCACTTTCGCGACTGTTGGGCTTTGTCCATCGTTGGCAAGCTGGTTAGCAATGGCTAAAATTTCGTCTTTAATCGTCATAATGCTTATTCGTGTGAAAAAATTAACAAGTATTAGCAAATATGACCAAGTGCTAAATTTCAAAGCTTTGATGCATTCATTGAAAATATAATAAAATCAATAGCTTGAAATCTTGGTGCATGACTTGCTGAGTGGTAAGCAATAATAATCAAACTTAGGGAATTATAGAAGATGAAAAAGTCACTTGTTTTATTATTAACTGCATTACCGCTAACAATGGCATTGAGTGGCTGTGTAGTTTCAGTGGGGGGTGACGATGGTCACTACGGGTATGATTTAGGTGATCGAGAATACGAAAACCGTAAAAAGATCGCACGCTTACAATTGAATGCATCTTTTGCTGATGTGCAATCACGTTTAGGTGTTGCAGATTTTAACGAGGTTTACCAAAAAGACGGTGAAAATGTGCAAGTACTTTATTACCGCACTAACCGTAAACACAAAGACGGCATCACTACTAAAGACGAATGTACACCACTCATTTTCCGCGATGGTTTGTTAGTTAGTTGGGGTGAAATGGCTTACGCTCAACTTTAAAACGACAAACCAGCTAACCTTAAAGCCGAAGCGCTAACCTTAACGTTAGCGCTTTTTTTGTGCTGATGTTTTTCGGCTATTTTGAATTGGTGTTTCAGTTAATTAAATTGATATCAGAAGTTAAAGCTACCTTAGCTGTGAATCTAGGCTATCAACAATTTCTGCCCAATCAGCGTCTTCCGCAATTGCTTGCTCAATAAAACCTTGTTGTGCTTTACTCCAAAAACTTGCCTGCGCCAGCCGAACTGAACTGGGTATGCCTTTATGTTTGGCGATAAAGGCATTGATTTCAGCGGGTGAATTTGCAAGTCCCAATTGTGCAAACAGCGTGTTCATTGAATGTAAGGAAGTGTCCATAAGCAGGCCTTTCAAAGCTAACGAGGTTATGTTTTTGTCGTTTAATTATAGTGAAGCTTAACAAGGGTGAGAGGAAAAGTAGCAAAGGCGAATGCTGATTGTTTATTGACCTAATTCTTCGCTTGTTGCTATGGTGGTATTGCAAACAAGAAAAATAAAAACGATTAGCGAATAGTGCACGTACTACTACAATAAATTAACAACAGGTTTGTACGCTATTGCCGTGATAAAGATGCTTATTTCAATTGGTATGAATATAAAAGCACAAATCACACGCTATCAAGCAATTAAAAAATGGGGGAGTCTATGACGCAAACGGTATCCGCACCACAAGATGTTGATATTCGAGCAACTTATTTAGCCGCAGAGGATCTTAAGCTTGCCGCTTCTTTACTGTATCAAGCCTACCACGATGACCCTGTCTTTTTAGAAATTTTCCATGGCGACAAAGAAGATTATGAACAACGGTTGCGCACATCAATTCGTGAAGAATTGGGCGCGTTTTGGCAAGCTAAACAACCGATGGTTGGCTTGTATCTTGGTGAGGCCATGGTGGGCGTTGCTTGTTTAAATGGTCCAGATGATGGCGTTGGTTTTGAACGCTTTTGGCATTGGCGCTTAAAAATGCTGTTAAACGCAGGGTACTTCTCAACCAAACAAATGATGGAAAAAGAAAAGCTGATCATGTCGCAAGTGCCCTTAGCGAAATTCCATATGCTCAGTTTTATTGCCATTCACCCTTTGCATCAACATCACGGTTTTGGTCATTATTTAATGGCTGCGGTTAATACTGTGCTTGAAGAACACCCTGATAGCCAAGGTGTTGCCGTATACGCCACTAATGATAAGTATCGAGAGTTTTTCAAAGACGTCGATTACGAACTGATTAAAGAAGTGCAAGTGGGTAAAGTAAAGGGTGCGCTCATGGTGCATCACAGAGAAAATACACTAACGGGGAGCTAAGCATGGCAACGCCCAAAAAATATCAAAGCTTTGAAGAATTTTACCCGTTTTACCTATCGCAACACCAAAATAAAATTTGCCGAGGTTTACATTACATCGGCAGCGCAGTAGCACTTGCATTACTCGCATTAGCCTTTGTTAAGCAAACTTGGTGGCTGGTATTGCTAGCTCTTGTTTCCGGCTATGCCTTTGCTTGGGTCGGACATTTTTTCTTTGAGAAGAATCGTCCGGCAACCTTTACCTATCCTTGGTACAGCTTTATTGGTGACTGGCGAATGCTTAAAGAGTTTTTAACGAACCGCCAAAGCCCAAAACAATAGTGTTATAAATTGCGAATTTAGTGAAAGCACCAAATTGATGGAATCAATTGGTGCTTTTTTTATGTTAATAGCGTTCATTTACTTAGGCTCTGTGCCAATAGATGTCAATGCGCGTGAATAGGCTTGATTTTTATTGTCTTGCTGACGTTTAGCTTGCTACACTTTGCCCGTTTTTGACCTTAATTACCTAATTTATATCTCTATGAAGTTCAGCCCACTTGTCCAAGAATTAATTGAATCTTTTCGTTGTTTACCTGGTGTTGGCGCCAAAACTGCCCAGCGTATGGCGTTTCACTTATTAGAGCGAAACCGTCAAGGTGGTGCTAAGCTGGCGGAAACGATGGCAAAAGCAATGGAGCAGGTCGGGCATTGTCAGCAGTGTCGTAACTTTACTGAACAAACCTTATGCGATATTTGTGAAAGCCCGCGTCGCCAGCATGCTGAACAATTATGTATTGTTGAAAGCCCAGCAGATGTTATTGCCATCGAGCAAACGGGTGAGTTTCAAGGTCGATACTTTATTTTAATGGGGCACTTATCACCAATCGACGGCATTGGCCCAGAAGATTTAGGGTTAGACTTGCTTGAAGCACAACTGCAACAGGGCGGTATTAAGGAAGTGATTTTAGCCACCAACCCTACAGTTGAAGGGGAAGCCACTGCGCACTTTATCGCGGAAATGGCAAAGTCATTTGAAGTCAATTTATCGCGTATTGCTCACGGAGTGCCAGTAGGCGGCGAGCTTGAGTATGTTGATGGCAATACTTTGTCACATGCGTTGTCAGGCCGAAAAAGCTATCAGGTATAGTTCACTATAAAACTGCGGTGACAAGTGGTTTACTCGACACCGCAAATCCTTGTTACCCGATAGCCCTTAAAGGTTGGCGTGCGGGCCAAATACCTCATAATGAATACATGACTCATCTACACCAAGTTTGAGTAGTTGCTGCTTGGCAAACTGCATAAATCCGACTGGACCACAAAGATAAAAATCACCATTTGTATCTAATGGTAAATCAATTACTGAAAAATCCAATATACCTGTGAAGGTGTTTGGTTGGTCAGCTGCTCCTTCTCGATACCAAGTATACGCTTGCCAACCTTGTTGTTTACATTGCTTTGCTGTGTGATTGGCAAAAGAGTGTTGCGCCTTGTTTTCACAGGCATGTAAATAAATAACCTGTTGTGAATAGTTGTTCTGAGCGAGCGTATCCAACATGGCTTGCATTGGGGTAATGCCAACACCAGCTGAAATTAGCACTACAGGTCGTTGACGATCTTGCCAATAAAAGTCGCCGGTAGGGGCGTGTAAATCAACAATGTCACCTAGGTTTAAATGATCGTGTAAATAGTTCGACATCACACCATTGCGCTCGCTTACATCGCTTAACTCACGTTTTACCGAAATGCGGTAGCTCTTACCATTTGGGCTAGTTGACAGCGAGTATTGTCGAATTTCGTTGTAAGGTGATGTTGTCGGCTTTAACTCAATGCCTATGTACTGACCGGGAAAGTAGTTCATGACAGGCTGCTGATCAATCGGTTCAAAAACAAAGCTTGTGACCAACTCAGATTCTTGAATTTTCTCTACTAGGCTAAAGGCACGTTTACCACGCCAGCCACCTGTCGCAGTTTCACGGTTAACATATAATTCTTCTTCCAGGTTGATAAACAAGTTGGCGAGTACTTGATATGCGGTTGACCATGCTTTTTCAATCGCTTGTGTGAAATGCTCGCCCAGCAGCTCGCGCATGGTTTCAATAAGATGATGACCAACAATTTTGTAATCGTCTGGTTTAATATGAAAGCTCACGTGTTTATTGGCGATACGCTCAACGGCATGTTTTAACACGTTAATCTTATCTAGGTTTTTCGCATAGGCGACAATCGCCTCGAACAATGCTGCTTTCTGTCGACCGGTTTCTTGATTGGTTAAATTAAAAATATCTTTCAGCTCAGGATTGTGGTGAAACATTCGTTGATAAAAGTGCGCTGTTACAGCATCACCGGCCTGCTCAATAAGCGGTAAGGTTGATTGCACTAGGCTAATATCTTGAACGGAAAGGGCTTGATTAGATTGCATGTCTACTCCAACAAACTAGAAAGTTAAAAGTGAGCTTACTGACGAGGTTTAGTAAGTATTGGCCAGTAAGTGAAGAAAAATAAGCTAAATGCGATACCCCATAGCAAGGCGCTAAGCTGCCAGCTCAGCAGGGTATAGCCTAGGTGTGGCAAGATAAAACGAACTAATGCGGCGGCAGCTACCAAGTAAAATGCCAAATTGATATGGCGTTTTGTGATTAACGCGCGCCCCGTATGGCCTAGTGATACTCGACTCATCATAGCAATGATCATCAAACCTACTGCGCCAATAGTGATTAAATGCAGTGCAGCGCTAAATTGAACCATAGGGGTAAGGTAGCTCAAACCCAGCGCGATAAGCCCTAGACTCATTAATAAGTAGGCTAAGTGCAACGACCAAAGCAGTGGCACATCCAGTGTTTTCATACCTGACCAACGAGCGCAGCGCACTAGATGCAGTATGCCAGCAGATAGCATAAATAGGGCTGGCGTGATTGGCAGGGAGATAAACTGCCCAAGGATAAAAATAGTGATGCCAGCAATGGCGACTGGTAGTAGCGCCATTTCCAGCGAAGGTAGCGGTTGCTTGGGCTCAGTACCAGCCCCGCGAACTGTAAAAAACGGGATTACACGGCCACCAACAACCGCCATCACTAGGGTAAAAATGAGTACCGCTGAGCGTGCAAAATACAGTGCTAAATCTGTTTTCCCTGCTAAACCACAGCCTAATACGAGCAAATTGACCGTTGCTAGCGCACTAAGTAGAGGAATAAACAAGTAGTTTCGCTTGTTCTTCGCGCGCAACACAATACGCACATAGTAGCCAATAATAGCAAGCCACCAAAGGCTCTGTAGTGCAATGGCAAAAGCTAGACTTGTTATTGTGTTGTACCAAAGAAGCGCTCTCACCATGACCCAAATTGCAAGCAGTGCCATAACTGGACGACCGCTAATGCTTGGTGAACTTGTCCAAGTTTGCACCGCGGTTAAGATAAACCCAATAGCAACAGTGGCAGCAAAACCAAATATCATCTCATGAGCGTGCCAAACTAAGCTGGGTAAGTAGAGAGCTTTAGCAGTAATTGGACTCTCAAAACTAAGATCTGATAGCGATGCCACCCAAAGCGCAACGGCAACTACAGAAAACAAGCTTGCCGCTAAAAAGAAGGCGCGAAATGACAATTGCCATAGTGGATGGCGATCATTAAATATGGATAAAGCTGAGGTATTGTTTTCAGCATTTACAGGTGGTTCAGATATCATCATCTTAAAACACCTTGTGACCTAACCCGTGGACACCAACGCAGCGTAAAACGTAACCCACTTTTAAAACACCAGCAAAAATGATTGTCGCGATATGCGCGGTGACTTGGCTTGCAATCGAAAAGTATTGGTCAAAACCAAAAGTAATGGCAACGCACATCAAGGTGACGGTTAAAGAAGTAAGCATCATCCAATTGCCAATAAGAATGCATTTTTGAAAATTCAGCTGTGTTTGGTCAAATTGACGGTCATCAGCAATTAGAAAATTTGAATATGGTGCAGGGTACATAATGGCTCCGACGTTTTGGGTTTAATGCTTTTGCTAAAATCTGTAACTTACGCGACGTCATTTCTCTTGGAGTGCTAGCGGGGCTTATCTGCGCGCTATTGACCTTAGAATGACTTTCTAAGGCTTAGTTATCTAAGCGTTACCTACACGAGTCATATCAAGACTAGTGCCAATCTTTTAATGTATTGAAATATATATAAATATTTTAATTTTATGATTTTATTGAGTCAAAATAACACAGGATTTAAACAGGTCATAAAGACATGGTTGTGTGTATTTGATATAGTTGGGTTGAGTCAGCTGAAAGCTGCTAACGGTTTAACTAGGTACTTAGATAAAAAGGTAGGTAGTTAATTAGAGAAAAAGGTAGAGAGAAGCTAGCTAGTCGTTTCCATACCGACATAATGAACACAGCACAAAATTAAAAACAAAAAAACAGTAATCAAAATAACGGCAATCAAAAGAACAACCATCAAATGAACAATTTAGCTGACAATCAATTATTAGAATTATCTATTGAATTGGCACAGAGCGCGGCAAACGAGCAGCGCTTTGATGATGTCCTAACGGCAATTCGCAAGGTTATTACCTGTGATGCTATCGCTTTGCTCGTTATCAAAGGTGAATACTTGCAACCGATAGCTAGCCAAGGGTTAAGTGCTGATACCATGGGGCGACGTTTTGCCATTGATGAGCACCCTAGGTTTCGCCAAATTTGCAATGCAATAGAAGCGATACGATTTGCGGCTGACTCGCCACTTCCCGATCCCTATGATGGCCTGCTGAGTAGCAAAGAAGGCGATTTACCGATCCACGCTTGCATGGGGCTACCGCTTTATTTCGATGAAAACTTAATTGGCGTATTAACGCTTGATAGCTTAACACCGAATATATTCAATGGTTTGTCTGAGCGTGCACTGTCTTTGGTAAGTGCAATGGTCGCGGTTAATTTGCACACAGCGCTTACCTTAAACTCACTCGAATCGAATATTGATCACTCTAAAGCGGTAATGCGTGCTATCAACGAACCTAGCATGTCGGGTGCTCATACCGAACTTATTGGACAAAGTGCCGCGATGGAAAAGCTTAATCATGAGATAAGTATGGTTGCGCCTTCAAATTACTCTGTGTTGATTGAGGGAGAAAGTGGCACAGGTAAGGAGCTTATTGCTCATAGTATTCACCAGCAATCGAGCCGCTCTGAAGCAGCAATCATTCACGTGAATTGTGCTGCGTTACCCGAAAATTTGATTGAAAGTGAGCTATTCGGACATGTTAAAGGCGCCTTTACTGGTGCCGATAGTAAGCGCGCTGGTAAGTTTGTTATTGCTGACGGCGGCACTATTTTTCTTGATGAAGTGGGCGAACTGCCGCTTGCTGCGCAGAGCAAGTTATTACGAGTGCTACAAAGCCAAGAGGTTCAACCGGTTGGGCAAGATGAAGTTATCACTGTCAATGTTCGCGTGATTGCGGCAACAAATCGCAATTTAAAAGATGAAGTCGAAAATGGCCGTTTTCGCGCTGATTTATATCACCGACTAAACGTTTACCCGATCAAAGTACCAGCATTGCGCGATCGCCATGGTGATGTCGCCTTGCTGGCTGGCTTTTTTATTGAACGTGCAAAACGCAAGCTTGGTGTCGGCCAATTAAAATTATCAACCAAGCTAATGCAGCAGCTAACGCATTACACTTGGCCTGGTAATGTTCGGGAATTAGAACATTTGTTAAATCGAGCGGCATTAAAAGCATGTGCAAAAGTGCCAGCTGCTAATCGTTATGAATCGATAGTAACAATTACGGATAACGATAGTGAATTAGTAGCCCCAATTGGTGGTTTTAGTGGTTCGAAACAAGCAACAGAAGAGGACTTGTTAGCAGTTTCTACTCAAACAGAAATAGGCAATGAATTTGCCAACAAGCAATTTGACGACACGCCAATAAATTTACGAGACAACGTTGATGCCTATCAGCGTCAGCTGGTGCGTCGTGCCTTATCCCTTTATCAAGGAAATTGGAGCAGGGCTGCTAAGCATCTGGGGGTTGATCGCGCTAACTTAACACGCCTTGCAAAACGGCTTGATATTCATATTGATAAAGTTATTCGTTAGTCTACCAGTTAAGCTAAAGCAATGATGTGCCAAATTAAAGCACACAATTTATGCACACTATGCCTCACTGGAAGTATTTGTTTTACGGCTGTTAGCTGCAAAATGACTTTGATCATCAGAATGATTGGTTTTGTCTCCAGATAAACCGCTTTCTTTCTGGCGATTATCATTACCATCATCACTTAACGTTTGTGTTGCAGACGCATTTTTTAAGATCATAAAGCCAAGAATGGCAGAAATAAATGACGCTAATAAAATACCAAGGCGTTCATCAACAATAATGTTGCTCCCTGTTGTTTCAAAGGCGAGCGAGCCGATAAACAAACTCATGGTAAAGCCGATACCACATAGCACTGATACACCGAAAATATGATACCACCCAATACCTGTTGGTAGCCTAGCAACGCCGAGTTTGATGGCAATAAAACACATCGACATAATACCCAGTGGCTTGCCTACCACTAATCCAAGCGCAATACCTAAGGTGATAGGATGAGTTATCGCCTCTGAAGTGAGCTCTCGAAAATCGATGCCAGCATTGGCAAAGGCGAAAAGTGGCAGAATAACAAAGGCAACAGAGCTGTGTAGGCTAGATTCTAGTTGCTTAACTGGCGAGTGGTCGGGATTCTTGCTATCGCGCATTGGGATAAAGAAAGCGAGTAATACCCCAGCTAAAGTGGCATGAACGCCTGATTTTAAAACTGCTACCCAAAGAATACCGCCAATTAAAATATAGGCCGGTATGTCAGACACTCCTTTTTTATTGAGCAAAGTTAAGATCACTAAACATATTGCGCTGATAAATAGCGGTACGGTTTCTATTTGTTGAGTGTAGAAAACCGCGATGATAACAATGGCGCCAATATCATCAATAATGGCAAGGGTCACTAGGAATATTTTAAGTGCGGCAGGAACTTGCTTGCCAAGTAACATTAGAATGCCGAGCGCAAAAGCGATATCGGTTGCGGCTGGAATGGCCCAACCAATGCGATTTACTTCATCGTGATAATTGAGCGCTAAATAAATGAGCGCTGGTATAACCATACCGCCGACAGCGCCAAAAATTGGAAGTAGGGTGTTTTTAGGTTCAGATAAGTGTCCTTCAAGCAGTTCGCGCTTTAATTCTAAACCGACCAAAAAGAAAAACGCTGCCATTAGGCCGTCGTTTACCCAAAGTAAAATCGGCTTATTTATCGCTAGACCACCGATATGAATGCCTGCTGGAATTTGGATCAGCATCTCGTAGTAGACAGACAAAGCGCTGTTAGCGACTAATAACGCTAACAGCGTTGCAAATAAAAGAATCAATCCTGCGGCAGCTTCCAGCTGCAAAAACTTCTTAATCGTGGTCATAGCTTAACCTGTTGTCGAAATTACCCTTTAGTTCCGGTTAGGAAAGATTTGTTATCACGAGAAAGCCCTTAAGCGCCATAAGCGAGTTAATAGCTTATGAACTTATTAGTAAATATAGTGCATGGGGCTGATAGGCACGTTGAACGCATTTGTGAGGTTAGTAGGTGGCGCTTACGTGCTATTAACTGCGTGTTATTTGCAACTGTAGTGTCGCGCCAGAATGTCGGTGACCGATTCCACATCAAGCTGAGCGTTATAATTAATTGCAGCTTTCTTTAGCACACTTTTGAATGTCTGATAGTCAATGTCGTCAGGCAAACATACTTGATCCATACCATACTTACGTGTTTTGACGACACTGTAGTTACTGGTGCTGGTTCTACTGTTGTAGGCGCGATCGACTAGGCCTTTTGATTTTACTGGTGCAAGCAGTGCTTGCTTTTTACTGATAAGGCCATAGAAAAAGCCCTGACAACCAACCTGTTGCTGCTGCGATATATTGTCGGATAAACATTCATTTATCATCGCCTCAGCTGAGAATTTAGCCGCTAGAGAAGGCGCTGAAAAGCTGAACAATACCGTTAAAACCAATACAATGGAAATACGCATAAATCACCTCATTAATTGACAGGTAGAAGTGGTTAACCAATTCTCAGACCAGTCAATTATTAGCCATGTGGTCTTTAAAGTTAATTTAACTCTCGTTAAGATAAAATCTGAATATTTCTGACTATTACTTCGTAATTTTCGAAATAATGCTCATTAAGTAGACTAGGTAAGCGGGACAGCGAATGCAGATAAATTATAACCATCTCTACTATTTTTGGGTGACAGCAAATGAAGGAGGAATCTCTCGAGCTGCACAAAAACTGAACCTTGCGCCCCAAACTGTGAGTGCGCAAATTGCGGCTTTAGAAGAGCGATTAGATCGACCGTTATTTATCAAACGTGGACGTAGTCTTGAGTTAACAGAATTTGGCGCCCTAACTAAATCTTACGCAGATGATATGTTTGCTAAGGCACAAGAGTGGTTGCACACGGTGGCGTCCGGAGAGAAACACGTCACTACCATGTGCCGAGTTGGTGTGACAGATGGCTTGCCTAAAACATTAGCCAGTAAATGGCTATCGCCAGCCTTGACGGGTGAACAGCATGTAAGGTTAGGCATTCAAGATGGCAACTTAGATGAACTTGTTGGTCAGCTGGCACTGCACAAACTTGATATGATTTTGACGGATTTGCCATTGATCGCCGACGTTGATCTACCGCTTTATTGTCAGCATATTGGTCACAGCGAAATCGGTTTTTTTGCCTCACACAGTGATGGCGATATTGATGAGCTTATCGCTAATTTTCCTTACTGCCTGGATCATGCTCAAGTGGTGATGCCAGGTCAAAACAGCAGTTTAACCCGCAGCCTAATGCAATGGTTTGATGTGAATAAAATAGCGCCTGATATTACGGTCTACGCTACCGACATCGCATTAATGAAATCACTAGGTCGGGATGGTTTTGGCATATTTCCCGCGCCACTGATGATTAAAGAAGAGATTATGGGTAAATTTAATGTTGCCTACATTGGTAAAGCAGAAAATATCTCTCAGGAATATCAACTCATTACCCCTCAAGGCAGCATTGTTCACCCGCTAGTGTCAAATATTGTTAAAATCGCCGCAGGTATTAATAGGGCTGACTAGACCAACAAATTTATCGTCTATCAGTTATGCAGCTATAAAAAAACAAGGTTATGAAAACAGTTAACTTTCTTATCAATGTCATCTCTGTACCAGCGGATCTTCTTGCTATCGCTGATAAACCTGAACATGAGCTTTATGTCACCTACCAGCTTTATCAAAACTCAGCGGACTCTAATTTGCTGCATAAAGTGTGGATGATTGATGAGTATAACGAACTATGGTTA
The DNA here is from genome assembly GCF_003390375.1 of Thalassotalea euphylliae. Taxonomy (NCBI): domain Bacteria; kingdom Pseudomonadati; phylum Pseudomonadota; class Gammaproteobacteria; order Alteromonadales; family Colwelliaceae; genus Thalassotalea; species Thalassotalea euphylliae. The sequence goes on along the minus strand of NZ_QUOT01000001.1, from coordinate 805,781 downwards.
GAGATTAACTTTGTCGATGAAGAGGGCGAGCCAGCGTTTCATACCCTCAAGCTTGATAGTGGTAGTTATGAAAAAGTTGAATTTGAGAGTTACTCTGTACTAACGGAATAGTATCTGCTTGTTTTTACCTCAATCAAGTTGATGTAAAAGCCCACTTCAAAAATCTCTAATAAATTTTCTTGAATTCAAAAACACTATCCCCATATCTCCTGTTAAGTAAAAAGTAGCGTAGCGGCTAGCTTGCCTAAATTAGCGCTACATTGGTTATTTTGAGTTCAGATAGGAGATGTTTCAGATGTCTGAGACAGGTCAAAAAGAAGTTCATGGTTTTCAAACTGAAGTAAAGCAATTACTTCAACTAATGATTCACTCACTATACTCTAACAAAGAGATTTTCCTACGTGAGTTAGTATCAAACGCGGCGGATGCGTCAGACAAATTACGTTTTAAAGCCTTACAAAACGCTGATCTTTTTGAAGGTGACGGTGAATTACGTGTTCGCGTAAGTGCCGATAAGGAAAACAACACAGTTACCATTTCTGATAACGGTATTGGTATGACAAGTGACGAGATCATCGCTCACTTAGGTACTATTGCAAAATCAGGTACGGCTGAGTTCTTCTCTAAACTATCTGGCGACCAAGCGTCAGACTCACAATTAATCGGTCAATTCGGTGTGGGTTTCTACTCAGCGTTTATCGTTGCTGACAAAGTCACTGTGCGCTCTCGTGCTGCCGGTGTTGCTTCAAGCGAAGGTGTGGAATGGCAAAGTGAAGGTGAGGGTGAGTTTACTACTCGCCAAATCGAAAAGTCAGGCCGTGGTACCGACATTATTCTTCACTTAAAAGAAGAAGAAAATGAATTCCTAGATGACTGGCGCTTAAAGTCAATTGTCACTAAGTACTCAGATCACATCTCAGTATCGGTTGAAATGCTAACACCGGAAATTCCAGCGGTAGAAGCACAACCGGAAGAAAAAGACGACGAAGGTAATGTGATTCGCCCTGCAACTGAAGCGCGTGACGCAGAGCCTGCCAAGTGGGAAGCCGTAAACAAAGCAACTGCGCTTTGGACACGTGAAAAAGCAGATGTCAGCGATGAAGAATACAAAGAATTCTACAAGCACGTTTCGCACGACTATGCAGAGCCAATGCTTTGGGAGCACAACAAGGTAGAAGGTACAACTGAGTACACGTCACTACTTTATATTCCGAGCAAGGCTCCATTTGATTTATACAATCGCGAAAAGCAACACGGTTTAAAACTATACGTGCAACGCGTTTTCATTATGGATGACGCAGAGCAATTTATGCCGACTTACCTGCGTTTCGTGAAAGGTTTATTAGACTCGAACGACTTGCCACTAAACGTATCGCGTGAAATTTTACAAGACAACAAAGTCACGCAAGCGATCCGTAAGGGTTGTACTAAGCGCGTACTTAAAATGCTTGAGAAACTAGGTAAGAAAGACCAAGAGCAATATCAATCATTCTGGAACGAATTTGGCCAAGTGCTAAAAGAAGGTCCAGCTGAAGATATGGCCAACAAAGAGCAAATCGGTAAGCTATTGCGCTTTGCGTCAACTAACGAAGATTCAAGCGTGCAAAACGTGTCGTTACCTGAGTACGTTGAGCGCATGAAAGAAGGCCAAGACAAAATTTACTACGTGGTTGCCGACAGTTTCGCCGCAGCGAAAAACAGCCCGCACCTGGAAGTATTCCGTAAGAAAGGTATTGAAGTCTTATTGCTATCTGACCGCATCGATGAATGGTTAGTTAGTCACTTAACTGAATTTGATGGTAAGCAACTACAATCTGTTGCGCGCGGTGGTGTTGACCTAAGCGGTATGGAAGATGAAGAATCAAAAGAAGCACAAGAAAAACTTGAGCAAGAGTTTGATTCAGTAGCCAAGCGAATGAAAGCAGCGTTGGGCGACAAAGTACAAGACGTTAAAATTTCTAACCGCTTAACGGACTCGCCAGCCGTTATTGTAACTGCCGAAGATGATATGAGTATTCAGATGCAAAAATTAATGGCATCTGTAGGTCAAGAAGTGCCAGAAACTCAACCAATCTTTGAAATTAACGCCGAGCACGAGCTAGTTAAACACATTGCCGATGAGCAAGACGATGACAAATTTAACCAGTGGATTGAAGTGTTATTTGAGCAAGCGACACTAGCAGAGCGTGGCAGCTTAAGCGACCCTGCATCATTCGTTGCTAAGCTGAATAAACTAATGATGAGCTTAGCTAAATAAAGTGCGAGAATAATCGCTCTTTATGAAAACACTAAGGCGCCAACTGGCGCCTTTTTTATTTCGGCTGGCCTGTCTTATACCAAATTGAGTAATTATTTGATCACTCAGCGAGAATTTAAAGGCTCATAGACAAGGCTTGGCGTGTAGAGAATGGTTATTCCCTTGTAAAATGGCATAACGCAGTATATGAGCCTTTAAAACTCGCCCTTGGGAATGCATAAGCAGCATGATAACCGCATAAAATAACAACTATATCGTCATAAATTTCGTTTGTTCTAATACTGCTTATGCAATTCTGAGAGACTAAATAATTAATCAAATTGGTATTGAATAAGGCTAAAAGCCGTTGTTTAATGTTGTGGCAGCTTAATCGGTGGCTATTCGCAGAGCAACTTATAGAACAGTATTTTACTGTTATCAGGCGTACCATTATCTTCATATCCTTCAATACGGTAGCCGTTTGCTATTAATAGCTGCAGCATGGCCGGGAACCGATTCATTGACTTTACCCGCAGGTAACGGTATCCGTTTTTAGTTGCCCATTTTTCTTGCTTGTTTCTGAGCTGGTTGGCAATCCCTAATTTTCTGTACGCGGGTACAACGCCGCCTAACCAACTGTAAAATTCACTGCCGCTGGTGGCGTAGCCAATTTTATAGGCCACTAATGCTTGGTTATCTCGGTCATTAATACTCGCGCGTGTTTGCATAGTGGCGACCAAAATTAAGCTTGGCGTATGAGCCAGTCGGCTTGATAGCTTCTCATTTGTTAATTTAGCGTCAAACTCAGGAATTTGACTATTAATGGTAAGCACCTCTTCGATGGTGCCAGTGCGGATATTAACGCTCATAAATTCCATTCTAATTAGACTTGTTTTAAACCTGAACTAAACCCAAGCTTAACCTTAAAAACTGAGTTAAACCTGAGTTTAGCAAGCGCTCAGTTTATCAAATTAGCTAGCTGGCGATAAAGAGAAGCAACTTGAACCTTGTTTACTAGGTTAATTGTGCCAGCAAATCTCTCTTGCTCGTTTTCTTTATGAACTGACTCGCCACCAGCTCTTACCTTAAATAGCCAATACCCTAGTCGACAAACGCAATTGATGCTGTTGAGCATGTTATTTGTGGGCTGGTTATAGCAGTTGTGAAAGGCGGCTATAAAAACAACTTTGTAAAAATTCCAAATTAGTTATTGATGATCTAAATGATAACGATTACTATTTAGGTGTTAGCGCTGTGCATAGAGACCAAGAGAAGATAAGTCAGTGCCTGATATTTCGATACGTTATTTTTCAAAGCGTCAATACGTGAATCGTGACGCGACTACATGTGAAACAACATCAGACAAATACGAGAACCACTATGAGAACCAAATTAGATTCTGCGCGTGATTTAGCCACCCAATTCTTTACCTTTATCGGGCTATGTGCGCTGCTTGCATTGTGTGCCAATAATGTCGCTGCGGCTAAAAACCATGAGGTACAGTTATTAACTGCCGATGGTAGCGGTCAAACCATGGTGATGTCTCCAGGTTATTTAAAAATTGCGAAAGGCGATACGGTGACCTTTGTGCCAGCCGATGTAACCCATAATGTTGAATCTGTTGCCATTCCGAGTGCTGCGAAGAAATTTTCTAGCACTATGGGTCAGAAGTTTACCTACACCTTCGATGAGCAGGGTGTTTACCTCTATAAATGCACGCCGCATTTTGTCATGGGTATGCTAGGTGTTATTCAAGTTGATAGTGCAGACAATCTAGGCGATGTGAAAAAACAATGGGAAACGGTTGGTGCTGGCGTCGTCATGAATAAAGAACGCGTGGCAAGTTATTTGGCACAAGTGAAGTAGGAGAGGGCGCATGGAGCACAGTCATAAAAATCACGATTATCAAGACCTAAGCCAGTGGCAATCATTGTTGAAGCTGGGTAACGAATCTTTTCACGAACAGCAGTTTCAACAAGCAGAGTTTTTTTACAGTGAAGCGTATGACTTGCTCGCCCACCAATACCGCAGCTCGCCAAAGTGCGCTGATACCCTGATGGCTTGGATATGCACTTGCCACAACCTGTCATCACTGTATGAAGAAATGGGCAGGTTAGAAGTGAGCTTGCGATTTTTGATGGTGCCACATGAGTACCTAATCGAAGTTACCGAGTCAGAAGTGCAAGACGAAGATATCAAGCTTATCGCGTTTAAAGGTTTAAGTTTGACCTTAGCGCCAATAATGCAATTCGCACAAAAGCATCCAATCTGTGAAGGCTGCAAGGACAAGCTGGAATCGATGGAGCAATTGTTGAGTCAAGACGCTTCGCAGATTCATTAAAGCGGATTTAATGGCAAGCTTCGTGACATTTCTCAGCATTTCATAGCTCATATAAGTAGCTCAGATAAGCAGCTAAGGCAATCAACTAAGCCAGCAAACATAGATAGTTAACATACGTAGTTAACATAGCTAATTAGTACGGAGAACAACAATGACAATGCGCATTTTATGCTTATTAATGGCGGTGACCTTTTCAAGTTTATCTTTCGCCCACCCAGGTCACGATCACAGTGACCCGATGGCGATGTTAATACATTTACTATGGCTAGCGCCAATTGGATTGGCTTTTGCCATAGCGTTTCGTCTCAAGAAAAAACACGCAGGTAATTCGAAAGAGCAAAAGTAACGGCGCTTGATTGATAGGAGAGAATAAAATGATTTTTGAAATACTAAGCCAACTTGATAAGAAAGATCCTTTTGATACCGCGTCTGCGCATTGCGATATACCTTGCAAAATTTATGACCCAATGTCGGCACAACTAGCGGTGTTAAGAATGATTCGTATGGTTGATTTGCTGGAAGAATTAAAAGCCCATGAACAGCTAAGCTTTGAGCAACAAGCGACATTCAATCGACTAGTTGCCGAAAAAGAAAGCCACGGCAAAATTGTTAAGGAAGAAATTCGCGTTATCTGGGGCGACTATATTAAACAGCCGCAACTTGATGCACATCCTGAATTGCACCAGTTAACCCACGAAATTATGTTAGCGGCATCATTCGCTAAACAACATATTGACCGCACGGCAACATTGAAGTTACTAGACAAAGTTAATCAATTCGCTGATATTTTTTGGCAAACTAAAGGCGTAGCAACTTACACGGCAACTTGCCCTTATCCGCCAAGTGAAAACTTAGTTTACCCAGACCTAAAGGCTGAAGGTTAAGCGTTGGCTTTTGTTCTGGATTAAATCACTATGCTTGGATTAAAAATTTGGAAAGTTAAAGGCCATAGTATGGCGCCCGTTATTCCGCAGGGGTGCTTTATTTTGGCCGCCAAATGGCTCAACTTTATGCCAATAAAGCCCGGTCAACGTTTACTTATAGATCATCCTGAATACGGGATTATTGTGAAAACCGTTGCTGTGGTTGATCACAATGGCTTGATTTGGAGTAAAGGAGAAAATGCTGCAAGTGTGCCTGTGGAAGTGCTTGGCCCTGCAAATAAAACACAAGTATTGGGCCGAGTGATCAGAATATTCAAACCCAATAATTAACACTAACTATTGTGTGTCATTCTGTATTCATATTCCAAAACTTACAAAGCATGTTCGGTGCAGTTTACCAAAGGTCCAACTATAGCTATGTGAACTTACTCTGCTTGCTCGTCCATTTAGTCACAAGATAAGTACCTTATGCCGTTTTCCCTCTTAGATAAATTTGACGTATTTTCGCTGCGCTCGCTAGTACCACATTACCGCCGTTTGTTAATCCCAATCATAATCATGGTGTTACTTGTTAATGCCGAGACACGTTCACTTACTATGTCAGTGTTAGCGGATGCTTTCTGGCAAGTAGCGGTTTTTGTGGCAGCAACACTGGCGGTTTATCATCTATTCGCTGATAAAATTTATCAGCTCACCATAGCAAAAAACAAACGCCATCAAGCGAGTCGACAAGTGGTTATTGCCAGCGTTTTAGGTGTTTTACCGGGCTGTGGTGGTGCGATTGTTGTCATTACTCAATATGTTAGTGGGCGAATGGGGTTTGGCGCTGTGGCGGCTGTACTCACTTCAACGATGGGCGACGCGGCATTTTTGCTTTTGGCAGCCGAGCCTCTCACTGGGCTAGGTGTGGCATTAATGTCTTTGATTGTCGGAATTCTATCGGGACTTGCGGTTAACCGCATTCACGGGCCAGATTTCCTTCGCAAGACGGTTGTCGATAACGCCATTAGTGATCAATGCTCACAATGCTCAAGCAGCCGAAGCTCAGCTCACAGGCAAACTGTGCCTCGTCGGTTGCGCTACCAGGGGCTTGCTTGGCAATGGTTAATGCTGCCAGGTGCAACTGTTGGACTTATGATGGCTGCGCAAGTCGATGTGGCTGGTGTATTTAGCGTTAGCGATATCCATGTATCAGCATTAGGGGCGCTATTTGCACTCACTTTTATTTTTCTATGGTCAGTTACCCGTGAAGTGACGAACTTTGAATCAATAGTTGCCGAAGATAAAAAGCTCAAACAAAGCAAAGCTTTTCAAAAGGTGGCGCTTGATACTAACTTTGTCACTAGCTGGGTAGTAATGGCGTTTTTAAGCTTTGAATTAGTTATGCATTATGGTCAATTCGACTTAACTAATGCTTTTAAGCTTTTTGGTGCTGCTGCGCCTTTAATGGGGGTATTAGTGGGCATGATCCCCGGTTGTGGCCCGCAAATTATCACCACTTCTTTGTACTTATCGGGTGCAATTCCGCTGTCTGCTCAGCTTGGTAATGCCATCAGTAACGATGGTGATGCACTGTTTCCAGCGATTGCTTTATCACCAAAAGTTGCCATTGTCGCGACGCTATATTCGGCTATTCCTGCGCTAATTGTTGCTTATGGTTATTATTTTGTCTTCGAATAAAGGCATTTAGCGAATTTTCTACGATATGAATGCGTAAATTAATCGAATTGAAATTGCTTAATATTAAGTTAAATCAAAGAGTTGTTGAGGAAGTAAATAAATGCGTTGGTTTTTTGATCTAAGCAATGAAATGCCACTTGTTTGCGTAGATACGAAAATGTATAGTGTCACCCCGTATTTTCGCAAAGAATAATTAATCGCTTACTTATTTCTAAGCAAGAATACAAACGTAAATTAATAACGATTCAAATTTTGATACTTATTTGCTTGGTTAATGTTTAACTAAGTTACACAAGCAAATAAGTTTTTAACTCTAAGGGCAGATTTATATGCGCATTATTTTGTTAGGTGCTCCTGGTGCAGGTAAAGGCACACAAGCACAATTCTTAATGTCAAAATACGGTATTCCTCAAATTTCTACTGGCGATATGCTTCGTGCGGCGATTAAAGCGGGCACTGAGCTGGGTAAGAAAGCAAAAGAAGTGATGGATGCTGGCCAATTAGTTTCAGATGAATTAATTATCGGTTTAGTGAAAGAGCGTATTGCCCAAGACGATTGTAAAGCTGGTTTCTTATTAGATGGTTTCCCACGTACAATTCCACAAGCAGACGCAATGAAAGAAAACGGTGTTGATGTAGACAGCGTTATCGAATTCGATGTTGCTGACGAAGTGATTGTTGAGCGTATGGCTGGTCGTCGTGTTCACCCAGGTTCTGGCCGTGTTTACCATGTGATATACAATCCGCCAAAAACGGAAGGCAAAGATGACGAAACAGGTGAAGACCTAGTTGTTCGTCCAGATGATGAAGAAGCGACTGTACGTAAGCGTTTAGCGATTTACCACGAGCAAACTAAGCCACTTGTTGATTACTACCAAGCAGAAGCAAATGCTGGTAACTGCAAGTACTTAACTATTGACGGTACGCAACCAGTAGAATTGGTTAGCAATACTCTAGCTGAGCAGCTTGGTTAAGCTTATTTATAGCTAAGCGTTAATATTCGAAAACGGTTCTATATGAGCCGTTTTTTTATGTCTAAATTTTGAGATTATACCAATTGAATTAATTAGTTGATCAATTATGGCGTAGGAAAAAGGTTCATAAACAAAGGTTTTATGCTCCATGCAAAACCTAAGTACCTATACCCATGTAGGCAAGGCGTTATTTTTTGTTAACTAGTTGTTCTAATTTCAAAAGTAACAACGCAGTTAATGAGCGGCTAAGCAAAGGGGAGAAAGAGGATAAAAGGGGGAATCGCCCATTTAATGCTACATCGGCAATAAATGAGCAACTGAGATGCAATTACTTAGTAGGTGTTAACCTTTAGGTAGTTGAATCTTCTTGTCTTCAGATTGGCGGTAGATAATTAGCGTTTTACCGATAACTTGTACTTTTTCAGCTTCAGTTTCGCGGCAAATCGCTTCAACAATTAACCCTTTTGTTTCACGGTTATCTGTTGGGATTTTTACTTTAATAAGTTCATGGTGGTTAAGCGCGAAATCAATTTCTGCGATTACGGCTTCAGTTAAACCATTGCTGCCGAGCAATACAACGGGTTTTAAGTCGTGTGCTAGGGCTTTTAAATGTTGGATTTGTTTTTTATTTAGGCTCATTAACAATTTTCGTTACAGTTTGCTTGAATTCGCATATTTTACCCTTATCTAGACTGTATTACTATGTCCGCACTTTGGTTTTTGTGTACGGATTTGTATCCTCGCACTTCAACTTAAAGTAGCAAAAAAGGTTATTTAGTGAGTAAGAAAAAACACAGTGCCAGCAGTAAGCGCTGGCTAGATGAACACTTTGACGATGAATACGTAAAAAAGGCGCAAAAGCTTGGCCTTCGCTCAAGAGCGGTATTTAAAATTGAAGAGATTAACAATAAAGACAAGTTGATCAAAGCCGGTATGAAGGTCGTAGATCTTGGTGCAGCGCCCGGTGGCTGGTCTGAATACGCCGTTAAGCAGGTTGGCGATGATGGACAGGTTGTCGCGTGTGATATTTTGCCGATGGACCCAATAGCTGGCGTTGATTTTCTGCAAGGTGACTTTCGTGAAGAAGCGGTACTTGAAGCGCTTTTAGAGCGTATCAACGGTAAAGACATTGATGTTGTAATGTCAGATATGGCTGCAAACTTTACGGGTAACGACGCCGCAGACTCGGCTCGCAGTATGTACTTAGTTGAGCTGGCATTAGATATGTGTCATCAAGTTTTGAAGAAAAACGGCGCTTTTGTGGTCAAAGTATTTCAGGGAGAGGGCTTTGATCAGTTTATGAAAGAAGTTAAAGCCGTTTTCAAGGTAGTTAAAACTCGTAAGCCTGATTCTTCTCGTGCAAGGTCAAGAGAAGTTTATCTAGTAGCTACTGGTTTTAAATTGTAGTAAATTAATGAACAGTTTTGGTCGCACCATTTTTATAAACAGCAAGAGGTTGTTAAGTTGAGCGATATGGCAAAAAATCTTATTTTATGGTTGGTAATAGCCGTCGTCCTGATGTCTGTATTCCAGTCTTTTTCTCCGGGTGGTAGTAATGAACAGCAGATGGACTATACCCGTTTTATTCAGGATGTTAGACAAGGTCAAGTGCGCGAAGCGAGCGTTGATCGCAACGGTGTTATTGAAGGCACCAAACGCAGTGGTGAGCAGTTTGTTACCGTAATCCCTGGTGGTTACGACCGCGATTTAATCAATGATCTTGTTAAACAAGGTGTACGTGCTAAAGGTCAGTTACCTGAAGAGCCAAGCATCTTAACCTCTATTTTCATCTCTTGGTTCCCAATGTTGCTGCTGATTGGTGTATGGATTTTCTTCATGCGTCAAATGCAAGGCGGTGGCGGTAAAGGCGCAATGTCATTTGGCAAATCAAAAGCGCGCCTGTTGAGCGAAGATCAAATCAAAACCACGTTTGCTGATGTTGCTGGTTGTGACGAAGCCAAAGAAGAAGTGGCAGAGCTTGTTGATTACTTGCGTGACCCAACCAAGTTCCAAAAACTAGGTGGCCGCATTCCATCAGGTATTTTGATGGTGGGTCAACCAGGTACTGGTAAAACATTACTTGCGAAAGCGATTGCGGGTGAAGCAAAAGTACCTTTCTTCTCAATTTCTGGTTCAGACTTTGTTGAAATGTTTGTTGGTGTGGGTGCTTCGCGTGTTCGTGACATGTTCGAGCAAGCAAAAAAATCTGCACCTTGTATTATCTTCATCGATGAGATTGATGCCGTAGGTCGTCAACGTGGCGCAGGTCTTGGTGGTGGTCACGACGAGCGTGAGCAAACCCTTAACCAAATGTTGGTAGAAATGGACGGTTTCGAAGGTAACGAAGGTGTTATCGTTATCGCCGCAACTAACCGCCCAGACGTACTAGACCCTGCATTGCTTCGTCCTGGTCGTTTTGACCGTCAAGTAACAGTTGGTTTACCTGACATTCGCGGTCGTGAGCAAATCTTAAAAGTTCACATGCGTAAAGTACCGTTAGCGGATGATGTCAAAGCGTCAGTTATCGCACGTGGTACACCAGGCTTCTCGGGTGCAGATTTAGCGAACTTAGTAAACGAAGCGGCACTATTTGCTGCGCGTGGTTCACGTCGCTTAGTGTCTATGGAAGAGTTTGAAAAAGCTAAAGACAAAATCTTGATGGGCGCTGAGCGCAAATCAATGGTCATGAGCGAAGACGAAAAAGAAATGACGGCTTATCACGAAGCGGGTCACGCTATTGTTGGTCGTTTAGTGCCTGAGCACGATCCTGTGTACAAAGTAAGTATCATTCCTCGCGGTCGAGCGTTAGGTGTGACTATGTACTTGCCTGAGCAAGATCGCTTCAGTCACAGCAAGCAGCATTTAGAAAGCAATATTTCTTCGCTATACGGTGGTCGAATCGCTGAAGAGATCATTTATGGCCCAGATAAAGTATCGACAGGTGCTTCAAATGATATCGAGCGTGCGACGGGCTTAGCGCGTAAAATGGTCACTCAGTGGGGCTTATCAGAGAAAATGGGTCCTATGCTATTCGCTGAAGAAGAAGGCGAAGTTTTCTTAGGTCGCACATCTTCAAAATCAATGCACATGTCTGATGAAACGGCCAAAGCGATTGACGATGAAGTAAAAGACTTCATTGATCGCAACTACCAACGTGCTGAGCAAATCCTAAAAGACAATATGGACATTTTGCACGCGATGAAAGATGCGTTAATGCAATACGAAACCATTGATGCAAACCAAATTGATGATTTGATGGCACGCTGTGAAGTACGTGCTCCGGCTGACTTTGATGATTCTAATTCAGGTTCAAAGCCAAGCTCAGGTAGCAAGGTGGATGAAAAGGAGTCGGTTGAGCCTAAATCACCTGATTTAGACGAGCCGTCAGATTTACCTGCCAAGTAAATTGATCTAGTATATTGCATTGCAATTGATATAAAGCCCCGTTTATCGGGGCTTTATTTTTAGTGGCAATAAAAAGCGACTAAAGGTTAGACTTAAAATACTAATAACAATTAATGAATTTGAACGCTATGACGCCTACGCATCTATCATGCCCTAACAAACAGCTTTCACTGGTTTACCCTCAGGTAATGGGGATCTTAAATGTCACGCCAGATTCATTCTCTGACGGCGGCCGTTTCGCGAATTTTGACGATGCTTTGTTTCAAGTAGAACAAATGATTAATGATGGCGCCGCCATTATTGATATTGGCGGTGAGTCTACACGACCCGGCGCGGCAGAAGTTTCAGTGGATGATGAGTTGGCACGCGTAATTCCTGTGCTTGACGCCATTAACCAGCGGTTTGATACCATAGTGTCAATTGATACCAGCAAAGCACAGGTCATGAGCGAGGCGATTGCTCATGGCGCTGGCATGATTAATGACGTCAGGGCGCTTCAAAATGAAGGTTGTTTAGCAGCCGTTGCCAATAGCGACATTCCAATTTGTTTAATGCATATGCAGGGCCTACCGCGAACCATGCAGAACAATCCGCATTATCAAGATGTGACAAAAGACATCGTTAATTTTATTAAACAACGCATTGAAGCATGCGAGCAAGTAGGCATTGCGAAAGAAAGGTTACTGGTTGACCCTGGCTTTGGCTTTGGCAAAACACTTGAACAAAATTATCGCTTGTTACATGAACTAAAAGCTTTTCAAGCTTTGGAGTTGCCAGTGCTGGTCGGGATATCACGTAAGTCGATGATCGGTAATTTGCTAAATGCGGATGTTAATGAGCGATTAGCCGGTAGTTTGGCAGCTGCGATTATCAGCGCCCAACAAGGGGCTAAAATAATTCGCGTTCACGATGTTAAAGCAACCGTGGATGCACTAACTGTATTAAGGGCTGCAGAGCAGCCAGAACTGACGCGAGGATAAGTATGTCAGAACGTAAATATTTCGGCACTGATGGTGTTCGAGGCTTAGTAGGTAAAGCGCCAATTAGCCCAGATTTTGTGATGAAACTAGGCTATGCCGCGGGCAAGGTAATGGCCGCGCAAGGCACTAAGAAAGTATTAGTCGGTAAAGACACGAGAATTTCAGGCTATATGCTTGAGTCTGCGCTGGAAGCAGGTTTTTCTGCTGCAGGTGTTAACATTGGCTTACTAGGCCCAATGCCGACACCGGGTATTGCTTATTTAACCAAAACATTTCGTGCCGAAGCCGGTATCGTGATCAGCGCATCACACAACCCGTATTACGACAACGGCATCAAATTCTTCTCGCAAAGCGGTGAAAAGCTACCTGATGCGGTGGAACTAGCCATAGAAGCAGAAATTGATAAGCCGATGACCTGTGTAGCGTCAGACAAACTAGGCAAGGCTACCCGTATTGATGACGCCGCTGGTCGCTATATTGAATTTTGTAAAAGTAACTTCCCAAGTCAGTACTCACTTGCAGGCCTAAAAATAGTTGTCGATTGCGCCAATGGTGCAACATATCACATCGCACCTAATGTGTTTAAAGAGCTTGGTGCTGAAGTTATTGAAATTGCGACGAGTCCGAATGGCACTAACATCAACGACAAATGTGGCGCTACTTCAATGGGGCAAATCCAAGAAGCTGTGGTTAAGCACGGTGCCGATTTAGGTATTGCACTAGATGGTGACGGCGACCGTTTGATGATGGTTGATCATACCGGTGAAGTGGTTGATGGTGATGAGTTAGTTTACGTGATCGCCACCAGTGACTTAGCGGCAGGTTCATTATCTGGCGGTGTTGTTGGCACGTTAATGAGCAACATGGGGCTAGAACTTGCGTTAAAAGAGCTGGATGTGCCTTTTGTTCGAAGCAAAGTGGGCGACCGCTATGTGATGGAAAAGCTACTTGAAAATGGCTGGCAGCTTGGTGCTGAAAATTCAGGCCATATTATCAACCTAAATCATACCTCAACAGGTGATGGTATTATCGCTGCGCTTAATGTACTTACCGCGATTTGCCGCACCGAAAAATCATTATTTGAATTACGCCAAGGCATGACCAAGTTGCCACAAATATTGGTGAATGTGCGCTTTGAAGGTGATAACGATCCGCTTGAATCCGCTAATGTGATTGCTGCAGTTGATCAAGTAAATGAACAACTTACAGGTAAAGGCCGCGTATTATTGCGCAAATCTGGTACAGAGCCGCTTATTCGTGTGATGGTGGAAGGACCAGATCGCAAAGAGGTCACTCAGCTAGCAAACGATATTGCAGAACAAGTAAAATTAGCTTGTTAGGTTGAATAATCGCCAAACAGTCAACATATCGTTGGAAATACTTGTAAGTTAGCGGCAGGTTAGTTACTATCTCGCCGCTCTAAAATGGGAACCCAAGATGAAAAGACAAGCAATTGTTGCAGCCAATTGGAAAATGAATGGTAGTTTCGGTCTTGTGACTGAAATGAGTCAAGGTTTAGCTGATTTAGGCTTGTCGAACGATGTTAGTATCGTTGTTTGCCCTAGCAGCCCATTTTTAGCAGCATTAACAGATGCTTTCGAACAAGAAAAAGCTTGTGAGCATATTAGCGTTGGTGCACAAAACGTAAGTGAATTTGAGCAAGGTGCTTACACAGGTGAAATTTCTGTGAGCATGTTGCAGGCCTGCAAAGTACAATATGTTATTGTAGGTCACTCAGAGCGTCGCAGCTTGTTTAAAGAGACAAGCACACAAGTGGCGCACAAGGTAAAAACTGCGTTAGACGCAGGGTTAGTACCTATTTTATGTATCGGTGAAAGCGAAGCAGAACGTACTGCAGAGCAAACCGAAACAGTGTTAGCAAGCCAACTTCAGCCGGTAATTGATGAAGTAGGTATTGAGCGTTTTAGCCATATTGTTGTAGCATACGAGCCTGTTTGGGCAATTGGTACGGGCAAAACAGCTTCACCTGAAATTGCACAGCAAACACATGAATTTATTCGTAAGTTTTTAGCAAATGCAAGTGAAGACATCGCTGCAAAAACACCAATTTTATACGGTGGTAGTGTTAATGCTAAAAACTGTCAGGACTTGTTTGCACAACCTGACATTGATGGTGGCCTAATTGGCGGCGCAAGTTTAAAAGTCGAAGAATTCAAAACGATTTGTTCGGCGGCAAAAGGAACTCGTTAGATGTTGTATGAAATTTTAATTGTTATCTACTTAATTGTAGCGCTTGCATTAATTGGCTTAGTGCTAATTCAGCAAGGCAAAGGTGCAGATATGGGTGCTTCATTTGGCGCTGGTTCATCTGCTACTATTTTCGGTTCAAGCGGTTCGGGTAACTTTATGACCCGCACAACGACTTGGTTAGCAGTTGCATTCTTTGCAATCAGCCTTGTTTTAGGTAACTTGACGGCTAACCGCATTAAAGCGACTGACGAGTGGAACGACTTATCAACACCAGTTGAGCAACAAATTCCAACTGATGTACCAGCAGCAAGCGCTGAACCTAAAAACGCTGACGTACCAGCGGCTGACGAAGACAAGAGCGACAGCGACGTACCTAACTAGGCTATTCAGCCAGAATCAAATTTCGCGGATATGGTGGAATTGGTAGACACGCATTCTTGAGGGGGATGTGCCGTAAGGCGTGTGAGTTCGAGTCTCACTATCCGCACCAATATAATTAAAGGGCTACAGTGATGTAGCCCTTTTTTATTGCCTGCTATTTTTGAAAAGTACCTCTTTTCCTTCGCTGTATGTAGTAGCCAAACACTACTATTTTAATGATAGGTTTTAGGCAATAAAAAACCGCCCTAAGGCGGCTAAAGCTATTCCATCTAATATTACTTCAGTTGATAATCGCCAAGGCACCAGTTCTTGATTAATTCAACATATTCATCACCCGCATCTTCTGCTGAGAAGTGTGAAGCGTTTTCAAATATCTTTACTTTATTGTTTGGTAGTTGTGAGCTTAAATAGTCGGCATTGCTTGCTAGCACAAAGGGATCGTGTTTGCCCCAAGTGATTAATGTCGGTACTTGAATTTTTGTTAAATGATCTTGAATCCAAGGTAAATCACGCTGGTAAGAGCCAAAAAATGCAATTGAGTTCTGGTGCGCTTGTTCGTTATGGGTGATGTCATAGTATTCTTTAATCGCGCGCTCGTTCGGTTGGTAATGGTGATAACCGTCTTTGACTGCCGCATTAAAGTTGGTTTTCATAATTGCTTTTTTGTTTAGACCTGCCGCTAACCATCTGACCAGTCGATAGTTAATTACCGCTTTAAGAATGGGAGACATTGCCGGTGGATTGCTGCCTGGACCGTCAAATATGTTAATGCTAACTAACCGTTCAGGGTAATTAATTGCTGTTGCTAGGGTAATTGGTACGCCAACATCTGGCCCGACTAAATGGGCTTTATCAATACCGAAATAGTCAAACACTTCGATGATTTTAGCGCTTAGTGCTCTTGGTGACATATCTGATTTATCGGCTGAACTCAAGCCAAAACCTGGAATATCAAAGGCTAGCAGATTGAAGTGTTTAGCGAGTTCAGACCATGCGCTTTCCCACATGCGAATACTTTGTGGAAAGCCATTAAGTAATACCAAGTTAGGCGCATTTGCTTTGATCGACTGCGCGTATCTAACCTTGTGTTTACCTATCATGGCATAGCTGGGCGTAAACATATCTTTAGTAGTGGTGCTTGTGTCCGCAGTTGATGAAAAGTTAGCTATTGCAGTATGAAGAAGTGCCTGAGTCATAATAGTTTCCATATTTGGTGTTGGTTACTGTTGTATACTAAGGTACGATAAATTATATTGGCTAACAAGAAGGCAGTTTTAGCTTCGCTAGTTACCTTTTGGTAACCGTATCACTGGCTGTGGTGGGTGAATTAGTTAGCAAATTATGGATTTGCAGGCTAGCAGGCTTAAGAAAAGCAAAAAGATAAATACAGCAATAGTCGTGAGTTAGAAAGGAAACGAAAGTCTTAGCAAATAATAGGAAAAAATGAATGAATGCAAAAACAAAACAACAAGATCGCCGAGTCTTTGTGCAAGACGAACATTGTCCTATCCGAAATGTAGTTGCTCATATTGGTGATAAGTGGTCATTATTAATTATTTTTAGCTTGGTGGACGGGCCAGATCGCTTCAATTCGCTGAAATCTCGTATTGAAGGTATTTCACAGCGCATGCTGACACAAACACTGCGCGATTTAGAGCGTGATGGATTTGTTGAGCGAACCGTTTACCCTGAGGTGCCAGTGAAAGTGGTTTATGAGTTAACCGACTTAGGTAGAGGAATTGCTAAACCGGCATGGGGGCTTGTGTCTTGGGCAAATGACCACCTGCAAGATGTTTATAGTGCCCGTAAAAGTTATGACGATAGACCATAAAACATCGAACTTTGTGGTCGTTGCATTTTGCAATGCTCAGCTGTATTAGCTGAGTTTGGTCGTTCTTAGTTGAGTCGTTCGCTTTTACCAGTTTTGTGCGCTGATTTTTCGATTAGGCTGGCTGCTTTTCTTGTTCTAATGTTTTTATTTCATTCGCGATTTGCTCTGCCTCTGCGGTTAGCATGGCGTATGATTTAATGTCGCCATTGCGCTGCGCATGCATGGCTTGTTCAAGTTTGATTGCGTGCTGCTTAGTCAGCTTTTTAATCGGGTCGCGTTTAAAAATAGAAAACATATCAGTTGCCCTCTCTTTAGTCGTCTTAGGTCGTGTTATCTGGTCATACGTCACTGCTTTAGGTTACCGTCAGTGTGTACACTAATATTAAGTGTTAGAGGGTACGTTGAAGTAGGCTGTAAAGATTTGTTCTTACGGTGTTTAGTGCTTGATTAGTGGCCTGACTATTTTACCTCTAGTAATCATTAATCAGTTTTTGCGCCTAATCAATTTTAACACTTAATCACTTTCAACAATGCTTACGTAATCCTAATAAATTGAATTATTTAGGATAACAAAATGATAAATCGCTCGATAACTTCACCATCCATCGCTGCTTCTAAACGCTATGTTCTTGCGCTTGGTATTACGTTAGTTACTTTGCTAAGTGCCTGCTCTTCACCTATTGCCAATCGAACACCGATTAATGAAACTTTTCCTACCGTTACTGGAGAGAACTTAAACCAAGAGCAAGTGTTAATGCCGCACGACTTAACCGGCGAGCATCGCCTGCTATTAATTGGCTATGTGCAAGATTCACAGTTTGATATTGATCGCTGGCTCATTGGTCTTGATATGACACAAACGCCAGTAACGGTTTACGAACTACCCACCATCAAAGGCATGTTACCGCGCATGTTTGAAACCTTTATCAATAACGGTATGCGTAAAGGAATTCCGAAATAATTGTGGGGTGGGGTGATCACCGTTTATCAAGAGGCTGAAAAAATTACCCAACTTACAGGTACTGAAAACCCAAATAATGCGCGGGTTATTCTGTTGGGTCGCAATAATGAAATTCTCTATTTCTACGATAGAGGTTTTGCTGTTGATGCGCTTAATGATCTGCGTGATGTTATTGTTAACAATGAGCAAACTGCACAGCAATAATTGCAGCAATATTGATATGGCATTCAGAAATAATTTGTTACGGCAAATAGTTTGTGGGGCAAGATAAAAAAGTAATCTTTGGCAAAGGCAAGCCCGTAAACATGAATAACCGCAGCGGCAACAACAAAGGGCGAGGGAAGAGTTCTTTGTTGTTAAAACAATTTGTCGAAACGAAATTATTTAATCAACGGGAAATCACAATGATCACGTTACAAAAAATTTGGGTTAAAGCTGTATCTGTTGTCATGTTACTTTCTGCATTTGCGGTCTCTGCAGGTGGCTATGGCTACAAGAAAAACAAAGATATTGTTGATGTTGCTGCATCAAATCAAAGCTTCACCACGCTTGTCGCGGCAGTCAAAGCTGCAGGGTTGGTTGACACACTCAAAGGCAAAGGCCCTTACACGGTTTTTGCACCTACAAATGAAGCGTTTGCGAAATTACCAGCTGGAACAGTAGAAAGCCTACTTAAGCCAGAAAACAAAGACAAACTGATAGCAATTCTGACCTATCACGTTGTGCCAAGTAAATTTTACGCCAAGCAAGTAGTGAATATTGACGCAGCAAAAACGGTACAGGGCTCAAGCATCGACATTACTGCGATGAACGGCAAAGTGATGGTTGATAACGCCAAAGTTATCAAAACGGATATTAAAGCATCAAACGGTGTGATTCACGTTATCGACAACGTGATTATTCCAAGTGACAAAGCGACAGTGGCGAGACACCACTAGACAAACACATATGCAAATAGAATGAGGATGAAATCACTGGTAATAATGTAGTAGAAGCAAGATAAGATAATACTTCATCCTCTGTTGCATCTCGCCGCTAAAATGAAAAACAATAAAATTGCCCACTACGCGCTTATGCAGAGTGGGCTTTTTATTGCCTTACGCAATGATACTTTACACATAAATACTTTACGGAAAGGTACTTTAAGCAAAGGTAATTTATGCAAAGATACTTTACTCAAAGGTAATGTGCGCAGATGTATCTATTTAAGCATTGGTGGCAAGTTTGGAATAAGGCATAAACAGTGCTTTAACATTTACTTTGGCGCCGAGTTTCGCCGCCAGTAAATAAATGCCTGCCAATTTGCGATGAATGAAAATGGCGTCAACGGGTGGGGTATGCCACTGATCTTGCTGTCGTTGAATATTCATCCCTTGTGTTTTAATACGTTGCGCTAAATTGCTATTGGCAAAGTCATAGCTGTTATCGCAAGTTAGTGGCTCGCTGGCGAGCTTAAAAATCGTCAAAATTTGTGCAAGGTAGTCTGCACTAATGTCATCTGTAAAAAAGCCAAGCTGCTTAGCTGATGCGATCATTTGCGATTCATTACCTTGCATCGCCGCATTAATGAGTGATAAATACCCTTGGCTAATATGCGTGGGTATATTTCGTGTTGCCCCAAAGTCCAATAAAGCAATTTGTTGGGTATCTTCTTGGTATAAAAAGTTAGCGAAGTTGGGATCTGTTTGCATCAAGCTAAAATCAAATAATTCGCGAAAGAACAAGTCAATCAATTGCTCAACCGCTTTATCTCTCGCAGCTTGTGGTGCGTTGCCCAATTTATCAATCGACACACCTTCAATAAAGTTCATCGACAGAATAGAGCTGGTGCTGAGCGGGTTAAATACTTCGGGCAGACAAAACGGTTCGCTTTTTAAGTGGGTTTTATAACGGCCGATAAAACTCGCTTCTTGTCGATAATCTGCTTCAACTAAAAGCTGCTTTTTAGCTTCTGCAATCAGGCCATCAATTTGAATATGCTCAGGCAATAAACCAGAAAGTTTAAGCAAAGTCGCGACATTATCCACGTCACTCTCAATCGCTTTTGCAACACCAGGATACTGCACTTTTACTGCCAGCTTTTGGCCATTTTCCAAATACGCGAGATGGACCTGGCCAATTGAGGCTGAGGCAAAGGGCTGAAGCTCAAAATGACTAAAATTATCAAGCCAATTGTCTCCCCAATTCGCCTTTAATACCGATAAGAGTTGTTTATGTGGCATTGCTTTGGCATCGGCGCGAAGTCTGTCTAGTAATTGACTTAACTCTGGTGGCAACAGATCGCCGGCATCCATTGACAATAACTGGCCAAGTTTCATTGCGGCGCCGCGCATTTGCGCTAATTTATCCGCCAGTAATGCAATATTTTTAGGGTGCAATACCAAGCTTTTCATTGAGGTTGATTCGCCCTGTGCCCACTGTTTTGTGCCGTCTATAACCGTATTCGTTACAACTTTCGCTACTAAGCCGCCAATTGCCGCTAATCTGGAAAAACGTGACGTCGGTACTTTTTTAGCATTTGATTTGCCGGAAGAAGTTAACAATGAATTATTCGGTGACCTATGGTTCGACATATAAAACTTTCTCTAAATTACACGATGAAATTTACCGTTTTATACGGTTTAGCATTAAGAAGTGATCTTGCTTGCGTTAACAAAAAATTGTTAGTCACACTTTCAGATACAGAGTTAAGACGCAAAGTTAATTTATATAAAAGCATATAAAAATAATAATCATTATTGATTGTATTTTATCGCGCCACTAGAATAATCGCCTTTCTTCATTTCTCGTATTTTTCTTATATCCAAGTAGGGAGCTTCAATTGAGCAGAGCACAGTGGTTTAAAGTGCACAGTTGGATCGGTTTTAAACTCTCAGTTTTATTAAGTTTTACGTTAGTTACGGGTACCTTGGCGGTGCTTTCACACGAGCTCTATTGGCTAACTAATCCTGCAATGCGTGTTGACTCCGACACTGTAAAAACATTGGAATGGACGAAAATCTATCAATCAGCGATAACAGAGCAGCCCAATAAACACTTGTTACATATTCGTGCGCCAATTGACCCATGGTTTGCTGCTGAAGTAGTGTTTATTAGCCAAGACAAGATCAGGCATCGCATGTTTTTTCATCCGACTACTGGTGAGTACTTAGGTGATGGACGCTGGTATAACTGGCAGCGTTTTTTCCGAATGAGCCATCGCCACTTAATGGTTCCCACTAAAGTTGGCGTGACTATAGTCGGCGCATTGGGCTTTTTATTGGCAATTGCATTAATAACCAGTTTGGTGGTTTATCGCAAATGGTGGACAGGTTTTTTCCGAATGCCACGGCGTGGTCATCGCAAGTTGTTCTGGGCAGATGTTCATCGCTTGACTGGTGTTTGGAGTATTTGGTTTATCGCTGTGATTGCCATTACGGGTATTTGGTACTTTGTTGAAGTGTGGGGGCTGCGCGCGCAATATCCCGACCGCGGTAAAGCGTTATCTGAACAAGCACTAGATGCTAAAGTGTTGCCTTCTGTGGCAGTGTTTTCCGGGATGATGGCAAGTGCCAAAACCTTATACCCAGAGTTAGCTGTAGAGCGCGTTTTTTTTCCACAGCGCAATGGCAATGGCGTGCAATTGCAAGGGCATGGGGAAGCATTACTCGTCAGAGTTCGCGCCAATATGCTTAGCTTTGATCCCATATCAGGTCAGCTGTTAGTGAAAAATAAAGGGGAAGACTTATCAATACATGCCCGCATCTCCGAGGCAGCAGACCCCTTGCATTTTGGTACGTTTGCAGGTTTACCATCTAAACTAGTGTATTTTGTGTTTGGCATTGTACTCAGCACATTAGCGATTACAGGTACGTATATTTACGGTATGCGTATCGCCAGAGTTGGAAAGCATGAGCCTAAAGTGCGCCGCAAGATTTGGTTAGCTGCAACTCGCACTATGACATGGGGAAAGTGGTTTTCATTAACAGCAATAACAATCTGCCTAGTGATCACAGTGTTATTGTTCGGTGGCTTTGTTAATGAATAATTCTTTGCGTGTTGAACGCTCGGTGCCTTGCTCGTTACAGATAGAACTTTTTTAGCAGAACTCAATGCGGCACATTGTTTGTGTCGCCGATTACTAGATGCACTTATCTGGCTTTATTTCCTTTTCTTTATTCTCTTTGCACAGCTCAACCCAACCCAATTCAAACCAATCGATTTATTTACATTCATCAATATTAAGTGATGTGCTTGCTTGTTTAGCTACAATTTTATTCCATTCATTAAAAGTGTTTACATTGTATTTACAATCAAAATGCAAATCATTAACATTAGCGTGCGATTGAGTGAGCTACTTGTCTGTTTGGCAGTTGAATTAAGGGAACAACTGCTGAATTAGTACAGGTACGAAGCATTTGCTAGGGGATACCCTATATAGCCGTGATAAGGAAATCATCTAACTCTCCTTTACTGGCTAGTTACCGTAGCCGCCATGATTATGCTTGCGGCTTAATTTCATCCCATATCAGTAAAAAAGTAAGTAAAAATAATGAAATATAACAAAGTTGCAATGGGCCTAATGTTGGCCTGTAGCGCATTCTCTCATGTTACATTCGCCGATGAATTGCTCGGCGAAAACGTTGAAAAAATCGTAGTTACGGGTCAAAAAATTGATCGTTCACTAAAAGATACCGTTAATAGTGTTGCCGTTGTTACGTCGAAAGAGTTCGAGCGTTTGAACATCAATACGGTTAACGATATTTATAACGTAGTGCCAAATATTTCTGGTGACTTCGGCCAAGGTTTCAGTATGCGTGGCATTAATGCCTTTAACGTATCTGGTGGCGGAAATAGCTATTTAACTAGCATGTACTTAGATGGTGCGCCTTTGCCTTTCCGTTTACTTCGCAGCGGTACAACATCGGTTTGGGACTTAGCGCAAGTCGAGGTGTTCCGTGGCCCGCAATCAACACTGCAAGGTCGAAATGCGCTCGCAGGTGCAATAATTATGCGCACGCAAGATCCAACTTACGAGTGGTCTGGCAAAGGTAAATTAACCTTGGGTGAACATGGTCAGCAAGAGTTTGCTGTCGCTGGTGGTGGTGCGTTAATTGACGATATGTTGGCATTTCGTTTGGGTTATGAAGACAAACAATACGATGGCGATATTTACAACGTTACTCGTAAAGAAGATGCAAATTTCGAAAACACAGAAACGGTGCGCGGTAAATTGTTATTTCAGCCAGCAGAAGATTTTACCGCATTGCTAACGCTATCGAATATGGATACGGAATATGGTCCGCAGTGGTCGCTCTATGACTACGGCGGTTCCCCATTTGACCGCACATCGTGGCAAAACTCTCCTGTTTGGCAAAGAACAGAGACCGATTTGTACAACCTAGAGCTGACTTGGGATTTAACGGATCAGCTGTCGGTATACTCAGTCACCACCTACAGTGATTCTGAATATGGCTATAACTGGGATGGCGACTTGACTGCTGAGCAATTGGTGCTCGATCAGCAATATACCCGCAATGACGAGACTGTCAGTCAAGAGCTGCGATTTACCTTCCAAACTGATGAAGTTCAGGCGGTGGTTGGTGCTTATTATTCGAAACTCGATGTTGACGATATCGCGTCAGGTGAGCGCCTTATTCACTTTAGCAGTATCGGCTTACCGCCATTAGCAACATTACTTGGCGCGCCGCCATCGATGGGAGGTTTTGGCTTACCAGCTGAGCTTATTGGTACTGTTTTACCATTGTACCCTGACATTGACCCGGTCAAGCTTGGGTTATCGTCTACTTTAGCGCAAGAAGTTGAGACCATAGCGATTTATGCTGATGTAACTGGGCATATCAACGATCAGTTTGACCTACTTGCAGGCCTTCGTTACGACGAAGAAGAGCAAAGCAATGCGTCAACAGCCTTGTACCGAATAAACAATACATTGCCCGATCCAGCTGTGTTGCCAGCACCATTGAACCAAGTTGTTGGTGCGATTAACAATACCTTAAACGGTTTAGCTGCGAATGCTTCAGGGGTAGAGCCACCTTCATCAGCTGATTTTGATGCTTGGTTACCTAAACTTGGTGTTAGTTATCATGCCAGTGAAGATGTAACGGCAAGTTTTGTTTACCAACGCGGTTATCGCTCTGGCGGTGTTGGTACCAATATCGCACAATCTCGCCTTTTTACATACGACCCAGAATATACTGACAACTATGAATTATCGATTCGCTCGGTGTGGCAGGGTGGTGATTTAATGTGGAATACCAACTTTTTCTACACAGATTGGACAGATCAACAGATCAGTGTTCAGTTATCAACAGGAACATTTGATAGAGAAACGGTCAACTCGGGCGAATCAAATGTTAAAGGCTTTGAAACAGAAGCTTACTATTACCCAACTGATCAGCTAACCATTACCGCAGGCCTTGGCTATGCAAAGTCTGAGTTTACTGATTTTGAATACACATTGCCGTCGACAGGAGAAGTGATTGACCTTGCTGGCCGTTCATTTGCTGATGCACCAGAGTGGACGGCTAATGTAGCCATTACTTATGACTTTGGCGAAGGGTTCAGCGCAGGTATAAATGCCAACTATCGCGATGAAAGCGCTGCCTACTTGAATCCTGCAGTTTCATTAACACCTCAAAAGTTAGCGCTTGATGCAGATCCAACGAACGACAGCAGAACGTTACTCAATGCTAATGCCAGCTACGAATGGGATAACTACATCATAAGAGTTGATGTTAGTAACCTGCTTGATAAAGACTATATCGCAACGCACTTTTCTGGCGCAGATAACCTAGGCAATAGCGAAAGTTATGGTCAGCATCAACTAGGCCGTTCGCGACAAGCCAATATTAGTTTCTTAGCGACGTTTTAATTTCGTTAAACAAACTTAACGTACTTTTCATGGGAAAAGGTTTGCTCTTTTCCCATGCTATTTATCATAACTATTTTACGATCAATGGCGGCCTCTTAAGCGAAAATCAATCGATAGCGGAAATAGGCTATGTTGAAATTGCACAGTGTCGACAATATCTAAGTTCTAAACTCACATAAAGCGCTTTACTCCTAGTTCGCAAACCTTTTTATTCTCAAAGTTTTACCTTACTAAAATATAACGAAATAACAATGATTAGCATTTGCAATGAAGGGCTTGTCAGCATATCATTTGTTGCTAATTTGTTAATAGCTTAATCAACGATAAAAATGGATGCTGAATTAACCGAGTCAACTCGCAAAAGTGTTTTTACGAGCTTAAAAAGTCGTAATTTTGCTGGCGTACTCATGGCTTTTCTAACTTGCGTGATGTTAATACCAGGGATGACGACTTACTTACCTTTTAGTGCTGCCGATCAGATCGGTGTGCCAATTCTATTGTTCCCGTTCATTTGGACTGGCCTCTGCTTGTATAGCTATATGGTGGAAAAGGCGTGGCAACCATGGGCGTTAATGATCACCTTATCGGTCAGTCATGGTGTGCTCTCTTATCTCGCCTTAGCAGGGTAAACAAGGGAACAGGAACCTCAGCAAATGAAAAGTAAATCAATCAAAAAACTCTACACCTTACACAGTTGGGTTGGCATTATTACAGGCATTCTGTTGTTTGTTATTGCCTTTACTGGCGCGGTTTCGGTATTTAGTCGACCTGAAATTAAAATTTGGGCGAATCCTGAAATTCGTACTTTAGCTCAAGTTGATACGGCAAAAGTGGAACAATTAGTCGCTGAATATGCGACCCAAGTACCCGAACATTACCAAGAAGAAATACTGATATTTCTGCCACGAGTCGGCGGTAATAAGCATCTAGCGATTATTTTTGAAGCCCATCATGGTGAGCCTATTACATCAGATGACGCAGGTATCGATGGCACCAAAAGCGAACAAGGTGAACAAGCCGAGCAGAAACATAGCCCACCTGTCGGCACTTCATTTGAATTCGATCCACGTAGCTATGAGCTGGTGCGAGAAAAGTCTGGGTTAATGTCTGAGATTTTCGCCACTTACGAATCCGATATGGCAGATTTTATTGTCGATTTTCACGCCGACTTACACCTTGGTCGCCCCATTGGCTTATTAACCACTGGTGTGCTTGGCCTTACAATGATGTTATCTATCGTTACGGGGATATTTATTCACCGTAAAATTCTTGGTCAGCTTTTTACGTTTAGACCAAGAAAAAGCTATAGCTTGATGCTTAATGACGGGCACAAAGCGATTGGTGTGTGGGGTCTGTTATTTAACTCTGTGATCGCATTTACTGGCGCATTTTTAGGCTTGGCTGTGGTTGTTTTAGTGCCGGCTGCGGCATTTGTGTCATTTGGTGGTGATCAGGATAAGCTTGTCGAAACCTTTACCGCGATCCCTGAGCCCATTATTCAAAACGTTCAACAGTCTACGGCAATTGGTTCAGCATTTGATCATGCTTTTGAACTGCATGACGAAGTCATTGTCCGTTCAATGACCGTAATGGGCTACGGTGATGCCAGTGCAAAAATGTACGTTGGTATTGCTGGTGGACAGAATATTGCCGCGCAAACCGCTGTTTATCAAGCAGGGGGGGAGTTTGTAGAGCGCTATAGTAACTTTGGCCGCATCGAAGGGGTAACTGGCAATATACTCGATATTATGTTCCCACTGCACTTTGGAAATTTTGGTGGCATTTTAGTGAAAGCAATATGGACTGTACTTGGCCTAGGAACAGCGTTACTGCCGTTGACCGGATTAATGCTGTGGATGGAGCGGGGTCTCAATGCCGCCAATCCGAAATACTCGATGGCAACTTACCAACGCTTTAACAGATTGATTGTCGGCAGTTGTGGCGGCATTGTGGTGGCGACTATGCTGTTATTCCCAACTCAAATGATAATTAAGTTTGGCATGGGGAATAACGATGTCGGTAGCATTATCGGCTGGCCATTTTTTATCAGTTGGTTAGCAATTATAGTGGCGGCATTTTTGGTAACTTGTGAAAAGCATTTTGCGCGCCAGCTAGCTTATGTAATCGCAGCATTGCTTATCGCCGTATTACCGATTGATTTATTGGTCACAGGCACCAACAAAATGACTGAACTAGCGGCAGGTCATTACTTAAGTTCTGGTATTGATCTAGTTTGCTTAGCGCTCGGTTTATACCTGTTTAAGCTGATGAAAAACTTCCCTACACCACAGCCTAGCGAAAACGCAACGGTGATTAACCAGATTGTTGCTAATCAGGCTAGTGCTAACCAGACAGGTGCTAAGGAGGCCGTTTAAATGACGATTATTGCAATATTAGTAACGGTTTTTGGCTTATTAATGGCAGATGAGAGCGGCAAGTTAACAGCGAACATCGTTAAGCAGCTAGTGTCTTTGCTCGCTTTGGTAGTGGCAACCGTGTTGCTTTGTTATCAATTTGGCACATTGCGCGGAGTGTTTGTTTTCCTTGGGGTCGCAAGTGTATTGGGCACTTTATTGACCTTATTTAGGGCAAAACTCATCAATAACTCAGTACATACTTCTTAATACTTAGCAGGTGAATTTACCAAACCTGCTAATATTCAAACAACATTTGCAACACAAACCACAGCAACATAAACGCCAGTAACAAAAATGTTACTGGCTCACTTTCCAAATTATCACAGCGTTCTTATCACCTTCTTATCGTAGCCGCTGGTCGTTAATCATACGCAAAACACCCATACGATTATGTTTAACACTATGAAATTTAAAGTGATACTAGAGGTCGGATGTGAATTTTATGTTATCGGCTGAAAATAGAATGTAAACTTTCAAAAACGTTTACGAAATATAGTCACGGATGGTTTAATCGTAAAAAAATGTAAATAAATTGAAATAAAGTGTATTTGTTGCCGTTCAATTTTCACACATGTTAAAAAGTTGAGTAACGATTTTGCAGTTGTACCGTGTATTGTTGACTAGTGTTGTATCGATCAGTATCACACTGTCGGGTTCTTTACTGGCGAACCCATTGTTAAAAGAACAATTTAAACGTCCAGACACCATCCCATTTCCTGCCGATAATCCTTACTCTGTGCAAAAAGCCGCACTGGGCAAAATGCTTTTCTTCGATCCGAGGCTAAGTAACAATCGCAATATGACCTGTGCAACTTGTCATAATCCTAGCTTTGGCTGGGAAGATGCAACAGCGCGCTCGGTCGGGGATCAAAATACTCAACTTGATCGCCACTCTCCCAGTATTATCAATGCTGCTTGGGGCGACCGATATTTCTGGGATGGCCGAGCGGCATCGCTAGAAGAGCAGGCAAAAGGGCCAATAGAAAGTGCGGTTGAAATGAATTTGCCATTACCTGAGGCGGTAGCACGCTTATCGCAAGTGCCGCAGTACCGTACTTGGTTTGGCCGAGTGTTTGGCAGTGAAGGTATTACCGCAGACACCATCGCTAAAGCCATCGCAACATTTGAGCGCACCATTGTTTCTGGTGAAGCCCCCTTCGATCGCTGGGTAAACGGTGACGAATCAGCCATTAGTCCGGCTGCAAAACGAGGCTTTGACTTATTTGTTGGTAAAGCAAAATGTGTTGATTGTCATTCCGGTTGGAACTTTACTGATATGCAGTTTCACGATATCGGCTTACCGGGTAATGATTTGGGTCGCGGCCAATTAACTGGCAATGCACAAGAGAATTTTGCGTTTAAAACTCCTAGTTTACGCAATATAGGTCAACGCGCGCCATACATGCATGACGGCCGTTTTGAAAATTTGACTGGCGTTATTGGTCACTACATCCCAGGTGGTGTTAAGCGTCCAACACTGTCGACAAAAATGGTGCCTATCGCGCTGTCAGCTCAAGATATTAACGATCTTGAGGCATTTATGCTGACACTTACCGGCGAAGATACCGCCGTTAGCCTTCCTACTTTGCCTTATTAAGACGTTTTCACGGAGCACTCATGACAATTAAATCGAAACTGCTGTCGAGCTTTATCGTGATCATTATGGCCTTTGGTACGCTAGCGGTCTATTTGGTTTACCTACTATTCCAGCAAGGCCAACAAACCATATACGCGTTTCATCAGCCACTTCAAGCGGTGGTCAGTAGCCAGACCGCTGCCGATAAATTTAAACAAGCGGCGGCGCTTGCGGATAATGTGCTCGCGATGACAATGCCAAGTGATAGCAACTCAGTTATCACTAAGTATCAAGCGCTCAAACAAGAATTTAATCAAGCGGTTGATAACGCTCAAGCAAATGCCTTGACTGATAATACACGTGAGCTGGGGCAATCATTACTCGCCTCATCACTCAATTGGTTTGAGCAAACTGAGCTGCATTTATCAGCATCAGGTCACCAATCATTGCAAGACATGCGACTGCTGCGTCAGCAACAAACGGAAATTGCGCAAATGTTAACTGAGTTTGCGCAACAAACGCTTGAAGATGCTGCTAAAATTGCTGATGACGTTGAGCAGGCGACTGACGGTGAAGTACAAGGCTCAATAGTCGTTTTATTAGTGTTTACATTGGCAGCCTTGTTTGTTTCGTTTTACCTAACGAAAAATCTGCTTCGCCCGATTGATGGGCTTAAAGATGCAGCAATTGCGTTATCACGTGGTGATGGCGACTTAACGCGTCGCCTCGTCAACAATGATAAAGATGAAATCGACGCGCTCAGTAAGGAATTCAATTCGTTTATTGATAAAGTGCAGCATATTGTCAGTGAGATAGCGGGCTCAGTTACTCATACTCATGGCAAGTTATCAGAATTTTCTCGCATTTCTGATAGTACGCAACAAGGTACAGAACAACAAAAAGTAGAAATTGAACGTGTTAACGAGTCGATTAGCCAAGTGCTTACGCTTGGCTCACAAGTCACTGAATCAAGTGAGTCTGCGCAGCGTCAATCTGACGAAATCGTTGATTACACCAAACAAGGTGTTGAACTTACTGAGCAAAGTAATGAACGCATGGCCTTGCTGACTGAAAAGGTTGAAGCTGCCAGCGACGTTATTTTCTCCTTGAGTAATTCAAGCGGCGAAATTAACTCGGTCATCGAAGTTATTCAGGTAATTGCCGATCAAACGAATTTACTTGCGCTAAACGCCGCGATTGAAGCTGCTCGAGCAGGTGAAGCAGGACGAGGCTTTGCTGTGGTTGCAGAAGAAGTGCGCGCGCTGGCGATAAAAACGCAAGAATCGACAAGTAGCATTCAACAAACCATTGCCAAAGTGCAAGGTATGGCGAATGAAGCTAAAGACTTGATGGAAGTGGGCCGTGATCAAGTTCATTCTTGTCGTGAGGTGAATTTGTCACTGACGGATTCGTTGTCACAAGTGCTCGACAAACTAACTGAAATTCAACAGGTTAATGGCGAAGTAGGGCGCTTTACCCAAGAGCAGGAATTAGCGGTGAAAGAAGTTAATGAGTTCTTGAATCGCATTACGCTGATAGCCAATGAAACTGCGAAAGACAGCTTAAGTTTGAAAGATAATAGCGTTGAAGTATTAAGTGCGATTGAGCATGTTAATGCCAATGTATCGACCTTTAAACTAGCCTAGTTTAAAGCGTTTCAATATTTATAACCTGTCATATTAACCTAACTAGCCAACCCAGCATTCATGGCTGGGTTGCTCTTCTAATTTAACCAACTCAACTGATTTTCGAAAATCTAATTTACGAGAATCCAAGTGGCAAAAACCAATCGTTACAAATACTTTAACTAAGCCTTGCTTTCCAAGTGAGCTCGGCGCAACACTTGTTCTATAAATTGCCACTTGCTTTGCGTGTAACGCTCTCTGTCTTTTGGATATTGCATGGCTAATTGTCGCTTTAGTTTGGCATATTCAATTGCTACTGACTGATGTGCTCGCAAGTAATCACGAAAGAGGATGCGCTCATGCCATAGCGGGCTTTGATAGGGGGCTAAGTGTAAATGGTGGGTGCGAATTTCTGGCGATGGCTTGCAAAACCAATGCATCACCTCTGGCTTGTATGGGTAATAGCAGTAGCCGCTATCGACTAACACTTGAATAGCATCTTGAGCATGATTTAGTGACTTCACACCAACCATTATATCAATTACAGGCTTGGCCGCTAATCCAACGATGGAAGTGCTACCTACATGTTCAATGGTGCCGCAAAGCCAATGGCTAATAACGCGCTCGATATGTTGTTTTTCGGCGCTAAATAGTTGTGGCCAGCGAGCGTCGTAATCTACTATTTCAATCAACTAAACCTCTCATCATACTAAAAAATTTTTTACTAGCTTATATGTGCTACTGCTTATAATTTTTGCCGCATTGTAGCGAATTACAGCCATTATTTTTAAACGCACCTTACAAAAAATGCAGATAAATTACACAAATTTTTAAACCTTTTTAATTCACCCCGCTACTTACCCTTTGATTGTTCTTTTTAATTCAAATTTCGGGAAAGCGTTGTGAAAATTGCAGACACTAGCGGACAGGATGTCGTCCTGACGCCAAAATCCAATAAAAAAACGTGGCTAGTAAGCGGTTTATCCGTTGCCATTATTCTTGTTTTATTTTTCTTAGCAGCCCCTGCGATCAGCAGTTGGTCGTCAGGTGAAGCCAGTATTGCGCGCGACAGGCTGCGCATCGCTACCGTGGAACGCGGCGACTTGGTCAGAGATTTATCTGTGCAAGGGCGAGTCGTTGCCGCAGTTAGCCCAAGGCTTTATGCAACAGGGCAAGGCACAATTACTTTTTCTGTTGATGCTGGCGATGAAGTTTCTAAAGGTCAAGTATTGGCGAGTATCGACAGCCCTGAATTAACCAATGAGCTGAAACAAGAGCAAGCGAGCCTAGAGCAGCAAAAACTCGAACTCGAACGACAAAAAATTCAGGCGAGAAAACAGGCGCTAGAAGACCAAAAGTCAGTAGATATGGCTAAAGTCACTTTAGTGGCGGCAGACCGAGAAAAGCGCCGTGCAGATAAAGCCTACGAATTTAAATCCATCAGCCAAATTGATTTCGAAAAAGCGCAAGACGATCTACAAAACGCGCAGTTTGTTTTTCAACACGCAGAGCAAGATGCTGCGCTGAACGCCGAAAGCTTAGCGTTTGAGATTAAAACCAACCAACTGCAAGTTGACCGCCAAGCGCTTTTGGTTAAAGAGCTGCAGCGTAAAGTTGATGAGTTGATACTGCGCTCTCCCGTAAGCGGCATAGTGGGTAACTTGGCAGTAAAACAAAAGAACCAAGTTAGCCGCGACCAACCTATTCTAAGCGTTGTTGATTTATCTGAATTTGAACTCGAAGTGTTTATACCCGAAAGCTACGCCGATGATCTAGCCATTGGTATGGCCGCTGAGGTAACAGTTAATGGCGAAACGTATGCGGCTAACTTAGTTACTATCTCGCCCGAAATCGAGAACAATCAAGTAACTGGGCGTGTACGTTTTGCCGCCTCCGACACTTCACAACCACCTGGCCTGCGCCAAAACCAGCGCTTAACCACTCGTATATTGATGGAGCGAAAAGCTGATGTGCTAATGGTGCGCCGTGGTCAATTTTTAGAAAGCTCAAGCGGACGATTTGCCTTCAAAATTATCGGCGATAGCGCTGAAAAAGTGACAATTGTCACCGGTGCACGCAGTTTGTCTATGGTGGAAATTAGCAGCGGCCTTGCTGTTGGTGACCAAATTATTGTTTCCAGTACTGACCAGTTCAACGATGCCAGCAAAATTCTGTTAACGAATTAACTACTTGTTATAACAACGAAAATATTACGCAGGCTGGTAATACGCTTATCAGCCACTGCTCAAAAGAAAACGACATAAGAAGGAAGAATATCATGCTCACCATGACCAATATAAAAAAGGTATTTCGCACTGAGGTAGTCGAAACACATGCACTTCGTGATTTTAATTTACAGGTAAATGAAGGTGAATTTGTCGCCGTAACTGGCCCGTCAGGCTCAGGTAAAACAACCTTTCTCAACATTGCTGGCATGTTAGAAACCTTTAACAGTGGAAGTTATGTGCTTGATGGCGAAGACGTTAGTCACCTCAATGACAATCAGCGCAGCAAACTGCGCAATGAAAAAATTGGCTTTATTTTTCAAAGCTATAACCTGATCCCCGATTTAAATCTGTTCGACAATGTCGATGTACCATTGCGTTATCGCGGTTTTAATGCCAAAGAGCGCAAGTCGCGAATTGAGGAGAGCCTTGAAATTGTCGGTTTAGCGAGCCGAATGAAGCACCTGCCTTCGCAGCTCTCTGGTGGTCAGCAACAACGTGTCGCAATTGCCAGAGCACTGGCTGGTAAGCCAAGATTTTTGCTGGCTGATGAACCAACCGGCAACTTAGATTCAGCGATGGCACAAAGTGTGATGGAGCTACTGAAAAATATTAACAAAGCTGGAACCACCATTGTCATGGTTACCCATGATCCGCACCTAGCAACTCAGGCTACGCGCAATATTTTTGTTAAAGATGGCCAAGTGAGCGATATCGATACCGAGCAAGTTGCGGCAAGTGCAGCAGATGTGGTCGCTATGCCAGCTGCACAAGCTTAGTAGCAGAAAAAACATTCACGAGAGAACATTTACGAAGAAAAATAACAGGAGGCAATATGTTTGGTTATTACCTGAAACTTGCCGTGAAAAGCATTAAAAAGAATGCACTACTAAGCATGCTAATGGTGCTTGCTATCGCCTTAGGCATAGGGGCGAGCATGACCACGATCACCGTAAACTATTTAATGTCGGCCAACCCCATTCCAGATAAAAGTACGCAGCTTTTTTACGTGCAGGTTGACAGCTGGGATCCGCACAATGCATTTAATGATGACAATGGCGATCCACCCAACCAAATTACTTGGACAGAAGCCAATAACTTGTTCAATGCGCAACAAGCAACCAAGCAGGTCGTAATGGCAAAGTCAGGCGGCATTATTGTTCCTGAGAATCAAGATATTAATCCGTTTCAAGCGTCAATTCGTCTAACCACTGGTGACTTCTTTACCATGTTCGACACACCGTTTTTGTTTGGCGGTGGTTGGCAACTCGCGAGTGATCAGCAACGAGAGCAGGTGATTGTGTTAACTAAGCGCATTAACGATAAGTTGTTCGGCGGTGAGAACTCGATTGGTCGCACGGTATTGCTTGCGGGGCAAAACTACAAAGTTGTTGGTGTGCTTGATGCTTGGCAGCCCATGCCGAAGTTCTACGATGTTAACAACGGCGCATTTGACGAAAGCGAAGAAGTGTTTATTCCATTTTTCTTGAAGGAAACCTACGAGCTGCCTAACTGGGGCAACACCAACTGCTGGAAAAGCCCAGAGGGTGAAGGGTTTAAAGCGTTTTTACAATCTGAGTGTATTAACTACCAGATGTGGGTTCAGCTAAACAGTGAGCAAGAAAAGTCAGATTATCTGGCGTTTCTAAACAATTATGTGAGTGAGCAAAAAGCCTTGGGGCGATTTCCAAGAGACATGAATAACCAATTGCTAGATGTGATGGGCTGGATGGAAAACCAACAAGTGGTAGAAGACGACGCCAAAATGATGATGTGGATGTCGTTTATGTTTTTGGTGGTGTGTTTGCTTAATACCGTAGGCTTGCTGCTGGCCAAATTTATGGGGAAATCAGCCGAAATTGGCTTGCGCCGTGCCATTGGTGCGTCGAAACGCGATGTATTTATACAGCACATTATTGAGGCCGCAACTATAGGTTTGCTCGGGGGCTTGCTGGGCCTAGCGCTGGCAATGTTTGGCTTAGTTGGTATCAAGACCTTATACGGTGACTTTGTCGAAAATTTAGTGTCGCTTGACTGGGTGATGGCATTTACTGGCATTGGTATTGCCATAGTTGCCAGTGTATTAGCGGGTTTATACCCAACTTGGCGAGCATGCAATATTGCACCTGCGACGCAGCTAAGTAGCCAATAGTTGGCCAGCAACAAAGAAGCATAAAATAGGAGCAACACAATGCTTACATTAGGACCTATATTTCGCGCCTTGTTGCGCAACAAAGTTGGCGCACTGCTGATAGCGATACAAATCGCCTTTACTATGGCGATTATTGTCAACTCTGTATTTATCATTATTGAGCGCAGCCAAGAAACTAAGCGACCCAGTGGCATTGACGAAGCGAATTCGTTTTTCGTGAACAGCAGTGGATTTTCTGAAAACTTTAGCGCCAAAGCGACCATTGAAGAAGACTTAGCCAATATTCGCGCGCTACCTGGGGTGATTGATGCAATTCAGATCAATGCGATTCCGGTGAGTGGCAGTGGCTGGTCAATGGGCTTACAAACCGAACCCGGCGCCGAGCATGATGGCGTTGGTACTGCGGTTTATATGGTTGATGAACGCGGTATTAATGCGCTTGATGTGCAGTTACTCGCCGGTGAGAATTTTAGCGCGTCTGATATCCGCTGGCGTGGCAATAGCGCAAGCGACTGGCCGGATAAAATTATTGTGACAGAGGCAATGGCAAAGCGTTTGTTTCCCGATCTAGATTACGCTCAAACTATTGGTAAAACTGTTTATATCAATGATACTGAACCAATGATCATCACTGGCGTTATCGATAAACTCCAAGCGCCGTGGGTGGGTTGGAATAACGTTGATAATTCATTCTTATCGCCAGAGTATTTAGAACGCGACTCAAGCAGTTATTTTATTCGCACGGAGGATGGCCAGCGAGATGAAATGATGAAGCAAGTTGAGGAATTGCTATCGGCCAATAAGTCTCGTGTCGTGCAAAATATGCGCAGCGTAGACTACGTGCGAGAGCGCAGTTATCGCGGTCATAACGCGATGATTAAAATTCTGAGCACAGTGATCATTACGCTGACCATAGTGACCAGCTTAGGTATTGTTGGTTTAGCTAGTTTTAGTGTTAATCGCCGTAAAAAGCAGATCGGTATTCGTCGTGCGTTAGGGGCGACGAAAGCGGATATTTTACACTACTTTATGACGGAAAACCTGATCATCAGCGCTTTCGGTGTATTGCTTGGAGCGGCATTAACGATTGGCCTTAATATGGTATTAGTTAACGCTTTGTCACTGACACCCATGAGTTGGTTCTATATTCCTGTGGGTATGTTGGTGCTTTGCCTTGTTGGTCAAGCCGCAGTATTTGGGCCAGCCCGAAAAGCAACAAGTATCGCTCCGGCAACTGCGACTCGAACGGTTTAATTCGCCAAGACAAAAGTGAGTGCTCGTGTTCAATGGGTACTCACGCTCCACCTCTTGATATACTTTTTGACATCTAACCCGTATTTTTACGAAATTTTACACGCCAGCGCTTATCTTCTAACGCTAATTTATTTATATTGAGGCTCGTTCATTTAGGATTCATTAATTACTCGTTAGAGTGGTTGATATCTTGTCGGTAAGGAATTGTTTTTTCTATGCTTGTGCTTGCAAAGCGACTTTTTATTGCTTGCTCTTTGTTGATTGTTTCTGGTTGTGCGACATTGCAGCTGAATAACCTATTTCAAGATTACGCGTCACAATTCCAACTTGTTCGGGCAGCACTGTCTCAAGGGAATGTTGCGAGCGCTATTCAACAGGTACCCAAAGCGCATGCAGGCGGTACTAATTATCAATTATCGTTAGTCGAACAGGGGCGATTGGCCTTTTTACAAGGTGATATAAACCAAAGTCGTTGGTGGTTTGAGCAAAGCTATCAAGCACTTGAGACACAGCGAAATCGAGCAAAGTTAAGGTTAGGTCAAGGTCTAGAGCGCGTGAATACTTTAGTGACCAATGACAATGCTATCGCTTATCAAATGCCTGCTTATGAGCAAAGTATGATGCATGGTTACCAAGCACTTAACTATGCCTTGGCCCATGACTTGGAAGGCGCTCTGGTTGAAGTGCGCCGCGCCAATCAGATTCAAGAAGCTGCACTAGTCCAATATGAAGATGAGCTTATTGAGGCGAATGCTGAGCAGCAGAATGTTGACTTTAGTTACCTTGATAACACTATGTCGGCATTAACAAGCAAAGCTGGGCAGATAAAAAATGGTTTTCAAAATGCTTACACATTTTATTTATCGGGCATTTTTTATGAAGCGGCTGGCCAGCTTAACGATGCCTATATTGACTATAAAAAGGCGTTAGAAATCTTCCCGGATAATCAATATTTACAGCGCGATGTATTAAGGCTTGGTTCAGTATTAGGGATGAATAATGATCTTGAATACTACAATCAGCAGCTTGGTAAGGCGTATGTTAATGAGTTATTGAACACTCGCGTCTTTGGCGATGAAAAAGGCGATGAAAAAGGCGGTGAGCAAAACACTAAGCAAGGCGCGTTAGCGCTAAAACAAGGACAGTTAGTTGTTGTTTATGAACAGTCACTGATTGAAGCTAAACAAGAGCAAGCGGTGCGTTTACCGATTTGGACGAGCGGAGGCGACCCAAGGTTTTACAGTGTGTCGGTGCCTAGCTATTCGAAAAGCTATGTAAAAGGCCATTCAAAAAGCTATGCAAATACAAGCGATGGGAATAATAGTGCGTCATCTCGAGCGCTTGAACTTCAACTGGGCAAAGAAACATTAACCGCTGAGACCATTGTTAATTTACAGGCGTTAGTTGCCAAACAGTTAGCAGAGAGTTTGCCGTCAATCGTGAGTCGTCAAGTATTGCGTTTAGTGGCGAAAGAGCAAGTGCGAAGAAAGCTAAGCAAAGAGGGCGGTGATGTCGGTAATATTTTGGCTGGCTTGTATAACCTCGCGTCTGAGCGTGCCGATACACGTAGTTGGCTAACGTTACCAGGCGATGTTCAAATTATTAAAGCTGACCTGCGAGCAGGTGAGCATCAACTTAGCTTTAATCGCAAAAATTTAGCGGCTAATGACACTATGGTCACTATAGCGCCCAATAAAATAACCTTAGTGGTGATCTCAGAAATTGGGCAAGTATGGCAAGTCAAACAGGCCGTGCTTTAGCGACGTTAACTGTTTACACAAGCTCAAGAAGAAATTTTAAGAAAAACGGAAAGGAATTAACTATGAAAAAAGCGTTATTTATCGCATCAGCGTTGTCAGTAATGGTGTTAGCAGGTTGTTCAAGCAAGCAAGTTGTGAGCTACGGTGATGCAACTGCTGTTGAAACGACGGATATCAATTTTGGCTCAACTGATTTACAAACTGTGGCGAATCAGATGACTGACTCATTAATCGCGTCGCCGATTATTGGTTCATTAACTCAAAACAAACGCCCAGTGGTATTTGTTGAGCGTTTAAAGAACAAAACTAGCGAGCATATTGATACGGAATCCATTACCGATTCAATTGCTACTAAAGTGCTGCGTTCTGGCAAATTCCGTTTTGTTGATATGAGCCGTGTTGAAGCCGTGCGTAAGCAATTAAACTTTCAACAAACTGGCGGCCTAGTGGATCCAAGCAAAGCGATTCAGTTTGGTCAGCAAGTAGGCGCTGAATATATGTTATACGGCAACTTATCAAGTATTGTTAAAACTAACGAAGATAAGAAAGATGTCTACTATAAATTTACGATGCGTTTAATGGATCTAAAAAGCGGCATTATTGAGTGGGCCGATGAAACTGAGATTCGCAAAACTCGCGAGAAAGCATCAATTGGCTGGTAGCACTAGCGCTACTTTAAGCTTGAATATGTTGAAAGCATACATCATTGAAAAGCTAACTAAATAAGAGGTGAGCAAATGAAGAATACTGTGATTAATCGATTTCAGGCATTGTCTTTGTTATTGCCACTGATGTTCGCTAGCATTTTGTTTGTTAGTTTAACGGGAATGGCAAAGGCGAGCGAATACCAACGCAATCAGGCGGTGCCTGTGCAGCAAGTGCTGTTCGGTGAAGTGCTTTCGACGCGTCGAATCACTGAGCGAGAAATTCGCGAAGACCAAGCCAATGGTTGGCAGGTATTTGGTGGCGCACTCATTGGTGGCGCGATAGGTTATCAATTTGGCGATGGCTCAGGGCAAGCGATAGCGACCATTTTAGGTTCGCTATTAGGTGCCGCGGCTGCTGACAACAATCACTCTCGTAGACAAGAGCGTGTATTAGAGTTGATCGAACTTAATATTCGTGTAGAAGATGGCAGTCAATATATGGTGATTCAAGATTATGATCGCCGTATGGTATTTAGTGCTGGTGATGAAATACGGATGATTTACCTAGCTAACGGCAGCGTGAGAATTGATAAGCAGTTGTAGCTGAAATTATACGAGTTGCGCTAATCCTATAAATTCTCCTAAACCTTTTGCGCATAAAAAATAGTGATTAAAGAGTAGCGAGTAAAAGCTTTAAATAAAAAAGCCAGACTAAGAAAGTAGTCTGGCTTTTTGTTTTATGCGTTAGCTATAGCTATAGCGTTTCTGCAAAGTACTGCCTTTTGGCGATATTAGAATACCGTCACTAATGCAGTACGCACTAAGCTAGTATCTTCATTGGTTAGCTCATTATCTTGGGCGCTAAACTCTACTTTAAACGCAGCAGATTCGTGGAAGTCCCAGCGCGCACCAATTGTATAGTAGGTGTTGTCTTGCATACGGAAGTTTAAGAACTGACGAGTAAGATCAACTTGTGCCGCAAGTGATTCCGTTGTCGCTTGTGGTAGCTGATTGATAACGGGATTAACGTCGTTTTCAACCATACCGTATGTTGCGTGAACTAAAATATCATCAAAACGGTAGCCAATGGTGGCATACATAGCTTCTTCATTATCGACAGTCATGGTTTCGTAGTTTTGACGTGAGTATTCAGCAATAACTAACCAGTTGTTATAGTCAATTTGAATGCCCACTTCTGCGAAGTCCATGGTATCGTCTTCAACGGTAATTTGGTCAGCAACAAATTCAAATCCAGGCGTCGCTAGCCATGCGTTACCTAAACCATCGGCACGTGAGTTAGGCACAGTTACTTTAGCGGATAAAAATGCTGTATGTAAGGTTAACCAATCGCGAGTTAAGGTAAGGTTAGCACCGTACATATTGTTGAAATCAACATCGATGTCATCACCGGCAATATTCATTTCCGTTGTTTCAGCACCGCCTATTACTTGGATGCTTGATTCAAACTCTCCTAATGAGAAGTTGTGGCTGACACTAACACCGTCGTAGCTTGAAAACTCAGTTGCATAAAGACCTTCTGGTACGGTAATCCAAGGCATCGCATAAGATACGTCAAGGTATTCAGAGTACATAAACAGTGGTGCACGCTGACGACCCACCATTACCGTTGTTTGGTCATTTAAGCTGTAGCTTAAGTATGCCCACTCAAAATCAGTTTCCCAGTCGTCTTCACCACGAGCAATGATTTGGGCTGTTACACTAAGGCCATCGCCTAAATCGGCAGATGTTTGAAGGGCAAATAATGAGTCTTCTTTAAAGTCGACATCATCGTCATAACCCCATTGTGTATCACCATTTGATGCTTTACCTGCAACAATATTGGCAAAGCCGTTAAAGGTTAATTCAGCATGCGCTGATGACAGAGGAAGAGCCGCTGCTAAAGCAAGCGTAACAAGAGACTTTTTCATGATATTCCTTTGAATTATATTTATCTGCTCAGTCGCCATTGAAATGGCTGATTTTTTAAATTGAGCGATAAAATTAGCTAATAAAATTACTGCTTATTGCCAGCGCTTAGCTGACAAAAATTTGTTCGCGCTTTGTGTCGCTTGTTGTTGATAATTTTGTTTTCAATATTTTTGTATTTTCAGATGTCACTAAGCTATACCGTTACTCAAAACTAATTGTTTTACGGCGCTTTTTCCTAACCATAACAATCGGCTAATGATTATTTTGAGCACTTCAATAGTACTTTTATGGTTAATTTTGGCCGAAAAAATCCAGCGAAGTCACCGTGTACTTCGCTGATTTAGTAGATTTAGCGGAATTCGCTAGTGCATGGAAAATCTGTAATAGATTTCGCTAGAAGCGTTTTAGCACTTTGACTGAACCATCAACACTGCTGGCATCAACATAACCAATAGCATTGGGGGTTGAAGCAACAAAGCTGATAATGTCGGCATCTGAAGCAAGCTCTTTCAGTGGCTTGCCTTTACCCGTGAATAGGCGTTTGGACCAGTAAGCTTTAACTTGTGCAGAAGACTTTTTCAGTACTAGCTTTTCAAACTCGCCACGTGCTTGATTGCCCGCTTTACTATTTACTGCGTTAATGGTTTGGCCATCAGCAAAGGTTTTTAATTTGCCAAGGAAGGCACGAGAAATATCGCTATCCGACAAGCTATTACCATTAGCAGAATTGACAATAACGGCGACTTCAGCTGAGGCCGCTGTACTCATACTTAACAATAGTGATAACGATAAGGTTTTTAATAACTTCATAATACTTCCTTAAAATACAGTTACTAACGCAGTTCGAATTAAATTGCTGTCTTGATTAGATAAGTCGTTTTCCAAGCGGCTGTACTCAACTTTTAGTGCAGCTGAACTGTGGAAGTCCCAACGCGCGCCTAATGTGTAATAAGAACTGTCTTGTTCGCGGAATCTAAATACTCGCTCAGTCACTGCAGACAAACCATCAAGCTCTGGTGCAATACCAAAAGGCAATTGATTGATAGCATTGTTAACTTCGTTTTCGTCTTGACCGTAAGTTAGATGTACCAGCAGGTTGTCGAAACGGTAGCCGCCAGTCACGTACAATGACTTTTCATTTTTTAACGGCATGCTGTCGTATTCAACGTGTGTGTATTCACCAATAAACAACCAATTGTTGTAATCGATTTGGATACCAAATTCGGCAAATTTCGTTTCGTCTTCCACTAAGGTGACTTCATCGCCAATAAATTCGAACCCTTGGATTGCACGCCATGCGTTACCTAGCTCAGTGGCACCTTCATCTGGCAGTGAGAAGTCAGTTTGTACATAGGCGCTGCGCAAAGTTAACCAGTCACGTTGCAACGTTAGGCTGACTCCATAGATGTCTTCAAATTCAGATTCAACCATGTGGTCGATGACTTCAACATCGTTTGTCTCTGAACCAAAGAATGCTTGAACGCTGCTGTCAAATTCGCCCAGGGTAAAGTTGTGGTTAACGCTTAGACCGTCAAAGCGAGAAAGTTCAAGATCGTAAACACCCTGTGGTGGCGTGATCCAAGGATAAGCGTAAGAAACATCTAAGAAGCCTGAATACATGTAAAGTGGTGCACGTTGACGACCCGCTAAGATACGCGTGTTTTCTGTTAGGTCGTAGCTTAGATATGCCCATTCGAACTCCGTATCCCAGTCGTTTTCACCACGAGAGATAATTTGTACTGTCGCGCCTATACCTTTACCTAAATCTGTCGATGCTTGCAGCGCAAATAAAGAGTCTTGCTTAAAGTTAACATCATCGTCGTGACCCCATTGGCTATCACCGCTAGAGGCTTTACCTGCGACAATATTTGCAAATCCGTTAAAGCTTAACTCTGCTTGAGCAGAGGATAATGGCAGGGCAGCGGTTAACGCTAGCGCGAGCAAAGATCTTTTCATAATTTACCTATTTACTTCTATGCCGCAGTAAATCAATTAAAGTGATCACTTGTGGCAAAACTAAGTGAGTTAGAGAACACAGGTTATTTGTCTTCTCTGGAATTTTAAGGAGGTGAATTATACTGAAAGCGCTTTCTAAAAATAGGGCTAAAACGTTCATGTTTTGATTTAAAACAATGAAAATCAATGACTTGTTACGGTATTGTTAATTTTGTGAGGTGGACTTGTAAAACCTATGTGTCACTTTGTTATAGGGTGGTGTCAAAATAGCTAAGGCGGTTATTATTTATTCTTCTCTTGTTAGAGGAATATTGAAGTTGACGTGAACTTGATGGCTAAATTTTTGAAATTGCTTATTGGTTTGGAGTTTGTGCAACTTTAGCTTGCAAATGCTATTGCAACTCAATTGAATTTAATTGATTACAGAGGATGCTACAAAAAAGGCATAAACTAGTGTTAGTTTATGCCTTTGAATTTAAGAAACTCTAACGTTAATTCAGTTAGTCGTTAAAATGTTTTAAGTACTTTTACTGAACCGTCAACCGCACTTGCATCAACATAACCAATGGCATTAGGAGTTGAAGCAACCAGTGATAGCACTTGTGCGTCCGCGTCTAATTCTTGAAGTGGTTTGCCTTTACCTGTGAATAAACGCTTAGACCAGTATGCTTTTACTTGTGCAGGCGACTTCTTTAGCACTTTTTTCTCAAATTCTACGCGTGAGTCACTATTTGCTTTGCCGTTAACGGCTTTAATAGTTTGCCCGTCCGCAAAGTTTTTTAGCTTGCCCAAAAATGCGCGTGAGATATCGCTATCTGACATCGTATTTGCATTCGCTGGGTTAACAATTACGGCAACATCAGCAAAACTAGTCGTGCTTATCGAGAGTAACGCCGCGATAGAAAGTGGTTTGATAAACTTCATCATCGATTAACGTCCTACCTTAAAATACTGTGACAAGTGCAGTGCGCACTAAGCTGGTATCTTGGTTTAGTAAATCGTCGTCAAAACGCGTGAATTCAACCTTAAATGCGGCAGAATCATGAAAATCCCAACGAGCGCCTAGCGTATAGTATGAAGAATCTTCGCGTTGTGCAGCAAGCACTTGATTAGTAACACCGACTAATTGATCAAGCTCAGGGACAACACCTGAAGGTACACCATTGGTAACGGTTGCTGGTGTTTCTTCATCTTTTCCGTAAGTTAGGTGTACTAATACATCATTAAAGCGGTAACCAATCGTTGCAAACATTGACTCTTCATCACCTAGTGGTGTGCCTTCGTACGTGTTATCAACGTATTCTGCGATAAATAACCAATTGTTGTAGTCAATTTGAACGCCAAATTCTAAGAATTCACCTCTATCGTCATCTAAGGTTAGATCAGCAACGACTTGCTCAAAGCCTGCGTTAGTCCATGAGTTACGCAGAGGGTCTAAGATCGGCAGTGAAAACGATAAGTTAGCGGTAAAGTAACCACCGCGTAGGGTCAACCAATCGTTGTTAAAGGTTAATGCCGCACCGTAAATATTTTCAATTTGTGTATCAGTAACTTCAACACCACTAACTACTAGATCTTCTGAATTAGAGCCGTAAATAGCGTGAATACTTGAATCAAACTCGCCTAATGTAAACGAGTGAATTGCACTAATACCGTCAAAACGCGTGATTTCGAAATCATAAACGCCGTTAGGTGGAGAAATCCAAGGGTATGCGTATGACACGTCTAAATAGTCAGACAGCATATAAATTGGTGTACGCTGACGACCAGCAAGAATACGGGTATTGTCGTTTAAGCTGTAGGCTAAGTATGCCCACTCAAAATCTGCTTCCCAATCATCCTCACCACGAGCAATAATTTGGGCGGTCGCAGAAAGACCTTCACCTAGGTCTGAGCTTGCTTGTAAAGCGAATAATGAACCTTGTTTAAAATCAACGTCATCGTCATAGCCCCATAGCGTATCGCCGCTTGATGCTTGACCGGCGACAATGTTGGCAAAACCATTAAAACTAACTTCTGCTTGCGCAGCATTGGCAGATAAAAGGGTGCATAGCACACTGCTTAAAAGTGCTTTTTTCATGAGTACCTTTGTGTTGAATAGCGTTGTAATTCTAGTTTTCGAAAGTGCCGTTTAACTTGGCGTTAAACGCATGATT
This sequence comes from Thalassotalea euphylliae, assembly GCF_003390375.1. Taxonomy (NCBI): domain Bacteria; kingdom Pseudomonadati; phylum Pseudomonadota; class Gammaproteobacteria; order Alteromonadales; family Colwelliaceae; genus Thalassotalea; species Thalassotalea euphylliae. The sequence goes on along the minus strand of NZ_QUOT01000001.1, from coordinate 761,326 downwards.
ATTGAAGAGTTAACTTCAGCAGCTTAACAGAACTGTGATTTAAAGAAAAACTTTCAAAAAAATCGCCCCATGCACCAAAAGTGCAGGGGGCGATTCTCAATTAATATGATTTATATTGCAAGCAAATAGATAACAATAATTTTATATCTCATAGACATAGGTTATGTGTTATCAACAACTCGATATGCTGTTCGCCACAAAAATCCGAATTAAAATTATCGTTAAAAAAGTGAACTACACGTTAAATTGTTTAGTGACACCTTCCAGTTCGCCAGCTAAATCAGCAAGTTTATCACTTACTTGAGCAACATCGTTTGATACTTGCGTTGCTTCGTCAGCACAACTTTGAATATCTTCAACATGGCTAATCATCAGGCTAGATACTTGATGTTGCTGCTCAGTTGCCGTCGCGATTGCACCGTTCATATCGTTAATAATGTTAACTTTATCATTGATCGCAATTAAGCTTTCGCCTGCCTGGTGAGCAGAATCAACACTAGTATTTACACTTGCACAAGAGCTTTCCATTTTAACAACCGCTTCACCTGCCGCAGATTGCAACTGTGCCAGCATTTGGTTGATTTCTTCTGTAGATTCTTGCGTACGTGATGCCAGGCTGCGAACTTCATCAGCAACTACCGCGAAACCTCGACCTTGTTCACCTGCACGAGCAGCTTCAATTGCGGCATTAAGCGCTAGTAGGTTAGTTTGCTCGGCAATTCCTTTAATCACATCAAGCACTACGTTTACACGTTCAGTATCTTGCTGCAGCTGATTGATGGTTACCGCTGAACTTTCAATATCAACAGCTAGCGTTTGAATTTGCTTAACCGTTAACTCAACCACTTTGCGACCATTTTCTGCCTCGTCACTTGCTAATCGCGCCGCTTCGGCAGCGTCGGCAGCATTGTGACTAATACTAGCAATGCTTTGGCTCATCTCTTCTACTGATTGGCGAGACTGAACAACACTTTCTGTTTGGCGAGAAAATGTTTGCAATGACTGATCTGACAAACCTTGAATTTGGCTTGATGTTTGCGCAACGGGGGTTGCTGTATCAACTACATCTTTAATTACGGTTTGCAGTTTCTCGATAAAGCTATTAAACCAAAATACTAAATCACCAATTTCATCTTTACTGCTGGTTGATAAACGCACGGTTAGGTCACCGTTCTCTTTGGCGATATCCTGCATTGATTCAATGATGCTGTTTAAGTTGCGGTAAATCGCATTAGCAATGGGGACAGCCACTAGGAAGAGTACGAAAATGGTAATTGCACCAACGATCAAACCTAATGTACTTGTCGTGCTGGCGCTCTTTGCTGCACTATCAAAAGCATTGCTAAAGCTGTCATAGCGTTCGCCTTGAAATTTTTCTAATTTGGCATGAACGGTATCAAGCTGTGCGGTCATTTGCTTTGATATTTCGCCAATTTTTTCAAAATCTGCGCTGCCATCCACTAGCTGACTTGATAGCTTGTGACCAGTCGTGAAATAGGCATTAAAGTCGTCAAGAATATTGGTCAGTTCTTGTGCTGATTGAGGAGCAACTCTTTTACTCTCATTGATCCCTGCTCTGAATTCGTCAGCAAGACTAGCAGCAGTATCAAGTAATTCTTCTTCACCTAAAGTAACCGCGTTACCTAGGTTTTCTGTGATTTTATCTAATTTTACTAGGTTGCGATCTGCACCTTGTAACAGTTGATAATCAACTTTATAGGCTTGCTCCAACTGATCTACAGTATTGTTCATCGACAATATGCTGATTGCTAAATACAGGCAAAATCCAATCATACCCACTAGTGGTATAAGTAAGACTTTTGTTCTTATAGAAATTGATTTAATTGAAATCATATTTTTTTTGTACTGCCTTGTTATTGTGTTTAATTCTGACAAAAATTGGCTAAGGTTAAATAATAATCAAATAATTAGAGTAATTACGTAACAAAGTGTAGTTAGGCGAACTATCCATGGAATGAAATGGCAAATGCAGTTTAACGTAAGCGCTTGCCATTTGTGCTTGATCTACATCATCTATCAAGAACGATATTATACGGATAACATTTCATTGCACGATAAATTTTATAAAATAGAATGACTTGGGTGAATAATGCACATTATGAATAAATCTTGGTCAGTGCTGATTGGCAAAAGCTAAAAGGTGTTAACATTAGATTAAAAAAGGTGCATTTCACGGAAAACCGTTTGATGGTTAGGTGTTTTTTAATGAGATGTTGTAACAATATTGCTACTTTGTGTTTAGCTATTTTGACGAAAAGGTTTCTCGCAGATGAGAACTTTGACAAACAAAAGGCTCTTATTAATTGTTGTAAGATGGTGAAATTGGCGAAAGGGGCTAGTAAAAGAGGTTAAAGCCCAATGGTGCAACTAGTTTTAATATAGAGAGTTTATGTAGTGATGAATGCGGCTGTATTGATAAAATGAAACCTAATAGGGGTCACCATTAACAATACAGCCGATTATTTTGGCAAATTACTTTGGCAGATTAAGTCGATATTAGAATACAGTTACTAGTGCAGTGCGCACTAAGTTTGTGTCTTCGTTGGTTAAGTCACTTTCTAAACGGCTATATTCAACTTTAAATGCTGCTGATTCGTGGAAGTCCCAACGTGCACCTAAGCTGTAGCTTTTTGAATCTTCAGTACGGGCATTGAATACACGCGCAGTTGTTGCTGACAATTCGTCAAGTTGCGCGTTAATACCGTAAGGTAACTCATTAACCGTTGGGTTGGCGTCATTCTTATCACGTCCATAAGTTGCGTGCACAAGCACATCGTCAAAACGGTAACCTACAGTCACGTATAAAGACTCTTCAGTATCAGATGCTGATTCATCAAAGTCAGTGTGAGTGTATTCACTGATAACAAGCCAGTTGTTGTAGTCAATTTGTAAGCCAGCTTCAACGAATTGTGCTTGGTCATCTTCAAGCATTAGTTCAGTGCCAACATACTCAAAGCCAGGTACTTGGTTCCACGCTTCAAGAATTGCGTTACCAATCGGGGTAGGCATCGAAATATCAGTTGAAATGTAAGCGGCACGAAGCGTTAACCAATCGCGGTTAAACGTCGCATTAAAGCCGTGAATGTTATCGAAAGTTGAGTAAATGTCACTGTCTAACACGAGTACATCACGGCTTTCTGAACCGTAGATTGCTTGTACGTTGGTATCGAATTCACCAAGGCTAAATGAGTGGCTGATACTCGCACCGTCAAAAGAAGTAAACTGCAAGCTGTATACGCCTTCTGGTGGTGTAATCCAAGGGTAGGCGTAAGACACATCAAGGTAACCAGAGTAGATGTATAAGTTGGCACGCTGACGGCCAAGAATTACGCGGGTCTCTTCACTGATATCATATGCTAAGTAAGCCCATTCAAAATCAGTTTCCCAATCGTCTTCACCGCGAGAAATTAATTGCACGGTAGCACTAAGACCTTCGCCCAAGTCAGCTGTTGCTTGCAATCCAAATAATGAATCTTGTTTAAAATCAACATCGTCATCGTAGCCCCATTGTTCGTCGCCACTTGATGCTTTACCTGCGACAACATTGGCAAAACCGTTGAAGTTTAATTCTGCGTGAGCGGAAAGTGGAAGTGCTGCTGCTAGAGCGAGCGTAACAAGCGTCTTTTTCATGTACTACCTTACTGCTTATCTTGTTGTTTATTGAAAATGCAAAATGATGCTTGAGCTTGAGTCGATGGCTGCGTAAAAACGGGTATGCATCTGCGCGATAAACTGGTGACTTGTTACGTTTTATAATCTTTGTGAATGAACTAGATCAGAATATGCTATGCGCTCAAAGCGAAGCGAATTCTAATCGAATTAAGATATGGCGATGTAATAAAATGTAACCGCTAGGTTACGGTTTTGTAACTTCGTAGAAAGTGTGATTAACAATACGCGTATTCGTAATACTGAAGTTTTTCAATAAGCCTAAAACGCAAAGTAAGGCCAGCTTAATAAGTTAGTTAGTGACAGTAGAGTTAGTGACAATAAAAATGCCAGTGAATTAGTGTTGAATACTAACTCACCGACATTTGCCATCAGGCATTACTTCCAAGTTTTCTTTTTGCTAATGGTTTAGCAAGTGTCTTAGAAAGTAAACTTTACCCCCGCTTTGTAAATACGGCCCAGTGCACTGTATGTGCTTGGGAAAGTGTTACCTGAGTTGAAGGTTGTAGAACCTGCTTCGCCGCCAACAACGGGTGGATCTTCATCCGTTACGTTATCAACACCTAAGGTTAACTTGATGTGCTCGCTGATGTGGTAGCTAGCAAATAGGTCAATGTAGTCATAAGCATCAATTGATCTAAATGCTTCAAATGAACCTGCCGCCTGTGCTGGCTCCATATCGATACCACTTAAGTGACGCCACAACATTGAAACAGTGAAGTCTTCCATATCCCAAGTAATACGTTGGTTCCAAGTTGTTTCAGGCGTTGGCGAACAGTTGTTACCGTATGCACCTAAACAATCAATCACAGGTAGTACTTCCGAAGACTGGCGTTCATTCGCGATATAATGGTTAATATCAGTGTTAAAACGCAATTCACCCCAATCTTCAAGACCGATAGCGAAGTTAATACCTACTTCCACACCTTCGGCTAATCGATAGCTTAAGTTGGTGGTAAAGGTCTGAATGCCAGAGCCTGCAATGGTCAAGTCACCACCAATACGAACGATTTTTGCACACTCGCTGGCGATGCCAAATTGATAACACGCATCTAAGGTTTGCTGTGCAGTAAATTCACCAATACTGTTATCGACCTCAATGTCGTAGTAGTCAACAGAAACTTCTAGATCCCAAAGCTCTTCATTGGTATAAACAAAACCTGCAGTGAAGGTTTCAGCTTCTTCAGCATCTGGTAGTTGGCTTGGGTTAGTACCTTGGAAGGCATTAACTTGGCCAGAGATAACATCTTGAACGCGACCTACTTGCGCGTCTGTCATGCCTGTTGAGATACAAAGCTGACGCAATGTACTGTCAATGTTCGCGGCATTAGCAACCGAACAAGGATCGATTAAGGCATTGTCTAAACCAGTTACTGACGGCGATGCAATTTCACCAACGTTTGGTGCACGTGTCGCCTCTTGCTGCATCACACGAACTAGCAAGCTATCAACCGGACGCCAGCTAAAACCAAGTTTCCACGTTTCGTTGCTACCTACTGAGTCGTAGTCTGCTGTACGGAATGCAAATTCCATTTCAAGCGATTCAGCAAAACTTTCACCTTCAACAATAGGTAACACACCTTCAACGAAGAATTCTTCAACTTTAAAACCACCGGCAATTGGTAGGGTGTTACCACCAGCACCACCTAAACAGCTAGTAGGTGCTTCTTTTAAACACTCATCCGGAATAGTTTCACCAGTTTCACGGCGATGCTCATAACCAAAGCTAAGTGATAGTGGTGCGCCTGCCCAAGGTAATTCAATCGCATCAACAGGGCCATTAACACTCGCATTGAACACTTCTTGTGAATATTCTTGCTTAATCAGTGCCGTTGCTGACGAGTAGGCTGCCATTGCTGGCGTAATAGTGCCAAAACCACCGAACAAGTCGATAGGAACACACGTTGAGTCACCATTGTTACAAGTGACGCCGTCTGTGCTATCTAACGCGTTTTGTATGTTACTAACATTTGTGTAGCCCGCACTAATATTGGTTCGGTTAGACTCACCGTATTGGAAAGATACATTGTATTCCCAATCTTCATACAATACCCCTTCGATACCTGCAACTAATTGGAATAGCTGAGTTTCAAAGTTAGTGGTACGAGGGCCTAGCTCTAAAGTACGACGGCGAAGTTGAACTAACAAATAATCTTCTTGGTCAACAACCCCGTTGCCATTTACATCTTGCCAGTTTTGTACGCCATCATTCAGTAAGCCGTTGACAAGCGCTTGGTTACCTGCATCAATGATCCATTGGCGCGCTTGATCGCCAATAAATGGGTTAGCAATTGGTAAATTAAAGGTTGAACCAAATGTACCTGATGGTGCAACTTGCTGTCTTACTTGCGTATTGGTAAAGGTCGCTGTGGTGTAAACAGTGTGCTCTTCCGCTATATCATAATGGGCAATAGCTGTTGCACCGTAGCGCTCTTGCGGGGTTTGATAGAAGTTAAACGGGTTGAAGTTAAAGCGGCTACAATCATCACCTAGCGTTCTATCTTCTCTAAATTGGCCAGCAGCATCTGCACCACCACCAACGATGGCAAAACGTGTAGGAATTGAGGTTGTAGAACCGCCGCCACTTTCAAAGGTAGTTACATTCGGGCCGCCACAATTATCAAGTGGTGGAACTGGGCCTTCGCCATCTAAAAAGGACTGATAACCACCGCCAGATGCTGTCGCGATCCCTAATACGCCCAGAGGTCGGTCGCCTAAAAATACTGGTTTACGATCAGTCCAGTTCATAGAAAGTGCAACGTTACCGCGACCATCACTCAGCGAAGAACCAAGGGTTAGTGCAATACTGTCGGTATCGCCATCACTATCACCTGTTTCTGAATGGTTAATAAGTAGCTCTACACCTTCAAAATTATTCTTCATCACGAAGTTAACGGCACCTGCAATAGCATCAGAACCGTAAACCGCTGACGCACCACCAGTCACTACGTCAACACTTTCAATCAGTGAAACAGGCACTGATGCGGTATCAACAATACCGTTAAAGTTAAACGGTATCATTCGGCGGCCATTCATCAACACCAAAGTACGCTCGGTACCAAGAGCCCTTAAGTCGACCGTTGCAGCACCCGCTGTACCGTTATTTACACTGCCGCCGTCGCCTGGAATAGTTGCTGGCAAGTTACGCAGAACTTCTTCTATTTGTGGGGTTTGTATCATCTCAATTTCTTGAGCACCAACAGATACGATAGGACTGGCAGATACCGCCCCTGGCCGCCTAATTCGGCTACCGGTCACGGCAATTCGTTCGATCTCTTCTTCAGCATTTTGTTCAGCTTGTTGGGCAAAAGTGGTTTGCGGAAGGAGGAGAGCGCTTGAGGTTGCACCAAACATCAGCGCAAAGCGAACTGACTTCGCTACGCTTGTTTTTGTAAACATAATATTCTCCCTGATTTTTTATAATCGTTGTCGAGACGCACGTTTAGCAGCACTACTTACGAAGCTAGTAGTACGAATGAACAGAGCCACGTTACTCCTGTCGCAAAGCACAGACATTAGCCAATCCATCAGTGGCGCAAATAAAGTGATTATTGGCCTCATAGCTGATTTAAACGGTAGCTGGATTTAAATAGGCGAGAATTTTTTACTTTCTTTATGGTAGTAACCACATGATTTTTAATGTAGTTTTAAGATGGGTGTTGGAAAATTTACAGGTGCGCAGATGGTAAAGTTGCAAAAAGTAACAGCGTCAATTAAGCCTTAGTGTGAGAACTATTTGAATAAAGCATGTAATTAACTGTTTAGCTAACTAATAGGCGCATGAGATACAAAAATCAGGCGAGCGTTAATTACAGGGAAGAATCATCCGCGTTATAGATTATGTTTAAAACCTTTATCGACAACTTACCATCTAAATACTTTTGGTTAGCTAATGCCTTGTTTTGGCTGTTATTAAATTCAATGGCTGCAACCAATAGCTACCGTATGAGCCTACACTTTAACAGGCCAGTAGAGTGGTTCGAAGTGTGGTTAGAGTATTTACCGTGGTGGGGAAATTGGGCGCTATTAGCGCCGTTAATTATCGCCAGCACGCAAATGATTTCGTTTGATGTAGAACGTTTGGTGACCTTTGTTGGCAAAACCTGTGCAGTGATGCTGCTGTTTTTCACTCTATATTGGGGCCTAACCATTGTTGAAGTTTCGCTAATTAATAATGGATACATTAACCCAACAGTGCTTGCCGAGGCATTTTCGCAACTTCTACTAAGTCCTTTGCATATGGACTTTCTCGTTTATTTAGCGGTGTTGTGCTCTGGCTATTCATATACCTATTACAAACATTCACGAATTCAAGCACGCCGTAATCAAGAGCTCAGTGAGCAGTTGTTGCAAGTGGAGTTGCAGTCACTGAAATCTCAACTTAATCCACACTTCTTATTTAATACCTTGAACACGATTGCTAGTTTGATCCGCCTAGATAACAAAAATAACGCCATCAAAGCCTTGAGTGAACTCAGCTTTATGCTGAGAAAAGTATTAGAAAATCAGCGGCATCAACTGATTTCGCTCGAGCAAGAAGTCGAGTTTATTCAGAGCTACTTAACTATTCAGCAAATGCGTTTTGCCCATAAGCTGAAAACATCGGTTGATGTTGATGATCAATGCTTGCCACTCGATGTGCCTTTTATGCTGTTGCAACCCTTAGTTGAAAACGCTGTTCAGCATGGCTCTCAGTTAGAAAGCGATCAAAATGAACTAAAATTGTCTGTGTATTGCCAGGATGAATATTTACACGTCAAATTGATCAATAAAATTCCAGAAAAAGATGAACACAAAGGCTTTGGCATTGGCCTGAGTAATTGTCGAAAGCGTTTGGAAAAGCTCTACCATTTGGATTTTCAGTTGAGCCTGACGCCGATGGAAAATGGTTATTTTGAAACTTATCTTTGTATGCCGATTGGAGTATTGGATGCTTAATATTTTGGTTGCTGACGATGAACCGTTAGCACGCGAAACAATAAAATTGTTACTGGCGAATCAAACCGACGTTGGACACGTCTACGAAGCGCAAGATGGAAATCAGGTACTGGATGTCTTTAGTGAGCATCACCCAGATATAGTGTTTCTTGATATTCAAATGCCGGGAAAAACGGGCATTGAGCTAGCCGAACAGTTGCCTAATGACACTGTGATTATTTTTGCGACCGCATATGATCAGTTTGCGATTACGGCATTTGAGCTAAATGCTATTGGTTACTTGTTAAAGCCATTTGATGATGACAAATTCTATGCAGCACTCGATCGTGCCCGCCAACAAGTGGCGAGTAAGTCGCCGACGAACTTCAAAAAAGTTGGGCAACTTATTCAGCATATGGTTGACGAGCAAGACCGAGCCTATAAAACACGTTTAGTGGTGAAAGATCCCGGCCGTATTCGACTCGTCGATGTTGATCAAATTAACTTTATTGCAGGAGCTGGAAATTATGCCGAAGTTCATTTGTTTGATGACAAGCCTGTGCTGCACCGAGAAACACTAACTAGTTTAGAGAAGCAACTCGACCCGAATGTGTTTGTTCGGATTCATCGTTCAACTATTGTGAGGCGCTCGAGTGTTATTGAGCTTAGACCTAATGAAAATGGCGATTATAGCGTGATTTTAAAATCGGGAGAGCAGTTAACGCTTTCGCGCAGAAACAAAGGTAAACTAGAAGCGCTGATTGGTGAACAGTAGTCAGTTGATTCAAAGATGCAAAAGCGAGAAGTTTAGTTTTTAAAGGTTGGTTAAAAAGCGCTGAACTGAAAAAGCTATACCTACAAACTAGGCATAAAAAAGAAGGGGGCAAAACTTCACCCCCTGTAAAGTCATCATCGTGTTTAAAATTGACAGATCATAAACACAAAACTACATGCCTCAATGTCATCGAAAATATGTATCCAGAGAGTAGTTGAATCTCATATTTCTCTTTGACGTGATCAGTATGGCAAAGAGCTATCCTTATCAACAACGGCGTTGGGATAAACTGATTGAAATTTGGGACAAGTGGCAGACATGGATGGAAAACAGGCCTGAAGGATTGGTATTAATGTCTTTCAATATCACCAGAATCAGATGTTTTTATATGCAGAACAACGACTTGTTTAGAGTTTTGCCTTATGTTCTGCTTGAGATATAACGTTGATAATCAGGGACTTTTCGTTCAAACACTTGGCCAAATAAGCTAGAGGTAATGAGTAAATCTGCACTGGCAATATTACAGGCCACCGGAATATTCCAAACAGCGGCAAGTCGCAATAAGGCTTTAACGTCAGGGTCATGTGGCTGCGCTTCTAGCGGATCCCAAAAGAAAATTAACACGTCAATCTTTTGCTCTGTGATCAGTGCGCCAATTTGCTGATCGCCGCCAAGCGGGCCGCTGATGAGTTGGCTTACACTTAGGCCAGTTTGTTTAGCGATGAGTGCGCCCGTCGTACCTGTTGCGTATAGCTGGTGATTTCTTAACTGTTCAATGTGAGTATTAGTCCACTCAATTAAACTGGCTTTCATGTTGTCGTGAGCTACCAGCGCCACGGATTTTTGTGCGTTAGATTGGATTGTTTTATATTCCATCGTTTTATTTTCCCTGATGAGTTCTTTAATAAGCCAACTGCGATGTAATTTTTTAGCTGTAACACTTGTTTTAGCGCACTTATCAACAGAAAGCAGTTATAAAATATTTCATCAAAGGTTTTAGTTAGAGTGTGAAAATAGCGCTATCTAAAATTCACTTTTCGGGTAAAATTGTGGGCTTTCGAAAATAAAAATAATCTCCGCTTTTGATGAAAATCCTTCACACTTCTGACTGGCATTTAGGTCAACACTTTTATGGCAAAAGCCGCGCCAATGAACACCTGCAATTTCTCAATTGGTTGCTTGAACAGGTTACTGAGCACAGCGTTGACGCCATCATTTTAGCGGGTGATATTTTTGATACCAGCACACCGCCAAGCTATGCTCGCGAGCTGTATTTTAACTTTATTAATAAGTTGAATAGATTAGGCTGTCAGTTGATTGCGCTAGCAGGCAACCATGATTCTGTTGCCATGTTAAATGAGTCGAAACAATTGCTAGCAGCACTGAATACGAAAGTGATCACAACGGCATCAACCGATAGTGACGAGCAGTTAGTCACGATTAAAAATGCCAGTGGCGAGGCGCTGGGGGTAGTGTGTGCAATTCCTTTTTTACGTCCACGTGATTTAGTGACAAGTCAAGCGGGACAAAGTGCAACCGACAAGCAATTGCAGCTGCAAGTAGCAATTACCGAGCATTATCAAACACTTTATGAATCGGCGAGTGCCTACCAACTGCCAGTGATCATGACTGGCCACCTCACTACAGTGGGTAGCACAACGTCTGACTCTGTTCGTGAGATATACATAGGCACCTTAGAAGCTTTCCCGGCAAATGCATTTCCCAAAGCCGACTATATTGCACTTGGTCATATCCATCGCCCGCAAAAGGTTGCCGAAAATGACACTATTCGTTATTCAGGTTCACCTATACCGCTCAGTTTTGATGAAGCGTCGCATGACAAAACGGTTAATTTAGTTACCTTTAATGGCCAATCCACTGTTGAAGTCGAAGCACTGGCAATTCCTCGCTTTCGACCAATGGCAATGCTCAAAACTAGTGTTGACGAGCTGGCGACAAGCATTGAACAGCTAGCGCAAGAGTATAGTCAGCAAATCACGAATGAGTTACCTCTGTGGTTAGATATTGAAATTAGCGCACAGGGCTACTTGGCTGATTTGTCTGGGCGTGTGCAAGAATTAGTGAAAGAGCTACCGATAGAAGTGTTGCTCATTCGTCGCAGCAAACAAGAGCGTCAGCAAATACTCGCAGAGCAGCGCACAGTCACGTTAGAAGAACTTTCTGTGAGTGATGTTTTTACCGCTCGCCTAGCACAAGAAGAGTGGCAAACAGATGAGCAAGAGAGCCAAAAAGAACGGCTAACCGAACTCTTCAAGCAAATGCATCAACAAGTGCATCAACAAGTGCTAGATGAAACTAATGCTAAGCATGGTGAATTGAATACGGGAGGCAAAGCCTAATGCGTATTTTGTCACTGCGATTTGAGAACTTGAACTCGTTAAAAGGGCATTGGTTTATCGACTTTAGCAAAGAGCCCTTTGCTGGCAATGGGCTATTTGCGATCACTGGGCCAACAGGTGCAGGTAAAACCACTATTTTAGATGCGATTTGTTTAGCGCTTTATCATCAAACACCAAGGTTAACTATTTCTGATAAAAATAACCAATTGATGACTCGCCACACCGCTTCTTGTTTAGCAGAAGTTGAATTTGAGGTGAAAGGGCAGGGCTATCGTGCATTTTGGAGCCAGCGTCGCGCTAAAAATGCCGCAGACGGCAAACTACAACCTGCTAAGGCTGAACTAGCCACACTATCGGGCGAAATACTTGCTGAAAAGCTGCAAGCAGTAAGGCAGAAAATTGCCCAGTTAACTGGTTTAGACTTTGGTCGTTTCACCAAATCAATGATGTTATCGCAAGGGCAGTTTGCAGCCTTTTTAAATGCATCTGCTAACGATCGTGCTGAACTACTTGAAGAGCTGACCGGCACGGATATTTACGGTGATATTTCTAAAACGGTTTTCCAAGAAGCAAAAGCAAGTGAACAAGCATTAGCACTGCTTAAAGCTAAACTCGATGGCGTTGAGTTACTGAGTGATGAACAAGCGGCCAACTTACAAGCTGAATCGCACTCGTTAACCAAAGTTGAGCAAGAACAAGCACAGTTCGTTGCCAAGCTACAAAAAGATATCCAAGTTCGCCAACAACGCACGATATTGCAAGACAAGCAAAAACAATTAGATGCCAGCCAAGCCGAGCTTGCAGCGCAAAAAAAGCAGCACGCAGGTGAGCTAACAGCCTTAGCCGCTGCAAAGCCTGCGATTGCCATTCAAGACAAATATCATGCAAAACAGCAATTGGTTGAGCAATCACTACATAGCCAACAGCAACTCACGGCGAGTGAATCGAACCTTGCTCAAACTGAGCAGCAGCTCGCTGAGCAAACTGTATTGCGTGCAAGCGCTCAAGACAAGTTAACTGAACGGCAAAACAAATTAAAACAGCGTGTCGCAAGGTTAAATGAGCAAATTTTGCCAACGTTGCAAAACCAGCAGCTTATGGTTGCGCAACAAAGTGACAAGCAAAGTGCTATTCAAGAGAAAAAATCCAGCTTAGCTAAAGTTGAAGTTTTAATAGCAGATAAAAAAGCCGAATTTGACGCATTAACGGCTGAGCACAAAAACATTCAGGCTTACTTAACGGAGCATCTGTATGTTAAGCAACTACCGAGTTATCTTGGCCGTTGGCAAAGCGACTTTAATCGTTTGCAAACGTTGGAAGTACAAAAAAAGAATACCGAGCAAACCATGCAAGAGCTCAGTACTCAACAAGCTGAGGCAGAAAAAGCAAACCTGCAATTAAGCCAAACACTGGAAAACTTGGCTAAAGAGAAAGCGGCATTTCAAGTATCGCTACAAGGGCTAAGCCAGCAAAGAGCAGAAACTTTAGCTGGTATTAGGTTACCTGTGTTAGCTGAGCAGCCTGCTTTACCCCTGACGGAAGCGAGTTTACAGGCATTTATTCAGCAATTGCAGCAGCACCAACAAGGGCTTAATCAACTTAAATTAATCGCGCAACAATTTGCCAATTCCAGTCAGAGCCTGCACGATAAAAAGCAAACAAATGCTGAGCTAAATCAAACCATTAACCAGCAAGAATCTTCGTTAACTGCTAAACGTGAAGAGTTCAAGACGGCTAAGCACACCTTAGATTTGTTAGAAAAAGTAGTTGCTCAACAGCAAACAATTAAGCAGCTATCAGATCACCGTGCTGAGCTTCAACCAGGGCAAGCTTGCCCATTGTGTGGTGCAACTGAGCACCCGGCAATTGCAGAGTACCAAGCGTTAACCAGCTCGGCGGAAGAACAACAGCTAGCAGGTCAGAAAAACCTAGTTGAACAACTAAAACAGCAAGGTATTGAACTTAAAGAACAACTTAATCACCAGCAACGCACGTTAAGCCAAGAGCAAAGCCAAATAACGGTTTTACAGCAAGAATGTCATCAACTCACCGAGCAATGGCAGCATGTTACTCATCAGCTTGATGCCAATATTCCGAGTGTGGTTACTCAAGCGCATAATGCCGTAAATAGTTCGCCTAACGGCTGTGCTAGTAACTCAGTTAATGAGTCGGTTAGTGTATGTTCGGTTGCTCAAATTGATGGTGAGCTAGAAAGTGTTCAGCAACAACTGTCGCAAACCATGAATTGCCAGTCGGCGTTAGTCTCGCTGACAGAGCAAGAGAATAACTTGCAAAAGCAGTTGGTCGATATTGATCAACGCATTGCTCAGTTAAATCAAAGTGAGGCGGTTAACCGTCAGCAAGCCAGTCATCGAGTGGCTGAGCAGCAAAAGCTTAGTGAGCAGTTATCGGCGGTTGGCGCAGAGGTTGGCCAATTATGGCAAGGTATCTCAGAGCAAGTTTCACAGCTTGAATTGCCAATGCCGCGAGCAAGCGAGTTTAGCCAGTGGTTACTGCAACTAGAGCAGCAAATACAGGATTATCAAACGCAACTCACCGCTGCTGAGCAAGTTCAACTCAATATTCAAACGGTAGAAAAATCCTTAATTAGTTACCAGCAACAACAGCTTGCTGAGCAGCAACAGGTCACTGTACTAATCGAGGAAGGCAAGGGGATTGATAGCCAATTGCAAGCACTAGCGCAACAACTGCAACACTTGCTTGGCGAGTCAACCCTTGAACAAGAGCAACAGCATATTGCGACGGAAGAGTCAGCGATAACGTGTGAACAACAGCTAATTGAGAAAGCCTACAACGAGGCAGCCAATGCACATCAACACGCACAAGGGCAACACACTTCATTAGGGAAGCAAGCGCAAAGCTTGAACGAGCAAGTTAGTCTTGCCACAGCGAAGTGGCAGGAAGTACTCGTAGCGAGCGAATTTAGTGATGAAACGGCTTTTATCAATGCCAATATGCCAGCAGAGGAGTTTACTCGCTTAACGGCATTGGCAGATGAACTAAATGTTAGAGAGCAACAACAAAACGCACTTGCGCAGGAATATCAATCGCAATTGGCTAGCCTGCCTGTTGAAGCTGACAGCAATATTTCATTGTCAGAGATGACAGAAAAGCTAGTGAAAGATGAAACTGAACTCAAGGCACTGCAAACGAAATTAGCCCAGCTTGATTTTGAACTACAGCAAGATAAAAAGCGCCGTGACGAGCAGCAAAGTTTAATGGCAGATATTGCCAAGCAGCAGATTGCACTTAACGATATTAGTCACCTAAATGGCCTGATTGGCTCGGCAGACGGCGCTAAATTTAGGCGCTTTGCACAAAGCTTAACCCTAGAGTACTTGGTTCATTTGGCGAATAAGCAATTAATGCGACTACATGGCCGATACCAGCTAACGCGACAAACAAATGAGTCGCTTGCACTCGAGGTGGTTGACACATGGCAAGCAGACTTAACCAGAGATACGAAAACTCTTTCCGGTGGCGAGAGTTTCTTGGTGTCACTTGCATTGGCGCTGGCGTTGTCTGATTTAGTGAGCGCGAAAACACAAATCGATTCGCTGTTTTTAGATGAAGGCTTCGGCACACTTGACAATGATACGTTGGAGGTAGCTTTAGACGCGCTCGATAATCTAAACGCGGCCGGCAAAATGATTGGGGTTATCAGTCATATTGATACGTTAAAAGAACGTATCGCAACCCAAATCAAAGTGGATAAAATGAGCGGTTTAGGAGTTAGTAAACTCGAGCCTCAGTTTGTTTATTCGCCTAACTAATAACAGGGCAACGCTATTACCAAAGTTGAACCTTTCGCCGTCAATAACCGTGATAACGTTAGGTTATTGGTGACGGTGGTTAATACCGCATAACATGTTAACCACAAGCTTGGCGAAGAACATCGCCAACAGTGCTCGATCGAATTTGGCACATCAATGGAATTTTTAATGGAAACTTGGATAGCCTTCACTTTATTAGCCGCTTTTATGCAGGCGATACGAACCGCTGGTCAAAAGCAACTGTCTGCGCAGTTATCATCACTTGCTACTGCCGGCGTTCGCTATATATTCGCTTTACCATTTGCATGGCTATATTTGTGGTGGGCGCTCAATCATTATCAAGTAGCCTTGCCAGCGCTTAATACAACGTTTTTACAGTATGCCATTATTGCCAGTTTTGCTCAGCTAATTGGCACAGCTTGCCTTGTTGTCGCATTTCAATATCGAAATTTTGCTGTTGCTACTAGCCTTGCTAAAACCGAAGCGATTCAAGTGGCTGTGATCGGCGCTTTGTTATTTGCCGCACCTTTGTCAGGCTATGGTTGGTTATCGGTAATACTTGGTGTTGTTGGGGTTATTTTACTGTCGAAAGTAAAATTTAATCTTAAAGATGTATTAACCAATCCGGGCGCAGGCTATGGTTTGGCCTCGGGCCTTGGGCTGGCGATTACCACGTTACTAATCCGCGAATCGAACTTAGCGCTTGGCAGTCACCCTATGGTCAATGCTGCTGTAACGCTGGTATTCTTAATTAGTGCTCAGTCATTATTAGCAGGTTTGTATTTGTTAATGCGTGACGCCAGTCAGTTCAGAAAAATGATAATTAATTGGCGTCTTGCCTTGTTTGTTGGCATTACGAGCTTACTTGGTTCAATTGGTTGGTTTACTGCCGTTAGTTATCAAACCGCGGCCTATGTGAAAGCACTAGGGCAGGTGGAATTTTTTATCACGCTGGTGCTGACTTATCGACTTTTTAAAGAAAAAACCACACCCGCAGAGATATTAGGCATGTTGTTGATTGTTGTTAGTGTTGTTGTACTTTTGCTTTTAGCATAGTTGGCTGTGGAGAAGTAAAGATAGCACTGCTGTCGCTCACTATTATCTGCTAAACTCCCCGCGCAATTTTCAAAACTAGCAACAAACATTATGCAAATTACCAAAGATAAAGTAGTGCAATTTCACTACACCATGAAAGACGAAACTGGCGAAACGGTAGAAAGCTCTACTGGCGGCGACCCTATGGCTTACTTACACGGCCACAATAATATGATTGTCGGTGTTGAGAACGCATTGGCTGACAAAAGTGCAGGCGATAGCTTTACAGTGACTGTTGAACCGCAAGATGCCTACGGTGAACGCCAAGAAGACGCCCTACAGCGTATTCCTACCAAGCACTTGCAAGGCGCTAAAGTATGGAAGCCTGGCATGGTTGCGGTTGTTCACACTGAGCAAGGGCAACGCCAAGTTACCGTATTAAAGGTTGGCCGTTTTATGGTGACATGCGATTTAAATCCGCCTTTAGCTGGCAAAACGTTAACATTCGATTTAGAAGTGGTAGACGTACGCGACGCTACTGAAGAAGAAATTGAGCATGGCCACGCTCACGGTGTAGGCGGACATCAGCACTAAGGCTCGCTTTTAGGGTCTGTAAATGCCTCTTAAAGCCTGTTTAAGTTAAGCCTAGGCAAATCTGTACTAGGCTTAACTTTATATCTATTGTTTCCATTCAATCCACAATGTTAAAAACATACTTGGTATTAGGCACCTGATTTTAATTGCCTTATCTAAACGTTGTTTTTAAAAACTCAAACAATTGTAATTTCTTGCATAGCACTAGGTTGGTTATCACAAAGTGTACAAGCAAATTTCTATAATTTAAGCCACTTCAATAGTACGCTTAATCTCCTAATTACGCTCTCTTCCTTTTGATAAACGGTCTCACCGCGAACGGTAAAAATAGCCATGAAAAGAGCATTAGTCATTTACAGCCGAAGTGTTTTAGCGTAATGATTCTTTATCCGGTATTGCTGCCGAGTCAAACAATTTTAAGCATGCTTATCGACTAATGGGTATATTCTAACCTGCTTGTTTTAACAGCAAAAATTACGTATCCGTAACAAAAGTGTTTACTGTGTTTTACCTTTGTTAATATTTCGATTACAAAAGGTGAAAAAATAAGGGGAAACCCTGATAAAAGTTCAGTGTAACTACGCCTTACTTATCTCACAATCTTCAAGTAATTTTCACACCCGTTTTACGGTGGTGTCACCTTGTATTAACAAGTGTGAAACTCGCTAAAAAGCATCATCAAGGTAGTGTTATGAAGAAGCCTTTTGCCAAGGGTTTGGCATGCTCATCTCCGAACAAAGTTCGATTTTATATATTTTTTTAGTGTGCTACAGCTCAGCCATTAGCTAAATAAAACACCAGCCAAGAAAGCAATAAACCATATCAACAAACAACAGTACTTACTGAGGCATCAGTTAGCGCTAGTAGTGCACATTTTTCTCAACAAGCATCACGAATTTGAAGAAACATCATGAATTTAACAATCAAAACTAAGCTAATTTTACTAGCTAGCATCGCTTTATTCTTAATTGGAGGGATTTCTATTGTCGAAACAGTAGTTACTAAGAACATAGTGTTGACGGCGGAATCTGAAAACGTTGGCAATTCGGTAAAAAAAACATTGCAAGAAAGCTTACAAGCACAAATTGATACCGTTACGCTTTCGACCGAACTATTTTATCAGCAAGCTCAGCAAGACCAGATTAAAAAAGAGCTAGCTGAGGAGCTGACTGTCATCTTTCAAACAATGTCATCAATCTATCAGAATACATCATCTAAATCAGCGGCAAAGGCTCATATTTATAGCTTTTTAAACCACTATACGTGGGGCAATAATCGCTATGTATTTAGCTATGACAAAGACTCTCTTAACTACGTAACTCATACGTTAAAACCTGCATTAATTGGCACTTCAGCGAAAGATTCACAGGATAAAAACGGTGTCTATTACGCGCGAAATATCGTTAACGTCGCGCTAGAAAGTGACATCGGTTTTACTAAATATGCGTTTGTTAATCCAACGACTAACCAAGTAGAAGATAAGCTCACAGCGGCAATGTTATTTGCACCTTTGAACATTGTTATTGCTACCGGTGAGTACATTTCCAGCTTGCAAGCGGAAAAGCAAGCGAATGCACTTGCGATGATCACACATGCAAAATACGGCAAAAACGGATATTTTTGGGTGCAAGATAGCCATGGTGTGATACTTGCCCACCCGAAAGCGTCTATTGTTGGCAAAGTGATTGGTAACACTGAAAAAATTGCCAAACGTGTTAGCACGCAAAACGACGCGTTTATCGACACAACGTTTAATAACCCGGCAACGGATAAAGTTGAAAGTAAAATTAATTATGCGCGTAATGTCTTTCCAGACTGGGGTTGGACCATTGTAACGGGTGCCTATGAGAGCGATATTATTGAAGCTCAAGAGCAATTAACATACGCGACGCAATAAATTTTTAACAGCCAAACTGTGCAAAATATTGTTCTGCTATTAATTGCAATTGGTGTCGCGATCGGCTTGTTTATCTACTTTATTAATCGTGTAACGTATCGATTGTCATTACTGCAAGAGCGAATTGCGAGCCTATCAAGTGGCGAAGCTGATTTGCGCTCTCGACTAACAATGAATGGCAAAGACGAAATCAATGACATAGCCAATGCCGTCAACGCTTTTATTGCGTATTTGCAAAAAATGTTACGAGAGCTAAGTGCATCTTCACACCATATTACTGACAATATTAATAGTCTATCGGCTCAGTCAGAGCAGAATCATATCGCCTTAAATAACCATGCAAACGAAACAGAGCAAGTGGTTACCGCTATTACTGAAATGAGTGCTACTGCCAATAGTGTTGCAGACAGCGCTAATCAGTCAGCTCATAGTACTAACCAAGCTGAACAAGAAGCGAATGAAGCACAGCAGCTAGTTATCTCGACTACCGAAAGTGTTGAAAAGTTGCAGCATGAAATTGAACAGGCAGCGGCGAATATCAATACCATGAACGACAACACTCAAGAAATTGTCAATGTACTGACTGTAATTGGTGAAATCGCTGATCAGACAAACTTATTAGCGTTAAATGCCGCGATTGAAGCTGCGCGAGCAGGTGAGCAAGGCCGAGGTTTTGCAGTGGTTGCTGACGAAGTTCGAGCACTGGCTTCACGCACCCAAACAAGCACCGAGGAAATTAGCCAGATCCTTGCCAAAGTCCAAGGAGATGCTGTTAATGCTGTTGCAGCTATGAAGGCAACGCAAGAGAGCTGTGCATTAGCCTCTAGCAATACTGCGCAAGTATCAACGAGCTTATCGACCATGACTGATGCAATTGTTCAAATTAATGACTTAAACAACCAAATTGCGACTGCTGCTGAGCAACAAAGTGCTGTAACGGAAGAGGTTAGCCAAAACATGAACAACATCCAAACCGTTGTCCATGATCTTTCTCATGGCGGTGAACAAACGATGGCGAGTAGTCGTGAATTGGCAACGACCAATGAACAATTGGCTGGGCTTATTGGCCAATTTAAGGTTTAAGAAAACATTTATGCAGCCGAACTATGAGTAAAAATCACTAAAGATTATCTGTCATGTTCGGCTGTATATCCTAATACACTTATGACAGCTTATTAGCGGGCTGGTTAGTAGCAGCCCGTTTAAATTAAACACTAACCACGCTTGTACTGCGTTGGGCAGTATGCTCGCAACACATTGCTGGGCCTGAGCTTACTGTGTTTTGTTGCTCGGCCCGATACACGCGCTCGCCAAAGCTTAAAACTAGACGGCTTCAATTGCCCCCTCATAAATTTAATGAGGCTAGGTTCGTTTAAGCCATAATTTTGTTTGATCGCTTCAAAAGGGGTTCTGTCTTCCCAAGCCATTTCAATTATTCTTGAGGTATCTTCATTAGAAAAATTCATAAGTTGCCCAACATACGTGCCAAGGGTAAATATTGCTTATGTTTTATTACGGGTGTTAGGCAAAATAAGAACACAAAATCGTTAACTTATTATTAACAAACCCCGCAAAAAAACAGTCAATTAATGGTTTTTAAAGCAAAAATACTCTGTTTGCTTGTTGCACCAATCTTGTTCAGTTACTATCGATTGTAACTAGTAAAAATTAGCAGCGCTAATGCATGGAAGCCAACGCGTGAGTAGTAAAGTGACAGAAAAAACAAAGCAACATCCCATCATAAAAATAAACTACTTGCCTCGCATTATTGCGGCTAAGTTTATGTTGCTGATTTGTGGCTTAAAGCTGGGCTGGGATGTTCTGCAAGTTCAGTATCTTTGGCTATTCGTATTGGGTATTTTGTACCCGCATATCACTTATTGGTTGGCGGCGAAAAGCCGAGATGGAAAACGTCAAGAGCATATGAATATGAACTTTGACGCGTTTCTAACTGGCATGACTGTATCCATTCTGCCTGACTACTATTTCCTTTCAACAGCGACCATCGTATTAATTGCAAATGCCTTGTACATAGGCGCGTTTAGATTACTGTTAAAGAATATGCTGGCCTATGCTACAGCGCTTGTTTTCGCCATGGTCTACGTGTGGCCGTTTGCCGGATTTGTGCAAACTGACTGGCCAGTAAAAATTGTTAATACGCTATTTATTCTTATTCACTTCGGCACATTTGCTATTCTAAGTTATTATCTTACCCGCCGCATGATTGCGCTGACCAAAGAAGTACAAAGTTTATCGATTACCGACCCTCTAACGGGCGCGTACAACCGTCGCTACCTTGACGCGAATTTAAGTAAAGAAATTCATCGTAGCCAGCGATTAAATTATCCAATCACCGTTATCTTTACCGACTTAGATCATTTTAAGTCAGTGAACGACGAATATGGTCATCAACTAGGTGATAAAGTGCTGGCTGATTTTGTCAGCATTGCACGCAAGTGTATTAGAGAGGATGTTGATTGGATTGCCCGATTTGGCGGTGAAGAATTTATTGCTGTGTTACCAAATGCCGATGCCGATTACGGAGCGCTTATTGCTGAACGTATTCGCCAAGAGGTGAGTGAGCACCTGTTCGAATTTGAAGACAAGCAGGTGTCTATATCGTCAAGCTTTGGTGTTGTTGCAATAGACAACAACGACCATAATGCTTCGGCAGAGTGCGTGATCGCCAGCGCTGAAAAGTTAATAGCTACGGCTGACGATGGCCTTTACAAAGCAAAAGAGAAAGGCCGTAATCGCGTGGAAGTGGTCAACTTACATCCCCAAGAAAGTATCTAGCTATCACTGAAAATCTTGAGTTTCAAAATATAGTGATTGCTTAAACACAAGCTGGCTTTGGTGTTGCTCTAGGCTTTTTCCTAGTTCTGATTGTAAATTTAACGAAGCCTTATTTTGGGCTGATAGCTTTTCTCCATCAGTCGTGATGGAAGTTGGCAATGCCACTAACTTCTCACTCGTAGAGGTTAACCACACCAAATGATCAAAGCTGGGCTTATCACCAATTTGATGCACAGCCAAGACATCACCTTCGCCCATGTTAATTAAATTATACTCACCATTACTAACACCTTTGTTTGACAATTTTCGCTGATAAAGCATTTGGTCAATCGCAAAGCTCACCTGTTTAGCGATAGGCTTTCCGCCTCGCTCAAAATGCCCTTGATAAATAGTTGCGGTAAAGTCGGTTAGCTCACTATTTCTTAGTTTACTAAGCGAAAATACTTCAGGCAGTAAGGTGATTAATTGGCCTTTAGTCAATGCTGCTTCAATCGAATTTACTATTTGGGGCAGTTGGTGTTGCTTATTTTGGTGTTGGCTTTGGCTTTGGCTTTGCTTTGAAGTGGCAGGGCGTTCACTGATATTTGTGGTAAAAATTATCTGGTGCTCGTGCATCGAGTTATGCAGTGGTAAATGCGATGCAATCAGCTTGCCTCCCACCATTACTAATGCCATGCCATGCACACCAACGTCGTGATGTTGCTTATGTTCTGCACCTTTCTCGCTTGCAAGTGCAGAGTGTTGACAAATAAACAGTGTTAAAAGGGCGCTAGTGATAAATAACCTAGTACGATGTAATAAGGGATGCTTGGTAATCAAAATTAATATTTCTCGTTGAGTAATGATGTGCTGATTATAGTGAACTTTTGATGAACCATCGTTTACAATGTGGTTACTTTATTTCCTATTTGGAAATGAATTTTGTGCACCAATGGTGAATGATTTGTTCAGGTAGTTGCTACCAAATCTTAAATAATAGAAATAAAACTAATGGATACAGCGGATTTAGAAAAATTTATAGTGCTTGCTAACAATCAAAATATGCAACAAACAGCTGCGCATTTTCAAACATCACCAAGCGTTATTTCTAAGGCATTAAAGCGCCTTGAAAGCTCTTTAAATACTCAGTTGTTTGACCGCGTTGGCAAGTACATCCAACTGAATTCGCAGGGAGCGCAGTTGTTACCCAAGGCAGTAGAGTTAGTTACAAACGCTAAGCAAATACAAGGCTTGTTTGACAATGAGTCTAGTCGCCATGTTCGAGTTGCAGGTCCAGCAATTATTCTCGCGCGCTGGGCAAGTGTTATCGCGAGAAGTAATCATCAGCAAAAGAAGCAGCAAAAGAAGCAGCAAAACCAGCAGATCAACAGTGAGGAGAAGCGTGATGCTAATTCACCTAACCTGACTTGTGAGTCGATCACATTTGATACCTGCTTTGAGCAGCTTGCGGTTAATAAAGTTTTAAAAGGCGCAGCTGACATAGCCTTAGTTACGGAGCAAGTGACTGAGGAAATCAATGGCCAATTACCGAACAATATTTCCCGCTTATCATTAGGATCGCTTGATATGGTTGTCGCCTGTGCAGTAGGGCACCCATTGGCAAAAACGAATCCGTCAGTTAACGAATTAAGTGAATATGATTTTGTTGTGCCACAACGCTCCCCGTATTGCGGTGAACTGAGAGGTATCGGCTGTGATGGCTGGAACGAACAATTGATTCCACGAAACAAGCCGGTGATTGCTGATGATCTAAGTGTCTTAGCTCAGCTTGTTAAAAGTGGCTTATATCTTGGTTATGTGCCTAGTTATTGGGCGAGAGAACAGCAGCTTATTGCACTTAATATTGCCGATGTAACAACGGAAACTGAGCAGCAAATAGCTATTAGCTGGCAACCAGAATTACTGAATATGTTGGGCAGCGGCTTTAATTAGTACTAACTTGTGTTGCTTAATTTACTTTTATTACCAGCGAAAATCATCACCAAAGCAAATGATATGCAATAAATTTTAAGCTCCTTGCAGTGGCTAATTGACCAGTGGCAGGATAATTAGGATGAACTAACATTACCCTTAAGCGTGAAGCTGCTATCTTATGTAATACAAATAATTAGGCCTTATTATCAAGGCAATAGTTACGAAAGCTTCAAGCAGAAAATCAGAGCAAATAACAAAAACAATAAATCAGTTGGTGTAAACCAACACATCTTCTTCAAGGAAACTTCAATGTTCAACTATTCAATCTTTCAGTTAGTCGCGTCTATCGATGATGCTGCTGTAAATAAAACCAAATCTAAACCTAAACCGAAACCGAAAGTGGCTTCACGTTCATTGTTAGCGATTGCACTTGGTGCCACTATTTCAATGCCTGCGTTTGCTGATACTAAGGTGATCCATGCTGGTCAATTACTCGCGGTACCGGGTGAAAAACCGCTGTCTAAGCAAACGCTAGTGGTAAAAGATGGTGTGATTTCAGCGGTGAAAAAAGGCTTTATTGCGCCTAGCCAATACGGTGAAAGCGCTCAACTAATCGATTTGTCTAGCTCGTTTGTTATGCCAGGTTTGATGGATATGCACGTACATTTGCACGGTGAGCTTGGTCCTAACAACCACAAAGAAACCGTGCAAATGTCAGACGCCGACATTGCCATGAAAAGTGTTTACTTTGCCAATAAAACACTCATGGCGGGTTTTACGACAGTGCGTGATTTATTAAACCAACCTGAACAAATTAATGCGCTGCGAGATGCGATTAACAAAGGCTGGGTTGATGGCCCGCGCATTATTGCCGGTGCTGGCGTGTCAGTAACGGGCGGTCATTTAGATGTTGATGGCATGGCGCCTGATATCCTAAAACTTAAATCGCCAGAAACCTTATGTGATGGCCCATACGAATGCCGAAAGGCAGTACGTCATGCTATTAAATATGGTGCCGATGTTATCAAAATTGCGTCTACAGGCGGCGTTTTATCTGATACAACCACAGGTACAGGCCAGCAAATGGCTGATGATGAAATGAAAGCAATAGTTGATGCGGCACACGTGCTTGGGCGCAAAGTTACCAGCCATGCGCATGCCGCAGACGGCATTAATGCCGCGCTTCGTGCTGGCGTTGACAGCGTGGAACATGGCAGTTATGCCAATGAAGAAAGCATAAAGTTGTTTAAGCAAACCGGCGCCTATTTAGTGCCGACGCTGTTGGCGGGTGATACGGTGGTGAATATGGCAAAAACATCTGACTTTATGTCAGCGCCAATCAAAGCCAAGGCCATTCGCGTTGGAGCTGACATGCTGAAAAACTTTACTCGTGCTTACCAATCGGGCGTGAAAATCGCTTATGGTACCGACAGTGGCGTCTCTAAACATGGTACTAACGCTAAAGAGGCAGTGCTGATGTACCAAGCTGGCATGACAACGCAAGACGTACTAAAAGCTGCCACGGTTAATGCCGCGGATTTAGCCGGGATGAGCAATAAACTAGGCACACTAGAGGCAGGTAAATATGCTGATATTATTGCTACAGATGCCAGCCCATTAAAAAACATTGAAGAGTTAATGGATGTTGACTTTGTGATGAAAGGCGGCAAAGTATATAAGCAGTAAATATCGCCATTAGATTGAATTAGGCGATTGTCTTATAGAAGCTATATCGGCAATGTTAGCCAAATAAGTAAACTATGCCAGCTATTGAGTTACTGAGTTAGCTGGGCAAAACCAGACAATAATTCGGGTTCGCCCAGCTAGATTTAGCTTCACGTTTCCATTATAAAACCAAGTTAATGAAGTTATATCCGCAATTTTTCACCAGTTGCGCAGCTATAGACGAGTTCGATTGGCAGCGCTGTTTTCCATCTTCGCAGCCATTTACGCAGTACAATTTCATTTCGACCTTAGAAAACACGGGTTGTGTAAGCAAGCAAACTGGCTGGCAACCATGCCACCTTGTATTGAGTGATGATAGCCAGCAAGTCGTTGCTATTGTTATCCTTTACATTAAATCGCATTCTTACGGTGAATATTTATTCGACTGGAGCTGGGCTGATGCGTTTTATCAACACGGAATCGAATATTACCCGAAAATTGTCTCTGCAATCCCATTTACGCCAGTAACGGGCGCGCGCTTTGGAATTGTTGAGGAGTTTGCAGAGTATCAAGACGATATATTGTCGCAGGCTACGCAGGCAATCAATTCACTCGCTAAGCAAATTGATGCGCAAACCGCTCAGTGCTTGTTTTTAACTCAGCAGCATGCAGAGGCCTTAGCAGACAATGATTGGTTAAAACGCTGTGATGTGCAATATCATTGGTTTAACCGAAACTACGGTGATTTTTCAGAATTTTTGGCACAACTAACGGCGCGCAAAAGAAAGTCG
The DNA here is from genome assembly GCF_003390375.1 of Thalassotalea euphylliae. Classification (NCBI taxonomy): domain Bacteria; kingdom Pseudomonadati; phylum Pseudomonadota; class Gammaproteobacteria; order Alteromonadales; family Colwelliaceae; genus Thalassotalea; species Thalassotalea euphylliae. The sequence continues at coordinate 735,098 of NZ_QUOT01000001.1, read as the reverse complement.
ATAAGCAAAGAACGCCAAGCGGTTGTTGACCAAGGCATACAAATACGTAGCTTTGTCGGTGAGCAGTTAACTAAAGATCATTGGCGTGAGTTCTATCGTTTTTATCAAGCAACCTATATGAAGCGCTCTGGCCATCAGGGGTACTTAACTCCCGCTTTTTTTGATGCCTTAGCCCAACCAACGAGTGGTATTAGCAAAAACAGTGCGATTGTTTTTGCCTATCGTGATGAAAAAGCGGTAGCTGCTGCCTTGTTTTTTTATGATAACGAGCAACTATATGGCCGTTATTGGGGGGCAGAGCAAGCATTCAACAATTTGCACTTTGAGCTTTGCTATTATCAAGGCATTGAACTTTGTCTCAAACTTGGTTTGTCTCGCTTTAACGCTGGTGCGCAAGGCCAGCACAAACTAAAGCGAGGCTTTGAACCTGTTTACATCTATGGCAGTTATCAAGTGTATCAACCCGTATTTCATCGAGCGATTAGTGACTTTATCGCGCGTGAGCATGAACAACTTGAGCGCTACACTGAACAGGCAAAAACAGAGTTGCCGTTTAAGAAGTCTCAGTAACTATTGCCATCGAATAAATGACTTTAGTTGATTAGGTTATCTGCGGCGTGCGAGCAACCCTGTGGTTAGCCCAACGCCAACTAAAATAAAGCCACTGCCTAAAAGCGTAGTCAATGTAATTGGTTCACTTAAGAATAAATAGCCCCAAAACAAGCCAAACACGGGAATTAGGTAGGTTACTGAAATCGCTTTTGTCGGGCCAATTGTCGCTATCAAGCGGAAGAACATAATATAGGCGATACCCGTGCAAAATATGCCAAGCGCTGCAACTGAGTAAAAAGCTTGATTGCTTGGTATTTCATCAGGCAAAAACATCAACGCAAATGGCAGTAGCATTATGGTTGCACTGATCTGGCTTCCGGCAGCCAGCGCCAGTGGCTTTAAATCATGCAAATATTGTTTGGTGTAGTTGGTGGCAATTGAATAACACAAGGTCGCGCCAAGCGCAGCCAATGTTGGCAAAATAAGTGCCTCGCCGTCGTTTGCTATTTTGCCTGACATCAATACATACACACCGAAAAAGCCCAACAGCAAGCCAAGTATGCCAGCGAATGATATTTTGTCTTTTAGCCAGAAAAATCCAACGATGGCGGCAAATATTGGCGCGGTTGCATTTAGCACTGAACCAACGCCTGCTGACAACGACAACAAGGCATAGCCAAAAAGCGCAAATGGAATGGCGGTATTGAACGCGCCCATGATAAAAATTTGCGCCCAACGGCCAGTGAGTTGATGGTGTTGGCGCTTTGAAATCAAAATTGGTAGTAAAAATAAACTCGCTGTTAGGGTGCGTAGTGCAACTAATAAAAATGGCCCAAACTCTGGCGAGCCAATACGCATAAACAGAAACGATGCCCCCCACAAAGAGGCTAAAAACAGTAGTTCAAAAAAGGCGTTGGTTGACATAAATCAGGCTAAACAGAAGTAACAGGGTTGATATTGAGTACTTGCACTTGAGTAAGCGAGCTGCACTGCCACGTAATATTGTAGTTGTATAAGCGCATACCGTAAGTATTGTCGTCAGGCTTGTTTTGACGATAAGCAGGGCGAGGGTCTTGTGCCAGTACTTGCTCAATTAATACCGCTAAATCTTGCGATTCACTTTGCTGCTGTGCCTGCAACATCGCTTGTGCCTCTGTCGAAAAATTAACACTAAGCTTGGCTTCGGGGGCTTGCTCAGCAAATCCTGCTTGAGCGCTTTCAAGGCTGTCTGAGTATGGAATGTAAGGTTTTATATCGATAACAGGTGTGCCATCAAGTAAGTCTAATCCCGATACGTAAATGCGAGTTTGTGTTTGATTGTTTTTTAGCGTGATTGACTCAACTTTCTCAACTGGCAGCACCGACATGCCAATGCCATTAGGGCGAAATGTCGAACGCGTCGCCAACACGCCCACTTTTTTATTACCACCAAGACGTGGCGGCTTAACTTTGGCTTTCCAACCATGGGCAAGGTTTTGATGAAACATAAAGAGCACCCAAATATGGCTGTAACCTTCTAGTCCTTCCACCATGCTTTTGCTATCGATGTCGCTAACCAGCTCAATATAGCCTTTTGCCGCGGTAACGAGCCCAGGCTGACGCGGAATGGCAAATTTTTCTTTGTAGGGTGAGCTAACGGTGCCTATCGGGCTAATGCTGAACCTGCTTGAACTTGTATTCATTGCCGCTGCCTGACTAGTTTAGATTTTCTACTTGATAGGCTTTGCCATAACAAATAACACTGGCATGACACTGCCTATTGTCACCTTGATTACCCACTTCAGCACAACCGGAAAAAACAATGGCATTGGCACCTAGTTGAAATGCGCTACGACGCGCCTCAGTACGCGCTTCAATTTTATCTGGGGCAGCTAAATGTGCTTTGGCTTGGCAGTGCTCACCTTCCACCATACCTAGCATTTTATATTTGCCAGTAAAGGCTTGCTCAGAATCAAATATTTTTACTTCTGCGGGGGAGAAATAATGGGCGAAATTTTCGCGGTCTAAATTGGTATTAATGGTGCTGATTTTCGCGCAACTACTGAGTAGCAAACTACAAGTTACAACGCTGGTCAACGCTAGCAAACGATTTGACATACCATTCGACATACGGTTCGACAAAAGATTAATTAGTTTCATTAAAAAATTCTTGGTAAATTTGAATTAAATCAAGTTGTAATTAGGGCGCTTGATGCTTATCACGAGCAGCAGCTATCAGCCAAAATAAGCTGGTATAAGCGATATATTGCCCCGACATAAAAATCACCATTTTAGGCCAAAACGGTGTTTCTTCACTAAAAAAGCTTAACGCCCACATCGCAGGTGCAGCGATAATTTCATAACCGGGTAAAGATGTTGGCACCATATGGTAGTTAAATAAAAACGCGATGGTACCCAAAAGAATACCCAACAGTCCCCAGCGGGTGGCAAATTGTAACCTGCTCATCATAGTCCTTGATAGTAAAATTATTTATCGACTCGCTCTTGGCAGTTTTATTAATAGCAGCTTTATTAAATGCGCTTTTATTAATTTACCTGACAGTCCCAGGTTAAATTGGCCGTTAAGGTAATCGATACTCGTTTATGATACTGACCATGCGTTACATAGCCACACTCGCCAGTAATTTCCCTTGCCAATGGCGCTTTCAGCGTAAACTGATATAAATAGCTACCATCATTTTGATCGAGTGCATAATAGATGGTGTTCGTGTTATTTGGGGCGATGGTGCCAAAATTCAAGTGACTATTAGGTAGCGTAACACTTGCTTTTTCAATCACATATTGAGAGTTATTGGTAATGGTAACGCTTGGTTGTATGAAAAAATAAAGGTGATAAACGATAGCGGCGAAAGCCGCAAAACTCATTAATATAAGTGTGAGTTTCTTTGTGAACAAGGAAAAGCCAACGTGTTTAGGCATATGCTACTGCTAAGTTTTTTTAGTCATCCGCGTATAACTTTACAAGGATATAGCGATAAATCACAGATTCTTGATTTAGTCAAAAAAATAGCAGATAACTATTAACCAACAGATAAACGGTTTTTACCCTTTATTTTTGCTCTTTAAAAATAAGTAACAAATTCAATATGTTAAAATTTAGCCAAAAATTTGGGTAAAAATCATTAGTTCTGCTGAGCTTATTGTTGCATCTATGTTTTTTCGCTTTAAACTATTGTTCACTGCCGTACAGGCAGCTTAGAAATCAAAGAGATTTAGCGTTGATTAAGCAGATAGGTTCACTGCCGTACAGGCAGCTTAGAAAATTAATACGTAACAACGTACAGAGTTACGAGGGTTCACTGCCGTACAGGCAGCTTAGAAATTCGGGGCCTGCCACACTAAACGCTTCTGGGCGTTCACTGCCGTACAGGCAGCTTAGAAAAGATACTGAGCTAAAAGGCATTACTGAAATCAGTTCACTGCCGTACAGGCAGCTTAGAAAAAGCAGCTGCAGAAACCAATATAATTGGCACTGTTCACTGCCGTACAGGCAGCTTAGAAACCAGATAAATAAAGCCACCTACATCATCGATGTGTTCACTGCCGTACAGGCAGCTTAGAAATTGAAAGGTAAGTCAACACGCTGACTCCATCTTGTTCACTGCCGTACAGGCAGCTTAGAAATCATCGAAAGAGAGTCAAAGCATTTAGTAGCCGTTCACTGCCGTACAGGCAGCTTAGAAATGTCGATTGTTGAAGCATCCGGTAAGTTCGTCGTTCGCTGCCGCACAGGCAGCTTAGAAATTGAGAAGAGTTCAATTTGATGTGGTGCACCAGTTCGCTGCCGCACAGGCAGCTTAGAAAGACCCGCAAAACAGCAGGCGGACTAGCTATGGGTTCGCTGCCGCACAGGCAGCTTAGAAATTTCTGGCTTGTTCGGCTTTAATGTAATCAGTGTTCGCTGCCGCACAGGCAGCTTAGAAACCGAGCCTAAGCCGGCAATAATATTAAACTTAGTTCGCTGCCGCACAGGCAGCTTAGAAAATTCCCGATTGGTATTTAGACCAGTTAATTGCGTTCGCTGCCGCACAGGCAGCTTAGAAAGCGAAGGTATCGTAGAGGTCGGCTGGGACTGGGTTCGCTGCCGCACAGGCAGCTTAGAAATTTCAAAAGAGAAACATTGGTTTTTAATGCGGGTTCGCTGCCGCACAGGCAGCTTAGAAACGTAAGTTCAGCGCCTAAGCCATCCCCTTTAAGTTCGCTGCCGCACAGGCAGCTTAGAAAATTTAAAAGAGAGACATTGGTTTTCAATGCAGGTTCGCTGCCGCACAGGCAGCTTAGAAAAGTCGGGTTAGTGTTAGAAGTGATAGCCACCAGTTCGCTGCCGCACAGGCAGCTTAGAAATTGAGCCCAGTTAGGTAACTGGCACATAATTTGTTCGCTGCCGCACAGGCAGCTTAGAAAAAATTGAAGAAAACGTCCATATCTTCATTAAAGTTCGCTGCCGCACAGGCAGCTTAGAAAAGCAGGTGCTACTTCTTTAACATTGACAATGGGTTCGCTGCCGCACAGGCAGCTTAGAAAATCATAGTAACGCCCACCGTATGAACCATTAAGTTCGCTGCCGCACAGGCAGCTTAGAAATTTTTCATTAGATAAAACCTTTCTAAAACAATGTTCGCTGCCGCACAGGCAGCTTAGAAATAGTACGCGAAAGCCTGGCAAGATGGATAAAAGTTCGCTGCCGCACAGGCAGCTTAGAAACTAACGTTAGCCCATCAGGATTTGCCGCAATGGTTCGCTGCCGCACAGGCAGCTTAGAAAACTGGGCGATGATACGCTAGGGGATGGTACTGGTTCGCTGCCGCACAGGCAGCTTAGAAATGCTGCAATGTCAGGAAAGAACAGCGCGCACAGTTCGCTGCCGCACAGGCAGCTTAGAAATAGTGGTACTTTGGGTGAACCATATATTGCACGTTCGCTGCCGCACAGGCAGCTTAGAAAATCTGCTGAGATATGAGTGAGCTGAACATCAAGTTCGCTGCCGCACAGGCAGCTTAGAAAGCATAATGGTTTGCCATGGCTACCAATAACGCGTTCGCTGCCGCACAGGCAGCTTAGAAAGTAGGGCGAACACCAGCCAAAACGTGATAACTGTTCGCTGCCGCACAGGCAGCTTAGAAAAGCAGAGGGTTATAGTCACCTGATGCAGCGTTGTTCGCTGCCGCACACGCAGCTTAGAAACCATAAAAGAAAACCAGCCTAAATCACCAATAGTTAGCTGCCGCACACGCAGCTTAGAAAGCTGTAATGACGCTAACGACCAACGTGTCACAGTTCGCTGCCGTATTTATTGCCTAAAAATCAAAGCGCTATCACCTAATCTAGATAATAGCGCCTTGTCACGTTAAGTACTGGTGGGGTTACTTTCTGTGCAGGGTCGGTTAACTTAGCAAGCCAACGTCGATGGCGTCTTTCCGTAATTCGTTGCGAAAATCTGGATGCGCAATGGCGATTAACGCTTCTACACGCTCTGGTACGTTTAAACCGCGCAGGTCAGCTGCGCCGTGCTCTGTGGCGATAATCATTACATCATTGCGAAGCGTTGTCACTGCGGTACCAAGTGGTAGGGCAGTGCGAATAGTGGATTCAACGCCGTTTTTACCTTGGTGGGTTGAGGCGAGTACCAAGATGCTGATGCCGCCTTTTGACAGTGTCGCGCCGCGGATAAAGTCCACTTGGCCACCCGTGCCTGAAATTTGCGTAAAACCAACCCCTTCTGAGGCTACTTGACCGGTAAGATCAGTTAGAACACAGGTATTGATGGAGACAAAGTTGTCATTTTTGGCGATTTCTACTGGGTTAACCACGGTTGTCACGTTACTCATTTCGATATCTGGGTTGTTGTTAACAAAGTCAATCAACGCTTGCGAGCCTGCGGTGAATGCCGTGACAATTTTATTTGGCTTGTAGTTTTTATGTTGGTTTGTAACCGCGCCAGCTTTGCACAATTCCATCATTGACTCGGTAAACATTTCGGTGTGAATACCCAGCCCTTTTTTGTCTTTTAGCGCCATACCCACAGCATTTGAAATACTGCCAATACCAATTTGAATGGTGCTGTTATCTTGCACAAAGGGTACAACGTGCTTTGCTATCGCCGTTTCTAACGCTCCCGGAGCTTCCGCTTTGGGGCCAGCAATGGGGTGATGTCCTTCGGTGATCCAAGTGGCTTCATCCACATGAATCAGGTTGTCTTGATCGCCGATAAATGGCTGCTGATTGTTAACCACAGCGATTACTTTGTCAGCATGCTTAATTGCTTCTTTATAGCCCAGGCCACCACAAGCACCTAAGCTCATGTAACCCTCAGCATTCGGCGGTGTTACTTCCACCGCAATAACATTGAATGCGATGCGGTCAAACAGCCTGCCCGTGTTCGACAGGTGGAAGTTAGTGTGGGTAATGTTTCCCGTTTTTTGTGCTTTGCGCTCTAGCGCACCCATAAATACACTGTGGTGCTCAATGTGCGGGCGATATTCGGGCTTTAAAAAGTCGTAAGGGGTAGTCAATATGCCGGTGTACAGTTGGCAGTTTTCCAGTTCGGTGTAGCGTTGCTCTAGTGTTTTTAAGAAAAGCACAGGCACAGAGAGTATAATGCCCGCCCATATTTTGTCGTGAGAGTTGATTTGCTGCGCAGCGTCTTGCAAAGAAACCAGCTTATCGTCGTAAATTGATTGCCAATTGCTCATGATGAATCTCGCTATTAGGTGGTCATTTAAAGGAAGGTGCTAGTAGAACGAGCTTTAAATGACTAGGACACTTACCGCGCAGTATGCCGTTTTCTGCAAAAATTGCTTTGCAGTTTACGCCAATCATATTGCCATATCAGACATAGGTTGGTGATAAAGGCTTATTGTAAAACCCTACAGATAGGCTGCCTTTGCTTTGGTACAATAGCGTGTAGAGCCGGTTTACATCGCACAATCTAGAGTACCCAATGCGCCAAACCCAAACCCAAACCCAAACGCCAGCTAGTATTGCCAAACAACCCGTTCAACAGTGTAAGAATGTTTACTATTTAAACAAAGGCTGGCTGAATTTAATCCTCAAAGCGGCGCATGAGTGTGGTCTTGATATTGATAATTATCTGTCAAAACATGAAATTGAGCATATTGGCGTTGACGTGCGTAAGCTCAGAAAAGTACACGAGCAGATGATGAAAGATAGCGGCAAAGAAGATTTCTCAATCATTGCAGCTAAGCACGTTAACCCCTTAACCTTTGACAGTTATTCACTCATGCTGTGGACAGCCCCCGACGTAAATACCTTGTTGCAAGTCAGCACGCGTTATGCGATTTCGGTGGGGGGCTCAGTGCATTTAAATTTGAGCTATAACTGGAGAGGGGACGCGGAAATATGGTTTGTTAGCCGTGACCCGATGAATAGTGAGTCGGCCGTGTCATATGTCGGGATGACACTGTTTATGGTCGTGTTTATGCAAATCCTTTATCAAACCTTGGGTTCTGATCAGCTTGGCTTGGCCGCAGAGCTGGTCAATTGGCCTTATCAGGCCTATTCGCCAGAAGAATTCGGTGCCATGATTAACTGCAAGATTAGTGTCGGATCGCCGGTGCGTAAACTTATTATTCCGCGCCGTGTATTACATCGCCCATTGTTAACCACGAATTCTGAGGTTTATTACGCGATTCGCCCTGTGGTTATCAAGCGCGCCGCGACAGCAATGGAAGAGGATATTGTGTTACAGATTTATCGCTGGCTTGACGAGCATTCCAGTTTAGCAAATATCGATATTAAGGCACTGGCGTCGTCTTTTTCTGTCAGTGTGCGTACCTTGAATCGACGTTTGGCGGGGGCTGGCACAACATACCGTTATGTTAGCGAAAACTATAAGCTTGAACGTGCGCTGCACTGGTTATCGGTAGAGGGTTTATCGGTAACGGATGTCGCTTATCGATTGGGGTTTGCCGACTTAAGTACGTTTTCTCGTGCTTTTAAGCGCTGGACTGGACGCAGCCCCTCACATTTGAGTGACTAGCGCCTTAAATTGGTGTCTTGAATTGGCTACTTGCAGTGATGGTTATCTGTTTTGTGGCTTGACTGCACATGATTGGTAGCGAAGCCACAGCCGTATCGTTAGCGATTAATGAAGTCGATAAAGACATTAACCGTTTCTAATGGTGCTTCTTCGTGGGGCAGGTGTCCTAGCTCGTCAAATATCACCAGTTCGCTGTCAGGTATTTCGCGGTGGAAATGATCACCAAGCTCAGGTGGTATTAACCGGTCTTGACCGCCCCAGATAATCAGTGTTGGCTGGGGGATGGAGCTGATTTTATCGGCGTAAGGGCCGGGTTTGGTTTGGCGAAAACGTTGGGCTAGCGCTTGGCGATTACCGGCTCGAACAGTCAGATCAAAATAGCGGTCAACAAGCTCATGAGTGATAATGCTAGGGTCGCCATATAGGTTGATAATACTGCTTTCAACCATGCTACGCGGTAGTACTTTTTCCATCAGCTTGTTTAATACTGGCGTGTTGGCAACGATAAAGCCAATTGGTGTGGACTTCGGGGTAAACGGGTAGCCACTGGTGTCAACTAGTGCTAATTGGCTTACTCGCTCTGGGTAGATAACAGCGGTTGCCCAAGCCACGTAACCGCCAAGTGAATTACCAGCTAACACCCCTTGTTCGATATTTAGGTGATCGAGCATCGCAACAATAAAACTGGCGTAGCTTTCGATGGTGTAGTTATTGTCGGGCGATGGTCCTGTTAAGCCAAAGGCAGGAATATCGAAGCGAACTACGCGGCGTGTTGATTTTAATTCGTCTGTCCAACCGTCCCATGTGTGAAGTGATGATGATGTGCCATGAATAAGCACGATAGGGTTGGGATCGTCGCGTGGTCCTTCATCGCGCAGGTGTACTTGCATCCCTTGCACATTCACAAATTGCGAAGGTGCTGGTGCCCATTTGGGTTTGAGTTCTTCAAGCGATTTATCGGCTTGCCAGTAAACCGCAATTAAAATGATGCTAGTCGCAAGAATGACAAGCAGTAGCCAGCCCAATACCTTCATGGTGTTACCTTATTGTTATCTAATTTAATTATTCTTTATGTACAAAGATTAACCTACTGGTAAAGCTATACTTTATCAATTGGTTAGTGGGTTATATTGCTAATAAGTGTTGCGAATCATAACGGCCAAAAGGCTGCTATTTGCTTTTAGAGGCATTACGGAGATTTGGCTAATTTGGCTTAGCCATAGGATCCTTTAAGCCATATAAGTTCGGTGCTGCCGATAAAAAACAGGAATAATCAGGGCATAAAAAAGGCGCTTAGCTAGTGCTAGGCGCCTTGTCATATCTTTATTGGCTTGTGTTTGTCTCTAGTTGAGAGCGACAGCCGTAGATTAACGTTTCTTAACTTTTAGCGGCTTCTTGTTGTGCTGCGATGCGTACTTTTTTCTCAGCTTTACGTTGTTCTAAAATTTTTGCAGCGTCTGAACCCACATGCGTTTCGCCACGCTCTTTTGCTAATTGCATTTGGCGTTCGCGTTCAGCGTAACGAGCGCGTTGCGCTTCGGTTGTTGAGCTAAAGCAGTGATGACAACTTACGCCTTTTTCGTATTCTGGTTTTTCTTTGTCTTCTTCCAAAATCGGCATACGACATGCGTGACATTGGTCGTATTTACCTGCTTCTAGGCTGTGGTCAACCGTGACGCGATCGTCGAAGACGAAACATTCACCTTGCCACATAGTTTCTTCCGCTGGTACGTCTTCAAGGTATTGTAGAATGCCACCTTCAAGGTGGTAGACTTCTTCAAAGCCTTGCTCTTTCATGTAAGCCGTTGATTTTTCACAGCGAATGCCGCCAGTACAGAACATCGCCACTTTTTTGTGCTTGGCAGGATCCATGTTCTCTTCTGCCCAAGCGGGGAATTCACGGAAGGTTTTGGTGTCTGGGTCAACCGCGTTTTCAAACGTACCAATTTGCACTTCGTAATCGTTACGGGTATCAACCACGAATACTTCTGGATCAGAAATTAGTGCGTTCCAGTCTTTTGGTTTAACATAAGTACCCACCACATGACGCGGGTCAATGCCTTCAACGCCCATAGTGACGATTTCTTTTTTCAGCTTAACTTTGGTGCGTTTAAATGGTTTTTCTTCGGTGAAAGATTCTTTGTAAGAAATGTCGGCTAAGCGCTCATCGCTTTGTAGCCATGTAAGTAAGGCGTCGATGCCTTCACGAGAGCCTGCGACTGTACCGTTGATACCTTCTTTGGCAAGTAAAAGGGTACCGCAAACTTGGTTGTCTTCCATTGTTTTTAACAACTTAGGACGGATAACTTCAAAATCTTCAAGCGCAACAAATTTGTACATTGCGCAAACAACGTATTGCATATTTACCTCCGCTGGCGGGAGCGTAATTCCCGTGCTTTGTTAATAAAACGGCACGTGTATTGGGCGGCTTTAGCTAGGCATTTAAGCACCAATAAATTAACGACTAAATTAGCACACCAAGTACATCGTACTGACTTCGATAAATTCTTTGGCAAACCGACTATTTAACGATCAGCCAAGAATATTTGCGCGCAATTATATTGATCTGGATCAAAAAATGGAAGTGACTGATCAAAGTATTACAGTTAGAAAAATAGTATTTATTGGATAGGTAAAAGCGCGAATTAGATATTAAAAAAAGCAGCATTGTGCTGCTTTTTCTGCTCATTTGTGCTCACTATTTGTTGAGCGTTTGTAACCTAAGAAAGCGCTGGTTATTTAAAGCGGTGTAGAGCACAGATTTTGTTACCTGAGGGGTCACGTAAGTAGGCAAGGTAGAGTTTAACGTCAAAGCCCTCGCGTACACCCGGAGGCTCTTCACACGTGGTGCCGCCATTAGCAATACCCGCGGCATGCCATGAATCGGCGATTTCAGGTGATTTAGCGAAAAAGCCGATGGTAGAGCCATTGCCATGACACGCAGGCTCGCCATCAATGGGCTTTGATAAGGCAAAAATGCCCTTGTCGGTGTAATAGAAACAACGGCCTAGTGGGTCAATAACCCCTTCTTTATGGCCCATTGCGCCTAATACGGCATCGTAAAACTTTTTAGACTCTTCAATATCATTAGCGCCGATCATAATATGACTAAACATACTTTCTCTCTTGTGTTTATTGTTTGTTATCTGTAATTGGATGAATCAAAAATGCGATTAATCAGTGGCATTTACCGTGTTATTACTTTCATTATTAGCTTTGGGTTTGACGGGCCCCGGAAAAAACATATTCGTTTCATGCTGATACAGGCGATAAGCAGGGCGCTTTTGCACGGAATAATATTCAGCAGGCACAGCTCCAGTGTAGGTCACCAGCGTGGTGTACATGACTCTTGAAACAAATAGTAAGCCCAAGCCTAACAGCAGGTTAGTAATTAACTTTTCTTGTCCAAACAAGGCTAACCACGCAGGAATCGCGGCAATTAGTAGTGCGTTCCATACCATCCATTCAGCAAAATAATTAGGATGCCTGCTATAGCGCCAAAGTCCAACATTACACACGCTACCTTTTACTCCGCTCGTTTTGGCAGCTTTTAAAAATGAAAGCTTTTGCATATCGGCCACAGATTCCATCGCAAATGCTGCTAACCACAGGATGATGGCTACAATTTCAAAAGGCGATATTTGTGGGGAAGTATTGGCGGCAATTATAAAAGCGGGAAACGCCAAGAAAGCCGCATTAGCAAAGCCTTGTAAAATGGCTTCAACTTGCATGGCAAATGCCGTATTCGTTTTACCTTGCTTATGCCAACGACGCTTTTGAAATTCATAGCGCGGTAGCTCAGTGTTTAAATGGCCAGACGTTAATAGCTTGATTGCACCTAAGCCCATGCGGCTGCCAGCGAAAATGTAAGCGATACTGACCATAGCAACGCGCACAGGCTCGCCATCGCTATACAACCAAGTGACAATACCAATCACAGTTAGGCCCCAAGGCCAGCCGATATCAACATACGACATGCGGCCTGTTTTCCACGCTGGAATGCAAACCACCAAAGCAAACAACAGCATTTGCAGTGCGCCATTAAGTAACGCCATTTGGCTAAAGCTAGTAGTGTTCATCAGCAACAACCAACCGCCGAAAAACGGTACGAGTGGTGCGAAGTATTTCATTCTATTTTTCCTAACTTATTATGCGCTACTTTCTGGCGTTTAAGCGGCGCGAATGGCGACAGGTGTACCGTTAAACGCGGCATTACCGGTGAGCACGTCAACCCGATCTGCTGCGGTAACATCATTTATACTGACACCCGCTTGTGTGGCGGCAGTCGTCATTTGCGTACCGGCTTGATTATGCCCCCAGCCTTGCGGCATGGATACAACACCGACGAGCACATCGTCGGTGACGCTGGCGGGCAAGGTAACTTCACCAACCGGCGATGACACCACCACCAGCTGGCCTTGGCTAATACCTAACTTATCGGCGTCTGTGGGGTGAATTTCCAAGGTCACCGGGTTTTTACCCTTGACTAAACGAGCAGAGTTTTGTGTCCATGTATTATGGCTTTTTACTAGGCGGCGGCTGATAAGCTCAAATGGGTAGTGTGGGTCAATGGCCGGTGATAGAATTAGCTTGTTTAATCGAGGTAAGTCATTGATAAACAAGCTTGGCGCGAGCTCTATCTTACCGCTGGCGGTTAACAGTCGCTTTGGCAGGCTTGGTTGTAATGACCCTAAATCAATTCCGTGTGGGTTGGCTTTTAGCTTTTCTAGATCTAGTGCTTGCTCGCTATCACTTTCCTTGCCGTAAGGACCGGCTTTTAGCTCCATATCTAAAATCATTTCTGGCGCATAAGGCAGGGCAGGTTTACCGGTAACCGCTTCGGCGATACCGTTAAGAATCTCCCAATCTGCTAGCTGGTGTTCAGTTTTTTCAAACAATGGCGCTGAGTACTTAGCGGTATTGCGCACCGCAAAACTGTGGAAGAAAATATCGTAGTGAGAATTTTCGAGCCCCGTTGTTGCTGGCAAAATAATGTCGGCATGCTTAGTCGTTTCATTGAGGTAAATATCAACGGCGACCATAAAGTCTAGCGACTGAAACGCTTGACCAAGCTTTTGACCATCAGGCGCAGAAAGCACAGGGTTACCGGCGATGGTGATCATGGCCTTAATTTGGCCATCGCCTTCAGTTAGAATTTCATCAGCTAAGGTAGCAGTGGGGAATTCGCCATTAAAAAATGGCATTTTCTGAACCCGTGATTGGTATTTACCAAAGTTTGTTGGGTGACCAGCGGTTTTGCCTCTAAGCAGGTTAAAGGCTGGCAGTGGGAACATAGCACCGCCTTCGCGATCGAAGTTACCTGTGATCACATTAAGAACGATCGTTAACCATTGACACAGGCCACCGAAACTTTGTGTCGAAGCGCCCATACGGCTATAGCAAACGGCAGATTCAGCCCCAGACATTTCAGCAGCTAAGGTTTTAATGTCATCAACACTAATGCCAATGTGCTCGGCAACAGCCTCAGGTGGATAGTCTTTTGCCATTTGTTCAATGTCAGCTAAGCCGTTTACAGAGTCGCTTAAATGCCCCAAATGCACTTGGTTATTGGCAAAGATACAGTGAATAAGTGACAGTAGCAGTAAGGCGTCTTTTTCTGGGCGAATAAACAGGTGCTGATCTGCTATTTTCGCGGTTTTAGTGCGCTGTGGGTCAACAACAACGACTTTGCCGCCGCGTTTTTGAATGGCGGTTAAGCGGTTTAGCACGCCGGGTGCGGTCATCATACTGCCGTTGGAAACCACAGGGTTAGCACCGATAATCAGCATAAAGTCGGTGCGGTCAATATCTGGTACTGGAATCAACATACCATTGCCGAGCATATAATTAGCGGCAACATGGTGTGGCATTTGGTCGGTTGATGCCGAGCTAAAGCGATTTAATGTACCCATGGCTTTAGAAAATGGCTTAAGCACTAACGAATTGCCAAAGTTATGGGCATTGGGATTGCCAAGGTAAATACCTAGTGCATTTTTACCGTAAGCATTTTGAATGGCGCTGAACTTTTCCCCAATCTCAGCAAAAGCTTGCTGCCAGCTTATTTCCTGCCAACCATCCGCCATCCTCTTTATCGGGCTTTTTAAGCGATCTTTATCTTCGTAAAAGTCTTGTAGTGCAAGTGCTTTAGGGCACATATGGCCTTTGCTGAACGGGTCGTTCTTATCGCCTTTGATGGAGATAATTTCTTTGCTTTCGGCTTTATACTTAATTTCAATACCACACATGGCTTCGCAAATATTACAGTTGCGATAGTGGGTTTTAATGTCGCTCATGGTTTGTGCCCTCGTTGCGGCGCTGGATGAGTTAACGCCTGCCTGCAATTTTTATTGTTGTGTTTTCGACTATGTATTTCTGAAAATGAATTTTCGTCTATGTATTTTAGGTAACAGATTTAGTGTGACAGTAAAATAAGCCAAGACTAACGGTAATAATTGACATATATTGGGTGGAATTAGCCATTTTTTAACCATTTGAGGTGTCAACGCAAAGCGATGATCACAGTAACGATACTGGCGTTTGATTATGTGCTTGCCAGTGCACTGACAGGGATTAACGATTTATTTAATCTGGCTGGTGTTTCTTGGAATAAGTATCACCAACTGCCAGTTGATAAGCGCTTTCAGGTGCAAATTGCCAGTTGGCAGAAGAAGCCGATTTACACCATGAACGATGTGATTATTAGCCCGCACTGCGCAATTAGCGACACCATGGATAGTGATATATTTCTGGTACCGAGTATTGCGGGCGATATAGATAAAACGTTAGCGCAAAATCCAGAATTAATAGCGTTTTTGCGCCACTTAAAAGCCAGTGACGCGATGATTGGCAGTAATTCTACAGGGTCATTCTTTTTGGCTGAGGCAGGCTTACTTGATGGTAAAAGTGCAACCACCCATTGGGCATCAGCTGAGCAATTTAGTCAGCGTTATCCCAATGTTTCGTTAAACAGCGAGCAGCATATTACTCATGATGGCAATATTCTATGTGATAGTGGTGGTATGGCGTGGTTTGATTTGGGGCTGTATTTGATTGAACTTTTTTGTGATCACGAGACTGCGCAAGGCACTGCGCGCTCGTTTGTGCTTGAAACTGGCCGAACAACACAGCTTACTTACTCACCGTTAATTGCTAAAAAGTATCATAACGACAAAACCGTGAAAGCGGTGCAAGAATGGCTAGAGAGCCACCACAGTCAAACGATTGCGATTGGTGAGGTGAGCCAGCAATTTGGTGTATCTAATCGTACCTTGATCAGACGTTTCAAAGAAGCTACTCAAATAACCCCTTCGGAATATTTACAAGCGATTCGCATTGATGCCGCGAGTAAACTATTGGTGCAATCAAACCAGCATATTGATGAAATTACTCACGCAGTCGGGTACAGCGACATTAGCTCATTCACCAAGTTGTTCAAACGTAAAACTGGGCTTTCACCCAGTAACTATCGCGCCCGCTATAAAGCGAATCTGCTTTGACAATTCTTTCTTTATGAGCCCGTTTTTTTATGAGTCAGGCTATCTCTTGCCATTGAAAGTACTTCTTATTGGCAAGCGCGAGCATTGGCATATCTTCTTGCGTGTCGCCGTAGGCACAGATATGCGAGTAGTTGGCTAACTCATATTGCGATTGGATCGCTAGTGCTTTCTTTTCATTGCTGCAATCGCCATTAAGGTACTTGCCCGTGTAACGCTCATTTTTCCGTCGTTTTTGAACGGCCAGTTCGCTACTAATCAAGTTTACCTGATGGCGGCGACACCAAGCGGCTAAGTAGATATTGACGTTCGCAGATACCACCGCTATTTCATGGCCTTGTGTTTGATGCCAACGAATTTCGGTAAGTGCTCTATCTAAAATAACGGAATCCATAAACTTGGCGGAAAAGTTATTAACTTGTCGTTTAGTGCTCGCGACTTTTCTGCGCCAAAAGGCAAAGAAGGTGAGCCTAGGTCTCAGTTTAGCGGTCGGATAGCGGCCAAGCTTATGCAATAAAATAAAAGGTGACAGTACAAGTGCACCAACCACAATGCGATAGAGTGGCGTGGTATTGAGAAGGAACTTGGTATAAGTGTCTGCTGTGGTAATGGTGCCGTCAAAATCGAATAGCGCGAGGCCAAGATTCGGGTTATTTGCTGCTTTCATTTTTCGGGTTTAATTTGTAAGGCTTAACTTTTAAGGCTTTGTTTATAATGATTAGATAGGCGCTAGGGGGAAATTGTTTCATTTAGAAAGTTAGCTTCTAAGCCAATACCCGCGGGTGATTTGAAGAAAACTTGCGTCATGCCAATATCGGGCAGTGATTCAGTGCGGTAGATTATCCCTAGCTCATCGAGCTTTGCCAGTAATCGAGCTAGGCCCGTTAGTTGAAATGCAATATGGTCAAGATAGTGTTTTACTGGGCTAGCTGAATGTTCGTCGCTTTCAGTTAGATGAACTAGGGCACAACTATCTTTGTTGTCAGTTTGGGAGGCATAAAGCCAATAGCCATTTCTGGAAAATTTAGGGCGATATCCAACGGTTAACTGAAATACCTCACAGAAAAAGTCTTTTTCAATGTCTAATACCGCCTTTGGGGCACTGATATTGATATGGTCAATATGCATAGTTTTACTTGAAAATATTAATAATGATATCGGCAAGAGATGATGGTGAGTGCCTGTTTATCAACGGCGTAAACAAGTCGATTAGTATCATCAATCCTTCTTGACCAAAAGCCAGAAAGGTTTTCTTTGAGCGGCTCTGGTTTACCTATACCTTCAAAAGGCATTCGTTTGGTTTCGATAATTAATTTGTTAATGCGTTTTAGCGTTTTTTTATCTTGGCTCTGCCAATAGAGATAGTCTGACCAAGCTTCATCAGTCCATGACAAAATGAGTTTACTCATCCAATAGTTCTCGTTCTATTGCATAGCCAGCTTTGTATTGTTCGATAGATTTACGCAAGTGTTCAGCATTGGCAGGCGAGCGCAGTAAATGTACCGTCTCCATTAAGCTATTGTAATAATCAAGCGACATGACTACGGCATCTTCAGCATCTCGGCGTGTTATTACCGTTGTACTTGCATCGTCAACAACATTATCCAACACAGATTTTAGGCCGTTTCTCGCTTCGGTAAATGAAACAACTCTCATGACTCAGCCCTACATGTTCAATTTATAGTACAAGTATAAATGTATAACTATAGTTATACAATAAATAGAACAAGTTGCATTAATCACCGGTAAATTAGGGCTGTAATGCTTAGATGAAATAAGCACGCATAAAAAAGCCCATCAAGGTGATGGGCTTAAAATCGTTAGTTAGGTGAGGTTAGCGACTATTTAACGCGCATACCTGGCTGAGCGCCTTCTTCTGGATTAAGAATCCATAAGTCTTTGCCGCCTGGGCCAGCAGCTAACACCATGCCTTCTGACATACCAAAACGCATTTTGCGCGGCGCTAGGTTAGCTACCATAACCGTTAACTTACCTTCTAAGTCTTCTGGTTGATACGCTGATTTAATACCCGCAAACACTTGGCGTGTTTCGCCGCCGAGGTCTAATTCAAGGCGTAGCAGTTTGTCTGCTTTTTCAACGTGCTCCGCTTTTACAATTTTCGCTACGCGTAGGTCAATTTTTGCAAAATCGTCAAATTGAATTTCTGGTGCAATCGGGTCATCAGCTAATGGGCCAGTTGGCGCAGGTGCTGCTTTTTCAGTTGCTAATGATTCTTTAGAGGCTTCAATCATTTCGTTTACTTTATCCATTTCAATACGTTGCATTAACGCTTTGAATTTGTTGATTTGGTGATCTTTCAGAAGGGCTTTATGGCCGTCCCATACTAATTCGTCGTTTAAGAAACCTTGAGTTTTTTCTGCTAGGGCAGGAAGCACAGGTTTTAAGTAAATCATCAAGATACGGAATAGGTTAATGCCTAATGAGCAAATATCTTGAACTTCTTGCTGCTTGGTTTCGTCTTTAACCAGCTGCCATGGCTCTTTAACGGCAATGTACTCGTTCACTTTGTCAGCTAATGCCATGATCTCTCGCATTGCTTTACCAAATTCACGGCCTTCGTATAGCTCAGCTAGCTTGTCACCAGCGGCCATTACTTCGTCTGCCAATGCTTGGTCTTCAACATTGCTTGATAACATGCCGTCAAAGCGCTTGGTGATAAAGCTGGCACAGCGTGAGGCGATGTTAACGACTTTACCCACTAAGTCAGAGTTTACGCGTTGCGCAAAATCTTCTAGGTTTAAGTCTAAGTCGTCAATGCGGTTGGTTAGTTTCGCCGCGTAGTAGTAACGTAAGTACTCAGGGTTAAGGTGATCTAAGTAAGTGCGGCCTTTAATAAAGGTACCTTTTGACTTAGACATTTTCGCGCCATTAACAGTTACAAAGCCGTGTGCGTAAACAGAAGTCGGCTTACGGTAACCAGCGCCTTCTAACATGGCAGGCCAGAATAAGCTGTGGAAGTAGATAATGTCTTTACCGATAAAGTGGTAAAGCTCGGCATCCGAGTTTTCGTTCCAGTAGCTGTCAAAATCAATGTTTTCACGATCACATAGGTTTTTGAAACTGCCCATGTAACCGATTGGTGCGTCTAGCCATACGTAGAAAAACTTGCCCGGTGCTCCCGGAATTTCAAAACCAAAGTATGGTGCGTCACGGCTGATATCCCACTGCTGTAGGCCAGATTCAAACCATTCATTTAATTTGTTGGCCATTTCTTCTTGCAATGAACCGCCAGTCGTCCAGTCTTTTAGCATTTGCTCAAACGCTGGCAAGTCAAAGAAGTAGTGCTCCGAATCACGCAATACAGGTGTTGAACCTGATACTACTGAACGAGGGTTAATGACTTCTGTTGGCGAGTAAGTTGCGCCACAGTTATCACAGCTATCGCCGTTTTCGTCTTCACTCTTACACTTAGGGCACGTGCCTTTGACGAAACGATCTGGCAAGAACATGCCTTTTTCTTCATCGTAAAGCTGTGAAATAGTGCGTGTTTTAATATGACCCGCAGCGTTTAGCTTATTGTAAATTTCACTGGCAAACTCACGGTTCTCGTCACTGTGGGTTGAGTGATAGTTATCAAAGCTGATCAAGAAGTCGTTGAAATCTGCCATGTGCTCTTCGCGCACACCGTCAATCATTTGCTCTGGGGTAATGCCAAGCTCTTGAGCTTTTAGCATAATCGGCGTGCCGTGGGCGTCGTCGGCACAAACAAAATAGGTTTCGTTGCCGCGCATACGTTGGAAACGCACCCAAATATCGGTTTGGATATGTTCAAGTAAATGACCTAAATGAATAGAGCCATTGGCGTAAGGCAGGGCACAGGTCACTAAGATTTTACGCTTGTCTGCGGTAGCAGTTTGGGCGTTAGCTTGAGGTGTAGATTCTGACATTTTCTTTAGATACTAGCGTGCTAAGCACTTTAAGGTGGAAATCAATGGCGCAATGGTACAGAATTTACCAGCTATTTTCATTAACAATTCTGGGCTATTTTCAATTAACTCGCCCTAGTTACTGTTATTTATACAGGTGTCCATTTGAGTCGCTTAAGTCAATTTTTTAGTAAGAAGAAACCCATTAATCCCGAAGACCTTTCACTTATTGAGTCAGTGCTTGATGCCTATCGCTCTGATGCGTTTCCGTATGGTGTATTAGCTTTAGCCAACGAATTAGCTGGTGAACAGCAAAAAGATAAGTTGCTTATTGCGATAGAACTGCCTTTTTTTGCGGGCGATGAGCTAACAAGTATTGCCCATTCGCTTTCTGATGAACTAGGTAAATCGGTTGAGTTTACTACCTCAAACCATATTGAGCCGGTGCGCAAGCACGACATAGCGGGCGTTAAAAACATTATTGCTATTGCGTCTGGCAAAGGTGGTGTTGGAAAATCAACAACGACAGTCAACATCGCCCGTGCCTTGCAAAAACAAGGGGCGCGAGTCGGTATTTTAGATGCTGATATCTATGGCCCGTCAATTCCGACTATGCTGGGCTGTCAAGACGACAAACCGAGCTCGGTTGATGGTAAAACTATGATCCCCATTGATGCTGATGGTATTTATTCGATGTCAATCGGCTATCTAGTGCCAGACAGTGACGCTGCAGTCTGGCGTGGCCCTATGGCGAGCACGGCGTTTAGCCAGTTATTAAATGAAACCCACTGGCCAGAACTTGATTATCTGTTGATCGATATGCCGCCGGGTACTGGTGATATTCAACTAACGCTTTCCCAAAAAGTACCAGTTGCTGGTGCCGTGATTGTTACTACGCCACAAGATATTGCCTTAGCTGACGCGCAAAAGGGCATTGCTATGTTTGATAAAGTGAAAGTACCTGTGCTTGGCGTCGTTGAGAACATGAGTTATCACATTTGTGAAAATTGCGGCCATCATTCGCATTTATTTGGCCTTGATGGCGGCAAAGATATTGCCGAAATTAATCAGGTAGACTTGCTAGGACAATTGCCACTCAATATTCAAGTTAGGCAAGAAGCGGATTTAGGCGAGAGCTTATTTAATAGTGAAAGCGCTAGTGACATCTGTGATCAATACCGTAAAATAGCGCGCAATATAGCGAGTAAAACATTCCATTTACTTGATATGCGCAGTCCTGCGACACCTAATATCGAAATGTTAGATTAGCGACAAAGAACAACCAGAAACTCGATGTATACGCAGACGCGTAAGAATAAACATTAAACTAAAACCCAATAGACACAACAAAATAAGAAGAAGCGCCATGAGATTATGTGATAAAGATATTGAACGCTGCATTGCTGAAGGCAAAATAGTTATTGAGCCACAGCCAGATGCCTCGATGATCTCAGGTGTCAGCGTTGATATTCGCTTAGGCAATGAGTTTCGTGTATTTAAAAACAATACCGCGCCGTTTATTGACTTAAGTGGTCCACGCGAAGAAGTGCAGGCGCAAATGAATGCGGTGATGAGTGAAGAGATTGTGATTCCAGACGGCGAAGCCTTCTTTTTACACCCAGGCGAACTTGCATTAGCTGTGACTTTTGAGTCAGTAACCTTACCAGCAGATATTGTTGGCTGGCTTGACGGTCGTTCATCACTAGCACGCTTAGGCTTAATGGTGCATGTTACCGCTCACCGTATTGACCCAGGTTGGTCTGGTCAGATCGTTTTAGAGTTTTATAACAGTGGTAAGTTGCCGCTTGCGCTGCGTCCAGGCATGAAAATTGCGGCATTAAACTTTGAAACCATGTCAGGCGAAGCTGATCGTCCTTATAACAAACGTGTGGATGCTAAATACAAAGGCCAAACGGGTGCAGTAGCCAGCCGTATTAGTCAAGATGATGCTTCTAAGTAAGTTAGTGCTTAATTAGAGTCAAACGAGAATAGCCAATGCTAGTTAGCATTGGCTATTTTTAATGGAGTCATAGGGTTGATACCCTCAATACACTTGTTTAAGGCTTCAATAAGCTTCGCTTTATCATGATGGTGTTTGACATCGTCACATGCCATATTGTGGGTGATCACTTTGATTTTATCTGATGTCACCTCATCGTGATGACAAATCGCACTATCAATTGGCAGACAACCTATATTTTCTTCAATCCACGTCAGTTTTTCGTCTAGGCTAAGCGCGGCTGCTGGGCTGTTTTCCGCAACAATATTTTCGACAAATACACAGTGCCCTTTTCTTTGCTTAAGTGCATTCGCAATATCACGTACTAAGAGTGGCGGAACGACACTTGTTAAGAAACTGCCTGGGCCGAGAATAATTAAATCTGCATTGTTAATGGCGTCTACACATTGCTGAGGAGATTTAACCAAAGGTGCTAGCATTAAGTTCTTTGGCATAATTGGCATGTCATCTACCGAAAGCTCGCCCACGCGGCAACGACCTTCTGGGTAAAAGGCCATTAAGTCAGTAGGGGACTCAGACATTGGCAATACCGGTGTTCTAACACGTAACAAACGTCGCACTAATTTAATCGAATCGATAGGGCTCGATTGAATTTGTCCTAAACCATAGAGGATCAAGTTCCCTAAATTGTGACCACCTAGCTCGTCTTCACCGTCAAAGCGAAAATCAAATAATTGACTACCGACTGAGCTTTCATCCACTAACTGGGTTAAACAATTACGCAGATCGCCCCACGCAATAGAAGAGCTTCTTTTTCTTAAGCGACCAGTTGAACCACCATTATCGGTTGTAGTGACAATACCAGTGAGTTGATCTTGCATAAAAGAGAGAGTGGAGAGAACACGACCTAGGCCATGGCCACCACCAATAGCAACAATATTTAGTTTTTTTAGTTGCATAGTCATGTGTGTTTCTTAACCAATTAGTTAAACCTTAACGTTAAAGCCTTTAAAAATAAAGTTTTGACTCTTTACCAAGGTCAAAGTGGGCGCGAATACTAGCACAATTCAAAATTTGTTCAGCAAAACCACGCTCGCTAACTAGTTGAATACACAAAAAATAAGCAGATTGATTTCAATGTGAACGATCAAACAAATAATTCGATTCTTTTCGAGTTATTTTAAAATTAAGTGTTGACACTTATCAGGGGCATGCCTAAAATGCGCCTCGCTTTCGACGAGTACTAGGTCGCTTGTCTAAAGGCTGGTTTAAGTAAGGTGTTTTACCGAACTAAAACTGGGGCTATAGCTCAGCTGGGAGAGCGCTTCGCTGGCAGCGAAGAGGTCTGCGGTTCGATCCCGCATAGCTCCACCATTTTCTAGAATGTTGGTAACTAAAGGTGTCTTTTAAGATAAAGGTTACGAGCATGAACAGTGTCCCGTTCGTCTAGAGGCCTAGGACACCGCCCTTTCACGGCGGTAACAGGGGTTCGAATCCCCTACGGGATGCCACTTTCTGGGAGCTGCCTTCTAGGTCAGGCAGTTGACCAAGTGAGCATTAAGCTAATGAAAATTAGATTAATGCAAACTAAAAGTTTCTAAGCGGTTGCTATTAAAGAAGGGTACTTTTCTTGAAAGGTAAATAGCAACAAGCGCTGAATTAACAAAATGTGTTAGCACAATTTGTTAAGCGACTTCAGTGTCCCGTTCGTCTAGAGGCCAGGACACCGCCCTTCACGGCGGTAACAGGGTTCGAATCCCTACGGGATGCCACTTTCTGGGAGCTGCCTCTAGGTCAGGCAGTTGACCAAGTGAGCATTGAGCTAATGAAAATTAGATTAATGCAAACTAAAAGTTTCTAAGCGGTTGCTATTAAAGAGAAGGGTACTTTTCTTGAAAGGTAAATAGCAACAAGCGCTGAATTAACAAAATGTGTTAGCACAACTTGTTAAACGATTTCAGTGTCCCGTTCGTCTAGAGGTTTAGGACACCGCCCTTTCACGGCGGTAACAGGGTTCGAATCCCTACGGGATGCCACTTTCTGGGAGCTGCCTTCTAGGTCAGGCAGTTGACCAAGTGAGCATTAAGCTAATGAAAATTAGATTAATGCAAACTAAAAGTTTCTAAGCGGTTGCTATTAAAAGAGAAGGGTACTTTTCTTGAAAGGTAAATAGCAACAAGCGCTGAATTAACAAAATGTGTTAGCACAACTTGTTAAACGATTTCAGTGTCCCGTTCGTCTAGAGGTTTAGGACACCGCCCTTTCACGGCGGTAACAGGGTTCGAATCCCTACGGGATGCCACTTTCTGGGAGCTGCCTTCTAGGTCAGGCAGTTGACCAAGTGATCATTAAGCTAGTTTAAATTAGATTAATGCTCACTAAAAGTTTCCAAGCGGTTGCTATTAAAGAGAAGGGTACTTTTCTTGAAAGGTAAATAGCAACATACGTTGAATTAACAAGGTGTGTTGTTTTACAGCATGAATTGTTAAACGATTTCAGTGTCCCGTTCGTCTAGAGGTTTAGGACACCGCCCTTTCACGGCGGTAACAGGGTTCGAATCCCCTACGGGATGCCACATTCTGGGAGCTGCCTTCTAGGTCAGGCAGTTGACCAAGTGAGCATTAAGCTAATGAGAGTTAGAGTAATGTGAACTAAAAGTTTCTAAGCAGTTGCTATTAAAAGAGAAAAGTACTTTTCTTGAAAGGTAAATAGCAACATACGCTGAATTAACAAAATGTGTTAGCACAACTTGTTAAGCGATTTCAGTGTCCCGTTCGTCTAGAGGTTTAGGACACCGCCCTTCACGGCGGTAACAGGGTTCGAATCCCTACGGGATGCCACATTCTTTCCTGCTTGTTTTAAGTAAAGGAAAAGGGAGCTGCCTTCTAGGTCAGGCAGTTGACCAAGTGAGCATTAAGCTAATGTTAGACTAATGTGAACTAAAAGTTTCTAAGCGGTTGCTATTAAAAGAGAAGGGTACTTTTCTTGAAAGGTAAATAGCGACAAGCGCTGAATTAACAAAATGTGTTAGCACAACTTGTTAAACGATTTCAGTGTCCCGTTCGTCTAGAGGCCTAGGACACCGCCCTTTCACGGCGGTAACAGGGGTTCGAATCCCCTACGGGATGCCACTAATTAAAAAAACCGACGCAAGTCGGTTTTTTTATGCCTGAAATTTATGCCTACAGTTATGTGTAGTTTTACACTACTGCTATCGCTTTGTTAGATCCTAGTTCCTTGAACTTTACAATTCTTACGTCACGCCATCTTTCATCAAATATTTTTAGCAATACAAGCTACCGTTATATTCATTTTATCTATAATGAAGATTGACCAGCCTTAAAAAGCAGATGCAAGATCAGCTTACTGATAATAAAAACCTTATTTATCAAAACCTAACTGGTTGATGAGTGAAATCGCTAGTAGTCAAGCGACTTCTGATGGTCATATCGCTGTAATAAAATTCACTTACTTTATTCCATATGTTTGGTAGGGTAAATAAATAAGTGAATAACTGTGGGCGAAAAAAAATCACTTGTATGAGTTATTTTTGCTCGCTAAGGTAATTAATAGAGTATTTACTCAGGTGCGTTATCAGCACTGGCTATTTTACTTTGTAGAGGGACTGCGTAAGTGCCGCTCTATGGAGGAGAAATCACAGCAACCTAATGCTGTTAATCAACACGCAAAGCAATGGAAGGTAACATGGTAGATAAGAAAATTCCTCGTAGTTCAGAAAATGATTACACAGATGAAATGGCTAAAGTCCGTCGCGACTTTATCCAGCAACAAACGGGTGCAAATCTGGAACATACGGGCAAATACAGTATTGGTACTGATGTACTACCGGGCAATATTGAGAACTTTATTGGTGTTGTTCAGATGCCTGTGGGTGTTGCAGGGCCAGTCACCATAGATGGTGAACATGCGCAAGGGGATTTCTTTGTTCCTTTAGCAACAACGGAAGGGACATTAGTCGCCAGTTACAGCCGTGGTATGCGTTTACTTAACGAGTGTGGTGGTGTCAAAACCACCGTGGTTGAAGGCTTTATGCAACGAGCACCAGCATTTATTTTTGAAAGTGCACGTGAAGCTCGTGATTTTGGCCAATGGATTGATGATCACTTTCTAAGTATCAAGGAAGTGGCAGAAACAACAACTTCTGTTGGTAAGCTTGAAAAAATTCAACAATGGTCAATTTCTCGATTCCGTTACTTACGCTTTAATTTCACAACAGGTGACGCTGCAGGCCAAAACATGGTGGGTAAAGCAACCTTAGCTGCTTGTGAATGGATCATTGCCAATGCACCTTTCTCTTGCCGCTACTTATTGTCTGGCAATATGGATACCGATAAAAAGCACTCTCACTTAAACATGCTCCATTCGCGCGGTAAGCGAGTTATTGCCGAAATCATGATTAAAGATGAAGTACTGCAAAAAATCATGAAGGTTAGTACTAAGCAGTTCGCTGATGGATGTGTCATGGCAAACACTGGCGCTATGATGGCAAGTGCAGCATACAATGGCCCACATTCCGCAAATGGTATTGCGTCGTTGTTTATTGCAACGGGCCAAGACGAAGCTAATGTGGTTGAATCACATGCTGGCTTGTTATCACACCAGTTAATGGAAAATGGTGACTTGTATTTATCAGTGACGTTACCTTCGTTAATTGTTGCGACTTTCGGTGGCGGTACTGGCTTACCAACGCAAAACGAATGCTTACAAATGCTTGGCTGTGTTGGCAAAGGTAAGGCAAATAAGTTTGCTGAGATTGTTGCTGCGACAGTACTTGCAGGTGATATTTCACTGAAATCTGCGGTGATTTCTGGTCACTGGGTAAGTAGCCATGATCAGTTAGGTCGCAACCGTTAAACTCTAACAAAATGATTACTTGTTAGAGCTTTTAACAGCCAATCAGAAAACTGAAGAGAAAAGCGGATAGTTGTGATTAGTCACTATCCGCTTTTTTATAAGGACGTTTTTGTATGATGTTTTGATATGGCGTTAGGGCTTTAATCCGACTATTAGTATCGCTATATTCGGCTTAGCTTAAGCGATTATTGGCTCAGACTGGCTGTGGCACTTTTACCATCGCTAAACTTTCTTCTGCGAAACCGACCCCAGCTTCATTGTAGAAGTTAAACACTTTATCAATACCCAGTGCTTGTAACTCTTCACGTTCATCATCAAAACGTGCAATCGCAGCAATTTGACCACGGTAGTTAACAGCCTTTAATTGGGTAGTGATATTAATCACATCTTGCACAGAGGGCACTGCAATCATCACAAGTTCTAGTTGAGCTAGATTTAATGTTTCCCAGAAATCTCGCGATTCCGCATCACCATAAAAGGCTTGAGCGCCGCTAGATTTCAACCAATCAATTTTTCCTCGATCCGCATCTAATCCCCAAACTTTATTACCCACTTGTTGATCAAGTGCTTGGTATGCCCCCATGCCTACACGTCCCATACCAACGACAACAATAGGTGAGTCGCAAGGTTGATCAAATATATCTTCTGGCAATCGCTTAGTGCGCTCTAGTTGAGTTAACGTGGCTTTGTGCTTGGCAAATAAGCGTTCCGAGAATCGATAGACGACATTGGTTAAGACAAAAGAAATTGAAACAGCGAGTGCTAAAATGACTAACCATTCTTTGCTTAGCCAGCCATTATCAACGCTCAACGCCGCAACAATTAAGCCGAATTCACTAAAGTTGGTCAGAAGCATGGCTGATAAAAATGCAGGTCTTGCTTTTAACTTTAAGCTACTAAGCAACACATAGAAGAGTGCAAATTTGATTGGCAACATTAAACAAATAAGCAACGCAATGCTTAGCATTTCCCATGTGGGTAGGGCAGTAAAGCCGATCATTAAGAAAAAGCCAATCAAGAATAAATCTTTAAAATTCAATAGGGCTTTATTGATCTCACTGGCTTTCGGGTGACTTGCTAACAGCATGCCGACAATGAGTGCGCCCAAATCACCTTTAATGCTCACAGCTTCAAATAATTCATAGCTGCCTAGAGCGAGGAAAAACCCTGTTAGCGGAATCAACTCGCCATGGCCAACCGCGGCGATAATTCGGTTCATGATAGGCTTGCTAAGGAATAATGCGACTAAGCCAAGCGCCCATATACTCGGCGTTTTGCCCGTTGCTATCACTAAAAATGCCACAGCGACAACGTCCTGCATGACCAAGATACCAACAGCAAGCTTACCGTGGCGGGTGCGCATTTCCCCTTGTTCTTCAAGTAACTTAACAATACATACCGTACTGCTAAAACTCAGAGCAAAAGCAATTAATAGCGCGATTTCCAGTTCTAATGCGGCAAAGTAGGTAAGCCCGGCAAAGGCGACCAACTTTATCATCACAACTGTGCTGACTAACCAAAGTGCGGTATGGGAAAGGGCGCCTCCCCAGACTTCGAGCTTGAGAAGATCCTTCACGTTAAGTTTTAGGCCAATGGTGAATAGCATTAAGGTAATGCCTAAATCGGCCAGTGTAGTTAGGTAGTCATCGGCTTCAAAGCCCATAAAATGAAGTACAAAGCCAGCCAGCAGGTAGCCAATTGAAGGGGGTAGCGAAATTAATTTAGCGCCTAAGCCACAGAAAAAGGCGAATAAAACCCAGATAAATTCCATTAGTTGCTGGCCTTAGTCGTAATAATGTCAGCCAATTGATTTGCCATTACCTCAACGATCTTTGGCTGAGCTTCTACACTAGGGTGAATACCGTCGTTTTGCATTAGCTCAGGATGCACGGCAATCGTTTTTAAAAAGAAAGGCAGCAGTGGCACATTGGTTTGCTCAGCAACGTCAATAAAGACCTGGCCAAACATTTTGTTATAGCGAGGTCCGTAATTTGGGGGGATTTTAACGTTCATTAGAAAAACCGAGATGTTTTTTTGCTTTGCCAAGTCGATAATTTGTAACAAATTATTCTTAATTAATTTAGGTGGAAAGCCGCGAAGGCCATCATTGCCGCCTAATTCAATTAGTAAATAATCGACTTCTTCTTTCGATAGAATTCCCGGTAGACGAGATAAACCGCCTGCTGTGGTCTCGCCGCTTATGCTAGCATTGATGATCTGGTAGGGAGCATTATTCGTTTTTAGTTGTTGATTTAGCAAATAAACCCAGCCTTGGTTTTGTTTCATTCCGTAACTTGCACTAAGGCTGTCACCGAGTAATAAAATACGAGCATTAGCAAGCACACTGAAACTTTGACATAGTAACAGTGACATCATTAATACTTTAAAAGCGCGTTTAAACATGAAGTTAGAATCCGACATTATTTTAAAGGTCAGTGACTTAGCAAAGTCAGTGACATTGGAAAATCATATTTTAGACTTATTATCCGACATAAATCTAGCGGTTAGCGCGGGTGAAACCTTAGCGATCGTTGGTGCGTCGGGTTCAGGTAAAACCACATTACTGTCTTTACTTGCCGGTTTAGACCTGCCCAGCAGCGGTCGTATTGAGTTGATGGGTAACACTTTGCATAATATGGACGAAGAAGCGCGTAGCGCAGTAAGAGCCAAGCACGTAGGTTTTATTTTCCAACAGTTTTTGCTGGTTAACAGTTTAACAGCACTTGAAAATGTTATGCTGCCCGCTGAGCTTGCGAACCTGCCCAATGCCGAACAACGGGCAAAAGAATTGCTCGCGCAAGTTGATTTAGCTGATCGCGTTAATCACTTTCCTTCACAAATGTCTGGCGGTGAACAGCAGCGTGTTGCCATCGCACGCGCTTTTATTACCCAACCAGAAATTTTATTTGCTGATGAACCAACCGGTAATCTCGATAGTAAAACTGGCTTGCACATCACCGAATTGTTATTTGATTTAAACAAGCAAAATGGCACCACGTTAATTTTAGTGACGCACGATGAGAAGCTTGCTAATCGTTGTCATCGTAAAGTGATTGTTGATAGTGGCCGTATTGTTGAAGACACATTGACCGAACGCGCTAATAACTCAGCAACAGATGCAGTTACTGCCATTGATGAAAACGTAAAGAGAACCGTCAATGAGTAGCGCTAAAACTTGGGTCAACCAATCGCTGCGCTTGCTCAAACATGAGCTTAGGCGCGGTGAGCTGACTATTATCTTTTTGGCCATAGTGCTTGCGGTGGCGACAGTGTTTTCGCTATCGGGTTTTTCACATCAAATCCAAGCGGCTATTATCAACAAAAGTTCGACCTTCATTGCAGCAGATCGTGTTTTGCAGTCTCCCAGACCAATTGCCGAAGATATCTTTGTTAAAAGTAATGAGCTTGGTCTGCGCTCGGCGCTCAAGCTTGAAATGGGTTCTATGGTATTTGCCAATGACACTTTGCAACTCGCCGAAATAGAAGCCGTTGGTGAAGCCTACCCACTTAAAGGTGAGCTGCTAGTGCGAGATGCCCAAGGCAAAGTAAGTGCGCAGCAGGGCCCTGCAGTGGGCGAAGTTTGGGCAGAGCAAAAGCTGCTAAACGTGCTAGGCGTTGAAATTGGTGACACGATTGAGGTTGGTTTAGCTGAACTTAAAATTGCTGGCGTTGCAACCCAAATTCCAGATGCTTCTTTTAGCGTTTTTACCTCTGGCCCAGTTGTGCTGATGAATGTTGCTGACATGGCAAAAACAGAGTTAATTCAGCCAGGCAGCCGTTTAACCTATAAAGTGCTATTTGCTGGCACACCAGCGCAAATTGATGATTTTGCAGATTGGATCAAGCCACAAGTGAATGAAACCATGCGCTGGTATGGTATTCAGTCAAGTCGCTCGGCGTTATCGTCATCACTTACTCGTGCTGAGCAATACCTGTCACTTGCTAGCATGCTAGGCATAGTTTTAGCAGCTGTTGCTGTCGCGGTCGCCAGTCGTCGATACGGCCAGCGTCATCAACCTATGGTTGCGGTATTTAAGGCCATGGGCGCTAGCCAAAACCATATTACCAAACTTTACTGCCTGCATTGGGGGTTGCTAAGTGCTTTATCTATTGCCGTTGGCTTAGCAATTGGCTATGGCTTACAGCAAGTTGGCCTAAATGCTATGAAAGGTTATTTGGAAGTGGAAGTAGAGGTCTCTATGTTGCGACCTCTATTTATCGCTATTGCAACAGGACTACTGTGTGCGATTGCTTTCGCCATTGCGCCACTGATGCAACTTGTGTCGGTGAAGCCTTTAGCGGTTATTCGCGGCTTCAAGCATAACACTTTCCACTGGGTGCAATTAGTACCAGCCATTGTTGCTTTGTATTTACTGCTTTACTTGTTTAGTCAAAATGCACTGATGAGCATTGTTTTGCTCGCTGGCGGCGTTGTTGTCTCTATTGTTTTACTGCTGATGGGGCAAGTGCTGGTTAACCTTGGCCGCAGTGCGGGCAGCAAATCAGGTAAAGCGCTACATTTAGCGTTTGCTAATTTAAAGCGTCGTGCAAAAGAAAACAGTGTGCAGTTGGTGAGTTTTACCATTGCGATTAAATTGTTATTACTTATCGTTGTGGTGCGCACCGATCTTATTAACGAGTGGCAGGCGCAACTTCCTAACGATACCGCCAACCGCTTTTTGGTGAATATCAGCCAGCCGCAAGTGGATCTTGTTAATCAGTTTATGGCAGAGCAACAAATCCCTGGCAGTGGTTTATATCCTGTTGTCCGTGGCAGATTAACAGCCATTAACGAAGATTCAGTGACCAAGCAAGTGACGAAGGAAGATGATCCTGATGCTGAGCAGCAACGTCGCGGCGTGGGTAGAGAGCTTAATTTAACTTGGCGAAATGAATTACCGCCCAGCAATGTGTTGATTGACGGTCAATGGTTTAGTCCTGATGATAAAAAGCCACAAGTGTCAATTGAGCAGGGTGTCGCAGAACGCTTAGATGTCAAAGTAGGTGACACCTTAACGTTCCAACTGGGCAGCGAAGAATTTAGCGCTGAAGTCACCAGTGTGCGTGAGGTGGACTGGCAATCACTGCAACCTAACTTCTTTATGATTTTTAATCAGTATGTGTTGCAAGGCTTTCCAGCGACTTATATTTCTTCTCACTATGTTGCCCCTGAACAAGAGCAGGCTTTTAATCGTTTCCTAGCGGACTATCCAACGATTTCTATGATAGACGTTGGCGCATTGATAAATCAGTTACGCACTGTGATTGATCAGGTATCGATTGCAGTTGAGTTTATTTTAGTCATGGTAGTGATTGCGGGCTCGCTTGTGTTGGTTGCACAAGTACAAGCCAGCATGGAAGAGCGAGAACGAGAAATTGCCATTCTTAGAACCTTAGGGGCAAAAGGAAGCTTACTGCGAAACAGTGTGTTGCTTGAATTTGTCTGCTTGGGTGTGGTTGCTGGTTTAATGGCCGGAATTGCAATGGAAGCCGCCGTTTATGTGATTCAAACTCAAGTGTTTGATATGTCGCCGAGCTTTCACTTTAGCTACTGGGGTGTTGGCATCACCGCCGGTGCGGCGTTTGTAGGAGCTGTTGGCATGTTAAGCTGCTGGCGCTTGCTCAATATGTCGAGCGTTACCTTGATACGTCGCACTATGTAGCTGATACCCTTTTTTACCCGTAGGCTAAGCACTGGTGCATTAGTCGTTAAAAACCTTATTCCTGCGTTGTCACTAGTAAAAGTGAACCATTAAGGAATAAGGTTTTTTAATGCCTGCGATAATTGTGGAAACTCAAATGTATAGCCAGCATCGAGTAACTTTTTCGGGATAACATGTTGCCCAAAAACGAGCAGTTCTGCGACTTCACCAAACATTAAGTTCACAACAAAAGCTGGCATACACATGACTCTAGGCCTGTGATAAGCCGAAGCTAATTCATCACTGAATATTTTATTACTGGCGGGATTTGGTGCTGTAAAATTCACCTCGCCTTCAATAGAGGAAGCTGTCAGTAAAAAGTTCATTGCCTTGGTCATATCATCGATATGAATCCATGACATGACTTGTTGCCCATTAGCGATGACCGCACCTAAGCCAAACTTAAATGGAGGTGCCATTTGCGCAAGTGCACCACCTTCAGGGCTTAATACAATGCCAGTGCGTAACAAGCATACTCTAGTCTTGGTATTTGCTTTTAATGCTGCAATTTCCCAACTTTGACAAAGCTGGTGGCTAAATTCTTCGTACGGAGTGGCAAATGATTCATCAATATCTAGCTCAGTTTGTCTGCCGTAATAGCCTATGGCTGAACCAGAAAGCAACGTACTGGGCGGGTTTTGGCTCTTATTAATTAAGCTAACTAGCTGCTGAGTCACTTGAACTCGACTTTGGATAAGTTGCTGTTTCTGGTAAGCATTCCAGCGTTTACCAAAAATAGGCTCTCCTTGCAGATTAATAACGGCATCAAATTTATCTAAATTTTCAAAACCGTCGAGCGTACCAATATAGGTTACATTTTTGATAGGCGACCCCTTATCGGGGTGTCGTGTTAGCACGGTAAAGCTGTGTTCGTTAACAAAGCGCTTGATAAATGCTTGCCCGATTAAGCCTGTGCCGCCAGTGATTAATATGTTCATAATGACTCTAGTTGATTTATATCTACTCAAACTTATCTATATATGTAGTTACGTGATGGCTAGTTGCCGAGTTCTGCTAAACAAATAAAATCATTGCTTTTTATCTGGCTAACTTACAATATGTTCGCCATAAAGAGTAGACTTCTGAGAGCAATATGGGAATAAGTGATACCTCAACAGGGATCTTAAAAGGGTTAGTGGTTATTGCGGCAGTATTTATTGTACTTGCGGGCTTAAAAACCGCCACCAATATACTCGTACCTTTTCTATTGTCAGTTTTTATAGCGGTTATCTGTAACCCACTGATTGCCAAAGCGAGTGAGTACAAGATTCCGAAAGCGCTGTCAGTCACTTTGGTTATTGTGCTGTTTCTTGCTATCGCGTTGTCAATTGCAGGACTGGTGGGTAACTCACTGAATGAATTGTCACAGCAGTTGCCACAATATCGTACTCAACTAAATGAAGAGTTCGCTTGGGTGACTAATAAGTTAGCCGAGTACAATATTGCGATATCATCCGCTGTATTAATTGAGTATTTTGATCCCGCAGCGGCAATGGGCTTAGCTGCAGATATGCTGAGCGGCCTTGGCGGTGTGATGGCGAATTTATTTTTGATCATTATTACTGTTGTGTTTATGTTGTTTGAAGCGTCCTCTTTACCGAAAAAACTACATTACGCATTGGATGACCCAGAGATGCGCTTAAGTCAGATTGATCGCTTTTTACAATCGGTCAATCATTATTTAGCGATTAAAACGGTGGTTAGTATTGGTACTGGTGTCGCAGTATCACTGATGCTGTGGGTTATCGGCTTAGACTTTTTCTTGCTGTGGGGCGTGTTAGCCTTTTTGCTAAATTACATTCCTAATATTGGTTCTATTATTGCGGCAGTCCCTGCAATGTCATTGGCGATATTGCAACTAGGGCCAGCGGCTGCCGGCGGTATTGGGCTAGGTTATATGGTTATTAATACCGTTATGGGCAATATGATTGAACCACGTTTTATGGGACGTGGACTCGGGCTTTCCACCTTAGTGGTGTTTTTGTCGTTAATTTTTTGGGGGTGGCTATTTGGTACAGTAGGCATGCTACTTTCGGTACCTTTGACCATGATTATCAAGATCGGCTTGGAAAGCTCTGAAGAAGGTCGCTGGTTCGCCATTATGCTCTCAAGTGATGACGATGTAGAGAAGTATCATACGGCTAAGTAACGTCAACCATAGTTTGAGGATTACACAAAAAAGCTCATTTCAGAGCAACTGAAATGCGCTTTTTTAAATTACTAAACAGAAAGTTATTTTTCAGTATTTAATTGACTAAGATCGGCAATGCGAGAACGGCTTAATCGGATATAGCATTCTTTGTATGCGCTACCTGCCGTTGTCGCAGGGGAAATTGCCAGATATTGCCAGCGACAATTGTTTTCTCGGTACTTGATAAAATCACTATTTGCACGTTTAAACATGTTTAGCGCAGACTTACGTCCGGTTTTCGCCGCAATGTCTTCAAGGATAAATATTTGGTTGTTTATCCACGTCTGTAGTTCACGATCAACGGCTGATTTTACTCTGTCCAAACATCGAGAATAATCAATATTGCCGGCCTTGGAGGCGTCACAATCACTAATAGACTTAGCATGCGTCACTGACATCATCCCTGTTGATACTGCCAGAAAAATAGCAAAAAACGCTTTCTTCATGGGACTTTTCTTAACCTTCTGACTAATTCTTTCTCAATATACTTTCTAAGTAACACCTTATGACTAAGATGTGTTACGTGCGGCTTTGTGCACGCTATCTATCGCCAAACTGGGTGTGTATCAGTTTAAGCTGGTAATACTTTTTTATAGGGTTTTACAACAATTTTGGCATACACACCGGCTTCAATATAAGGGTCAGCATCTGCCCATGTTTGCGCGTCAGTTAGCGAGTTGAACTTAGCAACAACGAGTGAGCCCGTAAAACCAGCTTCACCAGGGTCTTCACTGTCGATTGCAGGGCAAGGGCCCGCGACCAGCAGGCGACCTTCGTCGTGTAAGGTTTTTAAACGCTCCAAATGAGCGCCTCTTACTGGCATGCGAAGTGGTAGGCTATCAGCGACATCTTCGCTGTAGATCATATAGTACATCATAAATATAATTACTCTTTTTCTTTCGCCGTTGAATCGGCGTCATCTTGGGGAAGGTGTTTATGAACGGCAACAATAGTGCCGATGGTAAAAGCAAAGGTAAGCCCCATCAAACCAAATACTTTGAAATTAACCCAAACCTCTTGGCTGAAGTTAAACGCTACATACGCATTTAACGCACCGCAAAAGGCGAAGAATCCAGCCCAGCTCAGATTCAGCTTTGCCCAAATTTTCTCAGGCAACTCAAGCGCTTCTGCCATTAATTGTTTAATTAGGTTCTTCTTAAATACATAATTGCTGATTAGCAATGCGATCGCGAAAAAACCATTAATGATGGTAACTTTCCATTTGAGGAAAGTGTCATCCTGTAAAAAGATAGTCAATCCACCAAAGCCGGCAATTAAGCCAAAGATAATCCAGTTTTTGGTTGGAACTTTTTGTTTTGTCAGAATGAAATACATAATGTGCAGTAAAGCACCAACGATAAGAACCCCTGTTGCTGCGTAAATGTCGTAAAACTTATAAACAACAAAGAACAGAATTAAAGGAACATATTCAAACAAAGCTTGCATATTAAAAAGCTATTAACATAATTTGCCATCATTCTACCTAAAGCAAAATCCTTAGCCAATGAATTCTCTGGTTGGTGATATGCTTTTTCGATACAAGACTGCTGCTGGCGTTATATCTGTACTAATTGCTCGATAGTCGTTCTAGGTGCTAGCGGTGTTAGGTCTTATCGCTTCACAGCACCAGCTACCTCAATCACTCATCCCAAGTACCTAGATGCTACTCAGGCGTAATTAATGTTAATTTAGCGTCGCTACCGTCAGCCAATACCGCGATACCCCCCTTGCTTGTGACAAAAACATCTCTTAATCGTCCTGTGATATCAGGAAATACGTGAGTTTGGGTAAAGTCTCCATTCGCTAAATTAACCGCATAGAGTTTTTTATCGACTAAGGTGGTGATCAAAGCGTGTCGTTGCAATGAAGTAAAACTGCTATGTTGTGAGCCGTAATAGGCCATACCTGAAGGGGCGATGGAAGGCGTCCAGTCCACACTTGGTAATTTCATGCCGGGGTATTTTGTAAAAGGGGAAATACGAGCTTGTGAATAGTCTTTGCCATAGGTTATCACTGGCCAGCCATAATTTTCCCCAGCCGTTAAATAAT
Source organism: Thalassotalea euphylliae (assembly GCF_003390375.1). Lineage (NCBI taxonomy): Bacteria > Pseudomonadati > Pseudomonadota > Gammaproteobacteria > Alteromonadales > Colwelliaceae > Thalassotalea > Thalassotalea euphylliae. The sequence goes on along the minus strand of NZ_QUOT01000001.1, from coordinate 698,390 downwards.
TGAGTTCGTCTCCGCCTGCTGGGCCATGTTCGTGACTAACGACTTGCTGACTATCGTAATCATAAATCAAGCCCTGAGTATTTCGATGACCTAGGGTATACACCGCGTGTGCTTTATTATTCTCGTGTTGGCTAAATGGATTATCTTCAGGAATACTGCCGTCAAGCTTTATACGCAGTACTTTACCAAGTTGACTGGTTTTTACTTGGGCTTGCTCTCGGTAGTCGAAACCGTCGCCGCTCGAGAATAACAGTGTGTTGTCAGGCAATACTAGTGCTCGACCCGCATAATGTTGCGGTGTGCCTTTGTCTGTTGCTACCTGATAAATAATTGTCGGCGTTGAAAATTGCTCACCATCAAACCTTGCTTTGGCGATAACCAGTCGGTTTGCATTTAATTTACCTTGCGCATAGGTAAATAGTACTTCTTTCGATACGCTATAATCAGGTGCAAGCACAACATCAAGCAGGCCTCCTTGGCCTGCAACGTACAAACCGTCGAGGGCTAATTTTACTCTAATTTGTTGCCCATTTTTGGCGATAACAATATGACCATCGCGCTCAGTGATTAGCCAAGTTTTGTTGGGTAACTGAACCATACTCCAAGGCGATTTTAAATCGCTAGCAATGGTAGTGACTTTGTAGTCGTCAGGCATTATTGGGTTTACAAAAGACGCGTTAAGTTCAGTATTGGCAAGTAGCGAAAATGAAGTAAGCAAGGAGGCTGAGCTTAACAGTAATTGTTTAGTGCTTAAGCCTTTGGTAGGGTAAGAAAAAAAACGCGCTCGATGTGGCAGTTTACGTCGAATTAGTCGAGCTAGCCGAGATTGAGATGCCCATGCAATTTTTAACACGCGTTATACCTTCCTTTTTAGTTTCTTGGTTACTTACATTTTCTCTTGCTAGCTTGTTTCATAGCCAATATGTTGTCAATCAATTAGTTAACATTGGTGTCGAGGTAAAATTTGCCGATCGTTTGCAGCTAACACAGGAAGATTGGTTAGGGCTGTTGCCAACGTATGGGGCGATTATCGCTATTGCCTTTTTAATTGCCTTTCCGGTAACTGCTTGGCTCGCAAAAAAGTGGGATAAGTATCGAACTCAGTTATATGTAGCTGGTGGCATTACCGCTTTTATTATCGTTCTGGTCGCTATTGAATCGATAATGAATATCAACATTATCGCAGGTGCTAGAGGTTGGGGCTTTTATGCACAGTTGTTAGCGGGCGCTATAGGTGGCTGGGTTTTCGCAAAAATAAGCAGTGTGCTGGGTACTTCAAAAAGTAACGCGTAAAGGTTTGGTGCTTTTTATACCAGTTTTTTATATTGCTTTTTTATATAGTTTAGGTGGCAAGCTTCACATGCTAGCTCTATACAATTGCAAAGCAAGTTAGACTGGTCTTTTTTCGGTGTTGGTTAGCGCGGATTAAAAATACCGTGCTAACTCTAATTATTTAAATCATTGGAGATAAAGCTAAGGGGTTGAGAGCGCAGGGCTTTAACAATAGAACCAATTTGTTCAGTAAACTAAACAGGGTAAAATACGTTAGGCGTTGCCAATTAAAGTAGAAGCTTCAATATATAGCTCTGGATCTGATTCTTGGAAATACTCAACCCGTTTAATTGCTTGCGGCAGTCCTAGATCAGCGGCACTGATGAGCCAAGCTAAACCAAGCGTCTGGTCTTCTTCAACGCCTTCCGCTAAGAAGTAAGCTCTACCGATGGCGCCACGCGATTTAACGCAACCGAACTTGGCGGCTTCCTTAAATAAAGCAATAGCTTGTTCAAACGCTTGGTTTTCACGGTTAGCCATTGCTTCGTTGTAGAGCTTATCAGCAAGTGCCTCATCAGGCTCTGCTGACTCGACAAGTTCAATAGGCTCTAAGTTATCAAGCGTATGATCTGATTCAGGTACGTTAGTAGATAATACTTCCTGATGTTCATTGTTTGTTTCATCGGTTATTCCATCGACAGAGTTACCTAGCAAATCATCCGGTGATTCATTAGTTAAGTCATCAGCTCTATCATCAGTAATGTCAGCGGGTAGCTTGACTGGCTCTGTCGCCGAGCTAGGCTGTTCAGGCTCAAATTCAGCTGTTGGTTGGGCTTGTTGAATCGCTTCTCTTGGGCGCTGAACATTTGTATGACGTTGAGCTTCTAATGGAGAAGTCAACTCGATTGGCGCTTCTTCTTCGTCATTGTCAAAAATCGCTTTAATGTCGATATCGCGCTTTTTCTGCTCTAAAAAGGTTGTCATTACCGCGTCGTACCTAGCATTGAGCTGCTCAATGGTATGTTGCTGCTGAGAAACCTGTTGCTTAAAGTAATTCACGTCGGCCTGAAGTTGAGCAATTGTTGCTTGGCTTTGAATTTGTTGCTCGTTGTGCAGATGTTTTAAGCTCTCAAGGTGATCTTGATGGTTGGCATCAATTCTTTCCTGTTGCTTTTCATTATAAGCTTCAAATTTATTTAACACCGAGTTGACGGTATGTTCGTAATTCGCCTTCATTTTTTCGAACCAGCGAAACACTTGGCTAGGTGCTTTGAAGTTATCAGACATAAATAATTATTAGGTTATGCAATGACGTTATAGCTACCTTAATGATTTGTATTTTTGAAATCAATTTGCCAGCCTAAAATAGCGAAGGTTATTGTCCTTTAGCATATTCTTTAAACATAAATTGCAAAAATGCTTAAAAAACAATAAGGCTTTTCTTTTTGCTATTTTTGCCGCCTAGTTTTAACTGTTAAATGGCTGATAAAAATCAAGTTTGGAAAAAAATTGGCTTGATTGTGTCATATCTTGGCCTATATTTTTAACGAGAAGGCTGTACTTATCCGCATGTAGGCGCTTTTTAGATAAGTAGTGGCGCTAATATGAGCAAAGGAATGCAAGATTACGATTTATCCTTTGTTTTTGCTGATTTATTAAAAAAAACGCTATATGATGCGCAACGCGAATATTTGTGTTGCTATGTGCAAACCAAGTAAACAAGGTTTATGGTCGAAAGATAAATAAACGCTAGTTGTAGTCTTTACTTAATCAAGGAAACACATGTTCAAATTACCTGCTGAATTAACCATAGCCAAAGCAGAAGAATTTAAACAACTGCTAATGGAATATGCCGAAAACCACGACGACATCGTAATTGATGACACCGCAGTGGAAAAAATTGACACCATTGGCGTTCAGCTTATTCTATCTATGGTGACCTACTTAACCTCTATTCACAAAAGCATCGAATGGCAGTGCACAGCGTCTGTCATCAAAGAAAGTATTGAAAAGCTGGGCATTAAAGACTCCATTTTACTTCAATACGTTAATGCTTAATGCCCCGATAAATAAAAAGGAAAGAAGAACATGGCCAAAGTGCTAGTAGTAGATGATTCTAATTCAATTCGTGACATGGTGAGTTTTACGTTAAAAGCGGCGGGATATGAAACAGTAGAAGCAGCAAACGGTCAAGAAGGTCTGACGAAAGCGCAATCTGCAAACATTGATTTAGTGATCACTGACGTTAATATGCCGATTATGGACGGCATTACTTTATGCCAAGAATTAAGAAAATTACCTGCGTTTAAATTCACACCAATTTTAATGTTAACCACCGAAAGTTCAGTTGACATGAAACAACGTGGTAAAGCTGCGGGTGCAACTGGTTGGTTAGTTAAACCATTTAACCCTGAAAAATTATTAGCAACCATTAAACGCGTCATTCGGTAACGTGATATGAGCTTAGATCTCTCGCAATTCATTCCAACTTTCTTAGAAGAAAGTTTCGAAGGGTTGGAGTTAATGGAATCAAGCCTGCTTAATCTAGAGCACGGTGATGATGAAACCATTAACTCTATTTTCCGTGCTGCCCACTCAATTAAAGGTGGCGCAGGCACATTCGGCTTTGGTCACGTAACGGATTTTACTCACTTAGTTGAAACTTTGTTGGATGAGATGCGTGATGGTCGACGCGAAATAAATAATGAAGAAGTTGAAGTACTGCTAGCGTCTGTTGACTGTATTCGACTGATGATTGAAGCGATTCAAAATGATGACGACTACGATCCTTCATCAATAGAAGAAACTTCAGAACGATTGTCATTTTTGCTCGCCAATGGCGAAGATACTGACGGAAGTGGTAACAACGTTGCTGCTGACGAGCCAATGTTACTTGGCAAAATTTGGCAGATCACCTTTATTCCGGAGCATCATTTAGTTCAGACAGGTAACGACCCATTACTACTATTTAATGCGCTAGAAGACTTAGGTGAGCTGATTGTTTTAGCAAAAACAGAACAATTACCTTCAATCACCGAAATTGATGTTGAAGAACTCTATATTCATTGGCAACTCACGTTAATGTCAGATAATGCAAGCGAAGCGGATATTCGCGAAGTATTTGAGTGGGTTGAAGATGAATGTGAGCTGGACATCAATTTACTTTCCGATGACACACCTGCACCGCCATCATCAGTTGACGAGCAGCCCGTTAATAAGGCGCCAAATACCATTACTGATGACAGTGAAACTATTGAAGAATTGCCTTCGCACCTTAATGAAGCTGATGTCGCGTTAGAGCAAGCGGCCAGCAAAGCGTTGGCTGAACAAGAGATTGCTGCTGAGAATAATGCGCCAGCGCAATCTTCATCTAGTCAGCCTACTCAAGCTACTAAACCCGCAGCTAAGACACCGGCTCCTAAAACACAAGCTAAAGGCAAGGGAGATACTGGCTCTATTCGCGTAGGGGTTGATAAGGTAGATAGCTTAATTAATCTTGTTGGTGAGCTAGTGATTACGCAAAGTATGCTGTCAGAATTAGGCAATGACTTTGATCTTTCAAAGGTAGAAAAACTAACTGCTGGGCTTGAGCAGCTGTTACAAAATACCAAAGAGTTGCAAGAAAGCGTGATGCGTATTCGTATGCTGCCAATAAGCTTCGCTTTCAATCGCTTCCCTCGTTTGATTCATGATTTAGCTAAGAAAACTGGCAAAGACATCGAGTTAATTATCAATGGTGAGAATACCGAACTCGATAAAACCGTGATGGAACAAATCGGTGATCCGCTCGTACATTTAGTGCGCAATGCTGTTGACCACGGTATTGAGCCTGCTGAAAAACGTCTGGCAGCTGGTAAATCAGCACAGGGTACAATTTGGCTAGACGCCTATCACCAAGGTGGCAGTATCGTTATCGAAATTAAAGATGACGGTGGCGGTATCAATCGTGAAGCGGTATTCAATAAGGCGCTCGAAAAAGGCTTAATTGATGTCAATGCCTCGTTAACTGACCAACAAGTCTTTGATCTTATTTTTGAGCCGGGCTTTTCAACGGCTCAAGCGGTAAGTGATATTTCTGGCCGTGGTGTTGGTATGGATGTCGTTAAGAAAAACATTCAAGCATTAGGTGGTCGTATACAAGTTGATTCGGTGCCTGGTGAGGGCAGTACGTTTAAAGTTTACTTACCGCTTACATTGGCAATTCTTGATGGTCAATTGGTTAAAGTTGGCGACGAAGTTTTCGTCGTACCGCTGATTACCATCGTCGAATCACTGCAAGCAAAAGCCGATTTAATTAACCGCGTATCTGGCGACATGGTGCTTTATCGCTTGCGTGAAGATAATGTCCCTGTGATTCCAATTTTTGAGTTGTTTAATTTACCAGCCGAACATCAAACCGTGGACAACGCCTTGATGGTGGTGGTAGAAGCCGATGGTCAAAAAGTTGGTCTAATGGTTGATGATTTGTTAGCACAACAGCAAGTAGTGATAAAAAGCCTTAAAGATAACTACCAAGATGTGGCAGGTATTTCTGGGGCGACAATTTTAGGCGACGGCTCCGTTGCTATGATTTTAGACATCCCAGGCATTATCTCAATGGCACAAAAGATCGCTGCTGAAAAGCAAGCAGAGCGAATCGCTAACTATTCAAAAGCGCTTGAAGGAGCAGTGAATTAATGGATATTCAAGCACTCGCGAAAGACATTCCGGTTGAAGGTGAATACTCGCTTGAAGGTATAGACTTTATTACCAGTGGTGAGCAGTACCTTACGTTTCTTTTAGAAAATGAGCAATACGCCGTTGATATTTTGTGTGTTGAAGAAATCAGAAGCTGGGAAAAGCCAACGCGTATCCCTAACTCCCCAAGTTATGTCAAAGGGGTGATTAATATGCGTGGTGTTATCGTGCCTATTATCGATCTGCGTTTAAAGTTTGGTATCGGTAAGCCTGAGTACACAGAAACAACCGTTGTGATTGTGCTTAGCTATGAATCGGATGAACACAGCCGAACGATTGGCTTTGTGGTTGATGCAGTATCTGATGTATTAAATGCTGAAGAAAACGAAATTAAAAATGCGCCAACGTTGGGCGGTGTTATCCCACATCATTATGTTGATGGCTTAGTCAACGTTGGTGATGGTGTCGTGACTTTGCTGTCAGTTGAAGAGCTTCAACAAATAGAAGCTCATAGTATTGGTTAATCTGACAATGATTGAACTCACAGTAGTGAGACAAAATTGCTTAAGAAAAGGTTGGTAGCAAGTTAATGGAACAAGAATATTTAACTTTTGTGCTAAGTGGCGAAGAGTTTGGTGTTGACATTCTATGCGTTCAAGAAATACGAGTATTATCGACTGTCACTGAACTGCCTAATAAGCCTGATTACCTGAAAGGGGTAATCAATTTACGTGGCGTAATTATACCTATTGTCGATTTACGACAACGCTTTGGTTTAGAGCCATTAAGCTATGATGATAAAACCGTCACCATTATTTTGCGTAGTCGCAACCCTGAAAAGCCTATGGTTGTTGGCATTATTGTTGATGCGGTTTCTGAAGTTTACAAGTTTGATCCAACCAATGTACGTAAACCGCCAGCACTTGGCAGCAAACTCGACAGTAGCTTCTTAAAAGGGCTTGCTACCGTAGAAGAAAAACTCATTATTTTATTAGACACGGCAACGCTTCTTAATGAAGACGAGCTATTCAGTGTTGATATGGATGAAACCCCGGTTCTGACAATGTCATAACGGCAACGTAGTTGTTCTTTGTTGGTAACTATCAACAAAGAAGTTGCATGCCTGAATTATCAGGCGGGTAATAAAAGCGTAAACCTAGGCAGGGAAGATGACTCCAAAGCAAATATTAACTGTGCAAGCAAGTTGGGCAAAAGTACCAGCAGAACAAAAAATGCTCGGTCTAAATGCTTTTACCTCGCTTGTGCAGCAAAGTAACTCGCTAGTTTGGCTAGTGGCTCACCTCGGACTTAATAACACAGATGAAATCATTATATCTGCCGATTTACTCAATAACTTTGAAAAGTTAATCAATAATCTAACAAATCCACTTGAGCTTGAACTCGCTATAAAAAAAATAGCGAGTGTTCATCAAGTTCATGGTTTCGACGAGCAAGCGTTCAATTCAATTGTTGCAATAGTGTTTGCAAGTATCGAAACCGCATTACACAAACCATTAAGCGTTGCAGCGAAAAAAGCTTGGACTGCTGTTGCTAAATCCCTATTTAAAGCAATAGTTCAAGTAAGTGAAGAGCAACAACAAATCGTGAAGATAGTGCAAAAAGAGGCATCTATGGATACGTCAACCAAAGCAAGTAATGATTTAGCGGTACGACTACAAGGAGCACTTGATCAGTCCTCAACTGCTTTTATGATGATCGACCGTGACTTCATTGTTACTTATATCAATGAAGCTACCATGCAATTGCTAACCAAGCATGAGCAAGTTTTTCAGCAAAAGTGGCCTGCATTTGTTGCTGATAGAGAGAAAGTAATAGGTAGCTGCATTGACGTTTTTCATGTCAAGCCTGAGCACCAAAGAGCACTGCTTTCCGATCCTAGTAATTTACCTTGGAAAACAGATATTCAAATAGAACACTTAACCATTGAGCTAAATGTCACGGCAATTAATGACGCTAACGGCGAATACATAGGTAATTCGTTAGAGTGGCAAGATGTTACGAGTGCACGTGCCCAGGAAAATAAAGCAGTGCAATTACAAGGTGCGGTTGACCAATCTAACACACCAAGTATGTTTATCGACCGTGACTTTAATATCACCTACGCGAACAAAGCTACGTTGGAATTATTAAAGCGCCATGAAGCAACTTTTGCTAAAAAGTGGCCAGGTTTCAGCGCAGATGAATCTGCATTGATTGGTGCCTGTATCGATGGTTTTCATGTTAAGCCAGAACATCAGCGAAAATTGCTAAGTGACCCGTCTAACTTACCGTGGACAACCGACATTCATATAGAGCACCTAACGTTTGAGCTTAACGTGACGGCAATTAATGATATCAGCGGCAATTACATTGGTAACGCACTAGAATGGCACGATGTTACCGATGCCCGTACAAAAGCACTAGAGGTAGGGCGTTTAATGTCTGCCGTTGAGGGCATGACAACCAATCTGATGATGGCGGACTTACAAGGTAATATTGTTTACGCCAACCCTTCTGTTATCAAAATGTTAGCGCGCAGAGAAGATGATTTACGTAAAGTCTTTCCATCTTTTAGTGCTAGTAATGTTGTCGGAACGAACTTCGATATTTTTCATAAGAACCCAGCTCATCAGCAAAACTTGCTGGGAGACATGAATAACATGCCGTATACCGCTGAGATTTCAGTCTCAGGGTTAGTGTTTGAATTGATTGCTATTGCACTAAAAGACGAGCAGGGCAATCACGTCGGCAATGCGGTGCAGTGGCTTGACTTAACTGAGCAAAAAGATGCGCAGGGGCAAGTTGAAGGCTTAATTAATGCCGCCATACAAGGCCAACTTGATACTCGAATTGCAACGGATAACTATGAAGGTTTTATGCGTAACCTTGGCGATAGTATCAACGGCTTAATGGATACAATTATTCAGCCAATTAACGAAGCTAAAAACGTTGCACAAGCATTAGCAAGAGGTAATTTAACCCAGTCGATGGATGGTAGCTACGACGGTGAATTTTTAGCACTTGCCGATGCAATGAATGAATCAATCAGAAACCTAAGCAATATGGTTAATGAGATTCGCTCAGCGTCGACCAATGTTTTTGATTCTGCCCGTGAGCTTGCTGAAGGCAATAACGAGTTAAGTCACCGTACTGAGTCGCAAGCTTCTAGCTTAGAGCAAACAGCATCGGCAATGGAGCAGTTAACCAGTACCGTTCAGCAAAACGCAGAAAATACATCTAATGCATCTAAGCTTTCTGCATCGGTTGTTGAAAAAGCAAAAAGCGGTGGCGCTGTTGTCAACAATGCGATAACCGCGATGACGGATATTAACAAATCGAGTAAAAAGATCGCCGATATTATTAGTGTGATTGACGAAATTGCCTTTCAAACGAACCTATTAGCATTAAATGCTGCAGTTGAAGCCGCTAGGGCTGGTGAACAAGGCCGAGGCTTTGCAGTGGTTGCTGCCGAAGTAAGAAACTTAGCGCAACGCTCTGCTGGCGCTGCTAAAGAAATTAAGGGCTTGATTAACGACAGTGTTGAGGCTGTTGGCCTAGGTACAAAACTGGTCGATGAAACTGGCCAAACATTTGAGCAGCTTGTCAGTGCAATAGAAGAAGTGGGTAGCATGCTAGCTGACATTGACAATGCAGGTAAAGAGCAATCAGCCGGTATTGGCGAAGTGAGCGCAGCTGTTAGTCAAATGGATGAAATGACACAACAAAACGCTGCACTAGTTGAAGAAGCGGCCTCTGCCAGTAAATCAATGGAAGAACAGTCACAAGGGCTTTTAGAGCAGGTGGCTTATTTTGACAATGGCGAACAAGAGAAGGTTGCTCAAAGCACCGTAACTCGAGAGGTAACCAGAAAGCCTCAACTTCGCGCGCCTAAACCAACTCGTCAAGCAAGAGCCAAAACGATTGCTGATGACGAGTGGGAAGAGTTTTAGGTTCAACTAGATGAAGGATGTAAGAGAAGATTCTTATCAGCTTAGTAGTAAGAATTTTAAGTTTATTTGCGATTACGTTTATGACTCCGCTGGCATTGTGCTGGGTGAAGCTAAGCGTGAAATGCTCTATCGTCGCTTAACTCGCGTTATTCGTGAACGAAAACTACCAAGCTTCGACGCTTACTGTGATTTGTTAAGATCTCAACCGGAGCAAGAGCGAACGTATTTTATTAATGCAATTACCACGAATTTAACCAGTTTTTATCGTGAGCAGCATCATTTTGACTACCTTGCTAAGCATGAATTTCCTAAATTGCTTAATAAAAATAGTGACTCAAAGCGCATTAGGCTCTGGTCGAGTGCCAGTTCAACAGGCGAAGAGCCGTATAGTTTAGGAATTACTACACATCAAAGCTTTGCACCGGTGCTTAGTCAATGGGATATAAAAATTCTCGCAACCGACATTGATAGTAATGTGTTGGCAACGGCAAAAGAAGGCGTTTATACCGCAAATCGTGTTGAAGGTATCTCACAATCAATTCAACAAAAGTATTTTAAAAAAGGTACTGGTGCAAATGAAACGAAAGTTAGAGTGACTGATGAGGTTCGCTCACTAATTACGTTTAAGCAGTTGAATTTGTTACACGAGTGGCCAGTTAAAGGGCCATTTGACGTGATTTTCTGCCGGAATGTGATTATTTACTTTGATAAAGCAACTCAGCAAGACTTATTTGCTCGTTATTACGAGTTACTAGCTCCCGGTGGTTTATTGATGCTAGGTCACAGTGAAAACCTTGGCGAGTACCAACGTTATTTTGAAAACGTCGGTAGAACAATTTTTAGAAAGCCAGAATAGATTTTATAGGTCAAATGAGACCATCTTAAATAAATACGCCTTATTAATATTGGCAAATATAGAGAGTAGTAATAGCAAGTATGGTAAATGCACACGAGAAATCGGCGCTTAGATCAGCACTAGCACATTGTGCGTCTGAGTTTAAGCATGTGAACCACTACTGGGACAAACAACGAAATACGGTTGTGGCCAAAATATTACCCGGCGAATTTTACATGACGTCCGACGAGGTACTTATTTCTACCACACTCGGTTCATGTATTTCAGCGTGCATCTGGGATGAGCAAGCGCAAGTGGGTGGTATGAATCATTTTATGTTACCTGCCACAGATAAGAATGCGGATGAAGTAGATTGGGGCCAGCGCGGCCTTGCTTCAGATGCCACTCGTTATGGCAATTTTGCGATGGAGCACTTGATCAATATGCTGCTTAAACAAGGGGGCTTGCGCAGAAACTTAAAAGCCAAAGTATTTGGTGGCGGCAAAGTGTTAAAGAAAATGTCAGATATTGGTGAACGCAACACCGCTTTTGTTTTCGACTATTTAAAAACCGAACGGATAGAAGTTATCAACCATGATGTCGGTTCCATTTATCCAAGAAAAGTAATGTTCGACCCATTAACCGGTCGCGCTTTTGTCAAAAGATTAGATAATTTACACAACGATACGATTGCCCAGCGCGAAAGTGATTACCGCACGCGCATCGACCACGAAGTGGTTGAAGGTGATGTCGAATTGTTTTAAAAGTGAAATCAGTGAATATGAATAAAACTAAGGTGCTCATTGTCGATGATTCGTCGGTAATTCGTGGCTTGTTAACAGAGGTTATCAGCTCAGATCCAGAGCTTGAAGTTGTAGGTGAAGCAAAGGATCCATATGTCGCCAGAGAGCAAATAAAAAAGCTTAACCCGGACGTGATAACTTTGGACGTTGAAATGCCTAAAATGGATGGCATCACTTTCTTAAGCAACTTAATGCGCTTGCGCCCGATGCCTGTGATCATGCTGTCAACGCTGACAACGAAAGGCGCAGATATTACGTTAGAAGCATTAGAGCTTGGTGCTGTTGATTTTATTGCAAAGCCAAGTTTTGAGAAGTTACTAGCTAATCGATATGCATTTAAGGATCTGCTACTTGAGAAAATCAAATCAGCCGTAAAAGTTGACCAAAAGAGCTTTCAGTTATCATCAGCGATATCTTCCGTTAAGTCAGATAAACATACAACTTTGTCGTTTGCAGGCTGTAAGCGAGCAAATCATATTGTCGCGATTGGCTCTTCAACAGGCGGTACAGACGCACTTAGACAATTGATTCATCAATTGCCTGTGAATTGTCCGCCAGTAGTCATTGCTCAGCATATCCCGCCAAAATTTAGTGAGCGTTTTGCAACTCGGTTGAACGGCCATGTTGCGGTCACTGTTCAAGAAGCAAGGCACGGTCAGAAATTAAAAGAAGGTAATGTTTACGTTGCTCCAGGTGACAAGCACTTGCAGGTGGTACACAAAAATGGTGCGTTATTTTCTGTGTTAGATGATTCTGAACCTGTTAACCGCCATAAGCCATCTGTTGATGTATTATTTGATTCGCTAGAGCCAATAGCTGCTAATGTCCAAGCTGTCTTGCTGACGGGTATGGGGCAAGATGGCGCTGCGGCGATGGCGAGGCTGAAAAACCATGGTGCTCGTACCATGATCCAAAACAAAGCCACTAGCTTGATATGGGGAATGCCTGGAGCCGCTTACGCGTTAAATGCCCATACTAGCGAGCATGCGTTACAAGACATCGCCCAAGAAGTTCTTGCCTATGCAGCATTAACTCGCGAAGAAATGAAAGGGGCTCTCAATGCTTAACAACCAGAATATGCAACTTAAGCTACTAATTGCCTTGTGTTTAGTCGCGATTATTAATCAAATTGCACTGCAACTTCCTTGGCTAACAACAATTTTACTGGTACTAGTGACTGGCTTAGTTATCAATTTATTGAGAGCAGAAAACTTACTAAAGACTGGCAGCGACCAAGTAGCAGATACTCAGCCAAGCAATACGACAGATACCTGTGATGTTAGCTTGCTTAAAGAAAGTGTCGAGCAAATGTCTGCACTGATTGATCAAGAAGTAAGTGTTATAGAGCAGGAACATCAGCGAGTAACGGGTTTAGTTCGTGACGCGATTAGCGGAATTTCATACAGCTTTAAAAGTCTGCAATCGCTGAGCCAAGAGCAGCAACAAATGATCAGTGAAGTGATTGAAACCAATCAAAATATTGGTGATGAAGGCGGAACAACACTGGCTTCGTTTGTTGAAGACTCAAATCAAACACTCGAAGACTTTGTAAGTGTTATTATCAATACGAGTAAGCAGAGTTTAGAAACCATGTCATATACCGATGAAATGGTTAAAAAAATTGGTGGTATATTTGGTTTACTAGAGCAAGTTGAAAATCTAGCGAGCCAAACAAACTTACTCGCGTTGAATGCGGCAATTGAAGCAGCTCGCGCTGGTGAAGCTGGTCGAGGCTTTGCGGTCGTTGCTAACGAAGTTCGTGCACTTTCGGTCAACTCAACCGAGTTAAACAACGATATTCGCGCTGAAATTTCAGGTGCGCAAGAAACCATTGAAAAATTGCGTAGTTCTGTAGAAGTAATGGCGTCAGCAGACATGACCTCAACGCTGCAAGCGAAAGATAATGTCAGTGTCATGATGGAGCATGTTGGACATGTCAACGAACAAACTAACACGATTGTTGAACGCTTAGCGACGATATCTGCACAGATCGATGAGACGGCGGTAACCGGCGTTCGTTCTTTGCAATTTGAAGATATGACCTATCAAACTATTGATTCTTTAACGTTTAATTTGAATAATTTAGCTAAGCTTAAGCAGGTACTGGCTGGAATTTCTACGCTGGAAGATATGAGCCACCAATTAAACGAAGTTAAGAAGTTTTGTGCCGACGCTGTTACAGCGAGTAAGCAAGCTAACCAAGCAAGAACAGTGTCTCAATCGTCAATGGACGAAGGCGATGTCGAATTATTTTAATGAGGAGAGTTGTAAATGTCAGTCAAGAAACATGTAAGTTCAAACCTAAAAGAAATCACCATAGGAATTGATGACAGATTTGATTTTTCATTGCACCAGCTGTTTCGTGACAGCTACATTGGCGAAGTCGCTCAAGGTGCGGTATTTACCCTAGACTTATCAAGAACATCGTATATGGATAGCTCGGCATTAGGTATGATTTTACTACTGAAAGACCATGCAGAGAAACTGTCAGGTTCGGTTATTATTAAACAGCCTAATGAGTCTGTCGCAAAAATTTTGGAGATTGCTCAGTTTCACCGTTTGCTAAAAATCGAGAATTAAGCATATGGCCAGCCCGCAGGAACGTCATTACAAATTGGCATTGGTGGTTGATGATTCAGTCATGCAATGTAAAGTGCTTGGTGTACTTTTAAAAGAAGAAGGCTATCGCGTGTTTACCGCTAACGACGGTGCGCGCGGTGTAGATATGTATATCAAATATCAGCCGGATCTTGTGTTGATGGATATCAACATGCCCGTGATGAACGGTTACGAGGCCGCACGGAAAATAAAGTCATTGTCAAAAAATACCTTGGCACCGTTGATCTTTATTACCAGTATGGATACTGACCAAGCATTTATTGAAAGTATTGAAGCGGGCGGCGACGGGATATTAGTTCGACCTTTTTCACCGGAAGTATTCAAAGCCAAAATCAAATCAATTCAACGTATTAGCGATCTGTATGCGCAGGTTAAGTCACTACAGCAGGCGCAACAACAAGACGCAGAACTAGCTGAGCAGTTGATGTCTGGCGTAATTGAATCGCGTAACTTTGCCCTTGACCGAATTGATATTCTAAAAAAACCTGCTGAGTTATTCAGTGGTGATATTCAATTAACGGCACAATGCCCAAATGGCGACGTGAATGTATTATTAGGGGACTTCACTGGGCATGGTTTGCGCTCGTCTATTGGCGCAATACCGTTAGCTGAAACGTTTCGAGTGATGACTAAAAAGGGCTTTAGTCTCTTTGAGATTATCGTTCAAATGAACAATCAGCTATACGATTTACTGCCATCAGATCTGTTCTTAGCCGCAGGCTTTGTCAGTATTTCAAGTAGTGATGCAACGGCTTATGTCTTTAATGCAGGCTTACCTGATACGTATGTATACGATCAGCTAGGTGAAATTAAGCATAAAATCGTGTCCACGCATCCACCTCTGGGGGTCATTCAATCGCTATTGCCTGGCAGTAAGCTCGATGTGGTATCAGTAGCCCCAACCGACAGCGTACTTTTATTAAGTGATGGTATTATCGAGGCGGGTAATCATGGCGGTGAAATGTATGGTATCGAGCGTTTTGAGCAGGCGGCAAAGCTAGGTGTTACCAATCAAACACTCGGTGAAACTGTACTTTACGATGTTGAACAATTCTGTCAGGGGGCACTGCAAGAAGATGATATCTCACTAATCAGTGTGCCTTGCGGTGATTGGGTAAAACCTGTCGCAGTTAATTTGCCACCAGCCGCCAAACCTGCACCATATGGTACCTTTGTTGAGCTACCTGAATCTGGGGCTTTGTGGCAGTGGAATATTATTCTATCAGGGGAAAAGCTCGCGAAAGTAAACCCTATACCTATTGCGATGAGCTTTATTCAAGAAGTCGAAGGTGGTGGGGAACAATGGCAAAACCTATTCACTATTTTAACTGAATTGTTTGTTAATGCATTGGACCATGGCGTATTGGGACTCGATTCATCTTTGAAAAAAGAGGCTGAAGGTTTTGCGCTGTATTTTCATGAGCGGGAAAAAAGATTACAACAACTAACTGATGGCACAGTTGAATTATCGTTAAGCTATTACCAACTTGCTGGCTCAGGGCGAATGGACATTGTAATTAAAGACAGCGGCAAGGGGTTTGACCACAAAGCATTTCTAGAGAAAATTTCGACTGAGCAAGAAGTTGAAATGGCGTTAAGTGGCCGCGGAATTATCCTAGTGAGCCAACTTTGTGATCAATTAGACTATCGCAAAGGCGGGAGCGAAGTGACGGCAAGTTACCTACTTTCATAATAATTAGCGTTAATAGCACAATTTTATTACATATTATCCAGACAGGAATGCTGCGAATGTAAACCGTTTTTGAGCCTGTTGTTTGGGCTCTTATTTGGCAATTACATTTGTCAAAAATTAAGGACTATTGAATGACAGAATCAAAAAAGACAGTACTGATCATCGATGATGACAACCAGTATTTAGAGTTGTTGGCAGAATGCCTTGAAACAGTGTTTACCGTTGAAGTTGCTGATAGCTTAAACTTAGGGGAAGCTAAAATTGAACAACATGGCAAATTTGATATTGCTTTGGTTGATGAATACATAGGCCAAGAAATTGGCTCTGCATGGATAAAAAAATGTGTTGATAGACAATACGGGGCTGAGTCATTTGTGCTTTATTCTGGGCTTGCTACTGAAGAAGCAATTCTAAAAGGTTTAGAATGTGGCGCTGATGACTTTTTAGCAAAACCTATCTCGCTAATTACGCTTAGTCAAAAGCTCGAAAAACTGATTAATTATCAAGACAAAATTCATGACTTTGAAAGTGAGTTAATGTCTAAAGATCGGGTCATTAATGTCTCGATGGCGCAAGCATCTAAATACGGTGCTTGTATGCAGCTTACCTCTCGTTTAAACCAATGTTTTAGCTTTGAAGAAATTCGCGATCAAGTCTTTTCATTTTTTTACAGCATGAATTTGCATGGCTGTATTGCCTTTTATCCTCTGCAAGAAAAACCATTGTTTTACAGTTCTAAAAATGGCCTATGCTCGCCTGTAGAAATCGGTGTAATGGAGCTACTTAAAGTAAAACCGCGTCTATATCGCTTTGGTACACGAACGATTTTTAATCATCCGCTAGTCTCAATTTTGGTACTGAATTTAGAGGAAGGCGCAATCGATACTGATATTTATATCGATGCATTGGCTTCGGTTATCGAATGTATCGGTGCGCGTATGGCATTTATCACCTATAAAAATTCGTTGGTTGAAGTACAAGAGCAGATTCAACAAGCCGTGGTGAAAACAAAGAAAATGATCGAAATTTCAAAGCATCATCAACAAGAAGTGATGAATGAAATTGTCCAGAATATGGGCATGAGTTTTCATGTGTTAGATATGAATGAAGATCAAGAAATTTATCTAACTGACTTAGTGCACAAAGCATTGAAAAAACATACCCAGGATGATGTTAACTTTTTAGAAGTTACACAGTTATTGGATCAAGCTCTTGGCAGTGTTGATAGCCTGAAGTCGCTTAACCAGCAGCAAGCAGTAGTAGAAGATTTTGATGACGATGATGAGCTATTTTGATGGCTGAAAGCATCTCATTAACAGAACTGCCAGTTGCGGTTGTAGAGCTTGATAGTGATGGAGATATCACGGCAGCTAACCCTGCATTGGTTAGTTTAGTTGGTCTAAACCCAGAACAAATAGTGGGTAAGCCCTTAGCCACGATATTAAAGGATTACCCCTTTCATTCTGTAAAACGTGCGCTAGATAATGGGATAGGCAACGGGTTAGAGCAAACCCCAAAAATCAGTCAAGCCAAATCAGCAGAGCAAACTGGATCTCACAAGCAACACCAATCGCTGTGGTTACTCGAGGCGGCAAACTCAAGTTTGTCTTATGTCACTGTTAAAGAGCATCAAGCTGGCGATAAACTATGGCTGTTTGTTGTACCCAATATAGCTCATCCAAAAGAAGTGAGTGAACCGCTTAAGGAAGACACTAGAACGACACTAGAAGCGCTTGATGAAACCTACTGGGAGTGGGACATCGCATCAGATCTAGTGTACTTTTCACCAGAATTGATTGCCATGCTTGGCTATAAACGCCAAGCGCTTTCAGTACCAAGTAGTTTTTGGCAAAGGCATATTAATGAGCAGCAATGGCAAAACATGTTGCAACAAGTCGATCTATTACTTAAAGACCAACAAACAAGTTTTAATACAACCTATCAAGTTACTACCACTAACAATCAGGTGTTATGGGTGAATGCCACGGCAAGGCTAAAACGTGATAGCGACGGCATACCGGAACGGATGTATGGTGCAGTGCGCAACGTGACGGAAACCAAGTCACTTATACAACAATTGCGCAAGCAAAATAACTACCTTTCACTGGCAGAAAAAATCAGTAATTCAGGGCATTGGCGTTATGATGTTGTTGAACAAAAAATGTTCTGGTCAACTGAGCTATATCGAATATATGGCACTGAGCCGCATGCATTTCGACCGAACCTAGAGAATGAACTTGTGTTCCATTCGAAAGCTGAACGAGAACAAATTCGCAATGCTTTTATGCGCAGTATTGAGTGTGCGCAAAGTCTCCATCATAAATCCACCATATTACAAGCAAGTGGTAAGAAAGCGAAAATCGAAACTATAGGTGAAGTGGAAGTTGATTCAGATGGTAAGGTCGTTGCACTATTTGGTATTAGTCGAGACATTACTCGCAGTGAAGCGGTATTTGAAAAACTTAAGCTACTCGCGCTCGTTAATTACACCATTAAAGTGCCAATCTTCTTTATTGATGAAGATGACAACGTGGTATACCAAGATATTTCGCCGCAGCAAGGCGGCAGTAATACGGCTTTGTTTGACTATGTAAATTTTAGCATTAGTGAATACATGTCGCTTAAAAAAACCGCTAATCAGTATGGCCAACTCAAGCGAACTCACATTAGCTTTGACGATTATAATAATGTTTTTGATTTATCAGTCACTTATGAAGCCGATAAAGGTGTTTACATTTGGATTGTCGAAAATGTTACTGACAAATTCAGAAAAGAACAGCAACAGGCAATTAGCAGTCGTTTAGCCTTACTTGGCAATACTTTTGGCAGTGTTTCGCATGATATTAACAACGTGTTAGGTGTTGCCCTTGGCGCGATTGAAATGCTTGAGCTTAAGTTTTCGCAAGGTGAGCAAAATATCTCTCGGTACATTGAGCGTGTTAAGAATGCAATAGATAAGGGAAAAAGTGTTACCGAGCGCTTGTTGGCATTTACTAAAAAGCCGATGGTTAAAGTGGTTAAATTTGATCCACTAAAAGACATACTTGATAACCAATACTTGTTTAGACAAGTTTTAGTCGCCAATATCGAGCTTGAAATTAATTTACCAGACACCCAAGCCTCCATAAACTTTCCGCAAGGAGAGTTTATTAACATTCTGCTTAACCTCGTGATTAACGCACAAGATGCGATTAAGGAGCAGGAAAAAGCACTCGCCCAGAATGAAGGTGGGAAAATTCAGTTAACCGCATACTGCAATGCCAAAGGCAGTTTAGAAATACATGTCAAAGATAGCGGCATTGGCATTGTCTCGGAAAACCTTACTAAAATATTTGATCCGTTTTATTCAAGTAAGTCAGTCAGTAAAGGTCATGGTATCGGCTTGGCGAATGTCTATAGCACTATGTATAAACACAATGCGCAAATAAGAGTCTATGGCAAGTCAGAACTCGGTGGTGCGCATTTTGTGCTTGAGTTTCCGTGTAATTGTGTTGAAAAAGCTAATGTTGATAGGTCGGGTGACAAAGCCATTGACTCATCAAGCAGTCAACTTGGCGGGGTTAACCGCCAGCGTATTTTAATTCTTGATGATGAAGCGAGTATTGCTGAATTTGTAGCGCTGTTTTTAGAGAGCATTGGTGCAGAAACCGTACATGTCAGTAATAAAGCAGACTTGCTAGAAGCTATTGATCTTAAAGGGCCCTTTGATGTTTTTATGACAGATATGATCTTGCCTGACACTTCTGGACGTGAAGCCACAGCATTGGTGCAGCAACGTTATCCGAGGGCGAAAATATGTTCAATGAGTGGCTATATAGATAACGACGATAAGAGTTGGCCATATCCAGTGTTACGTAAGCCTTTCAACTCTGCTGAGCTATCTCAATTTTTTAGCAATTTGAATACTACCATGTAAAATTGAAAGATAAGCTCAAAGGAAGTAACGAGATGATAACAAACAATGGGAAAACACTCAGGCAGCGAAAGTTTTGGCGATCGCTAAAGTTCAAAGTACCGTTGATTAGTTTTGTTATTGCTTTATTTGTTGCTACCGTAATGAGCTTAACATCATATTTTGAAAGTGGAAAAATCCTCAAACAACATGCAGAGCAAGATTTAGCAGAAAACGCAGAATTTGTTGCTGCTATGGTCAAACGCTATTTCAGCGTAAACTTTGAAGATGCCGTTGCAATCAGTGATGCTCACTTAGTTGAACAACTTGTTGATGACAATACAGTAGCAAATTATGGCATTAGTTTAGCTGATCAGCAGCGTCAGTTTAATGCTGCCTTTGCGTCTTTATTATCTGCAAAACCTAAGTTCGTTACTATTTCGTTGTTATCTAGTAAAGGCCAGATGATAGCGGCTCAATATACCGTTGCCGAAAATGTGCAACGACAAATCATCAAATACGCTATTAACCGCAACAGCACCGAAAGAGCAACAAAAGATACCTACTTTCAGCAAATTGAAATAGCTGACGCAAAGCAGTCGTTAATGGTCTCGGTTAATCCCATGTACCAAGGTGAGCGGCAGGTAGCGAGTCTAATTATTGCCTTTAACCTGGCATCACTTGATGAGCTACTAACAACGTTTCATAAAGTAGGCGAACATATATATATTGCTGATAGTGAGGCGAATCTCGTTTACCAAAGCGAGCAAAATACAGATAGCGGAATCTTAGATAACAAATGGCAAGAGCGCCTAAATTCGCTCGCAATCTACAATGCCGCTGCCAATAGCGCACCTCAAACCCAAATCTCAATTAGCCGTGCTGAAGAAGTTGAAGAGCTGCAATCCATGCAGCTAAGTACAACAAAGCAAATTGTATTTAAAGAGTATGATCAGCCACTGCAGCTTAACCTGTTTTTTTACCACGACGGTCATCGACTTTCCGCTGAATTTGGCAAATTAGAAGAGCGCGTATTTTTGCTGGGTGTGCTACTAGCGCTGATAGCTTTTGCACTATCTGTGCTTGGTTCGAGACGGGTTATTGAACCGCTGACAAATATGATCACCAGTATCGGCCAATATGAAAGCAAAGGGGAAGTCTTACCTTTGCCTACCACTAAAAGAGACGAAACAGGGCTATTGGCGCGTAGTTTTGATCGCTTGCTTCGACATGTAGAGCAGCAAAAAGAGTCAATGAATGATACTTTAGTTGAATCTCAAGAAACGTCAGCCAAGCTCCAGTCTATTCTTAACTCGATAACTGATGCGGTGGTGAACTTTGATGAAAATGCCAATATCGTTGCCTTTAACCGATCTGCTGAGCGCATGTTTGGTTATCGCGCAGCTGATATGATTGGTAAACACCTTAGTGAATTGTTACCGCACGATACGGCTACGAAATTTGATCTAATTGCGGCTGAATTTAGTGATGTGAGCTCAAGTTGCCGCTCAATGTCTGGCAAAGAGTTGCCCGCGATGCGAAAAGATGGTGAAGTTTTTCCTGTGCTTTTAGTTGTTTCGCAAGTTGCAATCGACCAAGGCGTTATGTATACCGGCTTAATCCGCGACAATACTTATTACAAATTACTTGAATCTGAGCGAAAATCAGCATTACTTGACGCTAATGAGCTTGCTTGGCGGCTAGATTTTGCTTTGTCAGCCCCACAAATCGGTGTTTGGGAATATAACCGCCTTACGGGCCGTGTATCGTGGGATGAACGCATGTATAGCTTGTACGGTTATAAGCAAGATGATGGTGTTCTACCCGAGCAAATTTGGCTCAAAGCAGTGCACCCAAAAGATCGACAAATAGTCGATAATGCAATTGAGCAATCATTCTCCACAGGCCAAGATTTTAACCTAACGTTTCGTATTAATATGCCAAACGGCCAGGTTAATTATATCGAGTCGCATGCTAAAACGATTGTCGAGCAGCAAGCAGACACTACCCGCTTAGTAGGCACTAACCGCAATGTCACTGAGCAACGTTTATTACACGACTTGAAGCAGCAAGCGCTTGATATGGCACAAGAATCATTGCGCTCCAAATCGGAATTTCTTGCCAGTATGAGCCATGAAATTCGAACGCCCATGAATGGCGTAATGGGCATGCTCGGCTTATTAGAGCAAAGCGACTTATCTGCAAAACAACGCCATTACGTGCAGCTTGCCAACGCTAGTGCCTTTTCTTTACTGAATTTGATCAATGACATACTAGACTTTTCGAAAGTCGAAGCAGGGAAGTTAGAGCTTGAGATTCTAGACTTTGATTTGCGCTCACATCTTGGTGATATTGCCGAATCTATGGCGTTAAAGGCACAGGATAAAGGTGTAGAAATTATTTTAGATGTCAGCCAAATAAGCTTATCTATGGTTAAGGGGGACCCAACTCGCTTGATGCAGATAATTACTAACTTAGTCGGTAATGCAATCAAATTTACCGAGCGAGGTGAAGTGGTTATCCGTGCGAAATTGTCGCCAGCATTAGTTGATGAGCAAGAAGTGTTGAAATTTGAATGCCAAGTTATTGATACTGGAATTGGCATTGCAGAGGATAAATTAGAAAAACTATTTGACTCTTTTACACAGGTTGATGCCAGTACTACCCGCCGTTATGGTGGCACGGGCCTTGGTTTGGCAATCGTCAAGAAACTGTGTCTGTTAATGCAGGGTAGTGTAAGTGTAGAGAGCTCGTTAGGTGTTGGTAGTAAGTTTACCTTTGATTTGATTATGCAACGCAGTGAGCAAACGCCGGTGGCGATTCCCGATATTAGCTTTTCGGGTCATCACGTCTTAGTGATTGATGAAAATGCGACCAATCGTAGTGTGCTTGCAGAGCAGTTATCTGTTTGGGGTGCATCAGTTGTCACTGCTGACAGCGGAGAATCAGCGTTAGCGACCATTGCTAAGCGGCCTTCTGGTTATTTTGAAGTGGCAATTTTAGATCGACAGTTATCCGATATTGACGGCGTGACGCTTGGGCAACGTATAAAATCTGCCACAAACGCTAAGCACATAAAATTGATAATGATGACCTCTATGAGTGAGCGAGGCGATGCCAATTATTTTGCTGAGCTGGGCTATAGTGCCTATTTTCCTAAACCAGCAACCATTAGTGATTTACGCAATGCTATGGCGGTTGTGCTTAGTAAAGGGGCTGATAGCGACCCCGATGGTTCGCCCATTTTAACACATTACAATGTTCACCCCAGCGCCTCGCCGTCTGCACAAGATATGTCGTTTAAATCGATGCGTATTTTGCTCGTAGAAGACAATCGAATTAATCAGGCAGTTGTTCAAGGTATTCTTGGTAATGGCGGTGGGCGAGCGGATATTGCTAACCATGGTAGGGAAGCACTGGAGCAATTAGCTCAATCTCCCTCAAATGCTGCTTACGATATTGTCTTGATGGATTGCCAGATGCCTGAAATGGACGGCTACCAAACGACGCAAGCTATTCGACAAGGAAAAGTGGGTAGCTTTTATAAGGATATACCGATCATTGCGATGACTGCCAACGCGATGAAAGGGGACAGGGAAAAGTGCTTAGCCGCTGGTATGAATGATTACCTCTCAAAGCCTGTAGATGCAGAAAAGCTTGGTGAAACACTATGTCACTGGGTTAAAAAGTCAAACAACTACAACCAGAAGGTTGAAATAGTAGCGAATGTAGAGCAAGCGAGCATAACAGATGAAGAGCCAAGCGAATTGAAATTAGCACCTCTTTGGGATAAGCAAGCCTTGTTTAAGCGCGTGAGAAATAATGAACAGTTGGTGCGTAATTTAGTAGAGTTGTATATAAATGAAGTGCCAGAACTTTTTGAACAGCTAATTGAAGCGCTCGCGCAAAGCAACATGACTGAAATTTTGGCTTTTGCCCACAAGCTTAAAGGCTCTTCAAATAACTTAGGGGGCATACAGCTAGCTGATATTGCGCTCCAATTAGAGCATGCAGCAAAAGCGGAAAATATTGAACAGTTAAAAGAGCTCACCCAGGCATTGGATAAGACATATGTTGCGTTTATCGAGCATCTTAGATCGTTTTTATCACAGCCAATTGAGGCATAAAAACGCACAATTTTATGACCAAGTAGAGCGGTGGAGTACTTTTTACTCGCCTATTTGCTAAACTTATCTATGATTTTTAACGTGTTAAGTTAAGTTAAGTTTAGGTCTTATACGAATATACTTTATTCGCTATTATTAGCAGCGAATGGCATTGATTAAGGACTAATTATGTACACAATTTTGGCAGCAGATGATGCCAAAGACACGCTAATGCTACTGGAATTTGATCTGCAAGCTGAAGGCTATCAAGTGTTGAAAGCCGAAGATGGCGAAAGCGCATTAGCGGCAATTAATAACAATAACGTTGATATTCTACTGCTTGATTTGTATATGCCAGGTATGTCAGGCATTGAGACGTTAAAACAGCTCAAAGCCACTCCTGAACAGGCGAATATACCGGTAATTATGCTGTCTGCGTCTGATGACGAAGACAAAATTGTTGAAGCGCTTGAACTAGGTGCTCACGATTATGTTACTAAACCTTATATCGCGAAAGTTCTGCTCGCGCGAATCCGCAATGCCATAAGACTACGAGAGAAAACACTAACGCTAGAAAATCTAGCCAAAACAGACTTTCTTACCAAACTCAATAATAAAGGAAGCTTCGAACAACTGAGTTTAAAAGCCATCAATCAGGGCTCACGTGCAATGAATAACATGGCAGTAGCTATGATAGACATTGATCATTTCAAAGCCGTTAACGACAATTATGGTCATGAAGCGGGTGATATCGTGTTAAAGCAGTTTGCTCAGTTACTTGCTCAAACCTTCAGAGACTACGACATTGTTGGCCGCGTAGGTGGCGAAGAATTCGCGGTTTGTATGCCAGAGGTTAATCAGCACGACGCTGTTAATGCTTGTGAACGTTTTCGAAAAGCTGTAGAGCAAACGCCGATGGAGCTTGGGAACGAACAAATTTTTGTTACGACCAGTATTGGTGTCGCTTGTGCTCAACATATTGAAGTAGGGTATGACTTTAATCAGATGATGCAGGCTGCCGATAAATTTCTTTACGACGCCAAACAACTTTCCCGAAATGTGACGTTAAGTCATCCACCTGAAGGGCAAGAAGAAATTGTTCAGCAAACCCCTGCGCAAACTACGACTGTTAATGAAAACCACGAGAAGGGCTTTGTCGGTATAGATTATCAAGTTGGTCTAAGCAATGTGCTTGGTGATGATGACTTATTCAAAGAGATACTGAAAATGTTCTTCGATGACCACCATCAAGATGGCGTTAAAATTCAGCAGGCAATAGATACAGATGACCAGGCGAGTATGAAACATTTAGTACACACCCTCAAAGGGGTTGCATGTTCAGTTGGCGCCATGCAGTTATTTGAGCGAGCTAAGCAACTAGATTTTGCTGTTAATGATGGCGATAAGGAAAGTTATCAAGGCTTGTTTGACAATGTTTCGTTTGAATTAAATCGGGTAATTACAGGTATTAAAACAGAGCTAAATATTGTCTAAGTAGAGACAAAGCATTTATATACAATAAAAAAACCAGCTCGCTGCTGGTTTTTTATACTTGCTATCCTATCAATGCATGGTGTCAATCTATGGTCAGCTCAATGTCGCTAGTGGGCACACAGCAGCAAGGAAGAATCTCTCCTTCACTAATAAAAGCCAGCGGTTCACCTTGAGGATATCGAATTTGCCCTTTATCAAGTTTGACACGGCAAGCACCACAAAATCCATCTCGACAATGGTAATGCACTTCGATGTTAGCCTCCTCTAAACATACCAGCAAATCTGGCTGTTTATCTGTGAATATAACCTCCTGGCCATTGGCGATTACCTTGTGTGAACTATCGTTTGTATCACTTTCGGTCATTTTATAAAACGATAGTCCTGTAGAATTTTAGTATCATCGAGTTTTTTAAAGATCTAAAGGTCAAACTCTTCGAAATCATCTTCCGCGACAGCAGCGTCTACTTGACCAACTAAATAGCTCGAAATTTCAGACTCTTGCGGTGCTACTTGTACGTTATCACTCACCAAATAGGCGTTCATCCATGGTAGTGGGTTGCTTTTCACGTTAAATGGCGATTCTAAGCCGATAGCGCCCATACGCTGATGACTAATGTATTCAATGTACTGGTTTAGTATCTGAGCGTTCAAGCCGATCATTGAGCCATCTTTGAATAGGTACTCTGCCCATTCTTTTTCTTGCTCAACGACATCAAGGAAAATTTGACGGCCTTCTTCTTTAAGCTCATCAGCGATTTCTTTCATTTCAGGACAATCTTTACCAGACATCCAGTTGTTAAGAATATGTTGAGTTCCGGTTAAGTGTAATGCTTCATCACGGGCAATCAACTTGATGATTTTTGCATTACCTTCTAGTAACTCACGTTCAGCAAATGCAAAAGAACAGGCAAAACTGACATAAAAACGAATGGCTTCTAACGCATTGACCGAGCAAATAGCAAGGAACAAGCGCTCTTTCAATTTACGCGTGCTCACTTCAACCATTTCGCCTTCAACTTCGTACGTGCCTTCGCCTTGTGATTGAAGTAATTGCGTTGTCAAAATCACGTCATCAAAGTATTTAGCGATACTGCTTGCACGATTTAAAATCGCTGGGTTGACCACAATATCGTCAAATACTTCACCAGGCTCAGTAAATAGGTTACGCAAAATATGGGTGTATGAGCGAGAGTGGATGGTCTCACTAAATGCCCAAGTTTCTATCCAAGTTTCTAGTTCTGGCAATGAAACTAGCGGTAGTAATACAGCATTAACTGAACGCGCTGCCATACTATCGAGTAAGGTTTGATACTTTAGATTTGAAATGAAAATATGCTTTTCAGAAGGTGTTAAGCCTTGCCAATCGGCACGGTCTTTTGAAACGTCAACTTCCTCTGGACGCCAGAAGAAGGAAAGTTGCTTTTCGATTAGCTTTTCAAAAGCCATGTACTTTTGTTGGTCGTAACGAGCAACGTTAACACTATTACCCAAAAACATCGGTTCAAGCAGGGCGTTTGTTGGGGTTTGATTAAAAGTTGTGTAAGTCATTAATAACTCCAAATGTCGTACTTAGCTGACATTTTTGAATGTGCATCTTGATTGCTATTGTTCTAATTTACTGTTTTTTATCTTGCATTTGCGTGTGTTTAAAACTGATGCTTTAACACACGAACAAGCCGCATGTCATATCATGCAGCTAGCAACTAGGCTATTTGCATTGACCATGCGGCTTTATATTACGGAACGTGTAAAGTTAAATCTTACACGCGCCGCCTTCACAGCCGTCATCTTGCTGGCTGTCGTCTGCACCATCACGAGTATTGTGGTAGTACAAGGTTTTAACACCGAGTTTGTATGCCGTAAGTAAATCTTTGATGATCTGCTTAACAGGTACTTTGCCGCCTTCGTAACGCGATGGATCGTAGTTCGTGTTGGCGGAAATCGTTTGGTCAATAAACTTCTGCATAATACCAACTAGCTCTAAATAGCCATCGTTGCTCGGAATATTCCACAGTAACTCGTAGCTATCTTTCAAACGTTTGTACTCAGGTACAACTTGTTTTAACACGCCGTCTTTACTTGCTTTAATACTGATTAAGCCACGTGGTGGTTCAATACCATTAGTCGCATTTGAGATTTGCGATGAAGTTTCAGACGGCATCAAAGCTGATACTGTTGAGTTACGAACGCCGTGTTCTTTGATGCTTTCGCGTAACCATTCCCAATCAAGGTGAAGCTGTTCGCCAGTAACTTTATCGATATCTTTTTTGTACGTATCGATAGGTAGAATGCCTTTACTTAATTTTGTTTCATTAAATAACGGACATGCGCCTTGTTCTTTCGCCAATAAGTTAGACGCTTTTAGCAAGTAATACTGAATTGCTTCGAAAGTACGGTGCGTTAGGTTATTTGCACTACCGTTTGAATAGTAAACACCGTTTTTCGCTAAGTAGTAGGCGTAGTTAATGACACCTATACCTAACGTACGACGACCCATAGTTGCATTGTGTGCAGCAGGAACCGGGTAGTCTTGATAATCTAATAGGCTATCAAGTGCGCGAACAGCTAAATCTGCAAGGCCTTCTAATTCGTCTAAGCTTTCAATGGCTCCTAGGTTAAATGCCGATAGGGTACAAAGTGCAATTTCACCATTAGGATCATTTACATCTGCCATTGGCTTAGTTGGTAAAGCAATTTCTAAACATAAATTACTTTGGCGAATAGGCGCTTGTGTAGGGTCGAATGGACTGTGTGTATTACAGTGGTCAACATTCTGCAGGTAGATACGACCTGTACTTGCGCGCTCTTGTGCAAATAAACCAAACAACTCTATTGCCTTAATGCGCTTTTTACGAATTGACTCGTCTTGCTCGTATTTTACGTAAAGTTCTTCAAATTTGTCTTGGTCTTCAAAGAAAGCATCGTATAAACCAGGTACATCACTTGGACTAAATAGGGTGATTGATTCACCTTTGATCAAACGCTGGTACATCAGCTTATTAAACTGCACACCGTAGTCTAGGTGACGAACTCGGTTCTCTTCTACACCGCGGTTGTTTTTAAGCACTAATAAGCTTTCTACTTCTAGATGCCATAGCGGGTAGAATAGGGTAGCTGCGCCACCACGTACACCACCTTGAGAACAGCTTTTTACTGCCGTTTGAAAGTGCTTGTAAAACGGAATACAACCAGTATGGAAGGCCTCACCACTGCGAATTTCGCTACCTAGTGCACGAATTCTACCAGCGTTAATGCCAATGCCAGCGCGTTGCGATACATATTTTACAATTGCGCTAGATGTCGCGTTAATTGAGTCTAAGCTGTCGTCACACTCAATCAATACACATGATGAGAATTGACGTGTTGGCGTACGTACACCAGCCATAATTGGTGTAGGTAATGAAATTTTAAAGGTCGAAATAGCATCGTAGAAGCCTTCGATGTAACGCAAACGGCTATCGGCTGGGTACTTAGCGAATAGGCAAGCAGCCACTAAAATATAGAGGAACTGAGCGCTTTCATAAATTTCACCGGTCACGCGGTTTTGAACCAGGTATTTACCTTCAAGTTGCTTTACGGCAGCGTAGCTGAAATTAAGATCACGACGGTGGTCGATGTAGCTTTCCATTTGCTCAAATTCGGTTTGCGTATAATCAGCCAATAAATGCTGGTCATACTTACCACTTTCAACCATGTTAACAACATGATCGTATAATTTTGGCGGTTCAAATTGACCGTAAGCCTTTTTACGTAAGTGGAAAATTGCCAATCGTGCTGCAAGATACTGGTAGTCAGGTGATTCTTCAGAGATCAAATCCGCAGCTGCTTTGATAATAGTCTCGTGAATGTCAGATGTTTTAATTCCATCATAAAACTGAATGTGAGACTTTAATTCAACTTGCGAGACAGAAACGTCATCAAGGCCTTCTGCAGCCCAAGCAATTACTTTGTGAATTTTTTCCAGATCAATGGCTTCTTTATTACCATTTCGTTTAGTTACAAAAAGATTACTATTCATGAAAGACCTTGAGTGTGTTTTATTCTTCTTATTTTTTGAGCAGATACTGTTGCGTAATTACTCAAATCTAGTAAACCACTAGGACTAGTGGTTATTTGAATAATCAATACACAATATATTGGGTTATTTAAAAAATATGATCACAAGATAATGAGGTTTGACGGTTATTGCAAGGGCAAAAAATTAGAGTGATTATTTAATAATCTAGCCTAAAATTGACTGGTTAGTAATGACTAACGTAGTAGTGCGTTTTAATTTTGCTTTAATGAAAACGCAATGGTTTTTTTGCACTTTTTTACCGCCATAGAATGATTTATTACATTAAATTCCGCTTTTTATTTCTAATTTGAATATATGTTTTGATCTCTTTATATATCAACACATTAGCGATTTGATGATTTTGTGAACAGAAATTCCATCTTGTTAATTTCACTTGGATGAGCACAGTGAATATCTGCCTGCCATGTTGTTAAATCAGTATCGCTAGCGATGTATCCCCAGCCAGCGATAATAGTGCACATATTAGCCGCGTTACCTGCTTCGATATCGCGTGGCGCATCGCCAACATATATACACTCATTTGGCGCCACTCGAACCTCATTAGCAGCCTGTAGTAGTGGTGCAGGGTGAGGTTTACGCTGTGCTAATGAATCTCCACCAAGCACAGAGGCGGCTGACTCTAGTTCAGGGAAATGAGGCAAAAGCACATGCGTTAGGCCAATGGGTTTATTGGTGACAATTCCCCAAGGGATTTGGTGTTGATCAAGCTTTTCAATAAGCGCTGCTACTCCAGGGTATAGGCAGGTATGCTCGGCAATGTGATTTTCGTAGTAATCGAGAAATTCAACACGCAACTGTTCATAATCAAAGTTTTTTAATCCCGCACCAAAGCCAAGCTCTATCAAGCCTTTTGCACCATCTGAAGCAACCGGTCGATAACGCTCGCGTGGTACTTTGGGTAAACCGTGATTGGTTAGCACCGCATTTAATGCCTCGCCAAGGTCATTTGCGGTATCGAGCAGTGTGCCGTCTAAATCGAACAAAATACCTTTGTAATGTGGTACGCCATTTAATGTTGATGACATCGTCATTAGCCGACCTTTTGACAGCAGATAATATAGTTAATGTCTAAACTACCGCCCAGTTTATGGTTTTCTGTGATTGGATTGTAGTGAATACCAGTAGCATCAATACATTTTAATTCGCTACTTTCAGCCCAGCCTATTAGTTGTGATGGTCTAATGAATTTGTCGTGATCATGGGTGCCATCAGGCACAATTTTTAAGACCTTTTCAGCTGCTAAGATTGCGAGTAGGTATGATTTAACCGTTTTGTTTAATGTAGAAAAGAAAACATAGCCGTTTGGTTTTACCATGTCTGCACAAGCTTGGATGATAGAGGCTGGATCGGGCACATGCTCTAGCATTTCCATACAAGTCACCACATCGAAGTGCTCAGGGCATTGCAGTGCTTTTTGCTCCGCTGGGATTTTTTCATAATTAACATCCACACCAGTTTCCAGTGCATGCAGCTTAGCAACATTTAGTGGCTCTTCGCCTAAATCAATGCCAGTAACTTTGGCTCCTAATTTAGCGAGGCTTTCTGACAAAATACCGCCACCGCATCCGACATCAAGCACTTGCTTATCAAACACTGACTCAACATGCTGCAAAATAAATTGACGTCTGAGTGGGTTAACTTGATGAAGCGGTTTAAAGTCGCCCGTTAAGTCCCACCATTGGCTAGCGACTTGTTCGAATTTAGCGATTTCTTCAGGGTTTACATTGATTGAGTCTGACATAGGAGGGTTTCTAATTGCTTGAGTCTCTATATTATTTGATTGGGATTTTAAACTAAGCGTTTAGCGAAACCTAGCGCTGAGAAAACAAAAAAACTAATAAAGTTGCTCACATCAATTCAGGTACTAATTCTGACGCTAGTATGAGTGAAAAAGCTGAACATGGTTCAGGCTCGATAGAGACTAATTCTCGTTAAGATTGATTTTTAATCACTAACTACTTAGATTGAACAAGAGAAAGCTATCGATATTGAATCGAACAAAAATTAAAAAATAACAATAATAAATAGTATTAACAGAGCAAAATTATTATGAAAAGCGTTATAGAACAATTAGCCAATTATAAAAGTGTTCATTTAAACAAGAACAATATCAAAAGCCATATTGTTGGCGTCCCGATGATCATATGGTCGATCGCCTTACTGTTAAATATGTTTAGTTTTGAGGTCACAATTTTCGGGCATGAAATGGTTGTAGGCTTAGCAATCGTTGTCGCACTTGTTGTATTAATTTACTATTTTTCATTGCATGTGCCGCTAGCCTTGATGATTGCATTGCTCTTTGGACCTTTAGTGATTAGTACACAGTTAGTGGTCGATATGGGGCAACCAGTGCTTATTGCATTAGGCGTCTTTTTTATTGGCTGGGTGATTCAATTTATTGGCCACGCCTATGAGCGAGCTAAACCTGCTTTTATAGACGACATCAATCAGCTGCTGATTGGCCCATTATTTTTAATTGCCGAATTGTATTTTGCGCTTGGCCTAAATAAAGAAATGGCGGATGAAGTTCATCAAAAGGCCGTTGAGAAGCGTAAGTTGTTTGAGCAAGCGAAAGCGGTTTGATTAAAAAGCTGCTTGATCATATAGCATAATTTGAAAGAGTACTGGCAAGCACGATTAGTGGCTTGCCGTCATCTCATGAATTGTGCTGCTATCGTTTGCTGTGAAGTTCTCGCTGCCAATACGATCACCTAGTCCACTTAATACGGTAACCATACCTTTACATACCGCAAGAATTTGTTTGTTTTGTTTAAAATCGTTGGGTAATACAACTCGGCCATTGTCACGGCGGGGATAGCGACCATAATGATGCTTAAGTTGAACGTCATTATTGTCTAAATACAAGACGGTCACTAGCTGCTTATTGTCAGACACGGAATCAGTCATCACTTCTCCTGATTAAAAACTAATTTCATATTATACCCGTTCATCGGTGTGTGTCTTTTTTCAGACTGTTCTAATTTGTAATCGAAATGTAGTTGGTATAGGTATAAATGGAGCGAAGAATTTCAGTTCTTGCTAGAAGAAAAACCAGAGGGTAATGATACCTTGCTGCTTAATTTGATTTTGCATCTATCAAAACGATTAATTGTAGAGTTTGATTAATAACTGAGCGATCAATGATGAAGTTAGTATTTTAGTCAATATTAAGTCTTAACTTGGCTTTTAAATAATTTAATTTATCGCTTAGTTATCAATTGTTTATTGACTCATGTTTGACATGCTCGGCAAAGCTTGAAATTGCTAGCTTTAATATGCAAAACT
The DNA here is from genome assembly GCF_003390375.1 of Thalassotalea euphylliae. Taxonomy (NCBI): domain Bacteria; kingdom Pseudomonadati; phylum Pseudomonadota; class Gammaproteobacteria; order Alteromonadales; family Colwelliaceae; genus Thalassotalea; species Thalassotalea euphylliae. Next base: position 665,686 of record NZ_QUOT01000001.1, on the reverse strand, counting down.
AACCGCTACAAAGCGTTATGGCATCCCCTTTTTTTGTGGTAGTATGCTGGCCTTAAATTAAAATAATAATTTCGAAAATTTCTGTATTAAATAGGGATACCATCGATTTATGTCCGATCTGGCAAAAGAAATTCTCCCAGTCAATATTGAAGATGAGCTAAAAAGCTCTTACCTCGATTACGCGATGAGTGTAATCGTGGGCCGCGCGTTACCTGATGTACGCGACGGTCTAAAGCCTGTGCACAGACGCGTACTATACGCCATGAACGTACTGGGTAATGATTGGAACAAACCTTACAAAAAATCAGCACGTGTTGTTGGTGATGTAATCGGTAAATACCACCCACACGGTGACACTGCGGTATACGATACAATCGTTCGTTTGGCGCAAGACTTCTCAATGCGCTACATGCTAGTTGACGGTCAAGGTAACTTCGGTTCAGTTGATGGTGATTCAGCGGCGGCAATGCGTTACACCGAAATTCGCATGAATAAAATCTCGCATTCTATTCTTGCCGACCTAGAAAAAGAAACCGTTGATTTTGTGCCTAACTACGATGGCACTGAGCAAATTCCAGAAGTAATGCCAACCCGCATTCCTAACTTGTTAGTGAATGGTACTTCGGGTATTGCCGTTGGTATGGCAACGAATATTCCACCGCATAACTTAACGGAAGTGATTAACGGCTGTTTAGCGTTAATCGATAACAATGAGTTAACGATTGACGACTTGCTTGAATACATTCCTGGCCCTGATTTCCCAACCGCAGGTATCATCAGCGGTAAAGCGGGGATTATCGAAGCGTACAAAACCGGTCGCGGTAAAATAAAGATCCGCGCTCGCGCTGAAATTGAAGTTGACGATAAGTCAGGTAAAGAAACTATTGTTGTTCACGAATTACCTTACCAAGTTAACAAAGCGCGTTTGATTGAAAAAATGGCCGAGCTGGTTAAAGAAAAACGCTTGGAAGGTATTTCAGCACTGCGCGATGAATCTGATAAAGACGGTATGCGCATGGTCATCGAAGTGAAACGCGGTGATGTGGGTGAGGTTGTGTTAAACAACTTGTACAAGTTAACTCAAATGCAAGTGTCTTTTGGTTTAAATATGGTGGCGTTAACTGACGGCCAACCGAAATTATTTAATCTAAAAGAAATGCTCGAAGCATTCTTACTTCACCGCCGTGAAGTCGTGACTCGTCGTACGATTTTCGAATTACGCAAAGCACGTGACAGAGCCCATATCTTAGAAGGCTTATCAATTGCACTTGCTAATATCGACCCTGTAATCGAGCTAGTGAAAAGCTCAGCTAACCGCAGAGAAGCTGAAGAAAAGCTGGTTTCACAAGGTTGGGCATTAGGCAATGTGGCAGGCATGCTTGAAGCTGCTGGCTCAGATGCAGCTCGCCCAGAGTGGTTAGAGCCGCAATACGGTATTCGCGACGGTCTTTACTATCTAACGCCAGAGCAGGCAAAAGCAATTGTCGATTTGCAGTTGTACAAGCTTTCGGGCATGGAACACGAAAAGATTCTAAACGAGTACAAAGAGTTATTAGACTTAATTGCTGAACTACTGCACATTCTTAACTCGCCAGCGCGTTTGATGGAAGTGATCAAAGAAGAGCTAGAAGCAATTCGCGATGAGTTCGGTGATGAGCGCCGCACAGAAATCACCAATGCTTCGCACGACATTTCTCTTGAAGATTTAATTAACGAAGAAGATGTTGTAGTAACGCTTTCTCACGAAGGTTATGTGAAGTATCAAGCGTTGACGGAATATGAAGCGCAGCGCCGTGGCGGTAAAGGTAAAGCCGCCACTAAGATGAAAGAAGAAGACTTCATCGAACGTTTATTGGTTGCTAATACTCACGATACTATCTTGTGTTTCTCAAACCGCGGTAAGCTTTATTGGTTGAAGGTTTATCAATTGCCACTGGCGAGCCGTACGGCGCGTGGTCGTCCAATTGTTAACTTGTTACCTCTAGAGAGCGACGAACGTATCACGGCGATTTTACCAGTACGTGAATACGAAGAAGACAAGTACATTATCATGGCGACTGCGTCTGGTACGGTTAAGAAAACGCCATTAACGGCGTACTCTAACCAACGTGCTAACGGTATTATCGCCTTAAACCTACGTGATGATGATACGCTTATCGGTGTTGATATCACTGATGGTTCGAACGATATCATGCTGTTCTCAGACGAAGGTAAAGTGGTTCGCTTTAACGAGAAACAGCGCGATAGCGAAACAGGTGAAGTAAAACGCGATCCGGAAACTGGTGAAGAGCTGTTAGCGCTTCGTCCTATGGGGCGTACCGCAACCGGTGTTCGTGGTATTAACCTTGAAGACGGTCAGAAAGTGGTATCACTTATCGTGCCGAAAAATGGTGGCGCGGTCTTAACGGTTACTGAAAATGGCTACGGTAAGCGTACAGAGCTAGCTGAATACCCAGCGAAGAGCCGTGCAACCAAAGGTGTTGTGTCTATCAAAGTGAGTGAGCGTAACGGCAAAGTCGTTGGCGCCGTTCAAGTTGAAGATAACGATGAAATCATGATGATCACCGACAACGGTACGCTTGTTCGTACCCGTGTTAACGAAGTGAGCGTGATTGGTCGTAACACTCAAGGTGTTCGTTTAATTCGTACTGCAGAAGATGAGCACGTAGTGGCACTTCAGCGTATCGATGAAATCGAAAGCGATGAGTTAGTGGACGGCGACATTGTTGAAGGTGAAGTGGTAGCAAGCGAAGGTGAAACAGCGCCAGCGTCTGATGCTGAAAACCTTGATGGCGAATCGTATAGCGATCCTGACGCCTAACGCCCAAGGTATAAGATAAAGGAAAAATGGGCGGCTTATCCGCCCATTTTTTTTCGCTAGAGAAAATAATAGTTATTAAAAATAGTTAGAAGGAAGTGTTGAGATGTCTGCAACCTATAATTTTTGTGCAGGGCCAGCGATGTTACCAACGCCAGTAATGGCAAAGGCACAAGCTGAATTTATTAATTGGCAAGACAATGGTTGCTCGGTGATGGAGCTCAGCCATCGCAGTAAAGTTTTTATGCAGCTGGCTGCCAAAGCCGAAGCAGATCTCAGATCGCTCATGAATATTCCTGCTAACTATAAAGTGCTGTTTATGCATGGTGGCGGTCGCGGCCAGTTTTCGGCGGTGCCGCATAATCTATTGCCTGAGGGTGGCAAAGCGGATTACGTGATTTCAGGCTCTTGGTCAAAAGCGGCAGCCAAAGAAGCCGCTAATTACGGTGAAATCAATACCGTTGAAGTGGTCACTAAAACAGATGAGAGTCAAACGGTGCTAGCGCCAGCTGATTGGGCATTGTCTAAAGACGCTGCTTATGTGCATTACTGCCCGAACGAAACCGTAGATGGCATTGAAATCTTTGATATTCCTGAAACGGGGGATATTCCGCTAGTCGCCGATATGTCCTCGACCATTATGTCGCGCGAAATTGATGTTAGCCGATTTGGTTTAATTTACGCCGGTGCGCAAAAAAATATTGGCCCGTCCGGTCTAACTATCGTCATTGTTCGTGAAGACCTATTGGGCAATGCCAGATTAACCACGCCATCCGTGCTCAATTATCAGCTCGCAGCTAGCAATGACTCGATGTACAACACACCACCGACCTTTGCCTGGTATTTAGCGGGCTTGGTGTTTGAGTGGCTAACCGAGCTTGGCGGTGTTAAGGCTATCGAGCAAGTGAATAAAGAAAAGGCCGCTTTACTTTACGACTATATTGATAGCAATAACTTCTATGTTAATAACATTGATAGCCAGTATCGCTCGTTAATGAATGTGCCATTTTGGTTGACTGATGAATCGCTAAATGATGCTTTCCTAGCAGAGGCTGAGCAAGCGGGTTTATTGGCATTAAAAGGTCACCGCAGCGTTGGCGGTATGCGCGCCAGTATTTATAACGCAATGCCATTGGCAGGCGTACAAGCATTAGTAGATTTTATGACGGATTTCGCTGACCGTAATAAATTGAAGTAAATAGAGTCACTAAATCAAAGTGATTAAAGAGATTGAAGGAAGTTCTACAGTGGAACAATTAACACTACAACCGATCAACAAAATTGACGGTGAAGTATTTTTACCGGGCTCTAAGAGCCTTTCAAACCGTGCCTTACTAATTGCCGCATTGGCAAAAGGCACGACGAAGATTACTAACTTATTAGTGAGTGAAGACATTGAGCATATGCTGAATGCACTCACTAGCTTAGGTATTGAATACCAACTAAGTGATTGCGGCACTGAATGCACAGTGGTTGGCAATGGTGGCTTTTTCAAAGCACAAGCACCACTTGAGTTATATTTAGGTAATGCTGGGACGGCGATGCGACCGCTATGTGCAGCATTAGCGGCAAGTGAAGGTGAATTCGTATTAACGGGTGAGCCGCGCATGAAAGAGCGCCCAATTGGTCACTTGGTTGACTCACTGAATCAATTAAATGCCGATATTGAATACCTAGAAAACACAAATTACCCACCACTAAAAATCAAAGGTAAAACTCTTGGTGGTGAGCGAGTCACCATTGATGGTTCGATTTCAAGTCAGTTCTTAACGGCAATTCTGATGATTGCACCGTTATTACCAACAGACACTCATATTGAAATTGAAGGCGAGTTAGTGTCTAAGCCTTACATTGATATCACGCTGGATATTATGGCGAAATTCGGCGTTGACGTTGAAAATCAAAACTATCAATCTTTCCATGTCAAAGGCCAGCAAAGCTACCAAGCGCGTGAGCGTTACATGGTCGAAGGTGACGCATCTTCTGCTTCTTACTTCTTAGCGGCGGGTGCAATTAAAGGCGGTGAAATTACCGTACACGGTGTTGGTACATCAAGTGTTCAAGGTGACAAGCACTTTGCTGATGTGTTAGAGAAAATGGGTGCGGAAGTCATTTGGCAAGAAGAGTCGATCACGGTTAAAGGCAAGCCATTAACCGCAGTTGATATGGACATGAACCATATTCCAGATGCGGCCATGACCATTGCGACAGCAGCTTTGTTTGCTAAAGGTACCACCAGTATTCGCAATATCTACAACTGGCGCGTCAAAGAAACCGATCGCTTATCAGCCATGGCAACTGAGCTTCGCAAAGTCGGTGCAATAGTAGACGAGGGCGAAGATTACATTTCTGTAACCCCACCAGAAAAGTTAACCCATGCAGCAATCGATACCTACAACGATCACCGCATTGCCATGTGTTTCTCGCTGGTAGCGTTAAGTGATACGCCAGTTACTATCAACGATCCTAAGTGTACCGCAAAAACCTTCCCTGATTACTTTGATAAATTAGCTCAAGTTTCGAGCTAATCAGTTCCAAAGACTTGTTGCATCTGATCTAGATCAACTTTAGCGCGACCAATGCAATAAAAGTTGAACTAGTCAGGCAACAAGCCTTCTAAGTAAAGCTAAAAAATAAATCCGCGCATTGGCGTTATCCAAGAAATATTAAAAAACAAATTTTTGAACGATTTTCGCTATTAATTCCCGTATAATGCGCCCGATTTGCGACATTAGGAGATAAAATGTATGCAAGAAAGCATTCCCGTAATCACGATTGATGGCCCAAGCGGCGCTGGTAAAGGCACCGTTTCACGACTAGTAGCAAACCAATTGGGCTGGCAACTTTTAGACAGTGGCGCGATTTATCGCGTGTTAGCTGTGGCTTTGCTGCATCACAACATTGAAGTTGACGAAGAAGAGCCGTTAATTCCGATTGCTGCACATCTTGATGTGCAATTTGAAATTACCGATGATGGCGAAAGCAAAGTCATTCTCGAAGGCGAAGACGTGTCTAATAGTATTCGCACGGAAGAAGTAGGCGCACTAGCGTCAAAAGTGGCGGCATTTCCGCGTATTCGCGAAGCGCTATTGCGTCGTCAAAGAGCATTTCGCGTTGAGCCGGGTTTAGTGGCTGACGGTCGCGACATGGGCACTGTGGTATTTACTGACGCGCCAGTGAAAGTTTTCTTAACGGCGAGCGCGGAAGAGCGCGCCGAGCGAAGATTTAAGCAGTTGAAGGAAAAGGGCTTTGATGTTAAAATCGGGCGCCTTTTGGATGACATACGTCAACGTGACGAGCGTGATCAGAACCGTACGGTTGCTCCGCTTGTGCCAGCAGAAGGTGCGTTAATTATTGATTCTACTGAACTTTCTATTGACGAAGTGGTCAGTAAAATTCTTTCATTTGTCAATGAAAAATTAACGCAAACGGAAACCATTTAAACTTTGGGTACGGACACACAAAGTATTTTTAACAACCCCATGAAACACTGATGTTGATTGGATTATTTATACGAGTTCATATACAGGTATGACTGAAAATTTTGCACAACTTTTTGAAGAAAGTTTAAAAGAGATCGAAACGCGCCCTGGTTCAATTATCAAGGGTACTGTTGTAAAAATCGAAAAAGACAACGTTATTGTTGACGCTGGTCTTAAGTCTGAGTCAGTAATTTCTATCGACCAATTCAAAAACTCTGCTGGTGAAGTAGAAATTGAAGTAGGTTCAGAAGTTGACGTTGCTTTAGATGCGACAGATGACGGTTTCGGTGAAACTGTACTTTCTCGTGAAAAAGCAAAACGCCACGAAGCATGGCAAGTGCTTGAAAAAGCTTACGAAGAAAAAGAAACTGTTATCGGTGTTATCAACGGTAAAGTTAAAGGTGGTTTCACTGTTGAAGTAAGCAACATTCGTGCATTCTTACCAGGTTCTCTAGTTGACGTTCGCCCAGTTCGCGATACAGCTCACCTAGAAGGTAAAGACCTAGAATTTAAAGTTATTAAGCTTGACCAGAAGCGTAATAACGTTGTTGTTTCTCGCCGTGCTGTTATCGAATCAGAAAGCAGTGTAGAACGTGACGAGTTACTAGAATCACTACAAGAAGGTCAAGAAGTTAAAGGTATCGTTAAGAACCTTACTGACTACGGTGCATTCGTAGACTTAGGCGGTATCGACGGTCTTCTTCACATCACTGACATGGCTTGGAAGCGCGTTAAGCACCCAAGCGAAATCGTTAACGTTGGTGACGAGATTCAAGTTAAAGTTCTTAAGTTCGACCGTGAGCGTACACGTGTATCTCTAGGTATGAAGCAGTTAGGCGAAGATCCATGGGTAGCAATTGCTAACCGTTACCCAGAGGGTTCTAAGCTTTCTGGCCGCGTAACTAACTTAACTGACTACGGTTGTTTCGTTGAAATCCAAGAAGGCGTTGAAGGTCTTGTTCACGTTTCTGAAATGGATTGGACAAACAAAAACATCCACCCATCTAAAGTTGTTAACTTAGGTGACACAGTTGAAGTACTAGTATTAGAAATCGACGAAGAGCGTCGTCGTATTTCTCTAGGTCTTAAGCAATGTGTACCAAACCCTTGGGAAGAGTTCGCTAAGAACTTCAACAAAGGTGACAAAGTTACTGGTAAGATCAAGTCAATCACTGACTTCGGTATCTTCATCGGTCTTGACGGTGGCATCGACGGTCTTGTTCACTTATCTGACATTTCATGGAACGGCGGCGAAGAAGCTGTTCGTGAATACAAGAAAGGTGACGAAATCACTGCTGTTGTACTTCAGGTTGACCCAGAGCGTGAACGTATCTCGCTAGGTGTTAAGCAAGCTGAAGACGATCCGTTCAATATGTATCTGACAGATAACAAAAAAGGTGCTATTGTAACTGGTAAAGTAGTTGAAGTTGACGCTAAAGGCGCTAAGATTGAATTAGCTGAAGGTGTTGAAGGCTACCTACGTGTTTCTGACATTTCTCGTGACCGCATCGAAGATGCAACAACTGAATTATCAGTAGGCGACGAAGTTGAAACTAAGTTCATGGGTGTTGATCGTAAGAACCGCACAATTAGCTTATCTATCAAAGCGAAAGATCAAGCTGAAGAGCGTCAAGCGATGGACAACCTGAACCAAGCAGACGATGCTGGTTTCACTAACGCTATGGCAGAAGCATTCAAAAACGCTAAAGGTTAATTTCTTTAGCGCTTAAGGTGAGGAGGTGTTGCTATTTATTAGCCACCTCCTTGATTGTTAACTGCATTAGCGTGATGCTGAATGACAACTGGGAGGTCTAATGACCAAGTCAGAACTCATTGAAAAATTAGCGGAAAGTTTAACTCACATTCCAGCTAAAGATGTTGAATCTGCTATCAAAGAAATTCTGGAATTGATGGCGCAATCTTTATCGAAAGGAGAGCGTATTGAGATTCGAGGGTTTGGTAGTTTTTCTCTACACTATCGTGCACCACGTACTGGTCGTAACCCTAAGACTGGTGAAGCAGTAGAGCTTTCCGGTAAATATGTACCGCACTTTAAGCCGGGTAAAGAATTACGTGAACGCGTAAATGCTTCCTTTGCTTAGTTGCGAAAAATTATAAAAAACGGCATGCTTTCGCATGCCGTTTTTTTTGTCTTTGATTTTTTAAATATTTCCCAATTCTGATTGATTTAATGGTATTTTCATTACGTTGAATTGGACAATAATCATTGGATGTTAGTTTGAAGTTATATTTCACTATTTTTGTACTGGTTGTATTGCTGCTAGTCGCTTTCGCTTTTGGTAGTCAAAATGATCAGCTAATCACGTTAAACTATTTCATTGCTAAGGCAACGATGCCAGTCGCAATGGCGGTAAGTATATTTGCTGGCTTAGGATTTCTTTTCGGCTTGGTATTTATGTTTCTTATAAATTTGCTTAAGCCACTCAAGCGTAAACAAAATAAAGGCTAAGAAAACCTATGCTTGAGTTGTTGTTTCTATTGTTGCCTGTTGCCATGGGATATGGATGGTTTATGGGGCGCAATAGCATTAAGCAAAAAGATCAAAATGCTAAGCAAGATTTATCCATTAAATACTCAACAGGTTTGAATTACCTATTATCGAATCAGCAAGATAAAGCTATCGATTATTTGATTGAGGCGCTCAAAGTAGAAGACGATACCGTTGAAGCGCATTTTGCAATGGCAAACCTTTTTCGCAAGCGCGGCGAGCTCGACCGAGCACTTAAAGTACACGAACATCTAGTACGCAATGGCAATTTGCCAACCAAAGCAAAACAGCAAGCAATATTTGAGCTAGCAAAAGATTTTTTAACAGCAGGTTTGTACGACCGTGCTGAACATATGTTTCATAAGTTGCTCAAGGCAAAACCCTATCAGTTAAAGTCTTTAGGTTATTTAATGCAAATTTACCAATCTACTAAGGATTGGCAGCAGGGCATTGCGCTTAAAAAAACTATTTTTAAACTCAAAGACAAACAACTACTTCATAACCTAGCTAACTTCTATTGCGAACAAGCACTTGAGGCACAAAAACAAGGTGAGTTTATCGCGGTTATTGAGTTATTAGAGCAGGCATTGGTGTGCGATGCTAAATCATGTCGTGCTAATTGGCATTTAGCCGGTGTTTATGAAGAGCATAAGCAATACGAGCAAGCTGCTAAGTGTTATCGTGCTATTTATAAACAAGACAAAGACTTTTTCCCTGAAGTTATCGAAAAAATGCATAGCTGCTATCAAGCATTGGATGACGAAGAAGCTTTCTACAACTTTATTAAGCAAGTGTACGATGAAACTGGCACGACGAGCACATTGATTAAATACCTAGAGTTTCTGTCAACTAAATATGGCGCAGATAAAGCAGTGGAATTTTTATTGGCTGCCTTAAAGCGTAGACCTACCATTCGAGGCTTTAAGCATTTCGTTAAGTTACAACTTGCGAATGAATCGTCGGATAATCAAAGTGAAAGTTTGGATGTGATCAAGGAGCTGGTTTCTGCGTACTTAAAGATGCGTCCAAGATACAGTTGTCGCTCTTGTGGCTTTAACAGCAGCACACACTATTGGTCTTGTCCATCATGTCATGATTGGGAGCAACTGAAGCCTGTTAGGGGCCTTGAAGGCGAGTAATGTGTACTTGCCTTACCCATTCAATTTTAAAAATTGCACTTCTTTGACTAATCTAGGCCTATTTAATTAGACAGTTAGCTTCGTAATGAGATCACCGCTATTATTTGGCCTTAAATTTAGTTAAGCTTTGTTGATGCTTTGAAGGTAAACTTCAAAATCACTCGTAGGCATAGGTTTAGCGTAATAGTAACCTTGTACTTCATCACAGTTCATTGATTTCAAAAATGCTTCTTCTGCTGGCCCTTCAACACCTTCAGCAAGTACACTAAGCTTCATCGATTTACCTAGATTTAAAATCATTTCAATAATTGCTTGATCGTCTTCATTGTCGATAACATTTCGGACAAAAGATTGATCTATTTTCAGTCGATTAATTGGTAGGCGTTTCAAATAGTTTAATGAAGAATAGCCAGTGCCAAAATCATCGATGGCTAATTCAATCCCTAATTCTCGGAGCTGTGATAGCTTAGCGATGATTTCGTTAATATCTGCCATTAAAGCGGTTTCTGTAACCTCAAGTTCTAACCACTTAGGCTCTAACCCAGACAATGTTAATGCATTGCTGACTTCATCGACAATGTTGTCTTGATCAAACTGCACACCTGAGACATTTACTGCCACTCTAAAAGGTTTAAATCCTTTGTCTTGCCATTGCTTGTTGAGCTGACATGCTTGTTCAAGTACGAGTTTACCGATAGGTAAAATCAATCCTGAAGCTTCGGCAAGTGGAATAAAAGTAAAGGGAGGCACTAGTGTCCCGTCTGGTTTGATCCAACGAAGTAGTACCTCGGCACCCACTAGTTCACCGGTGTTTAAGTCAAGCTGCGGTTGAAAGAAAGGCACTAATTCATTGTTAGCAATGGCAAGTTTAAGCGCTTTAATCATTGAAACACGCTGGTTGAGCGCGTTGGAAAGCTCTGGTGTATAGGTCACAATTTTTTGCGTATGGCTGGTTTCAGCTTGGTGAAGGGCAATATTACCATGAGCGACTATTTCATTTATTTGTTGTTTGTTACTCGCTGAATTCACGACTTGATTAATACCAATTGAAATCGACAAGTGCAATTGATGTTCGTCAATCATCATTGGTGATTGCAAGCGAGTAATAACTTGCTTGGTCATTGCTTCTACTTTCATTGGACATGGTTCGCCCTCGGCGTTTTTACACGGCATTATTACCGCAAATTCTGTGGTATTAAAGCGTGCAACATACTCTTGGACAAAGACGTTGGTGATGCGTTTAGCCACTTGAATTAGTGTTTGATCGCCAATGTTGTAGCCAAGCGTATCGTTTATTTCATTGAATTTTTCAATGTTAATGATGATAAGCGCAAATGAATGCTTGGTACTTGCCAAATTTGCTTGCTCGTTCAGCCTCTCTAACGCTGCGCTGCGGTTAGGTAGGCTAGTTAACGAATCATAATAAGCAAGTTGACGTACTTCATTCTCTAGCGCTTGTCGCTTCTGCTCACTATTTTGGAAGTTTAAAAATGCGTTACCTAGCGCATTAACTTCTTTGTAACCTGAGTGCGAGGTTTCGGTACTGACAATTTTGCGTTCCGACAAAGATGTCATTGCCGCTGTTATTGCTGAGAGTGGCGTAACAACTTTTTTGGCAATATGGCGGTTAAACAGTACAAGTATCAATAAGCTGACAAAACTCACTAGAATCATCATAAAACTTAGTTGGTTTGCACGTTTCAAACTGTGCTCAACATCGACAGTAATTTCCAGAATTCCTCTAACATCGCCAAGTTGCCAATCTCTTCTTGACGAATCTTGATGAGAGTTGTGGCAGTCAACACAAGCACTTGCTGTTAGCTTATCTGGAAGCGCCACTTTAACGACACGATTTCCCGCAACATTATCAAAGGTACTAACAGGTTGTTCTGGATTAAGTGTTAATTGCTGCCATGCCAATTTTTGAAATTCGTTCATTGCCCTGGTTTTTCTTGAGTTAAAAGGGTGTGGGCTAGTCACATTGACACGCAGCTTGTCCTCTTCAGAATACGACTGCGCCATTTCCATTAAAAAGGTGGCCGGAATAGGAATACTGTTGTCGCTGAGCTTATGTAAGTGCGTGATTTCGATGGTATCGGTATTACTTACTTCACTAAGCACGTGCTCTGCATAATAGTTTCTGATTTTCTGCAAAGTTTTAGTCAAATCAACCGCGGTTTCAACGGCATTAGCTTTTACTAGGTCTTCAATGACTTTGGGTGCTACAAGCAATACCAACATTAACGCTAATCCGGCAAACAGGGGTAAGGGGGCACTGATATACCACTGCAAAGGTTTTGGCTGCTGGAGACGCTTTTTAAACGAGCTGAATATCGACTTCATATGCTTAGTTTTTATTTACGATTAGTTACTAGATCGTATTTCTTTAGAATTTATTTCTTATCTAAGTCAATTGATTAGAAAAAATCAATGATCGTATAGATCAAGTACCTTGTTATCGGCGATAGATAGGTATTGATTTGGCCATCAATAAACTAATCTTTCGATATTTAAACAGTTTCAAGCTAGAATAGCGCAAATTTTACAAATGAGATTTCTTCATGACTGATGCAAAAGTAGTTGTTGCCTTAGATTTTGACAACCAAGCAGACGCGCTAGCCTTTGTAGATAAGATTCAGCCAAGTGATTGTCGCCTTAAGGTAGGCAAAGAGATGTTTACTTACTTTGGCCCTGAGTTTGTCCGCGAGCTCGTTAAACGTGGCTTTGATGTATTTTTAGATCTGAAATTTCATGACATTCCAAACACAGTGGCAAAAGCAGTTACTGCCGCTGCAGAATTGGGTGTATGGATGGTAAATGTACACGCCTCTGGCGGTACAAAAATGATGGAGAAAGCAAAAGAAGCGTTACTACCTTATGGTGATAAAGCGCCACTTTTGATTGCAGTGACTGTACTAACAAGCATGGGCGAAGAAGACCTTGCGGGTATTGGTATTGAAAAATCGCCTGCTGAGCACGTTAACAGTCTAGCTACACTGACACAAAATGCTGGCCTAGACGGTGTGGTATGTTCTGCACGGGAAGCCGAATCACTAAAAGATACTTTTGGCGATGATTTTAAACTGGTAACTCCAGGTATTCGACCAGCCGGTAGCAGTACGAATGATCAAAAACGTATCATGACACCTGAGCAGGCCGTAGCTGTTGGTGTAGATTACCTAGTAATTGGCCGTCCAATCACAAAATCAGACAACCCTCACCAAGTATTGCAAGAGATTAATCAGTCACTTAGCAGCTAATTCTATTTACGGCTTCAAATGGCGGCATATATTTTGACAATCTGAGAAATGCGTACTAATTGTTTAGTCAGCTACATTAAGTAGCTGACTAAATAAAATGGAAAACATTACAAGGATTGATCATGAAAAACATTATCTTCGCTGCGATAGTAGCGTCCCTTACTCTTTTTTCACATTCATCATTGGCGAACAACATGCCTGAAATGAGTGCTACCAAAACTCAGGTGGTTATTCAGGAGCCAATAGATGTCAATCAGGCAACGATGGAACAACTTGTGCTGCTAAAAGGAATTGGCAAGAAAAAAGCGCAAGCCATAATCGACTATCGTCTCGAAAATGGCAATTTCATTAGCATTGATGATTTAACAAACGTAAAAGGAATAGGGGAGCGTTTTATTGAAAATAATAGGCACTTACTCAAGATATAAAGCTCGTTTTCAATAAGAGTAAATTAAAAAGGCCAGCTAAATTGCTGGCCTTTTTGTATTTGAGCTTTAGTAGAGTTGATTAGGGCTTTGCTGGCCCTGATTGACTTGTATTAACCACTAGCGCTCTAATTGCTTGCTGTTCAGACTTCTGAACAATCAATCGCTGTTCAATTGGCATTGCAGCCGATGGAATCGAGTTCACCGTGTCAACAGTGACAGGTTTTGCCATAGGCGAACTTGCTTTACCTTTAAACGATTGTGACGCTTTATTAGGTTTAGCCGTTTTAGCTTTAGCAGCAACTGGGGCTTCTTGTTCAACATTAGTATTAGCAGGTGCTTCTGCCGCCGTTCCTTCCTCAACAGCTTCAGCCACTGAGTCTTTTACTACAGGTACTTTAACTTCTATATCAGCGGCCGTAGGTTGTTCAGCAATAGCTTGAGCTTGCTGTTCGTTGCCTAAGCCGGAGTCCAAACCTGAGTCCAAACCAGGCAGCTCTTGTTGAACTTCTGCCTTTGGCTCGGCGACAATAGCAGCTTCAGTTTGCTGAGTAACTTCAGGGTAGCGTGCTTCTACTGGATCTTCAGTAATCTCAGCAACAGCTTGTTCGTTAACAGGTTGCTGAATGCTTTCAACTTGCACCTTGTCAGTTTGAGTGCTGGTTGTCTGAGCATCATTGACTTCAGTGTTAGCGATATCTGACGCAGCAACTGCTGAATTATCACCTGCTGCATTTTTTTCGGCATTTGTGTCTTCCGCTGAGCGGCGGCGGCGCTGACCATGAGAGCGTAAGTGTCTCGGTGAACGACGATTGCGTGTACGCTCTGGCTTAACATCGCCATCTACTGACTCAGTCGCTGGGACTTCGCTCGTATGCGTTTCCGCTAGCTGTTCAACAGATGCTGAATTGTCAGTTTTTTCCGCATGCGGTTTGTTACGCTTTCTTTGCGGTTTTTGCTGCTTAGCTTTGTTTTCATGTTGAGCGCTCTCTGAAACAGTGTTTTCATCTGCTGACTTACGTTCAACCGATTTGTGCTCAGCTTTTTTATGTTCAGCCTTCTTCGGTTTTGCTGGTCTTGATGATTTAGCGTCTGAATTGCGTTCTTCAGCTTTTGCTGCTGAAACGTCAGTTTCTCTTTGAACGGTATTTTCATCTCCCACACGCACTTTCTTGCGATTGTTACGGCGCTGCCTGCGCTCTGCAACTTTCTCTTCCTTAGGCTTTTGCGCAGCTTTATCTTGCTCTGGCTTACGTGGCTTTTTCGGTTTGTTATTACGCGTGTCTTTTGCTTCTCTAACGTCTTTGTTTTCGTCTCTGTCTTTAGCTGACTGACGATTGTTGCGACGCTGGTTCGCGTTGCGACCTTTACGGTTGCGCTGATTATCACGGCCGCCTCTGTCGTCACGACGACCTCTTGGCTTAGCTTTCGGCGCTTCTTTTTGCTCTTCCTCTTCTTCAGCGAACAAACCACCTAACCAGTTAACAAAAGAAGATAATAACCCTTTTTTCTGCTCTGCCGGTTTGTTGCTCGCTTGTGGCTTGTTGTTTGCTGGAGCAGGGGCAGGTGCGCGCTTAGGAGCAGACATCCCTTGAATAACAGGCTCGTCTTTTTTCGCTGCTTCTTTGTTGAATTTTGGCATTACAGCTTCTTCAACTTCAGCAGGCTTTGTCTTAACGTTGTAGCTTGCTTCATCAATAGTTTCGTCTTCACGAACGCGCAATACTTCATATTGAGGTGTATGCATGTTTGGGTTCGGAATAATCAATACTTTTACGCCGTGATGCTTTTCAATGTGCATTACCGAACGACGTTTTTCATTTAATAAGTAAGTTGCCACTGGCACTGGTACTTGTGCTTGCACATGCGCAGTGTTTTCTTTGATGGCCTCTTCTTCCATTAAACGAAGAATTGATAACGCTAGTGATTCAATACCACGTACTTGGCCAGTACCGTTACAACGTGGACAAACATTTTGACTAGTTTCACCAATCGATGGGCGTAAACGCTGACGTGACATTTCCATCAAACCAAAGCGTGAAATACGACCTAACTGAATACGCGCTCGGTCTTGTTGAACCGCATCGCGTAAACGGTTTTCTACTTCGCGTTGATGGCGTGTTGGCGTCATATCAATAAAATCGATAACCACTAGGCCACCGGCGTCGCGCAAGCGTAATTGGCGAGCGATTTCTTCTGCTGCCTCTAGGTTGGTATTGAACGCCGTTTCTTCAATATCGCCACCCTTTGTTGCACGTGCCGAGTTGATATCAATAGAGATCATCGCCTCGGTTGGGTCGATAACGATCGAGCCACCTGATGGCAAGCGCACTTCACGTTGAAACGCCGATTCAATTTGCGTTTCAATTTGGTAGTGGGTGAATAATGGTACGTCGTTAGTATACAGCTTGATTTTGCTGGCAAAGTCAGGACGCACTAATTCGATGTGTTGCTTAACACGTTCAAATATTTTCGGGCGGTCAACGATGACTTCACCAATATCACGACGCAAATAATCGCGAATAGCACGTTGGATCAGGCCACTTTCTTGGTGGATCAAGAATGGAGCAGGGCGGCTTGCCGCAGCTTCTTCAATGGTGTTCCAGTGGTGACGTAGAATGTCTAAATCCCAAGACAACTCTTCGTAGTCTTTGCCCACACCAGCAGTACGAACAATCAAACCCATACCCTTAGGTAGGTCTAGCTTGCTAAGCGCCGCTTTAAGCTCTGTGCGTTCGTCGCCTTCAATACGGCGAGAAATTCCACCGGCACGTGGGTTATTTGGCATCAATACCAAGTAACTACCCGCTAAGCTAATAAACGTAGTAAGTGCCGCGCCTTTTTGACCGCGCTCTTCTTTATCTACCTGAACAATCACTTCTTGGCCTTCAGTTAACACGTCTTTGATGTTAGGGCGGCCTTGGAACTTGTAGCCTTCAGGGAAGTATTCTCGGGCAATTTCTTTCATTGGTAGGAAGCCATGACGCTCAGCGCCATAGTCAACGAAAGCAGCTTCTAGTGAGGGTTCGATGCGAGTGATTTTCGCTTTGTAGATATTTGCCTTTTTCTGCTCATGGCCAGGGCTTTCGATATCTAAATCGTAAAGGCGTTGCCCGTCGACCAAGGCTACACGTAACTCTTCAGACTGTGTAGCGTTAATTAACATACGTTTCATAGTTTCTGTGACTCTATTTTGGTCACAGCACACCATTTGCTTAGAACACAAAGCAATCTATCGCAATGGTAACAGCTAGTTGTCAGCCTCACGGGTGTCATTCTTACCCGACTTATAGTGTGCCTTTGTCCGGTAAGCTGTTATTTTCTTCTGATTGTTAGATAGTAAGTTTGTCAGACTCACTACAATAATTCTTTATGTGCTCAGCTAGCGTGCTGTGCTGTCAACAACATACGTGTTTAACTAAGCTTGTTTAACATGATTGAGTTAACCCGAGGCTTAGGTGATGTTGTTATTTTTGTTATTTAGCATTGGTACGCTGGACATAATGTTTATGTAGCTTCAAAGCAAGTTACGCGCGCTTTGTTGTACAACGGGCTTGTCAGTTAATGTGTCTTTTCTCGCACATTAAAGTAGCCTCATTTTGCCTCTTACTATCTTTCGTCTTCGTTCGACTTTTCTACACAATGCTGCCAATTTACGCTGTGTTTTATGCTTATGCGACACAGCGGCCCGATTATCCCACTATCTGCTAGCAGATAGCAATCAAATACCTGTTTATTTTAGCTAAAAAACTACGTTTTTATGCTAGACTGCGCGCCATGAACGAAGAGAACAAACCTAAAGTACGATTTTTTACCGTTGAAGCGGATGACGCTGGTCAGAGAATCGACAACTATTTATTGAAAACCCTTAAAGGTGTGCCGAAAAGTATGATTTATCGGTTACTCCGCAAAGGGGAAATTCGCGTTAACAAAAAACGCACTAAACCAGAGTATAAACTGCAAGATGAAGATATCATCCGCGTGGCGCCAATTCGCGTTTCAGAAAAGTCTGCGCCAGTCTCAACTCAGCTGAATGTCGTTGCTAACTTAGAATCACAAATTCTATACGAAGATGAAGTGCTGTTGGTCATCAATAAGCCATCAGGTATGGCAGTACATGGTGGTAGTGGCGTTAACTTTGGCGTAATTGAAGCTTTGCGGGCCCTTAGGCCACAAGCCAAAATGTTGGAGCTAGTGCACCGTTTAGACCGTGATACCTCGGGCTGTTTAGTGGTGGCAAAAAAACGCTCGGCTTTGCGTAATTTGCACGAACAACTACGTAAGAAGAATGTTCAGAAGTTTTATCATGCCTTGGTAAAAGGTCGTTGGTCACCGAAACTCACTAAAGTGACGGAAGGCCTACGCAAAAATGACCTTAAGTCAGGCGAGCGAGTGGTGATTGTTGACAACATTAATGGCAAAGAATCGGAAACTCGCTATAAAGTGATTCAGCATTATGACGGTGCTACCTTAGTTCGCGCTTTTCCAGTAACAGGACGAACTCATCAAATTCGTGTTCATTGCCAAACGAAAGGGCACCCCATTGCTTGTGACCCGAAATATGGACATGAAGATTTTGATGGTGCAATGAAAGCAGTCGGCCTTAATCGCTTGTTTTTACATGCGGCAAGTATTGAGTTTACCCACCCGCGCACAGAGAAGCGTTTAAAGGTTGAGGCACCGCTGGACAATGCCTTAGCCAAAGCTTTGAAAAACCTTAAAGCAAACCAGTCAAAATAGTGATTGGTTTGTTTTAACTGTATTTGCACCAACGCAAATCGAACATTAATTTTCCCTCAACTTCATTGGTATTTGATACAGAACAGCTAAGTAGCAACTATGGATAATTACAAGCTTTATATTTTTGATTGGGACGGCACTTTGATGGACTCAATTGCCAGAATTGTGACTTCTATTCAAACCGCCGCAGAGCGCTTATCGCTGAAACCACCAAGTGATGACGATGCTAAAAGTATTATTGGCTTGAGTTTAGTGCCTGCTTTGCAAAAACTTTTTCCCGACCTTGAAGCGCATACAGTGAAAGAAATGATTGCCGCCTACAAAGCGCAGTACTCAACCACGGAAGTTGCATCACCTTTATTTGATCATGTCAAAGAAATGCTGAGCTTGTTAAAAGCGCAAAACAAATTAGTGGCAGTGGCGACAGGTAAGGCACGGCAGGGTTTAAATCATATGTTGGATGAAACTCAGCTTCATCAGCATTTTGATATGACTATTTGTGCGGATGAGTCTGTTTCAAAGCCAGCTCCTGATATGATTCAACAGCTATTAGAAAAGTTAAATGTTAAACCGGAAGAGGCCGTGATGATAGGGGATTCACGTCACGATCTGAATATGGCAAACAACGCGGGTGTTGCCAGCATTGGTATTACCTTAGGTGCTGACAAGCGAGAATCTCTCGATGCTTGCCAGCCAAAAGCCATAGTAGATTCCATATTGGAGCTTAAAGCGCTAGTGACAGGGCACTAGCGCTATTTTATCTTTATTTAGCAACGTTAGTATGGTTTGTCTCTTGATTGCTGACTTAGCACATCAACGCCAAAGTGCTGTAATAACTTGGTGAGTTGAATTAGCGGCAAGCCGATTAAACTATTAGGGTCATCGCCCTCGAGCTTTTCAAATAAACAGATTCCTAACCCCTCGCTTTTAAAGCTTCCGGCACAATTAAGCGGCATTTCAGCATGTACATAACTAGTTATTGCTTCATGAGTCAGCTCTCTAAAATGTACAGTAAAAGGTTCAACAATGGTTTGTGCTTGGCCTGATTGAGTGTCAACAACGCTAAGCCCAGTTAAAAAAGTCACAGATTGCCCACTAAAACGGGTTAACTGTTGAATAGCATTTTCAACAGTGTGAGGTTTGCCAAGAATTTTTCCTTGGTGAACTGCCACTTGATCTGAGCCAATCACTAACGCATTGTTCACATCGGTGCCAGCGGCTTTTGCTTTAGCTTGTGCTAAGCGAGCAACTAGCTTTTCGGGGGACTCGTTTTCGAAAGGTGTTTCATCGACTTCAGGCTTAACGCAATCAAAGGGAAGGTTGAGCTTTTCCAGTAAGGCTTTTCGGTAAATAGATGTAGAGCCTAGAACGATTTTTCTCATAATTTATACAATTTCTTATCATAGTTTGCACAAGATACTCCTTGATATAGGTTTGAATCTCGAAAATTAAAGAAAAAGCACAAAATTCTTTTGACACATGCAGGTCAGCCCTTTATTATTCGCGCCCTATGCAGAACCTTAAGCTACCAGTAACGATAGATCCTTACAAAAGCGCTCAACGAAGACTTGAGTGTGACGGGATATTTCAGTTAGCGGAAATGAACCGATTACTCGAGTCGTGTGAAAGCACAACCGAGCAAATCGAAGTTAGTTTTCAATTTGATGTGGATGAACTTGGCCTAATAGTAATATCAGGTAGGGGCTCGGCATCAGTAGGGCTGATATGCCAACGTTGTAATGACGAATTTGCGCATACTCTGGAAATTGATTTCCAGTTTAGCCCGGTTAAAAATGCAGAAGGTGCTGCAGATTTGCCGTCATATTATGACGCAATAGAATTAGATGAAAATGGTGAAGTTAACTTGCGAGAGTTAGTGGAAGACGAGTTATTACTTGCAATTCCATTAATTCCACGGCATGAACTCGATGATTGTAAAGGTGAAGCCGATACAACATGGGGCGAACTGCCTGAAGAGCTTGATAAGCCAAATCCATTTGACGTATTGAAACAACTCAAGTAGTTATATTTTAGTTAGCAACCGATTTTAGGAGTTAGGCTATGGCAGTTCAAAAGAGCAAAAAGTCTCGTTCAAGACGTGGCATGCGCCGTTCACACGACGCGTTAACCGCAGAAAACTTATCAGTAGATCCAGTATCTGGTGAAACTCACCGTCGTCACCACGTGACAGCTGACGGTTTCTACAAAGGTGTTAAAGTTATCGCTAAATAGTCAATCGACTAGGCGAGCACAGCTTTGAAGAATCTAACCATAGCGTTAGATGTAATGGGGGGCGATAAAGGCCCCCTTGTTTCGATCGTAGCAGCAATTATGGCGGTCGAAAAACTTCCTTACTTATCTCTTATCCTATGCGGTGACCAAGACACTATTCAAGGTCATCTTAGACGCCAAAAAGCGTTAAACCACCCACAAATTACCATTGTTCATACCACGCAAGTGGTCACCATGGGCGAGAAGCCGCTCGCAGCAATGCGCACCAAAAAAGATTCTTCACTGCGCAGAGCCATTGACCTTGTTAATGAGGGAAAAGCGGATGCCTGTGTCAGTGCGGGTAATACTGGCGCCTTGTTTGCTACTGCGCATTTGATCCTTAAAACCTTGCCAGGCGTTGAACGGCCAGCTTTGATATCTGCCTTACCGACACAGCAACCCAACCAACACGTATTTATGCTCGACCTTGGCGCCAATGTCTTTTGTGATGCTAATGTCTTATACCAATTTGGTGTTATGGGCGCGGTGATGGCTGAGCAGGTTGACGGTATCAATAAACCTAGAGTTGCATTGCTTAACATGGGCGAAGAAGATATCAAGGGTAGTGATCATATTAAACTCGCGGCGGCACAACTTGCTGAGAGTCCCGATATCAATTATGTTGGTTTTATTGAAGGCAATGACATTTTTAATAACAAAGCTGATGTTATTGTGTGTGACGGCTTTGTCGGTAATGTTGCATTAAAGACCTGTGAAGGAGTAGCCAATTTAGTCTTTGAAAAAGTCAAAGAAGTGTTTGATAAGAACGTTGTGACTAAAATATTAGGGCAGTTTTTGGCCCCAACGTTAAAAAAACTGTTTAAAACCTTGAACCCCGACCAGTACAACGGGGCAAGTCTGATAGGATTGCGGGGCATTGTCGTCAAAAGCCACGGTAATGCTAATTCAAAAGCACTTTTTACCGCCATATTAGAAGCAGTAAAAGAAGTAGAAAGGCAAGTTCCTCAGAAAATTAAAAACACGTTGGAACAAGAATTATTACAAGGCCCTAAATAATATATGTATGCAAAAATTGTTGGCACAGGCAGCTACTTTCCTTCACAAGTTAGAACCAACGAAGATTTAGAAAAACTGGTAGATACCACAGATCAGTGGATCACAGAGCGCACAGGTATCAAAGAGCGCCGCATCGCCAGTGAAGACGAAAATGTCGGCTTTATGGGCGCTGAAGCCGCTAAAGCCGCTATTGAGATGGCGGGTATAGATTATGCCGACATCGACATGATCATTGTCGCAACAACAAGTTCACATGCCGATTTACCAAGTGCAGCTTGCTACGTGCAAAAACATCTTAATATTCCTCATATTCCTGCATTTGACATCGCCGCAGCATGCTCTGGCTTTGTTTATGGCTTAAGCGTCGCAGATCAATACATTAAGTCTGGCATGGCCAAACGCGTATTGCTGATTGGCTCAGATGTGCTGTCTCATTTATGTGATCCGACAGACCGAGGCACTATCATTTTATTTGGTGATGGTGCAGGTGCGGTTTTACTAGAAGCATCAGAGCAACCAGGTGTAATGTCGACCCATATTCATGCTGATGGCAATTATGGCACCTTATTAGGTGCTGATTCCCCAAAACGCGGTGGTTTGTTAACCGAAGAGCAAGCATACCTGTACATGAAAGGTAATGAAGTCTTTAAATGTGCGGTGACAAAACTGAGTGAGATCGTCACCGTTACATTGGCTGCGAACAATCTAGATAAATCAGATATCGACTGGCTGGTGCCGCACCAAGCTAATTTACGAATTATTAAAGCAACTGCGAAAAAGCTCAATATGCCGATGGAACAAGTTGTTGTCACGTTGGATAAATACGGCAACACTTCAGCTGCAACAATCCCCACAGCACTTGACGAGGCCATTCGAGATGGTCGAATTCAGCGCGGTCAAACCTTATTATTAGAAGCCTTTGGTAGTGGTTTTACCTGGGGCTCAGCACTTATTAAATACTAATAAACAACATTATATTAGGTAGAAAAATGCAAAATACTTTAGCGTTTGTTTTTCCTGGTCAGGGATCACAAGCGGTTGGCATGCTTAGCGATTTTGCCGACCATGAAGTTGTACAAACAACTTTTCAAGAAGCATCTGCAGCACTGGGCTATGATTTATGGCAATTAATTGCTCAGGGCCCTGCTGAACAGCTTAACTCAACCAACTTTACTCAGCCTGCATTGCTAACAGCCAGTGTCGCGTTGTGGCGTGTGCTAAAAGCAGAAAGCGAATTGGCGCCTGCTTATCTAGCTGGCCACAGTTTAGGTGAATACTCTGCATTGGTATGTGCGGATGTCTTGTCACTTGCAGATGCCGTAACACTCGTAGAAAAGCGTGGCGAATTTATGCAAGCTGCGGTACCTGAAGGTGTCGGGGCGATGGCAGCTGTTATTGGTCTAGCCGATGATGCAATAGTTGAAGCTTGTCAGCAAGCAGCGCAAGATCAAGTGGTTTCCGCTGTTAACTTTAACTCTCCTGGGCAAGTCGTGATTGCAGGTAACAGTGAAGCGGTTGCAAGAGCCTCTGAACTTTGTAAAGAAGCTGGTGCAAAGCGTGTTTTACCATTGCCTGTTAGTGTTCCGTCACATTGCGCGCTGATGAAGCCTGCGGCTGACGAGCTAGCCAAGGTATTTGCTGAAGTCACTTTTAATGAACCTAGCATACCTGTGGTTAATAATGTTGATGTTGCGCTTGAAAACTCAGGTGAAGCCATCAAAGACGCCTTGATTCGCCAATTATACAGCCCAGTTCGTTGGACTGAAACGGTTGAGTTTTTGGCAAGCAAACAAGTAGAAAATTTATTAGAAGTGGGTCCAGGTAAAGTGTTACAGGGCTTAACGAAACGAATTAATAAAGCATTAACGTGTATAGCGGTTAATGACAATGACACACTCGCAAAGGCTAAGTCACTTTACTAAGTGAGCAGGGCCTAGCGATTAATAATAGCTACTAAAAATAGGAAATATATGTTTTCTTTAGAAGGTAAAATCGCACTCGTTACAGGCGCAAGTCGCGGTATTGGTAAAGCTATAGCAAGCCAACTTAAGGCGCTTGGCGCAACTGTTATTGGTACTGCTACATCAGAGCACGGTGCTGAAAAAATTAGTGAATATTTAGGCCAAGGGCATGGCTTAGTGTTAAATGTGACCAGTGATGATTCTATTGCTGCGATGTTTGAAACCATTAAAACAGAGCATGGCGCTATCGATATTTTGGTAAATAACGCTGGTATAACGCGCGATAACTTGATCATGCGCATGAAAGCAGATGAATGGGACGATATTATCGAGACTAATTTGTCATCTGTTTTTAAACTGAGTAAAGCTGTATTGCGCCCAATGATGAAGAATCGTTGTGGTCGCATAATCAATATTGGCTCTGTTGTTGGCACTATGGGTAATGCTGGCCAAGTCAATTATGCGACAGCTAAAGCAGGCTTGTTAGGTTTTACCAAATCTTTGGCAAGAGAAGTTGCCTCACGTGGAATTACGGTTAATACCGTCGCACCTGGCTTTATTGACACTGATATGACGCAAACACTAACTGACGAACAAAAAGAAGCAATGCTGTCGCAAGTTCCTGCAAATCGTTTGGGTAAACCAGAAGATATTGCAAACACGGTTGCATTCTTAGCATCAGATGCTGCTGGTTACACAACCGGTGAAACGATTCACGTAAACGGTGGTATGTACATGGTCTAGTAGGCTTGCTACAGACCTTGTTAAATGCTACAAAATTGATATAAATATATACAGGCCAGCAGGTTAGACCAGAACAAAAACTAAAATTAGTTGCTTGCATGGATAACTTTTGGCGAATACACTACACGCAATTTGCAAAATTGCATATTCTAGTAAAGGAAAAAAAATGAGTACTATCGAAGAACGCGTAAAAAAAATTACAGTTGAGCAACTGGGTGTAAGCGAAGACGAAGTAACGAATGAAGCATCTTTCGTTGACGACTTAGGCGCTGACTCACTTGATACTGTTGAATTAGTTATGGCGTTAGAAGAAGAGTTTGACACAGAGATCCCTGACGAAGAAGCAGAGAAGATCACAACTGTTCAAGCTGCAATCGATTACGTAACAGCTAACCAGTAATTATTAAATCAGGCGGTACATACCGCCTGATTACTTTCTACCTAAGTCATCTCGTTATCGCTCGTGTTAAATAGAATCAACTAAACTGAGCATTAACGAACTATAATTACCTATCTAAAATCTATTCTATCGGAGGCAACTCTTCCTATGCGACGTGTTGTAGTTACCGGTCTTGGTATGTTGAGCCCGCTGGGCAATTCACCTGAACAAACATTTAATGCCTTGCTTGCTGGTCAAAGTGGCATCAGCATGATTGAGCATTTTGATACCACAGACTACCCAACTAAGTTTGCTGGTTTGGTAAAAGACTTCAATGTTGAAGACTATATGCCAAAAAAAGAAGCCAAAAAAATGGACTTGTTTATCCAGTACGGTGTAGCCGCAGGTATTCAAGCAATTAAAGATTCTGGCATTGATGTGACAGAACAAAATGCAGCACGTATTGGCGTTGCTGTCGGCTCAGGGATTGGCGGTTTAGGCTTAATTGAAGAGAACCACGAGAAATTATTAAATAGTAGTCCACGTAGACTATCACCATTTTTTGTTCCTGCGACCATTATCAACATGATCTCAGGCCATTTGTCTATCCAGTACGGCTTAAAAGGTCCAAATATTTCAATCGTCACGGCTTGTACTAGCGGTGTTCATAATATTGGTCATGCGGCGCGTATGATTGCTTACGGTGATGCTGATGCAATGCTTGCTGGCGGTGCAGAAAAAGCTTCAACGCCACTAGGCATGGGTGGCTTCGGCGCGGCACGTGCGTTATCAACACGAAATGACGATCCAGAAAAAGCCTCTCGCCCTTGGGATCAAGACAGAGATGGATTTGTACTGGGTGATGGTGCAGGCGTAATTATGCTAGAAGAGTATGAACACGCGAAAGCACGTGGTGCAAAAATTTACGCTGAACTTGTTGGCTTTGGTATGAGCGGTGATGCTCATCATATGACATCACCACCGGCTGATGGTGAAGGTGCGGCTGCTGCCATGCAAAATGCTATTAATGATGCTGACATCGATATTACAAAAATTGGTTATATTAATGCCCATGGTACCTCAACACCTGCGGGTGACATTGCTGAAACCAACGCAGTAAAAACTGTATTTGGTAATCATGCAAAAGCATTGATGGTAGGTTCAACAAAGTCGATGACAGGTCATTTGCTTGGTGCAGCCGGTGCTGTTGAAGCGATCTTTACTATTCAGGCTATTGCTAATGGCAAAGTACCGCCGACGATTAATTTAGAAAACCCAAGCGAAGGCTGCGACTTAGATTACATTGCTGATGGCGCCCGAGACGTTGATCTTGAATATGCACTTTGTAATTCATTCGGTTTTGGCGGTACAAACGGCTCTTTGTTGTTTAAAAAAGTTTAAGAAAGTTTGAAAAAACTTAATAAGTCGATTAGTAAGTAGTTTATCTAATATAGGCTAAACAAATTTTCGGTCGTTAAATACCATCTAAGGTGCAGTTAACACGAAAATATCGCTTGCTATCAATCAATTAAGCTTGAATACTTTAGGTATTCAAGCTTTTTTATTTTTAGCATGTAAGTATTACATGTCATTTTTACATGTCACATAGCTACGTCGAAATATTCCAACAACCAAAACAGCCAAACCAACAAAAGATTAGTACCAGTGATCGCGCCTTGGCCTACGGTGATGGCCTGTTTACCACTGCAAAAATTGCTGAGGGTAAAGTATTAAAGCTATCTGCACATATTGAACGATTGTTAAACGGCGTTCAGCGACTTGCAATTGATGTAGAGTTATCAGGTTTAGAGCAGCGGTTAGCGGAGCTTGCCAAAGATTACCCGCTGGCAGTGCTCAAAGTACTGATTTCAGCAGGTGAGGGGGGAAGAGGGTATTCTCGACTTGGCTGCACTAAAGGTAAGGTAATCATTTCAATTCATGAATTTCCTATACATTACAATACGTGGCATCAACAGGGGATCAATCTAGGATTAGCGAAAACTATGCTTGGCGTTAATCCGCTGCTGGCCGGTATAAAGCATCTCAACCGGTTAGAACAAGTATTGGTAAGACAAGAGCTAGACAAACGCGAAGAAGACGACTTGTTGGTCAGTAATTGTTTAGGTCATATAATTGAAGCGAGTGCTGGCAATGTCTTTTGGCTCACTAAGCAGCAAGCTAGTCTTGCTGCTTCTGGTGAAAAAAGCACTTGGTTAACACCTAACCTTTCGATGTCGGGCGTAGATGGTTTGGCGAGGCAATACCTTATCCACCAGTTAAATAAAAGCGATAAATACTCAGTGGAAATTGTCGAACAAAAGGAATTGGCAATGAGTGATGTCAACAGCATGTTAGTTTGTAATTCTGTACTAGGCATTGCTCCTGTCAATAAGTTTGCGGGCTCTGCACTCAGTCTCGCTCCTGTTCACCAGTTGCAAAAAGAGTTTACGCTATGATCAAAAAGTTAGTTTTCACCCTGTTGGCATTAGGTGCACTTATTTCAGTGATTGCTGCGATTGGCTGGCAACAAATGCAACAAGCCATGAGCACACCACTTAATATTAAAGAAGCGCAACTTATCTCGATAAAGCCTGGCGATACTATGCATCGATTTTCGAAGGCATTAGTCGATAAAAAGTTGATTGAGAATCGCTTTTGGTTAAGAAACTTCGCGCGTTTAAACCCAAAACGGGTCGCCTTGAAAACGGGTACCTATCAAGTAACACCGCAAGATAATTTGTATTCATTAATCGATAGAATTGCACAAGGTAAAGAGTATCAAGCACAAATTACCTTTATTGAAGGTACTACATTGAGTGAATGGTTGGTGCAACTGCGCGATGAACCAATGATTGAAAAAAGTGATATGGCCATCGATATATCAGCGATAGTTGATGCTTTAGGGCTTGAGTTAACACAACCGGAAGGTTGGTTTTTTCCCGATACTTATGCATTTACCGTTGGAACCAAAGATATTGAATTGCTCAAACGTGCGTACCTGCGGATGAACGAAACCTTGAATGAACAATGGCAAAACAGAGCACCAGACTTGCCCTATCAAACGCCATATCAAGCACTGATAATGGCGTCTATCATCGAAAAAGAAACTGGCTTGCTACACGAACAGCCACGCATTGCATCGGTATTCGTCAATCGTTTGCGCAAGAAAATGCGCTTGCAAACTGATCCTACTGTTATTTATGGCTTAGGGGATCGTTATCAAGGCGATATTACGCGTGCCCACTTAAGAGAAAAAACCGCGTATAATACCTATCGCATTAATGGCTTGCCACCAACGCCTATCGCAATGCCCGGATTATCGGCAATACAAGCCGCGTTGAATCCAGAGCATAGTGACTACTTATATTTCGTCAGTAAAGGCGACGGCAGCCACCAATTCTCCAAAACATTAACTGAGCATAATCGAGCAGTTAGAAAATATCAGTTAGGAAAGTCTTAATGACACAAGGTAAATTTATTGTTGTTGAAGGCATGGAAGGAGCAGGGAAATCGTCTGCTATTCATGTGATTACCGATTATTTAAGCCAACAAAATATTAGCTTTATTCAAACCAGAGAGCCCGGCGGTACTAAGCTTGCCGAGCAATTACGCGATATCGTTAAATCTGCTGATCACCAAGAAACGATCACCCAAGAAACTGAGCTTTTACTGATGTACGCAAGCCGCAGTCAGTTACTTGCCAACGTTATTCAACCAGCGCTCGCAAATGGTACCTGGGTGATTGGCGACCGTCATGATTTATCATCTCGTGCTTACCAAGGGGGCGGCCGACAAATTGCGGATGAAGTCATGAATACGATTGCTGATGTAACGCTAAAAGGCTTTAAGCCTGACTTGACCTTATATTTAGATATTGCGCCTAGCATTGGCCTAGCTAGAGCGAGAGCGCGTGGTGCACTCGATCGAATCGAACTTGAGCAGATGGACTTTTTTGAGCGTGTTCATCAAAAATACCAGTCACTGGCGGCTGAAGATGAAACGATAGTATCAATTGATGCGTGCCAAGAGATGTCAAAAGTGCATCAAGACATTAAACAAGCACTAGCCCAGTTTGTCGCTTGATATGACCAATATGAGCTCTTCATACCCTTGGCTTAGCAAACATCAGCAGTCGTTAGTACAGCAAATAAGCACGCAACGCCTGCCACACGCGCTACTGATAACTGGTGAAGCTGGCGCTGGCAAAGCAACACTGGCACTTTGGTTAGCAGCTCGTTTGGCGTGCGTTAGCGTTAATCACGGACAAAATGTCGATCAGAGTGCTGCTGACATTAAACAAGCGCCTTGTGGTTATTGTAAGCATTGTAAACTTATCGCAAGCCAAAGTTTTCCCGATCTGTTAACCATAGATGAAGGTGACAAGACCATAGGTATTGAGTCAATCCGTGCGGTTACCAAATTCTTGGAGACTCGACCACAAATCGCCTCACAAAAAACCGTGCTAATTAAACAAGTCGAACAACTGACTGTTGCGGCGGCTAACGCCTTATTGAAAACGCTTGAAGAGCCTTCATTGGGCAATACTCTGGTATTAACAACCAACAACACTGAAAGCTTGTTGCCGACTATTTTGAGTCGATGTCAGTTAATATCATTACGGCCATTATTGACCGAGCAATTCAAGCAAAACATCGGTCACCAGCCATACGCCAATACAACTTACTTGCCAGAATTGCAGAGCGCGCAAGAGAATCAAGCATATGAAGAATTAGCGTCGGCCACCATAGATTTGCTTGTCGGTAGGTCGAACTTTCCATTATTTGAGCAAACACTATTGACCGGTGATAGAGCGCTTATCTGGCTTGAACGCATTGTTTCAACATTATCGCGAGTTAATCAGGGGTGGCAGGCACCCGAAAGCGATAAAATTAACTGGCATGCGGCACAATCTATGGATAGTGATACGCTGATGCGTATTTTTCAGGTAATATTGTCAGCAAATAAGCGGTCACGTGACTATCAGCAAGCAAATAAAGATGTACTGACTCAACAGCTTGCTATGACAATAAGAGAAATTGTTACCGTATAAGAGGGGAAGAATGGATAGCTTGTATTTGGAGTTCTTAACAGAGCGAGACTTATATCAGTCATATATGCCGTTTTTGAAAAACGGCGGTCTGTTTGTTAGAACACCAGAGTATTTTGAATTAGGTACGGAAATAGAGCTAGATGTGCTGTTGCCAGACTCATTAGAAAAATCACGTGTCAAAGGCGTTATTTGCTGGCTGACACCTGTGGGGGCACAAAACGGCACACCGCCTGGTATTGGTGTAAGCTTTGTTGAAGATACAGAAAATGTTCGAGCACAAATTGAAAAAATGATCGCACGCCATCTAAATTCCTCTGAGCCAACATTAACCATGTAACACAACAATTAGGTGTATTTTGTATATTGACTCACACTGTCATTTAGATCGACTCGATCTTTCTGATTTTAACCAAAGTATTGCTAACGTCGTTTCTTCTGCAAGTGCAGTCGGCGTTAAAAAAATGTTATGCGTGAGCGTAACACTTGAAGAATTCCCATCGATGGTTGAGAAAACGCTAGCTTTCGACAATGTCTATCTGTCGTGTGGCGTTCACCCACTTAATCAAGAGCACGTTACGTCAATCGATCAGCTAGAACAATTATCTGCAACGGATAAAGTCATTGCGATTGGTGAAACTGGCTTGGATTACTACTACGCACCAGAAACGAAAGAGTTGCAACTTGATGCTTTTGTTAAGCACATTCAGGTTGCACGTAACGTAAAAAAACCGTTAATAATTCACACGCGTGATGCACGCCAAGACACCATTGATTTACTGCGTAGCGAGCATGCTTCAGAAGTCGGTGGTATTTTACACTGCTTTACCGAAAACTGGGAAATGGCTAGGCAAGCGATTGATTTAGGGTTTTATATTTCATTCTCAGGGATTGTCACCTTTAAGAATGCACATGAACTAAGAGAAGTTGCTAAGCAAGTACCAGCGGACCGATTTCTCATTGAAACTGACTCTCCTTATTTAGCGCCAGTTCCGCATCGTGGCAAACAAAATCAACCAGCTTATGTGGTCGAAGTGGCCAAGCATTTAGCAAGCATTCGTGGCTGCTCTGTGGAAGACATTGCAAAGCAATCGACTGAAAACTTTAATCAATTGTTCGACTTTTAAACTGTTCAGCCTGCAGACAAGTAGATAAGCGTATTGCGTAGATTGTTGATAGGTAAATAAAAAAGGACCCGAAATAAACAGCAATTTCGGGTTCCAGGGGAATGGCTCAAAAGGAGTTGAGCCGTGCGCTAATTAACTTGTTCAGACTTCAATCAATAATCTTTGACCTAAACCCTTTTAAGTCTAGCCGTAGATTATGTTAGGTAACTACAACTTCAACCTAACTTCTATATAACAGAGCTTGCGAGCATTACTAAAACACCACTATTTTCCTGAATTCACTAAAATATTCGCGTACTAAATACTAATAGATTAAGAATTTGAATAATGTTTAAAAAATAGACAGTGTAAATTAAATTGTAGTGCAAACTGATAGCTTTGCGAGAAAAATCTGTATATTTTTTATCATTTTGAATTTGTTAAATAAAAATACAATATCATGATGCATAGAACACAGTTTATCCCTTGCTTTTAAACTGGTTGTTAACATTTTATCTACAGCTACATCATAGTACAAAAGACGACTTTCTACTGTTATAAGTAAAGGCTGAAGAGTAGATATAGGGTTAGCAATTATGCCATCATATTACAGCGTGCAATTTCATAAATAAGAATAACTTGTGCTAAACAAAATCTGGATCAGCTTCTTTTTTCTCGCTTTATTTTCATCACTACATCAATGGTTTTTTCTAGGCAATGGCGAAATCTTTTCAGCCGTTATCAATAGCATATTTGACATGTCGAAAGTTACGGTAGAAATTGCGATCGGCTTGATTGGTATTTTAAGCTTTTGGCTGGGGATGATGAAGATAGCTGAGCAAGCAGGGGTGATCAATCGCCTGTCATTAATGATCTCACCTTTGTTTCAAAAGTTGATGCCACAAGTGCCAAAAGGTCATCCGGCGATGGGCTCAATGACCATGAATTTATCGGCAAACTTTCTCGGACTCGACAATGCGGCTACGCCTCTCGGGCTAAAAGCGATGCAGGACTTGCAAACTCTTAACCCCAAAAAAGATACCGCGACCGATGCCCAAATTTTGTTTTTGGTACTTAACACTAGCTCAGTCACACTCTTTCCAATCGCAGTGTTTGTTTATCGCGCACAGCAAGGGGCGGCAAATCCTACCGATGTGTTTATTCCTATTCTGCTGGCAACCTTTGCCTCTAGTTTTGCTGGTTTATTGGCAGTGGCTTACAAACAAAAAATTCAATTAATGCAGAAAGTGATCTTGCTCTACTTTAGCGCTGGTGCAGCAGTGTTAATGGCGTTAATTATCTATTTTGCCCAACTCAGTAGCGAACTTCTGGCTCAGCAGTCGTCTATTTTAGGTAATTCGTTAATTTTCCTAACCATCATAGCGTTTATCTCAGTAGCAATGTGGCGCAAGATTAATGTTTACGACGCCTTTATAAATGGTGCTAAAGAGGGCTTCGAAACCAGTATTAAGCTGATCCCGTATTTATTAGCGATGTTGGTAGCGATAGGCGTGCTTCGTGCGAGCGGGGCATTAACCTTGATTGTCGACACTTTTCGCCATTTTGTCGCGTTGTTAGGTTTTGATACGGCGTTTGTCGATGCGATGCCAACGGCTTTAATGAAACCCCTTAGTGGCTCAGGCTCACGCGCTATGATGATAGAGACCATGAATACCTATGGCGCTGACTCATTTGCAGGGCGTTTAGCCTCTATAATGCAAGGTTCGACGGAAACCACCTTTTATGTATTGGCGGTTTATTTCGGCTCTGTGGGTATTCGCTATACCCGTCATGCCGTTACCTGTGGACTGATCGCTGACTTTGCCGGCATGTTTGCGGCTATCTGCGTATGCTACTGGTTCTTTGGCTAGCCTATTAGCCTTCTCTAGAAGCAGGATTTTACGCTAACCTTTTTTACTCTACTTTCCATTATTGTCGACAATATGTTCATTTCTTGGTTGATCTTTAACTTTCAATCACTATACTGAACTCAATGTTTATCAATTGTCGACAATCTAGTGTCAGTTAATCCAACCGAATACACACCAATCACTACTTCAGATAAAGTCTTTGTACAACTGCAACAAGCGATTGTTAGCGGTGAAATTCGCGCTGGTACAAAAATTAGTGAGCCAGAGCTTGCCAAACAATATCAAATTTCTCGCTCTACCTTACGCGAAGCGCTAAATCGATTAGAAAAGTGCCATTTAATTGAGCGAAAAGCGAATGTTGGCTCAAAAGTCGTTGATTGCACGGTCGAAGGGTTACTTGACTTGTAC
The DNA here is from genome assembly GCF_003390375.1 of Thalassotalea euphylliae. Classification (NCBI taxonomy): domain Bacteria; kingdom Pseudomonadati; phylum Pseudomonadota; class Gammaproteobacteria; order Alteromonadales; family Colwelliaceae; genus Thalassotalea; species Thalassotalea euphylliae. Next base: position 632,509 of record NZ_QUOT01000001.1, on the reverse strand, counting down.
ATTGCGCGCGAAGCACTTGAAGGTATGGCTTGTCGTCAAGCCGCAATAAATATGTCGGATGAAGAAATTGCAGCGATGAAGGCAATGCTCGCTGAGCATGCGAAAACAAAAGCACTGCAAGACGGCATCGCTTATTACCAGGAAGAAGGCGATCTTGATTTTCACTACAAAGTCATTTTAGGCAGCCATAATCAACAACTCATTAATATTTTATGCGGCCAGTTGTATTATTTACTACGCATGTACCGCTGCCAGTTTGGTATGAACAGCCCACGTGCCAGTAAAGCATTTGAAGAGCATTCGCGCATCATCGAAGCTATTGCTGATCGTGATGGTGAACTGGCGGAATTATTAATGCGCCGTCATATTGCGGCCTCTCGCAAGAACATCGAAAACAAAATTGCTCAGCTAGCGAAAATAGAGGCGATGTAAAGCTTGTCTCGATGAAATGTTATCGCCGCAGGGCAGCCTACAACAGGACTCAAATAAATAGTAAAAGGGGACAGTTTAATGTCAAAACCAGTATCAGCGGGTGCCAAGTTTAGACAAGCACTTGTTAACAATAAGCCATTACAAATTGTCGGCACTGTTAATGCCTACTGCGCCATGATGGCGGAGCAACTAGGGCATCAAGCCATCTATTTATCTGGTGGTGGTGTAGCAAACGCATCTTACGGCTTGCCAGATCTAGGTATGACCGCACTTAACGATGTTATCGCCGATGTTCAGCGAATTACATCTGCATCTAGCTTACCTTTGATGGTCGATATTGATACTGGTTGGGGCGGCGCATTTAACATTGCTAAAACTATTCGCGATATGGAAAAAGCGGGGGCAGCAGCGGTGCATATTGAAGATCAAGTGGCACAAAAGCGCTGTGGTCACAGGCCGAATAAGGAAATTGTGTCCACCGAAGAAATGGTTGATCGCATTAAAGCAGCCGTCGATGCCCGTACTGATGATGACTTTTTTATCATGGCACGCACAGACGCCTTTGCTCAAGAAGGCTTAGAAAAAGCACTTGAGCGCGCAAAAGCGTACGTTGCCGCGGGGGCTGATGGCATTTTTGCTGAAGCCGTGCAAACTGAAGCGCATTATCGCGCCTTTGCAGAGGCGTTAGACGTGCCAATTTTAGCGAATATCACCGAATTTGGTAAAACCGAGTTATGGAATAAAGAGCAGTTAGGTGATTGGGGCTGCGCTATGGTGCTTTACCCGCTTTCTGCATTTCGAGCAATGAATAAAGCGGCTGAATCTGTATATAAAACTATACTTGCCGATGGCGATCAAAAAGCGCAACTCGATAATATGCAAACGCGCATGGAACTATATGATTACTTGGGCTATCACGAGTATGAGCAGAAGTTAGACTCGCTATTTGCCGAAGGAAAAAATAAGTAAAAACGCGGTAATAAGAATAAAAAAAGCTGCTAGCCACATAATTGTGTAATACCGGGGCTAAGCAGCTAACAACAAGTGAATTTATGGAGGAAAGTATAATGGTTGATAAAAAACTCGGTGGCGCTGGCTTACGTGGCCAAAGTGCGGGTGAAACTGCCTTATGTACAGTTGGTAAAACAGGCTCAGGTTTAACCTATCGTGGTTATGACATTAAAGACTTAGCCGCAAATGCACAATTTGAGGAAGTGGCCCATTTGCTACTTTACGGCAAATTACCTAATCAAACTGAGCTCACGGCTTATAAAGCACGCTTAAAAGGAATGCGAGGTTTACCCGCACCATTAAAAGTTGTGTTGGAAAATATTCCGAAAGATGCCCATCCAATGGATGTAATGCGTACAGGTTGCTCGATGTTAGGTAACTTAGAAACTGAGCAGAGCGATTTTTCTGATCAACTCGACCATATGGATCGCATGTTGGCGGTGTTTCCGGGCTTGATTAACTATTGGTACAACTTCAGCCATCACGGTATTCGTGTCGAGGTTGAAACCGAAGCAGACTCAATCGCTGAGCAATTTCTTTGGACGCTACACAATAAAAAACCAGAGCCATTGCATGTGGATGTGATGCATGCCTCGTTGGTGTTATATGCAGAGCACGAATTTAACGCATCAACCTTTACTGGCCGAGTTTGTGCTTCAACCTTATCAGATATTCATTCGGTTGTTACTGGCGCCATTGGTTCATTGCGCGGTCCATTGCATGGCGGCGCCAATGAAGCGGCCATGGATATGATCGAAAATTGGCAAAGTGCTGATGAAGCCGAAGCCAATATTATGGGGATGCTTGAGCGTAAAGAAAAGATAATGGGCTTTGGCCATGCGGTTTATCGCGAGTCAGATCCGCGTAATGCGATTATCAAAGAATGGTCAAACAAGCTAGCAGAGCAAGTTGGTGATACGCGTTTATATGATGTTTCTGAGCGTTGTGAAGCGGTGATGTGGCGCGAGAAAAAACTCTTCTGTAATGCCGATTTCTTCCATGCCTCTGCGTATAACTTTATGGGCATTCCGACTAAGCTGTTTACGCCAATTTTTGTTTGCTCAAGGGTGGCTGGCTGGACTGCGCATGCCATGGAGCAACGGGCTAACAATCGAATTATTCGACCATCTGCCGATTATATCGGTGAAGACGCCCGCGATTATGTTGCGATTGAAAACCGGTAGCAGAGGCTAGTTGACGTCGTTTGTTAACCAGCAATATGGCTTGGGATACTCGCATAGTTAACTATATGAGTATTCTGCCAGTAAAATTCAATGTAACGGCGACGTTATTGATTAAAGCGTCAAATCAAATGTTTACCGTTAAGTAGCCTTTATATTTTCTAATTGCTTTCCACTTATTAGCGCTTAAGTTGTTAGAGCATAAGTTATCAGAGCACAAGTTATCAGATCATGAATACAAATTACCGCAAACCATTAACTGGCACTCAGCTAGATTATTTCGATACCCGCCAAGCAATAGAAGATATTGAGCGGGGTAGTTATCAAAAATTACCTTACACGTCACGCGTATTAGCTGAGCAATTAGTACGTCGCTGCGAACCTGAAAACTTGACGGCGGCATTGCAGCAAATCATTGGCAATAAACGTGATTTAGACTTCCCTTGGTATCCTGCTCGCGTTGTTTGCCATGACATTTTGGGGCAAACGGCATTAGTGGATTTAGCGGGCCTGCGCGATGCTATCTCCGAGCAGGGTGGTGATCCCGCCAAAGTCAATCCAGTGGTACCCACTCAGTTGATTGTTGATCACTCGCTAGCAGTTGAACACGGCGGCTTTGAAGTTGATGCATTTGAGAAAAACCGGGCGATTGAAGACAGACGCAATGAAGACAGATTCCATTTTATTGAATGGACCAAAACTGCTTTTGAAAATGTTGATGTTATACCTGCGGGTAACGGCATTATGCATCAAATTAACTTAGAGAAAATGTCGCCAGTCATTCAAGCGCGAGATGGTGTTGCCTTTCCTGATACCTGTGTCGGCACTGACTCGCACACCCCGCATGTTGATGCACTAGGGGTTATTGCTATTGGTGTTGGCGGCCTTGAAGCAGAAACTGTGATGTTAGGTCGGCCATCCATGATGCGTTTGCCTGATATTGTTGGTGTTAAATTGGTCGGTAAACGCCAACCGGGCATTACCGCAACCGATATTGTACTGGCAATTACTGAGTTTCTTCGCAGTGAAAAAGTGGTGTCGAGCTACTTAGAATTTTTCGGTGAAGGTGCTGCAAGCTTAACCATAGGTGATCGCGCAACCATCTCGAATATGACACCTGAATATGGCGCGTCTGCTGGGATGTTTTATATCGATCAGCAAACTTTAGATTACTTGACCATTACTGGTCGTGAGCCAGAGCAAGTCGCTTTAGTTGAAAATTATGCAAAAACTACAGGTTTGTGGGCAGACGACTTAGCAAGTGCTCAATACGAACGTGTCTTAACCTTTGATTTATCAAGTGTGACGCGCAACATGGCGGGCCCGTCTAACCCGCATCGCCGTTTGCCGACATCTGACTTACAAGCGCGAGGCGTGGCAGGTCAGTGGCACTCACCAGAGCTGGATAACTGGCAAGGTAATATGCCTGATGGAGCTTGTATTATTGCGGCAATTACCTCTTGTACAAATACCTCAAACCCAAGAAATGTAGTGGCTGCAGGACTAGTGGCTAAGCGCGCTAATGAATTGGGCTTGGTACGTAAGCCTTGGGTTAAAACCTCATTTGCCCCCGGCTCAAAAGTGGCCAAGCTGTACTTAGAAGAAGCTGGCTTGCTAACCGAACTTGAGCAATTAGGCTTTGGCATAGTCGCGTATGCTTGTACTACTTGTAATGGTATGTCTGGGGCATTAGACCCACAAATTCAACAAGAAGTGATTGACCGCGATTTGTATGCCACTGCCGTACTTTCAGGTAATCGCAACTTTGATGGCCGCATTCACCCTTACGCGAAACAAGCGTTTTTAGCGTCTCCACCACTTGTAGTCGCCTATGCGATTGCTGGCACAGTGCGTTTTGATATCGAGCAAGATGTACTTGGCATCGATAAGAATGGTGAGCCAATTACGTTAAAAGATATTTGGCCAAGTGATGAAGAAATTGACGCCATCGTCAACGCTGCGGTAAAACCTGAGCAGTTTAAAAAGATTTACGAGCCCATGTTCAACAAAGATAAAGGGTTTAGTAAGGCAATCGACTTAAAAGTCGATTTTGGTGACGAGCAAAACCCGTATATCGACCCGCTTTATCAGTGGCGCGAAATGTCAACTTATATTCGCCGTCCACCTTATTGGGCAACCGAAGGAGAAGGAGCGTTAGCAGGTGAGCGCACCATGAAAGGCATGCGACCACTAGCGGTTTTAGGGGACAATATCACCACCGATCATTTATCGCCGTCGAACGCCATTCTTGCTAGCTCAGCTGCCGGTGAGTACCTCGCGAAAATGGGGCTGCCGGAAGAAGATTTTAACTCTTACGCGACTCATCGCGGCGATCATTTAACCGCGCAGCGGGCAACTTTTGCTAACCCTAAACTCTTTAACGAAATGTGCCGTGATGAACAAGGGCAGGTAATCCAAGGATCACTTGCGCGTGTTGAACCCGAAGGTATACAAGCTCGCATGTGGGAAGCGATTGAAACATATATGGCGCGTAAGCAGCCACTGTGTATTATTGCTGGTGCTGACTATGGACAAGGATCTTCACGCGACTGGGCAGCAAAAGGTGTTCGCTTAGCAGGTGTTGAAGTGATTGTTGCAGAAGGGTTTGAACGTATTCACCGAACTAACTTGATAGGTATGGGAGTTTTACCGCTAGAGTTTGTTAACGGTGATACCCGTAACACCTACCAAATTGACGGTAGTGAAACCTTTGATGTAAAAGGACAAACCTCACCGGGCGGTGCCATGACAGTGGTGATGACCCGTCAACAAGGTGCTAATGCTGGCGAGCAAATTAATATTCCAGTGAAGTGCCGCTTAGATACTGCTGAAGAAGTGATTGTGCACGCAGCAGGCGGGGTATTACAAAAATTTGCTCAGGATTTTTTAGAGGCAGCAAGCAATGACTAGCGCACCACAAGTAAAAATTCCCGCCACCTATATGCGCGGCGGAACCTCTAAAGGCGTGTTTTTCAGCTTAACTGACTTACCTGAGCGCTGCCAAGTGCCAGGTGAGGCGCGTGATAATTTGTTGCTGCGCGTCATTGGCTCACCGGATCCTTATGGTAAACAAACCGATGGCATGGGCGGGGCAACCTCCAGCACATCAAAAACAGTGATTGTTGCTAAATCTACTCAAGCAGATCACGATGTGGATTATTTGTTTGGTCAAGTGGCAATTGATAGGCCTTTTGTTGATTGGTCTGGCAACTGTGGCAATTTAACTGCTGCTGTTGGGGCCTTTGCTATTATGTCGGGCTTGGTTGAACCGTCAAAAATACCTGAAAACGGCGTTTGCACTGTACGTATTTGGCAGCAAAATATTGGCAAAACAATTATTGCGCAAGTCCCTATCACTAACGGAGAAGTGCAAGAAACAGGCAACTTTGAATTAGATGGCGTGACTTTTCCTGCAGCAGAGGTACCGGTTGAATTCATTGAGCCAGTTGATCCCAGCGAAGCCATGTTCCCAACGGGTAATCTTGTCGATCAGCTTGAGGTGCCAGGAATTGGCACTTTTAATGCGACATTAATTAATGCAGGTATTCCGACCATTTTCTTAGATGCGGAAGAAATTGAATATCTGGGGACTGAACTGCAAGACGATATTAACAACTCGGCTGAAAAGCTGGCCTATTTTGAGAAAATTCGAACAACTGGCGCACTGAAAATGGGGTTGATTAGTCATCCAGATGAAGCAAAAACGCGCCAACATACCCCCAAAGTTGCGTTTGTTGCGCCTGCTCAAAGTTATCAGGCATCAAGCGGTAAGCTAATATCGGCGGATGATATAGATATCAACGTTAGAGCGTTATCAATGGGCAAGTTACATCATGCCATGATGGGCACGGCTGCGGTGGCCATTGCCAGTGCGGCTGCTATCTCTGGTACAGTTGTGAACAGCGCAGCAGGAGGTGGTGAGCGAGAAAGCATCGTATTTGGTCACCCTTCAGGTACGTTAAAAGTAGGCGCGAAAGCGAGCGATATTGACGGTCAGTGGCGGATTGATAAAGCTGTGATGAGTCGAAGTGCTCGACTGTTAATGGAAGGGCGAGTAGCTGTTCCTGCGGGTAGCTTTTAGTACGATTAGGACAATAAACATGAAAAAGCACCAGTTGGTGCTTTTTCTTTGGGTTATGATTGCCTAAAATAAGGGCATCAAGATTCTTTGGCCCATAAGCCAAAAACCATAAAATTCAATCGATATGAAATCATCCTTAATCTCCCCTTTAAAGTTTATTAGCCTTGCTACAAGTTTTTTTATTCTTTTCAATGCTCAGAGTTTATCTGCCAAAGAACTTATTTTTCCTGACGTTTACGAAGTTTTAAAAGTTAATGGCGATTCATTTAGCCGTGGCTTGTTTGAATCTGAAAGCAAGATTACCTTGCCTGTTGGCCGCCACGTGATTCTATATCGTTACAGCGAGCTTTTTGAGGATGCTGATAACGACGATCATGTAAAGGTTAAATCTGATCAATTTGTTTTGGTTGTAAATAAAGCAGAAGAAACCATTAAAGTTTCATCTCCTAGAAACCAAGAAGAAAAACAAGCGCGTGAATATGCGAAATCGCCATCTTTAACATTAACGACTTCAAGCGGTGAAAAGGTCGAATACCAAACCTTTGCGTTGGCCGATTTTGAACAGCGTCAATATCAATCGGTATTAGACACTAGTTCTAGCAACGAGGGAGCGTCAGCTAAACCTGCAATGCTGCCAGCACTTCCTAATCAAGAAGGTAGCGATAGAACAGCTCATTCTCGTGCATTAGACATGCTCAATTACTGGTGGCAGCAAGCAAGTGAACAAGAAAAAGCCGCCTTTAAACAACAACACAAGTTGTAGTCGAAAATGTTTAGCTAGCGCCACTAATATCACTCATATCATTAACAAGGAGGCTAGATGAAGTTCAGGTTATTTCTTTTCAGTTTACTTGCGATTAACAGCACTCATTTATTTGCAGAACAAGCTAAAGGTATTACTGTTGTTGGCAAAGCATCTATTGCTAAGGCACCCGATCAATTTAAAGTGGTCTTTACGCTTGAACAGCGCACGGCAATCATTGCTAAAGCTAAGGCAAAAATAGATCAACAAACAAATTTGCTAACACGCGCGGCCAAAGCAATGCGCATCAAAGATGATGATATCAAAACGACTAGCGTTCAAGTGGTGCCGATTTACCCCAAACCCAATACTAACCTTCATCGAGTGTATGTTGAGCAAGACTTTAATCAAGGTGATGGTGTGGTTGCTTTAAATAGCAATACAGAATCTAAAAGTAAGGCGAAACCTAATCGTCGCGCAGAGGTTGTCTTTGATCTTCGTCGTCAAGTGGAAGTGATATTAACTGATGTTGATGATTACGAGCGCTTGTTGGATAAGGCGTTAAAAATTGGCGTAACACGTATTTCTCCTGTGCAATCAAGCCTCGCTAAAGCAGAAACACTATACCAACAAGCATTAACTCAAGCGGTTGCCAATGCGAAAACTAAGGCGCTACGTTTGGCTGAAAATTTAGGTGTTGAATTAGGGCCAGTACAAATGTTGAACGAGCATGCTTATCGAGCGCCAGGGCAAGTGATGATGGCTGCTGAAGCGTTTGATGGCGCTCGACAGATGAAAAGTTATTCAGGTACAAGTGAAATTAGCGCAGAGGTAACCGTTACATTTATGTTAAAAAGCAATTAAATGCTAACGGTAAGCGATTAAAACTTTAATTTAAGGCGTTATCAAGGTATCTTTAGCGCTTTTTAACGGTGTTGTTAGATTTAATGGATAAGACCGCATTTTATCAGCAGTTATACAAGCAAGTGGCTGCTATTATTGAGGGTGAGCATGACCTAATTGCCAACATGGCAAACATCAGCGCACTTTTATTTGAGTCATTAGAATATGTTAACTGGGCAGGCTTTTACCGTCGTGAAGGTGATGGCCTAGTGTTAGGGCCGTTTCAAGGTAAAGTTGCTTGTATTCGTATCCCTCTAGGTAAGGGTGTTTGTGGTACAGCAGCAGCAACAGCACAAACGCAGCGTATCGCTGATGTACATGCTTTTGAAGGCCATATTGCTTGTGATGCTGCGAGCAATTCTGAAATTGTTATTCCAGTAAAATTAAATGACGAAGTGGTTGCGGTACTCGATATAGACAGCATCGAATACGACCGCTTTGAACAAGCAGACCAAGATGGCTTAGAAGCCATAGTGCGTTTACTTGAGCAACAAGCTGCTAGCTAATGAAAGAGTTTGTCGTTATTCACGATTACTTAGTTTCAGAAGCTGTGGTAGGCGACTGGGACGGTGAAGAAGAGCTAGTTGCTGAACGCATTAATGAAATCTATCACGCACTATATGATATGGCAGAAGATGATATCGCTCCTGAAGAGCTTATCGCTATTCTCGCGTTAGTGTGGGACACCTGGATTCCGCAAGAAGCACTTCCAGAATTAGATATGGAAGATATTTATGATTGGTGTCGACATGTTATGACAAATCGAGACCAGTACATTCAACAGTAATTGAGTATATAAGTTGTATTATGGAAACTAAAAGAACTAGCAGCAAAGAAATTATTGCCTATTTAGCAGAAAAATTTCCTGCGTGCTTTAGCATAGAAGGTGCTGCTAAGCCTTTAAAAATTGGCATTTTCCAAGATTTAGCTGAGCAATTAAGTGAAGATGAAACGGTTAGTAAAACACGTTTGCGTCAAGCACTTCGTCACTACACTAGTAGCTGGCGTTACCTGAAGTCAATTAAAGTTGGCAGTCACCGCGTTGACTTAGCTGGTAACAATGCTGAAGCAATTGATGAAGCGCAAGCAGAGTACGCTGCGAAGACACTAAAAGAAAGCCAAGATAAATTTGCTAACAAAAAACAGCAAGACAACAAGGACAAAAAGCCTTATAAGGGTAAGAAGAACAACAATGCACAAGCTGCTGGCGACAACAAACGTAGCCAGAAGTTTAAAGCTGTTAAATCACCTACTAAGCGTGCACCAAAACCAGCGGTTGAGCTAAAGCCTGTAGAATCAACTACAATAAAGGTCAACCAACAAGTTAAGGTGCGAATTGGTCAAGCACCAATGAACGCGACCATTACAGAAGTAGCAGGTGATGATATTAGTGTTCAACTTGACTCAGGAATGGTGATTAAAACTCACATTCAAAATATTTTCTCCGAATAATATGAGGTAACTGGCATGCAAAAATTTTGTCGTATAGCACTTGCCATATCGCTAGCATTTTCTGCCAATGTAATGGCAGAGAAGGCTCAAGAACCTGACGCTCTTCCAACGTTAAAACCTGAAAGCCAACACGCTACCGCCAGTAAGCGCATTACGGCACAATTTACCCGTGCCCATTACAAGCAAATAAAAGTTGACGATCTGCTCTCTGAGCAGATTTTCGACCGCTACATCAAGCAACTTGATTACGCTAAGAATGTTTTTCTAGCGTCTGATATCGAAAAATTTGCCAATTACCGCGATGATTTTGATCAAGTGATTGCTCGTGGCAAGCTTGATATTGCTTATGAAATTTATAACCTCAATCTGCAACGTCGTTTAGAGCGTTATGAGTACGCTCTGACATTGCTAGAAAAGCCATTCGACTTCACGGTTGATGAAGTTTATGCCTATGATCGCGAAGATGCCGCAGCGCCGCAGAGCATTGAAGAGCTGAATGAACTTTGGCGTCAAAAAGTAAAGTATGATGCTTTGAACCTAACGCTTGCTGGCAAAGAGTGGGAAAAAGTCCAAGAAATTCTTGGTAAACGATACCGCTATGCTATTCGTCGCTTAAAGCAAAGTGAAAGCGAAGATGTTTTCCAAATTGTGATGAATAGCTTTGCTCGTGTTGTTGAGCCTCACACTTCTTATTTATCACCGCGCAATGCTGAACGTTTCCAAATGGAAATGAACCTTTCACTTGAAGGTATTGGTGCTGTGTTGCGTGCAGAAGAAGACTACACAGTTATTCAAAGCATTGTGAATGGCGGCCCAGCCGATAAATCAAATGAGCTAAAGCCTAAAGATCGCATTGTTGGTGTTGCACAAGACCAAGACGATTTTGTTGATGTGATTGGCTGGCGCTTAGATGATGTTGTCGACTTAATCAAAGGGCCAAAAGGTAGTAATGTGCGTTTACAAGTGCTGCCTGGCGATTCAGATGATTCATCGAATATTAAAGTTGTCTCAATTGTTCGCGATAAAATTAAGTTAGAAGACAGAGCTGCTAAGTCTGAAGTTTATTACGAGCATGACTTAGAACAAAGCGGTAAGAAGCTTGGCGTTATCACTATTCCTAGCTTTTATAACAATTTATCACGTGATGTGAAAAAAGAGCTTGAAAAGCTTAAGTCTGAGAAGGTCGAGGGCGTTATTGTTGATTTACGCGGCAATGGCGGTGGTTCGTTAACGGAAGCAACGCTATTAACTGGCTTGTTTATCGACAAGGGACCAGTTGTTCAAGTGCGAGATGGTGCGAACCGTGTGCAAGTGAACAGTGATCGCGACGGCTTTAGTTATTATGATGGGCCGTTAACAGTGATGGTTGATCGCTACAGTGCATCAGCTAGCGAAATATTCTCTGCGGCAATTCAAGACTATGGCCGTGGTGTTATCGTTGGTGAACAAACCTTTGGTAAGGGCACTGTGCAACAGCACCGTGGGCTAGGTCGAGTATATGATTTGTTTGATAAGCCGTTTGGTAGTATCCAATTCACGATCGCTAAGTTTTATCGCATTAACGGTGGTTCAACGCAACACCGTGGTGTAACGCCTGACATCTTATTTCCATCGGCAATCGATCCGGCGGAGTGGGGCGAGAGTAAAGAAGAGAATGCGCTGCCTTGGGACCAGATCGCCAAAGCAAAATATCGAACACTTGATGATATTACCACGGATGTTTCATATCTTGACTCATTGCATCAAGAGCGTATCAAAGCGAATGCTGAATTTAACTATTTGCTAAGTGATATTGAAGAATATAAGCAAGAGAAAGACGATAAGTCGATTTCGCTTAATCTAGTTGCACGTAAAGAAAAACGTGAAGCGCGTAAAGCTAAACAGCTAGTAAGAGCAAATGAACGTTTGGCTATGCTAGGGCTAAAAACCGTAGAAAGCCTAGACGATTTGCCTGATGAGCTTGATGACATCGATCCTTTCTTAGATGAAGCAGCGAAAATCACCTACGATTTAGTTGCATTGGGAAAAGTGGCAAAAAATAAAGTTACTCAGTAACATCAAAACGCAGTCTTACGAATAAAACGCCATTTAGCGGTTAGCTAGATGGCGTTTTTCTTTGTTGATTCCTAAGAAACGCCTTTGCACTCAGCGCTAATGTTTATATTTTTATACAGCAAAAGCGAATAGTTATTGGCAAACATTTCTTTGCGCCGACAAATTTTAGTATAATTGCTTTAATAAATGTCTTGCAGTCACCGACTTGTCTAGGCAGATTAATACATCTCGCCGCCCCGGCGAATATAATAATTATTTCAGGGTTTATATAAATAATGTCACAACCTCTTGATTCGCAGCCTAGAATCCCGAGCATGCTGGATGCATTTATTCCGATAATTGCACTGATTGCCATGCTTTCTACCGCAGTAGTTTATTTTGGTGATAACTCGTCTTATGGTCCCAACCAAATAGCCTTATTAATCGCAATGGGTATTGCGATCATCATTGGCTTGAAAAATGGTTTTGATTGGCACTCTGGTTTTGATTGGCACTCTATTGAAAAGGCGATTGTTAATGGTATTTCATTGTCGCTCAGTGCGGTTTTGATTTTGTTAGCCGTTGGCTCGCTTATTGGTACTTGGTTATTATCGGGGACCGTACCAACGCTGGTTTATTTTGGTCTGCAAATTATTGACCCCAGTTGGTTCTATGCTGCAGCCTGTGTGGTGTGTGGTATTGTCGCCATGAGTATTGGTAGTTCATGGACTACTGCCGCCACTGTTGGTGTTGCCTTTATTGGCATAGCAACTGGTTTTGAAATGTCGACCGCCGTCACTGCTGGTGCGGTAATTTCTGGTGCCTATTTTGGTGATAAGTTATCGCCATTATCTGAAACAACAAACTTAGCACCAGCTGTTGCCGGTACTGAGCTATTTGCCCATATTCGCAATATGCTGTGGACAACGGTACCTTCAATTACCATAGCGTTAATTCTATTTTTAATTATTGGCTTTGATCATTCAGGGCAGGGTACAGGCAATACTGACAGCATAACTACGCTAACTACTACGCTTGAAGCGACTTACAATATTTCAGCGTTAAACCTTATCCCGTTAGCTGTGTTATTAACATTAGCCTACAAAAAAATGCCAGCGTTTCCTGCCGTATCGGTAGGTGCCTTAATTGGTGCTGTATGGGCAGTGATTTTTCAACAAGAGTTAATTGCGACAATGGCCGCCGAGGGCGTTGAAGGTGTCAAGGCAACCATTATGGTGGTTTGGACAGCATTTTTTGATGGTGTAACCGTCGATACTGGTAATGCCAACATTGATGAGCTGTTAAGCCGTGGAGGTATGTCAAGCATGCTTAACACCATCTGGCTAGTGATGACGGCGTTGAGCTTTGGCGCAGTGTTAGAACATTTGGGGATGTTACGTCGTTTTGTTGATGCCATTTTAGCCGCGGCTAAATCAACCGGTAGTTTGATTGCCAGCACAGTGGCGACCTGTATTGGTACTAACCTAATTACCGCCGATCAGTATATGGCAATAGTCATGCCTGGTCGCATGTACAAAGAAGAATATGAACGCAGAGGCTTCCATCCAACGACGTTAAGTAGAACACTAGAAGATTCAGGCACTATTACTTCGCCACTGATCCCATGGAATACTTGTGGTGCATTTATGATGGGGGCATTGGCATTAGGTTCTTATGAGTATATTTTTTACTGCTTCTTTAATATTATTAACCCAATACTAGCGATTATTTATGGCTACGCTGGCTTTAAAATGAATAAAATGTCTGAGCAGCCTGCCTAGCGTAAAAGGTGCTAGCATGAATAATTATCTATTTTAATTTGTAAAGGCCTGCTTCGAGCAGGCTTTTTATTTGAATTTTTCGTAAATTACTAAAAACACATTTCGAGACAAGCTATGTCAGAGTTTACTGCCAAATATTTAGCTGACTATTTACCGTCAGACTTTACCATTGATACCGTCAATTTAACGGTCGAACTTGATGACCATCACACTCGTGTCACTAACACGCTTGCTGTCAAAAAGGAGAACTTGGAACAAAGCCAACTCATTTTAGATGGTGAGCATCTAAAGCTCGTTAGTGCGAAACTTAATGGTGAGCAACTAACAAGTGATGCTTTTGAACAAACTGAACATCAGCTTACCATCTTCAACGTACCTGATGAATTTACGTTAGAACTAGTCACTGAAATTGACCCTGCTAACAACACAGCACTTGAAGGCTTGTACAAATCTGGTGGTGCGTTTTGTACGCAATGTGAAGCAGAAGGCTTTCGGCGTATTACTTACTATCTAGATCGCCCCGATGTGATGGCAATTTTTACCACTAAGGTGATTGCTGACAAAGCGACATACCCGTACTTGCTGGCTAACGGAAATCCAGTTGAGCGAGGCGAACTTGCCAATGGCAAGCACTTCGTGACATGGCACGACCCATTCCGTAAACCTTGTTATTTATTCGCACTGGTCGCGGGTGATTTTGATTTACTCAAAGATGAGTTTGTGACTCAGTCTGGCCGCAGTGTTGCTTTGGAAATTTTTGTTGATCGTGGTAACAAGCATAAAGCGGTTCATGCAATGGACTCACTGAAACGTTCGATGGCATGGGACGAGCAAGTTTTTGGTTTAGAGTACGACCTTGATATTTACATGATAGTCGCCGTTGACTTCTTCAATATGGGCGCGATGGAAAACAAAGGGCTGAACGTATTTAATAGCAAATACGTGCTAGCAGATAAAGACAGCGCCACCGATACAGATTTCTTTAATATTGAAGCGGTTATTGCACACGAGTATTTCCATAACTGGACAGGTAACCGCGTTACCTGTCGTGATTGGTTCCAGTTAAGCTTAAAAGAAGGGTTAACGGTATTTAGAGATCAGCAGTTTAGTGCGGACATGCACTCAAGTGCGGTAACGCGTATACAAAACGTTAAGTTATTGCGCGCTCAACAGTTTGCTGAAGACGCCGGACCAATGTCACACCCAATTCGTCCTGAAAAAGTGATGGAAATGAATAATTTCTACACCTTAACGGTTTATGAAAAGGGCAGTGAAGTGATCCGCATGTTACATACCTTGCTAGGTCAACAAGGCTTTAGACAAGGGATGGATTTATACTTTAAACGTTTTGACGGCATGGCAGTGACTTGTGACGATTTTGTCGATGCGATGGCAGACGCAAATGGCAAAGACTTATCCTTGTTTAAACGCTGGTACAGTCAATCTGGTACACCTGAGCTCACAGTAACGCAGCAATTCGATGCAGAGCTTAATAAGTTCAAGTTAACCATTGTACAGCATACTCCGCCGAGTGAAGCGCAACCTGAAAAACGCCACTTGCATATTCCAATTAACATTGAATTGATTGACCCTGTTACGCAACAAGTGACGAATCAATTGTTGGAATTAACTGATGTACAACAAACATGGCAGTTTGATGCTAGTAATCAACCTATTGTTGCGTTGCTTGGTGATTTTTCCGCGCCGGTTAAAACACATTTTGAACAATCGGTTGAGGAGTTACTGTCAATCATCGAGCTGGGTGACAACAGCTTCTGTATTTGGGATGCCGGTCAAAAGATCATGGCACAGGAAGTTACGTTCTTGCTGGCAAACCAAAATGCTAAACCTAGCGAGTCAATCACGCGAATGATGGCAGCGGTGATGAAAGCTGATTATGATGACGAATTTAAGGCGCTAATGCTAACGCTGCCATCTTTTGAAGAGCTCGTCTCTGGTTTAAATAAAGTTAACCCGCAACAGTTGTTAGACGCAGTTGAACAATTGAAATTATTTATTGCTCAGCAATTTGAAGAAAATTTAATTGGGCTTTATCAAACGAGCGAACAATTACTACAGAAAACGGACGGCAACACAGGCGACCATACAAACGACAGCGCAGAAGGCAAGCAGGTCGCTGCTCGCTCTTTAGCAAACACCTGTTTAAGTTATTTAAGTATGTTACCTAAGTACCATCACATAATTGAACAACAGTTTACGCAAGCCAAAGAGATGACTAGCAAGCTTGGTGCGCTGCAAAGTGCTGTGAGGCATGCACCGCTAGAAGTTGGTGACAAGATATTGTCGCAATTCGAGCAAACATGGCTAGAAGACACCTTAGTGATGGACAAGTGGTTTAGCCTGCAAGCGAATATGCAAGTTGATACGATTTTCGAAAGGTTAGAACAGCTAATGGCGCGCGACGATTTTGCACTGACCAACCCAAATCGGGCGCGCTCGTTAATTGGTGCGTTCGCTATGCAAAATGCGCGATATTTTCATGATGCGCAAGGTAAAGGCTATCAATTCCTTGCCGAGCAGATTATCGCCATGGACAAGATAAATCCACAAGTCGCTTCTCGTTTGATCACACCGTTAATCCAGTTTAAAGCGTTTGATGAACACCACAGTGAATTGATGGTCAAAGCATTGGAGCTTATTGCCGCTCAACCTGAATTATCGCGTGATATTACTGAAAAGTTGAACGCAGCATTACTGCAACACTAAATAGATATAGGAAGCTTAGTGTGAAGTATTATTTCAAGGTATCTATGTCAGCGGATGATGTGATGCCTTATTACCGCGGTCAAGCGTCTACCGTTGTAGCATTTGCAACTAATGGACAGCGCATTCAATTTCCGGCAATGCATTTGCGCAAGTTTATGACGCCAAGTGGTGTATTTGGCATGTTCTGTCTGGAAACTCAGAACAATAAATTTGTATCGCTAACCAAAGTGTCTTAGCTTTTAATCAACCTTGAGTAAGCACAATATAAAATTGGCGAGTGGCAAACTCAAAACGAAAAGCAGTCTGCGAAGCCTAAGGCTGCTTTGATTTTTCATTGACTTGCTATGGTATTTACTAACGCAACCTTTGAACCTAGCCATTCAAAGCAAATTCATTCTTGAACAAACCATTATTTAGCACTGAGACAAACCAAGACCCTTACATCCCCTAACTTACCGTGCTAAACCGCTATATCATTCGTCAAATATTCTAAGCGTTTGAATATAAGCCACTATTTCTCTTTACCACCTTGTACTAAACAAAAAACTGAGTCTTAGAGTATATATTTCAAACAGTTTTTATATTCACTAGGTTAATTGTCACTATACACAGCATTCAATATTGCCCACAAAATGCTGCGAAAGCCTTTTACTACAGTGATTTAGTGTTTAATTTAACACCAAGTTAATAGGCGCCTGTAACTAGAAAACACCTGTTTAAACAAATTATTTTCAATCAAATGGAATTTCGTAGAGTATATACTTTAAACAAGGCGTGGCATTTATTTGTTCGAAGTATCATTGTTTCTTTTAGTAGGCAGTAGACAGTACAAAGCCCACAAAGTGGTCAGTCCATCTAATGGCTTTTGTTTTAAACAAGTGTTTTAAACATTGATTTGGTTATTGTGAAAGCCAGTCTGTAAGTCTTTAAAAATAAGTGTATTTAGGAAAAATATTTGCGCTTGCCTGTTCTGATAAATGATGCAATTATGGTTTTGCGCACAAGAATCGTGAGCAAAAAACAACAAGCACTAGAACAATAAGAATTTATAAAAAGTAGATAATACTTTGTTTCAGGACTGGGGAGAGATTGAATGAAACATAGCCCTCGTATATCTTTTTTTAAGAAACCAATCGCGCTAAGCGTTGCTGCTGCCTTAGCAGTATCTATTACACCAAGCGTTAATGCCGCAATATTTGAATTAGGTGATTTTGAAATTACCTTTGACTCAACATTTTCATTAGGTACCAGTATTCGCGTTGAAAATCGCGACTGGGCAAATCACGTTAGTAAACCAAACAACGTGAACAATGGATTTGACTTTAGCAGTTACCATCCTGCATTTAACCCAGTACCAAGTGGTGCTGATGTCTGGAATGGTGAAGGTAAGTATTCGTCAAACAGTGACAATGCAAACCTTAACTTTGACGCTGGTGATGCATTTTCTACCATTTTCAAAGGCACGCATGAGCTAGATATTCGCAGAGATAACATGGGTGTGTTCATTCGTGGCCTATACTTTTACGATTTTGAAATGTCGGACGAAGATAGAGCCTGGACAAATACCCTAACTGGCCGTACCGACGATCCTTGTCGTGACTCTATCGCGGAAGAGCAAGTTTGTAGTGACTTCCGTATTCTTGATGCCTTCTTCTATGGCGATTTTGATATTGGCGAAATGCCATTCTCAATTCGTGTTGGTCAACAGGTTATTAGCTGGGGTGAGAGTGCACTAATTCCGCATGGTATTAGTGAATTAAACCCAGTAGACATTGCTCGTTTAAGAGCGCCAGGTGCAGAATTAAAAGAAGCTTTCATCCCGTTTGGTGCGGTATGGGGTTCATTAGGCGTCACAGACAACTTTAACATTGAAGCTTTCTATCAGTACGACTGGGAAAAAACCGTAATTCCAGCAGCGGGTAGCTACTTCGCGGGTAACGATTTTGCGGGTGACGGCGGTCACTTCAACAACGTTCAGTTGAACTTCGCAAGCAACCCAGATATGGATCTTGATTACTTAATCGGTAACCTAAATGGCTTAGGCGATGCACTGCGCAGCGGTGACCCAGCAGTAGCTGCGGCAGCTGCAGGAATTTACCTAGCGCACGGTACAAGGTTAACGCTAAAAGCACCGGGCAATGAATCGCTAGTGCGACCAGACAATGGCGGTCAATACGGTTTGCGCCTTTCATGGTTCCTGCCTGAGCTAAATGACTCTGAGGTTAGTTTGTACTACATGAACTACCACAGCCGTCGTCCATTATTCTCAGGTGTTGTTGCAGACTTTACGGCTCCTGCCATTGGTGCTGATTTAGCCTTTATCGCACAAAACCAAATTACCTATGATAACTACGCTGATTTACGTGGTTTCTCTAAAGTAGAGCTAGACTACCCAGAAGACATTCAACTATACGCATTTAGCTTTAATACAACAGTAGGTGCTACAGCGGTCGCGGGTGAAGTAAGCTACCGCCAAGATGAGCCACTGCAAATTGATGATGTAGAATTACTATTTGCTGCTATGCCGCAGCAGTTAGCCAACGCTGGTATTCGTCCAGATCTAAACGGTATTTCGCAGATGGACATCTTCGCACCAGGCGAGCGTGCTGAAGGATTCATTTTATCTGACACGTTACAAGCACAATTTACCTTAACTCACTTATTCGGTCCTATGATGGGCGCGGATCAGGTGACTGGTTTACTTGAAGTTGGTGGTGTTAATATCAACGATATGCCGGATGAAGATGTACTACGCTTAAACGGTCCTGGTACAGCAAGAAATGGCGGTATCGCAGGTATTGAAGGTTTAGAACTTGCCGTTCAAGATGGTGTTGAAACCAACCCGTTCCCAGATGAGTTCTCATGGGGTTATCGTGCGCTATTGAAGCTTGATTTCAATAACGTATTCGCGGGTATCAACGTTTCACCACGTATCGTATTTTCTCATGATGTTGAAGGTATTACGCCTGATCCATTGTTTATGTTTATTGAAGATCGCAAGTCTGTAGCATTTAGTCTCGACTTTGATTATCAAAACCGTTGGTCTGGTAGTTTTGGTTACAATGCCTTCTTTGGCGGCGTAGGCACGACTAACATTCTTGAAGATCGCGACTTTATTTCGTTTAGCGTTAAGTATTCAATTTAAGGAAGTAATGATAATGAAAAAACTCACCTTATTATCTTTAGCCGTATCGCTTGCGGTGAGCAGCACGTCAGTGTTTGCCAAGGTTTCGGCAGACGAAGCTGCCAAGCTAAAAACAGAGTTTACACCGATGGGGGCAGTGCGCGGCGCTAACGAAGACGGTTCTATTCCTGAGTGGACAGGGGGTATTACAGAATGGCCAGCTGGTTACAAGCCAGGTGATCATCACCCTGATCCGTACCCAGACGATAAAGTTCTGTACACAGTTACTGCTCAAAACATGAGCGAGTACAAAGATTTGTTAACGCCGGGTCAAATTAAGTTATTTGAAACATACCCGGAAACATTCAAAATGAATGTTTATCAAACGCGCCGCTCTGCATCATATCCACAACACGTTTATGATGAGTCAATTAACAACGCATCGCGCACTGAGTTAGTGACTGGCGGTAACGGTATTGCAAATGGTGCTGTTGGTATCCCATTCCCTATGCCGCAAAACGGTTTAGAAGCTATTTGGAACCACATCTTGCGCTACCGCGGTGTTTCTATGCAGAACAAAGCGGGTCAAGCGGGCCCTACGGCAAGTGGTGATTACACCTACATCGGTTTTGATCAACAGTTGATGTTTACCTACCACGAGGAAGGCGCAACACCAGCAGAGCTTGAAGAGTCGAATATTGTTTTCAAGTTTAAGCAAAAGGTAAATAAGCCAGCACGTATCGCCGGTACCGCATTGCTTGTTCATGAAACCATGGACCAAATTAGAACGCCACGCCAAGCATGGACATACAACACTGGTCAACGTCGTGTACGTCGTGCACCAAACGTTGCTTATGATGCACCAGGTACAGCGTCAGATGGCTTGCGTACAACCGATGATTTCGATATGTACAATGGCGCACCTAACCGCTACAACTGGACATTAAAAGGCAAGCAAGAATTGTTGATTCCATACAACGATTACCGCTTACACAGTGACAGCCTGAAGTATGATGACATTCTTCAGCCTGGTCACATCAACAAAGATCTAGTGCGCTATGAAAAACACCGTGTTTGGGTGGTAGAAGCTAACTTGAAAGATGATACACGTCATATCTACAAGAAACGTGTGTTCTACATTGACGAAGATAGCTGGCAAGTAGCGGTTACTGATATTTATGATAACCGAGATGAATTGTACAGAGTGGGTATCGCTCATGGTATAAACTACTATGAAGTGCCAACACAATGGACTACATTGGAAGTTTTCCATGACTTGCAAGCTCGCCGTTATATCGCTATTGGCTTAGATAACGAAGAGTCCATGTATGACTTCAGTGTTAAGCTGAAAGACAAGGTGTTTACACCTGCAGCCTTAAGACGAGAAGGACGTCGTTAATCACATTTGATTAGCGATGAGCGGCTGGCACCGGGCCAGCCGTTTTTGTTTATAACTAGAAAGAAAGCGTGGTTTTAGGAATGAAGAATGTATTTGCAGCGGCACTATGCTGCGCATTAGCGACAAAGGTTTATGCTGTTACCGAGCCTATGCCTGCGATACAAGCTCCTCTAGCGAGTAAATCTCTACTATTAGATATTCACCAAATAGAACAAGGACAGTTAGTTGCTGTGGGCGAGAGAGGGCACGTACTCCTTTCTACTGATGGCGAAAACTGGCAACAACAAGCAGTGCCGGTGCAATCAACACTAACTGCGGTCACTTTTGCCGATGAAGATCATGGTTGGGCTGTTGGTTACGATGCAACCATATTAGCCACTACTGATGGCGGTGCTACTTGGGCTATTCAGCAATACTTACCTGAAAAGCAAAAGCCTTTGCTAGATGTTGTATTTAAAGATCAGAACAACGGCGTTGCTATTGGTGCCTATGGTTTGTTTTACCGCACAACTGATGGCGGTAAAAACTGGGTAGAAGAATTTCACGGCGAATTTTTACCTGAAGAAGACGTTGAGTACCTCAATGAGCTCAAGATGGAAGACGAGGAAGCCTACCTTGACGAGCGAGGCAGTATTTTACCGCACTTTAATAAAATGGTCATGGATGGTCGCACATCATATCTCGTTGGTGAAATTGGTCTAATCGCAAAAAGTAATGATTTTGGCCAAAACTGGCAGCAATTCGATCCTATTTATGAAGGCTCATTTTTCGATATCGAGCGAACGCAGCAAGGAAATTTACTTGCCGCTGGTCTAAGGGGCAATGTTTTTAGAAGCCTGAGAAATGGTACCCCATGGCAACATATTCCGACAGATTCCACAGCACTGATTAACGATATCGTGTTAACTGATGATGATCGCTTACTACTGTTAGGTAATGGTGGTGCATTATTAGTGAGTGAAGACGATGGTCAAAAGTTCGTAGCTTGGTCACAGCCAGATGGTAAGTCACTTATCGCTGGTGTCTGGTTTAACAATCGTCTAGTTGCCGTTTCTGAAGATGGTGTTAGAACAATAACAATCGCGAAGTAGTGTTTATGAGTATTAATTCAGCAATCAATAAAATTGAAATCGGTATTTTCCGTCACCGAGCATTCGTCTTAGCACTATTCGTGATTACGACTTTTGTGCTTTTATACCAAGCGACGCATCTTAAGTTAGATGCTGCGTTTACCAAGAATATTCCGCTTAACCACCAATACATGCAAACCTACCTGAAACACCAAAAAGATTTTGGTGGGGCAAACAATGTACTTATCTCTGTATGTGATGTTGATGGTGATATTTTTAACGAACCTTTCTTTAACGCCTTAAAAGGTGTGCATGATCAACTATTCTTCATTCCGGGCGTTGATCGTATTCAAGTAAAATCACTTTACTCGCCAAGCACTCGCTTTGTTGAAGTAGTCGAAGATGGTTTCTCTGGTGGTCCAGTAATTCCTGCCAGCTTTAAACCAAGCGATGAAAAGGGCATGGCGGTTGTAAAGGCTAACATTGAAAAAGCCGGTATCGTAGGCCGAATCGTTGCTGATGATTACAGTTGTGCCATGGTTACTGCAACACTAATGGAAATTGATCCTAACACAGGCGAACCATTAGATACGTTGAAAATTGCAGAGCAATTAGAAAACGATATTCGCGTTAAATACGAAAGTGATAAAGTGTCTGTGCACGTTATTGGTTTCGCAAAAATGGTTGGCGACGTAGCCAATGGCGCTAAAAACGTTGTTACTTTCTTTGCCATTGCAATTGCGATCACCGCGGTGATGGTGTTCTTCTTCTGTCGCTCTATTAGCCTTACGTTATTAACCATTGTTTGTTCACTAGTTGCTGTTATTTGGCAAATGGGTATGTTAGCGAGCCTTGGTTTTGGTATCGACCCAATGTCGATTCTTGTACCATTCCTAGTGTTTGCTATTGGTGTAAGTCATGCTGTGCAAATGATTAACTCTGTTGTTAAGCAGGTTGAATCAGGTATTAGCTGTAAGCAGGGCGCTCAAAACAGTTTCCGCGCGTTGTTAATTCCAGGCGGTGTTGCGTTACTATCAGACACCATAGGTTTCATTACCTTACTTTCGATTGATATTGGTATTATTCGTGAGCTAGCGATCACTGCATCACTTGGTGTTGCGATGATCATCTTAACTAACTTGGTGTTATTGCCTGTTTTGATTTCTTACATGAAATTAGAGGGTGCTAAACAGCCAGAAGCTAGCGCTAAGAAAAAGTCGAATAGTAGCGACGTTTGGCACATGATGGCGAAGTTCGCAACACGTGGCCCAGCGACGATTATTTTAGCGATTGTTGCAGGTTTATATGCCTTTGGTTTATATCACGCACAAAACATGAAAATTGGTGAGTTGCACGCCGGTGCACCAGCGCTTCATGAAGACTCTCGCTACAACCAAGATACCTTCTTAATTACTGATCGATACGCAATTAGTGTTGATTACATGTCAGTGATTGTTGAAACCCAACCAGATGCTTGTACTTCGTTTGAAACATTAGAAGTTATCGATCGCTTCCAATGGCACTTGCAGAATGTTGAAGGCGTGCAGTCAGCAGCAAGTTTAGCAGCGGTATCTAAAATCGTTAACGCTGGTTACAACGAAGGTAATCCAAAGTGGCGTGTTATTCCGCGTAATCAACAAACACTCGTTCAATCGATTGCCAACGTGCCGACAACCAGTGGTTTACTAAATCGCGACTGTAGTGTGATGCCAGTGATTCTATTCTTGGAAGATCACAAAGCAGAAACCATTAATCGTGTCGTTAACAGAGTGAAGGAAGTTGCTGAGGAGCTAAATACAGATCAACTAACGTTTAAGTTAGCATCTGGCCCAGTAGGTGTAATGGCTGCAACCAACGAAGCTGTAGAAGCCGCGCAACTGCCGATGATGTTATACGTTTACGGCGCTGTTATCTTACTTTGTTTAGTGAGTTTCAAGAGTGTTCGTGCAACCATCTCTGTTGTGTTACCGCTTTATATCGTATCAACGTTGGCGCAAGGTTTAATGACAGCGCTTGATATTGGTCTAACGGTATCAACTTTACCGGTAATCGCACTTGGTGTTGGTATTGGTGTTGACTATGGTATCTATATCTTATCAACCATGAGTCTGCGTTTACGCGAAGGCGATAGTGTTAAGAAAGCTTACTTAACTGCCTTACAAGAGCGTGGCAACGCGGTATTACTAACCGGTATTACACTTGCAATTGGTGTTTCTACTTGGTTCTTCTCTGCACTTAAATTCCAAGTAGACATGGGTATTTTGTTAACCTTTATGTTCTTGGTAAATATGTTAGCCGCAATTATTGTGTTACCAGCAATAGCCGCTTACTTATGGCCAGAGAAAAAAGCCGCTAAAAAATAATTTTATGCATGATAAATGAGGCAGAAATCTGATAAATATTTGCCTGCATAAATAACCACGAAAATGGCCGAAAGGCCATTTTCTATTTACAGACATTGAATAAACAATTACTCGCCAATCAAGCCCTTATCCAAAATACTCCGAGAGTGAGTTATAGCTCTAAAAAATAGCTCGCAATACCTTAAATTTATTAATAAAATTCGCGCCATTGGTCTATGCTGAACAGGATAGGCTGAATAAAGTACAATTTGCTTGCTTTTTCGTAAGTTTATGCCGCTGAGCGCCCTAAAATTACAATAATATTAGCCATGAGGGATAACCTTCGAATAAGTAAAAAGTACTTTAAAAAACACAACAATTACTCAATTCGTTTTATCCAAAAGGAAAGCGACATGGCGTTCGTAGACGGTTTACCCTCAGTTTTATTAACAAACGTAGCTCAATCTATTCAACAAAAAGTCCCAGCAGAAACAGCAGGCCTAGTCGAGCAATTCGCTCATTTACTTTACGGTAATATCTCCACCACTGACCTTGCCAACCGTAATGATAGTGACATGTATGGTGCCACTATGAGTTTATGGAATTCATTAAACGGCCATCAAGATGATAGCCCAGTGATCAAAGTGTTTAACCCAGAAGTGGCTAAACATGGCTGGAAATCAAGCCATACGATTATCGAAGTTATTGTCGCCGATATGCCGTTTTTAGTAGATTCATTAAGAATTGCACTAAATCGTCAAGGCGTATCACCGCA
Source organism: Thalassotalea euphylliae (assembly GCF_003390375.1). Classification (NCBI taxonomy): domain Bacteria; kingdom Pseudomonadati; phylum Pseudomonadota; class Gammaproteobacteria; order Alteromonadales; family Colwelliaceae; genus Thalassotalea; species Thalassotalea euphylliae. Next base: position 607,455 of record NZ_QUOT01000001.1, on the reverse strand, counting down.
CTTAATGATCAACACGCCAATGCAAGTAGTGCGTGACGCGAAAAACCAAATTAAACAACTTGGTGCTTCAGTAGATAAGAAGCTTAGAGGCAGCAAAGTTGAGACCGTATTCTTTATCGAGATTGATCGCCAAGACGACAGCGCGGTGCTTGCTGCGATTGCCGAAGACTTACATTCAGTTGTCAGCGACATTTCTTTAACGGTTTCTGATTGGCAACCAATGTTGAAAAAGCTGCAATCAGTTGTAGCTGATGTTAAAAAGGCGAAAGTGCCTTGCTCTGATCAAGAAAAGCAAGATTCATTAGAGTTTTTAGAGTGGATCGCAAACAATCATTTTACCTTGATGGGTTACCGCTCTTACGACATTAAAACGTTAAAAGGGGACATGGCGCTTGCAGCCAATGTCGATTCGAGCCTAGGCTTGATGAAAAATTCAAAAGGCACTGAACAACGCTTGATCTCAACGTTAAGCGAAACAGCTAGAGAAGTTGCACTAGGTGATAGCTTACTTATTTTAACAAAAACGAATTCACGTTCACGTGTCCACCGTCCAGCCCACTTAGATTACATCGGTATTAAGCGCTTTGACGCAAAAGGTAATGTTGTCGGTGAAGAGCGCTTTATCGGGCTATTTGGCTCAGCCTACTACACCAATAGCGCGTTAGATTTACCATTAATTAAGTCAAAAGTTGCCGGTGTCTGTGAATTATCAGGTTTTGCTCCAGGTTCACACGCATATAAAACACTGATCAATATTTTAGAAACCTATCCACGCGATGAAATTTTGCAATCAAGCGTTGCTGAGTTACTGCAAAACGTAAAAGGCATCTTGCAGATGCAAGAACGTGATTATACTGGCTTGTTTGTGCGTCGTGATGCCTTCTCTCGTTTCTACTCGTGTATGGTGTATGTACCAAGAGAGCGTTACAACACAAAACTAAGAATCCAAACGCAGCAGTTATTAAGTGATGCTTTTGGCAGCAAAGAAGAAGTTGAATTTAACACTTACTTCTCAGAATCAGTACAAGCAAGAACTCACTACATTGTCCGTGTCGATCACACAAAAGCAGATATCAACGTGAAAGAAATTGAAAAGAACTTGAATGAAGCGGCCCGCAGTTGGGATGACAAATTATCGGCCTTGTTGAATTCTCATAAAGGTGAGTCGGTTGGTAAGGCTTTAAGCCGCAAATATTCTGCATTCCCACAGTCATATAAAGATGAAGTGATGCCGGGTACAGCGATTGTTGATATCGAAAAATTAGAATCGGTATGTGAAAGCTGTCCACTAGAGATGCTGTTCTACCAGCCACAAGAAGAAAAGTCGGGTAGCCGTTTTGTTAAATTAAAACTATTCCACAAAGGTGAGCCGTTGCATTTGTCTGACGTGCTACCTATGTTGGAAAACTTTGGTTTACGTGTTATCGGTGAAAGCCCATATGCCATTCGCACTGCAGACGGTGAAACTTGTTGGATTCTAGACTTCTCTATGTTGTTAACTGGCGATCGCGCTTTCAACTTAGAACAAGTTCAAATGTTGTTCCAAGACGCTTTTGCAAAAGTCTGGGCAGGGCAGTTAGAAGATGATGGTTTTAACCGTTTGATTCTTGGTGCAGGGCTAGCGGGTCGTGAAGTATCAATCATTCGTGCCTTTGCCAAATATGAGCGCCAAATTGGCGGTACATTTAGCCAAAGTTATGTGGAAGATACCTTTGCTCGTTATCCTAACTTAGCTGAACTATTGGTTAAGCTGTTTAACTTGCGTTTTAGCCCGAGTGCAAAGCGCACTGAAAAAGCAGTTAACAAGGTACTTGATGACATTGAACAGTCACTAGATAACGTCGCTAACCTTGATGACGATCGTATCATTCGTCGTTTCGTTGAAATGATTAATGCGACCATTCGAACAAACTACTTCCAGAAAAATGCGAGTGAGCAAGAAAAGTCTTATATCTCATTCAAAATCTTACCTGAAGAAATCTCAGAAATGCCGCTACCTATGCCTAAATTTGAGATTTTCGTTTACTCACCGCAAGTTGAAGGTGTTCACTTACGTGGTGGTAAAGTGGCTCGTGGTGGGTTGCGTTGGTCTGACCGCCGCGAAGACTTCCGTACTGAAGTCTTAGGCTTAGTAAAAGCCCAGCAAGTGAAAAACACTGTGATTGTACCTGTCGGTGCAAAGGGTGGTTTTGTTTGTAAACAATTACCACTAGGCGGCACACGACAAGAAATCTTTGAAGCGGGCCAAGAGTGTTATAAAACCTTTATTCGCGGTTTATTAGATATCACAGACAACATCATCAAGGGCGATATTATTTCGCCAATTGATGTTGTTCGCCATGACGAAGATGACCCATATCTAGTAGTTGCAGCAGACAAAGGTACCGCAACATTCTCTGACATCGCTAACGGTATCTCTGATGAGTACAACTTCTGGATGGGTGATGCCTTTGCTTCAGGTGGCAGTGTCGGTTACGACCATAAAGGCATGGGTATTACTGCAAAAGGTGCTTGGGAATCGGTTAAGCGTCACTTCCGCGAAATGGATATTGATTGTCAAACAACTGATTTTACAGCGATTGGTGTCGGTGACATGGCTGGTGACGTATTTGGTAACGGTATGCTGTTATCTAAGCATATTCGCTTACAAGCTGCGTTTAACCATATGCATATCTTTATCGACCCAGATCCTGTTGCAGCACCGACTTACAAAGAGCGCGAGCGCTTGTTCAACATGCCAGGTTGTACGTGGGAAGATTACAACAAAGAGTTGATTTCTGAAGGTGGTGGTATTTTCAGCCGCGCGGCAAAATCAATCAAACTTACACCGCAAATTAAGAAAATGATCGGCACGCAAAAACAAAGCATGGCGCCGAACGACTTAATTAAAGCCATTTTAAAAATGAAGGTAGACCTACTTTGGAATGGTGGTATCGGTACTTATGTTAAAGGCAGTGGCGAGACTCATTTAGAAGTGGGTGACCGTGCTAACGACGCATTACGCATCAACGGTAGCGAGTTACAAGCTAAAGTCGTAGGTGAAGGTGGTAACTTAGGTTTAACTCAGCTTGGCCGTATTGAATATGCAGCTAATAGTGGCCGAATTAATGCCGACTCTGTAGATAACGTTGGCGGTGTAGACTGTTCGGATAACGAAGTAAACATCAAAATTCTACTTAACGGTTTAGTACAAAGCGGTGACTTAACTGTTAAACAGCGTAACAAGTTGCTTTATGACATGACTGATGAAGTATCAGAAATCGTGTTGAAAGACTGTTACGACCAAACGCACTCGTTATCTATTACGGCAATGCGCGGCGCTGATCAACTAAAAGAGCAAACACGCTTTATTCACGAATTAGAGCGTGATGGCAAGCTAGATCGCGCGTTAGAGTTTATTCCAAATGATGACGAAATTGCTGAGCGCCTAGCGCAAGGTAACGGCCTTACTCGTCCAGAGCTTTCGGTACTACTTGCTTACAGCAAAATGGTATTAAAAGAAGATTTAGTTTGTGAAGAAATCACCAGTAACCCATATCACGATCGCCTACTGATTGGTGCATTCCCTGGTCTGTTACAAGAAAAATACAGTGCGCAAATGCAAGATCACCCGCTACGCGCTGAAATTATTGCCACTAAACTTGCTAACAAGCTTGGCAACGACATGGGCTTTAACTTCGTAAACCGTATGCAGGAAGAAACTGGCGCAAGTGTTGCTGAAGTTGCTAATTGCTACACCATGGCAAGTGAAGTATTTGAAATGGGCGCAGTATGGCAAGACATTGCAGCGTTAGACAACAAAATTGAAACGTCTGTGCAAACTGAAATGTTATTCCAACTGCGTCGCAATGTTCGCCGCGCAACGCGCTGGTTCTTGAGACACCGTGACAAGGGCATGGATATTCAACAAGCGATTGATTTCTATCGCCCTACGTTTGATGCATTAGCGAAAAACCTAAGCAAATACATGGCTGCTGATGAAGTAGAGCAGTTAGTACATGTTGAATCTGGCCTAGTTAAATCAGGTGTGCCGAAGAAAACAGCTAAGCGTATTTCACAGCTAAGCACCTTGTTCTCAGTAATGGATATTGCAGAGATTGCCGCAATTGATGGTCGCTCGATTGAGTTTGTTGCAGAACTTTACTTCAAGCTTGGTGACCGATTAGACCTGCATTGGTTCTTAGACCAAATCACTGCACAGCCTGTTGCTAACCACTGGCAAGCATTGGCTAGAGCGTCATTTAGAGAAGAGCTTGACTGGCAGCAGCGAGCTATTACTATTGTCGCTTTGAAAGTAGATGCTAAGGGCAACAACTCAGATGAATTGCTTGAGCAGTGGTTTGAACAGAGCGCACAACCACTTGAGCGCTGGCGTCATATCTTGGCTGACTTTAGAATGTCGCCAACGCATGAATTTGCTAAGTTCTCAGTCGCATTAAGAGAATTAATGTTACTAAGTTTACATAGCGCGGCGTAAGCCAAGTTGCTCTATTAAAGTCCCTGCTAAGCAGGGACTTTTTGTATTTAATTCATAATTTAACTTATAACTTAACTCATAACTTAAACAAGAGGAAAACCATGTTGTATTCGGCGATTCGAAAGATGATGTTTCAATTTGATCCAGAAGCTATTCACAACTTCACTATCAAAGGGTTGCATGTAACCGGAAATTCACCATTAAAAGTCGTATACACACAAACCGTGCAAGACAAGCCTGTGGAAGTGATGGGCATTCGCTTTCCTAATCCGGTAGGTTTATCTGCCGGTCTTGATAAAAACGGCGAATGTATTCAAGCCTTTGCTGCGATGGGGTTTGGTTTTGTAGAAATTGGCACTATTACGCCGAGGCCTCAACCGGGTAACCCTAAACCACGCATTTTTCGATTAGAAGAAGCTAATGCTGTGATTAATCGAATGGGCTTTAACAACAAAGGCGTTGATTACTTAGTAGAGCAAGTGCGAAAAGCTAATTTCAAAGGCATTTTGGGCATTAATATTGGTAAAAACAAAGATACACCAGAAGAAAATGCGAAAGATGATTACATTCACTGTATGCGTAAAGTTTATGACTACGCCAGTTATATTACCGTAAATATTTCTTCGCCAAATACGCCAGGTTTACGCTCTTTACAATATGGTGAAGCGTTAAATGAGTTACTTGCGGCTTTAAAAGTCGAGCAAAAATCGCTTGCTGAGCAATACGGTAAATATGTGCCAGTTGCAGTAAAAATTGCACCAGATTTAACGCAAGAAGAAGTTGAAGGCATTGCTGACTGCTTAAAAGCAAATGATATTGATGCGGTCATTGCGACAAATACCACGCTTGCTCGCGATAAAGTTGCGCATTTGCCGCATGGCGATGAACAAGGCGGCTTAAGCGGTGCTCCAGTCAAAGAGCAAAGCACGATTGTAATTAAGCAATTGGCGCAAGCTTTAGCAGGGCAGCTACCTATTATTGGTGTTGGTGGTATTCAATCAGTTGAAGATGCCAAAGAAAAGCTTGCCGCAGGCGCTTCGTTGGTTCAAGTCTATACTGGCTTTATCTATGAAGGGCCAAAACTGGTTAAAGATATTGTTGATGCGTTATAAGTGAATCATCACGCTTATCTAGTAGAAGTTAGCAAACGCTAAGCTTGACCCCTTTAAGTCTCAGTTTGACGTTAAGCTGAGGCTTAAATCCTACTCGCCATAGCAGTAACCAGTTTTAAACCAACGTAATTGTGATCCATTAGTGCGAGTTATTTTCAATGGTTAATCTTAGATTCTCTTAATGTACTTGGTGAATAAATATTCAATATACAGTGTGGTTTATGCATAAAAGTTCAACAGATTTAAACTGGCAACTACATTTTTAATGACTCATTAACGTTGTAATTGCACATTTAATTTAAAGATTTTACGCATTGATTTTGTAGTTCCCAGAGTTCACTAAAAATAAAGGTGAGTGTATTTAATATACAATAATCTGTTGTTTATAAAGCATAAAACATAATCTTTACTTGCTAATACTATGTTTGGTTGAATGAGCTTGAATAACGAAAATACAATATGGCTACATATTGTTCGTAAATATCAATTATCGTTCAAATAGTATAAATAGTTGTTTGAAATATTATTCATCAGATATAAGATGAAATTGCATTACAACAGTATTACAACAATTTATGCAGTATAAAAAATTATCAATAATTATTAGTTCTCTTCTTCTTTCATCTTCATTTTCTCAAATTACCCAAGCCGCAGGCTTTAAAATTTATGAACAATCAACTAGTAGCATGGGCAATGCTTATGCAGGGCGTGGTGCGGTAGTTGAAGATGCTTCTATCTTGTATTCCAATCCTGCTGGGTTAACAAAACTGCCAGGTGCTAGCTTATCCATCGGTGGTGGTTATATCTTTGGTCAGTCTGAATATTCTAATGTGTCGGCCACCAACGTACTTGGTCAGCCTGTTTCTGGAGAAACCAGCGGTGACTTTGATATTAGTGAGGTGGTGCCATATGCATTTTATGCCTCACCGATTAACGATGAATGGGCATGGGGTGTAGGTCTATATGCTCCTGCCGCTATTTCAAGTACTTACGACGAAAACTTCATCGGCAGAAACTTTGCACAAGATACTGAACTAACCATTATCAGTTTACAGCCAACACTCGCGTATCAAGTTTCCGAGCAGTTCTCGGTAGGCCTTGGTATTAGCATTTCGTATGCTGAAGGGCGCTTAACCGCCTTTAAAGATATCGGTGGCCTTTGTGAAAATGCAGACTTTATTAATGCTGCCTATGCTCCATTGGGGTTAGGTGATGTTCACAACAGTAACTACTGCGATATTCAATATGAGCTAGATAGCAGCGATTGGGCAGTCAGTGCCACATTAGGAGCACTATGGCAGCCAAATAGTTCAACAAGCATTGCTTTTGTTTACAACTCCGCAATTGATTTGACCTTAGCAAATGATTTTGAAATTACTAATGTGCCTATTGTTGGCGCGGCAGCTGGCGGGCGTGATGATTTATTTGTCGTTGCTCCAGAGTTACCAGCCGTTGATTTAAACACTGGCTTATTGGCTTCGTCACCGCTTGAAAAAGAAGCCGCTCAAATGGACTTAACCCTGCCACAGAACTTTTCAATTAGTGTTAACCAAGCAGTGTCTCCTGAACTATCGTTGCAAGCATCATTGCAATGGATGGATTGGAGTGAGTTCGACAACATCAGCATTATAAGCGAACAAGAAACTGGCCCTATTTCGCAAGTAACAGAAGCTGACTTAAATGAAGATGGCTACATTGCCTATATACCAGAAAAGTGGGAAGACACTTTTGCATTAGCGCTTGGTGTAACGTACCAGTGGTCGCCTAAGGTTAAATTGAAAACTGGTGTTGCATATGACACTAGCCCAATTCCACAAGAGCGAAGAACTGCACGTATTCCAACTGATGATCGAATTTGGTGGACGATTGGTGGCAACTGGCAACTCAATAGTGATTGGACGTTAGACTTAGCCTATGGCTATATGTGGATGAAAGACACTAGCATCAATGAATTTGAATACAATGTGCAAGATCAGCGTATAACCAACGCTAATTTAACCGCTGACTATGATACTAACGTTCATCTATTGTCTGTACAGCTAAATTACTGGTTGTAGTTTAACGTTAGTTGCACAAGTTCAACTGAAAAAATGCCAATCATATGATTGGCATTTTTATTTGTGTTATTTGAGTTTGGTTGAAATGCTTGATGCTATTGCGCAGGTGGTGGCGTAGTCGCGGTTGTTGAAGCGCCAGCAGCAGGGCGTTCCATACGCTCAATCAATAGCTTTACTGATGTATCAAGCTCAGCAACCATAGTGGCTAATTCTATTTGTTGTTGATCGCGACTCGATGATTTGTTTTCTAAGCTAGATAACTGACTAGCAAGCTTTTCGATTTCTTGTTTAACCGACTGAGCCTTACCTAGTTGATCGGTAAGTGCATTAATATTAAATGCCGTTGCGCTTTGCTTATCGCCTAACTCAATAATCGCCGTTTTGTTGGTGAGAATTTCTGTGTTGGTTTCAGTTAGCTTATTGTCGGTTTTGATGGTTTTAGAGCGTAGCTCTTTAATCTGTGATTGGTTTTTACGCCACGCCGATGCCCACAGCTTATCCATCTCACTCCATAGCTTATCAGTCTTTTCAATTAAGCCTTCGAGTTTCGCGCGCATCGCAACCGTTGATTCACCCATTTCTTCATCAGTTGCCGATAGCTGACGTTCTAAATCAAGAATGCGGTTCTCAGCGGAAATAAGCTCTTGCTCGCGTTTTACATCTTGTTGAAATGCCCAATAACCACCAGCCGCAATTACGCCGTAAATAATAAGGTTATTTAAAATACCTAAAGCAGAGCTTTTCTTTGGTGCTGGTTGGCTTGGCTCATGTTGCGGTGTTGGTGCTTTTGATGAACCCGATTTGCTTGGTTTTTTCGTACTGCGGTAGGCTTCAACCTGATCAAGATCAGGCTTAATACTTGGAATATTGTCGTCGATTGGGTTAGTCAAAACAGGAGATCCTAACTGTTTCACGGGGTTTATGGCTTAGATGTCACTACTTTAAAGTAATTTTCACTAAAAATTAACTGACAAGTGTAAATAATCTTATTTGTTGTGTGTTAAAGGAAAAGTTTAAATAAAAAAGGCGCTACTGATAGTTTAGTAGCGCTTTCTCATTGTTAATAACAATCGTTTTACAACGTTAGCTAGTAACTGTCGTTATGTACCGACTGTACTGCTCGGCCTGAAGGGTCGGCCATGTTTTGGAATGCTTCATCCCAAGCCAGTGCTTGCGGAGTAGAGCAGGCTACTGATTTACCACCTGGCACACATTTCGCGGCGCTTTCTAGCGGGAATTTTTCTTCGAACACAGTGCGATAGAAGTAAGCTTCTTTGGTATCTGGCGTGTTAACTGGGAACTTAAATTCCGCGTTTGCCAACTGCTGATCGCTCACTTGCGATTCAACATATTCTTTTAAACCATCAATCCACGAGTAGCCGACACCGTCCGAGAACTGCTCTTTTTGGCGCCACAAAATTTCTTCTGGCAAGTAGCCTTCAAAGGATTCACGTAAAATGCTTTTCTCCATTTTACCGCCGCCACACATTTTATCTTCTGGGTTAATGCGCATTGCAACATCAAGGAAGTTTTTATCCAAGAATGGTACGCGAGCTTCAATACCCCAAGCCGACATTGATTTGTTCGCTCGTAAGCAGTCAAACATATGTAACTTATCTAACTTACGCAGTAACTCTTCATGGAATTCTTGTGCGTTTGGCGCTTTGTGGAAGTATAAGTAACCACCAAAAATCTCATCGGCGCCTTCGCCAGAAAGCACCATTTTGATGCCCATGGCTTTAATTTTACGCGCCATTAAATACATCGGCGTTGAAGCACGAACAGTGGTGACATCGTAAGTTTCTAAGTGATAAATCACTTCTTTTAGCGCGTCGATACCCTCTTGCTCGGTAAACACAACATTGTGGTGCACCGTACCAATCGCATCGGCCACTTTTTGCGCAGCAATTAAATCAGGTGAGCCTTCTAAACCACAGGCAAACGAGTGCACTTTTGGCCACCAAGCTTCTGATAAATCATTTTCTTCAATACGGCGCGAGGCATATTTTTGCGTAATCGCAGACACCAGTGATGAATCTAAACCGCCTGATAGCAACACACCGTAAGGTACGTCGGTCATCAAGTGACTTTTCACTGAATCTTCAAGCGCCGTGCGCAGCTTTTCTTTGCTGGTGTGGTTGTCTTTGATTGCATCGTATTGCATCCAGTTGCGCTTAAAGTATTTGCGCAATTCGCCAGTTTTGCTGTCTAGCACATGGCCTGGAGGGAATTCCTTAACCGTTTTACAAACTGGCATTAATGATTTCATTTCTGAGGCAACATAGAAGTTACCGTCTTCATCATAGCCTGTGTAAAGTGGGATAATACCAATGTGGTCGCGAGCGATAATGTAGCGATCTGCTTTTTCATCGTATAAACAGAAAGCGAACATGCCTTGCAGTTTATCAATAAACTCTGCGCCGAATTCCTTGTACAGCGGTAAAATAACTTCACAGTCAGAGTGCGTTTGGAATTCGTAATCAACCGTTAAACTCGCCGCAAGTGCTTTGTGGTTATAAATTTCACCGTTAACCGCTAAAACGTGTGTTTTATCTTCGTTATAAAGTGGCTGAGCGCCGTGCTCAGTATCAACAATGGCTAAACGTTCGTGCACTAAAATTGCATTGTCACTAGTGTAAATGCCAGACCAGTCTGGGCCGCGATGACGTAAAAGACGAGAACATTCTAACGCAGTAGGGCGAAGTGCCGACGCACTAGTTTTAATATCAAGAATACCAAAGATCGAACACATTGAAGTGCTACTCCTTTTTCCAAATTGTATGAGGTGCAGTGTTTTAACTTATTGAAGCGACTGCGAATAAATATCCAATTAAAGTAAAACTATTTAACCGGTTAGTTACTGAATAACTAATATTGGACAGAGATTAAATAGGGTTAACGTTAACACTTAAACAAACGGTTGACCGTCTGCAGTTGCTATTTAACATGCCAGCTTCTCGTGAAAAAGCAACCCTTAATTTTACTAAATCTTCACTAAATCAGTAAAAATTGAATAAAAACTCTATTTCTTATCCCAAATACCTGAATAGAGCTTACCTTGATAGTCGATATTTTGTGCAGAGAAGCTGATTTCAGGCTTAATTTGACTCTGAGCTGGTAACGACATTTGATTCGTGCGCTGCTGACAATAGTCTTTAAACAATGCTTTAATCGTTGGAGTTAATTGCACTATGGCAAAAATGTTAACCAGCGTCATCAATCCTAGTGCCATATCAGCCATCGCCCAAACATGAAATAGCGACGCATTTGCACCCCACAGCACCATGGCTAAATAACAACTAGTATAAATACCGCGTCCGAGATTGTTGTCTAGCTTAAACAAGTGCAGATTACTCTCAGCATATGCATAGTTAGCAACCACCGAGGTAAAAGCAAATAGGGTAATTGCAGCGGCGACAAAATAAACGCCGCCATCTCCGATGTGGGCGGTCATTGCATCTTGGGTTAGGCGAATACCTTCCATTTCACCACTCATGGGCAGGTCGGCCAGTAAAATAATCACGGCAGTACAAGTACAAAGCACAACCGTATCAACAAATACGCCGAGCATTTGCACATAACCTTGTGCGACAGGGTGATTAGGAGTAGGGGAAGCACTTGCCGAGGCGTGAGGTACAGAGCCAGCCCCCGCTTCGTTCGAATATAAACCCCGCTGAATGCCATTTTTAATGGCGGCACCGAGCGCGCCTGCCCCTGCTTCCTGTAAACCAAAGGCAGAAGCTAAAATATCACCAATTAGGGCAGGGATGTGCTCAATATTAAGGGCAGCAACCGTTAGCGCCGCCAAAATATAGGCAATCCCCATAAACGGCACGACTAGCTCTGCAAAGCGGGCAATGCTTTTAAAACCACCCATAACAATTACACCGGCAAATAAGGTAATCGCGAGACCTGAATACATATGTGGAATATCTAGGGCGTGATTTAGCGCATCGCTAATGGTGTTGGCTTGCATCGCACTAAAGCTAAAGCCATAACCCAAGAATAAACAAATAGCGAATGCAACTGCCAGCCAAGGCTTATTCAAGCCCATTTTTATGTAGTAAGCAGGGCCACCGCGATATTCTTTATGATCATCTTTTACTTTGTAGAGTTGACCCAAAATGCTTTCGGCAAAGCCTGTTGCCATGCCCAAAAAGGCAATCACCCACATCCAAAAAACAGCACCAGCGCCACCTAGCGAAATTGCCACTGACACACCCGCCAAGTTACCCGTACCAACCCGGGCAGATAGACCAGTACACAACGCCTGAAAAGAGCTAATGCCGGCACTATCGCCTTTGGTGCTGTTTTTCATCACGAAAAACATATGGCGAAAATGGGCAAACTGGACAAATTTCAATTTGAAGGAAAACCAGAAACCGGCAAATACCAGTATATAAATGAGTAGTTGACCAGAGCCCCACAACAAGTTGTTGATGTTTCCAACAGTGGCATTAAAGATCTGATCAAACATACGACCTCCTTATTTGTTCTACGAGATTATTGTTCGAATCGCCTTACCTTAGCGTATTCTAAGTATTTGTGCACACATACATTTTTAATGCTATGTATGCAACTTTTTAGAGGGCGTTAAATGAATACCTGCCAGCATACAGCGAATTGAGCCACCCGCCATTTCAACAGTGGGAATGTCAAAAGTTTCGATTCGTGCTTTTTCCGATAGTATTGCGATTTGTTGTTTTGATAACGACCGATAAGCTGTGGTTGACATCGCGATAAATCGTCCTTCGCTACCGCTAAGTTCCAACATATTGCCAGCAAACTGATTTATCTGAATTTCACTTAGTGAAATATGAGTTTTACCACTATTGTGAATAAACTTAAGTACTTGCTCGCGCTCCTTATTATCGCGAATCATTTCATCAGCAATAATGACAAAACCAGTCGTCACGCACATCAGTACATTGGTGTGATAAACAGCTTTACCTTGGCGATCGGTGGCATTGAAAAATACTGGCGACAAGTTTTGCTGATGGCAAAAGTCCATCAGCGGCGCTTCATCAGCACGTTTTGAGCGTGTGACATAGACCAAGTGATTTAGGTGATCGATCACTAATACGCCGGTACCTTCCAAAAACTGTTGTTTTTGCTCCCAACACGAAAGATCCGTTAGTTGGTCAACCTGATAATTAGCAATCAAGTGCTCAATAATGTCGTGTCGTTTTTCTAGGCGCCGATTTTCTGCGTACATCGGATATAAATAAAAGTGACCATCACTATGAGTTGAAAACCAATTGTTGGGAAAAACAGCGTCTGGGGTATTCGACATTTTGTCTTCAAACAAATGCACTTTTACCCCTAGGGTAGATAATTTGTTAGCCACTTGACTCACTTCATCAAACGCTTGTTTAGCAATTTGTTGCTGACTCAGCGTAATCTTGTCGTTTACCTGAAAAGTATTATCGTTTGCCGTTTGTGGATTCGGCTTAAATTGATGCGGGCGCACCATCACTACAGCCTTGGGTGCTTGAATAGCTGCCTGCATTGGTGCTTGTGTTGGCGCTGGTATTGGCGCTTGAGTTGTTTCTGATGCGTGTACCTCTGATCCTGAACAATTTAAGTCGGCAATTGTTAGAGTGGTTTTAGTTGGTTTAGCGTGAGTTGATAACATAATGAAATTCGCTTTGTACAATATATTGCTAGGCTAACCCCCAAGCATGCTAAACAAAAAGCGTAATAATGTGGTAAATTGATAGTCAAAATATACAAATAGATAAGCTAAGTTATGCAAAATGATAACTTTGAATTAAAAACGCTCAATCCACATCGTTACGACGCGTTAGATCAATCGCTGATTGCCTTGCTGCGTAATGACGGCCGTGCGCCTGTTTCTGAGTTAGCGAAACAACTCAAAGTATCACGTGCGACGGTGCAAAGTCGTATCGATAAATTAATTACCACAGGGGCAATTTTAGGTTTTACGATTCGCGCTCATGAAGGGCTTGAGCAAGATACGGTGCGAGCTATGATGATGATTGAAGTGATTGGCCGTTCAACCTCGCAAGTTATTCAGCAGCTAAGGGGCATTCCTGAGTTGGTTAAACTGCATACCACTAACGGTAAGTGGGACTTAGTGGCTGAAATTAATACCAGCAATTTGGTTGAGTTTGACCGTGTTTTGCGTATCGTTCGTGAGATAGAAGGGATTATTGCCAGTGAGACCAGTATTTTGCTAACCACAATTTAAATTGGTTAATGTGGCCTGGAGCAGGGCTAGTGAGATTTTCTAGACGAAAAAAAAGACCATCAAATGATGGTCTTTTCTGTTTCACTTGCTAGTGAATTAAGTGGCTCCCCTGGTCTGATTTGAACAGACGACACATGGATTAACAGTCCACCGCTCTAACCAACTGAGCTACAGGGGAATAAACTTTTACTGCCATCGTTTGATGGGCTTTTTCTTAACTTATTGCCTAACCAATTTATTAGTAATGAATAAGTACAAGAAGAAATTGGCTCCCCTGGTCTGATTTGAACAGACGACACATGGATTAACAGTCCACCGCTCTAACCAACTGAGCTACAGGGGAATAAACTTTTACGTTGAGCTTTCGCTCTGATAACCGCTAACAAATTCAGCCATTACCTTTAATTCTATTTTTCTTTCTTTAGAAGAAAGTGGCTCCCCTGGTCTGATTTGAACAGACGACACATGGATTAACAGTCCACCGCTCTAACCAACTGAGCTACAGGGGAATAAATTTTTACTTTCTTTAACACTATATGATTTAATAACAACTGATTTACCTAGTCATTATCTTTACTCTTAAAAAAGAGTGGCTCCCCTGGTCTGATTTGAACAGACGACACATGGATTAACAGTCCACCGCTCTAACCAACTGAGCTACAGGGGAATAGTGTTTATATCAGTAGTGAAACATACCGTTTAACAGGCTTGCCTCGCTAACGGGGCGGAATATTAAAGCCCGTTAGTGAGAGTGTCAACACAAAAATGACAAATTCTTTCACAATTAGATCGTTTGCTGAATATGTGGTCAAGTGGTGGTAATTTTGCGCACAATTAGCTGATATCTCTAAGGTTGCCTGCTGATACCTACAAGTGTTTGTGGATGTTTTAATCGAAAGTCTTCAGTCTGCATTATTTAGATAGTAGCTTATTTATTTGTATGGCAATGAGGAATGCAATTTGATGTTGTCATTAAAAGCTCAGTGCACATCAGTTCACATCACTTAATATGAGTAACGCCATTCATTCCAATCATTCAATTATATCACTCTGTTTAACTTCTTCGATACTTAACACCCCGCAAACGGCTCTAATTGACCCTTTCAGTTGAGTCAACTATTCTCAGTTTTGTCGTTACACTTCTAGCTTGCTTGTTATTGATTTATTAGGAGTTAGTTGAAAAGCACTAGAAACATTGAGGGTAGCGATAAAACAATAAAAATATGGTCAGAGGTATCGACTAATTACAATAAGGAACGTGAAATGAACCATAAAATATCATCGCTATTGGTGATTATGGGCTTGCTATTTGGGTGTAGCGAGTCTGGTAACACCAATCAAGAAGCGGTGTCCGCCGCAAAACCTGATGCACAAGCTGCAAAACTAGCAGAAGCAACGCCAACAATACCAACATATTCAGCCGAAACCTTTTTCAAAACCACTAGTATTTATGGCTCACGCATCAATTATTCTGGCGAATATGCCTTAGTGAGCTCTGACGAGTCAGGTATCTACAATGCTTACCAATATCCGCTCAATGGCAATAAGCCCACACAACTGACCCAATCGACCACAGACGCTATTTGGGTTGTTGATTGGTTTCCAACCGATGATCGGTTTTTATATTCTTCTGACCAAGGCGGCAATGAGCTCAATCACGTTTATGTTCAGTCACCAGATGGCACCGTAAAAGACTTAACGCCGGGTGAGAACTTAAAAGCATCATTTGTTGGTTGGCACGAAAGTGATAAGTGGTTTTATATAGCGACCAATGAACGCGATGCTAAAGTGTTTGATTTGTATAAATATAGTGTTGAAGACTACAGCAGAGAGTTACTCTTTGAAAATAACAATAACTATTTTATCAGCGGTGTCACACCAAATGGGCAGTGGATAGGGCTTTCAAAATCTAACCGCAATACAGATACGGATTTAATTATTGCGAACGTTAGTAGTGGTAAATTGATCAATCTGTCTGATGATGACAATGATGCTGAAGTTAACTTACTGGACTTTTCACCTGACAATAACACAGTGGCGTATTCAACTAATCTTAACGGCGAGTTTTCTCAGCCATGGACTTATAACATTGAAACTGGTGAGCACAAACAAATCACCGACTTAAACTGGGATGTAGCTTATTTAGTGTATTCACCTACTGGCAAGTACAGTGTGATGGGGGTGAACGAAGATGCGAGCACAACGGTAACTATTACTGAACTAGCCAATGTAGATCAATCAAATGTTGAGCAAACAAGTGGTGAACAAACAAGTGGTAAGCAAGTCATCATCCCAAATTTAGCAGCAGGCGATATTCGCGGTGTAAACTTTTCGTCTGATGAACGCGTTGTTAATTTCTTGTTGAACTCAGATACTTCTCCTTCCAATCTTTATACCTATCAATTTGGCAGTGATGCACCCATCAAGCTAACCAATACATTAGCGAAAGAAATGGACGAGCAACACTTAGTAGCAAGTAGTGTTGTACGTTTTAATAGCTATGATGAGTTGCCTATACCAAGCTTGTTGTTCAAGCCTAATCAAGCTTCAAGTACCAACAAGGTACCAGCGCTAATATGGATACATGGTGGTCCAGGCGGACAATCAAGAACCGGTTATTCTGCGGCAAGGCAGCATTTGGTCAACCATGGTTATGCGATTTTTGCCGTTAATAATCGAGGTTCGTCCGGTTATGGCAAAACCTTCTACCACCTTGACGATAAAAAGCACGGCGATGTTGATTTAAAAGACATTGTTTACGGTAAAAAGTACCTGCAATCATTGGATTGGGTAGACGCTGATAAAATTGGCTTGATAGGTGGTAGCTATGGCGGCTACCTAACCATGGCGGGTCTTGCGTTTACCGATGAATTTGAAGTTGGCATCAATATTTTTGGTGTAACTAATTGGGTTCGCACACTTAAAAGTATTCCGCCTTGGTGGGAAGCGTTTAAAGAAAGCTTGTATCAAGAAATGGGTGACCCTGCGACAGACGAAGAACGCCACCGCGCGATTTCTCCGTTGTTCCATGCTAGCAATATCAAAGCACCAGTGCTGATTGTGCAAGGTGCCAACGATCCTCGCGTATTACAGGTTGAAAGCGATGAAATGGTTGAAGCAATTCGCAAAAACAATGTGCCAGTAGATTATGTGTTGTTTGACGATGAAGGTCATGGTTTTAGAAATAAGAGCAACCGTATTGAAGCGTCTGAAGCTTATGTTAATTTTCTAAAAAAATATTTATAAAACTAGGGAAAAACTTGCTCTCTGTTTAGTTCTGCCTGTTAATTAGCGCAGAGAGCAATCCGTGTTTTCATCAAAGTTTTTTCAGTATCAAATATTCTCTAACGTGTCTGTCCAAGCTATATAACTCTTACCTGTTAACTACTGTATTGATTGGACTTACACTCCGTATTTAGCGTACTACCATAAGTGAATTATCAGCAGTGAGCTTAAACAACTCAGTAACTTCGACGAGTTATCCACTTAAATTGTGGATAACTGTGTGAGTTAAAGTGTAATAGTTGGTAATTGCGAATAAAAATGGGGCCTGTAGCGCGTTGGTTAAAATTTAACTAGTTGTCACGATACCTTTTATAAACAACAAGATAGCTTGTGTTTTGTACAATGTTGCACCGTGCAGCCTGTTTATTAGGCGATTCATCGATTTTGTCGAGTATCTGTGTGTTGTTTTTGCGATGATGCGCTGGCAGGGCTTGTTCTATGTGCTTAATCTATGCGCAGAACTTTTATGTGGTAGCACAGCAAGTGTTTACACTTTGTTGCGAATCAATCTAGGTGAAATAAAAGATAGCAATAGCGAGTCTTATCACTATCTTTTACAATAGTTGTTTCGCGGTATCGCAAAGCACACAAAAACACAAAGCGTGCGAAGAACATTAAGAACCTTCCCTGTTCGTTTGACCAGTTACATACGGTAATCAATTAAGTACATGACCGACACAAAACATAAAAACCAGATCGACTTGCTGGCCGATCCGGTAGGGCCAACCTTGAAAAATATGACCATTCCAATGATATACGGCATGGTTCTATTGATGACCTTTAACTTGGTTGACACGTTTTTTATTGGCTTATTAGGCACACAGCCGCTAGCTGCAGTAAGTTTTACCTTTCCAATCACCTTTACTGTGTTAAGCCTAACCATAGGATTAGGCATAGGCACATCAGCAGTCATTGCAAAATACTTAGGTGCAAAAGACAAAGAAACGGCAAAAGACAACGCAACCAGTGCTATGTATTTAGCCGCTGTAATTGTCTCGATAGTATCGGGTATTGGCTATTACTTTACTGATGAAATTTTCCACTTACTTGGTGCAAGCGATAGCTTACTACCACTTATTCACGATTACATGGACATTTGGTATTTAGGCAGTGTCTGTTTAATTGGTCCAATGATTGGTAACGCGGTGCTGCGTGCGTCAGGGGATACACGAACACCGAGCATTATTATGGGCAGTGCTGGTTTAATTAATGCAGTATTAGACCCTTTGTTTATTTTTGGCCTTGGCCCAATACCAGCGATGGGAATCAAAGGTGCTGCAATTGCTACCTTAGTGTCATGGCTTGTCGGCTTAGCGTTAGTCCTTCATATTTTGGTCAATAAACGACAGCTTATTCACGCTCATTTGATTCCGATTAACAGCTTGCTTAAGTCGTGCAAAGGCATTTTACACATTGGCTTGCCTGCCGCTGGCGCAAATATGTTAACGCCTATTGCCGCAGCGATTATGACAGCAATTATTGCGGGCTACGGTGAATCTGCAGTGGCGGCCTTTGGTGTTGGCTCGCGAATTGAATCTATCGCTAGCTTAGTGGTATTGGCGATGTCGATGACCTTACCACCATTTATTAGCCAAAACTTTGGTGCGGGTAATATGGCGAGAGTTGAGCAGGCGTACCGCACATCAGTGAAATTCGTGATGATTTGGCAAGTATTAATTTATGCCATTCTTATTCTGATATCGTCATGGGTTGCAGACGCTTTTGCTAAAGAACAAGCGGTGGCCGATCTTATCAAGTTATTCATTTACACCTTGCCACTGGGCTATGGCTTACAAGGTATTATTATTCTGACTAATTCATCATTTAATGCACTGCACAAGCCTATTGTTGCTTTAGTGCTATCAGTTGTGCGTTTATTTGTTTGTTATGTGCCGCTTGCCTACCTAGGTAGCTACTTATATGGCCTAGAAGGTTTCTTTATTGGTGCACTGCTGGGCAATTTAGTCATGGCATTTATCTCTTACTATTCATTTACGCGCCAATTTATCGATGAAAATATAGATGCGGAGCCGCAGTCGACATGAAGTCAATTGAATTAGTTTCTGATTATACGCCAAGTGGCGACCAACCAACTGCGATAGCACAATTGCTTGATGGCATAGACTCAGGTCTTGCTCATCAAACACTACTTGGCGTAACTGGCTCAGGTAAAACATTTACGGTGGCGAATGTTATTGCCAAATTAAATCGCCCAACCATGATGCTGGCGCCAAATAAAACTTTAGCGGCTCAGCTTTATGGGGAGATGAAAGAGTTTTTCCCGAACAATGCCGTTGAATACTTTGTTTCTTACTACGATTACTATCAGCCGGAAGCTTACGTGCCGACAACGGATACATTTATCGAGAAAGATGCATCGATAAATGATCATATTGAGCAAATGCGACTATCGGCCACTAAAGCATTGCTAGAGCGACGAGACGTTATAATTGTTGCGTCGGTATCGGCGATATATGGTTTGGGTGACCCTGACTCGTACCTGCAGATGATGCTGCATTTGCGTCAGGGCGATATCATCAATCAACGCGATATTTTGCGCCGCTTAGCTGAATTGCAATACACCCGCAACGATTTGGCGTTTCAACGGGCAACATATCGTGTGCGTGGTGACGTGATTGATATTTTTCCAGCAGAATCTGATCGCCTTGCATTACGTGTTGAACTGTTCGACGAAGAAGTGGAAAAAATAAGTGAATTTGACCCGCTAACCGGCGCGGTTGAGCGCACGCTTGCTCGAGTTACTGTTTACCCTAAAACTCACTATGCGACACCACGCGACAAAATATTAGCAGCGGTAGAGTCGATCAAAATTGAGCTTAAAGATCGCGCTCAGCAGTTAAAAGATAATAACAAGCTGATAGAAGAGCAACGTATTGTTCAGCGCACTCAGTTTGATATTGAGATGATGACTGAACTTGGTTATTGCTCAGGTATCGAAAACTACTCACGCTACCTATCAGGTCGCGAAGCAGGTGAAGCGCCACCGACTTTATTTGACTACTTACCGGATGACGGCTTGCTAGTGATTGATGAATCACATGTTACTGTGCCGCAAATTGGCGCCATGTATAAAGGTGACCGCTCGCGCAAAGAGAACCTAGTGGAATATGGCTTTCGCTTGCCATCTGCGCTTGATAACCGTCCGATGAAATTCGAGGAGTTTGAAGCGCTGGCACCACAAACCATTTATGTGTCGGCAACGCCAAGTGGTTACGAACTAGAAAAATCTTCAGGCGAAGTTGCTGAGCAGGTGGTTAGGCCAACGGGTCTGCTTGATCCAGAAATTATGGTACGCCCTGTTGACACTCAAGTGGACGATTTACTTTCAGAAATTAACAAACGCATTCCGCTAGGAGAACGTGTACTTGCTACAACACTGACTAAGCGTATGGCCGAAGACTTAACCGATTACTTAGACGAGCACAATATTAAAACCCGTTATCTGCATTCAGATGTCGATACCGTTGAGCGGGTAGAAATTATTCGCGATTTTCGTTTAGGTAAGTTTGATGTGCTCGTAGGTATTAACTTGCTGCGTGAGGGCTTAGATATGCCTGAAGTTTCTTTAGTCGCTATTTTAGATGCTGACAAAGAGGGCTTCTTACGCTCAGAGCGTTCACTCATTCAAACCATCGGTCGTGCGGCGCGTAATGTGAATGGTAAGGCGATTTTATATGCTGACCGCATTACTGGCTCAATGCGCAGAGCAATTGATGAAACAGAACGTCGCCGTGCTAAACAAGATGATCATAACAAAGCCAATAACATCACACCTAAAGGGGTGAAGCGTAAAATTACGGATGTGATGGACGTTGGCTTAGATCCTGAAGAGCAATTGATCGCCAATAAAGTGGCCGAGCAAAAAGCTGCTTATAAAACGCTTTCGTTTGAGGAAATTGATGAGCAAGTTAAGCAGCTTGAAGCAAAAATGATTGAACATGCTAAAAATCTAGAATTTGAACAAGCTGCTGCGATACGAGATGAAGTAGCTAAACTGAGAGAGCAACAGCTAAGTCGCTAGTGCGTATACCAAATTCAATAGTCTAGCTAATCTGGTCAGCGCATTTAGTTATAGTGGCCAGATTTACTCGTGTTGCTCTCATTTGCGCTACCTTAACTCAGGCATAGAGTAGCGCCCTATAATGTCTGCAACGGCATCACTGTTGCAATGCGACAAGTTACTAATTTCTTCTATTATTTTATCCTGCACGTCAAGCGGGAATAGCATCAGCTGTTCCAAATACAGATGTGCAGCGGTCTCCTTATTGCAATTAATCATATTGGCTAAGTGCATGGCATGATTTCTCCATATAGCGCTCATAAATACATCCTCATATGTGTGAACACTATTATTAATTGTAGTTGATGCCCCTTAAGAGGTTAGATTCTTTGGTTATCTAAAAAATACCCACACTTTTTATGTGTTATAAACGTTCTTGGTTGAGTTATAACTTTGTCGTAAGTTTTCTAAGCAGTTACCTAGAAAAGTTCGCCATTTCAGTGAACAAGGAGTAAAATCCGCGATCTAATTTTATTAGTTGCCGTAAAACTAATAAACGCAAAGAGATCAAATAGAGATATGTCAGAAATTAGAGCCAGAGTTAGCCTTAAAGTTGGCCAAAACAGTGATATCGACGCAGAAATTATTAGCTTCACTGGTTTTGATAAAGATAATGAGCACGTCGCCATGGTGTTCAAACAAGCAGATTTAAATCAAGATGTACCATTGGTGCGCGTGCATTCAGAATGTTTAACTGGTGACGTGTTCCATTCATCACGCTGTGACTGTGGTGAACAACTAGATGAAAGCATCAATGTGATGGCGGAGCAGGGTGGTATTATTCTGTATATGCGCCAAGAAGGCAGAGGCATTGGTCTTTACAACAAAATTGATGCTTATGTACTGCAAAGCCAAGGGTTAAATACCTATCAAGCCAATAATCACTTAGGTTTTGAAGATGATCAACGCAGCTTCGAACATGCATTTGCCATGTTGGACGCGCTTGATATTCAACGTATTAAGTTACTGACCAATAACCCAAGAAAAGCGAGAGCACTCGCTACCCACGTAGAAGTGACTAAGGTGGTCAATACTCAAGTTCATTTAAAAGATGATAACGCTAATTATCTTGCTGCCAAACAAGAGCACGGTAAGCACAATATAAAACTTGAGCCATAAGGTCTTGAGAGGCAAAACATTTACGTGTTGTTATCCGCGCCAGATCTGAACTAGCTCAGATCTGGCGTATGATATTACGCCTTAACTGCTATGATAAACTAAGCCAGTGCAGATGGTGATGTGCACCAGTTAATACAGGTTTGTTTAAGCGTTGCCACAGCCGATTTCACGCTACTTCCTCCCGCATCTATACACTGCGTTAGCAGCGCTCCCCATGCAACACAAACCAGAAATTCGGCAGATTCTGCGACATTTATATTGGCGCTAATTTCGCCAGCTTCTTGATTTATCTTCAAAGTATCATGAGCTCTTGAAACCAGCATCGACCTGTAGCTATGTACTAGTTCAATATGCCTTTCTTCAAGTACTGAACGTTGAGATGCGGCTCCTACCATCAGGCAGCCTAACGGAAACTTTTTACCTTCTTCACTTTGCCTGTCAAGCATTGCTTCAAACACGCTAACTAATGAATTCATAGTTGGCTTTGCGGTCATTTCAGCGAAATGCCCCTCCATTACTCGATGATACAAGGAAAGAATCTGGGCAAAAATGTCAGCTTTATTGCCAAAAGCATTGTACAAGCTAGTTCTTGGCAAGGATGAAGCAGCCTCAAGGTGGCCGAGATTAGTTGCTTCATAGCCTTGCTCCCAAAAAGTCCACATGATCTTGTAAAGGACTTCATCTTCATTAAAACTGCGATTTCTTGGCATTTTGTACTAGCCTAAACAAAATAGATTGAACTGTGTTATTTATTCTGCCATATTTAATTTGTATTGCGCAGTACAAATTAAATAAATTAATTAAGGAGAATAAACCATGTCTATTGAATTACTTTCGCTTTACATCTTTTGTACAACCATCCTATTTACCTTGTTTACACAGGCAATGGTGTTAGTTGCAAACTCTAATTTTGCTTATGTATCAGGCAACAGAGACTTACCTTTGGATAACCCACCTGCGATTTTGGGCCGAATTGAACGTACTATTCGAAATTCAGTTGAAGCCGCTGTTGTGTTTGCACCTTTGGTGTTTATTGCCGCACACAGCGGTATTTCAAACGTTTTAACACAATGGAGCGCTATTATATTCGCTGGCGCACGCGTGCTGTATGCCATTAGCTACGTGCTAGGTGTTACCGGCGCTAGAACACTAATTTGGAATATTGGAGTTACTGCTATTGGGGCATTTGGCGTTGGGATCTTAATGGGGTAATCAGTTAGAGAATGATTGTGCTTGGTCTTTATTGGGAGCGTGATGAGCCGCTTGGCTCGCACGATCCCATTGATAGAGACTTACATGTAACTAACGCAAAACCATCACATAAGTTAAGCGGGAATGGCTTGCGCTTTAGGCGAAGTAGCCTCGGCTTTTGAGGTTATTTGATAAGACTCGGCAAATTGTTGTGGCATACGTTTTGGGCGCCCTGTGCTTAAATCAGTGCAAATATAATCTGTTCTCGCACGTAGCAAGGTTTTCTTATCTTTTATCCTAACAACTTGAAAAGTGCGGCTTGCCCGAAGTTTACCATCGTTGGCAGAGAGCCAGTTAAACACGGCAATCTCATCATCCAAATAAGCTGAACTAATATAATCAAGTTCGTGGCGAACTACCGCCATACCGCGATTAAGTGATTGGCAAGTCTGCTCATCTAAACCAACATATCGAGTATGCGCCCATACCGTGGCATCAAGCCATTTTAAGTAAACAGCGTTGTTAACATGACCAAAGCCGTCTATGTCCTCTTGAGTTACTTTAAACATTTTGCCAAAGGCGTTGGGGTATTCTGCTAACTGTAAAATTGACTCATCCATAAATATCTAACTACCAGTATATAAAACAACCTGTAAGCTTTAGCTTAACCTTGCCATTGAGCGATTGTCACTAGTGCTATGCAATGATTTTTTGCATCTATGCTTGGGTGTGATCCGTATGCTTAGTTTAACTTCAATTTTAGTTTTAGCTAGCGTATGAAAATAAATGTTAGACTTACCAAAGAGATAGCAGAGACTTAGCTATTCGATTTTTTAGTCTGTTATCAATTTAAATAATCAATTAGCCAATATCGTTTGAACCATAACTCGTCGTGTAGCGAAATAAATTAAGAGTGCTTTAGCAATATGCCCCGTAGAAGCCACCACCCTGATCATGAAGTCACCGAGATAAATTGGCGTGTATTAAAAACACTATGGCCATATTTACTCGAATTTCGCACGCGTATATCGATTGCGATTGCTTGCTTAATTCTGACGAAAATAGCCAGCGTTTATTTACCTTTTATTCTAAAAGACCTAGTTGATACATTAGATCAAAACAACAAACAAAGCTTGTTACTGGTGCCGCTTGGTTTAGTTGCGGCTTATGGTTTAGTGCGTTTCTCAATTGTTATTTTTGCCGAGATACGAGACACATTATTTGGCCGAGTGACAGAACGAGCAATTCGTCGCATTGGGCTGAAAGTCTTTCAACATTTGCATCAACTAGAATTGGACTTTCACCTAAACCGTCAAACGGGAGGGTTATCGCGAGATATTGATCGTGGCACCTCTGGCATCAGCTTTTTAATGCGCTTTATGGTGTTTAACATAGTACCCACCTTGTTTGAAATAGCCTTGGTGATTGGCATTTTAGGCTATAACTACGGTTTAACCTTTTCACTTGCTGTGCTCACTTCTATTGTTTGCTATGTTGGTTATTCAGTAAAAGCGACAGAGTGGCGCACTCGCTATATACGCGAAGCTAATAAAGCTGATTCTTCCAGCAATACCCGTGCAATTGACAGCCTACTAAATTACGAGACCGTTAAATATTTTACAAACGAGCGTTACGAAGCAAATGCCTACGACGAACAATTAGCCACTTGGGAGCAGGCAAAAATTAAAAACCGTTTGTCACTCTTTGCATTAAATGGTGGTCAGGCGCTTATTATTGCCATCTCTATGACGGGCATGTTGGCGATGGCAGCTTATCAAGTAACGCATCTGCAAATGACGTTAGGGGATTTTGTGCTGATTAATGCGTTTATGATGCAGCTATTTTTACCACTGAATTTTCTGGGCTTTGTCTATCGCGAAATTAAAGGCTCTATGGCAAATATCGAGCACATGTTTAGCTTGTTGGCGAAAACACCTAAGGTGGTTGACAGTGAAGATGCTAAGCCACTAGAGGTGAGTGAAGGTGTAATATCGTTTAATAACGTTGGTTTTAGCTACGATGGCAAGCGAGATGTGATAAAAGCGCTGAACTTTACGATTGCACCCGGACAAAAAGTTGCCGTGGTGGGTGATAGCGGTTCTGGCAAATCGACACTGGTCAAACTACTGTTTCGTTTCTACGACACCACTTGTGGCAATGTAGCAATTGATGGGCAAGATATTCGCGAGGTGACACAGCATAGTCTTCGCGCACATATCGGTATCGTTCCGCAAGATACCGTGTTATTTAACGATACACTGTTGGCTAATGTTCATTATGGCGATCCACAAGCATCAACATCACAAGTGCGCGAGGCAATAAAATTAGCCCATTTAGACCAGTTTATTGCCAGTTTACCTGACGGTGAAAATACTATGGTGGGTGAGCGTGGCTTAAAGTTGTCCGGTGGTGAGAAACAACGGGTTGCCATAGCGCGAACTATTTTAAAAGCACCAGAAATTTTAGTATTTGACGAAGCAACTTCATCGCTAGATAGCCATTCAGAGCAGGCCATTTTGAAAGCAATAAAACAGGTCAGTCGCAACAAGACGAGTTTAGTGATAGCTCACCGTTTATCTACCATAGTCGATGCTGATCATATCATTGTGATGAAACAAGGTAAGCTGATAGAGCAGGGGGATCATCACACGTTAATGGCCAAAGGCGGGCAATATGCCTCGATGTGGGCATTGCAGCAAAGTGAATAACCTGATAAAAAGCGTGCCCGAAAACTTCTAACATGCTCTGAAAGCAAAACGACCGGCGAATTTAAAATGACTGACGAAAAACTACACCCCGCAGTGGTAAAAACTAAACATTGGCTTGAACAAATAGTGATTGGCTTAAACTTTTGCCCTTTTGCAAAAAAAGAGTTCGTCAATAACACCATTCGTTATGCTACCAGCAATACCGGCCTACTTGAGCAAGCGCTAAGTGAAGTTGCCGAGCAATTACAACACCTAGTTGAACACCCAGAAATTGAAACTACACTGGTGATTTTTACAACCGGCTTTCGCAGTTTTGACAAATACCTTGATTTGGTCGATTACGCTAACGAGTTACTTGTTGATTTAGGCTTAGATGGCGAAATACAAATTGCCAGTTTTCATCCAGACTATGTTTTTGAAGGCGAAGATGAGCAAGGGGCTAGCAACTATACCAACCGTTCACCACTACCAACTTTGCACTTAATTCGCGAAGCGAGTATGGCGAAAGTGCTGGCGGTGTATCAAAACCCCGAACAAATCCCAGAAGATAATATTGCCTTGGCCGAAGAAAAAGGCACAAAGTTCTTTAAACAATTTTTGGCTGGCTTGAATAAGCTGAGCTAGCACTGCGTAAACTAAGCCGTCCGCCAAGTGAATAGGTGAATAAATAACGTACAACTTATTACATTCAAATAGCACTCTATAACGCTTTTTGTTGGTTGAAATATATACAATTGTCGACATCAATTGGTGAAAGCGTTTCTTGCAACAACATTAACGAAAGTTAAAGCAAGTTAATGTAAATAAACGCAAGTGTTAGGTGAATGTGATGAAAGCAATGTACCATGGAAAATTGTACAAATTTAGCAACTTTGAAGAGTTATGGCAGTTCTATGCGGCTAAACTGGAAAAAGCAGTTAGTTAACCATTCACCGTTAACCATGCAACTTTAACCATTCAAAGTAACCCATATATTTAGCCAAACCTACAACATGTCAGGTAATCTAGCGAGCATGGTATTAGCCCACTTAACTGCGACCCCGCCCAAAACAGAATAATTCTTCTCGCTATTGTTCAGTATTGACAATAAAGGTTGTCACCATCTTGCCAGTAACCTAGACCTAGCTACAGAATAAAATCGCAACCACCTATCTTCTTTCCATCAATGGTACTTCAACAACCCAACATCACCTCTATAAAAATTAACCCTATAAAATTTATGAGCTTTACGCATAATGAATAATCCTAGATGTTACGGAATGATATTGCGTTGACACTAGCGCTTCGCGATTGACTAAGGAGTGATGGTGCGTTTGTTTTTGCTTATTTTAGGTTGGTCATCTGTGGTCGGTAGCTTAGGCGATGGTGCCTTGGGGGTTTATGCCTTATGGATAAATGTGCTTGAGGGTTGGAAACTGATTGGCATTTCAGTAAACGATTTGCTTCGTGATTTTGTGCCAATCATTTTTTGGGTTAAACAAGTGGCGTTTTATGTGTTGCCTGAACAAGTTGTTTATTGGATTTTTGATCTACCTGCACTAGTTTATTTTCCCATTAGAATTGTAATGAGTATTTTTATCGGGTGGTGGGCTTTGTCAAAAGCTGCAACTCTGCAAGAACAAGAAAATGCGAGCCAACTTTCGTAACAGGATTAACGTGTTCAGTGCTAAGTTATACATAACTTACAAATAACTGACAAATAAATAGGAAATTATTGAGAATGGAATCGTTAAGAGAATTATTGGCCGTACTTTGCTTTGTCGCAGGGTGTTTTTTGTCCGCCTCGTTGGTAACCGCTGAGTTTAGTTGGAGTCTCTTGTTCGTTAGCTTTGTCTTATTTGTTAGCGCTTATTGGTGTTGGCCTAGCAAAAGACGCGGTAAACGAGATGGAGATCACGTCGTTTTGGATGTTATTGAATTAGTCATTGAGTTTCCTGTTGACTTCGTCGTTTGGTTTTTCAGATTAGTTGGCCGAATTTTAGGGAGTTTCTTTGGCGGAAAAGGCGATGGGATTGACATCGACTTTTAGCTCTTACCACATGAACCGGTAAACAACCGCTGAATACCATCAACTTTATTCGCAATTGCTTGCGCAATAAATGCACAGCATTACCACGTTCATTAAGGTACAATAAGAGTTCAAATGTCTTTTAAACCCCAATAAAAACAGGGGTATGTTCTTGCTACTTATAGGTGTTTTGTGGACAAAGATTCGATTATTCAAGTTGGTGGTGATGTTGAAAAAGCGCTGAAAGGTCAGTACGTCATCAACCCTAAACAAGTGCTGCAAGAAGCATGGCAAAAAACCACCACAACACGCTGGTCGATAAATATCGGCCTTTTGTTTGTATTACTTATTGGCATGGCTTGCTCATTGTTAGTCGGTGAGTACTTGGGTGGTGTTGAAAATATTATGGAAAACCCTGAAGCGAGTTTAATCCTTAATATCGTTGTTACCCTGGTGATTTGGCCATTTCTTGCTGGCGTCGAAATGATGGGAGTATTGCACGCAGTGGGCGTAAAAACACAGCCGAAGCTAGTGTTTGCATTTTTAAAACGTGGCAGTTGGGTAGCACTTTGCGCTGTGATGACATCTGTACTGATCAGTTTAGGTTTACAGCTACTGATCATTCCCGGCATATTCTTAGCCGTTGCCTTATCTCTTACTATTCCACTGGTACTTGAAAAGCGTTTAACACCAGGTAAAGCGATTATTTTATCGCTGAAAGCCCTTCGTTTTCAGTGGTTTAATATTTTTGCTGTTTACTTATTTATGGTGATGGCACTTGCAGCGTCACTCTTGCCAATGGTAATTGCACAAACTGAAATTATGATGTTTATCGCTAGCGTTATTTTTATCTTCTCGCTATCTTATCTAGCGCCTTGTTATTACAACGCTAAAGGCATTTTGTATCGTGAAATTTTCGGGATGAAATTACACGCAGTTGCTGCTGACGCACAAGTAGGTGATGACACGTTTGTCGCCTAGCATGGCAAAGAAAGGGATTGAGCAATTATGTTGCAAAAGATGTTAAGGAAATTACTGTTTGTTTTAGGTGCGGCTGTTATTGCTGCGGCACTTATTCGCCCGTTTGTTGTTACAACCGAGCGAGAAGAAGTGGTGCCAGCGCCGGTACTTCCGCCACCACCTAAACCCGTCATTATTGAAAAACCGCTGCACAACGTAACGCTGCCAGACTTCGCAGCAATTGTTGATGTTAACCAGAAAAAATCTGCTTTTTTTGATTTTATTCGACCCGCCGTAGAGTCAAATAATAACGCTATTCTTGCAGACCGAACTGCACTTGAAGAAATGTTGGTAACGGTATCTTTAGGTGAACCGCTGATGCCTGGCCAAGAGCAACAATTGGATGTGTTGGCTAGCCGTTATCGGGTGAGTAAAAAGGGTAGCCAAATGCAGCAATTACACCATTTGTTGTTAAAGGTTGATGAGATCCCAACCGCGCTTGTGCTGGTGCAGGCAGCAAACGAATCTGCTTGGGGAACATCAAGGTTTGCTCGCATCGGATTAAATTTCTTTGGTATATGGTGCTATAAATCGGGCTGTGGCATGGTGCCTCGTTCTCGCAATAGCGGTGCCAAACATGAAGTGGAAGCATTCCAATCTGTTGACGAGGCGGTTAACCGTTACTTGCACAATATCAACACGAATAACGCATACAGCGTATTTCGTTCAATTCGCCAACAACTGCGCGAGCAAGACCAGCCTTTGGTGCCTGAAGTGTTAGCCATGGGTTTGTTGCCATACTCTGAGCGCGGCTCAGACTATGTGTTGGAAATCTCAGATATGCTGCGCCACAATAGCCAATACTTGCAATCATCAACCGCGCCTTAGCTATAATGCTGCGTCCATACAGCCCACTTGTGCAGCTTATCTATCGCTTAGTTTATCTTTAACTAAGCGAATTGCTTCGGCTAATTTTGTTTTGCTTTAATCGTAATCGTGAGTGTATCGATGGGATTATTTCGATCAAAATACAGTTAGACCAAGTAGTTTTAAGAAGAGTTTTAACCTTTTAGCTATCCATTGATAAATCTAAGATAAAATAACAACGACTAAGGTTTGGTTTATTCGAATATAGAGCTAACTGCAGAGTTCACTTTAGGGCTAGAGGAAGAGTCAGCCGATAACGGAAGGCAAATAAAAATGCCGCAGTTTAAATAATTTAAACTGCGGCATTTTGTTAATTGTTGATAAGTCTATTGCTTAAGCTTTTAAGGACTAGTCTTATAAAAATACTTTTACGATGGCGCTAACAACACTTTCGTCATCGATACCCGCGATACCGAATTTGTTGTGCCAGTAACTGTATTCAATACCCACTTCAACAGCGTTTGGCTTACCAAAGTAGTTACCTACGTCTAAACGCACTTGCGGATTGAAGTGGAAGTCAGCAGCGTGATCGTCGGCTGAAGAAGACCAATCAATGTAACCATCAATCATTACTTTGTGTTTGCCCATGGTAATCGGGTAGCCGTAAGTAATAGTTAATTGTGTGTCGTTGTCGGTTAATTCGTTGTTCGCTTGGTAAACATCAGCGCCAAAGAAAGCGAAACCTGGAATATTCCAAGAAGTACCAACACCAATTAAGTAGTTATCAAAACCTGTGCTGAAGTTAGGCTGAGAGATGCTTGCATGCTCGTATGTACCAGCAATGAATACGTCTTTTAGTGGGCCGTAAGAAACCTTGCTGTCTAATGCGTAAGAAAGGCTTAAACGAGCGGTAACTTCACCGTAAGTTTCTTTGTGTGTTGGTGCATTAGCATCTGCTTTAGCATCAATGCGGTCAACAAACATAAAAGCGTCACCCCAGTTGTGGCCTGAAGCGTGCTCTAAAGTGAAAACATCTACGTCGTCATTAGTTAATACTTCAAAATCACTGGTGTTTTTGAGGTAAGTTAAGCTATTTGAACTCCATATTGTTTGTGCAGAAGTCATACTTGATACAACAAGGCCGCCAGCGACCAAAAAAGTACGAGATAAAGTCATTGAACTTTCCTATCCAAAATAAATGAACTTAATTACAAATAGTGCGGCTATTAAAAGCACACTGGCTGATAACTGATTAAACTTGCCGGCAAAAATTCGCACTGCTGCATAACCAATAAAGCCAAAGGCAATACCGTGAGCAATAGAGAAAGTTAATGGCATAGTAATACAGATTAGAGCTGCAGGTACTGCTTCTAACAAGTCGTCCCAATCAATATGAGCTAGGCTTGAAAGCATTAATACCGCAACGAAAAATAGAGGGCCTGCTGTTGCGTAAGCTGGCACCATACCCGCTAGTGGCGAAAATAATAAGGCAAGTAAGAATAAACAGCCAACCACAACCGCAGTTAAGCCTGTGCGACCACCAGCGGCAACGCCTGAAGCACTTTCAACATAACTGGTGGTAGTTGAAGTGCCTAACATGCTACCTGCGATAGTTGCAGATGAGTCAGCAAGTAGTGCTTTATCTAAACGAGGCAGTGAACCGTCTTCATTTAGCAGTTTACCTTTTTGGGCAACAGCGATTAATGTGCCTGAAGTATCGAACAAGTCGACGAACAAGAATGCAAAGATAACACTGATCATGCTTACTTCTAATGCGCCCATGATGTCTAATTGCATAAACGTTGGAGTCACATCAGGTGGTAGCGACACTAAACCGTTAAATTGAACATCGCCAAGTAAAATGCCTAAGCCAGTCACAATTAAAATTGAGTACATTACCGCGCCATTCATACCGCGACTTGCCATTGCTACAATCAGGAATAAACCAAGAGCCGCCATCAACGCAGGTAATGAAGTAATATCGCCAAGGTTAACTAACGTTGCTGGGTTATCAACGATAATGCCAGCGCTTTTTAAACCGATAAATGCGAGGAATAAACCAATACCGGCAGCGATACCATAGCGCAGTGATTGTGGAATGCTGTTGATAATCCATTCGCGAATTTTG
The DNA here is from genome assembly GCF_003390375.1 of Thalassotalea euphylliae. Classification (NCBI taxonomy): domain Bacteria; kingdom Pseudomonadati; phylum Pseudomonadota; class Gammaproteobacteria; order Alteromonadales; family Colwelliaceae; genus Thalassotalea; species Thalassotalea euphylliae. The sequence goes on along the minus strand of NZ_QUOT01000001.1, from coordinate 575,251 downwards.
AAGATGCTGAGTATTACGAAAATAATACCTGAGATAAATACGCCACCAAGTGCCACTTGCCAGCTGTAACCCATCTCAAGGACGACTGTGTAGGTGAAAAAGGCGTTTAGCCCCATGCCCGGTGCAAGGGCAATTGGGTAGTTGGCGAAAAAACCCATAATAAAACAGCCAACCGCTGCGGCAACACAGGTTGCGACAAATACGGCGCCGTGATCCATACCGGCATCGGCTAACATAGCGGGGTTAACAAAAATAATGTAAGCCATTGTCAGGAATGTAGTGATCCCCGCAACAACTTCTTGGCGAACGTTAGTTCCGTGTTCTGTAAGTTTGAAAAGTTTTTCTAACATCATGGGTTGCTAAGCTTAAAGTTTGGGCCAATTCATTGGCGTTAAAAAGAAAGCGTTCAATGTCCTAGCTGTTGTTTGCGTAAAATTAGGCAACAATCAGCGCATCAGGACGTATTTATTCGTTAAATAATCCGTTAATTTTTCTAAACAACTTTTTTAAATAACTTTTCTAAATAGTGTTTAGATATTGGAAACGTCGATAATCATTGAATCGTCTATGTTGGTATCTAACGAATTGGTAAGCTCTGTCGCTAAATTGGTAGACGAGACAGTTTCTTTTGAAAAGTCATAAGCTTCGCGTGGCGCGCTGCGATCAATTGGCAGGTTGGCGAAGTCAAATAGCTCAGTATCGGCTAATTGGCTTGGGCTGACATTTTTCAATGATTTAAATATGTTTTCAATGCGACCTGGGGTTTGGGCGTCCCAGCTGCTTAGCAAAGCCTTGATATTTTGGCGTTGCAAGTTTTCTTGAGAGCCACACAAGTTGCATGGAATAATTGGATATTCACGTACTTCTGCAAAGGCAATAAGGTCTTTTTCACGAACATAGCTCAACGGGCGAATAACTGTGTTTCGACCATCGTCTGCACGAAGCTTCGGCGGCATTGCTTTTAGCTTTGCGCCAAAGAACATATTTAAAAATAAGGTTTCCACGATATCATCCATGTGGTGGCCAAGGGCAATCTTAGTTGCACCAATTTGCTCAGCAAACGAATAAAGCGTGCCGCGACGTAAACGCGAGCACAAACCACAAGTGGTTTTACCTTCCGGAACTTTTTGTTTAACAACCGAATAAGTGTCTTTATCGATGATGTAGTAGGGGATATCAAGTGATTCGAAGTAGTCGGGTAAGATGTGTGCTGGAAAGCCCGGTTGCTTTTGATCCAAGTTAACCGCAATCACATCAAAATTGATTGGTGCTGACTTTTTTAAGCTAAGCAAAATATCAAGCATGGCAAACGAATCTTTGCCGCCACTAATTGCCGCCATAACAACGTCGCCTTCTTCGATCATATTGTAATCAGCAATCGCTTTACCGACTTTACTACGAAGTCGCTTCTGCAACTTGTTGGCTTCAAAGATGGCCTTTCTGTTATCTGCTTCAGTCATACCAAAAAACTACTCAAATAATTGGGCGCGTATTATATAGCTAACTGGTATAAAAGATAAGTAAAAATAACCAACAGTAGCATTCTTTTTAGCGACTATTGGTTACGATTTTGTTAATGTTTTTGGTGACTTACCGAACGGTCAGCTTTGTTTTTAATGTTTTAATGTTTTAATATTTTGTTTTATATTCGTTATATCAATCTATGTATGGCTCAGCAGCTAGCTTTGTAGCGGTGAAATATAGCCTGCTGGTTTTAACGCCAAGACATCACAATTCAATCGGTCAATAACATGTTCAGCAGTATTACCAATTAGTGCTGCTGACAATCCGGTACGGCCAATTGTCCCTAAAATGACCAATTCGGCATCAAGCTCTTGCGATAATTCGTCAATAACATCTTCCGGTAGCCCCGCTTTGATATAGGTGTTGGCGGTATCGATGCCGTATTTTTCAGCATGTGTTAGCATTGATTGTTGATGATGCTGCAACATGGTGTCGTTGTATTGGCTGGCATCAAATTCGGGGATTTCGATAGCAATGTTGACCGGAGTGCCAGGAAATGAATTAACCAAATGCACATTAGCGCTAATTAAATCAGCAAGGTGTTTGGCTTCTTCTGTGATGATGCTATTGAGCGATTGGTGCTCATCTTCATCACTACCGACATTGACCGCCGCTAAAATATTGCCGTTTGCCGGCCATGAATGGTCTTTAACCAATAATAATGGACATGGGCATTTACGCAATAAATGCCAGTCAGTTGGTGTGAAAATCACGGATTTGAGTTTGTCGTGTTCGTGCGTACCTTTGATAACAACGTCATAGCCATGCTCTAACACTTGGTCAATAACCGCTTCAAAAGGTCTGTTATGCCAGATCACTTTGATGTCGATGTCTTTTTCAGAAGCGCCTAGCTCCTTTATACGTTCATCAATCCACAACATACGATCATTGATCACAATTTGCCGCATTGATTCACGCTCGTCGCTAGAGAGCATAGTCGTCATTTCGTATGAAAAATCGAAAATGCTCAAAAACGCTGTGATTTTGCCTTGCGTTTTATCAGCAAGCTCAATTGCCCGACTTAAGGCTTTTTGTTCTTCAGTTGTTGGGTCAACTACGACTAAGATTTTTTGATACGTTTCCATGCTCTGTACCTCGCTGATTCAATAGTGTACAAACAGTGTGCTTTTAATGAGCAAATAATTATTTGTTTTAAATCAATAAATAGGCGCTACTAACCAATTACTTTTAGCTTAGTAGGTAAATGCACTGATGCAAGCTTGTTAGCGGTGAAAACGGCTTGTTAAAGGGGAATAAAAATAGAAGTGAAGAAGAAAAAGGAAGGAAATCGCCTTGCTTTACAGCATGGCGACTTCATTTAATCCATCGAGATCATTGATGGTAATTAACTTACCTTCAACAATGATGAGTTCTTGCTTATGAAAACGATTTAGCAAGCGACTAATCGTTTCAACGGTCAAGCCAATGTAGTTTCCAATGTCGCCACGCGTCATTGTTAAGCGGTATTGGCTGGCAGACAAGCCACGGGCTTTATATCGGCTACTTAACGATGATAAAAATGTTGCTAAGCGTTGCTCGGCATTCTTACGATTAAGTAGTGATAGCATATCTTGATCTGCTCGAATCTCGTTACTCATCAGCCTTAAGACTTGGCGTTTAAGCGCTGGCATCGAATTCGAAAGCTCGTCTAGAGTATGGTAGGGGATTTCACAAACCATTGACGTTTCTAATGCTTGTGCAAAGCTCTGGTGCTCGCTGCTGGCTAAGGCGTCGAAACCCAGTAAATCACCAGCTAAGTGGAAGCCAGTAATTTGCTCTTCGCCGTTAGAATCAATGGTAAATGTTTTAAAAGTGCCTGAGCGGATAGCGAATAAAGAATGAAGTGCTTCGCCGTCTTGGAAAATCTTTTCGCCTTTGTGGATAGGGCGCTTGCGGTCGATAATATTATCGAGTGTATCTAACTCCTGCTCGTTAAGGGAAAATGGTAAGCAAAGCTCACTGATACTGCAGTTCTGGCAATGAATATGGTTGTTGCTTGCACAGTGACTAGACATGGCGGAATAACCTTAATATTTCCTTGGAATTACGCTCGGTATAGTATTAAAACATTAGCCTGTAAGCAATAAACAATGTGTATAAACCGTAACAAATCAGACCTGTAGCCAAAACGTTTCTAAATGTTCGATTTTGTAGCATTTTTTTGACCGAAAACACACCAAAGGAAAGTGTAAGCAGTGCCGGTAGAGTGCCAGCACCAAATGCAGCCATAATCAGCGCCCCTTGACTAAAGCTACCACTAGCGAGTGCCCATGTTAGCGTTGAGTAGACTAAGCCACAGGGTAACCAACCCCAAACAGCCCCCAAGCCAAATGCTTTACGTTTGTTATTTACCGGCAAAAAGTGTTTTGCTAACGGTGAGATAAATTGCCAAAGCTTTTTACCGGCTTGCTCAACCTTCGCCAGTAACATAAACCACTGGCCTAAATACAAGCCAAGTAAAATTAGAAAGACGCCTGACAGTAGTCTTAAGCCCGTTAGCGGTACACCGAGGTTTTTTGCCGTGATTGAGCCGGTAAAACCGACAATACCGCCGATTAAACTATAAGAGAGAATACGGCCTAGGTTGTAGCCAACAATCAGTGAGAATTTTTGCTGGTTTTGTCCGGCAGGAATGGCCGACAACAACATACCAGAAACGCCGCCACACATGGCAATACAATGGCCTGCACCGAGCAGGCCAATAATAAATGCCGAAAATAGATCGATGTTCATTAACGCTTATTGCTAGTGTCAGATGATGTGCCAGATGATTGCTCTGAAGCTTCTGTATTAATTACTCCGGTATTCGCTGTCTCATCTTTTAATTTTTCATCATCGAATAAGATGCTTAAACCTTCTTTTTCCAAATCATTAAATTGCTCGGTTTTTACCGCCCAAAAGAACAAGTAAATGCCGACAATAAGCAGGATGATAGCAATCGGAATTAGTACGTAAATTACACTCATTTTTTCAATAATCGCAACGAGTTAGTGATAACCAATATTGAACTGGCTGACATGCCAATTACCGCCATATAAGGCGTAATGTAACCGCAAACGGCTAATGGCAGTACAATAGCATTATAGCCAAATGCCCAGCCATAATTTTGCCAGATAATACGGCGAGTTTTTTGGGCAACATGACGCAATACCGACAATGACGTTAATCGGTTGTTAAGTAAAATTACATCAGCGCCACTTTTTGCGACGTCTGTACCACTGCCCATGGCAATAGAAACGTGTGCTGCGCTAAACACTGGTGTGTCGTTTACACCATCACCGACCATCGCCACAGTATGGCTACTTTGCAGCGATTTTACCTTTTCCATTTTCTCGTGCGCGCTTAGGCTCGAATGTACGTGGTCTATCGGCAGTTGAGAAGCAATTTGTTGGCAGCCCGCACTGCTATCGCCAGAGAGCATATAGGTTGTCATCGCTTTTGCTTTTAGCGCGCTAAGCACACTTTGAGCGTCTTCACGCGCGCTATCGGTGAGATAAATAGCGGCAACTAGCTTGTCGTTAATCATCACAGCAATTTGTGCGTCGTCACAATTTAACTGCTTTGCCTCATTGCTGTCAGTAATTAACCAACTGACTTTACCCAGTGAAATTTTATCGTTACCTACTTGGCCTGTAACACCTAGCCCTGGATGCACTTTAATCTCAGTTGCGTTAATCGCAAAGTCGCGATACTGGGTAAATGCTTTAGCAAGTGGGTGTTGAGAATGCGCTTCCAGCGCAGCTACCAAGGCTAATAGTTGCTGTTTGCTATAGTTTTCATCAAAGCGCTTAAGCTGGGTTACTTGGAACTCACCTTGTGTTAGCGTGCCGGTTTTATCAAACGCGTAGGTGTCAACTTCAGGAATAGTTTCCATCACATGGCCTGATTTGATCATAATGCCATCACGATTAAGGCGTGTAGTGCCGCAAGTGAGCGCGGTTGGCGTGGCAAGCGATAGTGCACAAGGGCAAGTAGCAACCAGCACAGAGAGCGTGATCCAGAATGCTTCACTTGGCATATGTTGCTGCCAGTATAACGCCGTACCGATAGCGGTTAACAAGATAATAGCAACAAAATACTGCGCAATTTTATCGGAAAGTTGGGCAATTTTAGGCTTGTGTGCTTGCGAAGACTCGCTTAATCGGATCAGTTGGCTTAAAAAGGTATCACTACCCGGTTGGACGACATTGGCGACTAGGTTGCCGTCGCCATTAATAGTACCGGCAAATATATTGTCACAAACTTTCTTAGCAACAGGTCGCTGTTCACCAGAAAGCATGGCCTCGTTAAAGTGGCTGTCGCCGTGTTCAATAACACAGTCTGCCGGCACTGTTTCGCCCGGTTTAATCATCACTTTATCGCCAATTGCCAATGACTTAGCAGCAACATATTGTTCTATGTCGTTGACTAGTTTAGTCGCTGTCATTGGCATGAGTTTCAATAAATTGGCAGAGACTTGCGCGGCACGAGAGCGAGCGCGAAACTCTAAAAACTTACCAATGAGCAGTAAAAAGGTGAACATAGAAACAGATTCAAAGTAAACCTCGCCTTGCTGGCTAATAGTCGCCCATGCACTGGCAAAAAAGGCCAGTAGAATGGCGATAGATACGGGCACATCCATTGACAAGCGTTTTGACTTCAATGCATTAATAGCGCCTGTATAAAATGGCAGCGCACCATAGAAAATAATAGGCGTGGTCAGCAGTAAGCTGGTGTAGCGAAGGTACACCAGATTGTGCTCTGACATATCAGAAAACGCGCCGAAATATAAACCAACGGCAATCATCATCACTTGCATCATTAAAATGCCAGAAATGCCTAAGCGTTTAATAAACGTTTTGCTTTGCGCTAAGTTTTGTTGCTCAGCATCGCTCGCTTTAAAGGGCAGGGCATGATAACCAAGTCGTTCAATTTGTTCGATAATCTTGCTGAGCTTAATGTGATCATTTTGCCAATGCACCGACGCACGTTGGGTGGTAGCATTAACCGAAATTTTACTGACGCCACTAATTTGCTCAAGCTTCATTTCAATCAGCCACGCACACGCGGCACAGCTAATGCCATCAACCGTTAATATGGTTTCTCGAGTATTACCAATTTGATGCGTAAATTCATGCTGGAGATTATCATCATCGAGCAGTTGATTTCGTTTCAACTGCTCTGGTACTAGTGCTGTACCTTTGGGCGCATTTTCGGTGCGAAACTTGTAGTAGTCGGTGAGGTTATTTTCAACGATAGTTTCGGCAACCGCCTGACAACCAGCACAACACATGGCTTGTGATTGCTGATCTATCGTCACAAATAGCGAAATACCCTTAGGAATGGGCTCGCCGCAATGAAAGCAAGGATCTGACATGTGTACGTTATTACTGAGCTTGTGCTGGGTTTGGTATTAACTCAATGAATTCTTCTTGTGGTAATGCAACTGTTGCTTGCACTTTCCAGTTGTTTTCAAAAGATGAGAGGGTAACACGCCACTTGCCAGATACTGCATCTTCAAAGCGGTGTCTGAAATCACCATTGCCGTCAGGCGTTAGCGCTAAGTAAAAATCTCTTTCTTCTAGCGTTGGGTGATAGAAATTGGCATTAATTACTGGAAATTCTTTTTCAATGCCGAGTGGGCGAATAACTAATTCATTGTCAGAAAGTTTTAAGCCGAATTTCATGCCAAGTTTTTGAGCAAGCTTAACTTTAGACACCTCAATATTAATTGCCTTACCCTTTTTATAGTAGTCACCTACCACTAAGTCATCGGGGTCGGTGTTTGCAATAATCACGGTAGTGATACCTGCGATCACCGCAGATAAAGGTAGGAAAAAGACTAACCAAGCCCACGGCTCTTTATACCAAGGAGTTTTCATTAATTTATTCTACAGTCTAGTTACGACAAATAAGGGCAATATTGTAGCGTTTTTCATCGTCGGGCTCTACGATTTAATCGAAAATTTAAGATCTGGGTCAATAAAATCTAACCGCACAATTTTATGAGCAACATCTATAAAAAGAGTGACTTAGGTTTGCGAGTAATCTATGTAGCTCTGATGAAAACCTTCTAGTGAAAAACGGGTAGGTGTTGAAAGCCCTTTTAAATAAAAGGTTAGGAGTGTGAGCGTTAATAGGGCATAAAAAAACGCCTTGCTAATTGCTTAGCAAGGCGTTTTTAAAAAGAAACTTGCGTTTATTGATTACTTATTAGATAAGCTGTAAACGTAAGCACTGATAACGTGAATTTTCTCTTCGCCTAGGATATCTAACCAAGCTGGCATTACACCGGCACGGCCATTGCGAATAGATTCTTCAACGGCTTTTTGTGAGCCACCGTATAACCAGATGTTGTCGTTAAGGGCAGGTGCACCAAGTGCGATACCCATAGCATTACTGCCTTGACCTTCTGGACCGTGACATGCTGCACACATTGCGAACTTAGGCGCTGCTTTTGCTGCGTCTTCAGCGTTAACTTCACGGCCACTTAAGCTTAATACGTAAGCTGCCATTTCTTTAACACCTTGCTCACCACCTAGTGCTGATTTCCAAGCCATCATACCGTTAGCCTTACGGCCGTGGATTAATGAGTGCTTGATGTCAGCTGGTGTGCCGCCGTATAACCAATCGTTGTCGGTTAGGTTAGGGAAGCCAGTTGTACCGCGTGCATCAGAGCCGTGACATTGTGCACAGTTTTGTAGGAACAAACGTTGACCTACTTTACGTGCTTCTTCGTCACCCGCTAAGTCTTCAATGTTACGCGCTGCGTATGCTTCAAAGATTGGGCCGTATTTTTCGTCAGCTTGCGCTACTTCACGGTCGTACTGGTTAAGTACACCAGAATCCGATTTTAAGTTAGCAGCAGTTAACGCTTTAGACTCTTCGATGCTCATAATACCTTGGTTAGATGACTTCCAGCCAAAAAGACCTTGCCAGTTACCTAAACCTGGGTAGAAAAGTAAGTAGCCGAAGCCCCAAATGATAGTAATTAGGAAGAATGTAGACCACCACTTAGGAAGTGGATTGTTTAACTCTTCGATACCATCAAATTCGTGTCCCATAGATTCGCCTTCAGGGACACCAGCGAAGTTCTTTAAACACCAGCGTAATAATAGGTAACAACCTACTAACGTTCCTAGTGAAAGAACAGTAATCCAAATACTCCAGAAGCTAGACATTATTTATTAGTCTCCTGTTTGTTTACCTCATCTTTGTGGTCTTCTTCGAAAATAGAGTTCGCTGCTTGGTCAAAAGACGATTTGCGACTCTTGCTGTAAGCCCAGACCACAATGATGATAAAAAGTGCCAATATTAGAAGGGCAATTAACCCTCTTAGTGTTCCATAGTCCATGGTGATTACTTCAATGCGTGACCTAACGACTGAAGGTAAGCGATGATAGCTTCCATTTCCGTTTTACCTTGTACGTCAGAACGTGCATTTGCGATGTCTTCAGCTGAGTAAAGTGGAATAGGGTTGCCATTTTCATCTTTATGGCCACGGTTACGAGTTAACATGTTGAACGTTTCTAACTTCTTCGCAGTTAGCTTGCCGTCTAACGTGTTCTCTTCTAACCATCTGAACGATGGCATGTTTGACTCTGGCACTACCGAGCGTGGGTCGATTAAGTGAGCACGATGCCAGTCATCACTGTAACGGCCACCTACGCGCGCTAAATCAGGACCAGTACGCTTAGAACCCCATAGGAACGGGTGCTCCCATACGTGCTCACCAGCAACTGAGTAGTGACCGTAGCGTTCAGTTTCTGCACGGAAAGGACGGATCATTTGACTGTGACATACGTTACAACCTTCACGGATGTATATGTCACGACCTTCCATTTCTAGTGCAGTGTATGGACGTAAGTTAGTTACCGGCGTCGTTGTTTCTTTTTGGAAGAATAGTGGGGTAATTTCCACTAAACCACCAATACTGATCGCCATAATCGTAAAGATGAAGAACCAGCCAACGTGCTTTTCAACTTTTTCGTGCTTGTTTTGCATATTATTAGCCATGATAACGCTCCTTAAGCTGCTTCAACTTTCTTAAGGCTACCGTTTTCAGCACCTATGGTTTTTAACATGTTGTAGATCATGATACCGAAACCAGCTACAACTAATACACCACCTAAGAAACGCATAAAGTAGAATGGGTAAGAAGCCGTTAAGCTTTCAACAAAGCTGTAAGTTAACGTACCGTCAGTGTTAACTGCACGCCACATTAAGCCTTGCATTACACCTGAAATCCACATTGCCACGATGTATAAAACGATACCCGCAGTGTGCATCCAGAAGTGGATGTTGATTAAACGAACGCTGTACATACGCTCTTGGCTAAATAACACTGGAATTAAGTGGTACATTGCACCAATTGAAACCATTGCAACCCAACCTAACGCACCTGAGTGAACGTGACCTACAGTCCAGTCAGTGTAGTGAGATAGTGCGTTTACAGATTTAATCGCCATCATTGGACCTTCGAAAGTAGACATACCGTAGAAAGATAATGAAACGATTAGGAAACGAAGAATAGGGTCATTACGTAGTTTGTGCCATGCACCAGACAACGTCATGATACCGTTGATCATACCACCCCAAGAAGGAAGGAATAATACAACAGACATTACCATACCTAAGCTTTGTGCCCAGTCAGGAAGTGCTGTGTAATGTAAGTGGTGAGGACCTGCCCAAATGTATAACGATACTAGTGCCCAGAAGTGAACAATAGATAAACGGTAAGAGTAAACTGGACGTTCTGCTTGCTTAGGTACGAAGTAGTACATCATACCAAGGAAACCTGCTGTTAGTAGGAAACCTACAGCGTTGTGACCGTACCACCATTGCATCATTGCGTCGATTGCACCGGAGTAAATCGAGTAAGACTTCATACCAGAAATTGGAATTGCCATGCTGTTACCAATGTGCAATACCGCAACGGTAATGATGAAGCCACCGAAGAACCAGTTCGCAACGTAAATGTGCGAGGTCGTTCGTTTGATTACAGTACCAAAGAATACAATTGCATAGCTTACCCAAACTACCGTGATAGCAATATCAATCGGCCATTCTAATTCAGCGTATTCCTTACTTGAAGTGTAACCTAACGGTAGGGTGATAACGGCAGCAAGGATAATTGCCTGCCAGCCCCAGAAGGTGAACGATGCTAAGCTGCCACCAAACAATGCTGTTTTACAAGTACGTTGTACAACATAGTAAGATGTAGCGAAAAGTGCACTAGTACCAAAAGCGAAGATTACCGCATTGGTGTGCAGTGGACGTAAACGGGAGTAGGTTAGCCAAGGAGTATCGAAATTTAGCGCAGGCCAAATTAATTGAGCTGCAATTAAGACACCAACTAGCGTACCTACAAACCCCCAAATGACAGTCATCACAGTAAATTGACGTACAACTTTCATGTTGTAGTCTACTGCTGCTGTATTACTTTGACTCATGTTATGGTTTCCGCAGTTTTTAGTTATTCATTAACAGAACGTGGATTGCGCCTAATGGCCCGCAAAACGATCTCACTTAAAGCTAACCTTAAGTTATAGACCAAATTTTGTGAGTCACCAGCGGTTCTCCAACCCGTGCGCATATTAAAGAGTTACCCCCAAAAAGTCATTAGCGTTACGGGTAAAACCTGTTCTAAATCAAAAAAAAACTGAGATATCCGCCATAATCAATAAAAATACCAGTAAAATACTATTTTATCGACCGTGGAACGGCAGTGTTGTGACGAAAAAATACGCTTATATCATTTTGTTTTTATTCTCTTTATTTGGCTGTAAACCAAGCGATAATCGCATAGATATTAGCCATGAGGTTGGCTGCATCTATGGTCAGTCTAGTTGTCAATTATCCACCCAGTTTGGCGAGCTTAGTCTAGGTTTTAATACTAAATTCTTAGTTGCTGAAACGCCGTTTGAGATGCACCTCTTGGCGCTACCAAGCGAGCTTACTGTAACCAGCGCGCACATGGCAGGCGAAGATATGTATATGGGTAAAATCCCATTGTTTTTCAAACAGGTAAGTGATGGTGGCTGGGCGGCGAAAACCATGTTCGGTAGCTGCGCACAAGCGCATATGACATGGCGAGTGTGGTTAACGCTTGAATCGGCGACTGGCGAGACACAAACAGTCAGTTTTACCGTGCAAAGTTTTCAAAGTTTCAAGGCCATACCTGAAGATTTATTGTAATCTTGGGGTATAGTCTTGCGGCTTAGTTTCTAATCATGACTGCCATCTATGGTTTTGTCCATGGCTTTTATACTTCACTTTTATCTATGACTTTTATAGTTCACTTTTGTAAAAGGCTGCTAGCTAGCAAATAGCCATAGTGCGACACAAACCATCAACCCGCCTGAAATTCTATTGAGTAATTTCACGTTGCCCTTCGAAGTGAGTAACTTACCTATGGTTTTCCCACCAGCTGCATACAGCATCATGCAAATAAACTCTGAAAGTAAAATAATGGCGACCAGAAAGCTTAGCTGAGGTGCTAGTGGCATTGATTGGTTAATAAAAGACGGTAGTAAGGAAACCATAAATGCCCAGCCTTTTGGGTTTGCTATTGCGGTGACAAAGCCTTGTGAAAAAAGTTGTAGCGGCTGTCTTTCCACATTGGCGTCTTTACTAATGGCAAGCTTGCCTTTCGATCGCCACATGTTAATACCTATATACGCTAAATAAATGCCACCGATAATTTTTAGGGTGGCGAATGCGCTAGGGTAGTTAAGCATTACAGCTGCGACACCCATCACCGCCGCGATGGCAACGCTAGCAACGCCTAATAACTCTCCAAACATCATAAATAGCGTGCGCCTGACGCCAATAGACATACCCAGCGTCATTGCTAAGGTCATACACATACCAGGTGTGATGCTAACGAAAAAAATGGTTGGAATAAAAACGGCGAGCAGAGTGGTATCTATCATTTGATATTAGAAAGTTTGTAATTTGTACCAGTTAAACTAAAAGCCAAAACCACAGTGTATTAGCCTAGTGAAAAACGGCTCCTTGAGGAGCCGTTTTAATCATATTGATTTTTTGAGGCTTAATCGTGTAAGCCAAAACCGTTTACGCCTAAATGCTGTTGGTAACGTCAACAGACAATTTCAACATTTGGCCTGGTTGTAAGTAGTTTTTGCGACTTAAACTATTCCAGCGCTCAATATCTTTAATGGAAACGTTAAACTTATTCGCAATACGGGCAAATGAGTCACCACGGCGCACTTTGTAGGTAATATTGCGCATGACAACCTGTTCAGCAGGTTTACTGGCTGATTGCTTTAATCCACTTTTTTGCCAAATCACGAGCTTTTGACCTGGTTTAATGTAGTCACGCGGTGCCATACCATTCCACTTCGCAATGCTCTTGGTAGAAACATTGTATAAGCGGCTAATGTCCCAAAGCGTGTCGCCTGATTTCACCTTGTGGTAGGTTTTGATGCCAGTGCGTTTGCGCTGCTGGGTTTTGGTCAAGCGCTGTTCTTGCGACAAAATGTAGTCATCAAGCGCTTGCGCCGCGACAGGGATCAGCAAATGTTTACCTGCGCGAATATTATTGCCTTTGATACTATTGACCCTGCGGATCAGCTCTGGCGTGGTATGAAACTTCTTGGCAATACGAATTAAGCTGTCACCTGACTTGATCTGATAACGCTGCCAAGACAAACGCTCTTTATCGGTTAGCTTTGCTAAACCTGTCTCAAAAGCCTCAACTTTTGCGGTTGGTACAACTACATAATGTGGCCCGTCGGGATCGGTTGCCCAACGATTAAAACCTGGGTTTAGTCGTTGAAATTCAGCAAGAGATAAATCAGCTAACCGTGCGGCTTTGGCTAAATCGAGCTGAGATTTAATATCAACCGTTGAAATCACTTGATTGTTATTAATTTTGTATAAGTTTAAACCGAAATCGTTGGGACGCTTGACAATATCAGCCAGTGCTAGCAATTTGGGCACGTAAGCGCGAGTTTCTTTAGGTAAATCGAGCGACCAAAAGTCAGTAGGCTTGTTCTTACGTGCATTAGCTTTCATTGCTCGTTTGACTCGACCTTCACCTGAGTTATAGGCTGCTAGGGCTAATAACCAGTCACCGTCAAAATATTTATGTAGGTATTTAAGGTATTTAATGGCGCCATCGGTTGAGGCAATCACGTCGCGTCTGCCGTCGTACCACCAATTTTGCTTCATGCCAAAGCGTTTACCTGTACCTGGTACAAATTGCCACATGCCCGATGCTCGACCGTGAGAGTAGGCAAACGGGTCAAAGGCACTTTCAACAATTGGCAACAATGCCATTTCAATTGGCATATCGTTTTTTTCAAGCTCTTGTACTATGTAGTGCAGAAATGGCTCTGCGCGCTTTGCAACGCGATCTAAATAGCTTTGGTGTTTTGCATACCAGTTGCGCTGCACAACAACACGTTTGTTTTGCGGGATATCGAACGTAATTTGTTGTTGAATATGTTGCCAAATATCATCTGAGATATGGATGTCATCATCCGCTAAATTAATATCAACGTCAGCTACAGGATGAATAACGTCTATGGATTCATCAGCCATTAATGCTTGATTGATTTCAACCGGAGTCGCGATGTATTCATTGGCGGCGATTAAATCAGATGATTGCTCTTGCTGTGTGGTTTGACAGCCGAGCAATAGTAAAGAGGCCGATATTGAAAGTGTTAACTGCTTCATAGACGCTTATTTTGACAAAAACTAACCGAATTCTACTGGTTTGAATAACTAATTCAAGTTGTTATTAAATTTCATCAATCGTCGCTAAAATTCATCTTTCCAGCGCCGAACCGCAGCGAACACGTCAACTTCATTACAGAGTGTTACGCCTGTGTATGATTGTGCGCTTTGCTGAACTTCAGCTTGGTCAGCACGTAAAAAAGGATTAATCGCCAATTCTCTTGCTATTGTGGTGGGTATGGTAGCTATTTGCTGTGCTCTTAATTGCTTAGCGGTTTCTACATACTCATTGAGTTCTGCATTGTTTGGCTCTACGGTTTGCGCAAACGCTAAATTAGCTAAGGTATATTCGTGCGCACAGTACACAGTGGTTGTTGGTGGCAATTGTTTTAGCTTGGCAAGCGAGTGATGCATTTGTGCGGGTGTCCCCTCAAATAAACGTCCACAACCGCCACTAAATAGTGTATCGCCACAAAAAAGAACATCGTCGTTAACGTAAACAATATGGCCTGCGGTGTGACCGGGAACATCAAGCACCTGCAAACTCAGTTGTGGCTTATCGATATCTACTCTATCGCCCTCGGTTAATGGATAACGACAAAGGGGAATATTTTCAGTGGCAGGGCCATAAACATTGATGTCGTCACCATATTGCGCAACAAGCGCTTTAACAGCGCCAACATGATCACCATGATGATGAGTAATCAATATATTGGTCAGTTTCAGGTCGTTAACTTCGATGTAGTCTATGCAAGGTTTAGCCTGGCCGGGATCGACAAGTGTTAGTTCAGGTTCATTTTCTTGCGTAATTGCCCAAATATAATTGTCGTTAAATGCATGAATCGCCGTTATATTAATAGTCATAGAGTTGTTTAATTCGCTAAATGTGCCCAATTGTTGGCTAGTATAACTAAATTAAGCCGTTTGCATAAAAATAACGAGTAATAGTCATGGGTGACAATAGCTGTTGGAGTACTAGATAACGATGAAATCGGCTTTAGCCTTCCGAGAACCGAGTTCGCCGCAAAGCTGGCAGTCATTGCCGATGGGCAATGTGATACTGGATGCGATTAATCAAACAATCGCGCCGTGGACTGCGAAATTCTTTGGTTATCATCTGATGAAAATAGGGGCATTGAGTGGCGCTTTGGATACCCACTTATCACCCATTAACCATCAAATCACTGTCGCTCATTGTCGCCATAATAGTTCTGTGATTGCTGATATTGACGACTTGCCGTTTATCGAACACAGCGTAGATGTATGTTTACTGGGTCATGCATTAGAGTTTAGTGTTGATCCGCACCATGTGCTTAGGGAAGCGAGTAGGGTGCTCATTCCCAATGGCTACATGGTGATTACCGGTTACAACCCGATAAGTTTTGCCGGATTAAATAAAATACTGCCATATCGGCGCAAACAAATGCCATGGCGAGAGCACTTTTTTACCCCGATGCGGGTTAAAGATTGGCTTGAGTTGATGGGCTTTGAGATTTTGGAAGATACGCGTTTACTGCATTCAACACTAGCTGGGCAAGCCCCATTAGCTAATCAAGGACCTGCTAAACAAACAGCAGTAAAACAAGAATCAGCTAAACAAGTAGCAGATACTGATGGTAATGAGCAAGCTTTGCCACAAGGTACAATAAAAAAAACATGGAAAAAACTCGCGCAAGCTTATTTTCCCGCTATTGGTAGTATTTACGTGATTGTCGCGAAAAAACGCGTACACCCACTGACACCGATAAAACCTAAATGGCGATTACGCCCAAGTCTACAACCAGCGCGAGTGCCGTCGATGAATAGCAATAGGCTGAACAGTAACAGAATCAACATCAATAGACTGAATAGCAATAGGGTGCTTAGCAACAGAAACAGCAAGGCAACTAAAAATAAGTAGTGCTTTAACAAACTGCCCTTGTGCGTAAAAAGAAATTTTATTGTCGTTGGCCGTTTCTTAACTAAGACAGCCCGTTAACAAACTCAATGCGATGAAGTTACTATCAATGCCAAGTGCCGTTACCTTGACGTTTTCCTATCTGTGCCTGTTACTTTCCTTTGGCACGTTTTCTCAAACCTTTGTTAGCCCAAAACAACAAGTTAACTTAGTAGAAGTATATAGCTCTCAAGGTTGCAGCAGCTGTCCTCCTGCAGAAAAGTGGCTGAGTCAATTTAAAACTGACAAGCGCCTATTTGAGCAGTTTATTCCAATTAATCTTCATGTCGATTATTGGGACTATATTGGCTGGAAAGATCCTTACGCCATGCGTGCTTTTACTAAACGTCAGCAAAATTACCAGCGCCTTGGTCACACACAAAATATTGCTACCCCAGGTTTTGTGGTTAACGGCAAAGGGTGGAATGGTTGGTTTTACCGCCAAGAATTACCGATAGATAACGCGTTAGTCGTTGGCGAGCTTAGTGCCAAAATTGATGAACAACAAGTAACGCTGACCTTTGAAGCTGAGCAAGCCCTGCCGCCATATGTTCAGGCACACGTTGCGATTCTTGGGTTTGATCAAATAACCCGCGTTACTCGCGGTGAAAATAGAGGAAAAGCATTGCCACATGATTTTGTTGTGATTGACTACCAGCAATCCAGTGTCAAAGTCAGTAATACTCAGTTGACGACGAGTTTGCCTATTCCGAACAGCGGTAAGTTTGAGTCAACCCAAAAAGCAATTGTTGTATGGCTTTCTAAGCGATTTGACCCCAAACCTATACAAGCCGTTGGTGGTTGGTTAGATTAATGTCGCTGACTATAAAACAAACAGCCACAAAGTATATTTATTTACTAATCTCATAAACGTGAAAAATAAGAATAAGGAATCGAGTATGCCGATAGTTGCACTGAGAACGCCTGAAGAAAGATTTTCATTACTTCCAGCCTTTCCATACCAGCCTAATTATGTTGACGATTTAGAAGGTTATGAAACGCTTCGTATGGCTTATATTGATGAAGGTAGCAAAGATGCCAACGCCACTTTTCTTTGTTTGCACGGTGAACCAAGTTGGAGTTATTTGTATCGTAAAATGATCCCTGTGTTCACTGAAGCGGGTTATCGTGTTGTCGCGCCTGATCTTTATGGGTTTGGTCGCTCTGATAAGCCGGTTGATGATGATACATACACCTTTGAATTTCACCGAAACAGCTTAATACGATTAATTGAGCGCTTAGATTTGAAAAATATCACCTTAGTCTGCCAAGACTGGGGCGGGATTCTAGGCTTAACCTTACCCATGGATATGGCCGCTCGCTTTGATAATTTATTAGTGATGAATACGGGCTTGCCCGCCGGTGACGGTGCAACAGAGGGCTTTTACCGCTGGCGTGGATTTTGTGCCAGTGCACCAGAAATTCCAGTTGGCGGTTTAATTGCGACAGATGCCGGTAGTGCAATGAACATGCTAGATGTTGTTGCTTACGATGCTCCATACCCAGACAATAGCTACAAAGCAGGAGTGCGCCGCTTCCCCCAATTAGTGCCAGTAGACCCAGATATGCCAGCTATTGATATAACAACGCGCGCTCGATCATTTTGGTCTAACGAGTGGCAAGGGCAAAGCTTTATGGCAATTGGTATGCGAGATGCCGTGTTAGGTGAAAAATCTATGGAAGTACTAAGGTCGTTTATTAAGGGTTGCCCAGAGCCCATGAAGCTCGAAGAAGCAGGGCACTTTGTTCAGGAATACGGCGTGCCCATTGCCAAGCAAGCATTAGCTAAGTTTGGTTTATAAATTCGTTTAATAACTTTGTGGTAGGTATACGTTTGGTATTGAGTGTACCTACCATTTAGCTTTGTCAGAATGTCGCTGTGTTAACCCGTGCTAAATTGTATTTACTTGTATGAGTCGGCTCTAGAATAAATCGAGAGTATTGGAAATTTATGCTCGCCAAAATTAATGGTTAATGACAGAGTTTCTCCAGCTTTAAAATGTTGCTCGACATCTATCGGGTTAATTCGTTCGCCATTTGCCGTTAGTGCCAGCAAGTGTTTTTGATCTAGCATTCGCCATCCGCTCGCTAAATTCCTGACCGTAACCACAGCCCAGCGCTCACCCGCTTGATTGCTCATCAAAGCATAATTGATAACCGCAAAGTCACTTTTACGAGGCTGTAGGTTTTGCTCATTGGGGTAGGCCAGCTCAAAATTTTCGGGAATCATGCGGTCAATGCTCAAGGCCTGTTGATTCGCGAATGCATTTACTTTGAAAAATGCCGAAAAAAGTAAAAGTGATAGCACTATCTTTTGTATCATTAATGGTTCCAGTTAATAAAGTTTGACAGTCACCTTAGCGGCTTACTTTAGCGACATACTCTAGCAACCCACGTTAGCAAAGCCTGCTTAACCTAACCTGAACTAATGCTACCGACTCTCGTCTCGCTTTCGCAGCGCACTCTAAATTGGCTTGAGCTTCTTGGTTCAACTAAACTTTCTAAGTGCGTATATTTCCTTCTTTCACCTGTATTTAGATACTATGAAACTCAATACCGATCGATTGAATGCGTTTTATCAGGTGGCACTGGATAAGAGCTTTTGTCAGGCGGCTGACAACTTGTTTATTACCCAATCAGCCTTGTCCCAGCGGGTACTTAAGTTGGAGCAGGAGCTGGGCACCAATTTGCTGATCCGTAGCCCTGAAGGCATTGGTTTGACAGAGCAGGGGAAGATCCTTTTCGAATATGTGTCGGATTTGCAGGCACGCGAGCAAGATGTATTGAATCAAGTGACTGGGCGCAGCGCCATCGCTAACGGCATTATCCGTGTCGGGGCGTTCAGCTCAGTGATGCGATCGGTGATCATGCCCTCGTTATTGCCTTTGATTAATTCTCCCCATCAACTGAAGGTGGAGTTCTTTTCCAGAGAGCTGCGTGAATTACCTCCTTTGCTATTGTCCGGAGAAGTAGACTTTATCGTCGTGGACGCCGAATTCACTGATCCGCGTCTGCAATTTGAGTTACTTGGCCACGAAACCTTAGTGCATATACGTAATAGGGCCAGCGAGCATCGGCTGGATCCGCCGATCTTTCTGGATCATGATGCGCATGATGTCACCACCTACAACTTTTTTGACACCCAAGGAATGGCGGATTTTGAGTTCGACCGCTGTTTTTATGATGACGTCTACGGTTTGATAGATGGCGTTCGTCTGGGATTTGGTGAAGCTGTGGTGTCTGAGCATATTATTAAAGACAGTGATGATTTCGAGATTGTCACCCACGCGAAAGCCGTCACCAGCCCAGTCATTCTCTGTTATGTGAAAAACCGCTACATGTCGGCATTACAAAAACAGGTTATTGAGCATTTGCAACAGAATGCACCTCGTCATTTGTAACCACCCTAAAATATTATTTTTTGCTCTTACAACAGGCTAATACATTGTATTTCCTAGTATTAAAGCAATTCTTATAGGGCAATTAAATTTAATAATTGTACCTTCTTAGCCGCTGTCATTAAGCTTGGTTTCGTCCAATAACGGAACGGGAAAAAGACGATGGTTAAGCAAACAAACACAGCACAAAGCTCGGTAAAAAAAGACTCGGCAAAACCTCAAGGGCAATCATATGCTACTGCAAAGAGGTATTTGCAATACTTTTTAGGGCTGTGCGTGCTCTTCATTGTTTCAGCGGTCTCTTTCTGTCCTGTCACTCAAGCTGCACTAGCAAACGTGTTGCTACCAATAATCCCTTCTTTGAAATTAAGTGCTTTGACATTCAGTACTGAGGGGATTGCCTATTCGGTTTTCTTCGGCTTATTGGTGATTGGACTAAGCATACGAACCAAGTATCAGGGTTGATACTCGGGAATGAATTGATTGATGCAGAAACCGACACATAACTTTAAATTAGGATGATTCCATGAAAACATTACAACTTGCTATTAGCGCGGCCATATATTTGCTGTTTTGGTGTGTGTTCACGTATCTACTGGTCTTTTTAGGTGGACCGTTCTTTAGCTATTATTTTCCTCTGCCGGAAATCATTAAAACGGTAGGAAGTGGCCCAGTTTTTGGCAACATTCCATTGTTACCAGCAGTGATAGCTAATGCCTTACTTATTGTTGCCTTTGGGGTACAACATAGTGTGATGGCCAGATCAGGATTTAAAAAGCTTATCTTGAAATGGATACCTTCGTCGCTGGAGCGCAGTATATTTATGTTGGCAACCTGCTTGGTACTCATTTGGTTCTATTTGGCATGGCAACCTATCGACATTATGGTCTGGCAAGCCACAGGAACGACTTCGACTTTGCTGCAACTTAGCTTCTTCGCTGGTGCAAGTTTGGTGTTGTGGTCAACCTTTATGATCAGCCACACGCAACTTTTTGGGATAGCTCAGGCTTGGTATGCCTATAAAGAAAAACCTATGGTAGAGGAAGATTTCAAAACTCCATCTTTGTATAAAATTTCTCGCCACCCTATGTATCTGGGCATGTTGATTGTGTTCTGGTCAACCCCTGAGATGACAGTCGGGCATCTGGTTGCGGCAAGCTTGTTCTCTATTTATGTATTCATTGGCATAGGATATGAAGAGCGTGACTTGTTGGCGAGATTTGGTAAAGCCTATGCCGACTATATGGAGCGGGTACCGCAGTTGTTACCCATCGGGTTAAAGCGAGTTCAAAGCACAAAACAGCAACCAGCAAAAGCCCGTACATGATTTATCCGCTGAATAGTTAGTGACCCCCGATAAAATAATGTGAGATTTTTGTGCAAGTGGCTGTTTATCTGAGTAATAAGCAGCCATTACGTAATAAAGTGGGGCAACTAAAACCACACATATTCACCTTTTCTCTCAAAAGCCATTAAGAAAAACATTTTTTAATTTTCACATGTATATAAATACAGATTACAATAAATCCTTCTTTCCGCGGTGAAAGCGTGCAAATTGAGCGGCCTCTTCCAATATATACTTTTTCATATGCTATAGGTTGTTGACTAGCATTGAAAAGTCCTTTCAACTAACGTAAATATGAATAAATAAAATTATGAAGGGAATTGTGGAAAGCGCGCAATTTGCCTTCTAATAAACTGTTAAATTCCACAAGGTAGTCTGGTGTATAAAATAATTATATTAATGCTCTTATTTGTTTCTTCTTATACAGATGCTTCTGAGAATAATACATTAGAAGAATTAACTGCTAGTCTCGAAAAAATTAGAATAGATCATAATATTCCATCTTTAGCTTTAGCTATAATTAGCTCAGGAGAGGTTGACAGCAGCTCTACATTCGGCGTTTATTAGCATACTGCCGTAACAGCTTGTGCTATTGCCCTGATGATTTGCGCTTGAGCATGGCCTCATTCGTTAAACAGCGTCTTCTCTTTCAAGAAATGCGCTTCCCGATTAAACAGGCTTTTATGCTCTCGGTCTGACCATGTTATCGTCAATCGCTCATGCTAAGACGCGGTGGGGTTAACCGTTAGGGTTACCTTTACAACGTCAATCTTTTCTATTTTACATAATCTATTTGGTATTCGTTTTTACTTCGCAGCAATGCCCATATCAACCGTGCATTCTTGGCCGCAAGCGCGACGGTTGCGTGTTTAAACCCTCGTCGCTCAATTAAGTCTTGTATCCATAAACTGGTTCTATCTGTTTTGTGCAGTAAGTTGGATCGACCAGACTACCAGTTCAAATGGAAGTGTTAAAGTTAGACTCGGTTTTGCTTTGCTACTTATTTTAGCTTGTTAAAAATCCATAAAAAAAGCCCGACTATTGTCGGGCTTTTTAAGGGTGATAAATTATTTAACTTAGAACTTATATGTTGCTTGTGCGTAGGCAAAACGGCCTTGACCGTTATGAACGTTGACCACAAAACCCATAAAGTCGTGGTAAGCAAACGGAGGTTCTTCATTAAACAAGTTAGTTGCACCTAACGTTAGTACAGTGTCTTCAATGCCGTAGTAGTTGATCGTGGCATCAACAGTAGTCATTGAATCAACTTTCTTATCGATGTTTAACGATGCTTCTTGGTCAAACTCACCAATGTAGTTAACCGCTACCGTCGCGCTAAAGTCATCTTTTAACCAGTCAACTGACGTTGTCCAACGTACTTCTGGTTGTTCGAAACCACCTTCTTCTGTACCACGGAAATCCTCAAACTTAGTTACGTAGTTCATGATGTAACCAAAGCGGAATTGACCGTATTCAGTTTCTAGGTTGTAACGAATATCAATGTCTAAACCTGAAGTTTCTAAGTCACCAATGTTTTGGAAGCTGTCGTTAACTTGAATAACTTCACCTGGGTCACCAGGAATTGAAGTAGGGCGACGCTCAACAATGTTTGGATCTAAACCAAAGTTGTCCATTACAAACTGAGTATCAGAGTCGATAATGTCTTCAATATCGTAGTTGTAGTAGTCAATTGAGAAGCTTAAATCGTCGGTAACGTTGTAAATTACACCAAAGTTGTAGCTTTCTGACTCTTCTGGGCCAAGATCTGGGTTACCTTCGAACACTGCTGTATATTCTTGAGGATCACATGCACGGTCTTGATCGCCAATTAATGCACAGCGTTGCGTATCAACTAAGTTAGGTGATTCGTCGGTGCGGCCTAAACCTAGCTGGTGTAAAGAAGGTGCACGGAAGGCTGTACCGTATGAGCCACGAACACTTAAGTCATCACTTGGTGCCCATAAGAAAGACACTTTTGGATCGGTCGTCGTACCAAAGTCTGAATAGTCTTCGTAACGTACCGCTAGTTGAACTTCTAAGGTATCAAGCACTGGGATTGCTAATTCACCGAAAATGGCGGTGTTGTCACGTGAACCATTTGCTTGAGTTGCTTCGGTACCGAAGATGTCACCTCGTAGGAATTGATCATCTGGGTTATCAGCAATGCTTTCTTCGCGGTACTCGGCACCTAATGCAAGTAGTAAGTCACCGTGTTCCATTTCTAGCACAGGGCCAGAGATTTTAAAGTCAATTGAGCGGTTAGTTGATTTACCGACACGAACAGTTGTTGTTTCGATGTAATCAAGTGATTCTTGCGAGTTAGCAGAAGGCTCAAACGGGTTCCAGTAAAGGGTTGTACCATCATCTAACTGCACACCGTCAATGGCTTCTTGGATGCGACGAGAATTCGGGAAGCCGTCAACACCACGCTCTGTTGATTCGCTCTTAATGTAGCTGTAAGCAAGTTCCCAGCTCCAGTCGTTAACTTCACCTTGCAATCCAAGAATTGCGCGGTAGTAGTCAGAGTCAACACGCTTCTCACGGTTGCCAATATCTACGGTACGACGACGCATGGTTAAGTCTTGTTGATAGAACGGATGATCTGGCATATCGGCAAATGGATGATTTGGGTTGTCGCCAGACATAAACAATTCGTTGAAGCTTGGGCTACCTGCACCGCGAACAATTGATTTTGAGTTTTGACCGTTTAACTCAGCAAATGCACGTACCGTGTCGTTAATTTCGTACTTACCCATGTAGTTCCAGCTAAAGCGTTCTGCATCTGGGATCATGGTCATGTGTGGCGCGTAATCGTAACGACAAAGGTTGTTATCAGGGTCTTGGTCTTCAACTGGACAAATGTCGTTGCCGAATAAGTCAATCAAACGATTTGACGGATCAGAGGCAAGGGCTATTGTACCTGGAATACCTGAAGATGAACGGAAATCAGTTGCTAATGGGTCGCCAGTTAGTGCTGCTTGGTTAGCTGAACGAGAATAGTCGCGATCAGCGTATAATACTTCTTCACGATCAAAATATTCTAAGATGAACGTATGGCTAGATTTTTCAGTTTGATTACCAAACACTAAGCTAATGCTTTGTTCATCACCACCACCATCTGCGGTTGTGCCCACTTTACCTGATAGTTCAACACCATCAACATCGTCGCGAAGTACAACGTTAATTACACCTGCAACAGCGTCTGAACCATAAGTTGCAGAAGCACCATCTTTTAAGATGTCTACACGTTTAATGGCAGATAATGGAATGTTGTTGATATCAACGAAAGCGGTATCAATACCTTTTGCGAATGGACTTACCGAAACACGACGACCATTTACTAAGATTAGCGTTGAATCGGCACCTAGGCCACGCAGTGATACTGAAGAACCACCATTGGCCGTATCATCTGAGCTGTTTGCTTGGGTTGAGAAAGTCCCTTGGCCAGAGATAGGTAACTTAGTGAATAAGCTAATTAAATCTGTGACACCGGTTTTTTGAATATCGTCTGACGATAAACTTGTGATCGGTGATGGGCCTTCCATACTGGTACGTTTAATGTGTGAACCAGTAATTTGAATGCGTTCGATTTCTTCGTTTGCTTCTTCGGCTACAGCGTTGAAACTTTGAGAGGCAAGCAGTGCTGCTGAAATGCTAAGCGCAAGTGACGTTTTCTTTGAAAAGAACTTTGTCATTTCCATATTTCCTTTTGCGTTATTTTGCTTTTGTTATTTGTGTCAAATCCTGATGGTAAACCATTGTTCACAAAGTGTTACAGGGGAGAAGCACTTAGTTCACTCGGTACAACATGACGCTAATTTTGTATCAAATAAATCAGCATATAGAAATAGGGTATATGTATATAACTTAATCAAATTGTAAATTATTCTGTCCGTAAATTATGCAATTTCTGCCTGCAGCCCTTGTATACACTTAGTTTCTTTACGATTTAGTTCGTACGAAAATAAATTTATAAAAAATAACCGTTTGTTGAATTAATATTCACATGAGAAGCATAAATATGATTTAAGTGTTGTTTTTCGCATAAATTCTGAACACTAAAAAGCAATTTTCTAGGGACGAAAGTGCAAAATTTTGCTTAATGCTGTGCAGTAAATCTAACTTGTCGGGCGCAAGTGAAAGTAATTTGGGGTAAAGTAGGCGCAATCAAATGTCAGGTTATTTTTGGAATTTACATGCTTAGAAGAGAATTCGTTCAATATTTGCAGGCACTTTTAAAACCCGAACAAATTAAAGATTTTTGCCCCAACGGATTACAAGTGCAAGGTGCAGAGGAAGTCACCAATATTGTCACAGGGGTGACCGCAACTGAAGCACTCATTGATGAGGCTATCGCCTTAAAAGCCGATACTATTTTGGTGCATCATGGTTATTTCTGGAAAGGAGAAAACCAAACTATTACTGGCATGAAATATCAGCGTGTTAAAAAGTTACTTGATCACAATATTAACTTATTCGCTTACCATTTGCCGTTAGATATCCACCCTGAGCTTGGCAATAATGCGCAGTTGGCTAAATTGTTAGGCATTAAGGTCACTGGGCCGCTAGAACTTGGTAATCCTGTAAGCGTGCCAATTCAAGGGGAACTGCCGTTTGGTATTGATGGTGTCAGCTTTAACGAAATGATTAGTAAAAAGCTCAATCGCCAATGTTTACATATCGCACCACCGTCAAACAAACCAATAAAAACCATGGCTTGGTGCACTGGCGGTGGGCAAGGTTATATCGAACTGGCAGCAGAGCAGGGGATAGATGCCTTTATTTCAGGTGAAGCTTCAGAGCAGACAACTCATATAGCGCGTGAAATGGATATTCATTTTTTTGCTGCTGGCCATCACGCCACTGAACGTTATGGCGCAAAAGCATTAGGCGAATTTGTTGCTCGTGATTTAGGCCTCAACGTTGATTTTGTTGATATTGATAATCCAGTGTAAATACGAGCAATTCACTCGATAACAACACAGCCCAAACATCAGAAAGTGTTTGGGCTTTTTTCTTGTTAGGCCTGTTTATGGTCGATCTGATGTTTAGTTGCTTTGTTATAAAATACCTTTAGGCTATGCCTTTAACTAATGCCATCAAGCAATACCTCCAAGCAATACCCTCAAGAAATGCTATCAACTAATGTTATCAACCATTCGGTAAACTCTTGGTAAGTTATTCTATTAATTTCATCGGCAATTCGTACGTTGTAATCTAAGCTTCTAAAGCCATTGTCTAACTGCCAATTTAGCTGATGTAGCTGCTGCTCGCGACGATAGAAAGTATTCAATTGTTCAATAACGATTGGCTTAGCTTCTATAAAATACTGCTGACTAGTTGTTAAATTATCTTCATTGGTTAGTTGCGACGCGGTGTCGATAAAAAACACCTTTGTTCGTTTGGCAAGCTCGGTAGCATTTACTTTTGAAGACTCCGCGACAAAACTAAACGCTGGCTTATGAGTGTTCAGTAAAAGGCTTCCCGCATGATAAGCAAGTTGCTGCTTAACACGAATCTCGTCTCTGTATTCTCGTGTCGTCATCTGCTTAAACATATGAAGTAGCGCATTCGCTTTGACACTATCTTGAATATTCACAAATGGTAAGTTGGGGTTGAAATTAATGGTAAATGCTAACGCGGCTTGCTTCTCCGATGTGACATTTACAATCTTAAATTGCTTAGCGATAGCAGCCATCTCGGATACATGTGTTTTGATTACATTCGCGTTACTTGTATTTACGCTACTAGTTTTTAAGTTGGCTGAACTTAGTAGCGGTTTAGTTGCGTTGACTGACGTGTTGTTGTGTAAGGTATTTGCCGCAACTAGTTCGGAGTTTACGTGCGTGATAAAGCGAGTTGAAAACTTATGGCTATTTGTTATCGAGTCGGTAAAAATGGTCAGAGATGATAATACCTGTGCTACAAACGATTGGTAGTCTGCAAGCCTTACAGCGTTAATTTGTTCAAGCGTTGCTTTTATACTTGGCAAGCCATTACCTTGGTTGGTGGCGGCTTTAATAACCTGCCTGAACTCCTTCTCGTGTAAAATATTCTCGTAATTGCGATAAGCGCTTTTTTTCAGTGCATCAAATTCTGCCGCGCTAAGCTTTTGTCGATGAAAAGGTGAAATAAGATCAAATGCGTAATCTACTAAGTGTGATTGTTTGCCACTAAGCACAAGTCCAAGCGACTGGTTAGTGACTTTTTCATCAAAATGGTAACCTGCCAACTCAGCATAAATATGATTCTCTCCTAAATTGTGGGTTAGCTGCTCGGCCATCAGCAAGAATAATACATAGCTATTTGGGTAAAGCTTACTCTCGATTTTCGTGCCGTTATCAAACTCACTATTGAGTGTTAAGTTGCTTAGCCTAATTAGCAATGAATCTTCAATTGCAAATGCTGGATTCGTTACTAATTGCGCAGCTATTTTATCTTGCGCGCTAATCGGTGGGCTTACTTCAGCTGTTTGCGTTTTTCTGGGCTTGAGGTAAGGGTTTTGTTTGGGTAGCGAGAAGCTATTATTCTTAGCGAATTGCCATTGAGTGAGCAACGTTGATGAGACACGCTGCTTAGTATAAGGCTTTAAGTAATGAGGTGTTTGCTGAATCTTGCCCGCTAATGGTTTATTACTGGAAACATAGGCTTGGAAGTTATTCACCGAAAAGTGGCTTAGCAGCTTATCAATAGTGCTTTGAGTCACCGGCTTAGCGATATACATTGACGTGAATATATCGCTAGAATTTGCGACATGCATTTGATCGGAAAGCTCACTTAACCAGTCGCCTGGTTCCATTTCAATTGGGCGCTTGTAATCGCGAGCCTGGGCGGCTGCCAATTCTTGTTGTAGATAATCAGGATGTGGTTGAGTTTTGAGGTGATTGAGATAAGCAAAGATGGCTTCAATTACCGTGTTTATCTGGTGATAACCATCACTCGTTAGGTCAGCATATATGTTGATTACAGTGTTAAGGCTGTCGCCATGCACGGAGGCAAAAGCGCTATGAGCGAGCCCTTTTTGATTTAAATAGTGAGCAAGGGAGCCTAAATTATTATAATCAAGCAAATGACGAATATAAGCTATCGCTTGTTTTTCATTTGCAGGTACTTCAAATCGCAAGTCCAAAGCTGGACGGTCGATAGACGACAATACATCGATACGCTTGCCAAGATCATCTTTTTCATAAAGTCGGCTGTATGGCATAAGATGAGTTGAAAACAGTCGATTGCTTATTTGTGTGTTTAAGTTTGGGTTTATGGTTTGGTCTAGATTTTTAGGGCTTTTGAATACTTGTTTTATGATATTTTCAAGCGTGTTTAGATCATGTTTGCTGTAAACTGCCAACGTCATATTTTCGAGCTTATAGTAGTTTTGGTGAAACGCTTTTAAGGCGCTCGATACATGTTTAATGTCAGTCGTCGCCCCTTGAAGCGATACTTTATTGCCAACGTCCATATAGCGCGCGGAGTTATTTGGAGACATATTTGCTTTAAAAACTGAAACAACACCCGCAAAGTCATTTGATTTACGGCTTTGAAATTCCTCGTCTACTTCTTCAATTGCGAGTTTAATGCCACCTTCTTGCATCAATGGATTGATTAACATGTCGTGCAAGCGAATAAGGCCCTCAACTAAGGCGTCTGCACTTGGGCTGTTGTTTAGCTGGAAATGATAACGCGTGGTCAGAGGGCGAGTGGTGCCGTTACTCCACCCATTTTGCTTTTTTACAAACCCATCAAAATCTTTCGTGCCAGCGTAAGATTTGCTTCCCAGAAAAACAGTATGCTCTAGTAAATGAGCTAGCCCCTGAAAAGATTTTGGTGAATGCCGCCCGCCGACATTAATGGTGATAGATGCTGCAGAACTTTTAGCATTTGGATCTGAAAGCAGTAACACTCTTAACCCATTATCCAGCTCAACATAGTTTGACAAGTTTTTATCAAATGCTTCAGGGCTAGGTAATACATGATTGGCGAAAATGGCGGTTGAAAAAAACGTAGCGAATACACTGATAAATACCAACACACAGGCATTTACGAGCTTTTTTCTAAAGTCAAAGCGACACATTGGGGCGATATTCCTTTATCTAATATTGTTGTTTTTATTTTGTATATATTTAGCAGTTATGCTTAATTAAATCGCTATAACACTTTGATAATAATGTGAAATGCTAAATAAAGTAAACGGACTTTTAGTGGTGTTAAATCAAATGCTAAGCAGAACACAGGATATATCTAGGTACAAAACTGCGATTTAACCTGCGTTATTATTGTGGTTGTTTAGCTGAGTTAAAAGAAGGTTAGTGGTTATAGCTTGCTAGTAAGCAAGCCACTGCCAAATACGCCCCATGGTTTCATACCAAACAATGCTTGAGGTTTGAAGGTTTTTGGCACTAGGCACTAAATGAGGCCAAACAAAGTCCTGATCTGGGTTGATAGCGTAGTAGCCAGCAGGCGCAGGTATTGGCTTAACTCCTTCTAACTCAAAATACTTCATTGCTCTTGGCAGGTGATAAGCGTCGGTAACTAAAACTGTTGTTTTTCCTTTTACTCGTGGCGCAATTAATTGTGCTTCTTCACGAGTATCTTTTGGGTAAGGTTCAACGATAATTTTTGCGTTTGGTACGCCTAACGCGATAGCGGCTTTTTGCACTGTTTCGGCGTTTGTTTGTTCGTCGTAAAGTCCATAGCCTGAAACAATTAACTTCGCCTCAGGGTGCAGCTTTAATACTCGCATACCTTCGACTAAACGCCTTAAAGAGCAGGCTTTTAGTTGTGACGTCGCAGGCAGTGCATGATTTGTCGCATGCCCACAACCAAGCACAACAATGTAACTAATTGGTTTTATAGAGCGGCTAAAGCTTTCAAATGTTTGTTCAAAAGGCGCTATTGTTTTATCTGCAACTGGGGTAATTGAAGAGATACCAAGAATTAGCGCCCCCGCGATTAAAGATGTTCTGCTCAGTTTAGGTTTTAGCTTAAAAAACAAAGCGGCGATTATCAGTAACAGAAGAGATATATTGAGTGGCATAACTACCACTGCAATAATTTTTTTAAAGAGAAAAAAGTCCATTGGAAAATTAAAAGGCCATAGCGTATTTTTGAAGGCTAACTATATCAGTAGATGTTTTTGAAGTTAAAAGGAAATTAAAGTACTAAGTTGTGAAAGGGCGATTGAAAAACAATGTTTGCGCGAAGTGCTTTTTTAATTGGAGTAACTATATTAGCGGAAATTAATTGAGCATTTTGTGGCGTATAGATGCGTAGGTGTAATATAGGTTTAGGAATCAAGGAGTTGGTTGCGGGAGCCGGATTTGAACCGACGACCTTCGGGTTATGAGCCCGACGAGCTACCAGGCTGCTCCATCCCGCGTCCGAATGGTTTACTGAGTAAACGAGCCAAGATTGTTTTACTTCTGAATCTATAACGAAGAGTTGGTTGCGGGAGCCGGATTTGAACCGACGACCTTCGGGTTATGAGCCCGACGAGCTACCAGGCTGCTCCATCCCGCGCCAAGTATTGTAACAGTTTGAGTCGGTTACCAACGACTTCGCTTTCTAATGAAGTGTTCATTATCAGAGATTTATTGCATCTCTGTGAAAGCGAGGCGTATGTTAAGGATAGTTAATGTGATTTGCAACTGCTTTTTTGAAGGATTTTACTGCTCGCTCTAATAGTGAGCAAAAAGGTGCGTAAATATACGTATTTGTCCTGTTTGCTATCACAACTTGTTCATTTTTCTGGGCAAGTATCGAGGCCATAGCAGCTCACACTATAGTTACTTCCTGCGAATAGTTGCCTTTGGCAGTTACGTTCAACGATTTGCTTAAATGATTTATCTAAGCACTTCTTTTAATTCAACCTATCAAAGTGATTTCCTTTTCTCACTTCTCTTTAATGAAATACGAGATAGAAAATCTACAACGCAATTAGCATCAGATATTACAAACAATTGTTTGGACATCTAAATGCCTATTGATCACAACGAATAATTAATGTTTAATGAGGGCGTTATTGAGTTTTTACTTTAAATTTTTACAAGATAAATACTCGCTAACACCAGAAGAGGAGCGATAGCCAGGTAACTAGCGTTAGGGTCACTGCCCGTTATACGTTAATGAGGGGGACTATCGCCGAGGATTTAGTTTGAGTGACAAACTAAATTCGGTCATTAGGGTTGAATCCCTAAGGCTGTCACCAGTAACGAGGTAATCGTTAAATAGGTGGAGAGCTTCTGGCTGAAAATGTCTTGCTTTTGGGCTTCAGAATATCCTCAGCCGTGCTCTTCCTTTGTTGTAAGTAGTTTTTTGCTATATAGGGAGACCCTTTAATGAACATTATCACCAAAATCCACAATCAACTTGCGGCGTGTTTGCCAAGCACCCTTGAAAGTACAATTGAATCTAGCGACTGGGCTAGTGATTGGGGGATTTATGTCTAACTTTACTGTTGCTAAATTTGGTGGAACTAGTGTTGCTAACCATCAAGCGATGGAGCGCTGTGCAACGATTATTAAAAATGATCTCGCCAATCGTGTTGTTGTGGTGTCGGCGAGCGCAGGTGTTACCAATCATTTAGTGCGTTTAGGGCAGGAGAGTGTACCTGCGGCAGAGCGCAATGAAATTATCGCGAGCATTCGTGAAATTCAACTCAATATTATTGAAGCTTTTACGGGCGATCATAACCTTGGTGATTTTGTTGATGAAAAGCTCTCGCAGCTTGGTGAAATAGCAGAAATTCAGGCGCAACAGCACAGTGTGAAAAATGCTGATGAGATTTTGTCTTTTGGTGAGCAGCTTAGTTCTGCGTTATTTACTCAAGTGCTTAATGAGCTTGGTGTTAACGCCAAATGTTTTGATATTCGCCAAGTCATGAAAACCAACAGTTTGTATGGGCAAGCTGTAGTAGATATTGAAGCGCTTAAAACAAAAGCTATTGAGCATTTAGCGCCACTCACAAAAGACAGTGTGATTGTTACGCAAGGGTTTATTGGTCAAGATGGGTTAGGGCACACCACGACGCTTGGCCGTGGCGGCTCTGATTACAGTGCAGCATTAATTGCAGAAGCGCTTGATGCCACCAATCTCAGTATTTGGACTGACGTGGTCGGGATTTTTACAACGGACCCACGCATTACTGATCAGGCTCGCGCTATTCCTGAAATCAGCTTTGGTGAGGCGGCCGAAATGGCTACCTTTGGTGCTAAAATTTTGCACCCAGCAACGCTTATTCCTGCTATGCGACAAAATATTCCGGTATTTGTCGGGTCGAGCAAAGAGCCAGAACAAGGTGGTACTTTTATTCAGCAAAGCGTTTCTTCATCACCAACATATCGCTCTATTGCGCTGCGTCGTGAACAAACCTTAGTGACGGTGAAAAGCCCTGCGATGTTACATGCCAGTGGTTTCTTGGCTAAGGTGTTTGCAATTTTAGCCAAGCATGAGCTCAGTGTTGATTTGATTACAACCAGTGAGATCAGTGTTGCATTGACATTTGATAATCCAACGGGCAGCACACAGTCGCTGATTAACAATTCGGTGTTAGCGGAACTTGAGCAACTTTGTGAAGTGTCGGTTGAGCACGGCTTGTCACTTGTTGCGGTAATTGGTAATAACCTTCATGCAACTAAAGGACTAGGTAGCAGTGTGTTTGACAAAATTAACGACTTTAATATTCGTATGATTTGTCACGGTGCAAGTTCAAACAACTTATGCTTTTTAATACCAGGGCAAGATGCAAATACGGTTGTTGAACAACTTCACGATACACTTTTTGCTGCTTAGCGTTACTGGCTTAGTTCTACTGGTTTAGCTTTTGATTGCTATTGGCGAACGAAACATATAAAAGCACAGCTAAGTGTTATACGCATTTATTGCAAGTATTAACCTAGCTGTGCTTTTGTGTTGTTTAACACCTTGTCGAGCGTTTGCTGCAAATTCACCACTTCTTCTATCGATAAGCCAGTTAGTGAAAACATAGTTTCTGGTATTTGCGCTGCTTGTTGTTTTAACTGCCTCCCTTGCTTGGTGAGGTTAATGTGCACGGAGCGCTCATCTTGTTCACTTCGCGTTCTAACAAGCAGGTTGGCTTGTTCCATTCGCTTTAACAAGGGCGACAAAGTTCCCGTGTCTAGTTCTAGTTGCTGACAAAGGGTTTTAATAGGCACACTTTGCTTGGCTTGCCACATTACCAACATAACTAAATATTGTGGATAGGTAAGCCCCAATGCCTTAAGCAATGGGTTGTACAGCTTAGTAATGGTTTTATTTAAGCTGTACAGCCGAAAGCAAAGCTGTTTTTCTAGTTTTAAGTTGTCACTCATTACTTTTTTCGTTTTTTATACCAATTGAATTAATGAGTTGGTCAATTATGGCGTAGGAAAAAGGTTCATAAACACAGGTTTTATGCTCCCAGTAAACCCTAAGTACCTACATCCATGTAGGCAAGGCGTTAATTTTGGGTAATTAGTTGTTCTAATTTCAAAAATAACAACGCAGTTGATGAGCGTTTTAACCAGCCAGAATGATCAAGTTTTTATTGAAATTGGTATTAGCTACAGTAAGGCCTTAATCGCTGGCTCTATCGCTTTAGGCTTAGTCATTGTTGAATAACGCTGAATGACTTTGCCATCGCGGCCAACTAAGAATTTAGTGAAATTCCACTTGATACCTTGGCTACCTAAAATACCGGGAGCTGCTTGTTTTAAGTGCTTGTAAAGTGGGTGGGCGTTGTCGCCATTAACATCAATTTTGGCAAACAAAGGAAACTGAATATTAAAGTGTAAATCGCAGAATGATTTTATCTCTTCGTTACTGCCTTTTTCTTGCTCTTTAAATTGATTACAAGGGAATGCCAGAATTTCTAGACCCTGATCTTTATATTTTTCGTAAAGTGCTTGTAAACCTTCATACTGTGGCGTGAATCCACAAGCACTTGCCGTGTTTACAATCAGTAGAACCTTACCTTCGTATTCTTTAAGCGATACGTTTTCACCACGATAGTCTTGGGCGTTGTAGTCATATACAGAAGACGACATATTATTTCCTTTTTGAAAGTAGTAACTTGTTAATATTGTTGTGCATAATTAAGTTGCACGCAATATAAGCTTACGTAATATAAAAGATAAAGTTCACTTTATATTGTTATAAAAATAAATTTATTTGTGGTGAGTTGCACCCTTTGAGTTCACCCGTATTTATTGAATAGATTGATACTAATACAGCTTAATTTTCAGTAATATACTGGTTGATATAACACTGACAAAGCAAACGTAATTATCGATAATTACGTTTGCTATTCGTTTGATGATTTTTAGTTAGGAGAGAGCATGGCAAATGTAGCATTTATTGGCTTAGGGGTTATGGGGTATCCGATGGCTGGCCACTTAGCAAAAGCAGGCCATCAAGTAAATGTATACAACCGCACCCATTCAAAAGCTGAGCAGTGGGTTGAGGAATTTGGCGGAGCATGCTTTACGACGCCTAAACAAACAGCAACTGGCTGTGACATTGTGTTTACGTGTGTTGGAAACGATGATGATGTTCGCTCAGTTTGTTTAGGTGATGATGGTGCTTTGGCTGGCATGCCAGCGGGCTCAATTCTAGTTGATCATACAACCGCATCCGCAGAGCTAGCGCGAGAATTAGCACAGCATGCAAAAACCCAAAATGTAGGCTTTTTGGATGCACCTGTCTCAGGTGGTCAAGCTGGCGCAGACAATGGTGTGTTGACTGTGATGTTAGGGGGCGATCAGGCAACTTATCAAACAGCGAAGCCTGTTATGGCTGCATACTCGCGGTTCACGCAATTAATGGGTGAAGTAGGAAGTGGTCAACTGGCGAAAATGGTTAATCAAATTTGTATCGCTGGTGTTGTTCAGGGGCTTGCTGAAGCCTTTACTTTTGCTGAAAATGCTGGCTTAGATCCAGACTTGCTGGTTGAGACAATTTCAAAAGGAGCCGCAGGTTCATGGCAAATGGAAAATCGCTATAAAACGATGTTTGCGGGTGAATACGATTTTGGCTTTGCGGTTGATTGGATGCGTAAAGATTTATCCATCGCTTTTGCTGAAGCAAAGAAAAATGGCACACAATTGCCAATGACCGAAATGGTTGATGGTTTTTATCAAGAAATTCAAACGGGTGGCGGTAATCGTTGGGATACATCGAGTTTGATATCGCGTTATAAAAAGTAACGATGTTTTAACGCCGTAAAAAGGCATACTATTGAAAGTCTACTTGCTGAAAAAGGTAAAATTAAGCAAGTAGAATAATAGCTTAGGTAGCGTAAAAATAGCTGAGTGAAATCCTAGAACACTCAGCTATCACTTTAGTGGTAATTGAAAGCTTGAATCTCGCTTTCAATTGCCAAACTTACTGCTGTAAATATTGATAAAGTGCTTTTAAAACTGACATCTTTCCAGCGTTGTCTTCGTGCTCATGTACTAAGTTTTCTAACCGGATCATAAATTCATCGGCACTGAGTATGCCTTTACCACCAAATTGAATTTTGTCTTGGCAGTATTGCTGCCATTTTTGCTTTTCTTCGGCAGATAAGGTGTATGGGTAGTTTCTCGCGCGATAGCGAAACAGCATAACGGGCAAACGCTCATCTTGAAATTCAAATTGATGCTGAGCCAATTGCTCAGGTGTGAGGCCATGTAAAACTGCCATCTGCGCTTTATCGGCTTCAGAGAAAAAAGCACCGCCATATAACGCGTGTTCCGCATCTATTTGTTCACTTTCATCATAGTCGGGCGCAAAAACATCATTAAGCTTATCTATTATCTCGCGGTGCTCTTTTAGCTTGGCTAGGTTCGCTAAGCACTTCTCGCGTGGTATGGCTAATCGAGCTGCATTTTCCGGCAAGAGTGTTTTCGCTGGCGCTATCACAGGACATTTGTTGATATGAATCAGTTTAAGCGGGATCGGCAGTTCGTCCTCAGCTAAATCACTATAGCGTGTATACAGTCTTTCTTTGATCTGCTGAGCACTTAAGTCAAATAGTGGCTGTGGATCACGCGCTAAATCTATTGCAATAACCGCATTTTTATTGGTTGGGTGGTAAGCTAATGGGGCAAACCAGCTGGTGCAACCGTGCTGTGATGAAATCTTGCTTGAGGTGTGTACAACTGGGGTCATGTTATACACATCAATCAGCTCGGCCACTTGTTTTTTATTACGCAGACCAAACAAAAAGTGGTAGAGCTTAGGCTGTTTTTCTTTAATAAGTTTGGCCATGGCAATTGTGGCGTATACATCGCTCATTGCATCATGCGCTGCTTCATGACTGATACCATTAGCGGCGGTTAATAGTTCTAAACGAAAGCTGATGCGTTCTTCACCTGTTTCTCCGTCTGTGACTTTGGGCCATTCAATACCCTCTGGACGCAATGCATAACAAGCGCGAACCATATCAATGATATCCCAGCGGCTATTACCGTTTTGCCACTCACGAGCGTATGGGTCGTAAAAATTACGATAGAGCAGATAGCGGGTAACTTCGTCATCAAAACGAATATTGTTATAGCCAGCCACACAAGTATTAGGTGCTGAGAATAGGGCGTGAATGCGATCAGCGAATTCCGCTTCAGGTAGCCCCTCAGACATCGCTTTTTGCGGCGTAATTCCGGTGACTAAAGCAGCTTCTGGGTTTGGTAAATAATCAGCAGGTGGCTGGCAATAGAATACTTCTGGTTCACCGATAATGTTAAGGTCTAAATCGGTGCGTATTGCCGCAAATTGCGAAGGTTTGTCATATTTTGGGCTAACGCCCCATGTTTCGTAGTCGTGCCAAAGAATGGTCGGCTGTTGCTCGGTGTAACTTTTAGGTTTGTTTTGCTCTTTTCTATTCATATAATGCAATAGTATATGGATTAAAACGTTAGTTAATGTAACATTTTTAACCGTAATATATTTATCCTTTGTAAAAGTTATAGGGGCAGTTAGAGGGCTTATAAACTATGGGAGTCATTAATAGAATCTCAAGTAGATGAGCCGTCATCTTGACGGGTAATTTCTATTGCTTTATCTAAAATGGAATTACAACTATTAATAAATTTTTCCCGAGCATCTTTATTCTCTGCATGGATATCGCGAAAGGTTGATTTCAAATGTTTTCTACAATCGTCTATTTTAAATAATCGTGATGATATGAATCTAATTTTGTTAAGCCTATTTGTTGCAATTGTCATACATATTTTGGGATCTGATTCGTGAAAATCCACGCCAAGAGGCAAAATAGAGTTATGATGTTTAGAACTATATACTGAAAAAATAATACTGCGTTTTTCGTCTTGCTTGGGGTCATGATAATCAACAGCTAAACAGCCAAAATCTTCGCACTTTAATGTTTGCTTAAAAGAGATTCCGTGTTTTATCAAGTTTTGACCGTTTTTAAATGGAGAGAATTCATAAAGATCAACTGATGAATCAACATGAGAATTAATAGAAAGTTGGTCAAATTTTTCTTTTGAATAGAACCTAAGCGCAAAAAGTCTAATATCTAATAAAATAAAAGGGTCTAAACTTTTGATTTCGCCATTTAAAACTTTTATTAGTTGAGCAAAGGAAGGCTTGGATATTTCCATTTTTTTTTAAGCTCTTCATATTGATTATTTGGAATGTTTTTCAATTCTTCAATCAGTTCGGATGGAATCTTAGTAGAACACTTAGGGGCGTCGTGATATTCAGTATTAGACATATTTTTTTTTAAAGCTTTTAAAATTATAGAGTTGAAATACTTAGGTTGATAACTCAATATACGAATGGTCGGCTGGTTATTCATATAGTTAATATCGTTTTTGTTTAGTTATTAGCCGTAGTGTTTTGATTTAGCGAAAGAATTCGCGGTTGGGCATCGGCTTTTTATATATTGCCGTACTTTAACACAATTGCAGGGTAAGTTCGTTATTTAGCTGAGTACTATAAATCTATTTGGATAACGGGTTGTCAATCTTTAGCGTAAATCAGTGTAATTAAATTTGTAGCCATAACTTTACGTTATGGTTTGGCTAATTTATGTGCATTTTAAATGTTGCAGATTTATTGCATATTACACTTGAACTAAGCGCATACGGCAGGAAATATCATGGCTCAACAACAACCGTCAACCAACAACACTGGTGTAGAAACTATTGTTAATCAAATTAATGAAACTTTACAGCAACTACCTAAGGTAGTGTCTGCTAAGTCTAAAGTCGTTAAACAAGATTTAACACGCAAGTATCAAGTACAGTTTCTTGGCGGACAAGCACAGGAATATGTGTTGGGCTATAACTAGTCGCTAGAATTTTAAGCTATTTAAAGCAATGCACGCTGAAATTGCTCGCTGAATAAGACATTTACTGGCTACGTGAATTTATATTTAGACTCCCAATAAAAAGGCAGGTTATCAAATACGATAGCCTGCCTTTTTTTATTTCGTTCACTAAGTCTTGCTAATGCGTCAGCCTAAAGCCCAATAATGCATAACAACACGTATATCAATTTGCCGATTTTCTAACGTATTGACCTGCTAGTTTTTGGTTGTATTCACCATTTTCCACGACAACTTGCCCATTGACTAATACCGTATCAACGCCAGAGGCTAAAACATTCCATTTTTGGAAAGTTGCATTGCTTTTGAACGTATTCGCGTCCCAGACAATAATATCTGCCGTTAAGCCTTTTTTTAACTTACCACGATCTTGTAGTCCTAAAATGTCTGCGGTTTGACTTGCGCTTTTGATAATAAAGTCTTCAATCGATAACAGTTTTTTATCAATCACCATATCTTGATACTTTTTAGGAAAACTACCATATTTTCTCGGGTGACCATTGGTGCCATCAGAAGAGGTAACAACCCATGGTTGAACTACAAATTTATTCAAATCGTTTGGCGACATGTTAAATGATGCTACTCGAATGCGGCCAAGTTGCACCAAATCAATGGCGGTGTCAACAGGTGTTTTACCTTTTTCGGTAGCAATTTCTTCGAGCGTTTTACCTACTAAATTAGGTCTACTGTGAAACTCTGTGATAAGTAGGGCATTGGCACCACCACGACGACGAATATTTTCGGCAATTTCTTTGCGAATACGCGGTAATAACTCTTTATCTTTTAAGCGATGAAAGAAGGCAATTTGATTACCCGCTAACGCCCACTTAGGCATAATTGCACTGCGAATATTTGTACCTGACGCTAGCCAAGGGTATTGGTCTGCACTAATGCTGACACCTTGCTGCTGAGCCTGTTCAATTTGCTTGATAACGGGGGTACTTTCGCCCCAAACATCTACGCCCAAGGCTTTGATATGGGCAATGTGCAAGTGAATATCGGCAGCTTTGGCGATATTAATAGCTTCATCAACCGCATTCGCAAAGCCAATGTTAAAGGTGCTTTCATCTCTTAAGTGAGTGTCATAAATGCCGCCATAGGCAGAGGCTGCTTTAGCTAAAGCAATCACTTCTTCGGTTTTTGCATAGCTGCCAGGAACGTAATATAAACCTGACGACAAGCCAAGAGCGCCATCTTGCATTGCTTTGTCGACAATGCCGACCATTTGCGCAATTTCTTGGTCTGAAGAATAACGATTTTCGCGACCCATAACGGCAGTGCGAACACTATTGTGGCCTATGAAAAAAGCGACATTCGTGCCTATACCGTTTGCCTCCAATGCTTTTGCTGTTTTAGCAATATCAATTGGGCTGCCACCATCATTGCCATTAACGACAGTCGTTACCCCTTGCATTAGGTAGTTGACATTGGCGTTTTTGTCTTGGCTTTCGAGTTCGGCGAGCGTATGTGTATGAGGGTCAATAAAACCAGGGCTAACAACATGACCATTCGCGTCAATTATGCGTGCTGCCTGATATTGCTGACGACCACTTGGCGATAAAGCACAGATAACTTGCTGACAGATACCAATATCAAGTGATTGCGCGCCGCTGCCATCACCTAAGTAAACCTCGCCATTAATAATTAGGGTATCGACTTTCGGTGATACTTGGTTCGAACAGCCTGATGTGATTGCCGCTAGTGCTAATGCCATAGCACTGGTTAGCTTTTTGAAGTTACGTTTTGCCATTTTTTGTAGCTTATCGTTGTAGTATATCGTTTTCGCTGATGTTTGATTCGTAGGTGTTGTGCGGCATCAAACGAGATTTTTTCATCTGACGCCGCTGAGATAAGTTAATTGTGCTATAGCTTTAATAATTACCATTGCAGTAATCACTATAGCTTCATTTCATTCAGCATCAATTAACGTAGCTGGTCGTTATCCTTAAGCATCGTTTGCATTAAGGTGTTTGCTGCATCTTTGGCCAGTTTGTGAATAAATTTACGATCGGTGTTATCGCCCATCTCGTAAGTGATAGCGTGAACATCGAACTTGTCAGCAACATACTGTTTAAATACACCCATTTGTGGGTTGTTACCTGGCTTTTGGATAACGTTAAACTCTGGATACTGTTTATCAAGTTTGTTCAACCAGTTATTAACTAAGTAGCGTTGTTGTACGCCATAGTCATTTGGCATGGTGTAAAAAATGTCTTTGTGGGTTGAGTGGAAATCAACCGCCATTGAAATTTTATGACCTTTCGCTACTAAGTCGGTTAGCAACTTATCAACTGCAATAACTTCTGGTTGCTTGAATTTATTCCAGTCACGGTTTAAATCAACACCGTTAGCGTTATGACGCCAGTAACCAAGTTCTACACCATCTGGGTTCATGTTTGGCACAACAACGATATTGTAGTTTTGACGAAAATAGCGTGCTAATTCGCTATTACCTAACAGCGTGTCGACAAACGGGAATAGTGCAATGGCGCCAGTTACTTCAGGTGGGTGTTGGCGACCAAGCACAACTAACCATTGTTTTACGTTCGGTTGATTGGTGATGACTTGGTAAATTGGTTTACCGTTTACTGAGCTACCAATCACATTGTGATCAATAAATTCAAACTCGCTTAGCTTCTTACCCCAGTCAATGTAGTCTTTATTGGTGATCAGCTCTTGTCCGGCAATCCACGTAGTTTTTGTATCAATGGCTAGCTCAACGTGCATTTTGTCTTCAACAATTTTGTAGTCGACTTGTTGCCAGTTTTTGCCATCTCTACTGATTTTTGGTAGGTAACGATGATCACCATCGTTAACGGTTAAGGTCAGTGTTACCGCTCTTGGCTCTTTGCTGACAAGTTGAAAAGCGTACCAAGGGCTATTATTAATCGGTTTGTTTTCAGGCAGTAGTTTGACGTTAATTTGGTTGTTGCTTTCGTCGATTTCACAATTCTGCATTAATGATGCAGACGTTGCATTTGAAAAGTTGTTAAGCAACTGAATGTTGTCAGATTGGCAAGCGAAACTGCTTGCTGCGAATAATGATAGTACTGTTGAAGTCACAAATTTGTACATGGCAATTGGCTTCTTTATTAATTGATTTGTTTAATATTTAGTTAGCCGTCATACGATTATCGGCTAACGAATATGAATTTTTAGCATAGCAAACCTGATAATTAATCATGATTGCTAGCTAAGGTTGTAACGAATTCTTGCTAATAACTAATGTTACTGTTTCGGTTGCTAAAGCTTTTTGGCTAAGGCTCTTTTGCTGCGGCTCTTTACAACTGAAGCAGGCAAGTACATTAGCTAACTGCACTTAACTCTAACCTTGGTCAAAATTAGCTGAATTAACAATTGACTGTTGAACATTAACCTATAACCTAAAGTTATAGGTTGGCTTTGTTTCGCTACATCACGTCAGGGAAAATAATTGCTACCGTTAAAATAACATCTAAAACGCAGGTGCATTGCAGATGCATCATTGCGGCTAAAATCAGCGAGAATGCATGTGAAAAATTATAACAAATTAGCGCTATTGGTGGTTATATTTGGTTTATTTTCTGCGGTTTATGTCAGCCAGTATGTTCCTAAAACTTGGCTCGAACAGTCGCTCGTATATGAAGTTTACCAAACCAATGATGGTGATAATGCCTATATCTATCGCGGTAAAGAAGTCATTATTGAAGATGTTGTTCCCTATCAAGAGTCAGCGCTTAATCAGGCAACACTCAACAATGTTAACGAGCCGGCATTAAGTCAGCAATGGGTGATTGATGAACAAGGGACGATTAAACAACTTAAGCCAGCATTTCATTTTGGCGTTTGGTCGTTGTTGCCCGCGCTGATTACTGTTTCACTTTGTTTAATTACTAAAGAGCCGTTAAGTGCGTTGTTTACTGGTATTGTTACTGGCGCGCTAATGCTTGGTGAATACGATATAACTGACAGCGTGATAATTCCGCAGCTTGCCAAAGAAGGCAGTGCTGCGCTATTACTGCTTTATTTGTGGTTACTGGGCGGTTTACTTGGTGTGTGGGCGAAAACTGGCGCTGCGCAAGCCTTTGCCGATATGATGACACGCAGGTTCGTGCGCGGGCAACGATCAGCTAAATTAGTCTCTTGGTGCTTAGGTGTCTTGTTCTTCCAAGGGGGCACGATGAGCACTGTTTTAGTCGGTACAACAGTTAGGCCGCTAGCGGATAGAGCAAAAGTTAGCCATGAGGAAATGAGTTATATCGTTGACTCAACCGCTTCACCCATTGCTGCTGTACTAGCATTCAATGCGTGGCCAGCTTATGTACAGGCGCTTATTTTTGTACCTGGGGTTGCGTTTTTAGCAACAGAAGCTGATCGTCTCGATTTCTTTTTCAGCAGTATTCCTTTTAGTTTCTATGGTATTTTAGCCGTTATCGGCACTTTGTTATTAAGCTTAAACATCACGACTTTTTCTGGTCGAAGAATTCGCGAAGCGCACCACAGAGCGAATACCACAGGGCAATTAGATGCGCCTAATGCTCAGCCGTTAAGTGCGAAGGAATTGCAAAGCAGGGTAGTGCCGGAAGGTTATCACTCTCACCATTTTGAATTTATTTTCCCGCTGATCACGTTAATTGGTATTGCGGTTTTCACTTTTATCTTGCTGGGCTCGCCAAAAGTGAATTGGGCATTTGGCGCGGCATTAATGTTAGCGGTAGGTATTGCCCTTGCCAAAGGCATGAGTCTTAAAAATGTGATGGATGGGCTGAATCTGGGCTTAAAAAGTGTCGTATTTGCCTCTGTTATTTTAATGATGGCGGTGATCATTGGCTTTATCAGCAAAGAAATTGGTGGTGGTTTATATCTTGTTTCATTGTTAGGCGAGCAACTTCCTTATTGGGCATTACCTATTACCTTACAATTAATGACCATGGTGATCGCTTTTTCAACGGGCACAAGTTGGGGAACGTATGCTATCGCGTTTCCACTGGCGATGCCGCTTGCGTGGGCTATTGGCGAGCACCAAATGCTGGCAAACCCAGAAATATATATGATGATTTGTTTCGCCACCGTGCTAAACGGCAGTATTTACGGCGACCAATGTTCGCCAATTTCAGATACCACGATATTAAGCGCGATGACCACTGGCTGTGACTTAATGGACCATGTGAAATCGCAAATTGTACCTGCAAGCTTTGCTGCAGCTACGGCAGCACTGCTTTGGACCTTATGTGTTATTGGGTTTGCGGCCTAGTGTGTAAACTTTGGCCATTCAGGCAAAGTCACCCAAAAAATACAAAGTAAAAGACAACAAGAAAACAAGAATAACTAAGATGAAAAACACAACTCGTGGAGGAGAATAAATGAGACTTAGACATATTGAGGTGTTTCATGCCATTTATTCAACTGGTTCTATCACAAACGCCGCGAAAATATTGCACGTTTCTCAGCCTTCGGTGAGTAAGGTTTTAGCGCACGCTGAAATGCAGCTTGGCTTTCAGTTATTTGAACGTGTTAAAGGCCGATTAATTCCAACCAATGAAGCGGAAATGTTGTTTGATGAAGCAGATAAAATTTATCAGCAGATGCGTTCAATCAACAATACCGCTGAAAACATTAAAAAGTCAGAATATGGCAATATTAGTATCGCAGTAACGCCAGCCTTAGGGTTTGACGTGTTACCAGTCGCGATAGCTAATTTCCAGCAAGCACACCCAAAAGTGAATTTTCAAGTGCAGACAGTTCACAACGATGAAGTGATGCAGTCACTTTACGAGCACAAATGTGACATAGCTGTGGTATTTTCGCCAACGGCGATGGCCGGTGTTGTTGAAACGGTATGTGATCAATCCGAGCTTGTTGTCATGTACCCCAAATCACTGTTTCCGTCAGAGCCAACATCGCTAAACTTAACTGATTTAAAAGACTTACCATTTATTGATATTAGCGACAGTGGTCCGCTGGGTGATCAGCTCTGGACGCGAATGATGAAAGAAAACATCAAGCTGCAATCCACCATCAAAGTGCAAACATACTTTATTGCTGCGCGCATGGTTGCCAATGGTGCTGGCGTGTGTGTTGTAGATAAATACACAGCCTACGGCAACGCCATGGATGATGTGGCTTACGCATCTTTTGAGCCGCGCTTGTCGTTTAATGTCAGTATGTTGCATTTAGAAAACAGGCGACTTTCCGTGGCGGCGGATGACTTTATGGAGTTTTTAAATAAACAGATCCAAAGTATTTAGACTTTTGCGCTTACCTCATATCGGCAACGAGGCGTTTGTACCGTAAATTCGCCTTGTTGCTTTATTTCTTCTTTCCACAGTTTCAATCATAGTTTCAGCCATACTTTCATTCACCGAAACTTCCATCAACTGCTGTTTAATCTATGTGTTGCAACTAGCTTGTATGCAATATTTGTTTACTTTTATAACAATCGGTTAAGCGTATTTGTTGTATGCTTCATTTACAGTTTTGCGACCTTGTAAATTGTTCAAGAAATCATTCAAAGGGAGGGATTTTCGCGTATAGCCTCAAGTTATGGTCATGACAACACACGCTATTTTTCAAATTTGAAGTCACCCTCTAAGCTGAATCTAAGTCTTTGAAAATTTAATACTCAGCTAAAGGATGTG
Source organism: Thalassotalea euphylliae (assembly GCF_003390375.1). Taxonomy (NCBI): domain Bacteria; kingdom Pseudomonadati; phylum Pseudomonadota; class Gammaproteobacteria; order Alteromonadales; family Colwelliaceae; genus Thalassotalea; species Thalassotalea euphylliae. The sequence goes on along the minus strand of NZ_QUOT01000001.1, from coordinate 530,430 downwards.
TTATGCAAATTGTCGGCCCTTACTTACTTTTTATTGGCGATGCGACCGATGCCTTATCAATTAAAATGGCACGTGGTGTAGCCGACTTTCGCCCTGAGCTTTGTATTGGCGAAATGCAAGTTGAAGGTTGTACCGTTACTACAGGCTTGCCGCAACTTACTATCGCCGAAGGCGTTGCCAAAGGTGCTAAAACATTCGTGTTAGGCTTTGCCAATAGTGGTGGCGTTTTAGATCCTAAATGGCATCCATATATTCTAGAAGCACTTGCTGCTGGTATGGATGTCGTTAGTGGTTTACATGAAAAAATGAGCGACGTACCAGAACTAGCGCAAGCTGCGGCGGCAAACAAGGTTAAGCTACTCGATATTCGCCACCCAGATGGTGAGTTTAAAACGGGCACGGCAGTTCCGCGTAAAGGTAAGCGTTTGTTAACCATTGGTACTGACTGTTCAGTGGGTAAAATGTACACCTCGCTAAGCCTTGAAAAGGCAATGAAAGATCAAAACATGGACGTTGACTTCCGCGCAACAGGGCAGTGCGGCATTCTTATCGCAGGCCAAGGTGTGGCAATTGATTGCGTAATTTCTGACTTCATCTCAGGTGCTACAGAGTCGTTGTCACCAGACAATAATGAACAACACTGGGATATCATTGAAGGCCAAGGTTCGCTTTCACATCCAGCGTTTGCTGGCGTGAGCATGGGGTTATTACACGGCTCTCAACCTGACGCCTTGGTGATTTGTCATGCGTTAAATCGCCATCATATGCGCGGTTTGCCACATACAGCATTCCCAAGTTTACAAGAAACCATTGCGCTTAATTTACAAGCTGCAAAATTAACTAATCCGAACGTTAAAGTTGCTGGTATTGCCGTTAACACGTCGAGTGTTAGTGTTGAAGAAGGGCGAGCTATTTGTCAGCAAATCAGTGATGAGCTTTCATTACCGTGTGTTGACCCTGTTCGCGATGGTTGTGATGCAATTGTTGAGCGCTTAACGCAGGAATTTTAATGATGACTGCTGCAATATCACTTGAATATCGACAAACTGATTTTCCGCTAGCACAAGTATTTCGCATTGCTAGAGGTGCTAAAACCGAAGCGAAAGTTGTTGAAGTTAGCTTAATCCAAGATGGCAAAGTAGGGCGCGCAGAGTCTGTGCCTTATAACCGCTACCAAGAAACGATCGAGAGTGTCGCGAATCAACTCGATTATGTGCAAAATCGTCTGGCAAGCGGTGTCGATATTGACTTGATTTTAGCTGCTATGTCGCCTGGCTCGGCAAAAAATGCCATTGATTGTGCATTTTGGGACTTAAAAGCCAAGCTAGCTGGTAAATCGGTTGCGCAACTCTTGGCGTTAACCGAACCTGCTTCATGCATTACAGCGCAAACTTTAAGTATTGATACTCCCGAGGCAATGGCAAAAGCTGCCGCAGCACTTGAACATCCACCGCTGATAAAAGTGAAGTTGGATAATCAAGATATTGCGGAGAAAATGCAGGCAATATACAAAGCGTCGCCAAACAGCCAGTTTATTGTTGACGCTAATGAGGGTTGGAGCATGTCTCAGCTCGTTGATAACGCTAAAGTGCTCGCTGATTGCAATGTAGTGCTTATAGAACAGCCTTTGCCAACAGGTGAAGATGTTGAACTTATCAACGTTAAACTGCCTGTTGCGTTATGTGCCGATGAGTCTTGCCATACACGTAAAGATCTCGATTATTTAGCTGCTCGTTATCAGGCGGTCAATATCAAACTAGATAAAACAGGTGGCTTAACTGAAGCTGTCGCGTTAGCGCAAGAAGCACAAGCACTTGGTTTAGATATTATGGTTGGTTGTATGGTGGGCAGTTCGCTCGCTATGGCTCCGGCGTATTTATTGGCCTCAAAAGCAAAATACGTAGATTTAGACGGCCCCGTATTAGTCGCTAAAGATCGCGAATATGGCTTTAACATTGATCGCGGTTTGATGTCGGCACTTGATCATCGCTTATGGGGCGGCGCAAGCGCTAATTACTAATCGAGTAAGCAGCATTTTGGGGTTATATACTTTTGGTGTGTGACCTTAAATCGACTTTAGATTTATTCTAATGTTCTCCTGTTATAGCCCCGTATAGGGGCTTTTTTTGTCGATAAGTTAATGTAAAAGCATTGATATGATGATTTGAAATAGAGGTCGCGATATTAAGCAAGGCTTAAAAACAAGACTCATGTGTACTAGTTCAGCGTAAATCTTCTTTTCTTTGTAGCTTAAAGCACCTAAGCCTATGATTTCTTCATTTTGGGTTGCTACATAAAAGTTGCTCTCCAATTCAGCTGCGAAACTTTCAGGTAGTGGGCATTTAGCCATAAATAAATTAGTTCGGCTGAATAATGATTTGCGCACTCTGCTTGTATTGATTCTTTTCTAACTTCCCAAGCAATGTCTATGTCGTTTCTATTAGCTTTGCGGATTTTCACCAAGACTCCTTGTGATTTATAAAGCCCAAATAACGGGCGCTTAAAGTAAGCTAGTTGATAGGGTTGTTATGAAAGCATAAGGATGACAATCAATGGTTATATGATGACTAAGCTACTGAAGTAATTATAATCTGGTTGGTTTTTATTCTCTTGCTCCAATTTATTTTGATAATGCTTAACCATTTCGGCAACATTTCCTTTAAATGTTCCAAAATTATTTATGCCAAACAGCTGAGTATTGGGTATTTGAGTGCAATACTCTTTGTGAATTTCAACAAATTTTCTGAGTGTAAAAGGTTTGATGCCTGTCATATCAGACAAAGAAAAATACTAATACCCTCTGGATAAGTGAATCGACCAGACTACCCTAGACGTTTTCTTGATTCATAAAATAGGTTTTATCATAGTCAGTTGGAGACTGATTATTTAGATAACCATGTTTACGTTTGCTGTTATAAAACATTTCGATGTAATCGAAAATATCTTCCTTAGCTTTTTCTCTATTTTTGTATTTTCTTCGCTTGATCCGTTCACGTTTTAGCAACTGAAAGAAGCTCTCAGCAACAGCATTATCATGGCAGTTACCTCTACGACTCATACTGAGTGATAAATTATGCTCAGCAGCAAATCGTTGCCAGTCATAACCTGTAAATTGGCTGCCTTGATCGGAATGTATAATAACCGTTTGCTTAGGTTTTCTTCGCCATACAGCAGCGAGTAATGCACTTAAGACTAAATCAGTATGCATCATCGATTGCATCGACCAGCCAACGACTTGCCGAGAAAACAAGTCGATAACTACGGCTAAATAGAGAAAGCCTTCGTGCGTATCAATATAAGTGATATCAGTTACCCAAGCTTGATTTGGCTGTACTACATCAAACTGTCGTTTTAACTGGTTATCTGCGACCACAGAAGGCTTAGTGCCATAGTTGCCTTTGCGCTTCTTATAGCCGACTTGAGCTTGAATGCCTGATAACTGCATTAATCGATGAACTCTATTCTTTGAGCAAACTTCACCTAAATCCAACATATCACTTTGAATTTTGCGATAACCGTAAACGCAGCCGCTTTCAAGCCAAGACTGTTTGATTAAACCCGTTAAGCGCTTGTCATCCTTAGCTCGCTTGGATTCTGGCTTTTGCAACCAAGCATGAAAGCCACTGCGGTGAACTTGCAACGCTTGGCACATCAGCTTTATGGGGTATTGGTTGAGCCGAGACTTTATGAACGTGTACTTTTCTTTGACTCGCCCGCAAAGTACACGGCGGCTTCCTTTAATAGATCACGTTCTTGTTGAGTACGCTTTAGTTCTTTCTCAAGCGCTTTAATACGCTTTTCTTGCTCGGATAATTCTTGGTAGTGTTCGCTGTTACTGCCATAGCGTTTTAACCAGATATAAAGACTATTTGTCGAGATATCTAACCGTTCTGCAACGCTTGCAACGGAGTGACCTTTTTCAGTCACTTGCTTAACGGCCTGAACCTTAAATTCTTCGGGAAATCTTTTAGCGCTCATTCATCCTCCTAGGACGCAAAGTTTACAACTTATTTGTGTCTAGGAAAATCTGGTCGATTCAAAGCTAACTTAAGAGCATTTTGTACTTTCTCTAATTCAAATGGCTTCATATTTGTTGCTCGTTGCAATATCAGGCCGCAATAGTTGCCGCGCTAATCTCCAAATAATTTCAACATATGGCGTACATGGCAATATAGCGAATGGAAAACATAATCCGACTAACCCAATAAATTCTTTTTATTCAATCAGTTCTACAGCCCAAACTCTCCAACCATTTTCATCAATTAATGGCTAACATTCTTTAGCGATAGCATCGCCCTTTGGCGAATTTGAAGCCTTTGCATTCCGCTCACTTTATTGGCTTAGTAGGTTTAAAGTGCTGAAATTATTACTAATAATGATGGTTTTTTTAAAAGTTGACTATTCGCAATACTGTTTGCTTTTTTCTATAAATTGAGGTGTTACAAGAAACTTTACGAAGCAAATAAACACTCTGTCGGGCAAGCAGTACAGAGGGAACTGCTATTAGTGGGTAAATGATTTTAGAAACTCATGTATTGTCATTTGAATCTAGCGATTAATGATTAACTTAAAAATCGATTACGAGTTTGTTTGGCCAGAAAAATTCTTATTAGTCGTGGGTGTTTATAGTAATTTTCTTAGACCATAAATTTTTTTATTTTAGATGTTGTTCATAATTTCTCCACAATTCCTGACTATAGTCTTTGATTAAGTTGAATACATTATAGTCATAATAAGGATATATGTATGAGCAGCTGTCCCCAACCTCTCTGGCAAAAAAGCAGGCAAAAATGCTGGCGAAAATCCAAAATATTTTTGCTTATCACAGCCCCGTTTTGGGCTTACCAAACTCAAGCGGCGCAATGTGAATTTAGTGTTGTAAATCAATGGCCAAATGGATACCAAGGTAAATTGGTTATCACCAACGACAGCACAGATGTAATCAACGGCTGGCAAGTTGATCTAGCGTTTAGCCAGAATGAAACAATTGGTAGTGCATGGAACGCTAATTTAAGTGGCAGTAACCCTTACACACTCACCAATAAAGGTTGGAATGCCAAGATCAACTCTGGTGATTCAAAATCGTTCGGCTTTAACGGTACAAAGCCCAATGGTTCAATTGTCTCACAACCTACGTTAGGTGGAGTGTGTGACAGTGCAGGTGGCAATAGCGACAACAACGATGCCCCTTTTTCGATTGAAATTGACGCTTCAACATTATCCGGCGTAGCACCTTTAACCGTTGATTTTACGTCACAAGTTGTAGGGGCAGGTGAGAGTGACGTTGATTATGTTTGGCAGCTTGAAGACGAATCCATCGCTGATACTCAAAACACACAATACACGTTTGATACAGCTGGTGATTATACGGTTACGTTTATTGCTACCCGCATTGAGCAAGGGCTAGAACAAGCACTAGAGTCACAGTTAACCATCACAGTTGAAGAGCCGCAGCCAGAGTCAGCGCAGTGTCAATTAACCATTGAGCAAGAATGGAATTCTGGTTTTAGAGCGCGAGTTGATATTAGCAATACCGCCAATCAAGCTATTGACGGCTGGCAAGTGCTAATGCAGTTCGAAGATGCAACCAAAATTACCGGCGTTTGGCACGGCAATCACACCGGTAACAATCCATACACCGTAGTTAACGAGCAGTACAATTCAACCATTGCCGCAGGGCAATCCATTAACTTTGGTTTTAACGCTGAAAAACCAGTTCCTGATACTGCACCGACAATTCCAGCGTTAGGCGGGCTATGCTCGTTCGACGGTACTATCAATAATGCACCAACAGCAGTTGCAATCGCTTCAGTCACCTCTGGCGAAGGGCCATTAAGTGTTACTTTCAATGCTGCCCAGTCTGCAGATATTGACGGTGATGAATTAACGTATCTTTGGGGTTTTGGTGATGGCAATTCGTCAACAGATATTCAGCCTACCCACATTTATCAAGCGCAGGGCAATTATTCAGTGACCTTAACGGTTAACGATGGCGCTGTCAGTTCAAGCGCTGACCTGATAATAATTTCGGTATCAGAGCCTCAAATAAATCTGCCTTATGTGTTGGATAGCAATAATTCATCGCTGTATTTCGTTTCTACCAAAAAAGAACACACGGTTGAAACGCATACATTCCGCAGCTTATCTGGCGCTATTTCAATTGATGGTGAAGCGAGCTTACAAATTGACTTAAGTAGTGTCGATACAGGGGTAGATACCCGTGATAGTCGTATGACCGAACACCTATTTGCAGTTGATACTTACCCATTCGCTCAAGTGAGCTTGCCGTTAGATTACGATGCGGTTAAAGCAGTACCAGCAGGGTCGACACAGTTGATGGACATTAGCGCGACCTTAAATTTGTATGGCGCTGATATCCAAATCGATACGCAAGTGCAAGTAAGCCGGTTGTCTTCATCGCGTATCTTAGTTCAGAACAGTCAACCTATCTTATTAGATTCAACAGACTTCGGACTTGAAGCGGGCATTGAAACCTTACGAACGTTAGCAAACTTAACGTCAATTAGTTATGCGGTGCCAGTGAACTTCAATTTAGTATTCAATACGCAAGCAAGCGTACAAGAGCAAGTGCAAGCAGGGGAGGAATAAGACAATGAGATTACTTAACCTTCAACACCTGTTTGGCCGCAACTCAAACTGTGCATCTAAACTGAAGTCGCCTCAGTTTTCTCTTCTATTATTGGCGGGAATGGGAATGCTATCGCAAAGCGCATATGCGGCAACCTGCGAATTTTCAATACCAGATAATTGGAATAGCGGATTTAAAACCGAAATTGTCATTCAGAATGACGAGGTCGCCAAAAACGACTGGACACTCAACCTTACTTGGCCAGAAGGTGTTTCAATTAACAATGGTTGGAATGCAACTTACGATTGTACGAGTAGGGGATGTACGATTACCAAACAAAATGCCAATTCAGTTCTAAACCCAAATGAGCGACTAGGACTTGGCTTTGTCGCCAGTAAAAATGGCTATGAAGGCGAAGTTGAATTAACGCTAAGTGGCGATATTTGTGATGGCGTTGTCAGCTCGGATTCAGGTAGCGGTGGTGATGGCAACAGTGACAACCAGACCGACACTGGTATGTGGTCATTAAATAGCGACACTTCGTCATTACGCTATGTTTCAGTGAAAAAGTTGCACACTGCAGAAGTAAACGAATTCTTAGGAAGCGATGTTAGTGATAATGACGTTAACAGCGAAGCATTATCAGGCAGTATAGATGCCGATGGTAATGTGGTATTGGCGGTCAACTTAAACAATATCGAAACTGGCATTAATATTCGCAACAGCCGAGTCGTCGATTTATTATTTGCCACTGAGCTTTTACCGACTGCCTATTTCACCACGCAAATAAATACATCTGAAATTTCTGCCATGCCAACAGGCGATATTGCCACGCAGTCGGTGAGCGGTAATTTAACGATTCACGGGGTAAGCCAACCAATGTCGTTAGACTTATTGGTGGCTAAACTTGGGGCTGGCACAGTCAAGGTATCAACGCTGCGACCACTTATCGTAGACAGCAATAGTTTTGATATGGCGTATGGTATTGAAGCCTTGCGCGTTGTCGCAGGGCTATCAGGCATTGGTGAAGTAGTTCCCGTTTATTTCGATTTACAGTTTACCTCGGTGAGCGCGAATAATTTTGCGCAAACTGATAAGGCAGAAAGGCCAATCGCACCAGACAGTCTTGTGGTGCAATATGAACCGTCAGACAGTCAGGCGCACCTAAATTGGCGTGATAACAGCAATAATGAAACTGCTTATCTGGTTAGGCGACAAACCCTAGGTGGTGATTGGCACACGGTTGCTGAGCTTGCTGCCAGTGCAACCTTAATGTCTGAAGGGTTGCCTGATACCGGTGAATTTAACTATAAAGTGATTGCGCTTAACCAAGGTGTACCCTCTTTACCAACAGAAGCAGTTACAGTAACCGTGACTGAAACCAATGCCGTGGCCAGAGGGATGGAGCAATTCAACGCCAACTGTGCTGGTTGTCATGGCTCAGAGGGGGGCGGTTTAGGCAGTTTCCCTGCGTTGAACACTGAGCGAAATGTCGATGCGATGATTGATGTCATAGTTCGTACTATGCCCTATAGCAATCCAGCGTCTTGTGATCAGCAATGTGCTGAAGATATCGTCGCGTTTATTCAAACTTTATGGCCAGCCACACTAACCTGTGACGTCGGTGTTACGCCTGTGGCTTATGGTGCAAGACAACTTAAGATCCTGACGCAACGTGAGTACCAAAATACCGTTGAAGACTTGCTAAAGGTCGATTATCACGTTGCCGATGGCCTGTCACCAGACAGCCAAGTAGGTTTTTTTACAAACAACACTCACGCAAGCGTATTATCCACCACGTATAACAACTATTTGTTGGTGGCAGAAGAACTCGCACAATGGTCGGCGGATCAGAATTTCTCAAATATCCTGTCGTGTGCAGCCCTTGATAGCAGCTGTGCCAATGCTTTGATCACTGATGTTGCCCCTAAGGTATTTAGACGTCCATTAACATTGGATGAAGCAACTACCTACGAATCCATTGCTTTAGGAACATTCAATGGTGGCGATATTGCCGCAGGTATGCAGTTGGCGTTAGAGGGCTTATTATCTTCGCCACAATTTATCTATCGTCATGAATTAGGTGAGGCCAACCCTGATAATCCAGAGTTGGATAACGATGCGTTTGAGTTAACGTCATATGAAATGGCAACCTTCTTAGCTTATACCTTTACAGGCTCCACGCCCGATGATGAATTGCTAGCCGCGGCCGCCAATGATGAACTGCGAGATGAAGATAAGATCATGGAACAAGCCGCTCGCTTGGCTTCAAGTGCAGAGGGTGTATTGGCCGACTTTATTGGTAGCTGGCTCGGTACAGCAGATTTAGAAGTGGCTGCGAAAGACGAAATCTTATATCCAAACTACCAAAATTTAGTGCCTCATATGAAAGAAGAGCTAAATCAAACGTTTGCTTGGATCATGATGCAGCAAGATGAAAGTTTTGCTTCGCTCTACACTGCTAACTACACCTTCTTAAATGAAACGCTTGCGAATCACTATGGTATTGCTGGCGTAACAGGACAAGAAATGCAAAAAATTGAGACAGCAGACCGCGGTGGTATTTTAGCCAACGGCGCGTTTATGGCGCGCTGGGCAGAACCTGCTGAATCTCACCCTGTACTGCGCTCGGTGCGTGTTCGTCGCCGTATGTTGTGTCAAGACCAGCCGGATCCACCTGCGGGCACGTTTGAAGCGCGCGATGAGAAACTTGCCGAGCTATCCGAGTTTCTGCAAGACCCAACAACCACCAATCGCGATAAGTATCACGCGTTAACGGAAGACAGCCCCTGTAGTAGTTGTCATGCTGAATACATTAATCCACTGGGTTTCGGCATGGAAGATTTTGACGCGGTAGGTAATGTTCGTAGCAATGACAATAAAGGCAACCAGATTGACGCTTCGGGCGCCTTGTATGCCCCTGAAAACTATGCGGACCTTGATGCTGTGCAGCTGTTCAACGGCGCTCAAGGGTTAGCGAATGTCATAGCTGGATTAAATTCCGCGCAAAGTTGTTTAACACAACAGATGTTCCGTTATGCCGTGGGGGTGGGACATGATGAAATTGATCCGAATAATCCAGAGGATGCAAACTTGTCGGAAACTGAACAAGCAGGCTATTTATGTGAAATCGACACGCTAAAAGACAAGATGGCAACCGAAAGCCCAAGAGCCATGTTAGAAAACTTTGGTTATCTAAAATCAGTTAGATATCGCAAAGCTTGGTCAAGAGATGAGTAATCATTTGAGCTGCAAAGGAAATTATGATGAATAAAGATCAGTTAAATAAATTAGCTATATCACGTCGCAGCTTGTTAAAAATGGTTGCAGCCTCAGGTATATCAAGCACCTTGATTCGCACTTCACCACTTGTTGCTGGTATCTTGTTTCAACGACATACCGACGCTCAAGAGTTTGGCTTACCGAATAAAACCATCAGCATTTTCACGCCGGGCGGCGCGATTGCCAATCTCTGGAATCCAACAGGAGCGGGCGACGATATGGTGATGGGGGCGATGTCTCAGGGGTACGATTCGGTAAAAAACGAGTGTAACTTTTTAGTGAACATGGCACATGGTAATGCTGGCCATGGTCGGATGCCCATTATTTGGGCAAAGGAATGGAATAGCGACAGTTACGACGTGATGATGGGGAATGCACTAGGACCTGATATGCCATTTCGTTACATCAACTTGGGTGTGCATAGCAACGGTGCTAATTACATGACGAAAGACGATAAGAATCGAATACCATTTCAAGACAACCCATTTACCGTGTTTGATTTAGTCTTTGGCTCTAGTCAAGGCAGCAGCGCAAAAACGCCAATTATGAACGCGCATGTATCTGCGGCCAATGCCATTCGCAGTAAATTAGCGGGTTATGAAGTACAAAGAATGGATGATCACTTAGATGCTATTGCCGATACCCAGCGTCGTTTGGATGAATTATCTGGCGGTTCGAGTTGTGGTATTGCACCTGACAATACCAAATTTACACTAACTCACGAGACTTTCTCTCAGCAAGCTCGATTGCAAGCAGATATTGCAGTTGCGGCATTACAATGCGGTTTAACCCGTTCAGTTTCCTTGGCTTATGGCAATAGCCAATGTGACTTTAGAATTCCAGAGCTAAGTTATCAAGGTGTCTATCATCAGTCGATTCATGGCGGCGGCGGGGGAAAAGTGAATTACCCGTATTACACGGAAATGCGTAGCCATATGGCGAGCTATAACGCGTATTTAATTCAAAAGCTGAGAGCAGCAGGTATTTTGGAGAGCACAGTTGTAGTGGAAACCACTGACATGGGCCACGCTGATACCCATTCGGCAAGTCCTGTGGCCTACACCATCGCCGGTGGTGGCACCAGAATTAACCGTGGCGTAGTCACGGACGCAGGAATTGGTTATGATCATCACGATGTACTTTATACCGCAGCAAAGGCATGTGGCGTCGACATTGGCTTTGGCAAAGAAATTCCAGGTGTAATCGCTTAGAACAATGCGAATCCGGCATGTAAATAGACCTGATAACGTTTGGTTAAAACTTGTAGCGAAGCAGAACAGAGCCAAGCGTTAGCTATTGATGACATTATCTCTTGTTAGGTACTACTTTCATCATTGCTAATAAATAAAATGACAAGTTCTACGGCACTTATCGATGATAACTGGACGATAACTCCAAACATTAAGCTAATTCCTGCTTGTGCATCTTACCTCTATTCCAAACAACATAAAAGGAACTAAAAGGAAAGTCACAACGGCAGATACAGCACGGGCTATCGTTAACTTCAAATTACTATATTTATTTTCGTTTGCCAGAAAGAACAAAGTGGCATATGGAGCTAATAGTATAGCTAAGCTAATTAACCCAGCACCCCAGTACTCATAAGCTATAGCAAAAAATGAAAGAACAGATAGCGCTCTAATTGAGTAATAGATTTTTCGATAATTCATGAGCTTTCCTTAGCAACTAACGCTTTGCTAAACTGCAAAAACTTTTGGCTACAATACCGAACGAAGTGAGGCTAGCAAACAGTTTTGTCCTTTTAAGCAACTTGTTAAGTACTATTACCACTCAGCATTCTGCCTTAAAACTTTTGTAATTGATTTTGCAATTTTCCACCGAGGGGTACTGCTTGAGTTAGTAAGGAGGATTAACGCATTTTGACTATCTGGGTAAGTAAGAACAAGTGATTTATAACCTCTAATACTACCTGGGTGTATCTTCTTAGCGTATTTCTTCTTTGCATAATAATTTACGGGATCTATCAAAAACATCACGCCGAAATAAGCGGCAGGTAATGCTTGGCTAAACTGAGCGAGGTACGAGCGCGAGCCAAGCTTTACGCGCCCGTTTGATTGTCTTGTTATATTTTTTGCACTAAAATGTACGACATTACCGTACTTAAAGTGAGTTACCAATGAATACGATAAGTGTAAACCAGTTTAGAGACAACTTAAAATCATACGTTGAACAAACTGTTAGCGAACATGAACCTTTAAAAGTTACAAGACGTGCTGGCGATGACTTTGTGGTAATTAGTGCTGATGACTGGGAGCGAGAGCAAGAAACTTTGCATGTACTACAAAGCAGCAGCCTAATGCAGCAGATTGCCGATTCTCTGAATACACACACAGCCAAAAAAGGTTATGCACCAACACAAGAGCAATTAGATGAGATCGCTAACCTTTGAGGGCAAAACTTGGCTCGTTTATGAGCAACTAAGAGAAAAAGATAAAAAGCTACATAAAGCTTTGTGCAAAATACTTAAAGAAATGATGCGCTCGGATCCAAGTACTGGTTTGGGAAAGCCTGAACCTTTAAAGCATAATTTATCGGGGCTGTGGTCAAAGCGCATTTCACAAAAAGACCGGTTAATTTATAAATTTGATGATGAATGTATTTATATTTTCGCCATTGGTGGGCATTATGACGATCACTAGTAAAATATAACGAATGATATGGACTCCCCGCTCGGCATCTTTCTCTAGCGAGTGTGCCATAGTGAAGTTGATTATTTGCTTCAATTGAGGAGAGTCCATATGTCACTAATTAAAGCAATTGGCATCGATTTAGCCAAATCTGTTTTCAGTATCCACGGTGTCGATAGTCATGACAAGTGTCAATTACGAAAAACCGTTAAGCGAAACAAACTGTTAGCTGAAATTGCTAAGTTGCCAGCGTGTATCATTGGTATGGAAGCTTGCTCAGGTGCACATTACTGGGCAAGAGAGTTTACTAAGCTTGGCCATGAAGTACGCATCATGGCTTCAAAGTTCGTCATTCCATATCGCCAAAATGAAAAGAACGATGCCAACGACGCTGAAGCCATTTGTGAGGCGGTGACCCGTCCCAAAACACGCTTTGTCACCATCAAAAGTGAAGAGCAACAAGCTGTATTGTGCTTACACCGTATTCGCCAAGGGGCTATCAAGGATAGAACAGCACTGATTAATCGCCTACGAGGTTTGCTCGCAGAGTTTGGCATTGTCATGCCCAAAGGGCGGTATCCGGCACAACATGCCATTAGTGGCATCTTAGAAGATGGTGAGAACAACTTACCGCTGCTTGCTAGAGAGCTGCTTGATGAATTATGGGCAGAAATAAAAGGGTTAAACCAACAAATTCTCAAGCATGATAGAAGGCTCTACCAACTCGCGAACCAAATGAACGCAGCAAAACGCTTGATGAGTATACCTGGCGTAGGCGAAATCACGGCAACGGCGGTTGTTGCGACGGTGAGTGACGCAAAAGATTTTGATACCAGTCGCGCCTTTAGTGCGTGGATAGGGCTAGTCCCTAGGCAATACACGACAGGTGGGCAAGTGAAGCTTGGCCGAATATCTAAACGTGGCGAAAAACACATTCGCACCTCACTCATTCACGGTGCACGAGCCGTAATAGCCAACTGCAAACATAAAACAGACAGAACGAGCTTATGGGTACAAGACCTAATTGAGCGACGAGGGTTTAAACGCGCAACTGTCGCGCTTGCGGCCAAGAATGCACGGTTGATATGGGCATTGCTGCGAAGTAAAAACGAATACCAAATAGATTATGTAAAATAGAAAAGATTGACGTTGTAAAGGTAACCCTAACGGTTAACCCCACCGCGTCTTAGCATGAGCGATTGACGATAACACGGTCAGACCGAGAGCATAAAAGCCTGTTTAGTCGGGAAGCGCATTTCTTGAAAGAGAAGACGCTGTTTAACGAATGAGGCCATGCTCAAGCGCAAATCATCAGGGCGATAGCACAAGCTGTTACGGCAGTATGCTAATAAACGCCGAATGTAGAGCTGCTGTCAGACTTTCTTGTTGTCAGAGACTGCTTGTGCTTGACAAAGGGGAGTCCATGTAGCCCGCTTAACGGGCAAATAATTAGCTTAGCTAAAATTTAGGAGCGCAGCGACGGGAGCTAAGCTTTATTTGTCCCGTTGAAGCCCTTGTTAGCTGTATTACTGCGCTTTGTACCCAAAAATAAAATTAGTGAAACCACAAAACTGAAACTAAAATGCTGAATCCAATATGACACTGCAGCCTTACTATTTAAGCACATTAGAAGCGCTACAAATACGCATACCAATATAACGACGATAGATTGGATTTTATACATTAAGCCTAAAGGTTGTGATTTATGCTCAATGTAGTTTAGTAACCTTAATACAACAGCGTAGATTATTGCTACTACATAACAAATGAATGATGGGTTTATCACAACAATCTCAATACAGCTAACGAATGATATGGACTCCCCGCTCGGCATCTTTCTCTAGCGAGTGTGCCATAGTGAAGTTGATTATTTGCTTCAATTGAGGAGAGTCCATATGTCACTAATTAAAGCAATTGGTATTGATTTAGCCAAATCTGTTTTCAGTATCCACGGTGTCGATAGTCATGACAAGTGTCAATTACGAAAAACCGTTAAGCGAAACAAACTGTTAGCTGAAATTGCTAAGTTGCCAGCGTGTATCATTGGTATGGAAGCTTGCTCAGGTGCACATTACTGGGCAAGAGAGTTTACTAAGCTTGGCCATGAAGTACGCATCATGGCTTCAAAGTTCGTCATTCCATATCGCCAAAATGAAAAGAACGATGCCAACGACGCTGAAGCCATTTGTGAGGCGGTGACCCGTCCCAAAACACGCTTTGTCACCATCAAAAGTGAAGAGCAGCAAGCTGTATTGTGCTTACACCGTATTCGCCAAGGGGCTATCAAGGATAGAACTGCACTGATTAATCGCCTACGAGGTTTGCTCGCAGAGTTTGGCATTGTCATGCCCAAAGGGCGGTATCCGGCACAACATGCCATCACGGGTATTTTAGCAGATGCTGACAATGGTCTACCGCTGCTTGCTAGAGAGCTGCTTGATGAATTATGGCAAGACATTAAAGCATTAAACCAGCAAATTCTTAAACATGACCGAAAGCTCTACCAACTCGCGAACCAAATGAACGCGGCAAAACGCTTGATGAGTATACCTGGCGTTGGCGAAATCACGGCAACGGCGGTTGTTGCGACGGTGAGTGACGCAAAAGATTTTGATACCAGTCGTGCCTTTAGTGCGTGGATAGGGCTCGTACCTAGGCAATACACGACAGGTGGGCAAGTGAAGCTTGGCCGAATATCTAAACGTGGCGAAAAACACATTCGCACCTCACTCATTCATGGTGCACGAGCCGTTATTGCCAACTGCAAACATAAAACAGACAGAACGAGCTTATGGGTGAAAGAGCTGATTGAGCGACGAGGGTTTAAACGAGCAACCGTCGCGCTTGCGGCCAAGAATGCACGGTTGATATGGGCATTGCTGCGAAGTAAAAACGAATACCAAATAGATTATGTAAAATAGAAAAGATTGACGTTGTAAAGGTAACCCTAACGGTTAACCCCACCGCGTCTTAGCATGAGCGATTGACGATAACACGGTCAGACCGAGAGCATGAAAGCCTGTTTAGCCGGGAAGCGCATTTCTTGAAAGAGAAGACGCTGTCTAACGAATGAGGCCATGCTCAAGCGCAAATCATCAGGGCGATAGCACAAGCTGTTACGGCAGTATGCTAATAAACGCCGAATGTAGAGCTGCTGTCAGACTTTCTTGTTTTCAGAGACTGCTTGTGCTTGACAAAGGGGAGTCCATGTAGCTTTGCTAAACGGCAAAAAACTGTTTGGCTACAATAACGAACGAAGTGAGGCGAGCCAACAGTTTTTTGTCCTTTTGAGCAACTTGTTATGTTTTTGCCTACTGGCGGTCTATTTTAAACATCACTGCCCGCAATCAACGGGTCTTGCGTTAAGTCTAATTTATTTCTAAGCATACGATACAGACCCCAAGTAATGATCGCGTCTACTGTTATCCCTAACCCGAATATCATAGCGATAGTTTCAAGTGTTGGTACAAATACACCTACTTGATAGCATATAAATGCGCCGCCATAAAAAATGCTATTGACGATCAAGGATTGATAAAGCATGAGATCTGTGCGCCCAATTCCGTAAAAATAGCTATCTATGACATTATTAAAGCTGAACACAACGTAAAAGCCGAGTAACAGCCATACTAGCTCTATAATTTTAGAAGGTTCAGCAATCCCCATGATATTTGATATAAAACCATCCCAGACTGGTACTGAAGTAGCCCAAATAACGGTTATTCCTACTGTTATCCATAAATAGCTATTAACCCGAATAGTTGATAGCCCTTTGTTTGTTGCAGCATCTTGCTTTACTAGTTGCCCGAGAGCTAGCACAGGAAGTAGTAACCACCCCCAGATAAACTGATTAGTCAGCCAAAATGTTCCAGCTTGTTGCACTTGATTAATCAATTGCAAGACCATGACTATAAATGCTGCGTTGCGAACAAACGACTCAAGGCCAGACTTCCAACCAATTGCCAACCATTCTTTCAACCATTGCGTCTGGCTCCACATACTTCGTTCAAATTTGAAATTAACTCCTGAGTTTGTAAGGTAAGTAATAGCGACAGCTGCAAGGATTGAGTTAACAACAGTATTGCTAATTGCAACGCCATCTACACCGAGTTCAAAAGAAACAGGCAACTGACTAACAAACACACTGTCACATAATACTGTCAATATCATTTGTACTACCAACAATTTATAAAGTGCCTTCTTTTCATTTTTTAAGACCAGAACCAATGATAAAAATGAGTAGATACTAGACAAAAAGATAGCGATGGATTCCAGTCGGATATAATGAACTGTGTTAACAAATAACTCTGTTTGCTGTTGCATTGCCTTGACCAAAGATGAGGCAAACAACAACACCAATACAGTTACAATTAGATAACTAGCAATGATAATACTTAGGGAAATACTTGCTCGTTCGCGAAACCTTTGCTCATCAGTTACAACATTGCCAAGGATAAAAGCAAGTGGAATTAATAATGCTTCATTAATCACCTCATACCCTACATTTAACCAAGCAACTTGTGCTGCAATACTAAATGTCCAAGGGCTTGGGAGAGTTCCCAAAAAATGAATCCGTGTTGTAGAGTAAATTAAGGGGATAAAACTGGTAAGTATCAGCACTAACCAAAGCTGATAATTAATTGTTCTGATGTCACTTTGTTTCAAAGAAAATTCCAGAAATTCTGCTAGTTCGATAAGGTCTCGGATGTGGATGAAAACATAACAATTTATTATCCGACAAAATGTCCAAGTTTATACCGACATTTTGTCCAATAATATTCTTAATGATTTTTAACCATACGCTAGGTTAATAATATTTCAAGGGTTTTAACATTGGCTAATATAGCAGCGGATAAACTTGGACAAAATGTCCACGATCCTGAATATTGTTTAAATTTCCTGTTTATGTATATAAATACAGTGTTGTTATCTTGGGTTTAAAACCAAAAAATTTAAGAGCAACCTTTAGTGTAGGGGAAGATATTTTTTAGGTTTTATATAGCTAAATGCGCTATAAAGCTGATGTGTAGTGTTATTCACTAAAAAAGAGCATAGGCTTTTCACTAATAATCGCCATTGTAACGCAGTAAGTAAAAAATTGGCGAAATAGAGTAGCGGTAGAGCATGTACAAGGCAAAGAATAACTAGATTCTTTACCTCTAATATTAATTGTTATGGTAGAAAAAGCTTACTTAGTGAAGTTCACCAAGTAAGCTTTTTAAGTGTACTAGTTCAGACTTGATCTGACAGTTACCCGTTTTTCAATCGGTGACTGTCAGTTTAGATTTGAGCTAAATTCTTCTCAGCCCAAATCGATTTTCCATCAAGTAATGTTTCAAGTGGCGTTCTGCCACAGCACATTTTGCCCTGATGAGTTCGATCATTATTGTAATAAACCATCCATTCGTCCAGATCCTTTTGTAATTCCTCTAACGAGCCATAGAGCCTCTTACGGAACGTAACCTGATAAAACTCCTGCAATATTGTTTTGTGGAAACGTTCACAGATACCATTTGTCTGCGGTGACATCGCTTTCGTTTTTGTATGATCGATATCATTTATTGCTAGATAAAGCTGGTAATCATGATGTTCAACCTTGCCACAATACTCAGTGCCTCGGTCTGTGAGAATGCGTAACATTGGTAGCTCGTGCTGCTCGAAGTAAGGCAAAACCTTGTCGTTGAGTATGTCAGCAGCAGTGATTGGCGTTTTCGTTGTGTAGAGCTTGGCAAATGCAACCTTGCTGTAAGTATCAACGAACGTCTGCTGGTAGATACGGCCAACACCTTTTAGATTACCCACATAAAACGTGTCCTGTGAGCCTAGGTAGCCCGGATGAGCCGTTTCTATCTCGCCACAAGCTTCATCATCGTTCTTTTTCTTCTCAAGTGCAGCAACTTGAGCATCGGTGAGAATGATGCCGTCGTTAGCGACTTTCTCTTCAAGCGCTTTCAGCCGTTTTTTGAAGTTTTCTAAGTCATGGCGCAACCAGATTGAACGCACGCCACTGGCAGATACAAATACGCCTTGCTTACGAAGTTCATTGCTGGTTCTGACTTGGCCGTGCGCGGGGTATTCAATGGCATAATCCATTACTGCTTTTTCGGTTTTTTCATCAACACGATTTTTTATATTTGGTTTTCGGCGGGACTTATCAATAAGCGCATCAATGCCGCCATCTTCAGCCAGCTCTTGATAACGATAAAATGTATCTCGTGATACGCCCATCACTTTGCAAGCTCTGGATACATTACCAAGTTCTTCAGCTAGGTTGAGCAAACCTGCTTTGTGTTTAATGATTGGATTGTTAGTATGAAGCATGAGAGTTACCTCTTTGTTTGTTTTGATTAAAGATTCAGCACCTTTATCAAAACGGGTAACTCTCTACTTTTCAAGAAGATGTGTCAGATCTTGTCTGAACTAATTCATTTTAAGAGTGGATTTTCGTGATAAGTATCAGTAACTAGTGGCTTCTTATTGTTATTGCTTTGCTAGCTGTTTTATTCACGCCAATATAGTCAGCCATTTGGCCATCTTCATCTAGGGTAAATGGTTTAACGTTTTGCTGGAACGCGGTATGCCATTCAACTAATGCAAAGTTATCTAACAACACATTAGCGCCACTGTTTTTCATATTCTCAAACTCAACGAGCACACGGTAACTGCGATATCGTATACGCGGTGAGTCAAAGCCAACTTCAAGCGCTTGCCAATCATTACTTGGGGTTAGTTCAAACGATTGAATAAAGTGTTTAGGGCTTTCGGCGTAGGCATCTAGCAGTTTTTGCCCGCTTTTACGGCCTTGCCAATAAACATTCACCTTCACAGGCTTATCTGTTTTTGCTTGTACGGTCATGGTCATTGGATTATCCGCTGCGTAAACGCGGCGAAAGTGTTTCATGCCAAATATGCTTGTCGAATTTTTATCTACGGTTAATTGCATCGCTTGTTTGCTTTGATAACCGTCTGCAACCAATTGCCATTGCTTAGGTAATTTGAAATTGCGCTCTGGCGCGTTAAACCAAGTGAATTGTTCAAAGTCGCTGCCATTGACTAAGTTACTACCCAAACGATATTGCAAATCATTGTTTGGTAAGTCAGCGTTTGGTAATTCAATTTTTTGAATGTGCTCAGACCAAGCTTTGTAGGGAATTGGCAATGTAGTCATCTTGCTAACATCTAGGCGATATGCTTGTGCAGTATTGCGCTCTGTATTTTCTTCGGCATTCTTATTTGTTTTTTGTTTCGCGGTGTTTGATGCAGAAATAACGCCATGTCCATGGTGATTAGCAATATGTGTGTTACGTTTTGCCGACAAGGTAGCGATACGAGTTAGTGCGCGATTGCGTTCGTCGTCCATAGCTGGTGTCGGCTTGTAGTCTTTTACATAAATTGGCACTAACTCTGCGCGACTAAATTCGCCATTATCTAGCCAAACATACAAGATGTAGCTGTGTTGTGTCGCACTAAAGTTTTGGTCGAAAATAAAGTTGCCCATTGAATAGGCAATTAAGTTTCCGCTATACAACTCAATGCCTTGGGTTACGTGTGGGTGATGTGCAACCACCAGTGCTGCGCCGTTATCCACGGCCGATTTTAAGCGCTGTTCGGTAACGCCGGTTGGCTCTTTAACGTACTCTAGGCCGCCGTGATACTGCACGATAGGCAAGTTACCTTGTTGTTTGGCGTCGCTTACCGATTGTTTAATATTTTCCATATTGCCAAACGCCGCACCACCTTGATGGGCATCTGCCGTTTGCGTTGGCTTTTTACCACCATGCCAGCCAACGTAGCCCAAAAGTGCCAGTGGTTGATTGTTGACTGTCATATTGTAGGGGGTGAGCGCTTCTGCTTCGTTATAACCAGCACCAGAATAGGGGAGTTTGGCTTCGTTTAGAGCGTTTAGTGTTGATGTTAACCCTTCGTCCATGTAATCGAATGTATGGTTGTTGCCTAAAGTAACGTAATCAATGCCTGCCCATTGCAATGCGGTAACGGTTTCTGGCGCTGAATAAAAGGTCACCGACTTTTGCAGGCGCTGTGTTGGCTCGTCTGCTGCTAATTGAGTTTCAAGGTTAACGGCAGCGATATCGGCCAAGGCCATGTAGGGTTTTACGTGTTCAACTAAGGCTTTGCTGTCAGGCAAAATTGAATCAGGCTTGATCAGTACAGGATCGTCAAAGTAGGGTTTGTAGTAACGTCTCCCCATCATCACGTCGCCACCAAAGGCAAACATCACTCGACCGCTCTTTTTCTCAATCAATTGAAATGGTGCTTTGGTGTTAAGGTTTTTCAGCTCTTTATAACTAAAGGTATGAACGCGTTGGTAGTAGTCACCTTTGCTTAACGTTACTTGATAGTAATTTTGCTCTGGCAAATTAAGCGTGAACTCACCCCGTTGGTTCGAGCGAACTTTTTGCCCGTTAATGCTAACGTCTACGCCTGCAATAGGTTGGTTGTTTTCATCTGCAACCTTTGCGCTAAACCTTGTGTCGGCATAACTAATAAATGAAGGAGACAATGAAAGGGCGAGGGTCGCCAAGCTCAATAATTTCGGCGAAAATAGTTTGCTCATGGGCTGCCTGCTATGGTTATTTTTGTAATGATTTTAGCAGTATATCTTGGTGATAATAGTGATATCTATTCCATTGGGTGAACAGGCTATAACTTGAAGTAATGTTTGCGCGTAAATGAAAGTTTGACTTTGCTGGATGTGAAAAAAGTAGCCGAACTAACCAGTTTTTAAAACCCTGCTGCCTAGTTACTTATTTCGGTTGCAACGCGGAAGATAGTTAATACTTGTTTTAGCGAGCCTAAATCATTTGCCTCGTTGCTGGAAAAGAAAATACCAATTGGCATTGATTGCATCGCACTCGCAAATTGTGCTGATGTCATGTTGATTCTTTCAAGGGTTAAACGATTTGCGGCGATCTCTTGTTCAATACGGTTAATAATAACGCCCAGCATATCTTCTTGCTCTTTGTCCATAAGCGCTTGGCAAAGGGAGTGACCCGCATGAACCAATTCAGTTCGAATGACTTGGCTTGAAATATCGTCAAATACGCCTTGGCAGCGATTAACAAACAGGTTTTCTGTTTCTTGCCAAAAATCCGCGTTCGCTTCGGCGTATTCGCTTAACGCAATATCATATTCAGCAAATTGGCGTTGTACCATGGCTTGGAACAAGGCTTCTTTTGAGCTGAAGTTTTTATAAATCGTCGCTCGTGAAATACCTGCATACCGCGCAATCAACGAGACATTACTGGCGTGATAGCCATGCTGAAAAAAGCATTCTCGTGCGGCACTTACAATTTTTCCAACTGATTTAGGCAAAACAATCAATCCAAGCGGAAGGTCATAGATGCGCTAATAATAATGTGTTGTCTATGCATAAACAATACAAATACGAAACAGGTTTACACATTATGCAAATGTGTAAACCTGTGTTAGCATGCCTATCATGATGTAAACCTAGTGTTTACACAAATTACTTTTGAGTGTGGTTAAAACGGCGGGCTAGTCGCTATTAATTCAGCAAGCTATGCCAAGCCCCAACAAGCTATAAAAGGCTAACCCCAAATTGCTGCCTTACTCAGCTTAAAAATTTCCATTGTTGGTATGTAACAAACTACTGGAGTTGATGTGTTTCGTATTTTAATCGTGATGATGGCGCTTACTTTACAAGCGTGTTCAGAGCAATCTGTAGAAGTGGCTGAAAAGCCGCCATTAGTTGTGCAATTAACCGAAGTTAATGCAACAAATATTAATGAAGTTTATGAGTTTCCTGCGATTGTTTCAGCAGTAAAAGACGTTGATGTTAAATTTGAAGTCTCTGGCCGCTTAATTGAAGAAAACCTTATCGAAGGTAGCCTAGTGAAAAAAGGTGAAGTGCTGGCAAGAATTGATCCGGCACCATTTCGTCGTAAGGTTGAAGAAAGTCGAACTCGCCATCAAGATGCCGCTAGAGCACTGCGCCGCATTGAAGAAGTTCACGCAAAGAACGTTGCTTCACAACGCGAGTTAGATGATGCGCAATCACTATTTACGCTCACCAAAATAGCCCTTGAAGATGCCGAGCAAGATTTAAGCTACTGCACAATTCGTTCACCTTTTGATGCCGTTATTGGCACACGCTCTATTGAAAACAACAGCTATATTCGTGCTGGTGATACCGTTGCAAATATCCAAGATCGTTCAGAGCTATATTTTTCATTTGAAGTACCTGAGCGCGTAATGACGTCCAATGCAGGTAATCGCGAAATTAAGGCGACAGCCTCTGTGATTGGTCATGAGCAGCAAGTATTTGATATTCACTATGTTGAGCATGAAACAACACCTGATCCGATTGCTCAAACGTACAAAATTACGTTTGCAATTGACGGCGAAGCGTCGGAGCTCTTTTACCCAGGTTCTCGTGCAACCGTTAAAGTAAGTGACGTTCACGAAAGCCAAGCAGCACTCGTGGTACCGTTAAATGCTCTAACAGGGAGTAAAGACAGCGGATTTTTTGTCTGGCAGTTCGATAAAAACACAAATACCGTGGCTAAGGCATCTGTTGAAATTGCTGCAATTAGCGGTGAATTTGCACTAATTGGCAAAGGCTTAAAAGCTGGTGACAAGGTTGTTTCAGCGGCTGTTCAGCAAATGCGCGAAGGGTTAAAAGTTAAAGAATATCAGGCGGATTTCTAATATGGATATCGCACGTTATTCACTTACTCGGCCGATTAATGTTTGGCTTATTACCCTGTGTTTCTTGGTTGGTGGTGTCATTGGCCTAAATGATATTGGCCGTTTGGAAGATCCTGCTTTTACCATCAAACAAGCGGTGATCATGACCTATTATCCGGGCGCAAATGCGGAAAAGGTTGAAAAAGAAGTTACGGAGCAACTGGAAATTGCGCTGCAACAAATGTGGCAACTTGATCGCGTAGAATCAGAGAGTAAACCTGGCTTTTCACGCATTACCATGGAAGTAAAGTCGAACCTTGACGGACCACTGCTACCGCAAATCTGGGATGAATTGCGCAAACGTTTGCGTGATGTAAGAGCAAATTTACCGTTAGGAGCAAGCCAGCCGGTAGTGATTGATGATTTTGGTGATGTATTTGGTATTTACTACGCACTTACTGCACCAGATTTTTCCGCTTACCAAATGCGTGAATTTTCGCGCATTATTCGCCGTGAGTTATTAACGGTAGATGGCGTCGCAAAAGTTGCTGTTAGCGGCATTCTAGAAGAGCAAATTGTTGCGGAGATTGACCTTTATCAAATTGCCGGTTTAGGACTTTCATTTCCTGATATTGAACAAATTCTTACGAGTAACTTAAAGCCGTTTGCGGGTGGTCGTTTATACGTAGGTGACAAGCAAATTCGTATTCCGGTATCTGCGGCAACTGACAAAATAGCTGAAATTGAGAATATTTCTTTTGTTTTACCCGGTCGCAATGCGTCGATCAAAATCAAAGATGTTGCGACGTTAAGTTTACAACCTGTTGATATTCCTTCTGATCTTAAGCGCTACAATGGCGAAAGTGCGATAACCCTAAGTATTTCGGCGCAAAACGATGTCAACATTGTGGAAGTTGGCGAGCGAATTCAAGCAAAACTTGCGAATGTACTTGCTAGTTTGCCTGCGGGTATCGATGTATCGCCTATCTATAACCAAGCAAAAATCGTTGATAAAGCGGTTGATGGTTTTATTTTAAACCTTGAAATGTCGGTTGCTGTGGTAACGATAGCGCTATGTATTTTTATGGGTTGGCGTTCAGGCGTCGTAGTTGGTGGCACCTTGCTTGTCACAGTGTTGGGTACAGTACTGATTATGTGGCTGTATGGCCTACAACTAGAGCGTATTTCGCTTGGTGCTATGGTGATCGCGATGGGTATGCTGGTCGATAATGCCATTGTGGTTGCTGAAGGCATGATGTTGCGTATGGAAAAAGGCAAGTCCGCACTAGAATCAGCCAGTTTTATTGTAAAGCGCACTCAATGGCCACTTTTAGGCGCGACCATTATTGGTATTGCGGCATTTAGTGGGATCGGCTTGTCTGATGACGCAACAGGTGAGTTCTTATTCTCACTGTTTGCGGTTGTGTTCATTTCACTGATGTTAAGTTGGGTACTCGCGGTGTCGTTAACCCCGTTATTAGGCAAATACTTTTACAAAGTTGCAGAAACTGAAACGGAACATGAGCAGCACTCTTTCTTCCATCGTGGGTATCTCGTCTTATTGCGCAATGCGTTGCATTACCGTGGCTTGTCAATACTTGTATTGCTGGTGATCACTGTTGGTGCTTATGCAAGTTTTGGTTTGATCAAACAAGGCTTTTTCCCTCCATCGAACACTCCTAACTTTTTTATCCATTACTGGGGCCCACAAGATAGCGACATTCGAGCAACAGAAAAGTACATGAAGGCTGGCGAATCACTTATTCTGGAAACTGAAGGTGTAAGCTCATTAACGACTTTCATTGGCCGTGGCGCAGAGCGTTTTACCTTAGTTTACGGGCCGCAATTGCCTAATGAAAGTTACGGCATGTACTTAGTACGTGTTGACGATGCGAAAGATATTCCTCGCATTGCAAAAGACTTGGGCGAGCGATTACAAGCAATTAATCCGAACGCTAATTACTACCCAGAAGTTATGCAATTTGGCCCAAGTTCAGGCGCTAAACTGCAAGTGCGCTTTTCAGGGCCAGATCCTGTGGTGCTAAGAGATTTAGCCGAGCAAGCAAAAACCTTGTATCAGCAAGACGGTAATATTCGAGACGTCCGCCATAATTGGCGAACTAAAGGCATGGTGTTAATGCCTGAATATGACATTAACGCAGCGGGTATGGCTGGGGTTTCGCGCAGTGACTTTAATCAAACTGTGCAGTTCTACACTAATGGGTTAACTGTAGGGCAGTTGCAAGAGGGCGATTATTTATACCCCATTGTGGCGAAAAATCGAGTAACTCAGGGTGAGTCGGGACCAGCGCAACTTAGCGAGCTAGAAAATGGTTTAGTATGGAGCGCCAGTCAACGCACTTATATTCCATTTCGCCAGGTCAGTGGCAATACCAATTTCGATAGTGAAGAAATGCTGATTAACCGTCGCGATCGCGTTAGAACCATTACCGTCATGGCGGAAGCGGGTTATAACGAAACGGCAGGAGCAGCGTTTAACCGCATGCGTCCACTGATAGAAGCTATTGAACTGCCTGACGGCTACCACTTAGAGTGGGGTGGTGAGTTTGAGTCTTCACGCGATGCACAAGCGGCACTAGGTAAAGGCTTGCCGCTAGGTTTCTTGGTGATGTTTATTATTAGCGTACTGCTATTTGGCCGTACTCGTCAGCCGTTAATCATTTGGCTTGTAGTGCCAATGGCAATTGTTGGTGTAGTCGCAGGTTTATTAATTGCTGACTTACCATTTGGCTTTATGTCGTTGCTTGGTTTCTTGAGTTTATTCGGCATGTTAATCAAAAATGCCATTGTGTTGCTGGAAGAAATTGATTTGCAAATTGAAGAAGGTAAAGCAAAAGGTGTGGCAATTGTCGATGCGAGCTTAAGTCGTTTACGCCCTGTATCGCTAGCGGCGATTACCACTATTTTAGGGGTGATGCCGTTGATCGCTGACCCTTTCTTTGCCGATATGTCAGTGACCATTATGGGTGGCTTAGCATTTGCAACGCTGTTAACCCTAGTCGCTGTGCCGGTGCTGTATAGTATTTTCTATCGCATTAAAGTAACTAAAGCATAAAGTCACAAAAGCTAAAAGAAACTATAGCTAAAAGAGCGTGAGAGCTGGCTAAAACGGTTTAGCTAGCTGACCATCTAACAAAAATGTTTCGTGGGAAAAGATGCTTGGTTGCTGACCTTGAGTAGAAAAAGCGACACTTTCGTTATTCGTTTGACAAAGCCAGAGCTGCATTTGCTCTGGCTTTTTTGATTTTATGGCGTCAGGTGTTGCAATCGCCAAGTTCACACCGCGTTTCATACCCTGATTTATTTCGCGTTGGTCTCGGGCTGAATAAAATCGGATAACTTCTGTTCCTTTCTGCTGTGTTAGGTGTTTACCTATGGCTTGTGAGGTTTGATAGCTGGTCGCGGAGCTAATGGCACTGAGGTGGTCTTGCTCGGCGAGTTTAGTTAAATCGCTGCAACGTGTTGTGCGTACTTTAACGCTAAAAATAGAGTGTTCAGATTGAATGGTACTTTCATACGGGGTTGCCATATCATGCAAAAACACAAAACGATAAAACGCACACTCTGCCAGTACCGTTGATATTTGCTCTGCACCATAAAAATAGCTGGGCATTGTGATATCGCCAAAGCGCGAACCGTATTTTAGTGGTGGATAGCGAAAAGGAGTGCTGATTAAATAGTGCAGCTCCTCGGTTGCTAGCCGATAGGCGGGTTTCACCTCATCTAATAACTGTTCAAGTAAATGTTGTTCACTTAAGTTATCAACAATTTTAGTGGTTGCGGCGTATTCTTGCGTTTCAACAATGCGAAACACATGATTTGAATAGGCGGTATGCTTGGGGCAGGCAGCAATGATGTCGTTTATCATAGAAACTCCATTTCTATGCGAGTAAGGTTGCGTGTTGGCAATGTAACTAAACTAAGTAACAGTAACTAAGCTATATAAAGTAACGAAATAGCGCTACCTGAGCTACCGGACGTTAAATTTTGCCACGCATTGCATCTAAATATTGATTGGTTCGATATAAACCTTCAATGGTCGGGCAAATTTCTGCAGGGATACCATTTAAGGCGTTATTATGTGTGCGATACCAATGTTGCATAAAAGCTTCATCACCACCTGCTATCGCGAAAAGTGAGCGATACAAACGGATAAAGTGCAGCAGAATTTCACCTGTTTTAGATTTAGGCGAGAATCCTTTGTGTTGATTGCGTGAAAGCGTTGAGGCATTAACGCCAGAAATAGCGACTTTTTCTTGTGTTGAGACATTAAGTGACTGACATGCATTGTTAAACGCTTTGATGATCACTTGCGCTTCGCTGTGTTGTTGATCGGTATTGTGATGATCATCAGCGCCAGAATATATCGCTTGGCTTGACGTATTTGTGTTAAGTTTCGGAATAGCAGTCATTAGGCCTCCTAAATGCATATGCAAAGTTTGGTATAAAAAATGTGCAAATGCAAGTTTTGAAGTTGGCTTCAATAGGAACAAGCAAAACCTTAAAGCCAGCTATAGGAACTTACTCAGAGCTGAGGTTATTTACTTTCTACGATTGAATTGCGCAATATAAGGCTAGGCTCAAAAACGCGTTCAATTGATAAGTCTTTGCGCTTATAAATATCGGTTAACACCATTTTGGCGGCCATACGTCCCATTTTTTCAACAGGATTATCGATGGTGGTCAAAGTAGGGTAGAGGTAATTGGCAAAAATAACATTATCGAATCCGATCACCGATAAATCATTGGGTAGTGTATAGCCGTGCTCACGAGCGTACTTCATGGCACCAGATGCCATTTCGTCATTGGCACAAACGACAGCGCTAAAACTCAATTGATTGTCGATAAAATGCTTTAATCCTTCGCTACCACCGGTTTCTTTAAAGTCGCCAATGAACAATAAGTCGCTATTAAATTCGATTCCGTGTTCTTGCAGTGCGCGCTTATGACCTAGTAGTCGATTGCTGGCATCTGCTTTAAATTGTGGTCCTGCGATGTAAGCAATTTTGTTATGGCCGTGATCAATCAGCGCTTTTGTTGCCAAATAACCACCAACTTCATTGTCTAAACTAATGCACTTTTCTTTGAGCTGTTCAACATAGCGGCTAAGTAGGTAAATAGGCGTATTGCCTTGGCTTACTTCGACTAAGTAGTCATCAGTTACTACTTCAACATGAATGATAATGGCGTCGCAATTACGACCCATTAAAAATTCGATACCGTCTTTTTCTCGCTCTTCTTCTGAATGCCCAGTAGTAAAGATAACGTGTTTACCAGCGGCTCTTAGCTCTGATTCAATACCGGCCATCATTTGACCAAAGAAAGGGCCATGTAGCTCAGACACCATAATACCCACCGAGTCACTGCGATTTGACGCTAGCGAACGGGCGCTTGCATTGGGTCTGTAGCCAAGCTCATTCATGGCATCAAGGACTTTTTGCTTGGTTTTATCGCTAACACGCGCATTATTATTCATTACGCGAGAAACCGTTGCGAGCGATACACCAGCTAATTTTGATACTTCATAAATCGTTGCCATGAGCGCTACTAACTACCTTGCTGTTGTTCTTTGACCAAATGGGCGGCAATCATACCTAAGATAATCTTTGTTAACCAGAGGTTAATGCATTGTGTTTTAGCTTGTCTTGAATCGTTTCTAGTTTATTTGATGTTAAGGTGTAGCGGGTCATGATGGCAGCGAATACAGAGAGCACTTTATCGGCTCAACTGAGATCTCCCCCGTAAATGGTGATAAAAATCTTAGTTATAAAACAGCAGATGTTTTTGATACCTTGATCTTAGTCGGCGACGATCATTTCAATCATACTAAGTCTGTTGATAGTAATTCTGAGAATCAAAATTAATGCAAAATGTTGATTGGCGGTTTGATTGCCATTTGTTAGCTATTTGTTAGAGCCGAATGTTGGCGCCAGTTAACAAGTGTTCGCACAATAGTTGAAGAGCTCATCAGTTAAATGAAAGTAAAAGAAAAGCCATCGCTAATAAAATTCTAGCGATAGCTATTAGAAGTCAAACAAAGGGTCAAGTGCTTAACATTAATAAAAGGTTACCTGATAGATACTTTAGTTTTGTCGGCTGGTGCTAAGCGTTAGTCAAAGTAGGCTTTAATCAAGAATAGCTGCAACTTGTTGATGCCAGCGATTCAAGTTTTCACATTCTGGCGGAATGCTCGCTTTTACCCAACTCGCAAATTGACAAATAGCGTATGCATCTATATCTGCTTGGCTAAAACCACTTGCGGCAACAAATTCGCGTTCACTTAGGTGTTTATCAAGCATATTCCAGAATAGTCCAATACGGGTTTGGCCACGCTCAACTAATGCTGGTAATTGCTTTATTGGCGTTAAGCCGGGTAGGGCGCGATCAGCAAAAAATTCACTACCGTTTCGCAACACCTCTGCAACCGCACTAAACCCTTCAACGTATAGTTTGTGGCACCAGCCGATGACTTGCGCGTATTCTTCATCATTCTGCCCAAATAAGGGTTTTTCTGGGTGCTTACGCTCTAGGTAAGCACAAATCGCGATACTGTCTGTTAGTAACGTATTATCGTCTAATAACAGAGCTGGTACGGTGGCATTTGGGTTTACCGCGACATACTCGGCGTTAAATTGTTGTTTCTCTTTTAAATCGATAATTTCAGTTTCAATTTCTAGCCCTTTGTATTTTAAAAAATAGCTAACGCGCAAAGGGTTTGGTGCGGGCGGAAAGGTAAAGAGCTTCATATTTAGATCCTTGTTATTCTTTTGTCGTTAAAGTTATGTGCTAAGTAAAGCTTGTCGTGGCTAGTGCTAAGATAGCCCCGCAAGCCAATAGATGCAATCTAGACACGTGTGTTAGGAAGTAAGAAGGGGAAGTGGTAAAGGGGAGTAAAGTAGCTCTAAAAGTACGCTGTAACTTGTTGCTGACAGTCATTCGATGTCATGTTTTTATTAAAACTTCTGATCACTTAAGGCTTTGTGTACACTACGGCTTCATGTCAGAGCAATAAAACAAACGTTATGCAAATTTCTTCTAACTTCGACAGCGGCAATATTCAAGTATTAGCAGCTAATGATCCAAGCGATATTCAACTAGCCATTAACAAAGATAACGGCTCAGAATTCTATCAATGGTTTCACTTTAAATTACACAACAATGAGCGTGTTGAGCATAACATTCGCATCGTCAATGCTGGGCAATCAGCCTATGTGGAGGGCTGGCACGATTATCAAGCAGTAGCCTCTTACGATCGCGAGCATTGGTTCCGTGTGCCTACCGAATTTGATGGGCAAGAGCTTAAAATCACTTTTATGCCGGAATTTGATTCGGTTTATTTTGCTTACTTCCAGCCATACAGCTATGAGCGTCATCAAGACCTATTACATCAAGCGCAATTAGACATCGACTGTGAACTACAGGTATTAGGTCAAACCTTAGATGGTCGTGATATGTCATTGTTAAAAATAGGTGAAGAAGGGGCAGACAAAAAAGCCGTTTGGATCACTGCTCGCCAACACCCAGGTGAAACGATGGCAGAGTGGTTTGTCGAGGGCTTTATTGACCGTTTATTAGATGAAGATGACGGTGTTGCACGTGCACTGTTAAACAAAGCTGTATTCTACATAGTGCCGAATATGAACCCTGATGGCAGTGTGCGCGGCCACTTAAGAACCAATGCGATTGGTGTTAACTTAAACCGCGAATGGCAGTCGCCATCTATGGAACAAAGCCCGGAAGTTTTCCTCGTCACTGAAAAAATGAAGCAGACAGGTGTTGATATGCACCTTGATATTCATGGTGATGAAGCGTTACCTTATAACTTCGTTGCTGGTTGTGAAGGCTGTCCTTCATACGACGAACGTCATAAAGCGTTAGAAGACAAGTTTAAACAAGTGCTTTTAGCGATTACGCCTGAATTCCAAGATGAAAAAGGCTACGACAAAGATGAACCAGGCCAAGCTAACTTAACCGTAGGTAGCAACTGGGTTGGTGAAACTTTTAAGTGTTTAGCTTATACCATTGAAATGCCATTTAAAGACAATGCTTTATTGCCAGATTATAGCGTTGGCTGGTCAGGTGAACGAAGCAGCTTATTTGGTCGCGACGTCTTAACAGCGGTTTACCATGTGGTAGACGATCTGCGATAGAAATAACGATTTCAGGAAACATGACAATAAAAACAATAACAATATTGGAGTTAATTAGTGTTAGAACTAGTCAATACGCTTAACAGCGTGATATGGAGCCCTGCGCTTATTTATTTGTGCCTAGGCGCAGGTTTATTTTTCTCAGTTATTACCCGTTTTGTGCAAGTTCGCCATTTTCGCGAAATGTGGCGCCTGCTGCTGTCAGGAAAAAGCTCTGAGCAGGGCATTTCTTCTTTTCAGGCATTAGCGGTTTCACTCTCTGGTCGCGTTGGTACGGGTAATATTGCAGGTGTTGCCGCTGCCATCGGTTTCGGTGGCCCTGGCGCGGTATTTTGGATGTGGGTTGTCGCGTTTTTTGGTGCTGCGACTGCTTATATCGAATCTACGAATGCACAAATATTCAAAGAAGAGCACGATGGCTTATACCGTGGTGGTCCAGCTTATTACATTGAAAAAGCAATGGGTCAAAAATGGTATGCATGGATATTTGCCATAGCAACCATTTTAGCCTGTGGTGTGTTGTTGCCAACGGTGCAGTCAAACAGTATTGGTGAAGCGGTGACTATGGTCTTTGGTCAAGGGCATGTTGTTGACACGGCCTTTGGCCCGCTCGCTATCACTAAAGTGTATACAGCGGTTGCCATTGTGTTATTGCTTGGCTTTATCATCTTCGGTGGTGTTAAGCGTATTGCTAATTTCACTCAGGTTGTCGTGCCATTTATGGCATTGGCATACATCATTATTGCTTGTGTGATGATCGCGCTTAATATCGATAAATTGCCAGGCGTTTTCATGATGATTATCAACGATGCATTCTCACCAATGGCAGGTGTTGGTGCAGCCATTGGTTGGGGTGTTAAACGCGGTGTATATTCAAATGAAGCGGGTCAGGGTACTGGCCCTCATGCGGCAGCTGCTGCCGAAGTTAAGCATCCTGCTCAGCAAGGTTTAGTACAAGCTTTCTCTGTTTACATTGACACGCTATTTGTTTGTTCAGCAACAGCCTTTATGATTTTGATCACGGGCGCGTACAATGTTCACGGCGCGGGCGATGCCTTTATTATTCAAAATGTAGCCGCTGATGTTGCAGCTAACAGCCCAGCATTTACCCAAATTGCTGTGGAAGGCATGCTGCCAGGCATTGGTAAACCATTTATTGCATTAGCCTTGTTCTTCTTTGCGTTTACCACTATTTTGGCTTACTACTTTATTGCGGAAAACAACGTTGCTTACATCAAGCGTACGTTCAAAATCCCTGCCTTAACCTTCTTGTTAAAAGTTGCCATTATGGTGGCCACTTTCTACGGTACGGTAAAAGCAGCAGATATTGCATGGGGCTTAGGTGATGTTGGTGTTGGCTTAATGGCCTGGTTAAACATTATTGGTATTTTAGTGATTTTCTTTATGGCTAAACCAGCTATAAAAGCACTGAAAGACTATGAGCGTCAGCAGCAAGAAGGGGTTGAAGAGTATAGTTTTGACCCTGATAAGTTAGGCATAAAAAATGCCGACATTTGGCGCGATAAAAAATAATCGATAATCCAAGAAAAAACGCCCGCAAGGGCGTTTTTTTTGGTTAAAATACCGAGGTATTTAGAAAAACAGGAAGCTATATGGCTGTTATCAATTGCCCGTCTTGCCGTAAAAAAATATCTGATAAAAGTGAATCTTGTAGCCATTGTGGCGTTCCGCTTAAGGGCGTAGACCAAGAAAAACTCGCCAGTTTTGAGCGTGAAAAACGCATTAAGCAGCAACAATCTTTAATGACGCATTCTTTTATCGCCATGTTGCTATTTTGTGGCGGTTTTTTGTTTTTATTTTGGCAAAACGCTCAGCCAGGTAGCTGGCAGTATGTTACCGCCATGAGTAGCACAGTGATCGGTTTCATTCTGTATATCGTTACTCGCGTTAGAATTTTATTAGTGAAAAGAAAATTAAAATAAATGGATATCATTCAAGTTGTAGATAATCTTTCTGAGGATATGTTTGAACGTTTCAAGTGTGCCGCAGAAACGGGAAAGTGGCCGGAAGGCACCAACGTCGATCAAGCACAGCGCGATACTGCCATGCAGATTGTAATGGCGTATCAGGCACGCGTACTTAAATCAAAAGAAATGCTCACTGTTGGTGAAAATGGTGAAATTGTCAGTAAAAGCAAACGTGAGTTGAAGGCTGAATTTAGTAATAGCCAAGAGCAATCTTCAACACCCCCTGAACAGAACAATATTGCTAGGTTTACGGATCTATGATCTTTTCAAAGTTATTCGCTTCAAAAGCGAATTGGCAGCACCAAGACCCAAGCGTTCGGGTTAGCTGCATCGAGCAAGAATTACAATTAAACGAAGCACAAGATGAGCAAATTATTCGTCAGCTTGCCAGTGAAGACGAGAGTGCGCTTGTGCGACGTGCTGCGCTGTTAAAATTGAATGATTATTCGCTTTGGCAACAAGCGCTAACTAACGACAGTGCCAGCTCAATTCGCCGAGTTGCTGAGCAAAAAATTGTTGAACACATCGCCAGTGACGACACCCAATTAAGCATTGAAAAGCGTATAGAGTTTGGCGAGCAGCTAAATAAAGCGTTAGCTGAGCAGGTTTTAAACCAAACCAATTCGATTGACCTTATTCTGGCATTGTTTAGCAAGCTTGATAAGCCTCACTTGCTGGTGAGTATCGCTCAGCAAAAGAATCAACTAGCGCTATGGCAATATATTATTGATAACAATAGTGACATTGATTCGCTAGAAAAGCTTGCCAAGAAGGTTAACCTTGAGTCGGCATCAACGCTGTTAAACAATAAAATTACGGCGCTAAAAGAAGCTGAACAGGCACCGATAAAAATTACCAAAGATGCTCAATTGAACTTGTCTAAGCTATTAGCATTAAAAGATGTGACTGACTATGGTGTGGTTTTATCAAAGCGCGCTGAGTTAGAAAAAGAATGGCAAGTGCTAAGCGAACAATTTCAGCTACTCTCAGAAGAAAGTGCGCAAACGTTCAATGAAAAATACGTAACGATTAACGCTACATTGGATAAGGTTTTCATTGCTAAAGCAGAGCAGTACCAACAAGCACAAATAGCAGCCAAAGTTGCCCAACAGCAACAAGACCAACAGCAAGATTTTGAGCAATTTTTATCGTCAACAACACAAGCAATAAGTGAAGCTATTTTTGAAAATGCTAGTCTTGACGAGCAGCAATTGCTGAATGATATTGCAGAATTTGAACGCCTAGTAAAAGCGTCGGTGCTTAGTGAACAAGCGGTAAAATCGTTGTTGGTACAATCACAAGAGCTGGCCAACAAGCTTTCCAAAGTGAATGAAATTGCCGCTTCTGTGGCTAATGCTACGCAGTTAATTGCCAGAATGTCGCAGCAAACGCCACCAGTAAGCCAATCAGAATTATCTGACAAGCAAGGTATCTTCAAATCTTGGCTTAGAGATTGGCAAGAAAATATGCGCCAAGCCAGTGGCGTATTGCCTGAATCAATTATTGCAGCGCACAAAGAAGTGAAAACAGCTTGGTTAGCAGCGTTGGCACCACTTGAAAAAGAGCAAGAACAGTTGCTGCGCCAAACCCAGCGTAAAGTGTCTGACTTGAAACGTTTGTTAGCGTCGGGCAAATACAATGCGGCATTTGGTGTATTTAACAAATTCAAACGCGCCTATAACGAGTTGACGGAAGAGCTTCAACGTAAACTACATCGTGATTTTGAGCATTTGTCAGAGAAAATGGCAGAGTTAAGTGACTGGGAGCACTACATTGCCACGCCACGTAAGAAAGAGTTACTGCAAGAAATTAAAGCGCTTGCTGAGACTCCGCTCGATAATCCGAATGAGCAAGCTGACAAAGTTAAATGGTATAGAAAAACGTGGAATACGTTAGGTCACGCCGATGAAGAAGTTGATCGTGAACTCAACCAAGCATTTAACCAAGCTTGCGAGCAGGCCTTTGCTCCTTGTCGTTTGTTTTATGCGGAACAAGAAAAAATTCGCGATGCACATTTAGCGACACGAAAAGAGCTGATTGAACATCTGAAGTTGCTTACTGAACAGCTATCTAGCAAGGATATTGATTTTAAGACGATAGAATCGAGCTTTAACAAGTTAAATCAACAGTGGCGAAATGCCGGAGATGTCGATCGCAAAGTTTATCGCAACATCAACCAAGAATATCAAACGCTCTCTAAGCCTGTGCGTATGGCGATTAATCATTATCACGACGACAATGAAAAAGCCAAACAGGCGCTAATTGATGAGGCACAATCACTCGCTAGTCATATGGACGACGAACAAGCTGTTTTTGATGCGGTTAACCGTGTTAAACGACTGCAAGAACAATGGAAGACAGTTGGATACGCTGGTGCGAAGAAAGAAAACCGTTTATGGCAACAGTTTCGCGCCATAAATGATCAAATATTTGGTCAGCGACAACAAGTGCAGTCAAAACACAAGCAAGAAAGTGCCGAGCAATTGTCTTCAGTAAAAGCTACGCTTGAAGCGCTTAATGCTAAGCTAACAGCAGAAACCACAACGCCTAGTAACATAAAAGCCTTGCAAAGCGAGGCACAGCAGTTGAAACAGCAACTTCTTGGGGAGTCACACCCCAATAAAACGGCGCTAGGCCAAGTGAGTCAGTTTGTCAGCCAATGCCAAAGCAAACTTGAGTTGTTGTTGGCACAAAGCAGTAAAAAGGACTGGCAACAGGTTTTTGCTTTGTTTGAGCAAATTGCGCAAGAAAGTCTTACCCGTCAAGCTTGTGAAGATACAGCAGCGTATGAAAGCTTGTCTAAAGCAAGCAAGCGTAAAGTGCTTGACCATTTATCTGAGCAGAACGCTGAAAATCGCTTAGCGCTAACCATTACGTTAGAGATTATTGCTGGCGTTGAATCACCAGCACAAGACCAAGCGCAGCGCAGAACAATTCAAGTTGAGCTCATGCAACAAAAAATGAACTCTGGTGAATTAACGTCGGCTGAAGATAAGCTTTGGTCTTGGCTAAATGATGGACAGTTAACGGCAGAAGACTTGCTGTTAATAGATCGAGCAAAAAGAATTTTCTGCTAGTCGTTTAGGTTTAGGCTTGGGCTTATGTTGAAGTAAAAATAAGATGCGTTGGTGGCTATCACTATCAAAGTGATAGCTCTCCTCGCAGGTTTTCTTGCATAAGTTGACACAGTGTTTCATAAGGCAGGTTTTGACTTAACAAGAAGTGTAGCTTGGTTAAGGCAGCTTCCAATGTCATATCTGCGCCACTAATTAGGCCACATTGGCTTAAACTTGAGCCTGTTGCATAACCACCCATATTTACCTTGCCTTTGACACACTGGCTAAGGTTTAGAATTAAAATCCCTTTCTCTGTCGCTTGTTTAAGTACGCGCAGTAACTGTTCATCTTGTGGGGCATTACCCACACCATAACTTCTTAAAATTAAGGCTTTAACCGGCTGTTGTAATACGTTGCTAATTAGCTCGTGACTAATGCCTGGATACAAATGCACTACGCCAACAGGTTGTGGCGTAATTGGCACGAGTTTAAGCGCTTGTCGCGCTTCTTTCGTTGTTGTATCGGCCAGAGTTGTTTCATCGGCAAGCCTTCCAGCCTTTATTTTAATATCTATACCGGCTTCAAGTAGTGGTTCCATGTTTGGTGAATCAAAGGCGTTAAAACCATCAGCATAGGCTTTAATGCTTCGATTACCGCGAAATAGCTTGTTATTAAAATACAAACCCACTTCATTGATTGGATAGTTAGCGGCAATAAATAAAGAATTCAGTAAGTTCTCTTGTCCGTCGGAACGTAATTGACTAAAAGGGATCTGCGACCCCGTCACAATAATGGGCTTACTGAGGTGCTGAAACATAAATGACAGGGCAGAGGCAGTATACGCCATAGTGTCTGTGCCGTGCAGCACGACAAAGGCGTCAAAGTCGTCGTAATGTTGGTAGATATCATCAGCAATACGTTGCCAGTCTTTTGGGGTCATATTTGATGAGTCAATTAACGGCTCATATTCATTGATGACAAAGTCTGGCATTTCTGTTCGATGAAAATCAGGCGTGCGATTGATAGCATCGGTTAAGTGACCTTTAACGGGGATGTACCCTTGATCACTTTGCTTCATGCCGATAGTACCGCCTGTGTAGGCGACATAAATGTTTTTCTTCATGATCATTAACCTCAGCTCAGGATAACTAATGCGCTTCTAGCGGCTATTTTTCCTGGTATCAGCGTTGAATTTACTTGCAATAGACCAGCTATTGACGCGCAAACTCGCCTTGATCTCAGAAAAAATTTCTCGTTAGAAGGTAACGGTAAATTTAAATGTATAAATTTATTGTTTATTTGCTATTTCTTATCCAAACCTGAGGTTAAGTAAAAAAAAGCCCCGAATAATCGGGGCATTAAGAATTAATTTACCTCACAAGTCAAACAAAATGAGTATATGCCTTGTGGGTCGTTAAATTGTTCGAGTTGTTTAACCTCGTCGATAACTTTCTGCACGATTTGGCGAGCTTGTCCCATATGGGCAATTGGTGAAGACGATTGATATTCATAACCTATTTTTTCAGCAACGAATGCGCTGCTGTCCACTAGGTTTTGCCAGAACAAATCTTGAGGGCTCAATTCGCGCTCAATTAACACTTGTTCATAGTCATCAAGCTTAGCTAAATCTGCTGCAATATTAACAGCTTCGTCTAGCGAGCCTAGCTCGTCAACTAAGCCAAGCTCTTGCGCCTTAATGCCTGACCACACTCTACCTTGTGCAACTTTATCTACTTGCTGCTTGGTCATCGCTCGGTTTTCTGCCACTAGCGAAATGAAGTCTTCGTAACCGCGATTAATGCTTAATTGAAATAACTTCGACATACCTTTAGAAAGTGGGCGGGTTACACCAAAACCAGCAAT
This sequence comes from Thalassotalea euphylliae, assembly GCF_003390375.1. NCBI lineage: Bacteria > Pseudomonadati > Pseudomonadota > Gammaproteobacteria > Alteromonadales > Colwelliaceae > Thalassotalea > Thalassotalea euphylliae. The sequence goes on along the minus strand of NZ_QUOT01000001.1, from coordinate 492,165 downwards.
ATCAGTAGTACCAACGCCGTCGGTGTGAATACCAAGTTTGCCAAGCGTATTTTCTAACGTCATAAACATGCCAAAAATACCAATTGAACCTGTAATCGTGGTTGGTGACGCGACAATTTTATCTGCAGATGCTGAAATCCAGTAACCACCAGATGCCGCAACACTACCCATAGAGGCGACAACAGGCTTACCCGCCTGCTTTAACAGTTCTACTTCTTGGCGAATAATTTCTGATGCATAAGCACTGCCGCCTGGGCTATCAACACGCAGTACAACAGCCTTTACTTGCTTGTCAAAACGGGCGCGTTTTAATAGTTTAGCTGTGCTATCACCACCAATGGTACCAGGTGATTGGTTACCATTTAAAATCGTGCCTTTTGCAACGACAACAGCAACTTTATCACTACCGTTTGTATCTAACGGGAACGGAGGTTTAATCGCCTTAAGGTAAGACTTATAGTTGATGTGCTTAAAGTATTCACCACTGGCGTTTTTGCCAACACGAGACATTAAATCGTTAACCATTTCATCGCGAGTTTTTAGTGAATCTACCCACTGATTTTGTTTCGCGTATTCAGCAAAACTGCCATTAGCCTCGCTAAATTTAGTTAACAAAGATTCAATGTTTTCGTCGAAATTAGTTGTTTCAAAACCGCGCTCTTTAGCTACATCTTTTTTATATTCTTGCCATAGGTCGTTTAACCATAACTGATTGGCGGCTTTCGCTTCCTCAGACATATCGTCTCGAATGTATGGTTCAACCGCTGACTTGTAGGTGCCTACTCGGAAAATATGCGGGCTGATGGCGAGCTTTTCTAACGCTGATTTAAAATAAAGTTGATAGCGACCAAAACCATCGAGCAGTAAATAGCCTTTTGGATCTAACCATATCTCGTCGGCGTAGCTAGCGAGATAATATTGTCCTTGTGAATATGAATCGCCAAGAGCAATCACGTGTTTGTCGGCACCTTTGAAGTCATTTAATGCTTGACCGATATCTTGTAACTTACTTAATCCACCGCGACCAAGTTGATCTAGTTTAAGTACTAAAAGCTTGATGCGGTCATCATTTTTTGCATGCTCAATAGCAGAAAGTACATTGCTCACTAACAATTCGGGTCTTTCTTCTTTTTGACCTAAAGCTTCGTTAAATAATGCATCCATTGGATCGATAGCCACTTTTTGCTCTACCAAATCACCACGCAAATTCAGCACGAGTGCTGAATTTTCTGGGACGGTGACTTGCGTATCGTCACTGCTAATAATGCCAATGATAGCGATAATGATCGCGAGAAAAATTAGGTTTACTACAAGTTTGCGACTTGTGTCGACAACACGCCAACTTGCTGAAAAAATTCGTCTAATAAGGCCAGGATTACTATTCATTCATATTTTCCATTACATCGGATTGAGAAGTTACCGTCATGGTACTAATGCTACATAATTTATTAACTTGCAGTAGTAAATTTTGTAAAATTTATTATCTTTATACCAATTGAATTAATGAATTAGACGATTCAGAGCGTTATCAGCGGTGCGAGAATAAGCAAAATTTGTGTAGATATAGTCGTTCTACATCGAATAAATTTGGCGCAGTTATCGTGCCGCTGATACGCTCCCAAGGGGCGAGTTTAAAAGGCTTATATGCGGCGTTATTGATCTTAACAAGGGAATAACCATTCTTTGCAAACAATGCCTTGCCTCTAAGCCTTTTAATTCTCGCTGAACGATTAATTCTTTATTTCAATTGGTATTAGCTAACAAATACGTAGGAGAATTATTTTGGGTTTTCTACGGTCTAGTCCAACTATATTATTTAACACAACAAAAGTGAACTTATGAACTTACCTTCTTTATATCAAAGTTTTACTCAACAGCTCTCAAAACTTGACGGCATTCCAGCGCTGTTAATTCGTTTATATCTAGCTCCTGTATTCATCATTGCTGGTTATTCTAAATTACAACTTGGCAACCCAGATGTTACCGGTTTAGCATCGCTGGCAGCGGATCCAAACATTGTGAATTGGTTTGGAAACACCGAATGGGGCTTAGGTTTACCATTCCCAACACTGTTGGCAAATTTGGCAGCATGGACTGAATTTTTAGGTGGTTGGTTGTTGATTATTGGTTTATTCACGCGCTTAATCTCAATTCCGCTGATGTTCACTATGGTTGTTGCCGCAACAAGTGTGCACGCTGACAATGGTTGGTTCGCTATCACGCCGACAAACCCAGATACAAGCCCAGCAAAAATGGTTGCTTGGTTAGGCTTTGACAGTGCAAAAGCGAGCTTGGAAAATTCAGAAGAAACGTCAGTACGCTTAAATAAAATGCGCGATATTTTAGATGATAATGGCAACACCAACTGGTTGTATGAAAACGGTAATATTGTTGTGCTAAACAATGGTATTGAGTTTGCGGTAACTTATTTCATCATGCTACTTGCGCTATTCTTTATTGGTGCCGGTCGCTTTACGAGTGCCGATCACTTCGTTCGTGCACGATTTTTGTCTGCTGATTAACAGTAAATAGTGTAGAAATTAGCTCTTTTTATAAACCCGCACTAAGTGCGGGTTTTTATTATTTTTATATTCATTACAATGAAAGGACTACAACATAGATAAAAGTACGCTAGTGATCGATTTTCTACTTCAACGCCAATCAAACCCAAACTTAACCTTACCTGCGCCAAACGAACATGAGCTTGAACAAATGCTGCAAGCCGCAATGTCAGTGCCTGATCACGGTGGTTTAACGCCATTTAACATTATCGTTGTTAAAGAAGAAGCCCGCGCTTCACTGGCACAAGCGTTCAAACAATCAGCACAGGTCAACAGTGGTGATGAATTTAAAGTGACTAAAGCGGAAAAAATGCCATTTCGCTCGCCAATGATGATTGTTGTCGCGACTAATTACCAAGAACATCCGAAGGTACCCAAGGAGGAGCAGTTAATTACCGCAGGCTGCGCCGTTTACGCTATGCAAATGGCCGCGGTAGCATTGGGTTATCAAGCGATGTGGCGCACTGGCGATATGGCGCATTGTGAAATCGTAAAGCAGTCGCTAAATGTGCCTTCAGAACAAGACATTGTTGGCTATTTATATGTCGGCACTGAGAGCAAAGTACTGCCAAGTAAGCCACGAAAATCGTTTGAAACAGTGACCCGTTATTTGGATTAATACTAGTTGCTAGCTTTATCGATGTTGGTCGACAAGAATGGGGTTGCCATCTGGGTCTAACACCACAAAACTTGCAGGTCCTTCGCTATTGCTGTCAGCTTGCGTCACAAAATTCACGCCATCGGCTAATAAATGAGCTTGGATTTTTCGTACATCGTCAAAGCTCGTTAACGGTTGTGCGCTTTGATCCCAGCCTGGATTAAAAGTGAGTGTGTTGTTATCTAACATTCCTTCGAACAAGCCAATAATATGCTTATCTTCGTTTTGTAAAATTAACCATTTTTGCTTTATATCACCGCCAAATTGAATAAAGCCTAATTTTTGATAAAACTCATAAGAGCGCTTAATGTCTTTAACATTTAAGCTGATTGAAAATGCGCCAAGTTTCATGTGTGTTCCTCTTTTGTGCGTTTCTCTTTTATGCGTTCGTTTTTATGTGTAGCTCAGTTGGTTTTAAAGTCCTTTGGTTTAATAAAATGACACAATGCAAAGCTATTTCGCGTTAAATCTTGCCAGGAAATAGGGCCAATAGATGTTAGTTGCGCATAGCCAGCTGTCGGTATGTTGTCTATGTCGCTACCCGTTAAATAGTTGCACAGGTCAGTTAGAGCAGGGTTGTGGCCTATAACGACAAGGTTACTGCTGTGAAGCTCTAAACTTTGTAAATAGGCCAGTAGGGCAGATGCGTTGAACGTGTATAGCTGTGTTTTTGTGTGCCACTGCAATTGAATATTCGGAAGACTGTTGGCGATTCCTTCAATAGTTTGTTGTGCGCGTATCGCGTTGCTTGCAATTACCTGTTGAAAGTCACAACCTAACTCAACAATTTTGGGTGCTATTACGCGACAACTTCGCTTGCCTCTTTGATTTAGTGGCCGCTCAATATCCGCGAGCACAGGGTTATCCCAACTCGATTTCGCGTGCCTGATCAAATGTAAGGTTATCTTTTCCACCTTTCTAATGTAGCCAATCTTGGCAATTCATGCTGGTAAATGATTGTTTGCAGAGCTTGGTTGAGCCAATTATTTAATTTGTTATATCAATCTCTTGGTTGTGATCACTAAGTTCTTTGTTGAAATAACGTTTACTGTCTTCTATTCGTTAATAGGGCGTTTGAAAAATGTTCAACAAAAAAAGAGCGAAAAGATAATAAGGAGAACTTGTCGATGATGAAGAGGCAAAAACGTGATCGTCACGATAGAGCACACTCTAAAGGTTACCAAGCAGGCGTCGCAGGGCGTTCTAAAGAAATGTGTCCATATCAAAACAGTGAAGCAAAATCTGAGTGGCTAGGTGGTTGGCGAGAGGCCATTGCCGATAAACAGCAAGGTTTATTTAAGTAGAAAACAACACAATTGAAAATACAAACAGTAGAAAAGCAAAAGCCCGACTTGTCGTCGGGCTTTTGTGTTTTGTCTGTTCAAATATTTAACATCAAGCTTTGAATTAAAAGCTTGATGTGTCGGTAAATAAACCTACTTTTAGATCAGTAGCGGTATAGATTACTTTGCCATCCACAGAAACGGTGCCGTCAGCAATACCCATAAACAGCTTACGCTTGATCACTCGTTTCAGCTGAATGTTATAAGTTACTTTTTTCGCCGTAGGTAATATTTGGCCCGTAAATTTAACTTCGCCAACACCTAATGCACGGCCACGTCCTGGACCGCCTGCCCATGCTAAGTAAAAGCCTACAAGTTGCCACATAGCATCTAGACCTAAACAGCCTGGCATAACCGGATCACCTTTGAAGTGGCAATCAAAAAACCAAAGGTCGGGATTAATATCAAGTTCGGCAATGATTTCACCCTTACCAAACTCACCACCTTCTTCGGTAATAAGATTGATACGGTCCATCATCAGCATGTTGTCAGCGGGCAATTTACTGTTACCTTCACCAAAAAAGTCGGTGGTACCGGCCAACACTAAGTCTTCTTTGGTGAACGCGTTTTTTTGTTCCATATTTTTTCTGTTCATTAATCATTGCTGTAATTTAGAGTAGCTACTTTAGCGAACACTTGTACACTAAACAACTCGGAGCAGTTATTTTGTTGCAATTTTGATGGTTATGCGTAACCATCAATGGCGTATATTAATTGAGCTTAATGACAAGGAGATGACATGGCGTTAAGCAATGCAGAAAAACAGCGGCGTTATCGCGAACGTCAAAAAGAAAATGGTAAAAAGGAAATGCGCGGCTATCTATCGAAAGAAGCGTTGGAATGTTATGAGCTAATACAAGAACAAACCAACTGGTCTGATTCTGTTATTTTAAGCAATGCGGTTAGGCTAACTTACGCGGCTTATAAAAATGGTCAAATAGGATTACTAAATAATTGGTTAACAAAGAATAAGCTTTAGTCAAATGGTGTTTATACGCCTAATTTATAAGCGTTTTATGGAATTAATTAATTGTCATAATAGGTAATTCACTATATAGTTTTGATCTATCTCTGAATATGTTCGTAGAGCAAAATACTAACAACAATGCTCCGGCGAATAATGCAATAGCAATTAAAAACACAATAAAAAACTCAGGGATAACAATGTATAACAAAACAAAGGTAGATGCTCTTGATTAACGTTCTTTTAGTTGACGATCATGAATTAGTCCGTACAGGGATACGCAAGATACTTGACGAAGTTAAAGGAATTAAAGTCATCAGCGAAGCTGAAACCGGTGAAGAGGCTGTGCAGTTCTGTCGGAAGGAACAGCAACCTGATGTTGTCTTGATGGACATGAATATGCCGGGCATTGGTGGCCTAGAAGCTACCAAAAAAATCATTCGTTATGCACCTGATGTTAAAGTTATCGTCTTAACTATTCATAGCGAAGACCCTTTCCCGACAAAAGTGATGCAAATTGGCGCCGCTGGCTATTTAACCAAGGGCGCAGGGCCAGATGAAATGGTTAATGCTATCCGCGCGGTTAACAGTGGACAACGCTATATAACGCCAGAAATTGCTCAACAAATGGCGCTCAATCAATTCAAATCTACAGAAGAGAATCCATTTAACGCGCTATCCGAGCGTGAGTTACAGATTATGTGGATGATCACGCGTGGCGAAAAAGTGCCAGATATTTCTGAGCAACTGGTACTAAGTACTAAAACGATCAATAGTTATCGTTATCGGATGTTTGATAAGCTTAACGTGAGTAATGACGTTGAACTTACCCATTTGGCAATTCGCCACGGCATGTTAAAAACAGAAAAATTCTAGAGTCGGCCTTGCCTGAACAAACAGAATCACCTGAACTTTCCAAACAAAGTTCACCAACCGCACAAACTTTTGATCACCAGTCGTTTCTCAAAACAGTAACGGAAAAGGCTGGTGTTTATCGCATGTATAACCTTGAGCAAGAGGTTATTTATGTGGGTAAAGCCAAAAATCTTAAAAAACGCCTCGCCAGTTATTTTCGTAAAGACGTTGCCAGTGTCAAAACCAAAGCCTTAGTGCGGCAAATACTGGCGATTGACGTGACCATCACCCATACCGAGGGTGAAGCGTTAATTCTTGAAAATAACTACATTAAAAAGTACCAGCCTAAATACAATATTCTGTTGCGTGATGATAAGTCGTATCCGTACTTACTGATCACTAGCCATAAACACCCAAAGCTTGGTATGCATCGCGGTGTAAAAAGACAAAAGGGCGAGTACTTTGGCCCGTTCCCAAGCCCTGGTGCTGTTTGGGAGTCGCTGCGCTTAATGCAAAAAATTTTTCCCATTCGACAATGTGAAGACAGCTATTATCGCGCCAGAACACGCCCCTGTTTGCAGTATCAATTAGGTCGATGTTCCGCACCTTGCGTGGATAAAATTTCAGAGCCCGACTATCAGCAGCAAGTTAGCCTTGCCAAGTTATTCCTTCGTGGTAAAAGCTCGCAGGTGATTGACACACTCGTTGGCCGTATGGAAGAAGCGAGTATAGCACTTGAATTTGAGCAGGCGGCACGTTATCGCGATCAAATAGCGACGCTTCGCAAAGTTCAGCAACAGCAATTTGTTAGTGGCGTTGCTGCAGAAATGGACGTCATAGGCTTGTACCGTAAAGGGGCGCAAGTGTGTCTGCATGTGTTATTTGTTCGCGATCACAAAATTCTCGGCAGTAAAAGTTACTATCCAACATTGATGGCGGAAGATACCGACGAAGAAATTATCGCTGCGTTTATTGGTCAACATTATTTAGTCAATGAAGCATTTCAAGGGGCAATTCCTAAAGAAATTGTGATCGACTATAAAATTGAAAGTGCCAGCGAACTGTCAGCCTTGTTGTCAGAACAGTCGGAATACGAAGTTAAAATTTCGAGCAATGTGCGCCAAGAGCGAAAACAGTATTTAAAGCTTGCTGCAACGAATGCTGAACAAGCACTGATCACTCGCAATAGTGAAAAAGAATCAATGCATAAACGCTTTGAACAATTAAACGAAGTGTTTGAATTAGACCAGCAAATAGAGCGGTTAGAGTGTTTTGATATCAGCCATACCATGGGGCAACAAACGGTTGCTTCTTGTGTGGTGTTTAATACCGAAGGACCGTTGAAAAGCGATTATCGCCGATACAATGTTAAAGGGATAACGCCGGGTGATGATTATGCCGCCATGGCATTCGCGCTAAACAAGCGCTATGGCAAAGTCACTGACGAAGATAAATTACCCGATATTGTCTTTATCGACGGTGGTAAAGGGCAGTTGGCTAAAGCGGAAGAGTTTTTCGCCACGTTGTCACTCACTAAAATACCGCTGTTAGTTGGGGTAGCAAAAGGGGAGTCGCGTAAGCCAGGCTTAGAAACGCTTATTCTCGCAGGTAGCCACCAACTTATTTCATTGCCAGCCACGTCTCCAGCGTTGCATTTAGTACAACACATTCGCGATGAGTCGCACCGGTTTGCGATAACGGGTCATCGCGCTAAGCGACAAAAGCACGCGAAAACGTCTTCGCTTGAATCTATTCCAGGTATCGGCGCTAAGAAGCGTCAAGCTCTGCTTAAATACCTTGGTGGTTTGCAGGAAGTAAAAAATGCCGATGTTAAAACCTTAGAGAAAGTGCCAGGCATCAGCCAAACCCTCGCGCAAAATATATATGATGCGCTGCATGACAATTAGTTTAATAACTGTGTAGAATAGCTTCACAAACTGCCGTTGCCATAGAGATGATGTTTGATTGTCTTCTATATAGTAGCGGTAGCAACGATAAGAATAGCTTTGTGAAGTATCTATGTGGACCATTCCTAACCAAATTACCTTATTTCGAATTGTATTAATTCCTGTATTTATCATTGTTTTCTATTTACCCGTCTCATGGAATCATTTCGGTGCGTTTGCCATTTTCTGGTTAGCAGCGGTTAGTGATGCATTAGACGGCTACCTAGCCAGAAAGCTTAATCAATCTTCGGCATTTGGTGCCTTTATAGATCCTGTCGCTGACAAACTCATGGTCGCTTCTGCACTTATTATGATTGCTGAAGACTATGCCGTGTGGTGGATATCGGTTCCGGCGATGATAATGATCGCCCGCGAAATCTTTATTAGTGCCTTACGAGAACTGATGTCATCTAAAGGCAAACGAGACACCGTAGCGGTGTCAACGTTAGGTAAATATAAAACGGCTGCACAAATGCTCGGGATTATGGGGTTAATTTGGCAACCAGATTATGATATTCCGTTGATTGTATTTAATTTCCCACATGAAATTTTAATGGGTGCTGCTTATTTGTTCTATTTCATAGCAACTGTCTTAACGGTCTCAACTATGGTGAGTTATTTCAAAGCCGCATGGCCTGATTTAAAAGCGGAATAAATGCTTGTTTTTGTCGCGAAAAAGCTAAAAAAACATCACATTAAACGCTTTTTAATCACTTGAAATGTTTTTGATATTTAATTGTTGACTCCCATTAATATCAATGTAGAATGCACCACCAGTTGACAGGGAGTCAGCGTCAGGAAGCGGCTGTAGCTCAGTTGGTAGAGCACCACCTTGCCAAGGTGGATGTCACGAGTTCGAGCCTCGTCAGCCGCTCCAAATTCTCTTTCTTGTTAAGAGATAACTTCAAGGAATACTACCCAGTCGTAGTGATATGGCGGGTTGGCAGAGTGGCTATGCAGCGGATTGCAAATCCGTGGACCTCGGTTCGACTCCGGGACCCGCCTCCATAATGCCCGGGTGGTGGAATTGGTAGACACAAGGGATTTAAAATCCCTCGCTTGTAAGAGCGTGCCGGTTCAAGTCCGGCCCTGGGTACCATTTCACTATGATAAGTGGATAGTTAAAAGTTTTTCTTCATATTGCGGCTGTAGCTCAGTTGGTAGAGCACCACCTTGCCAAGGTGGATGTCACGAGTTCGAGCCTCGTCAGCCGCTCCAAATTCCCAATAAACTCTTATAAAAATACACAGACAATATTCACTATATAATTCTCTGTATTCATTTCTTATCTTAATTTTTTCAAGTATTGCGTTAAAAACCGTTGTTACCAGTTTGTCCTCGCTACGACTACATTCATCGAATAATTCACACTTGTTAAGCCCTGAAACGATAGCCCCTTCGAAAGCTCATTTGAGTAGTTATTCTATTGGTTAACCCTTAGCGGTTAATATGTAATCCATATTTAACAAAGTGTTAACAAGTGTGAAATAAAGTTACCTTAATTCCGCAATTGTTTATAAATTGCTATTCACTTTTATGTAGTTTGAATGCAATATGTAGCTAATATGTAATTTTACGTTAGTACTTTTTCAGACGTCTATATATGACGTGCAGTCGAATGAATCGATTGGTTGCTAGAAAAGAATAAGTGCTGGAAGCATTAAACAGGTTTAGTTTTTGAAAAAGCTGGCAGTAAAACTTTTTAATACTTTTATGACAACGCTGATAATGATCAGCATTATGTCTTATGTGTTATTTGTGTCTAGTTTATCGAAAGAGCTAGAGCAACCTAACAAGTTCCCAAGTATTGAACTCAAACAACAAAGCGTACAACCGCTTTCTACCTTAGAGCAAGTCTACACAGATGCCTTGCTACTCAGTAATATCACCAAAATAGATAATACTTTGGCGATCAGTTTTACTGATGAAACAGGGCAACGAAAAACAATCGCCTTAAGACCTGTATTGTTTAAAACCTTTGTTGATATTGTTCTTCCGCTAACTGCCCTTATCGCTGTCGCTGCCATCATGTTTATGATGTCGGGGAAATATCATCGCACTCGCTTAAATGTCAAAATGGCAGCTTTAGTTAGTAAAGCTGAGCAAACTGCAGATGTCTTTGGTAAGGAATTAAAACCTGACGAAGGCCAATCATCTCTTACTCGTATCAACATGGCCTTGGATGGCTTGTCGTCGTTTGCGAATGAATATCACGCCCGTTCAATTAATAATGCTCATCGCGATCGCTTAACTGGTTTAGTGAATCGCCATCGCTTTTTAGAGCATATAACGGAAAGATTGGGGGAGAATGGGCAGGAAACTAAAAAAAGCGGTTTGCTGTTTATAGATTTAGACGGCTTTAAGCAAGTTAATGATTCATTTGGTCACTCCTTCGGTGACGAAGTACTTATTCAAGTCGCAGAGCGTTTATTAACCATTGTACGCACTGAAAAGTTGTCTTATGAATGTAACGACAATTCAGGTCTTGAATACAGCCTTGCCCGTTTAGGTGGTGATGAATTTACCTTGTTTGTGGAGGACTTATCTGAGTCTTCACGAATGATTGAAATTGCCAAGAATGTACTAAAAGAAATAGAAAAAGACTTCGTGCTTGGTAATAAAGAGATCAAGATCAGTGCAAGCATTGGTATTGCTATCTATCCAGACAGTGCTAATTCTCCCGAGGCATTGGTTCAAATGGCAGATGTTGCTATGTACCGTGCGAAAAAAGAAGGGCGTGGTATTTATCGCATCTACTCTCCAGAAATGGGCAGTAACATGAGGCGATACCATTATTTACTGGAAGAAATGCGTGTCGCACTTGATACCAATAGTTTTACACTTTCATTTCAACCGATAATTAATGTAGATGGCAGTGCCATTAGTTATTTTGAGGCATTGGTTCGTTGGCACCACCCAGCTGAAGGTAGCATTGCACCAAGCGAATTTATACCAATTGCAGAAGACTCTAACTTAATCTTAAAACTGGGCGATTGGATATTAGATGAAGCCTGCCGACAAATGGCCGCTTGGTATAATGCGGGTATGTCTAAAACTCGCATTTCGGTAAATTTATCGGGTGTGCAGCTTAAACATCGTTCTTTGTACCAATGGGTAATGGCAAGTTTGAATAAAATTGGCCTGCCACCAAGTTCGTTGATGCTTGAAATTACCGAATCCTCATTTATCGATTTGTCTGATAATACTGTTGATGAGCTTAACAAGTTGCGCAACGAGGGGATTATTATTGCTATAGATGATTTTGGCACAGGCTTTAGTTCGTTATCGTTATTGGCTAATTTGCCAGTCGATGTGCTAAAAATCGATAAATTATTTGTTAGCCAAGCAACAAAAAATACCAAGTACAATAAAATTATCCAATCAATAGCCGATCTCTCTAAGCAACTAGATTTAAAAGTCGTTGCCGAAGGTATTGAGGATATCGAACAATTAGAACTGCTCAAATCTTTAGGTATTGTTTATATTCAAGGATATTTAATTAGCCGCCCGCAAACTTCAGCACATGTTGGTGACAAAGTGTTAAAACAAAGTGTTAGTCACCTTTCTATGACAGGTACTGGTGTCTGGCCACCACAAAAATCACGCGTTGTGAGTTCAGCATTTAGTTAATTTATAACTTTTGATTTTCTAAACCTTATTTCGTCAATGCTCTTTACTGGTCAAATGTTTTTAATGGTATCAGTTGCGTATTGATACCTAGGCAAGTTGTTTGGCTAGCTCCTCAAAGTTTCAACTTTCATAAACTTACGATTGTAAAGTATCGTAAATCTAATTTTGTTCTCTACAGCTCACAATTACTATGACAGTCGTTAATCGACCATCATTTTGGCGAGTACTACAAAATTAGGAATAATGTGTGAAGAAATCGAGTTCTAAACCTTGCTCAATTCCGACATATCGACCGACGGCACGCGCAATCACCAAAGTATCCAATAGAATTGTGTGCACTGGGCTGATATTACTGGCAACAGGTTGTGCTTCTCAGTCAGCGATATCAGAATTGGCAAAAAAACTGCCATTACCAGAGCAGTGGCAAACACAAGCCGCTCAACCACAAACAGATATACATAGAGTAGCGGAACCAGCATCAGACAGACAATTGGATGGCGGGGAGCTAACCTCGAATCAAGGTGTAGCGGGTGAATGGCAGTCAATTGTCAATAGTGAATTACTCAATAAACTTATTCGCGCTGGCTTAGCTAACAACTATCAGCTAAAGGCTAGCTACCAAAATTTGTTAGTTACGAAAGAACAGTTAAATATTGCAGATGCGAACGATTTTCCCGAACTATCACTTGCCATCAATCAAAGCCGACGAAAATCGGTTAGTGCTGAACAAGCAAGTTTTTCCAATAGCGCCGACCTAAGTTTACAGCTAAGTTACGAGCTAGACATATGGGGCAAATTGTCAGCGGAGCAGCGGCAAACGCAGCTTGAATATTCAGCGGCAAAACTCGATTTTAACCAAAGAAAAAATGATCTTATCTCGCAAATCGTATCTTCATGGTATGCCTTGGCACAAGCCCAAACGCTGGTTAACTTGTACCAAGGCCGTGCTGCTAACTTATTAAATAACCTCGATATTATTAATGCTTCTTATAAACTTGGTTTAACTGATGCGCTTGATGTTTACCTTGCACAAAATGAAGTTAACAGTGAACAAGCGCGCGTTGATGCTCAGCAGCAAGTGGTATTGGAGCGTCAACGAGAACTGGAATTATTAGTTGCTAGTTACCCCAAAGGACATTTGGTTAAAAATACACGCTTCGAATTGCCAACATTTGCCAAACAATCGTTGAGTGAATTACCTGCTAGCGTGTTAACCAATAACTTTGAGTTGCAATCAAGCTGGTTGTCTTTGCTCGCAGCTGATGCGGGTGTTGCCGTTGCCCATAAGCAGCGTTTTCCATCAATTAGATTGACGGCATCAGGCGGAGATAGTAGTGACGAGCTGGGAAATCTACTTTCAGGAAACCCGCTCGCTTGGTCCATCAGTGGTGCAATCACAGCACCTTTGTTTAATGCGGGTCGACTGAAATCGCTTGAGCAACAAGCGCGTTTGCAAGTTAAAGCGCAAGAGCAAGCCTATTTAGATCAGGTGTACGGCAAGTTTGCTGATATCGAAAACCAAATTAGCAAGCACTCAGCATTAACCAAGCAACTTAGCCATATTCAGCAAGCGAAGGATAATGCCATTGCAGCGGAAGACTTGTCTTTTGATCAGTATTTAAAAGGCTTGGTGAATTACACAACTGTGCTTGAAGCTCAGCGCAGAGCATTTGACGCACAAACCAACTTGGTAGAAATCACCCATCAAATTATTCAAAACCGCATTGCTATGCTAACCAGTATTGGCGGTAAAAACATAGGCGCTATGCTTGCTGACGGTAACTTATCTAAAAATAATGACGGCGCGATAGCATTCGCATCGAGCACGCTAGCAGAAACTCAGCAGGTGACTTCAGACTCTAACCGTGTAGAAAAACATCATGACGTTCAATAAAAAAATAACCCGATTTGGTGTGCCAATCCTTGTATTGGCAACCTTTATTATTGCGGCTAATTTTGTGGCAAGTAATCCGCCGCAAGCCAAACGCGGTAAACCGAGTGCTGCGCCACAACTTAACGTTGCCGTGCAAACCATTAACAATGAAAAACTAACGCTAAAAATTAGCAGTTATGGCACGGTACAACCGAGAACACAAAGCATATTAATGCCGCAAGTTGCTGGTGAGATCACCGCAATTAGTGACAATTTTCGTGAAGGTGGTTTTTTTGAACAAGGTGAAGTGCTGGTTAAGTTAGACGACAGAGATTACCTTGCAGATATTAATATCGCCAAAGCTAATTTATATAGTGCTAAGCAAGCCTTAACAGAGGAATTAGCACGTGCAGAGCAAGCGAAGCAGGATTGGCAGCGGTTAGGAAACAGTGAGCAAGCCTCTGAGCTAGTGTTACGAAAACCACAGTTACTTGCAGCCGAAGCTGCTGTGTATTCGGCAGAGGCGCAACTAGCAAAGGCACAATTGTCATTAGAACGCACTGAGATTAAAGCACCGTATACGGGACGAATTCTCAATAAAGCTGCAGATCTCGGGCAAGTTGTGTCAGCGAACACTCAGCTTGCCGAAATATTCGCAGTTGACTATGTAGAAGTCCGATTGCCAATTAAAAACAATGATCTGCCCTATATGAACCTGCCAGAGCGCACTCGCTTTGAAACCGAAGTAAAAGTTCAACTACCGAGTGTCACAATATATTCAGAACTCGTGAATGAACAGCAGTGGCAAGGACGAGTGATTAGAACTGAGGGCGCGTTTGATCAAAATTCCCAGCAACTCTTTGTTGTTGCGCAAATTGATGACCCTTACGGTGTGGCGTCTACCAATGGCTTGCCGCTTAAAATTGGCCAATATGTACGAGCTGATATCGAAGGTAAATCGCTGAGCGAGGTCATTAAGATCCCAAATAAAGCCATTTACCAGGGCAGCTATGTGTTTGTGGTTAAAGACGGTTTGTTAAAAAGGCAGGCAATCAATATTGCATGGCAAAATAATGAATTTGCACTGCTGGAACAGGAGCTTACGGAAGGGGAACAAGGGCTTACGGAAGGCGACTTATTAGTACTAACGCCTTTAGGACAGGTAAATTCAGGAACACCTGTTGCTGTAGTGGCTAAAGATGGTCTTAACCTAATCAATAACAAAGTCGCTAGTGCCTCTAGTCAAGCAACTCGTCAGCAAAAACAGCGACAAGTTAAAAACCTTAATGCTGATAAAGCGCAAGTGTCGCAAAACGCGCGGACGAATAAGGAGCCAGCATTATGATCGCTTGGTTCGCCCGTAATCATGTTGCAGCAAATTTATTGATGATCACCATTTTAATGGTGGGCTTGATGTCAATGAATCTGCGTATTCCGCTCGAAGTCTTTCCCTCATTCGATTCTGATGTTGTCTCCGTCAATATCAGCTTACGCGGCGCTTCACCAGAAGATGTTGAGCTGGGTGTGGCGATTAAAGTGGAAGAGGCAGTGCAAGATCTTGAAGGGATCAAAAAGATCACCAGTAGCTCGGTTGAAGGCGCGGCAACAATTAATATCGAAGCAGAATCTGGCTATGATGCCCGTGAATTATTGGCAGATATTAAAAGTCGAGTCGATGCAGTAAATACCTTTCCGGCTGACGCGGAAAAGCCGGTAATTGCGCTTCGTCAACGTCAGCGTGAAGTTATTGCCGTCACCATAGCCTCAAACTATAGCGAAAAAGAGCTTAGAGAGTTTGCGGAAAAAGTACGTGATGATCTACTTAGGCTGCCTGAAGTAACCCAGCTTTCACTTGATGCTGTGCGAAACTATGAAATTGGCATTCATTTATCACAAGACAAGCTACGCGAGTTTAACTTATCACTTAATGCTGTGGCGAGTGCTATCAGTAATAGCTCTGTTGATTTATCTGCCGGTAACATTAAAACCGAAGGTGGTGATGTACTGGTGCGCAGCAAAGGCCAAGCTTATCGCCAAGATGAATTTGAAAGTATTGTCGTGAAAACAAATCCTGATGGCACGATTGTTAAGCTGGGTGATATCGCCAACGTGAATGATGGCTTTGAAGAAACGCCAATGCGAGCGCGCTTTAACGGCCAGCAAGCGGCGTTAATTGAGGTTTACCGTATTGGTCAGCAAAACGCGATTGAAGTCGCTGATGCGGTCAAAGGTTACATCGAACAACAGCAAGATATCTTGCCTGCTGGCTTTACCCTAAGCTATTGGGATGATGACTCAGAAATTGTTAAAAGCCGCTTAAACACGCTAATTAGCAATGCCTTGCAGGGCGGCTTCTTAGTGCTGCTGTTATTAACCTTGTTCTTGCGTCCAAGCATCGCATTTTGGGTGTTTATTGGTATTCCCGTCAGCTTTATGGGCGCCTTTGTGTTTATGCCGTTTTTCGATATTTCGCTAAATATCATGAGCTTATTTGGCTTCATTTTAGTGTTGGGCATCGTTGTTGATGATGCCATTGTCACTGGCGAAAATATTTATCGTCATAGCCAGTTTGCCGAATCAGGCTTGCAGGCAGCGATTAAAGGCACGGAAGAGGTGGCAACGCCAGTGACCTTCGGCATTTTAACCACAATAGCTGCATTTCTGCCGCTGGCCTTTATTGAAGGCACCCGTGGTGCTTTATTCGCGCAAATTCCGATTGTGGTGATTCCTGTTTTACTATTTTCTCTGATTGAATCTAAATTCGTTTTACCTTCCCATTTACGTCATTTGAAGCTACGACACGAAAAAGAAAACACGTCTAAATTACAGGCACTACAACAGAAATTCGCTGATGGTTTTGAGCAAGCCATTATTCAATATTATCAGCCGATATTAGCGCTTGCAGTGCGCAACCGTTTAACCACCTTAATGGGCTTTATCGGCGTCTTGATTTTGATCTTGTCTTTTATTACCAGTGGCTGGACTAAGTTTACGTTTTTTCCGCGTATTCCTAGTGAAACAGCACGTGCTAATTTAGTTATGCCAATTGGCACCAGCTTTGACGTCATTGATGGTTATGTTGAGAAAATGGCGAATGCGGCTATTGAATTGCAAGAAAAGTATCGCGATGAAGAAGGCAATAGCGTGATCACCAATGTGCTTGCCATTACTGGCGGTAATAATACTAATATTGGTCGCGTTCGATTTGAAATTTTGCCAGCAGATAAGAATGAGTCAGGTGTTACTATTCGCCAACTCGTCAATGAATGGCGCGGACTAATAGGGGCATTACCTGGCGCTGAAAGTTTAACTTTTCGCGCAGAAATCGGGCGCGGCGGTGATCCCATTGATGTTCAGCTATCTGCTACCGATCTTGGTTTGTTAAAAACAGTCGCTGAAGAAGTTAAAGGGCGCTTGGCAACTTATCCGACAGTGTTTGAAATTGCCGATAGCTTATCCAATGGTAAAGAAGAGATACAAATCGAATTAACGGAACAAGGTCACGCCATGGGCTTGTCGGTCAGCAGTGTCACTCAGCAAGTACGTAACGCCTTTTTTGGCGTGCAAATTCAACGTATTCAACGGGGCCGAGATGATGTGCGTGTGATGCTGCGCTTTCCACTAGCAGAGCGTTCAGCGATAGCGAATCTCGCCGAAATGCAAATATCAACACCACAAGGTGGCAATGTGCCACTGTCTCACGTTGCCACATTTAACGCTGGTAAAAGTCCGTCAACCATTAGCCGCATTGATCGCTACCGAACCGTTAATGTTACAGCCGATGTTGAAAAAGAAAGCACTAACATGACGGTACTTAATGCAGATTTAAAACCTTTCTTGGATGAACTTGTCGTTAAGTACCCTGGGGTAAGCTATTCACTGGAAGGGGAAGCGCGTGAGCAGAAAGACTCGTTTGGCAGTCTGTTTTACGGCTTAATTTTTGTGTTCTTTATTATCTATTGTTTATTAGCGATTCCGTTTAAATCGTACCTGCAGCCAATTATTGTCATGTCGGTTATACCATTTGGCGCTATTGGTGCAGTGATTGGCCATTGGATCATGGGCATGAACTTGACCATTATGAGTCTGTTGGGATTAATGGCGCTCATTGGTGTGGTTGTGAATGACTCCTTGGTACTCGTTGATTTTGTTAATAAAAAACGAGCAGAAGGGGCAAAGCTAATGGAGTCTGTGTTAATTGCTGGAGCAGCACGTTTTCGCCCAGTAATGCTTACGTCACTAACCACCTTTATTGGCTTGATGCCGCTATTATTTGAAAAAGCGACGCAAGCTCAATTCCTAATTCCAATGGCGGTATCGCTAGGATTCGGGATTATATTTGCTACCTTGATCACCTTAGTTTTAGTACCCGTTAATTATTTGCTGGTGGAAGATCTAAAAAGCGCGTTAAAATTTAGTAAAGACGCTGGGCAGCTCTCCACTGCCAATTAATCCATCGTTGTGTTTAAAGGTACTGGTTTAGCATCATTACCTTTAAATGTTATGATGAAAAAAGGATATAAAATGGACAATACTGACTGGCAAGAAACCATTTTCTCTAAAATTATTCGCCAAGAGATCCCAACCGAATTACTTTATCAAGATGAGTTAGTTACGGCTTTTCGTGATATTTCACCTAGAGCCAAATCACACATACTGATCATTCCCAATAAATTAATTCCAACGGTCAATGATGTCACTGAAAATGACGAATTGGCGCTTGGTCGTTTATTTACTGTAGCTAAGAAACTCGCCGAGCAAGAAGGCATTGCTGAAGATGGCTATCGGCTGATCATGAATTGCAATAAACATGGCGGCCAAGAGGTTTACCATATCCATATGCATTTATTAGGCGGTCAACCCATGGGGCCTATGGTAAGCGTGTAGCTACCTTATACCAACACCATCGAACTAAATATTCATTCGGCTAAAGGTTGATTGATTTTTACTTTGTAAAAAAGCTGCTGTAAAAAAAGATCAATAAAAGGATGAGTATTTACGCATAAGCTATTTGAAATAGTTTGTATACTTTTCGTTAATACTTGATAATATGCCGCGAAAACCAAGGGGTGCGGGTATATCGAAATTACTTTTAGTAATGTATACCTGCTGAGATTGCTGGCTTCTCACATTGTTTTGTTTACATTGTGTTGAAAGTGCAGAACCCTTATTACCTGATCCGGTTAATACTGGCGTAGGGATGGTTAGCACATCATATCTGCATTCTCCGCCGCTTGGCTCCTAAGCATTATGCTGTCGCTCTAACGATATCTGCGTCTGTTTTGGTTTTTACTCAATTTCCTATAACAAAACGCCGATTTTAGAGAAATCGAACGAGAGTATAATGAAAACAAGACAATCAATTCTTGCCGCTGCCATTACCAGTGCTATTTTTTCTTCTGTTGTTTATGCCGAAAATAACAACACGACTTCGCTAGAAGAAGTCGAAGTGATTACCGTTACTTCGGATTTTCGCGACACTAACTTACAAAAAATTCCTGCTTCACTAAGTGTGTTATCGGCACAAGACATTGCTAATTTGAACGCACAAAACTTAGAGGAAGTGATCTCTATTGCGCCTAACGTAAACTTTTCGGCTGGCACCCAGCGAGCGCGTTATTACCAAATTCGTGGCATTGGCGAACGCAGCCAATTCCGTGAGCCAATTAACCCATCGGTTGGTATTATTATTGATGATATCGACTTTACTGGCGTTGGCAGCATTGCTTCATTATTTGATGTTAACCAAACTGAAGTTTTTCGTGGGCCACAAGGCACGCGCTTTGGCGCTAATGCATTAGCTGGTTTAATCAACATCACCACCAATGCACCAAGTAATGATTTTGAAGGCGCAGCTAAACTCACTGCGGGTAATTACGGTAGCTATGGTGCTGGTCTTGCTTTGTCTGGCCCTGCAAACGATAGCGTTAACTATCGCTTTGCATTAGAAAAATACCACAGTGATGGTTTTATCGATAATATTCACTTAAACCGTGATGATACCAATGATCGTGACGAGCTTACTGCTCGGGGTAAACTTGCCATCACGATTAGCGACGACCACCACCTCGATTTGGGCTTGTATTACTTTGATTTTGACAATGGTTACGATGCTTTCTCGCTCGATAACAATCGTCAAACACGCTCAGACCAACCGGGTTTTGATCGCCAAGAAACTTATGCATTAAGTGCTAAATCTCATTATTCAGGTTTTGACTTTGGTGAGCTTGTTACCATAGTGACTCATGCTGACAGTGATATTGACTACGGTTATGACGAAGACTGGAGCTTTGTTGGCTTGCATCCATTCGAATACAGCTCAACTGACCATTATTTCCGTGAAAAAACGAGTTCAACGTTTGAATTAAGAGCCGTTTCAAACAACCAAAGTAAATTGTTTAATGGTACAACGGCATGGGTTGCTGGATTATACGCTAAAACAGAATCAGAAGAGTTGCTGCGAGAATACACCTTTGCTGATGGCGATTTTGGGTCAAACTTCGATACCGATACGATTGCTGCTTATGTTCAGCTAGATAGCCAATTAACGGAAAAGCTGACGTTAACCTCAGGCTTACGTGTAGAAGAGCGCAGTGCCGATTACGATAACACTGACGGTTTAACATTTAGCCCAGACGATACTATGGTAGGCGGTAAATTAGTCTTGTCTTATCAGCAAACGGAGCAAGCATTAGTTTTTGCTTCAATCAACCGCGGTTATAAAGCCGGTGGTGTTAATACCGATGGCAGTTTGCCTGCTGACCTTCGAGAATTTGATCCAGAGTATTTATGGAACTACGAATTAGGTTACAAATACAGCTTTGACGACAACTCGGGTTATGTTCGCGTGACTGCGTTTTACATGGATCGCACTGATATGCAGGTCAACAGTAGTCGCACAGACGTTAGACCTGACGGTAGTGCAGAGTTCATTAGCTATTTAGGTAACGCTGCAGAAGGGAAAAACCAAGGGGTTGAACTTGATGCTAGCTGGCAAGTAACTGAAAGTGTAGAAGTTTATGGTGCGCTTGGCTATTTAGACACTGAACTTCGCGATTTTGTCAATCAGGAAGGCGTTGATTTAACTGGCCGCGATCAAGCTCATGCACCGAATTACCAAGCGACATTGGGCGTAAATGCGTTTATTAATGATCAAGTGACATTTAACGTTAATATTATTGCCAAAGACGATTTTTATTTCTCAGACAGTCATAACGAGCAATCAGACGGCTATGAGACTCTTAATGCGTCCTTAACTTATGAGCTGACTGACTGGCAAGTCAAAATTTGGGCGCGTAATATCACAGATGAAAATTACAAAACTCGTGGTTTCTTCTTTGGCAATGATCCACGCGATGGCTATCAAGCTAAGCAATATTATCAGCTAGGTGAGCCAAGAGTTTATGGCGTTACACTGGACTATCAGTTCTAGAAAGCTTTTCATAAACTAAGCAGTAAGCTACGTAATTAGCAAAGTAACAAGCAAAATGATCAGCGCATCAAACGTAAAAATTTGATGCGCTTAACCGTTACATCAAAAAACGCATCAAATAAGAACACAAAGTGGAGAAGGTAATGCAAATATCCATCGATTTAAGCCTTTATCCGTTGGCACAGCAGGCCTACAAAGATGAAATTTGGGCATTTATTAATGCGCTGAAAGCAGACGCGCAAGTGAAAGTCGTTTCCAATGGCATGAGTACTCAGGTGTTTGGTGAGTATGATCACACACTCAAATTTGTCATGGCTGAAATGAAAAAAGTACACCAAACGGTTGGCAGTGCGGTGTTTATCCTCAAGATAATTGCCGACGATCGCTTTCGCGAATATGAAAACTAATCTCTGATTGATACGACAATAAGCAAATAAGCATAAGTAAAAATGTGGCAAGAAACCTATCAATATTTTAGCCAAATGGCTGTTCTGGAAATAATCGCGGTGATTACCGCAATGGCTTACGTAATTTTGGCTGCCCGTGAGCATATTTTGTGTTGGCCAGCAGCACTCATCAGCACGCTTTTATATACCATTATTTTTTATGACGTGTATTTGTGGATGGATAGTGCGCTACAAGTTTATTATTTTGCCATGGCAATTTATGGTTTTTATTGTTGGTGTAAGGTGCGAGCAAATGATGGTGCTCTTGCCCAAAACAAGGAGCAAACGGCGACTGTTATTCATCAACAGCCACTAATTAAGCATCTTAAAGCCTTATTGGCGCTTTCGATCACGTCAATTCTTGTGGGCTATTTCATGGCAAACAATACGCCGACGACTTTCCCATACTTAGACGCAGCAACTACGGTTTTCGCTGTTTATGCTACTTACTTGGTGACTCAAAAAGTGCTTGAAAACTGGCTGTACTGGATAGTGATCGACCTAGTGTCGATATATATCTATATCGAAAAAGGGTTAACGCCAACGGCAATGCTATTTGTTGTCTATGTGGTTGTTGCTATTGTTGGTTACTTTACATGGCTTGATAAATATAAAAGGAACCATCAAGCGTTAGCTGAAGGTCATGATAGCTTTGCAGGTGTCGATAACAAAATTGTGCAAGGTAAAAGCTAGCAAGCTTGAGTGTTAGGTCTGAGTGTTTTTAGTACTTTATGCCAGTAACGATTGGAATGAACAATAAACAAAGCGAACAAATTGAATACAGTGAACAAAAGAGCAACAAAAGTTCACCTGCATTCATTGAAAACGTTAATACTGAGCTTTCTAGGCTAAATTGCTTTGTGGATAAATCACTTGAGATCACTAAAATTAATTCGGGCTGTAGCCAACAAGTTTTTAAAATCTCAGCGGTTGAAGTAAGCGTTACAGAAAAGGATAGGGACAAGTGCAAGGAAAATAAGCCTGCAACTTGCTCAAAATCGCCCAATACTGCTATTGAACCAGAATTTTATATTGCTAAATACTTTAGCGATAAAAAGACTGCAAAGTTAGAAGCTTTTATTCAGCAGCTTTTAACTAGCAAAGCGTTAGTCCCAAAAACTATTTACTGTGAAGGGCAGTGGCTAGTTTCAGAATTTATCGATAAACCACTTTTAAGCGAGTTAACACTCAGTGAAGAAGAAAAGTTAACAATTGCGACGAGCGCACTAGCCAAATTTCACAGTGCATTTAACATCGACTTGGATACGAGGAATATTACTAAGCTAGATTTAGTTTCGGTACTTAGTGAATTAATTTTCGAGCTCAAGAAGTTGGAGATAGGTCTGGCTGAAAGTGATCAACAGCTCATCAGCAAGGCAGTCTCCTTTGCGAAAGCGTTGCAACATGATGTTGATTTATTCTCTATTCAAAGCAAAGTTATCAAAACTAAAGCTAGCAAGGTTAAAGCCAGCAAGATTGAAACGAAAAACTCAATAAACCAGTGCACGGCCACTAATAAGTCACATCGGCAACTTCAACATTCCGCAAACCTTGTCGTTGTTCACGGAGACTTGAACTACACCAACCTATTAGTCAGTCAAACCAATAAAGACATTGACGCTTGTATTATTGACTTTGAATCGGTGGCAATAGCGCCAATTGAATATGAACTTGGCATGTTGATGGCGATAAATAATGTTCCTTTGTCTTTAACTTCGTTAACTGTGAAAAAATACTTAAAATCTTCGCCTAAACTGCGTGAAATCAATCTCGAAGAGGTTACGCGTTACGTATTTATTTCTTCAGTAATCAATTGGTTATGGTTTTTAGAGCAAACGGGCATTAAATTTAACAATAGCCGTGTAGAAAGCTATCAGGCGATGGCCTTGAAGCAAAAAAATTACGCAAAAATGGTACTTTCTGCGGTTTAGCATTAGCTACTTCATAAATACTTCAATATTTTGCCTTAACCTAAAATAAAAGCCGATTAACCGCGTTCAACGAATAACAGTAACTAAGATAAATCATACAAAAAGAGCTGAAGCGGGCGCAAATTGAGACCAAATTGAGGCTAAATTGAGACAAGGTGCCAAAAAGTTACGATTAACCGTAATGCGCCTTTCCTGCTATTTTCGCATAATTACAGTAACTAAATTATTAACCTGTGTTGGTCGTTGTTTGTGAACTGGAAAGCACTTATTGAAAACCGCAATCGCTTTTTCTGGCTGCTGCATACTGCAGGCTGGTTTGGCTTTGCCTTAGTTCAGTTCCTTGGCTCTTTGCTGCATGATTTACGTGATTTATTTGTCATCGTTATCTTCTTGAACAGTTATGCAGGTTGGATGCTTACTGTGCCACTGCGCTACGTTTATCGTCGTGCTTGGAACTTGTCACCAATAAAGCTTGTCGCCGCTGTTATCTTAAGCTCTTACATTACCGCAGTAATTTGGCAGGTGATTAAAAACATCAATTATTGGGAAATCTATAAGCACGGTTGGCAGCCTGAATTTTGGTTGTATTACACCAAATCGAGTGTCTGGTCGTTCTACATTATTTTGAGCTGGAGCTGTTTGTATTTTGGCATCAAGTACTACCAGATGCTGCAAAAAGAAAAGCAAAATGTATTACAAGCGAATACCGCTGCCCATCAAGCACAGTTAAAAATGTTGCGTTACCAGTTAAACCCACACTTTTTGTTTAACACTCTTAATGCCATTTCTACGTTAATCTTGGTGAAAGAAAATGATACCGCTAACGGTATGGTCACCAAACTTAGCGAGTTCTTGCGCTATTCATTGGATAAAGACCCAATGAAGCGAGTTACTTTAACTAACGAAATACAGGCGCTACAGCTTTATTTAGACATCGAAAAGGTAAGGTTTGAAGAGCGTTTGCAAGTCGATACTAATATTGCCGATGACTGCGCTAATGCCTTAGTGCCGAGTATGGTGTTACAGCCACTTGCGGAAAACGCAATTAAATATGCGATAGCAGTAAAAGAAGAGGGCGGTACCATTGCTATCACGGTTAATCGCTTTGGCAATGATTTGTTGGTAGAGCTAGCCGATAATGGCCCTGGTGCAGAGATCAAAAATGGCAATTTACATCGTGAAAACGGCGTGGGTTTAGCAAATACTCGCGAGCGTTTAGCAGCGCTTTATAAAGATAATTTTTCACTGGTAGTATCCTCAAACAAGCCTTCAGGTGTTAAAGTAAATATCAGAATTCCCTACGAACTTGGACATTAATAGGACGTTAATATGACTGCCACGCTGTCTACCATCATAGTGGATGATGAGCCGTTAGCACGTAAAGGTCTTGCCATTCGTTTAGCTGCCCACAATGACATTAATATTGTTGCTCAGTGTAGCAATGGTCGTGAGGCGATTGAGGCAATTAAAACGCATCGCCCTGATCTCGTTTTTCTAGATATTCAAATGCCAGGTATAAATGGCTTTGAAGTCATAGACGCACTAATAGAGCAAGGGCTGCCTATGCCCATGGTGGTTTTCGTTACCGCCTTTGATCAATATGCGATTAAAGCCTTTGACGTACATGCCGTTGATTACTTAATGAAGCCTGCTGATGACGCGCGCCTAGCTCAAGCAATGGACCGCATTCGTGAACATTTGCAAAGTAAAACTGACGCAGAACATAAAAATAAGCTCGTAAAACTGGTTAGCGATGTGACAGGTAACGATCAAAACACCATTTTGGAAGAGCTAGCTAACAAGCAAACAGTGTCACTTTCACAGTACTCTGACGTATTGCCAATTAAAGATGGTGGCGAATTAAGCCGAGTTCCCGTAAACACTATTTCATGGATTGATGCAGCGGGCGACTATATGTGTGTGCATACGGAAGAGGGTACGCACATTTTACGCAAAACCATGAAGCAATTAGAAGAGTTGCTTGATCCGCGAATATTTATTCGCAGCCACCGTTCGACTATCGTCAATAAAAATTACGTACAGAAGTTCTGTAGCCAGCTTAACGGCGAGTACTATTTAGTGATGAACAGTGGTAAAGAGCTCAAAGTTAGTCGCAGTTATAAAGACAAAGTTAAACAGGCCGTTACTCAATAAACCAAAGAATCTAGTAAACCAACGTTTCTCGCAGACTAAGAAAGCAGGCTAACTCATGTGGCTAGCAGTACTGTCGTACACATTAATTAAGTCATCGTTAACTATTTTCTGATGTTGTATGGCTTTGGTAAGTGGTGTGTGAGTAATCTTGCTTTCGCACTCGCCAATCATAATGCCGGATTTCTCTAAAAGAATCGCTTCAATTGCGGCGACCCCAAGTTTAGTGGCTAATATTCTATCTTTCGCAACGGGTGAACCACCTCGTTGAATATGACCAAGCACACAAATACCAACATCAATATTACCCTGTTGCTTTAGAGCTTCGCCCAGTGCATGAGCGCCACCGGGCCAAAGGTTCTCTGCCAATAATATTAAATAACTGTGTGCTTTGTTTTGCTTTTGTTGTTCAATATCAGCAATTATCTTGGCTAATTTAGATTCCTGCGCTAGTGGGTCAAAATTTTCAAAGGAAATAATTTGCTCTGCGGCACAGGCGACCCCAACATTAAATGCGATGTGCCCGCTATGGCGCCCCATTAATTCGACAACGAACACACGATCGAATGCATCGGCAGTATCACGGATTTTATCAATAGCATTAATTGCGGTGTTAATCGCGGTGGAAAAACCAATCGTAAAGTCGGTGCCATCTAAATCATTGTCGATGGTGCCAGGCAGGCCAATTAACTTACCCTGCCAATGATCTTGCATGGCTAACATGCCGTTGAAAGAGCCATCACCACCAATCACAATCAAGGCATCGATATTCTCTTTGATTAAACAGCTCACAGCTTGCTTTATTCCCGTTTGGGTCATCATTTCTGGGCATCGAGCGCTTTTTAAGATGGTACCGCCTTGATGAATAATATTGGTTACGTTATCAGGCGCTAAAATGCAGTAATCTTGATTGATTAATCCGTTATAACCGTGGTGAAAACCATAGCAAGTAAGCTTGTGGTGCGCGGCCGCTAGGGTGATAGCTTGAATGGCAGCGTTCATTCCAGGGGCATCGCCACCGCTAGTGAGTAGCCCAATCTTTAGTGTTTTTTCGCGTGTTGCCATCGTTATTCACTCCTAAGCCTTTTGAAATATTTGCTGACATAACCGCATGTTTACAATCCTTTGTATTCTGACTATCGTAGTTTAATTCAACTAACTTCAACACAGATTGTGTTAAATCAATAATTTATACCGAGGGATTGTGTTAATGATGAGCTTCATCAAACGTGGTAAACAGTTTGCAACCGTCATATTTTGTTCTTTATTTTTAACGGGTTGTAGTTTTACTTTCGTTTACAACAATCTTGATTGGTGGGTTGACTGGTATCTAGATGACTATGTTTCTCTGAATAAAACACAGAAAAAAGTGTTTGATGCCAAGTTTAGCGAATTACATGATTGGCACCGAGCGACACAATTAACTGCTTACGCAAAACAATTAACGTCCCTAAAAGAGCAGGTGAACCAAGGCATTACGCCAGAGCAAATCGCTGAGCACTTACAGCAAATGAGGGCTCATTGGGTTAATTTGCGCGAGTATGCAAAGCCAGAGCTGATTGAGCTTACCAGCTTACTAAATCAAGAACAGCGTCAGGATTTATTAGAAGGTATCGCTGAAACTAATCGCGAAAATAGAGAGGAGTATGAGGCAGAGTATCAAAACCTGACACGCGATGAATGGGTTAAAAAAGAATGTGTGGAGCAACAAGAACAATTCAGAAAATGGGTTGGTAAGCTCAATAAAGAGCAAAAAGCTCAGCTTTGTGTTTTGAGTGAAGGGTTTCAATCAACCTATAGCCATTGGTTATCGTATCGTCAGGCTTGGTATCAAGGCTTTAGCCATGCACTTAGTCCTGAGCTAAATAAAGAAACGTATCAGCAATTGTTTGCCGTGCTTATCTCTTCGCCAGATGACTTAAAAAGTAAAGAGTATGTGTCAATACAAACACAAAATAATCAAAACTTTTCCGATATCTTTTATTATATGATGCACAGTCTAACGCCTAAGCAGAAAAATCGTTTTAATAACCGCCTACAAGATTATATCGACGATTTGAACGACTTAGCAGATGATTAGTGCGTTGAATCACATCACCATCGCTGTTAGTGATATAGATCGCTCTTTGCGGTTTTACACAGAAGTGTTGGGAATGAAAGGGGAAGTCAAATGGAATACAGGGGCTTATCTAACACTTGATTCTTTGTGGTTTTGTTTGTCGCTTGGAGAAGTCAAGCCAAGCAAAGACTAAAGCCATATTGCATTTACTATTGCGAAGGATAAATTTGATGCGTTTTGTCAATTAATCACAAAACATAATGTGAAACAGTGGCAGGAAAACACAAGTGAGGGAAATTCGCTTTATATTCTAGACCCTGACGACTACAAATTAGAAGCTCACTGCGGCAATTTAGCAAGTCGATTGTTATCACTAAAAAATTCGCCTTATCAAGGGCGTCAATACCTCTAAATCAGTAATTCAGCTTCTAAAGGGCAGCGCTGAAATTCACCAGTTCTATATTATCAGTATAAAAAAATAATATTAAAAAATTAGTATAAAAAAAAGCGAGTACTTCGTTACAGGTACTCGCTTTTTTGAAAGAAAGAATATTAGCGCAATAAGCCTATTTCATCATGTTTTGATGTGCCGCTCAGTGCTTTAACAAGTCCTTGGTTACTTTAAGCACTTTCATGGTATTTGTTGCACCAACTGTTTCCATTAAATCGCCGTGGGTGAATATGACTTTGTCGTTTTCTTTAAAATCACCGTGACTGATAACAGCTTTTAGCACATCTTTAGTTAACGACTGGTCTGTGCTTTCGGTTGAATCAAATTGCACTGGGTAAACACCACGGTAGATAACCGTTTTCGTTAATGTTTTGTGATGGCGCGAGAGTGAATAAATCGGCAAGCCTGAGGTAATGCGCGACATAATTTTCGATGTTTGACCTGATTCAGTTAAAGCGATAATCGCTTTTACACCTTCTAAATGGTTAGCGGCGTACATTGCTGAAAGTGCTAAGGTTTCTGAAATTTCAGTAAACATTAACTCAATACGATGTCTCGACATGTTTACTGAACGGTGTTGCTCAGCGCCCAAACATACTGCTGCCATTGCAGTTACGGTTTCTTCTGGGTATTTACCAGCAGCTGTTTCAGCTGACAGCATAACTGCGTCAGTGCCATCAAGAACCGCGTTTGAAACGTCCATCACTTCTGCACGCGTTGGCATAGGTTGGCTGATCATAGTTTCCATCATTTGTGTTGCGGTGATCACTACACGGTTAAGCTGACGGGTACGAGCGATAATGTGTTTTTGTTTACCAACTAGGGCAGGGTCGCCAATTTCCACACCTAAGTCACCACGCGCCACCATGACCACGTCTGACGCTAAAATAATGTCATCTAACACTTGGTCGTCGTTAACCGCTTCTGCGCGTTCGATTTTAGCGACTAGTCGAGCGTTGCAGCCAGCTTCTTGGGCGAGCAAGCGCGCTTCTCGCATATCAGCGGCGTCACGTGGGAATGAAACAGCAAGAAAATCAGCATCTAGTTTAGCCGCTAGCTTAATGTCTTTTTTGTCTTTATCGGTTAGTGCAGGCGCCGTTAAGCCACCACCTTGGCGGTTGATACCTTTATTATTCGATAGCGGGCCACCGACAACAACTTCAGTAAATACTGATGTGCCTTGAGTGTTTAGAACTTTGAGTTGTACTCGACCATCGTCAAGTAACAAGACATCGCCACTGCTCACATCATTAGGCAATTCTTTGTAATCAATACCAACTTTTTCTTGCGTGCCTTCACCTTTAAGTAAGGTGGCATCTAACTCAAATTTATCGCCAACGTTTAACTGTATAGGACCGTCTTTAAACGTTGAAACTCGAATTTTAGGGCCTTGTAAATCGCCCAAAATACCAACGTAAATACCAAGCTCAGCTGATAGTTCACGCACCATATTTGCGCGATTGATGTGATCTTCAGGTGTGCCATGCGAGAAATTTAAACGTACAACATTCACGCCCGCTGCCAGTACCTTTTTTAGTGTTTCTTTATCGTCTGTTGCTGGACCTAAGGTAGCAACAATTTTGGTTCTTCTAGGCATTTTTGTGATTCATCCTGTGTAAGTGGCTACTAAAAAAGGCATACCTAAGTATGCCTGTTTTTTATTCTTTGCGTTCAAATCTTGAGCTACGCAGACTGTCTTTAACTTTTTTGAGGTTGTCTCTAAATTTACTGCCACGGCGCAGAGTAAAACCAGTTGCTAAGATATCAACTAGCGTTAACTGGGCAATGCGAGAAGACATTGGCATGTATAAATCGGTATCTTCGGCAACATCGACAGAAAGCACTAAACTACACTCTTTGGCAAGTGGAGAACTGTCAGTAGTAATACCAATTACAGTAGCATCGTTTTCTTTTGCCAGAGCAGCAACTTCCACTAAAGCTTTAGTACGACCTGTGTGCGAAATCACGATAACCACGTCGCCTTGCTGGCTATTAATAGCACTCATGCGTTGCATCAAGACATCATCAAAGTAAACAACAGGTACGTTGAAACGGAAGAACTTATTTAAAGCATCATGTGCGACAACAGCAGAAGCACCTAAGCCGAAAAACGATATTTTGTTGGCTTGTGTGAGTAAATCAACGGCGCGATTAACGGCGGTTGTATTTAAGCTTTTTCTTGCTAACTCTAAGCTCGCCATAGTTGACTCGAAAATCTTTGCTGTATATTCATCAGCAGTATCATCTTCATCGACATGTCGGTTTACATAGGGTGTACCATTTGCCAAACTTTGTGCTAAATGTAGCTTAAAGTCCGGATAACCTTTAGTGTCTAATCGGCGACAAAAGCGGTTAACGGTAGGCTCACTAATATTGGCTTGTTTAGCCAAAGCGGCAATACTTGCGTGAATAACGGTATTTGGCGACGCTAGAATGACTTCAGCAACCTTGCGTTCAGACTTACTAAAGGTGTCTAGCTCGTTAGCGATCTTTTCTAAAATGTTCATATAATTTTTCCAGATCTTTTTTGATAACTGTAATTTATTTTCTCAATAAATAACAGTAAAAATGTAAATTTATTACAATATTTCATTGGATTACTCTTATCTGTCGAAAATAAACCCGATGTTTAATTAATAGCCATTGCTCAGCTGCTATAATTACAAGCGACACATTAAGGCAGCGATTACATACGTATGAAGTGTAGTAAAATTACAGAAAGTTCTTTACTGTGCTTATAAGTAGCGCTAAATTAACCGCAAATGTAGTTTAGTTACAGCATGTAAACTAGAGATTTATATATGAAAAATGCACAAAGCAGCCCAGCAGTTGACGTCGTACTATTTGGAGTACTTGGAGATTTATCACGCAGAAAGTTACTCCCAGCACTTTATCAACTGGATTTAGCTGGCCTGCTTGATGAGAGCACTCGTGTTGTAGGTGTCGCAAGACAAGAACATTCAAACCAAGATTTAGTTGATTTTGCTAAAGAAAACTTAACGCAGTTTGTCAAAGATGGGCTAAATGAAGAGGTACTGAGTCGTTTCTTAGCACGCTTGGTATATCAGCGTTTAGACTTCAAGCAAACAGACAGTTACGTAGACTTAGCGAATACGGTAGCAACAGATAAAGAACGTATTTATTACTTCTCAACACCGCCTGCTATTTATGGTGATATTACCGAAGGCTTACATAAAGCTGACTTAATTCAGCCAAAAGACCGTGTGGTTATGGAAAAGCCAATCGGCCATTGCCTTGAGTCATCTAGAGTTATCAACGACATGGTGTCCAAGCATTTTGAAGAAAATCAGATTTACCGCATTGACCACTACTTAGGTAAAGAAACCGTACTTAATTTATTGGTACTTCGCTTTGCCAATTCCTTGTTTACTAATAATTGGGATCGCAACCATATCGACCATATCCAAATCACCGTCGCCGAAAGTGTCGGTATTGAAGGGCGCTGGGGCTTCTATGATGAAGCTGGCCAGATGCGCGATATGGTGCAAAACCACTTATTGCAAATTCTATCGCTACTAGCGATGGAACCTCCGGCCGATCTGAGTGCTGACAGCATCCGTGACGAAAAACTAAAAGTCATCAAAGCATTATTGCCCATTACTCGCCAGAACATTAAAGAGAAAACGGTTCGAGGCCAGTACACTGAAGGTTTCTTAGCAGGTAAAGCCGTACCAGGTTACCTAGAAGAAGAGGGAGCCAATAAAAATAGCAATACGGAAAGCTTTGTCGCGATAAAGGCAGAAATTGATAACTGGCGTTGGACGGGTGTTCCTTTCTACTTGAGAACGGGCAAACGTATGCCTGCCAAACACAGTGAAATTGTTGTCCACTTTAAAGAGCAGCCACATAACATCTTTAAAGATAGCTATGCTGATTTGCCTGCTAATAAATTAACCATTCGATTGCAACCAGATGAAGGTGTAGAGCTTGAGGTCATGAATAAGATCCCTGGTATCGCATCGCAAATGAACATCCATGAAAATAAGTTAGATTTAAGTTTCTCAGAAACGTATGAAAATGAGCGCGTAGTTGATGCTTATGAGCGTTTGATGTTGGAAGTTATCAATGGCAACCAATCGTTATTTGTACGCCGCGACGAAGTGGAGGCCGCATGGATGTGGGCAGATAGCATTATTGATGCATGGCAAGCGAGCAATGACAAGCCAAAACCATATGCAGCAGGTTCATGGGGACCAGTGTCGTCAATTTCACTGATCGCTCGTGATGATAGACAATGGGTAGAATAATAGATGTATACAATTAATGAATTTGAATCTCGCGCAAAGTTAGACCAAGCGCTTACTGATCAAGTAGCTGAAATTCTAGTTAGTGCAGTAAAGTTAAAAGGTAAAGCAAGCATTGCCGTTTCCGGTGGTTCGACACCAAAAGGTTTTTTTACCGCACTTTCTAACATGGATCTGCCTTGGAAACAAATTACGGTAACGTTAGCCGATGAGCGTTGGGTTGATATTACTGATGACGCTAGCAATACCAAACTAGTTCACGAAAATCTACTTCAAAATAAGGCATTAGACGCTAATTTCTTCCATATCAAACAAGGCGACGAGCTTACAGTTGAAGTACTTTCAGACTTAAACCTTGCTGCAGGCACTACAGTATTGCCGTTTGATGTGTTGATTCTAGGCATGGGTGAAGACGGCCATACGGCGTCATTGTTCCCGTGCAGCAACGAAATCCATTCAGCCTTGTCACGCGATGCCGCACCACTGTTAAAGGTGGTACCGCAAACGGCACCACACGAGCGCATTACCTTTAGCTACGCATACCTAGCGCAAAGTCAAAATACCTTTTTACACATTTGTGGCGATAGCAAGAAAGAAGTATTAGAGAAAGCACTAGCGGACTCTGATACGACGCAAATGCCAATTCGTGCATTTTTGCACCATGAGTCACTTGCGACTCAAGTATACTGGGCGGAATAATGATGAATCCCCAAATTCAAGCGATTACCGAACGAATCATAGAGCGCAGTAAGCCTACACGTCAGGCTTACTTAGATAAAATTGAACGAGCAAAGTCTGACACGGTCCACCGTGCTAGTTTGTCATGCGGCAACTTAGCACACGGCTTTGCTGCGTGTGGCAAAGAAGATAAAAACAAACTAAAAGGCTTAAATCACTCAGATATCGCCATTGTATCGGCTTATAACGATATGCTCTCGGCACATCAGCCGTACGAAACGTATCCAGCGATTATCAAACGGGCAGTGTCTGAAACTGGCGGCGTTGCGCAGTTTGCCGGTGGCGTACCAGCAATGTGTGATGGTGTTACCCAAGGTCAACCGGGTATGGATCTTAGCTTAATGAGCCGAGATGTAATTGCAATGTCAACGGCCGTTGGCTTGTCACACAACATGTTTGATGGCGCGTTAATGCTTGGCATCTGTGACAAAATCGTCCCTGGCTTGTTATTAGCGAGTTTAACCTTTGGTCACTTACCAACAGTATTTGTGCCAGCTGGCCCTATGCCTTCAGGTATTCCTAACAAAGAAAAAGCACGCGTTAGACAACAATTTGCCAAAGGTGAAGTGGGTAAAGAAGAGCTACTAGCAGCGGAGTCAGCGTCATATCACAGTGCTGGTACTTGTACATTCTTTGGTACAGCTAACTCTAACCAGTTAGTCGTGGAAGTAATGGGCTTGCATTTACCGGGTGCATCTTTTGTCGCACCGAACACAGAACTACGTGAAGAGTTAACCAAAGCAGCAGCACGCCAAGTCACGCGTTTAACACAGCAATCAGGTAACTATTTACCTATTGGTAAAATGGTTGACGAGCGCTCTGTCGTTAACGCTATTGTGGCGTTACTTGCCACCGGTGGTTCTACGAACTTAACCATGCATATTATCGCATTTGCAAAAGCTGCCGGTATCATTATTGATTTCCAAGATTTCAATGACTTGTCGGACGCCGTCCCACTGATCACTCGCATTTACCCTAATGGTCATGCCGATATTAACCACTTCCAACAAGCAGGTGGTATGGCGTTGTTATTCAAAGAACTAATAGGTGCTGGCTTATTGCACGAAGATGTAGAGACGATTTGTGGTCGAGGTTTAACACGCTACACCCAGCAACCTTTGCTAGAGAATGGCAAATTAGTATGGGTAGACAGTACTGACGTTTCTGGCGATCCAGAAGTGATTGCAACCACAGAGCAACCATTCAAGCCAGACGGCGGTTTGAAAGTGCTCAAGGGTAACATGGGAACTTCAGTATTAAAAACGTCTGCACTTCGCGATGGCAGTACAGTGATCAAAGCGCCAGCCGTTGTTTTTGAAGATCAACACGAATTAGAAGCTGCCTTCAAAGCTGGTGAGCTTGAAAAAGACTTTGTTGCGGTAGTTCGCTTTCAAGGGCCGAAAGCACGAGGTATGCCTGAACTTCATAAATTAACGCCACCTTTAGGTGTGTTACAAGACAAGGGCTTTAAGGTAGCGTTGGTAACTGACGGTCGTATGTCTGGTGCTTCAGGTAAAGTGCCAGCTGCTATCCACTTGTGTCCAGAAGCACTAGACGGTGGTTGGATCGCTAAAGTACAAAACGGCGACATGATCATGGTTGATGGTGAATCAGGCGAACTAACCTTGTTAGTTGACGAACAAGAATTAGCGCAGCGCCCGTTATCTAAGTTTAATGTTAACGGTCACCATGAAGGTATGGGACGCGAGTTGTTTGGCTTTATGCGTCAAAGCTTGAGTTCAGCTGACACTGGCGCATGTTCACTATTCGGTAATCTTGAGGGTGAGCATTAATGCTCGAAAATGTAGTTAATATTGTCGCCGATATTGGCGGCACTAATTTAAGAATCGGCATTGCCCAGCAAGATGGTTGTTGCGAAGCCTTAACTGTTTACCAATGCGCTAAATATGCAAGTTTGGCTGAAGTGGTTGCTGATTTTATTGAAAAAGAGCAGCTGTCGGGTAAAACAATCAATGCATGTTTTGCAATAGCATGCCCGGTCGAAAATGATCTTGTGGTCATGACCAATTTACCTTGGCAATTTTCAAAAACACAATTGAAATCTGCTCTTGGACTCAACAAGTTACTGCTTATTAATGACTTTACCGCAATTGCCCACGCGATTCCTATGCTGAGTGATGAGCAAAAAGTTCAAATTGGTGGTGGCGAGTCAGTCGCTGACAAGCCTATTTCTGTTTGTGGCCCTGGCACTGGTTTAGGTGTCGCAAACCTAATTCAAGAGCAAGATGCCCAACAGCAAGAAACTTGGTTAAGTATAAGCGGCGAGGGTGGACATGTCGATTTTGCGCCTGTTGATAAACAAGAAATCGACATATTGGAATTTTTACTGACGAAATATCAGCATGTTTCGTATGAGCAGCTGCTTTCTGGCTTGGGAATTGAACAAATATACCAAGCGCTTGCCAGTAAAAATTCCTCGGTTGAGAGCGAGCTAACCGCACAAGATGTTACCTCTCGCGCCTTAGCAAACGAGTGTGAAGTATGTGATCAAGCTTTAGCACAGTTTTGCAAAACACTTGGCAGCTTTGCTGGCAATCTAGCATTAACGCTAGGTAGTTTCGGCGGAGTTTATATTGCTGGTGGCATAGTTCCAAGATTTATAGAGTATTTTAAAAGCAGTGATTTTAGGCAACGTTTCGAAGAAAAAGGCCGTATGTCTGGTTTTAACCAAAACATTCCTACCTATGTGATTACTGAATCTCAGCCTGGAATTTTGGGTGCAACCGCGTACCTTCTTCAAGACAACCTTCAACACGATTTACAAGACGATATACAAGATAAGAAAGAGGCATTATGAAGGATTTAAAAAAATGGCAACTGGCGCCATCTGAGCTATTTGCAATGGGACCAATTGTGCCTGTACTTGTTATCGAGCATGTTGAAGATGCGTTGCCGATCGCTGAAGCGCTAATGGCTGCTAATATTAACGTATTAGAAGTTACACTTCGCACACCTTCTGCGTTGCAGGTTATTGAGACCATTGCTAAGAATTTACCAGATGCTGTGGTTGGCGCGGGCACCGTAACTAACCGTGAATTACTACAAAGATCGCGAGATGCAGGGGCTAAGTTTGCTATTAGCCCAGGGTTAACCAAAGATTTGCTTAAAGCGGGTAATGAAGGTGATATTGCATTAATTCCAGGAATATCCTCGATTTCAGAATTAATGGATGGCATTGACTTTGGCTATGATCACTTTAAGTTTTTCCCCGCGGAGGCATCAGGTGGTGTTAAGGCAATTAAATCCATCGGTGGGCCTTTCCCTAACATCAAGTTCTGTCCAACGGGGGGCATTAACCTAAACAATGTTAACAACTATTTATCTTTAGGTAATGTTGCATGTTGTGGTGGCTCTTGGCTGGTCTCTGACAACATCATTAAGCAAAAAAATTGGACGGCAATTACTGAGCTGGCGCAAGAAGCCTTGGCTCATGTCGAACAAGCTAGCGTTGTTAAATAGCGGCTAAGTTAGTTATTTTAAGATAAAAAACCAGTCGTAATTGACTGGTTTTTTGTTTGGTCAGCCTAAAAGTGTCGGCTTAGTCGCTATTATTGTCCTTAATGTCAATATCGCTAATTGAGATAGTGTTATTCAAGGAAATAACATTTGTTTTGCTGATGCGGTGGCGATATATTTCGCGTAAATAATAGATTGCATTTTTAACGTTATCCAATGTTAAACGGATGTCATTATTTGACGTAAACTGCTTGTTGTCATTAATCAGCTCCCGATACTTCTTCTCATACATCGGCTTAATGGCATACCAGTTAGTGTCGAGAATCTTGGCCGGATTTTCAAACTCCAGTAACAACTTATCGACCTCTTTTACATAGAATTCATCAGCTTTAATAAACTCAATAATTCGCTTGTCTACCGTATCGTCAAATCGATAATTGTCTCTTGCAAAACAACGTTTTATATATGCAACAAAAAGCGTTAAGAAGTCGTCGCTTAGGCAAGGGCTTTTAGCGATTAAAGTTGTTAAT
Source organism: Thalassotalea euphylliae (assembly GCF_003390375.1). NCBI lineage: Bacteria > Pseudomonadati > Pseudomonadota > Gammaproteobacteria > Alteromonadales > Colwelliaceae > Thalassotalea > Thalassotalea euphylliae. Next base: position 454,855 of record NZ_QUOT01000001.1, on the reverse strand, counting down.
GACAAGTTTGCAGAGGCACCAATAACAAGAGCGTAACGTTTTAATGTGGTATTGGGAAATAAATTATTCAGGTGCATTTTTAATTTATTTAAATCCATATACGAAAGCTTATAGTCTTTCGGCAGTGATACGATTGAAACCACAGAAGAGCAGTTTTTATAAAAGTGTAGCTTTTTAAGTACTGAAGCATCGTAGTCATGCTTTTTATAGTGTTCGAGGGCGACACGATATTGATTAGACTCAATAGGTAAAATACTTATGCCTTCAATGGCTTGTGTTTGTTTATTAAAGTGCGGCAGGTCGATTGAGCGATAAAAAAGATCATCAATATCGAGTGATTGTTCATCGGCATTGAATAGCTTTTTACTTTCACCAGAAAGTTCGCTGTCTCCAACCACAGACTCTGCATAAGCAATTGCTACAGGGCCTGCCAAACTCATAAATAAATCATTGGCGTCAAGCCGAATGGTTTCGCCGATATCAATACCCGCGCGTCTAAAATAATTTTCGTCGTAATCTGTGGTGACCGCTTGCGCCGTTAAAATATTGAAAATCTGTTGACTAATATATTGATTCGCGTGTCGTTCCATCGAGTTAACATCAATAAATTGCATGCCGCCATCTTTATCGTTTTGCTCGGCGTAGCGCATGATGTCGTTGGAAATTAACATCATTGCATTCCAAGGCCGTATGAGCGGTATCATGTTAGTAATTGATGTATTTTCGTTATCCATGCTGTACGAGAAATTCCATTCTTCCGAAAGATATTTGCATAACAGGCGGCCTGCGTTGATATGCAGGGCTTCCGACGTTTCGACGTACTGATCTGAAATATTGGGTAAGATACAGATACCGCTAGTAAAAATGGGCTCAAATACAAACGATTGATTGTGACTGGCTAAATCCCGCTCCGACTTTGTATCGAATGTTTTATTCATATACGAATATTGCTGAGCCAAACCAAATTCTGATGCCTTACCAGAGCCTGTGCCACCACCAGCGCTAAAGATGTAAAAATACAAGCGCGATTGGTTGGCTTTAATACCGCATGAATCTATTAAATAAGAGTGAATAAACTTCCAATCTTGATTAGTGAATTGATCGGTATTTTTATTCAGTATTATTTTCGCTAAATATTGTCCGAGAATAGGCGCATTGCCCGCACCGCCCGCATGAACTTCAGACAGATCCATTATTTTGAGCTTGTTGTAATCTTTAAGGAAATTATTATCAAAACCCTTAGAGGAGAACCGAATACGACCTTCGATGTCTTTGTCTAGATCACCAAGCATGACTTAAGGCTCAATAAGGAATACTGGCTTAACTGCTTTAGACGGTTGAATATTAAGGCTGAGCTGAATCCATTTCAGTGGTTTGCTATCATTTTCTTGTGCTTGCAGTTGCGCGTTGTGAAATTCATCTAGATAGTAATTACGAGCATTGTGAACAAGGCAAGCAACATCCAAGGCGATATTTGAGCCACAGCGACCCAAACCAATTAAACAGACTGAGGGAAAGTTTGGTGGTATAAGATCTTCATCTTCCGAAGTATTCGAATTTGGGTAGACCTCACCTCTTAAGTTATCCAAATTTTTAAGTATTAGTGAGACGTCTTTTTCAGTGAAATAATTGTACTTATCGGCGCCAATGAAGTCGCTAGCTTCATTACTGTTCGTTGCAATCGTACGTTTATTCGAAATCGTTTCTTCTTCTCTTGTGGTGGTCGCATTGGAAGAAGGGGAATGAGCTTTAAGTGACTCTCTTGTTTTGCGCTGAGGGGAGTTTACTTGGTTACTGGCTACCTTGCTTGGTTTGTTTTTCTGCATATCTTCCTCTCTGGCTTTGTTCACAACGTTTTGTAAGCACTTTTGCAATGCTTAATAAGACGAGCGAGTTCGCCTATAGCCTGAAGATAGTAGATGAATAGAATAATTGCTTAATAGTTAACAAAAAAGTCGGCGAGTGCCGACTTTTCTAAGTATTAAATTAGCGCAAATCTAACTTTGTTTGACTTGCTTGTTTCGCTGTCGTTTACTTGGCGATGTATGCAACTAAATCGAGTACTTTATTTGAGTAGCCAATTTCGTTGTCATACCAAGATACAACTTTGACGAAGGTATCTGTTAAGGCAATACCTGCACCAGCATCAAATACTGAAGTGCACTTTTCTCCGATGAAGTCATTTGAAACTACTTGGTCTTCTGTGTAACCCAAAACGCCCGCTAGTTCACCTTGTGCAGCAGTTTTCATTGCCGTGCAGATTTCTTCATAACTTGCCGGTTTAGCAAGGTTGACCGTTAAGTCGACAACTGACACATTTGGCGTTGGCACACGAAAAGCCATGCCCGTTAGCTTGCCATTTAATTCAGGAATCACTTTCCCAACGGCTTTTGCGGCACCTGTTGAAGATGGAATAATATTTTGACCCGCACCGCGGCCACCACGCCAGTCTTTTGCAGAAGGACCATCGACGGTTTTTTGGGTTGCCGTTGTAGCATGAACCGTAGTCATCAAACCGTCTGTAATGCCCCAATTGTCATTGAGCACTTTAGCAATCGGTGCCAAACAGTTGGTGGTACAAGAAGCATTCGATACCACATCTTCACCTTGATATTCGCTATGGTTTACGCCCATAACAAACATTGGTGTGGCGTCTTTAGACGGTGCCGACATGACAACTTTTTTAGCGCCAGCTTTAATGTGTTTGCGTGCCGTTTCATCAGTTAAGAACAAACCTGTTGCCTCAACAACTACATCCGCTCCAATGTCATTCCACTTTAACTGCTCTGGATCGCGTTCAGCGGTGACACGAACTGTTTGACCATTTACCACTAAATTGCCATCAACGACATCAACTTGACCGTTAAAGCGACCATGAGTTGAATCATATTTAAGCATGTAAGCCATGTAATCTACGTCAATTAAGTCGTTAATGCCGACAATTTCAATATCTTGGCGTTCTTGCGCCGCTCTAAATACAAAACGGCCGATGCGACCAAAGCCGTTTATACCAACTTTAATAGTCATGTGAATTCCTGAATTTTATTAATGTAGTAAAATTACACCAATAAATAAAAAATACAAGAGTAAAACACTTGGTTATGTAATTTAGTTAAATTAAATTTCGGATTGTTACTAAAAAACCAAGAAAAATTAACAGCTTTATACGTTTTAACTGAAGCGTTATGGAAATTCCCATGATAAAATAGTGGAAACATGGCGCATTGATGCGCCGACATCCACTGTATTAACCCTCGGAATTAGAATATGACACAAGAGAAAGCATTGTGTGACATCGGCTTTATCGGCTTAGGTGTAATGGGTAAAAACCTTGTACTTAATCTTGCTGATAACGGCTATAAAATTGCTGCTTTTGATTTAAGCCAAGAGAAAGTAAATGATGCAATTGAGCAAGACAAGGAAGAAAACAAAACAGATAGCCAACGTGTTTATGGTTGCTCGTCTTACACTGAACTCCTCTCACAACTAAAAGCCCCTCATTTAATTGTTCTTTCTGTTCCCGCTGGTGAGCCAGTAGATCAAGTTTGCGAGAGCTTGATAGGCGCCGGTATTCAACCAGACGATATTGTTATCGATACTGGTAATAGCTTATGGGCTGATACGGTTGAGCGCGAAGAGCGTTACAAAAATCAATTTATTTTATTCTCGTCAGCGGTATCTGGCGGTGAAGTTGGTGCAAGATTTGGTCCTGCGCTTATGCCAAGTGGTTCTCCGTATGCGTGGACTCGCATCAAGCCAATTTGGGAGGCTATCTCTGCCAAGGTAGACCCTAAAACCGGTAAGCCAATTGAGCGTGTTGAGCCAGGCCAAATAATAGAAGGCGGCGACCCATGTGCAGCCTATATTGGCCCAGCAGGTGCAGGTCACTACGTAAAAATGGTGCACAATGGTATTGAATACGCAGATATGCAAATTATCTGTGAAGCGTATCATGTACTACGAAATGGCTTAGGCATGAGCTGCGATGAAATTGCTGATACCTTCGAACAGTGGAACCAAGGTCCATTAGATAGCTACCTAATGGAAATCTCAGTGGAAGTTTTACGTCACAAGATTGAAGAGGAAACACCGCTAGTTGATTTAATTCTGGATAAAGCTGGCCAAAAAGGTACTGGTTTGTGGACAGCGGTAAGTAGTTTAGAAGTAGGGTGCCCGGCGCCAACAATTTCTCAGGCTGTATATGCACGTTCAATTTCTTCTTTCAAAGACATGCGTGTTACCGCATCTGAACTTTTACAAGGCCCTACCCAGAAAACGCTTTCTGATGAAGACAAACAAGCATTTACCATGCGACTACATGACGCGATTTACTGTGCAAAGATTTGTGCATACGCGCAAGGCTTCCAGTTAATGAAACTTGCAGCCAAAGAACATAATTGGACACTAGACTTTGCCAGCATCGCTAAAATATGGCGTGCAGGCTGTATTATTCGTGCTGTATTCTTACAACCAATTACTGAAGCGTTTGAGCGCAACGAAGAGTTAGAGAACTTATTCCTCGATGAATTCTTTGTTGAACAGCTTAATAAATACCAAGCGAACTGGCGTCAGGCGGTTGCTGAAATTACTTTGATGGGTATTCCGGCAGGGGCGTTGTCTTCATCATTGTCGTACTACGATTCAATGCGCTCAGCAGTGTTGCCAGCAAACTTATTGCAGGGACAGCGTGATTTCTTTGGTGCCCATACGTTTGAACGTTTAGATAAAGCAGTGGGTAAGAGGTATCACGTTGAATGGTCATCGCAAGAACGCGCAATTCAAAAAATTTAGTAGGCAGAATATGAGCCAAGATCATTATAAAGATAAATTGAGTCCAGAAGCTTATGCTGTGTGTCGCTTAGCGGCGACTGAACGGCCTTTTACGGGCAAATATAATGATCACTGGCTTGAAGGGAATTACCATTGTGCCTGTTGTGAACGGCCATTGTTTTCGTCAGCAACAAAATTTAATGCTGGGTGCGGTTGGCCAAGTTTTTACGATTGTTTAGATGATAATGTCGCGTACTTGGAAGATTTGACTCACAATATGGTAAGGGTTGAAATTCAGTGTAAGCATTGTGACTCACACCTTGGCCATGTATTTGATGACGGCCCTGCGCCTACGGGTAAGCGTTATTGCGTGAACTCTTTGAGTTTGGTTTTTGAACAAGAGCTTTAGTTCAGACTAATCAAACGACGAATAATAGCTAGCACCTTCGGGAATAGAGAACACCTTTACTGCTCCTAATGGCGTGGAGCAGTAAAGGTACCATCGGTGATCTTATCTAAGGTTGCGCTCGCGACCTTATCGAGAAAGTCAGCATCCAACTTATGGAACTGCGCAAATGCCATTAATCCTTGCTCACTACTATCAATATCTTCAGGATCGTAAAGGGTGAGTATTTTTAGCCAAATATATGCCTGTTTAAACTCCTCTTTATCAGTAAATATTGTCGTAATTGACTTGAATATCTCAGTGTTTACAGGCGAATCATCGGGTTGCAATTCCAATGCATGAAATAGCAGATCTAAGGTTTTATCAGGATCGCGTTTAATATAATAAGTGGCCAAGTTAAATTGTGAAGCCGCGGTTTCTAATGCTTTACTTCCTTCCATCGCTAAAAATTTTGCGAGCGCGCCTTCATTTAAATACCGTGACCAGTGATAAAACAATAACTCGGGGTGTTCAGAGCGCAGTGTTTCTTCACTTAGCTGCTTGATACGCTCTTTTGCTTTTATTGCATTATCAATACGGTTACGTTTTTTGTACTTGAGTTTGATATGTTCTATTTGCGAAGCGTGATCCATACAAGCAGCATACTCTTCGTAAGCGATTAACAAATCGAACTTTTGCTTATCTGCACCTGTCTGTGTAAGTGCGTAGTTGTGATAAATTGTTTTTACACGTTCTTTCTTACACCAAGTATCTTCAATAAACTCTTCGCACATAGCTGGCGATTCTTTGCATATTTTCGCGAGATCTGGTCCTGTATCGCAAGCCATTAGCAGCAAAGGAGAAAGTAGTAGTAAGGGTAAATGCTTCATTTAATACTCAAGTAAACTTGGAAATTTTTATGTAGGTGGTAGCGAAAACTTTCACTGTGCATTACAATGTCCGCCGCATCAAGCAAGTAGCTATTATTAATCATAACGTCATATTAAAACATTGATAATAGTCAAACGATCACTTCATGGAAATATAAGGTTTAAGTAATGACTTCTCATCTTGAGGAACAATATCAAGCAAGCTGGCAAGAGCGCCAAACATTCGCCGAAAATATGTTACCTATTATCAGCCAACTATTCCGCAACAAAGGAATTGAAGTTGCTGTTTATGGTCGTTCTCTCGTTAATGCTTCGGCCATTGATATCGTCAAAGCACACAAGTCTGTCGCATTACACGAAGAAAGTAAATTACGCTTACGTGAGAGTTTCCCATTTTTAGAAGCGTTAACCAAGATGTCATTATCACCAGCGCGCGTTGATATTGGTAAACTTGCTTACAATTACCTATTTTTAGGTGGTGCGAATGGTTTAACGATTGAGCAGTACTTAGAAAAAGAACTTGCTGACAGTTTAGCTGTCAATAGTGAAGAGCCAGCAGCGCAAGATGTTGTGCTTTATGGTTTTGGCCGTATCGGTCGTTTACTTGCTCGTTTATTAATTGAAAAAACGGGCCCTTCGTCAAAATTACGTTTACGCGCCATTGTTATTCGCCCAGGTAAAGAAGGTGATTTAGCGAAACGTGCTAGCTTACTTCGTCGCGATTCTGTACATGGTTCGTTTAACGGTAGTATTACTATTGATGAAGAAAACAACGTTATCAAAGCTAACGGTGCTTTCATTCAAGTTATCTACGCAAAATCACCAGCTGATGTTGATTACACTGCATACGGTATTAACAATGCGCTAGTAGTTGATAATACAGGTATTTGGTCAGACGAAGAAGGTCTAGGCCAGCACTTGCAATCAAACGGTGTGGCTAAAGTATTATTAACGGCACCAGCTAAAGGTGATATCAAGAACATTGTTTACGGTGTAAACCACGATATGATCTTAGCTGAAGATAAAATTGTGTCAGCGGCTAGTTGTACAACCAATGCAATCACACCTGTACTTAAAGCGGTAAACGATAAGTTTGGTATTAAAAACGGCCACGTAGAAACGGTTCACTCGTACACTAACGACCAAAACTTAATTGATAACTACCACAAGTCGCCGCGTCGTGGTCGCAGTGCGCCACTTAACATGGTTATTACTTCTACAGGTGCAGCTAAAGCGGTTGCTAAAGCATTGCCTGAATTAAAAGGTTTGTTAACAGGTAACGCGATTCGCGTTCCTACGCCAAATGTTTCTATGGCAATCATGAATTTAAACCTTAAAGAAGCAACTACCACTGATGGTTTAAATGATTACCTACGTGATATTTCATTAAACTCAGATTTGCAGAACCAAGTAGATTACACAGCGTCAACTGAAATTGTATCAACGGATTTAGTTGGTTCTCGTTATGCGGGTGTTGTTGATTCTCAAGCAACCATTGTTGATGAAGATCGCGCCGTATTATACGTATGGTACGACAATGAATTTGGCTACAGTTGCCAAGTTGTACGTGTTATGCAAGAAATGGCGGGTATCTTTGTACCAAACTTACCCGCAGCATAAGCTTTCATCTATGGTTCACGATTAAAAAAGCGCTTCGGCGCTTTTTTTGTATGTGTTGAAGCTTTAGCTGCCTATTTAAAAATAGTCAAAGTGGTTTTAAGGAAATATTCACTGAGTTAGCCATCATAAATGCTAAAGCTTTGCGTAGTTTTTCCGATAAATAGAACAGGGACACTAACGTGTTAACATTGTCATGTAATGAGAGGTAGTTATGGCTTTAACCATCGGTTCTTCAACACCAGTGAATGTGGATGGCGGAAACGCACTCGAAGTAAAAGGTGCACAGCGAGAAAATAGTCAAACAGAAGTGGAAGGCCAGATCGCTGTTGATCTCATCGAGTCTAGCCTTGCTGGTGGCCAAGTAAGCCCGCCGACAGCGAGCTCGGGTAATAATATTAATATCAGAGTCTAAGTTTTGCTTAAATTGTTCACTGACCTTAGCAAACTAAATACAACGCGCAGGTTTTGGTAAGCCTGCGTATTTTGTTGCTTGTTTTGCAGGCCCCTCGGGAAACAATCGATACAAGTAACGGCTGTTTGCCTTTTCTTCACCGAATTCTTCTTTCATTGCCTTAGTTAGCGCGCGAATTGCTGGCGAAGTGTTAAATTTCACATAAAATTCGCGCACAAAGCGGATCACTTCCCAATGCGCCTCGGTCAACTCTACATCGTCTTGTTTTGCCAATTCAGGTGCGAGTTCCTCACTCCATTGTTGAAAATCGATTAAATAGCCGTGTTTATCGAGTTCTATTGTTTGATTGTTAAATTGCATACTATTGCCATGTAATAATTTGATTTGCAGATTCAGTCAGTGCAACGAGTGCGGCCATTGAGATAAAATTCAACGCATCATCAGTCACTAAACCTCTTGCCAAGTAGTGATGCTCGATCACAAAAAGGCTTTCTTTGCCAACTAAGGCTAAAGCGTTTTGTAGGATAGGGTGATTAACGCTGTAAACGCCGTCGTCTAATAAAATAATTCGGTCACTACTTTTCATCACAGTTAACGCATTCGTAAAGCTATCGCTGCTAAATGAAGATGATCGGATAAGGTGCAAACTTGCCATTGATAAACCTTTAGAATGTTAACACTGCGCTGTGTTGACTAAGATGTTGCTGAATTACATCATCAGATAAAACCTCTACGCCATCAATTAATAAGCTATTGTTTAATGAGCGTTTAGTTAATGATTCTTGGCTGACATAAACGTTTTCTATATCGTAGAACGACAATGCCGCGAAAGTTTTGGTAAAGTCTTTTACGTTTAACGTATTACCATCGCACTGTTGAAGTAACTGGAAAACACCATCGCCAATAAAAAATAGCGATATTTGTTGCTCATAACTGCCAAAGATAAGTGCGAGATTTAACGCATCTTTACCATGACTAGTCGCAAAAGGCGCTTTCGTATTAATAACGGCTAGTGAAGTTGAACTCATAACTGAATCACCTTATCTGCTGTAGATGTCAGTTCTACCATTTCTCCCAAACCAGATACGGTAAATGCTGGATTTATATTTATTACACCATCTTGATCGGTTAAACCGCGTTTCTCACCCGCAGTTATACACAAATGTAGCGCTACTTGGTGATCGTTAAGAAGTTTCACAAAAGCGGCTGGCGCTTGGAATTCATCGTTAGGTATTGACGTTAATGTGCTCGCATTAAGCACACCGTCTTGATAGAAAAAAATACCATTAATTTGATGCCCAGCCGTTAAAATTGATTCTGCAAATTCAATTACCGTGGCGGTATTGTTCTGATGGGGCGGGGTAGTCACTACCAAAGTATAAACAGACACAGATTTCCTAATAGCTCGTTGTCATAAAGTAAAAGTCGCAAATAAAAAAAGCCCCGTTTTAAAACGGGGCTTTATTATATATTAATATCAATTCAGAATTAATCGTCTGAATTAAATGCGCCTAATAGTTGAAGTAGGCTAACAAACAAGTTGTAAATGTTTAGGTATAACGACACTGTAGCGCGAATATAGTTGCGCTCACCGCCGTGAATAATGCGGCTAGTATCGAATAAAATTAAACCAGACATAATCATCACAATCGCAGCGTTTAACGCTAGTGATACTGCAGGAATAGCGAAGAAGATATTCGCGATACCAGCGATTAATACCACAATTAAGCCAACCATTAAGAAACCACCCATAAATGAGAAGTCTTTCTTACTTGTTAGTGCGTAGCCTGACAAAGCAAAGAAAATTAATGCCGTGCCGCCTAACGCTTGCATAATTAATGATGGGCCACCAGGTAGAGCAGCATACATATTAAGTAATGGCCCTAGTGAGGCGCCCATTAAGCCAGTGAAAGCAAAAATCCAGAAAATACCGTTGGCTTTGTCTGCTTGCTTGTTAACAACAAATAGTAAACCAAAAGCAACAAGCGTCATGACTAAAGCAGCCATATGCGATAAATTCATGGCCATTGAAACACCAGCGGTAACCGCACTAAACGCTAAGGTCATGCCTAAAAGCATGTAGGTATTTCGCAATACCTTATTAATTTCAATAGCACTACTTTGACTTGCAGTACCTAGATTCATATTTGTTTGCATAAACTTTCCTCTATGAACTTATTTTCTAATTATGTAGATTTGGGCAATAACAAAAAGTTCAAGCCCAGATTGTCAATGCGTGACATATTATGGCACGCAGATTTTAAAATTACTACGCTATTTCTTGCTGAAAGAGATCAATTATTTGTTTTCTTCTGAAACAGTCTACCGAATGATCGTTAACCATGCCACAGGCTTGCATGTGCGCGTAAATAGTTGTTGAACCGAGAAATTTAAAACCGCGCTTTTTCATGTCTTTCGCTAGCTTATCTGAAATTTCTGTTGTCACGGGGTAGTCGCTTAATTGTTTTGGGGCATTGACTATGGTTTTATTACCTACAAACGACCATTGATAGTTGGCAAAGCTGCCAAATTCTTGTTGTATCTCAATAAAGCGGGTGGCGTTGTTTATTGCAGCCTCTATTTTCTTGCGATTGCGAATAATACCGTCATTTAGCATTAACTTTTCTACGTCATCCTCAGTAAGTTGGCTAACCGCGTTAACATCGTAATTTGCGAAGGCTGTTCGATAGTGTTCACGGCGTTTCAATATGGTATACCAACTTAAGCCTGCCTGTGCCGACTCTAAAACGAGAAACTCAAAAAGCTTTTGGTCTTCTTTAACAGGTACTCCCCATTCTTCATCATGGTACTTTACATAATCTGGTTTAGATTCATCTAGCCAAGGGCAGCGACATTTATTCATTAATTTTTGGCCTTTTTGCTTTAAAAATAATAGCTTTGCTCAAAATGAAAGCAAACAAAATTAATTTTAACATTAACGCTTTACAAGCGAATATCAACACTTTAATATGCGCCTCGTTCCCAAGCAAAGGGAACAATTTGGTGAGATGGCTGAGTGGTCGAAAGCACCGGTCTTGAAAACCGGCAGGGGTTTGTAGCCCCTCTAGGGTTCAAATCCCTATCTCACCGCCATATTCTAAAACCTCGCAAATGCGAGGTTTTTTTTTATCTTTTACTTTTTGTTTACAAATAGTCCCTACAGATTGTGTTACTATTCTCCGCGCTGTTTCGCAAATCATTTCATTAAGCAGCAATTAGTTTCTTGAAGGATTCACTATTTGTAAACCTTATTCGTAGACAATGGAATTGTTAGTGTTTTCAATCATTCACAGGCTTTATCTTTGTGTTTCGTAAATTAATTAAATCAGCTTTTCCTACGCTAGCTAAATCACAGAAAAAACCTAATTATGAAGCGTTCGCCCAAAGCAAGGCAACTACGGAGGTAGATGCTACTTCACCCAATGAAGCTCAACAAAACGTATCAGCGTCTTCTATACCTTCTATTCGTTTTGAACTTGGTCAAGCGTTCACCAATTACTTATTTAATTCAGAAGTGACGGGCAGTCACGTTGATGAAATCAGTCAATTTGTTAAACAGCAAATTGAGACAATCATTACCACACAGGCAAAGGCAATTATTAACGAGCTGCCAGTGATGCCAGCGACGATTACCGATCTTGCTAATCAGTTATCATCCGGTGATTTTGATACCGATTATCTTTTAAAAATTATTGCTGCAGAACCAACCATCGCTGCGGATGTTATTAAGTTGGCTAATACAACAAAATATAAACGTGGCACCAAAGATATTACTGATCTAAAAACTGCGTTTGTTACCGTGGGTACTGCTGGTCTGCTGGAAGGGGCGATTTATGGCTACATAAATGGTTACAAGCCCGTTACCAGTGCCTATTTCAAACAGTTCGGTGAGCGAATTTGGCAGCACAGTCAAAATACAGCTGATTTCACGCAGGAAATAGTTAAACGCCAAGCTCCAGAAGCGGCTGCTAGCGCTTATTTTGTCGGCTTAATTAGAAATCTTGGTGAAATGGTGCTTTTCCAATTGATGGTAGAGGCCTTTAGTTGGGTTGATCCTGATTGCAGACCAAATGCCTTAGTGCTCAAGCAAATTATCGATAAGTATTCAATTAAGCTTACTTATATTATTGCAAAAACATGGCAGTTGCCTGAAAGTGTTTTGTTGCCACTTGCCGTGCAGATAAAAGCCACTAACGTTACTCAGCTCATGTCGGTTAAAGACAAACACCCTGTAGCGGCGGCTAATTATGATGCCAATAAACTAAGCCAATTAATTATGCTGCGTCAGTCGCAAAGAATTGATGATGTTGCACTAGAGAAAGAAATTAATAAGCTAATAAATGTACCTGCAACTCGTAAAATTGTAGAAAAATACATGGCTATTGATTAGTTTGTGAGCGAACGGAACGATATTGCAATTTTATTGCAATTAACACTTTACAAGCGCGTAGGCACCCTTTACTATGCGCACCGTTCCCAAGCAAAGGGAACAATTTTGGTGAGATGGCTGAGTGGTCGAAAGCACCGGTCTTGAAAACCGGCAGGGGTTTGTAGCCCCTCTAGGGTTCAAATCCCTATCTCACCGCCATATTCGAAAAGGCTGCACATTGTGCAGCCTTTTTTCGTTTTAATTATTCAAACAGGGGTTATCAATAGACCTCTGTTTATTGTTTTTGTAATATCAAATTATTACATTCAAGCTTCAATGGATTGATGTTTAACTTATTTAAAAACAAACCCTTTCTTGCGTGAGAAGATCAAACATTTCAAATTGAGACATATCGCTGGTTGTTGCGTAATTTTGGCGGAGAAGATTTTTACCAAGCAACAAGTTTAGTCTTACCGACAAAAGCATATTTTCCTGTTGAAGCAGATAACGCAGAAGCCGCCGCTATAGCAACGTTTAATTCAGTTAAGCTGCACGCCAATATGGCAACGTGGAATTGCATAACTGAAGCACAATAAGAAGATGCCAACCCTATAATTTCTGCGGGTATTACCATACAAAATGCACCAGTTAGCCCTAATGGAACTTTCCAAGCCACTGCATCAGATAAAGTGATTATTACTTACAATCCGGTTTTAGTAGGGCAACCTATGCAATTGGTTGCCACGCTTGCACATGAGCTTGCGCACTATTTAACAGCAACTGCTAAAGATGAGCCACCGGGCGGTTGGGAGAATTGGGAGTTTGCAACAGATATTGCGGCGACTTTTATGGGATTTGGGATATTTATGGCGAACTCAGCATTTAACTTTAGCCAATATGCCGACGCAGACTCTCAAGGGTGGAAATCAGGTCGCAGTGGATACCTCAGTGAAAATGAGCATATTTATGCGCTTGCAATATTTCTACTGCTAAAAGATCTGTCAATCAATGAGGCTAGTCGATACCTCAAACCACATCTTGGTAAGCAGCTAAAAAAAGTGATGAAATTGCTTAGTAATTCGGATTTTATAATTGAACTGAAGGCAGTTCAAAAGGCTGCTATCTAGTTATCTTGATCTATTCGTAAATTAATAGCGCCGAATTTGAAACCTAAAGTGAGGATACATGGGATAAATACATCGAATTAATCGAGTGTTGAGTGCCTCGCAAATTGAGTTGCCTTATACTTTTTAAACGAGTTGCGTAGGTTAATTAATCAAACAGTACAATTATCTTCTTTATCGTTAAAAATCTTCAAATTAGGGCTTTACAAGCTGTGAATCTGTCTTAAATATGCGCCTCGTTCCCAAGCAAAGGGAACAAGTTTGGTGAGATGGCTGAGTGGTCGAAAGCACCGGTCTTGAAAACCGGCAGGGGTTTGTAGCCCCTCTAGGGTTCAAATCCCTATCTCACCGCCATATTCGAAAAGGCTGCACATTGTGCAGCCTTTTTTCGTTATAGGGCTCTATTGGTTGGAGCCTGAATTAAACCTCAGTTTTCAACACATCGACAAGTTACAAAGCAAACACATCTTCACATAGCTAATTGCTCTTCCACAAGTTTTTATGTAACGAGTTATTAACCGCATAGTATTCAATTAAGCAATCTATCAGTTTTACATTATGCTTAACTAAGATGTGATGTTTGAGGTGGCTTATGCATAGACTGGTTTTATTGCTGTTCCCCATGGTTTTTTCGCTTAGCGGTTGCAATTCAACTGTGCCTCAACACTCTGCGGGTTTCGCCGCCTATAATCCAGACCTACTCCTAGTTGACAAAGCCTTCCCCAAAGCGCAGCAAATTGATGTTGAGTCAAAAGAAGAAATTTTTGCGTTAAGCGATGAAATGAAGTCGGTTGTGCGCAGTAGCTTTATGTCTGAGCGCACCAAGCACAATAAAGCAATGAAGCTTATTCGCCATATTTTTAGTGATAATAATGTTGGTCTTGCTTATCAAAGTAATGCAAATTTAACCGCGAGCGAAACATATCAAAGCAAGACGGCCAATTGCATGTCGCTAACCATTATGGCATATGCCATGGCGAAAGCGTCGGGGCTTGATGTTGTGTTCCAAGATGTTCAAGTACCAGAATACTGGGTAAGAAATGGCCAATATAATTTGCTAACAGGCCACGTTAACTTACTAATTCCTGGTGTTAAATCTCGAGATCCTAATGTTAGTGTTGTGTGGGGCGGTGCTGATATCGAAATTGATTTTGATCCTTTCGTTAAAAAGAAACGCTTTCCTAAGAAAAAAGTCAGTATTAATACGGTTGCAGCGATGTTTTATAATAATAAGGGCGCACAAGCACTTGTTGAAAGCGATTACGACACTGCCTACCGTTATTTTGCTCAAGCAGTAAAAACCGCTCCTGATTTTGCTGCAGGCTGGGGAAATTTGGCTGTACTTTACCGATTCACGGATCAAAATGAGCTAGCAGAAACCACTTATCGTCATGCGATTAGCTTAGATGCAAGAAGCTTAAACACCTTAACGAATCTTTCCATATTGTTAGCAATTCAAGGTCGCTACGATGAAGCACGGCGCATCGACAGCATGATACTCAAACAGCGTATTAAAAACCCGTATTACCATGCCTTGTTAGCAGATGAAGATTTTTATGAAGGCAATTATGAAAGTGCAGCTCGTCATTACCAACGGGCGATAAAACTTGATGACAGCATTCATGAATTTCACTATGGATTAGCTAAAGTGTTTAGTGCCTTAGGCAAAACAAACTCTGCGAAAATAGCAATGAAAAGGGCGATTCGGATTAACAAATATCCAGATGTTGAACAGCAATACTTGGCGAAACTCAATATTTTAAATCAGTAGTGTCCTGAGCTAATATGAAGCAATTAAGTATTTTATTGCTAGTTGTATGCGTTAGTGCATGTACTAACAAAACAACATTTTATCAGGCGCCGCCTCTTTCAGGCACAGTTATCAATCAATCCTCATTACTTGCCCATGTTAAATATTTGGCGAGTGATCAACTCAAAGGCCGAAAAATAGATACTCAAGGCGCACGAGCAAGCGCGCAATATATTAAAAATGAACTTATCAATTATGGAATTGGGCCTTTACCGCAAGTGGGAGGGTATTTTCAGTCTTTTAATTATCACCTTGGTAGGCAAAAAAACGGTACGAATGTTATTGCGTACATTAGCTGACGAAATACTGTCACCGCGCTATATTGTGCTTTCGGCGCACTATGATCACATTGGTGCGAGTGGTGATAAAGTCTATAACGGCGCAGACGATAATGCCTCAGGCGTTGCGGCACTGCTTGAATTGGCTAAGGTACTAAAAGGTAAAACGAAGCACGATATTATTTTACTCTTTAGTGATGGAGAGGAAGATAACCTTCGAGGTGCCAAAGCTTTTGTAGACGAATTCCCAGGCATTGTAAGAGATACCTTGCTAAACGTTAATTTGGACATGATAGCTGGGGTTAAGAATACGAGTAAGCTAAGTTACATTAGTCATAATCTTGATCAATTATTATCTGAACAAAAGGAAGAAGAATTCTTACGCTTTCAGTATTCCAGTTGGGTGCCGGTACAAAAGGGTTTTAAGCGCGAAAGGGCGGCAGGCATGTGGAATAAACGTCGATGGAAGCTGGCGAGTGACCACGGCGTATTTTATCGAGCAGGCATCCCATTCATCTATTTTGGGGTAGGCACACATCAGCATTATCACCAAACGTCTGACAATTACGACAACATTAATAAAGAACTTTTTTGGCGTGCTAGCAATAGTATTTATTTACATCTACGCTATTTAGATCAACATATTGGCGTAAAGTAGTTAACCAACTAGTCAAGCTTTGTTACAATCGTTGGTTATCACCTTAGCTTTAATAAATAGGTAATTTCCTCAATGGAAAAGAAATACATTTCAGCGCAAGAGTTACTTGAAGATTCATTCAAATTAGCGGCTAAAGTCTATGAAGATGGCTTCCGACCAGAGTTTATCGTTGGCATTTGGCGTGGTGGCGCGCCGATCGGTATCGCAGTTCAAGAATTTTTTGATTTCAAAAAAGTAGAGACCGACCATATTGCAGTGCGCACTTCTTCTTACTACGGCATCAATCAGCAAAGTAAAGAAATTAAAGTACACGGTTTGCACTACATTATTGAAAATGCTAACGCGGGTGATGGCCTATTAATTGTTGATGATGTATTTGATTCTGGCCGCAGTATTGACGCCCTTATCAAACAATTAAAAGTGTTAATGCGCAACAACATGCCAACCGATGTTCGCGTTGCATGCCCTTGGTATAAGCCTAAAAATTCCAAGGTAGAAATTGTGCCTGATTACTATGTTCATGAGTCAGAAGAGTGGTTAGTTTTCCCTCATGAACTTTCCGGTTTAACGCCAGAAGAAATTGCTAACGGCAAAACCGACTTAGCGAATATTAAAGATCTATTCGTGTAATCGTACTGCCACAGAAAAGGAGCATTATGCTCCTTTTTTATTGCCCAAATTTTGCCTTTTGTTCGTTTGTTAACTCAATTTTAATGATTCATTCACCAGCGCACTTTTGCGTTTTTTCGTAAACAAAAGAGAAATCAACATAATTATAAGTGGAAACATAGTGAAGTTTTTAACGACAATAATGCTTGTTTTAAGCGTTATCATAGTGACACCTGCTTTTGCAGAAAAAGCGCCGACAGTACTCCTTTCTATCGATGGCTTTAGCCAAGAGCAATTCGAATTACTTGCCCCAAAACACTTATCATCATTAAGAAATAAGGGGTTATCCAGTAACGCGTTACTCCCGGTTTACCCAACAAAAACCTTTCCAAATCATATCTCTATCGTCACAGGCAAGTATCCTCTTGAGCACGGCATTATTCACAACCGTTTTTACAGTAGAACACGAAACAACCTCTACAGCATGGGTAAAACTAAAGAAGATCCAAGCTGGTTACTCGCCAAACCTTTGTGGGTGTTAGCAGAGGAACAAGGTGTGACAGCGGCCACTTATTTTTGGCCAACATCTGATGCCAATCTATTTAATACGCGTCCCACTTTTTACGAAATTTATGATGGCAGCCATTCTAATCGGCAACGGTTGATGCAAGTAATAGACTGGTTAAAGCTACCTAAAGAAAAACGACCGCAATTTATTACCAGTTACTTTTCGGTTGTTGACTCAGCCAATCACGAACATGGAATAGATTCGAGCGAAGCTAAAGCAGCAGTGGCTGAAGTAGATCAGCTAATAGGTGAATTTCTTGATGTGCTAAACGAAAATGATATTCAAATCAATTTAGTGATTGTGTCTGATCACGGTATGGCACCAATCAAGAATAAACTTTTACAATCTAAAGTGCTGCCACGAGTATTGTCGAAAAACTCCCTAGTGGTGAATGGTCAAACACAGCTTTATGTTTACTCCAACAATAAACAGGTATTAGCGGAGTCAGCAAAACGGATAAATGAAAAAGGCCAAGGGCGTTATCAAGCTTATTTACCTGACAGTTATCCAGAGCATTGGCGTTTCGCACCGACAACGCAAGCTCAAGCCGACGTACTACCGAATTTAATTGTCAACGCGGCGCCTGGTGTCATTTTTATTGAAAAAAAATATCAAACAGCAGCAACTCATGGTTATGACATTGCCGATACAGCACAAATGGAAGCCGTATTTTTTGCGTCAGGCCCTAACGTCAAGCCAGGAAAGGTAGAAGCATTTGAAAACATTCACGTGTTTAACTTTATCGCAGAATTAATTGGCGTAAAAACGCCAGCAGACAAGCATGTCATTAACGAATATATTGTTGATTAACACAAAGTCTTAAGCTTATAAATAAACCTTTAACTAAACTTTATAGCTAGACAATAACGATGAGAATGAAAGGGCGAGTTATCAAGGGCCATCAAGTTGCTTCTGGCAAAGCCACTGATTCGCCATTTTCTGAAGGTACAATAGCGTTACAAAAACCTTTCTTTAAAAAGTTAGGGTTAGATTTATCCCAAATGTTCAATGGCACAATTAATTTGGCAATTGAGCAAACTGTTCAAGATCTAGTTCAAGAATCTAGTCAAGAGCCCTGTCAAGAGAGGCATGCAGAGCTGTGCATTCAGTTTGGCATAGCCGACTATCGATTTAAAAACGTTAAATGGACAACAGATTGGCCAGCAGAGGATTTTGATTTCTATTCTTGCGAAATTGCTTACCAAGGAAAATGCTATTCAGCTTTTATCTATCAACCCAAAGCAGAAACTAAAGTAGGGCATTTTCAACCGAGTAATGTGGTTGAACTTATTGCGCCTTTTATTGAGGGGGTAAGCTATGGAGATGAACTTGAATTGTTAATCAAATAAATCGTGAATCAATGACCAAGCCCATTAAATAAGCGCTTTAAATGAGTGCATTAGCTCGGCATATTGTGTTGGTTGGCTAATGACTCAAAAAAGAGCCAAAATAAAAACACCGCAAAGCAAAAAATAAAAAGCCAATTAACAAAAAGCCCATCAACTAGATGGGCTTTCTAATTTAGTTAACTCGCTACAATTCTGCTTAGAATGCAGCGTTGTTTGGTGTACGAGGGAACGGAATTACGTCACGTACGTTTGCAATACCTGTTGCATAAGCGATTAAACGTTCGAAGCCTAAACCGAAACCTGCGTGTGGTACAGTACCGTAGCGGCGTAAATCACGGTACCAACTGTAATCAGCTGGATCTAAGTCCATTTCCGATAAACGTGCATCTAGTACATCTAAACGTTCTTCACGTTGTGCACCACCGATAATCTCACCAATACCTGGCGCAAGAATATCCATCGCCGCAACTGTTTTACCGTCTTCATTAAGGCGCATGTAGAAGGCTTTAATGTCTTTCGGGTAGTTTTGCAGAATAATTGGCGCACCAACATGTTCTTCGGCTAAGTAACGCTCGTGCTCAGAGTTTAAGTCGATGCCCCAAGACACTGGGTTTTCGAATTTCTTATCACAGTTTTCTAAGATCTCGATAGCGTCAGTGTAATCCATGCGTACAAAGTCGGTACTTATTAGTGCCTTTAAACGATCGATAACGGTTTTATCAACGCGTTGTTGGAAAAACGCCATATCATCAGCGCGCTCTTCAAGTAATGCTTTTAGTACATACTTCAGCATGTCTTCAGCCAGATCTGCAGCATCTGATAAATCAGCAAATGCGATTTCAGGCTCAACCATCCAAAACTCTGCTAAGTGACGAGACGTATTTGAGTTCTCAGCACGGAAAGTTGGACCAAAAGTGTATACTTTTGAAAGCGCGCTACAGTAGGTTTCAACGTTTAGTTGGCCAGATACGGTTAAAAACGCTTCTTTACCGAAGAAGTCTTCGCTGTAATCTACTTCGCCTTTGTCAGTGCGTGGTAGGTTTTCCATATCGAGTGTGCTTACACGGAACATTTCACCTGCACCTTCACAGTCACTTGCTGTGATTAATGGCGTTGCTATCCAGAAGTAGCCTTTTTCGTGGAAAAAGCGGTGAATTGCTTGTGCAAGCGTGTTGCGCACACGTGTTACCGCACCGCCTAAGTTTGTGCGAGCACGCAAGTGAGCTTGCTCACGCAAGAATTCGATGCTGTGACGTTTAGCAGCCATCGGGTAAGTGTCAGGGTCTTCAACATAACCCAGCACTTCAACACCAGTTGCTTGAATTTCGAACGCTTGACCTTGGCCTTGAGATTCTACCAAAGTGCCCGTAACTTTTACTGAACAACCAGTCGTTAGTTTTAAAACTTCTTCATCGTAATTATTCAGATCATTCGGAACAACAGCTTGGATGGCGTCGAAACATGAACCATCGTGAATAGCTAAAAATGAGATACCTGCTTTTGAGTCGCGGCGAGTGCGGATCCAGCCGTGTACAGTGATCTCTTCATTAACAGGGAATTTGCCTGCTAAGACATCAGTAATTGAAATAACTGACATTGAATGACCTCGTTTTTCGTTATAAATAATACATAATTTTAGGGCGTATTATGTTAACGTGACTATTGCGTTTAACAAGTAATAATTACTTAATTTAGCTAATTAATTCGTGAACTGAATGTTTACACTAAAAATGTTGTTATTTTGGATGTAGTTAAGATGGATTCAAACAAGCAATGGCCGGAAGTAGACCGCCGAGAAAACAAAGACACTTGGGTTAACATTTTACAGTGGTTGTCATTGATTGGCTGGTTTTTATTTTCTATCGCCTTAGTTGTTTCATTTTACGCAGCACCGGAACGTTCTTACGGTATTACCCGTTATAAAGGCATTGAGGTAAGAGACTATTGGGTAACACCACTCACTGACTATTTGTATGTGCTATTGTGGGTTACCGCGTTATTAAGCCTCGGTAGCATTGTTTTGAGTCATTTTCGCACTCGCCGCGCTACCGATAATAAGTTTTATAACTTCGTACTACTTTTTGTGATTTGCGCGGCTTGGGTATTTTATATTGCAATTAATGCTTATTGGCAGTCTTAAATCCAATTTTAAACTTTCATTAGAAATGTATGATGTTTCCTAGCCAAGATTACTCATCCTAAGCAATTGAACACTAATCCTTAGTAATTGAACACAACATAAAACTATTGAAAGCAGTGTTCATTATCTAGTGCCAATGCAATGGCTGAAACAAGTTGCTGTAGTTGTTCATCACTACTCACAAAAGGTGGC
Organism: Thalassotalea euphylliae; assembly: GCF_003390375.1. Classification (NCBI taxonomy): domain Bacteria; kingdom Pseudomonadati; phylum Pseudomonadota; class Gammaproteobacteria; order Alteromonadales; family Colwelliaceae; genus Thalassotalea; species Thalassotalea euphylliae. Next base: position 433,681 of record NZ_QUOT01000001.1, on the reverse strand, counting down.
ATTAAGTAAATGAGTTTACCAAACGGGCGAATCCACACGCCTTGTTCAACAAATAGTGCTTGGATGTTTTCCATATTTACCGCTTGCTTGGCTTCAATAACGCCAATTGCCCCTAAAACTCGCACATCAGCTACGCGATGATGTTCAGCTAAAGGCGAAATCAGACTTGTGAGTGTTTTTTCAATACGGCTCACCTGATCTTGCCATTGGTTTTCCATCAGTATCGCTAAGCTTTCATTGGCAACGGCGCAGGCGAGTGGATTGCCCATAAAAGTTGGACCATGCATAAAACAGCCGGCTTCGCCGTTACTGATGGTTTCTGCAATGTGTTTAGTAGTCAGTGTTGCCGCTAATGTCATATAGCCACCCGTTAATGCTTTGCCCAAGCACATAATATCTGGCGTAACATCTGCCCACTCGCTGGCAAACAATTTACCCGTGCGACCAAAGCCGGTCGCAATTTCATCAATAATCATCAATACATTGTACTCATCGCATAATTTTCGACATTCGGCTAAATACTGCGGGTGATAAATGCGCATTCCGCCAGCACCTTGTACAATAGGCTCAATAATAAAGGCGGCGATTTCTTGATGGTGTTGCTCAAATAGTGCTTTTAGTGGCGCGATATCGTTTGGTTGCCAGTCTTGATCAAAGCGCGTTTGTGGCGCGTCGGCAAAAAAATGTTGGTTAATGGAATTGGCAAATAGCTGGTGCATACCGTTAACTGGGTCGCATACCGCCATCGCAGCAAAGGTATCACCGTGATAGCCATTTTTTACCGTTAATAATTTGTTTTTTTCTGGTTGACCTAAGCTATGCCAATACTGAATTGCCATTTTAAGCGCAACTTCAACCGCAATAGAGCCGCTATCAGCAAGAAAGACTTTTTCAAGCCCTTCAGGCGATAGCGTTACTAGCTTTTTACAAAGTTCGATAGCCGGTTCATGAGTTAAACCGCCGAACATAACATGTGCCATTTGCGCTAGCTGGCTTGATACCGCTTGATTTAGGCGAGGGTGGTTATAACCGTGAATAACCGCCCACCAAGATGACATACCATCGATAACTTGTTGGCCGCCTTCTAATGTTAAATGCACGCCATTGGCACTTTTTACCTTAAAGCTAGGTAAAGGGTTAGTCATTGACGTATACGGGTGCCAAATATGTGCGCGGTCAAACGCTAAATCATCTGTATATATTATGGCCATATGTTAACTTGTTGTTCTGGTCTGCGTTGACATCTTTTACTTGGCGGCTAGACTACTCCTAAATTTATTCGCTGGCAATACAGCAACGACGGGCACACTATGACAGAAAATTTATCTCAGGTTCGACACAATTGGACAATCGAACAAGTTAACGCATTATTTAACAAACCGTTTAATGATTTGATGTTTGAAGCACAAACTGTGCACCGTCAGCACTTTAATGCCAATGAAGTTCAAGTCAGTACCTTGTTGTCGATCAAAACCGGTGCATGCCCAGAAGATTGCAAATACTGTTCACAGAGTGCTCGCTACAAAACCGATATTGAAAAAGAACGCTTAATGGAAGTGGAGAAAGTGCTGGAAGCTGCTAAACAAGCGAAAGCGCAAGGCTCTACGCGTTTTTGTATGGGGGCAGCATGGCGTAACCCCAAAGAGCGCGACATGCCTTATGTCACCGAAATGGTTAAAGGCGTAAAGGCACTGGGTTTAGAAACTTGTATGACGCTAGGTATGCTGTCGAAAGACCAAGCGCAATCACTACAAGAAGCGGGTTTAGATTACTACAATCACAATTTGGACACTTCGCCAGAGCACTATAATCAAATTATTACTACGCGCACTTATCAAGACAGATTAGACACGCTAGACAATGTTCGTTCTGCCGGCATGAAAGTGTGTAGTGGTGGCATTGTTGGCTTAGGTGAAAAGGCCAATGATCGTGCCTCACTGTTAGTGCAACTGGCCAATTTGCAGCCACAGCCAGAAAGTGTACCCATTAATATGTTGGTAAAAATTGACGGTACGCCACTTGCCGATGTTGCCGATTTAGACGAATTTGATTTTATCCGCTGTATTGCCGTTGCGCGTATTATGATGCCTAAAAGCCATGTTCGATTATCGGCGGGCCGAGAAGCCATGAACGAGCAAATGCAATCCCTTTGCTTCTTAGCTGGCGCAAACTCTATTTTCTATGGCTGTAAGTTATTAACCGCGGCGAACCCAGAAACGAACCAAGATATTGCATTGTTCAATAAGCTTGGCATCAATACAGAAACCATTGAGTCGCTTGTTGATGATGGCAGTGATGAAAAGAAAATTCATACCTCAATCAGTGAACAAGAAAACCAAGACCTGTTTTATAACGCTGGCTAGTTTTAAAAATTAGCGCGATTGATGAAATTTAAATTTATTGCTGAGCAATTGGCTCAGCAAACTCAACTAAATCGGCATCGTCAACGAGTAAGCATTGCAAGTAGTAGTGGTCGAGAGATAATTGTTGATGGTAAGCAATACCTGAACTTTTCCTCTAACGATTATTTAGGCCTCAATAATCATCCTGATATTAAAGCGGCGATGATCGAAGGGGCTGAAAAGTTCGGTGTTTCCGCTAGTGCGTCAAGTCTAGTCACTGGTTTCAATTACGCTCATCAAGCACTAGAAGAAACAGCCGCAAATTGGCTCGGGCGAGAGCGTGTTTTGCTTTTTAGTAGCGGATTTGCAGCAAATCAAGCTGTAATGCATGCGCTAGGTCAAAAAGACGTGCAGTTACTACTGGATAAACTCTCACATGCATCTATTATTGATGGAGCATTATCATCTCAAGCGAGCTTAAAACGATATCGCCATAATGATTATCAGCATCTAGCCGCATTACTCGCGAAAACGACGGCGGCAAATAATGAGTTAAACACCTTGATTGCAACTGAAGGTGTTTTCAGTATGGATGGTGATGAAGCTGATATTGACGCCTTAACGCAGCTGGCGAATAAAGCAAATGCCATGATTTACCTTGACGAAGCTCACAGTATTGGCATCAAGGGTGAACAAGGACAAGGTATCGCGAGCGCTGATGTCGATATCGTGATGGCTACATTTGGTAAAGCGATTGCAACCAGTGGGGCATTTGTAGCATGCGATACAGAGTTACATGATTATTTTGTTAATTTTGCAAGGCACTATATTTATTCAACGGCAATTTCACCGGCAATAGCGTGGGCGACTCAAAAAAGCATAGAGACGATAAAAAAAGAAATTTGGCGACAAGAAAAGCTATCTACTCTAACAAGGTTATTTAGTTGCCAACTCGATAGCAGCATAGATTTGGTGCCAACCACATCATCAATTCATGCCATTAATGTTCAAGAAGAAGCTAAAGCTTTAGCAGCGAGCGAAAAACTAAAACAAAAAGGAATTTGGGTGACAGCAATTCGGCCACCGACAGTGCCGAACGGTACATCTAGGTTACGCGTAACCATTTGTGCGAACCATAAAGAAAGGGATATCATATACTTAGCAGAATGTTTAAATGAGGTATTGGTGTAATGCCAAATACGTTAAACCAAATAAAAATTGCTAAATCATTTGATTTAGCGACCAATTCTTATGATGTTTCAGCGCGTTTACAGCGTTATAGTGGCAAACACTTGATGCCATGGCTACCACAAGAACGGCAGTTAACCGTTATTGATTTAGGTTGCGGCACAGGTTTTTTTACTGAACTTTTATCAGGGAATTTTGAACGTGTTATCGGTGTTGATATTTCCAATAAAATGCTCAATTACACAAGGTCACATCGAAAAGTAGACCATTTGGTAGCGGGTGATGCCTATCACTTACCGTTTCAAGACAACAGCATCGATTTAATCTATTCCAACCTCGTTATTCAGTGGTGCGATAACTTAGCACACCTATTTGAAGAGTTAATGCGAGTGCTCAAACCTGGCGGTAGATTTGTATTTACGACCTTACTTGATCAAACCTTAAGTGAACTTAAGTCTTCTTGGGCACAAGTGGACGATGACAAACACGTTATCGACTTTAAAAAAGATATCGATATTCTCTCAACGTTAGATAGCCAAGGTTGGGAGTTAACATGTCATCACGTGCAAGATGTTATTCTGGAATATGAAAATGTGCTTCATTTAGCGCGAGAGCTCAAAGGGCTAGGCGCTAACCATGTACCTAAGAAACAGCATCGTGGTTTGGCTGGCAAAGACAAATGGCAGCGAATGACTCAGGCTTATCAAGACTTTGTTGAGCCGAGCGGTGTATACCCTGCTACGTATCGTGTTTTTTCAGGGCAAATCGTGAAACCTTTGAAATAAAATACCTGAAATTATTCGTAGCGCTTTTTGCGTACCTTTAAATCGCTAACGCCAAAAAGGCCTCAAAAAAATGCCCCGTAAAAAAACAAAGCACCTTTTCGTAACAGCAACTGATACCGATGCGGGTAAAACCTTAGTTGCCTGTGCAATTGTCAATATTTTAACTAAGGCACGCAAAGTTGCCGTATTCAAACCAATTTCAGCTGGCTGCGATAACGTTAGCGGGCAGCTAGTGAATCACGATGCATTACAATTACAGCAACTGGCCAATTGTAATCAACCACTTGAAAGTGTTAACCCTGTTGCATTTGAAGAGCCAATTGCACCTCATATTGCTGCACAGACGCTAGGACAAAAAATCAACGCAGTGCAGGTTACTGACTTGTTTAAATCGTTAGATAGTTTCGCGCCTGATGTGATATTAACTGAGGGGGCCGGCGGGTGGCGGTTGCCTTTGGGAGGAGGTCAGTTTCTTTCAGATTTTGCCAAACAAACTGAACAGCACGTAATATTAGTGGTGAACATGAAACTGGGCTGTTTAAATCACGCGCTGCTTAGTTATGAAGCCATCAAGCGTGATGGTTTAACTGTTGTTGGGTGGGTCGCAAATTGTATTGTGCCAATGGATTATCAACAAGAAAACATAACCGAACTCAGTCAATATTTAGATGCGCCGCTGCTTGGTGTAGTACCTAATGTAGAAAACGCCGAGCAAGCAAGCAAATTCCTAGACAAAGATTTGATTGAACAAATCGCTAGTTCCCATGAAGAATAAAAGCTTGGTTTAATTAGTCATAGTAGTTTGCATCATTAATCTTTTATAGCGAGTTCAGCCAAGCATGCTTGGGCAATAAAGCCTGAGCGTGTTTTGTATTGCTCTGATTTGCTTACTCGATCATCAATTTGCTTGATGAGTAACTCAGGCAGTGTCACGTTGATTTTATGACTCTTACCTAAATATTGTGCAACATCAATTTCGATAATTGCCCAAGTTAGCCCAACATCCTCGGCATTAGAGGCGTTTTTTGTGCCCAACCATTTATCGATTTGGCTCGCTGGCGGTACTGGCTCACCATATTCGGCCAAAATCATTAAATGAGCTGTGATCGCGTCTTTTACCTTTTTTAAGCCTTGATCTATTGATTCGCAATTCACTTCACAGCCAGGTAGATCAGGAACCAATGCCTGATAACCACTCATAAGGTTGCCTGCAAATTTAACTGGGTAGTGCATCTTAGATTGTCCTTAATTTAACCACTTAACACACCATAACCCTTATAACCCTCTATGGCAAATTGATTATAACTCCGGTAACTCCTGCGGTTAATAAGCAAATAACTCTGATAACCCTAGTAGTTGTACATTTGGTAACTCTGGTAACTCCAACATGGATGTTAGTGTATACTTACAAATTACATAAAGGCTTTTAGATAAAGTTAAAAGTCCAGAGGCAAGCACAATAAAAAAGGCTATATCAGCCGCATAAATAGAGGTATTAGAGTTGTTACAGTTATGGCTTGATGACGGTTTTAAGCGTTTAAAAATGAGTAAAGTTAGAAGTTAACAGCGCTTGCTTTGTTTATTTAGTTAAACAGATGGATACAAATTAACACCTAGACGGATAACTTCTATGAGTGAATTCTATGAGTGAAATCGTCTTAGACGTATAATAGCGCAGGATAAAATACATTCTTTACAAGTTAAGCTTTTAGGCGTGTTAATGAATATAAATTTGAAACTACAATTGTTTACTACGGTTCCGCTACTTGTTGCTTTATGCACTGTCTTGTACACGACACGCATGGAATTTAATGAGCTATCGACACAGCTGGAAAATACCTATCGTCAAAATGTGGTGAATCATCGCTTAGAAGAATTAAAAAACTATGTTTCATTAGCTCGAGGTGCAGTTGAACATTTATACCAAGGAAAAGCGCTAGATGAAGATGTTTATCAATCGCAAGCTAAAGCAATTTTAACCAAGATGCGGTTTGGCTCGGATGGCTATTTTTTCGCTTACGACTTTGACGGTGTAAATGTTGTTCTGCCTGGCCAAGATTGGCGTATCGGGAAAAACTGGTACGAGATGGAAGATCTGAATGGTGTGAAAATCGTTCAGTCAATCATAGAAAATAGTCGCGATGGCGGCGGCTATTCACAATACGTGTTTAACCAACCTTCTACTGGCGAAACGGCCAAAAAAATGGCTTATTCGGAACAAATTCCTGAGTGGCAGTGGGTATTTGGAACAGGCGTTTATATTGACGATATAGACAATCAAGTCACTGAAATAGAATCAGCTGTCAACAAGCACATTCAATCGGCATCACAAACCATTTTCCTTATTGGTGTATTAGCCACTGTCATGGTGTTTATTACTAGCCACTATTTTAGGTATGGAGAAAAGCGGTTAGCAGATAAAAAGCTACGAGAGTTAAACGAGCGAATTTTTCAAACTCAAGAGGAAGAGAGCAAACGGTTTTCAAGAGAATTACATGATGGTGTTGGGCAAACGTTAGCCGCGGCAAAGTATTCAATGGAAACGATAAAACTAAAGGTCCAACATCAGCAAGATCCTACAAAAGATATTGAACATGCTGTTGATTTGACGGGCAGTGTAATGCGTGACATCCGCAGTATTTCACACCAGCTTCACCCTGGAATATTGGAAGACCATGGGCTTAGTGCTGCACTTGATGAGATGGGGCAAAAATTAAGTAAAAGATCAGGGATTAAAGTGGTTGTTGAGCGTTTAGCCGTTGCTAATTTAGTTTCAAAAGAGCTCAAGTTAGCGCTGTATCGCATTGCTCAGGAAGCGATGACTAATGTTGAGCGTCACGCAAAGGCATCAGAAATTTTAGTGACGTCAACATTAGATGAAGACTGGGTTACTTTAGAGATTACTGATAACGGACAAGGTTTTGATTATCACAGTATTCAACGCTCAAACAAGCCGAGCATGGGGATCGGCCTTCGCAATATGAAAGAGCGCATGAGTTTTTATGAAGGGCGTTTAGAAGTTTCTTCGGTGAAGGGAAAAACAAGCATTATAGCGTATATCCCGAAGCACCAATTACATTATAATAATGGCGTTAACTCTCTTACGGACTAAGAAAATAATAAATTTACATGATTAAAGTACTACTTGTTGACGATCATCCAATTTTTCGCGAAGGATTGATGTTCAGGCTCAGTCTTGATCCTGAGATTAAAGTGACTAATCAAGCTGAAAATGGGCAACAGGCGCTAACCTTGCTCCAACATTTTGAATTTGATGTCGTACTGATGGATATTAATATGCCTGAAATGGATGGTATGTATGCATTAGAACTTATTAGAGAGCAGCAGCTTGATTGCAAAGTGATCATGCTGAGCATGCATGACAGTAAAGAATATATTTTATCGGCTATGCGTCATGGTGCGAATGGTTATGTGTTAAAAGATGTACCCGGTGATGAGCTTATTTCCGCAATCAAAAAAGTTGCGAGTGGTAAGTCATATTTTAGCGCCGAGGTTACCGATATTCTCTCGCAAGAATTAACTAGTGATCAAAGAGTGTCACTCACACGCCGCGAGCATTTAATATTGCGTTTAGTATCGCAAGGATTAAACGACAAAAGAATTGCACAAGAGTTAAATATTAGCGCTCGCACTGTAGAAACACACAAGCGTAATATCAAAAAGAAATTAGGAATAGAGTCAACCATTGGGCTCGTGCGATATGCAATTGACTATGGGCTAGATAAATAGCTTTCGCTTCCGCGGTGTCGCTGAGGTTTTTCTAATCCATAAATTAGTGTTAGTTGAGTTTGTAAAATAGGCTTGTTAACGTTTTAAATAACGACCAAGCCCTAACATTTCCAGAAAAGTATCAGAGTAGTGCCACAGCGTTACCAAGGCACTGCCTGCCTAGTCGTTATTCAAATCAACGTATCTTACATAACAGCGTTAAACTTTAAACTGATTTATCAGCCCAGAAAGTTGCTCATTGGTTGTTGCCAGCTCGCGGCTGCTCGCCATAGTTTGTTCACCACCTTGCGATAAATCATTCACAACAACTTGAATATTATTCATATTCTGGCTGACTTCTTCAGTTACTGCGCTTTGTTGTTCTGCAGCGGTCGCGATTTGATTGTTTAAGTCATTGATATGAACAATGGCGTTGGTCATAGTAGATAAGCTAGTAGATACCTGCTCAGTGTTATCAGAGGCTAATTGGCAGCTCGCTTGTGTCGCTTCCATTGCCGCAACGGCGTTGGCTGCATCATTTTGTACCTTAGCCAAAATATGGCTAATTTCTTCAGTACTGGTTTGTGTGCGAGAGGCAAGGGCGCGAACTTCATCGGCCACAACAGCAAAGCCGCGACCTTGTTCACCAGCACGTGCAGCTTCTATTGCTGCGTTAAGTGCTAACAGGTTAGTCTGGTCAGCAATTTCACCAATAACACCTAACACATTAACGATTTCCTGAGTATTGTCATTCATAGTGTTAATGTTATCTGCTGCTTGTTCAATTTCACCTTTTAGCTTATCAACACTTGCGGTTGTTGATTTGACTAGCTGTTGTGCTTCGTTGGCTTCTTGCTCAGCTTGGTTCGTGCTATGGGCAGACTGATTCGCGCTGTCAGCAACACTGTTAGCGGTAGCACTCATTTCAGTAATGGCAGTAACAACTTGCTCGGTTTCATTCGCATGATTGTTTAATGCTGTATGATTTTGCTCAGACTGTGTTGTTAGGCTGCCGATATTTTGAGTAATGTGACCAGAAGATGAAGCTAGCTCTTTAAGCATGTTTTGCAGGTAAGCGATAAAATTATTGACTGATTTTGCGATGTCGGTAATTTCATCGTGACCGGTAATTTCTAATCGTGAGCGCAAATCGGCTTCGCCACTTGAAAGGCTAGTAATACGTTCGTTAAGTACAGATAAACGATGGGTAATGCGATTAATAAAGTAGAGGAATAAGCCAATAACTACTGCCGTTGTAATAACCAAAAACACAATATTTTGAATCGTTTGATGTTCAAAAATGTCTTTGGTTGCTGTGGTTAGTTGGTTTTGCGCTTCAATAATATCAGTTTCATAGGCGCCGGTAGCGATTGTCCAACCCCAATCAGGAAACACTTTACGAGCGTAAGCAATTTTGTTTTCAGTTTGGTTAGTTGCCGGGTTGTTAAATGCCATATCCACAAAGGCATCATTTTGGCTACTAAGTTGATTAGCAACTTTAATCGTGTTCTCAATACTTGTACCTACAATCGATGCTTTTGGGTGCGCTAATAGAACACCTTCGCTGTTTTGTACCCAGAAGTAACCATTTTTACCAAACTTAGCTTTAGTGATCATTGCAAGCGCTTGCGCCTGCTTGTCGGCTTGTAAACTAGAAATGTATTCGCCGGTAGCAATAACGATATTAAGCGGCTCGAATAATTTTGCGGCAGTAAGTTTGTTTTCTACCTGATCTGTATTCGGGTTTACAAATGCATACTCTGTAAATCCGACGTCGTTAGAAGTGCCAGCATTAACGATATTTCTCGCATAAAATACGCCGTTTTTATCTTGCGAATCTTTTGCTGATGTGCCGATAAGTGAAGGCTTTAACGTGTGGGTAACATAGTTGATCGAGTCTTTATTGTAACTAAAGACATAGCGGTTGTTACCCCAAGTATAATTATTTAAAAAAGCATGGATATGAGCTTTTGAGGCTGATTTAGACTCGGTGTTTTTATAAATTGCGGCGATGGTTTGGTAAATAACCGTAAGCTCTTCAGCAAGTTCTTCTTTTACCCTGTCTTTATGTGCTTGTTGATAGAACAAGTCGGCTGAAAGGGTAACCGTATCAATTTGTGCTTGCAGGTTTTCCTTAAGTGTTTTTTCAACGGCGCTACCAACATTTTCTGACTCAGTTGCTAGCACAATATTCTTGGTAAGAATTGTTTCTATAATAGAAATACCGCCGATAATTGCTAGGGCAGCTGTGGTAAGCAAAATCATTTTTGCTTTAATACTAAGATTCATTGCAGTTCTCCTGAGTCGCTTGAAACGCTAGTTTGATAAAATAAAGTGCCGCTAAAGGCGGCACTTTTTTAAAAATCCCTGTTAGAGGATATATTTTGCTGAAACTTGGAAGTAATCTGACTCTGCAGATTCTGTTTGGTAGCGACCAACTTCACCACCGACACTAAAGTGTTGAGTGATATTTTTGATCAAGTTCAGACCCCAGTGGTTACGTTCAACATCTAACTCGTCAATTTTTACATCGCCGTAATAAAGGCTTGAACGCCATGTTTCTGTCCAGAAGTGACGGTAGGCTAGGGTGTATGCTTGCGTTTTGTGGATATCACCATCTTTAGCAAGATCATTAATGTTGGCGCCAGGGCTAACATATCGACCTGAGCGACCGTCATTGTATGAAAAGCGGAAATCATCTTTACCAAATGTTTTAATACGACCATGGATGTTGTAAGCAAACTGGCTGCCGTCAGCGGCTGCAGCGTCATCGCCGTTGTCCAAGGTACGCATTAAGCCAGCAACTGCCATTTGACCCCAGTCGCCTTTTACTGTGTAGCGAGCAACAACATCAGGCACAGATTGGCTAATGCCTGATTGTGTTGACGGATTTTCAAGCGCAACTTCTAAGCCACCGGTTGTATAACGTACTTGGCTTTGACGAATAAATGTTTGACCAACATGTGCGCCACCAAAATCAAGCGCATCCGCGATTGATACCAATGGCATAAAGGTTGACCACGTTTGGCCAACACGCCATTTGTCATAATCGATATAAGCGTGACGTAAGCGAAGAGAATGGCCGCCTGTTACGGTTTCGGTTGAGCCGCTTGGGTTTTGATCATCGTAAAAATCCCACTCTAAAACAGCTTTAACTGCAGCGTTTTGATATTTGATATTAAAGCGTGACTCTCTTACGTTAAAACGGGTTTCGTTAGTGTCAGGCTTGACGATGTTATTTCCTGTCCAAAAATCTCGGTAGGCAAGATCTCCGTTTACGTTTCTAAAGTCTGCTTTAAAATAGCCGCCAAATGACAGTTTGTGATCTTCGTTTATTTCTACACTGTATTCAGCGAATGATGGAGCACTAGCAAGTGTTGCGCACACTGCTACTGAGACCAAAGACATCTTCATAATACTACCTTTATTGTGTAACTAAATTCGGCTGATGAATGTGCGCTCGACGTGAGAACTTTGCAGCCGAAAAACCGACGGCAAAAATACTTGAAGTGAGAACTTCTGTTAACCCGTAGAAATACTGAATAAAGCTAAGGGATTACCCGTAGAAATAGAGAGTTTGTAACTCAAGGTGTAACAAACTTTAAGAATGGGCACTGGGTATGTTAAAAAATAGTTAAAAAATGATTTTTTAACGTTCAAAGAACACTGCTTGTGTGGCAAAAATTCAGCAGCGAGCTGTTATTATGATTGATGGTGTAGATAGGGTGTTAGGCAAAAAAGTTTCACAATTTTTAAATTTTATTTTTTCTGTGATGATCGCCAACATTGCAGCCAAATGAGTTCTAGTGAAGAAGCAGAGTTTTTCTCAACAACTGCCCCAATACAAAAATGGATGGTGATAGAGATGGAGTGCCTTGCGAGCGCCAGTTTAGTTATTAATATTAACTACAATCGCTAATTAAAGTGCAGCCTAATAAACATAACTTGAACCTAATGTTTAACAGTCTACAGTTAATAGACTAGCCACTAGATACGGGAGGAATAAATATCTTGTTGTTAAACAAGTCAATATTAACTAACTAAAGCTTAGTAAGAACCCAAGGAGAGCTAGATGAGTAGATTATTGACATTTTCTTTGGTACTCGCATTTGCGATATCACTAGCAGGCTGTCAACACACGCCTGTCTCTAATGCACCAACTAAGAGTTTTGTCATTGTTGGTGAATCTAATGCTGGTGGCGTTGAAGCGGCCCAAGAATTACAACTGGCTATAAATCGCAGTCAAACGGTAGGCTGCAAAGCGATATCAGTAGGTGGTTATGGTGCAGGTGGCGAAGGAATGGTGCTTGGTATAGCTGCGTTGATCAGCTGTCCTGTTGGCGTTCACATTATTCCGACAGGCTTTCCTTATGATGCCAACACAGGGCTTAAAATTCCCGTAAATTCAGCGGATGTGTTACCACCGCCATTGAACCCTCCACCCACACCTTAGATTTTGCGAAAAAGATTAACCAATAAATACTCACAATAAGCACTACAACTAAAAGGGGCTAGTTAACTAGCCCCTTTGTTGATGATGTTATTTTGTTATTTAGTTAATTTGGCAAACAAAGCCTTTTAAGTAGTAACCCTCAGGGTAGTTGCTTGAAATTGGATGATCTGCAGCTTGGTGCAAACGTTCAACAAAGTGGCAAGACTTGCCAGCATCTAGTGCGGCATCAGCAACAACTTTCTGAAATAGTGGAGCATCAAGTAGGCCAGAGCAGCTAAAAGTAAGTAATAAACCGCCAGGATTCAGTAATTGCATCGCCAACATGTTGATATCTTTGTAGCCACGACAAGCACTAGTTAGTTGCGCTTTGTTTTCAACAAATTTTGGTGGATCCATGATAATCATGTCAAAACGAACACCGTCTGCTTTATATTTGCGCAGCAGTTTAAATACATCTTCTTTAACAAATTCTACTGGCGCATTTTCAAGGTTGTTTTCAGCTAAGTTACGCTGAGCAATATCTAACGCTGCTTGTGATACATCAACATTAGTTACTGAAGCCGCACCTGCCGCCGCGCAATGAAGTGAAAATGTACCTGTGTAAGAAAAGCAATTGAGAATGTTTTTGTCTTTTGCGTATTTTCCAGCTGCTAATCGAGAATCGCGTTGATCAAGATAAAAACCTGTTTTATGGCCCGTAGCAACATCCACAATAATGTTAATGCCGTGCTCACAAATAACGCGCTCGGTTGACGATTTTTCATTAGCTAGCCAACCCACTTGTTTTTCCAAACCTTCTTTTTTACGTACGTCAACGTCAGAGCGTTCGTAAACACCGCAGTCAGGATAAAGTTCTGTTAATACATCAACTAAAGTATGACGATGAAACTCTGCACCTGCTGAAAGTAACTGACAAACAATAATATCGTCGTATTTATCAATGGTAATACCGGGCATACCGTCAGACTCACCTGCAATAAGGCGATACCCCGTTAGCTTGCCTTGTTCGATAAACCAATCACGCCGGCTTTGAGCTTGTTCGAGTTTGCGTTTGAAAAAGTCACGATCAATATTTTCGTTTTGATCAAAGGTCCAGACGCGAACTCGCATTTGAGATTCAGGTGAATATGCGCCGCGTGCTAACCAGTTGTCTTTACTGTCAAATACATCAACAGTCTCACCAAGCATAGGTTTACCCTTAACTTTATTCACGGCTTTTGAGAACACCCAAGGGTGTTTGCGGCGTAAAGATTTTTCACGACCAACATTTAAATAAATTCTTGCTGACATATGCCTATACTTAGAGAAAACAAAATTGGGCAGATTGTAGTGAAAGCCGTTTGCCTGTGCAATCAAAGGAGTATAAATATGGCGATATGTTGTCTTGCAAATGTTAGCGGCAAAGTACAAGGGGTGTATTTTCGTGCGTCATGCCAGCAAATGGCGATAGATTTGCAACTTAGCGGCTATGCAAAAAACTTGGCAGATGGTGATGTACAAGTGCTTGTGTGCGGCGAGGAAGATAACGTCAATAAAATGCTTGAATGGCTTAAAGAAGGGCCGAGTCAGGCTGAGGTTGCCAATGTGACTCATAATCAAGTTGAATATCAGTCTCTTAATCATTTTTCTATTGGTTAACAGGTAAAGGCTGACGGGTAAATAGTTAACAGGTTAATTACTTAAACCAGTTCTTGGCTTGTCTGTCGTAATCTCTGCCGATAAACTCGTCTTTAATTTCTTTTTACTTTTTAATTAGTAGCTTAGCTAAATGACGACTTCCAAAAAAAACATGTATTTTATTGATGTAAAAAACGACACCCTAACGTTTAGCCAAACCACTATCCCAGAGCCTAGTCAGTCACAATGTTTAGTTAAAGTTAAAGCCATTGGTATTAATCGCGCAGATTTACTGCAACGAGCAGGGCTTTATCCACCACCAGCTGGTGAATCAGAAATCTTAGGAATAGAAGTCGCCGGCGAAATTATTGCTGACAATACCGGGCAATTTCAAATCGGTGATCGCGTTTGTTCTATTGTTGCCGGTGGAGGTTATGCGCAATATGCGGTTATTGAAACGGATCACCTGATTAAATTGCCAGACAGCTATTCATTTGAGCAAGGCGCAGCGTTAGCAGAAACCTATTTAACCGCTTATCAAGCGTTGTTTACTATTAGCCAGTTAAACCAGAAAGATAAGTTGCTCATTCATGCTGGCGCAAGTGGTGTCGGCAGTGCAGCTATTCAATTGGCAAAAGCCAGAGGTTGTTTTGTCTCTGTAACGGTCGGTAGCGATGAAAAAGCCAACGCGTGTAGAGAATTAGGGGCAGATGTCGCGATTAACTATAAGAGTTCATCGTTTGTAGACTGGGCGAAACAAGCGGATATAGCGTTTGATGTCATTTTGGATGTTGTTGCCGGTAATTATGTAAACCAAAATTTAAAAGTTGCTGCGTTAGACTCGCGTATCGTTATATTAGCGATACTTGGTGGCCGATATGCAGAACAGCTCGATGTTGCACGTATGCTACAAAATCGTATCAGCATAACGGCTAGCACCTTGCGTAGCCGTACTGATCAATATAAAGCCGCGCTTGTTAACCAATTTGTTAGCGATTTTAGTGATGAGCTGTATCTGCAAAATGGCGCAATAAAACCTGTGATTGATACGTGTTACTCGTGGCAAGATGCAGAGCGGGTTCATCAAAGAATGTCTAACAATGCCAACATCGGCAAGCTAGTACTAACAGTTGATGAGCTTGGTTAACATGATTACCCACTAGGCATGATTAACTACTAGGCTAAGCTATTCGTCTTGAACAAAGCTAAATCTTTTCATCGTTTTACCGTCTCGTTCTATGGTTTCATCGAACATAGCCAGTGGTCGAACCCAAAACTCAGGCGTTCCTGTTTGTTCAATGCTGCCATAAAGTGGGTAGTAAACCACCATCCATTCTTCAGTTTCGCTGTGCCGAGCCACTTGGATGACTTGGTATTTATTACCTTTAAAGTGTTGATACGTACCTAAAGGGATCATTTGTATTGCTCTTAAAGTTTTTCGCGCAGTGTAGCAAATGTCGCGATATTGAAATAGATAGGTTTTTTAAAATCTAATCCACAACGCCTTCATCTTTATGCACTAAATTTAAATTAAACTATTAATATGATTTATTAAAAATATGATGAATTATGAACATGTTAATAGTTTATGCCCTTTTGTTTTTGGTTGTTAAATAGTCTATAACGCCCAGTATTTGTCACAAACAGCTTAAGTCTTATATCTCCCAGCCATAATTAGCATCTGGAGTAGAGTTTGCGCTCTATTTGAATAGTTGACACTGGCTCGACCACTTAACAAATTAGCAATTGAAAACAACAAAAATAAGGCCGTAAACGGCTGCTAATAACAATAATAATTTGCTATTTGCTTTTGGGGAGAAGCACATGAAAACAAGTCAGTTCAAGCGCAATAAAATTTCGTTGGCTGTTATAGCGTCGGTGTATTTGACGTCGCCCAGTATTATTGCGCAACAAGCTCAGTCAGAACAACAAACAGTCGATGAGTCTTTTCTAGAGCGTATTACCGTAACTGCGCAAAAACGAGTACAAAATCAACAAGAAGTACCTATTGCGATGACGGCCTTTAGCGGTGAGGAAATGGCAGAGGCTGTTATTAAAGATCTGTTCGATTTACAAAAATCTGTGCCAGGGCTGGGGGCGTTTCAAGCACAAAATGCCACTCAATCTAGCTTTTCTATTCGCGGTGTTGGTACTTCATCACAAAACTACGGGTTAGAGTCATCGGTCGGTTTATATGTTGATGGCGTTTATCGCGCTCGTCAAAACTCGATGATTAATAACCTTATCGATGTCGAAGGTATTGAGGTGCTGCGCGGCCCGCAGGGCACTTTATTTGGTAAAAATACACCTTCAGGCGCGGTGTTAGTGCGCACAGTTAAGCCAAGCCACGATGGTGACGATGGATTTGTTGAATTAACCGCTGGTAATTTTGGTTTACTGAATGTCGCTGGCGCCATGTCGTTATCAGCTATTGACGATATTCTCGCATTTCGTGTAACGGGCTTTACTAGCCAGCGCGACGGCATTGTTGATGATGTAAATTTTGGTGAAGATATTTTAAACGATCGCGATCGCTGGGGCGCACGTTTACAAATGCTGTTTACCCCAAGTGACTCCTTTGAACTTCGCATTATCGCTGATCAGGGTGAAATTGATGAAATCTGCTGTGCGGCACCAACGCAAGTGTCTAATTTTCAGGCTCGTGAAATACTGGGAAAATTCGGCAGCGATGCGTTTTTGAGTCAGCCGCCATTTAATGCAACCGTATTTCGAGATGATCAATTTTATGATCGCCAAGTTGCAGTTTCCTTCCTACCTAAGTCGCAAATGACAGACAAAGGTTTGTCGGCGGAAATAAACTGGGATCTAAACGATCAATATACTCTGACGGCTATTTCTGCATATCGCAGCTTTGAGGCCTACGACAATATTGATAGTGACTTTACCGATGCTGACTTATTCGGCACCATCAATGATGCAGAGCAAGATTCATTCTCTCAGGAACTACGCCTGACGTACTCGGGTGAATCACTTGATTATATTTTAGGTTTTTACTACTTCACACAAGATATTGACCTAAATTACAGCTTGTATACCGACGATTTATTTAACACGTTTTTCATGGCGAATTTTCAAGGGGCATTAGATCCTTTGTTAAATGGTATTGACCAACTCAGTGCCGCGACAGGTGGCTTAATTGCACCAACAGCTCAAGCAGCGCCCGGAGGCGTAGGTTTTGATCATGTCGCCACCCAAGAACATGAAAGTTATGCGTTATTTACTCAGTTCGACTTTTCACTAACCGACAAACTTACGCTAACAGCCGGTGTTAGGTACACGGATGAAAGTAAAGATTTGTCCACGGTATTTAGTGAGAACTTCTCTGATGGCTCAAGTTTTGTACCTTTCTTCAATAGCATTGGTGACCCGAGCGATCCTGCCACCATAGTACCTGGCACGCTTATTTATGGGGCAGGTGTTGCTGGCGCAATATTACAAGGAATTGGTGCAGGGCAAATAGATATTACTTCGCCACAGGGGCAGGCTGCGCTACAAGCTTTTGTTCCATTTCAAACGCCAGGGTGGGGTTTTCAGGCATTAGGGCCGACAACATCTACTCGCGAAGACATTATCGAAACGCTTGATGATGACCAATTTACGGGCACGGTTAAGCTTAGTTATCAATTTGATAAGTACTCTATGGCTTATGTGTCTTATGGTACAGGCTACAAGTCAGGAGGGACTAATACCGATCGCATTGCGCCGGGCGTTGATCCCATTTTTGAGGCAGAGGCCTCAGAGTCGATAGAAATTGGCTTAAAGAAAGATTTTGCCAATCAAGATTTGCGCATCAATGCAGCGGCCCATTACACCACAGTTGACGATTTCCAAGCCAATACATTTACCGGTAACGGATTTAACCTGCAAAATGCGGGTGACTATGAAATATCTGGTTTTGAGTTAGAGGCAACTTGGTATCCAACTGAGAGCATTGAGGTTAATTTCGCATACGCGCTGGTCAATTCAGAATATAAAAGTTTTGAACGCGGTAACTGTTGGAACGCCTTTACATGGCACACAGGTATCGTTGATCCGGGGCAAGAAAGCACAGATCCCGCGAATCCAAACCCGTTCTGTAACCGAACAGGTGACAGACCGGGCGGAGAACCAGAAGACTTTGCAATTTTAAGCATTAAAAAAGAGTTTAACTTAGCTGACGGCATTTATTCGTATATTCAAGCCGACTATAGCCATACAGGTGATATGGTGCTTGATGCGAGTAACGACCCGTATGCAGAACAAGATGCTTACAATTTGTTGAATGCTCGTATATTTGTCAAATTTGAGGAATTAGATCTAGACGTAATACTTTGGGGGCGAAATATTCTGGATGAGGAATACATTAATCGAACGAATTTTAATGTACCGATTCAAGACGGCAAATTAAATGCCTATGTGTCAGATCCTGCAACATACGGTATCACCTTGAAAAAACGGTTTTAACGGCTCGGTTTTAGAGATGCAGGGGGTAAAAGAAGTCCCCAGCGTCTTTTATCGCTTGATCTCTAAAACCGTTTAACTATTGCCTCAAAGCTTACAAAAGTGCTTACGAGCATTATCGATGTGGTGTGTTGCTTAATATTAATAATTTTATTAACTATTGAGTCACGCCATTTTGTATTTATAGTGAATAGAATAGAAAACAGTGTGTTATAAACGTTATTGATCCGTTACTTTATTAGTCAGTTATTCAGACCGTTATAAGTAAAACAGAAGCGCATCATAATAAAAAATGGAAAAAAGGAAAAAAGATGTCAGACATTACCAGTGTATGCGAGATTTTAGCAAATCGATATTCAGTTAGAGCGTTTGAAAGCACGCCTGTCGACAGTGAATTACTTGAGCAAATTTTTACCAAAGCACAGCAGGCACCGTCTAATTGCAATGTTCAGCCATGGCAGGTATGTGTCGTTTCAGGTAATACGCTAGCGACACTGCGCGATAAATTTATGACTACGTTAATGAGTGGCGCCAAACCCAATCCAGAGTTTAACTGGATGCCACAATATCAAGGCATTCATCGCGAACGTCAATTTGGCTCTGCTAATGCGTTGTATTCAGCGCTAGGAATTGCGCGCGAGGATAAAAAAGCACGCCAAATGGCGATGGCAAACAATTGGCAGTTTTTCGGCGCACCACATGCGGCGTTTTTCACTATGGACAAATATCTAGATATTATGGGGGCGGTTGATTTAGGTATTTATGCGCAAACGCTGTCGTTAATTCTTGCTGAACACGGTATTCAAAATTGTATGCAAGGCGCGTTAGGGCAGTTCCCAGACCCTGTAAAAGAACTGCTGGGAATACCTGAAGAGCGAGGCATTTTATTTGGTATGTCTTTTGGCTATGCAAAAGCTGATGCAAAGGCGAATCAAGCTAGAACAGATCG
The DNA here is from genome assembly GCF_003390375.1 of Thalassotalea euphylliae. NCBI lineage: Bacteria > Pseudomonadati > Pseudomonadota > Gammaproteobacteria > Alteromonadales > Colwelliaceae > Thalassotalea > Thalassotalea euphylliae. The sequence continues at coordinate 414,157 of NZ_QUOT01000001.1, read as the reverse complement.
CGCTAGCACTGACGATGCAGTTCAGTTTTTTACTTAGTTAATCCGCATGGACGATAAACCGCCATTATTTACACGAAAAAACATAGCAGATAACAAATGAAGAACAGTGCGGATGAACATTTAAAAAATGCACAGATAACACATAGCTATGCAAACGTTTCAGGCATAAAAATACACTATGCGCAAAGTGGCGTTCACCACAGTGAAAATGGCGTTATCGTTTTTCTGCATGGCTTTCCAGAGTATTGGGGAACGTGGCGACATCAGCTCGTTTTACTCGGGAAGTCGTATCATACGATTGCGCCTGATTTACCCGGCTACAATCTGAGTGATAAACCGAGTGATAAAGCTTTTTATAAAATTGAAAATTTGATTAAGGTGTTAAGTGAGTTTATCGCGCAAGTGTCGCATAACCAGCCTGTTTATCTTGTGGCCCATGACTGGGGGGAGCCATTGCTTGGCCACTTGTTGCCTTTAATCAACAGCTAGTGAAAAAGCTTATTATTTTAAATGCAGCACACCCGAGCACATTTACCAGAGAGATGAAATATAATGCCGAGCAACGCTTGCGTAGTGGCTACATCCACCAACTTATCTCTCCTCAAGCCGAAAACTTGTTATCCGAAAACCAATTTAGCTACTTGTTTGATCAAATTATGAAGGGACTTGCAAAAGATCTCGTCACAGATAAGTTAAGAAATGAATATGTAGCGGTTTGGCAACGACCCGGCGCGATTAACGGTATGTTGCAATACTACAGGGCTATGCCTCAGCTCGCAGTTCGTACCAGAAATAACAATACGCAATCCCAAGGTGCTTCTACCGATAAAGCTGAATCACCATTAACGGCATTAGAAGCAATTACTATCCCTAAAATATTGATAAAAGTACCGACGCTGGTGCTTTGGGGAGCACAAGACCAAGCATTTGTTATCGAGTGCCTAGACGGCTTAGAAGACTATGTACAAGACTTAACAATTAAGCAATTCCCTGACAATAGCCATTGGTTACAGCATGAACAGCCAGACGCGATAACTAAAGCGATTGGTGATTTTGTGACAAACACAGCTCAATGCTAACAGTCGGTTAAAAACAGAGAAATAGGATAATTACCGAAAGGATCATGCATTTATGGATACTCAACAGCACCAATCAGTATTAGAAATAAACAAGCTAAACCTTGCAAAAACGCGTGTTGTTTCTGAACCTAAATTAACGTTGCAATCAGGACAAATTCGGTTAGCAGTTGATAAATTTGCGTTAACAGCAAACAACGTTACCTATGGCGTAGCAGGCGAGCTATTGGGTTATTGGCGATTTTTTCCCGCAGGCGAAGAACAGGAAAAGTGGGGCAGAATACCTGTGATGGCCTTTGCCACAGTTGTTGAGTCGAACAATGATGAAATATCAGTAGGCGAACGAGTGTTTGGCTTTTTTCCGATGACGAAGTCACTTGTGATCCAAGCTGGCCAAATCACCCCGTTTGGCTTTAGTGACACTGCGAGGCATCGACATCAGCTTTCTAGTGTTTACGCTAACTACGAGCGAGTAGCCAAGAATCCTTTTTATAACGAGTCTACAGAGTCTTATCAATTATTAGTGAAAGGCTTGTACACAACTTCATGGCTTATTGATGATTTTATGGCCGATCATAACTTCTTTGGTGCAAGTCAGTATGTTATTTCGAGCGCATCGAGTAAAACGAGCATGGCACTTGCGTTTGCTAGTCGTCAGCGTGCCAACGGTAAAGCAGTTAAACTGGTTGGACTAACGTCATCGTCACGGGTAGAGTTTGTGACATCAACTGGCCTATACGATGAAGTGATAAGTTATGATGAAATAGCCAAACTAGACAATCGCAAAGCTAGCATTTTTGTCGATATGGCCGGCAGCCAGACGGTGTTGGCGAGCGTGCATAACCATTTTGCAGAGAACTTAGTCTATTCTTGCAGTGTTGGCGCGACACATATTGGCGACCTATCAACAAACACCGCGAATAATGTTTCTTTACCTGGTGCTAAGCCAGAAATGTTTTTTGCACCAGCACAAATAAAGGTAAAAAGTAAAACAATCGGCGGCGCCCAACTCACTGTGCAAATAGCACAATCAATGAATCTGTTTATCGAAGAAATAAAACAGCATATTAAGGTTCAAGAAATCATGAATTTTGAACAACTAAACGAATGCTATTTGAGTTTACTCAGTGGTAAAGCTGATGCCAGCATAGGTTTTGTCTACCAGTACTAGCGCATGGCTAAGACACGCCTTTGATACATTCAGGAAAAGCTTCGATTTTATACTGATCTAAGCCTTATCTAAGTCGCCTTAACTGTAAATTGCGGTAGATAGCGGCGAAAGGAATAACAAATTAAAAAGCCCAGCTTGTCGCTGGGCTCTTAGTTACCGAGTTGCTATGCTCCGCCTAGCATGGCTTTTAACTGTTTTAAAATGGCTAGCTCGTCAGCGTTAAGTGGTGGCTTGTCTTTACATCTTGGGTCAGTTTTTTGAATCACATCTATCATTGGGCGAGTGATTGGTATTGGGTCACAGCCATGTCCCGTTTCACATATTAAATCAAATTCTGGTTTCGCTTTTTTGTGACAATCTAAGCAATTTCCACCAAATTTATTTTTAACGTCGTCAAATCCGCGAGCGGTAAACTTGTTACCTTCTGAAGAAACGGCTAGCTCGATAAACTCCCAGTCGTTAGTAGTAGGGTTCGTGCCTTTCGGGTGCTTAATCATCACTTCACTGGGCACTAACTGAACAACAGAGCCCGCAGGGTATGTACCTTTGCCTTGTTCAGCAATTGCGACGGTATCTTTTAATTTGTTGGGAAGTAAATTATCAACGAAAAACCCGCGCACTGGTGTCATCTTTGCCAAACAGCTAAAGCTGCTCTCATCGAATGTTAATTGATTTTGTTGGTTTTTATGATCTGCCTTGTGATCAGCGTAGGCATTTAATGAGCCTAGTAAGGCTGCAGTACTTAGAATACCTGCAATTGCCGTTTTGAGAAATGTGTGCACAAATTTCATGGTGTTTTCCTTTGTTGTTCTTGTATTTATTCTAGTTACAGTTCTTGTTCTGGTCTGTGGGGTTAATTTGATTAGTGTTTACAGCTTAACCATTAGCTTACCTTTGTTACCGCCGGTAAAAAATAGATTTAGCCCTTCAATAGCAGACGGCAAACCATCAAGAACATGCGCGCGGTATTTTATTTTACCTTGCATTACGTAAGGCGCTAATTTTTGGAATAGCTGTGGAATTTCACCATAATGATCTGGCATTGCAAAACCTTGTACTGTTAAGCGTTTTTTGATCATTTGGATCCAGTTAGGGCCAGGCGGTGGTGTCATCGTTGCATAGTCGGCAATCATGCCACATACGGCGATTCGACCATGCACATTCATACGATAGTAGATTTTTTCTTGAATCGGCCCACCAGTATTTTCAAAAAACACATCAATACCATTGGGGGCAAGTTCATCTAGTTTTGCCGCTAAATCATCCGTTTTGTAATTAATGGCGCCATCAAAACCTAACTCTTGTGTGATCCATTTGGCTTTGTCTTCACTACCAACAACACCGATAACATTAAGGCCGTCTGCTTTGGCGAGCTGACCTACTAGCGAGCCAACAGAACCCGCGGCACCGGTAACAACTAAAGTTTCGCCTTTTTGAGGTTTGCCAATTGCGTATAACCCCTGCGTTGCGGTTAAGCCTGGCAAGGCAAAAATCGACAATATTGCTTCATCGGGGAGGTCGTTTTCAACTTTATTAATGCCTTTGCCATCTGATTTTATGAGCTCTGCCCAACCCAATAAGCCTGTGACGCGATCGCCAACTTGAAAGCTTGGATGTTTGCTTTCTATCACTTTACCAATGCCACCACTGCGCATTACATCACCTAGTGCAACAGGCGGAATATAGCTGTTGGTGTCAGGGCTCATCCAACCGAACATTGCAGGGTCTAGAGAGGTGTAGGTTTGCTGAATTAAAAACTCACCATCTTCAAGCGCTGGCTTTGGCAATTGCACTACATCAAACAAGTCTTGTGTAATTGGGCCACCTGTTGGTCTAGCGATGAGCTTTATTGCAGTATAGGTGTTTTGTTCCATGTCTATTCCTTGGTGTCACTGTTGTTGTGGTTAGCTATTTATTAGGTGTTTATTAGTTATCGGCTAGAAACTACAAATTTAGTGCATCGCTAACTGCGAAATCGGCTTAATTTTATCTAGGTTTTGCCTGTGAATCAGCTCGTGCAAGCCCTCAGCAAGTTGCTCGCTTTGACTGAGTACCTGTTGCCAAACTTTAATGCGGGTTTGGCTGTCTAATTCCGTAAAATCCTTGCGATCAGGTATTTTTTTCAATGGTAAAGATTCAACAAATTCTTGTGTTGGACAGATCACGACAATGTTGTCGTAATTCTGCGCTCGAATCGGGCGTGATAAACTTTTGTCAAACCAGCCAGCACGCAGTGTTTGACTGAAATGTGGGTAAAGCACTAATCCTGGGTTGTGAATTTTAATATCAAAGTGATAGTCCACAATGCCGCCGTCGCGGTACATCCCCGGTGGGCAGTCGGGAATATCAGCTATTCCTTGCATTACCATAGGAATAGAGCCTGAAGCCAATAGCGCTTGCTTAAGATTGTTTGGCGTCAGGTAGGTGATGTGCGTGGTAAATTCGTCAGGGTCGCTAATGGTCATATCACTGCTTGACGGCTGAAATATGTAACGTTCATATTGGCTGCGCAGTAACTGCCTGTTCATACGGTTACGAACAAAGCTACTAAGTAACCCTGCGCCTTGCGTTAATTTGTTTTCACTAGCGACAAAGCCGTTAGATTTAGCGACAACAAAGTGTGCTTTTCTAATGGGGTTGTCAATAATTTCGTTAACGCCGTTTTTACCCAACACTTTGTCTAACAGGATGCGGCCTGTTTCTGTAATTTCTGCCGCAGTCGGTTTTTTTGAGGCATACACCGTTTGCGAATAATCGGTTGCTAAACGCGTAATGGCTGCAACAGGATTAGCTTGACCAAAACATGCGGCTCTAAATGCACCAGCACTAGAGCCCATAATGTTTAGCGGCGTGTTCCTTGCTTTGAAAAATTCACCAAATAGGTATTTATCTAATCCGTATAAGGTAAACCATTTGGGGCCACCACTTGCGCCCAAGAAACCGGTAAACAAAGATTGGTGAAAACCTTCGGCTTTAATTGTTTCTAGGGCACTTGTGCCAGCGTATAGCTGAATCATAACTCTCCTTTGATAAACTCTTTTTACTAAGCGGCAGCTTTAGTTGCAGCTAGCGTACGTAACTCTTTCCGTAAAATTTTGCCAACATTTGATTTTGGCATTGCATCAATGAAGACAATTTCTTTGGGTACTTTATATTTTGTTAAATTTTCACGGGCATGGGCGATAAGTGATTCTTCGGTTAAATCGGCTTGTTTTTTCACAATATAAATGCGAATTTTTTCGCCGGTAGCGGTACACGGAATACCAATCGCCGCCGCTTCTAATACGCCACTGTGCATCGCCATTACTTCTTCTAGCTCGTTGGGATAAACGTTAAAGCCAGAGACAATGATCATGTCTTTTTTACGATCAACAATGCGGAAATAGCCGTCTTCGTCCATAGTGGCGATATCACCAGTTTTAAACCAACCGTCTTCAATGGCCTCAGCAGTAGCGTCAGGGCGGTTTAAATAACCTTTCATCACTTGTGGCCCTCTCACCCAAAGCTCTCCTGGTTCATTAATACCAACATCGCTACCTTGATCATCAACCAGTCGAATTTCCGTTGATGCGGCGGGTAAGCCAATCGATCCGTTAAATTCAGTTTGGTTATAGGGACTAATGGTTACCATAGGACAACATTCGGTTAGGCCATAGCCTTCGAGCAAGCGAACACCTGTAATTTCCTGCCATTTCTCAGCAACTGGTCGTTGCACAGCCATTCCGCCACCTAACGCAACTTTTAGCCCAGTAAAATCTAGTTTATCAAAACCTGGGGTATGGATCAGGCCGTTGAATAGGGTGTTAACACCCGTAATTGCGGTAAAGCGATACTTTGCTAACTCTCTGACAAAACCCGGCATATCTTTCGGGTTAGTAATTAATAAGTTGGTACCACCGTAGGCAATAAAACACAGGCAATTCGAGTTAAGCGCAAAAATGTGATAAAGCGGTAGGGCAGTCACCATTATCTCTTGGTTGGGTTGGAAAACTGGTGTCGTCATCGCTTTTGACTGTTCTAAGTTCGCCACCATATTGCGATGTGTTAGCATCACGCCTTTTGATGGACCTGTTGTACCGCCAGTGTATTGTAAAAAAGCAAGGTCTGTTGGTTTAACCGCTACCGGTGTGAAATGGGCATTTTGGCCGACCGAAATCACATGATTAAATTTAACGGCGTTAGGCAAATGGTATTTCGGCACCATCTTTTTAATATGTTTAACAACCGCATTAACCATAAAACCTTTTAAACCACCTAAACGATCACCTAGGCCAGTAACGATGACGTGTTCGACCTTGGTTTTATCAACGATCTGGGCAAGCGTATGAGCAAAATTTTCAATGATCAATATTCCTTTGGCATCTGAATCTATCAACAGGTGCTCTAACTCACGAGCCGTGTAAAGTGGATTTACATTAACAATCGTTAAACCTGCTAATAAGCCGCCAAATAAGGCAACAGGATACTGCAAACAGTTAGGCATCATAATGGCAAACTTGTCACCGGGTTTTAGATTCCATTTGGTTTGTAAATAGGCAGCGAATGCTCTGGCTTGGTCGGCTAATTCTTGGTAGGTGATACTGGCATCCATGTTAATGAATGCCGTGTTTTCGCGGTATTGGTTGGTATAAGTTTCAAACATTTCAACCAATGAAGTGTACTTGTCGGGATTGATTTCAAAAGGCACCCCCGGTGGGTAGCTTTTTTCTAGCCACACTTTTTCCATTGCTTATCCTCTATCAAACGATTGTTGTAATTTTTATATTTATTGTTGTTATTATTTTTTAGTTTTTATTTTATATTTTCTTTAGAAGTGTCTAGCAAACTAGACACTGTCTATATTAGGCATTTTTACGTTAACTTTGTAGCTAAATAATGTTATTTATAACACTTCAAAAAGTCCTGCGGCACCTTGACCACCGCCGATGCACATAGTGATAACTACATACTTTACACCTCGGCGTTTACCTTCGAGTAAAGCGTGCATCACCATACGAGCACCGCTCATGCCGTAAGGGTGGCCAATAGAGATTGCGCCACCATTAACGTTGAGTTTCGCTTTGTCGATACCTAAGTGATCAGCGCAATAAAGCACTTGTACTGCAAACGCCTCATTAAGTTCCCATAATCCTATGTCATCAATGGTCAGGTTGTGACGTTCAAGTAGTTTAGGGACAGCGTAAATCGGCCCGATACCCATTTCGTCAGGTTCACAGCCAGCAACCGCGATACCGCGATATACGCCAAGTGGCGCTAACCCTTTTTGCTCGGCGACCGATTTTTCCATCAACACTAGCGCTGCGGCACCGTCAGAAAGCTGTGAAGCATTGCCGCCAGTAATGCAGCCACCTTCTTTTACGGTTCTAACACCTGATAAACCCTCTACCGTGGTGTCAGGGCGATTACCTTCATCAAGCGATAACGTAACTTCTTGCTTTGAAATATCACCGGTTACCTTATCTTGCACTAGCTTAGTCGCGGTAACCGGCACAATTTCATCATCGAACAAGCCTGCCTCTTGTGCGGCGGCGGTGCGCTGCTGAGAAAGTAAGGCATATTCATCTTGTGCTTGTCTGGAAATGTTATAACGGCTAGCTACGACTTCAGCAGTGTCTAACATGGGTATGTAAATGGCGGGAGCGTACTCTTTAACTCGAGCATCAACCGCGCGATGCATATTCATGTGTTCATTTTGTACTAGCGTGATGGACTCACAGCCGCCTGCTATAACCACACTAGCACCATCACCAACAATATGATTGGCAGCGCTGGCAACGGCCATCAGACCAGAGGCGCATTGGCGGTCTATGGTCATGCCTGGAACTGAAACCGGCAACTTGGCGGCCATTGCTGCTTGACGACCAAAGTTCATACTCTGGCTACCTTGCTGCATCGCAGCACCAAAAATACAATCGTCTACTTCCTCGCCATTTACGCCCGCTTTGTCTAATGCAGCGTTAATAGCGATTGCTGCTAGCGATGGCGAAGTAAGATCGTTAAAAGCCCCTCTATACGCTTTTGCGATAGGTGTTCTGGCAACAGACACAATAACGGCTTCTCTAGTCGTTGAAGTCATGTTCTTCTCCTTAAGCTTGTCCGGTTAACATTTGCGTGTATTGGTAAGCAGGTTCTTAGCTTGGCTGCATTGCCGCCATTGCTTTTGTTAGGAATTTTTCTGATTGCTTAACACCAGACTCTAATGCTTGCTGATTATCAGGTGCGGTTACCGCTTGCCATTGCTCGCGAATAGCTTCAGGAGATTGCTCTTCTGGCGATAAAAAGATGCCGTCGGTTTCGTAAATTGTGGCAGTTGCATAGCCGCCAGCCCCCGCAGATAAAATAGTGCGATTGGGCGCGTCATCATCGCATAAAGTAAGTAGGCCAGGTGTTACGTATTCAGGAGCGAGCATGCCCAGTATATTTTCAGGCATTAGATCTTCGGTCATACGTGTTCCTGCGGTTGGCGCAAGTGCATTAACGCGAATGTTATGTTTAGCACCCTCCAGTACTAGGGTGTTCATCAAACCCAGTACTGCCATTTTTGCAGCGCCATAGTTGGTTTGACCGAAATTGCCGTACATGCCGCTAGAAGAAGTGGTCATTACGATGCGGCCGTAATTTTGCTCGCGCATAGTGTCCCAAACTGCCTTGGTACAATTTACTGAGCCCATTAAATGAACATCTATGACTAATTTGAAATCATCAAGCGACATTTTTGCGAATGATTTATCGCGCAAGATGCCGGCATTGTTTACCAAAATATCAACGCGTCCCCATTTATCCATGGCTTGTTGCACCATATCTTGCACTTGCGCAAAGTCAGCGACGTTAGCGCCATGGCTCATCGCTTCGCCACCTGCGGCAATAATTTCTTGCACAACTTGTTCTGATGCCGCCGATGAACCGCCACTGCCATCGCGTGCACCACCTAAATCATTTACCACGACTTTGGCACCGCGTTTGGCCAGTGCTAAGGCGTGAGATTTACCCAAACCATTTCCTGCGCCAGTAACAATAGCGACTTTGCCTTTAAACTCTATGCTCATTCTTCTTATCCTCGCCTTAAAATTATTAGTTGTTACCTGAATTATGAAAGATAGCGTGGTTTATTTGACTAATTGGATGCCTATCCACTCAGCTATCAATGCAGGCGTATCAACACCTTCAATTTCAACAGAAACATTGGTTTTAACTCGATATTGTCCCGGCTTAGTTTCGTCTATGCTTTCAATGGTTGCATGGGCTCGAATCATACTGCCAACTTTAACCGGCTGGAGAAAACGGATTTTGTCAAAACCCGAATTGATCCCCATATAGGCGCCTTCTATGGTGATGCTAAATTGCTCGGCAAAGTGAGAGAGTAAAGACAAGGTTAAAAAACCGTGTGCAATCGTGCTGCCAAAAGGGGTGTTTTTCGCTTTTTCAGGGTCAATGTGAATAAATTGATGGTCAAGTGTGCAATCGGCAAATTGATCAATTTGCGCTTGAGTAACATGGTGCCAATCAGTCGGAATGGCTTTGTATCCAACATAACTGGCGATTTCTGCCACTGGAACGGGCTGTTTAGCTGCGCTACTAGCTGGTTCATTTTCTACTACGGCTTTCGCTTCATTTGACGTTGCTATATCTGCTGTTGTCATCTGAATTCCTTATCTTGTCTCTATTTGAGTAACAGTGTTAACTTGTTCAGTTGAAACTCGTTAAAACCAGTTAGCCTGCATTTGGTGGCAAGTATCATCAAGCTCATTCAGCAAGCTCGCCCACTGTTGAATTTGCGTTAACTCATAACGGTAAAAATACTGCGCCGCTTGTAATTTGCCCTGATAGAAGTGCTGCTCACTTTCATGATTAGCATTGGGCAGGGTGGTTGCGGCAATTTTCGCTTGCTTTAACCACAACCAAGCAACAACAACATGACCAAACATGGATAGATAATGCACAGAATTAGCAAGCACTTGATCAATACTTTCAGCACCTTCAGTCCGGCTATTGCCCATCGCTGTGAGTAGTTTGTCTGTGGTGTGGTTTAACGTTGCAACAGCACTGCGTAGTCGCTGGCAATAATCATTTAGCGCTTCATGTGATGTTGCGTCTTTAATGGTGTCGTTAATTTCAGCCATTAATGCTTGATAGCCTTGCATACTGCCCATCGGCACTTTACGCGCCAACAAATCCAATGATTGGATGCCCGTAGTACCTTCATGAATTGGATTTAGGCGATTATCACGATAGAACATTTCAATGGGGTGTTCGTTCACATAACCCGCGCCGCCGAGGACTTGAATGGCAAAATCATTGGCTTTAGTGCCATATTCTGATGGCCAGGTTTTGATTACTGGCGTTAGTAAATCAAGTAGAGTGTGGGCATAAGCACGTTGCTCTTTAGTTTGTGCAGTTTTTTCATCATCTGAAAGTTGGCTACCTAGCATAACTAACGCGAGTGCACCTTCGGCGTAGGCTTTTTGCGCGAGTAGCATGCGTTTAACATCGGCATGTTCAATTATATTAACGGGCGGAGATAAAGGATCTTTGCACGATGGCAGTCTACCTTGTGGTCTGTTTTTAGCGTATTCAAGCGAGTATTGATAACCGCCCATGGCAAGTGCCGCACCACTGGTGCCAACCATAATCCGTGCTTCGTTCATCATATGGAACATATAAGCAAGGCCGTGATTTTCCTCACCGACCAAATAGCCAATTGCGCCACCTTTTTCCCCAAAGCTCAGCGCGGTAGAGGTTTGTGCACGACCGCCCATTTTATGGAATAAACCGGCAAGGGCTACATCGTTTCTATCGCCTAGGCTGCCATCATTGTTAACTAAATACTTAGGCACAACAAATAGGGAAATTCCCTTAACACCTTTAGGTGCGCCTTTTACTCTTGCCAACACTAAATGAACAATGTTTTCGCTTAAGTTGTGATCGCCACCTGAGATATAAATTTTGTTGCCGGTAATGCGATAGCTACCATCATCAGCTTTTACTGCACTTGTGGTTAAATCGGCAAGCCCAGAGCCAGCGTCGGGTTCAGTCATCGCCATTGTGCCAGCAAAACGGCCATCTCGTAATGGCTTAACCCATTTTTCTATTAACTCGTCACTGCCATGCGCTTGCAATAAATTGGCATTTGCCGTGGTGAGCATGCTGTAGCCAAGCGCTGTACCACCGGCGATAGTGAGATAAACGCCAGCAAGATTGGCGACAATTGGTGGTAGTTGCATGCCATTGAATTCATAATCTGCTGTTGCAGAAGGTAAACCTGATTCATTTAGGGCGTCGAGTGCAGGTTTTAACTCCGGAATGATATGCACTTTTTCGCCATCGAAGGTTGGTTGCTGGTTATCTAGGGTATGACGCAGCGGTAAAAAGTGCTTTTCTGCCACATTTTTTGCGGTTTGAATCACTTCTTTAAAGGTGGTGCGATCATGATCTTGATACCGGCTTCGCGTGAACAAAGCATCGGTATCAAATAGCTCGTAAAGTAAAAATTCAATTTCACGCTCATTTAGCATTTTGGTATTCATTATCTTTCTCTTTGTCTTCGCCGTTATCTCTATTTTTATATCAAGATACTTGGCCTAAGATGATTGAGTTGGCTGTGGCCATAAGAGTTAAACTTTTAATTGCAACGCCTAATTTCAGCGCCCAATTACAGCGCAGTTACGCCGCCATCAATGGCAATGCTTTGTCCTGTCATGTAGGTATTTGCTGGTGACAGCATTAACAGCATAGTCGCGACCACTTCTTGTGGCTCTGCAAGACGTTTCATTGGCGCACCTTTAGCCATTTTTTTACGATCTTCATCGTCTGACATATCAGTGACCATATTGGTTAACGTAAAGAAAGGGCAGGCGGCATTAACGCGAATGTTATAACGACCATATTCAGCAGCCGCTGTTTTAGTTAACCCAATAACGGCGTGTTTGGCCGCCGCATAAGAAGATACACCAGGCGCACCGCCTAGACCTGCAAGTGAGCTAACATTTAAAATAACGCCACCACCTTGACTGAGCATTAGTGGAATTTGATGCTTCATACCAAATTGTACGCCTTTTACGTTGACTGCAAATTGCTTGTCCATCGTCGCTTCGTCAGTTTGATGTAGCGGGCTAAGGGCTGGTGCGATGCCGGCATTATTAACGGCAATATCTAAGCTGCCAAATTTCTCGGCAGCTAATTGCGCTAAGTTCTGGCAATAGCTATCTTGCGAGACATCACCTGCAAGTGCCGCTACCGAGTAGCCTTTGTCACTCATTGATTGCTCAACGGCTTTTAACTCTGCTTCTTTGATATCGCCAATCACTAAGTTAGCGCCACGACTGGCTAGCGCTTCTGAAAGTAATTGACCAAGCCCTTGAGAAGCACCAGTAACTAAGACAGTTTTTCCGGTGAAATCTAACATTGCATCCATTTTGTGCTCCTTGTGCTGTTCCTGTTGTATTTTTGTTTGATTTTTTATTGTGACTTTCGTTTTTTCTGAGCTTTATGTTTATTGTGCTTTTATTTCTTGCTATTCACGGGTTACGCCAAGCGCCATTTGTGCCAGCGGTTTAACATAAGCTCCGAGCTTCATGGCATTTTTGTTTGAGGCATTACCCAAGGTTGCACGCTTTGCTACGCCTTGCACTATGGCAGCAAGACGAAAGAAGCTGAACGCTAAATAAAATGGCCAATGTTCGATATTGGAAATATTCATGCGTCGGCAATAGCGCTCTACATATTCTTGCTCGCTTGGAATACCTAAACTCGCGCGATTAACATTCGCGAGGCCGTCAACACTGCCCATGCCGCCCGGTAATCTGAGCTGCATGCATTGATAGGCGAGATCAGCAAAAGGGTGGCCTAAGGTAGATAATTCCCAATCAAGCACGGCAAGAATGTTGGACGAATTAGGCGCGAACATCATGTTGTCGAGGCGGTAGTCACCATGAACGAGCGCAACGCGGCCATCGTCAGCAGGTAAATGCTGAGCTAGCCAATCGTAGAGCATATCCATTTCTTCAATACGCTCTAATTCTGTTGCACGGTATTGCTCTATCCAACGTGATAGTTGGCGTTCAAAATAATTACCCGGCTTGCCGTAGTCGCCCAGGCCAATGTCATTCACATTAACACTATGGATTGCTGCCAATATTTTGTTCATTGCATCATAAATACCGGCGCGCTGTTCGTTGCTAGTAACCTGTTTAAGTGATGCATCCCAATAAATATCACCTCCAACAAACTCCATTAAATAGAACATTTCGCCCAGCACGCTAGTATCGGTGCATAAATGATAAGGCTTGGCGACGGGGACATCCGTACCATATAACGCACTAATTACTCTAAATTCACGATCGACGGCATGTGCTGATTTTAATAACTTGCCCGGTGGCTGCTTGCGCAATACATAAGATTTTTCTGATGTAGTGACTTTAAATGTTGGGTTTGATTGACCACCGTCGAATTTTTCTAGCGTAATTGGGCCGCTAAAATCACTTAACTGACTCGCTAAGTATTCTGACAACACGTGCTCGTTTAATTGATCAACTTCCTTCATGTGTTTTCCTGATCGTTGACAAAAATTCAGTTGAAATTACGTTATAACGCATGCTTTGCAGCAAGGTTTCGACCTAACTGCATCATATGCACTTGGTCTGGACCATCTGCGAGTCTAAGCGTGCGTTGACCTGCGTACATATGGGCTAGGAAAGTATCTTGCGAAACACCTTGCGCGCCGTGAATTTGGATGGCACGGTCGAGTACATCAAGTGCCATGTTTGGCGCAACAATTTTGATCATCGCGATTAAATCTTGTGCAGCTTTGTTGCCCGCTAGATCCATTTTTTGTGCGGCTTTTAAGGTTAATAAACGAGCTTGTTCAACTTGGCAAGCAGACGTTGCAATATCTTCTCGAATCGATTGCAATTTACTCATCGGTTGACCAAAAACCGTGCGTTCATTAACGCGTTTGCACATCATATCTAACGCACGCTGTGCTGCGCCGACTGAGCGCATACAGTGATGAATTCGACCTGGCCCTAAACGGCCTTGAGCGATTTCAAAACCTCGGCCTTCACCGGCAATGATGTTGTCTGCTGGCACACGTACCTTATCGAAAATCACTTCCGCGTGGCCTTCGGGCGCATCGTTGTAACCAAATACTTTCATTGGCCTAACCACAGTAACGCCAGGCGTGTTCATTGGCACTAATATTTGCGACTGTTGAACATAACGGTTGTCATTGGTTGGGTCTGTTTTGCCCATAACAATCATGATTTGGCATTGTTGACGGCAAGCACCACTGATATAGAACTTTTTACCAGTAATGACATAATCATCGCCATCACGCTCGATAAGGGTTTCAATATTGGTGGCATCGGAAGAGGCGACATCTGGCTCAGTCATGGCAAACGCTGAGCGAATTTCACCGGCAAGTAAAGGCACTAGCCAACGTTTTTTCTGCGCTTCACTACCGTATTTGGCGAGCAATTCCATATTGCCGGTATCTGGCGCAGCGCAGTTAAATACTTCCGGTGCCCATGCAACTTTCCCCATTTCTTCTGCCAATGGTGCGTATTCGAGATTAGTTAACCCCGCGCTGTATTCACCGTAATTAAGTGGTAAAAATAAATTCCATAAGCCTTGTGCTTTGGCTTTGGCTTTAAGTTCTTCCATTAGCGGCGGTGTAGACCACTGATGCTCTGCGATTTGCTTATTCATCGAATCTTCGTTCGGGTAAACAAACTCATCCATAAACGCACGAAGTTGATTGAGTAAGCCTTCTACTTTTTCTGAGTATTCAAAATTCATTGTCTTTTCCTTTTAACTAAGCAGAGCTTTGCGTTTGTTGCTACTCGGTTTAGCTTTTATTCATTGAGTCTTGCGGAGAATGCCGTTAGCCAATTAGCTCCTAACCGATTAAGTAACCGCCATCAACATTGATAGCAGCGCCTGTGGTGTAGCTGGCAGCATCTGATACTAAGTACAACACGGTGCCAGCCATTTCGTCAGGCTCAGCGACGCGGCGCATCGGCACATGTGCCATCGCTTGCTCTAAAATTTTCGGATTTTTCACTAGGGTTGCTGCGAACTTGGTGTCGGTAGCGCCAGGAAGCAGGGCATTAACGCGAATATTGAAAGCAGCACATTCTTTAGCAAAGGCCTTTGTCATCGAAATAACCGCTGCTTTAGTAATTGAATAGATACCTTGGAAATCACCTGGAACTATACCATTAATTGACGCGACGTTTACAATTGCGCCACCGCCATTTTCTTTCATTAATTGAGCACCTTTGGTTGACATAAAGAAGTAACCACGGATATTGACGTCAACCGTTTTTTGATAAGCACCGAGATCTGTTTCTAAAATATGGCCGAAGTAAGGGTTGGCTGCTGCGTTGTTAATAAGAATGTCTAACTTGCCGTGCTGCGCGGTTATCGAACTAAACAATTGTTCAATTTGCTCCATATCACCGATATGGCAGGGGATAGCTTGAGCACTGCCACCTTCGCTAGTGATTTTTTCGACAACGGCTTCACAACCGTCTATTTTTCGACTTGATACGATGACATGAGCCCCATAAGCGGCAAGCGTTTTGGCAATGCTTTCACCAATGCCGCGACTAGCGCCAGTCACAAGAGCGACTTTTCCTGATAGGTCAAATAAGTTGTTGTTCATTTTACATCCCTTAATTTTGCTTAATTGGGTTTTTATAATTTGGTTGTATGAGTTTAGTTATCTGCTCATTTGTCCAGTGATTAGCGATGGGTTGACCAACTTGCACCCACCTGTTCAAGGTGTTGATAATTATTAAAGTAATCTAATGAAACTCGTTCTCCAGAGAATACGATTTTGGTCACGCTAGTGTTTCTGATTTGTCTCATTAGCGTTAAACAATGTTGATCAGATAGTGCTAATAATTGTTGAACTATTGCCGCAATAATACCACCAGAGGTAAAGGCTAAAATTGTTTGCTGCTCAACTGTCCGAGCCTCAATCAACAGTTGTAGAGCAGTGTTTGCTCTTTGTTTGAATACGCCCCAAGATTCTTGATAGTTGCCGGTACTGTCGGCTAGTGCCCATTTGGTAAAAGCATCATCGAACACTTGTTTTAAATTGTTCTTGGCATCAGGTAGCGACGAAAAATAATCGACAAGATCTTGATAGCTTCGCCATTGTTTTTCGCTTTGCATCAATATATCAATATGGTCGAACTCATTAAGCGCTGCTAATTGGTGAGTGGTAACTTCTTGGTGCGCGGTGTTTCTGTATGCCTTATTAAATGCTTCATAGGTCTGATGGTGACGGCACAATTCTCCAGTAAAGACTAAATCCGGAGCTGCCATGGTTTGCCATGCCTTACCTAACATTAAACCTTGCTGATGACCCTTGGGCGATAAACGATCATACTCAGGCTCACCAAATGAAGCTTGTCCGTGTCGAATTAAATAAAGTGAAGCCATGTATTTCTTATGTATGTATTTAGTCGCTATAAAATCATCTTAAAAAGCCTACATAAATAAAACAAATGAATATTAGTAATCTTGCTATATTCGTGTTAAGAATAAATAAAGCGTTAGTCATTACTAAGCAAAAGTTATATCAACGTTAGTCATTGCAAAGTGATATGAGGATCTACGATGAAAATGGATTTAAACTTGTTTGTGGTATTTGAAGCCATCTACTGTGAAGGGAATATCAGTAAAGCGGCTTCAGCCTTAAACCTTTCGCAACCAGCGGTTAGTCATTCGTTGGCAAAATTGAGAGCACAATTTGATGATAAGCTCTTTATTCGACAAGGTAACCAAATGAAGCCAACAGCACTTGCTAAAAATGTTATTGGCGATGTCAGAGAAGCACTTCATCAACTGCAAAGCAGTGTGTATCAAGCTCAGAAATTTGAACCATCAACGTCTCGAAAATATTGCACAGTATCATTACATGGCTCGCTAGAAGCTTCATATTTACCGCTATTTGCTGAGCAACTGCTAACAGAGTCGCCAAATATGAACTTTACCAGTAAAAGAGTGAGGCGAAGTGAACTCGAAAACAAGTTAGCGAGTGGTGATATTGATATTGCCATTGATATTTTGTTGCCTGTTAGTAGCAATGTCGTGCACCAGCAATTAACCAAAGATAAGTTAGTAGTAGTGGCTAGGCAAAACCATCCAATTTTTACTGGCAAGTTGGACTTGCAAAGGTACTTAAGCCAAACGCATGTCGTTGCTTCTACACGTACTTCTGGCCCAAGCTTGGAAGACTACGAATTGGGGCGACTTGGCATACAGCGAAAAGTCGCATTAAGGTGCCAACATTTATTGTCGGCGTGTCGAGTTATCGCAAACAATGACATGTTGCTAACCATACCCGAGAAATCGGCCAAAATGTACCGTGAACTTTTACCCATTAGTATCGCGCCACTGCCAATAGAACTGCCACCGTTAGATGTACATATCTATTGGCATAGCAATGTTGACCAAGACCCTGCAAATACATGGTTGCGCAATAAAGTAATCGCTGCGCAGCAACCTAATAGTTAAACATTATGTTCTGATTCACATTAAAAACATCGAAGCTGAGTAAGATATCCCGATGAGATTAGCAATAAGAGCCCTTTTAGCAACTAGCTTGTATATAACAGTGCTTTCAAGCAACGCAGATCAATTTACGCAAGGCGTAGAAAACTTAGTTCAAAGACAAGAATCCATAACTATCTATTTAGATGTGCTAGTTAATAAAAACGGCGATGTAATAGAAGCTAAACTAGCCTCAGGGCAAAAAGAGCAGGGGATATTTACACAGTTTGCTCTGAAAAAAGTGAGGGAACTTAAATTTTCAAACAAATCAAAAGATGGAAAAGCCGCCCCTTATTGGTTACGTAACTATCCATATCAAGCGGGTAACATAAGGACTCTTAATGTAAAAAATATGAAAGAACAAAGACAATAAAAAACCAGAGATTAAGCCGGTTTTTTATATTAGGTAAATTAATCTTTAGTTTTTCTGTCTGATACGAGATAAACCAAAAAGTGATAAAGCTAACAACATAACGGTATTGGGTTCAGGTATTGCTAGGCTCTGCTGAGTGCGACCTATCCAGTCTACAAATGAGCTCACGCGAGTTGAGCCTGAAAAGTCTCCATATGTATCATCGGTAGCACCATCGATAGAGGCACCAAAAGAATGAACACCTGCAACAAACCACCGACCGTTCTCTTCTAAAAAGTAACCGCCACCGCTATCACCACCACCGATAATGTACTCCAAATCAAGTGCTGTGCCTGAGACTCGTCCAAATGCAGCAATTGGATTCTCTAGATATGCCTGATCTTGCATTAATAACGGACTTAGTGTCGGGTCAATGCCAAGGGGGGCGTCAAAATCATTCCACAGGATGCGATCATGGCCTTCTCCCGCGAGATTAAACTCATCAATTTCATTTAAACCGGCTCTCTTAGTACCAGGTGGAAGTACAGACCCCGTTAAGCCATCTCCTGAAGCTCCAAAACCAACGTGAGTACCGATTTGGCCTAGCTCAGAATTACCTGTATATAAATTTGCAGCGGTAACATTGTCAACTATCGAATCTAATTTAAGTAGTGCGATGTCCCAACCAGCAAACAACGAGCCAAGAGGATCCCAATTTTGATGAACTCTCCAGCGTTCGCCGTTGTAGCGATTACCACCAACATCAAATGTTACATCTGATGTCTGCGAATCGTCTAAACAGTGTGCAGCGGTCAACACAAACTGGTCAGAAATTAATGTACCAGAGCAGATAAAACGCCCCTGACTATTGTTAAACAAAAGGCGACCTACAGGATCAAACTGTGCATTCTGTGCTAAATCAAGGTAGGCTTGCTCATTTACATCATGGCGTATTACCCCTGCCATCGATTGACTAGTGATAAAGGCTGCGGTGAGTCCTATTATTATTTTTTTCAAGCTTTAATCTCCTGCATAACTTGTATTTGTGACACTAATCAGTACCAAACTTTGAACCAGTGTTAATAAATTGTTAAGCAAATGTTAGGCCTGGTAAATAATAAGTCATAAAAACAAAGAGTTAACCTTTAAAAATTTGTTGTAACAAGAACTATAGTTTATTAACTGTAAAATTATTCGACACTTTAAGCCAGTAAACGGACATAAACTCACTGAATTATCGCCACTTTTTGGTCACTAAGTATCTGGTTATAAACGATATGATACTAGGAGAGGTTGATACCTGAAGTAAAAGTTAGTTTTAAGTGATGAAGTAGGGACAATAGTGGCTATTTGATTTTATATAGCTTGATTTAGAATTGGTCGGGATAGCAGGACTTGAACCTGCGACCTCACGTCCCCCAGACGCACGCGCTACCAGACTGCGCTATATCCCGATTATTTGGTATGTATTTCTTGATAAGATTCGTAAGAAACAGGCTGTATATTAACGATAATATGGACTTTTGCAATCACAAAAGTCCATATTTTTTCTTATCTCTGTTCAAGCGATGATTTATTGAACGTTTTGAATCTGTTGATGATTTTCACTAAAGCGTTTGATGAAATGGACGCCATCAATCATTAGTGGAAAATCTGATGGAACTGAAATTGGCGCAGCTAATTGGCGCGAATAACTTTGGAAGTTGCCATTTTGATCAATTAAGACTGACTTATCTTTGTTAAACACGACCATGCCATTTTCAGTGGTATTGGCAATCACTCTATCACCTTTTAGCTTAAAGACATTTTTACCACCGGTCAGCTGCTCAGAATGTTCTTGGCAGCCTAACCAGTTCGTTAGTAACGTTGGCGCAATATCCATTTGACTCGTTAAGCGTGAGATTTGCTGCTTACGCTTTTCAGGCCATAAAATTAACGCTGGCTTTATCGATAACATCTCTTGCTCAGAAGCATTACCGAGTGAACTGATAATAATGTTGTCTTGCTGGGCTTTTTGCTTTTGAGCAAGTAGCAGGGCATCAATGAACAACTCAAGTTGGTAAGTATCTTCTTGATCAAAGTAGATAAAGTGTAGGCCTTGCGAAAATTCTGCTAGCTCTTCTGGAAAAATAAGAGAAGCAATATTATCTCGCTCATTAACACTATTAAAATGCTCAGCAAACCAAGGCATCATCGGGGATGGCTGCTCAGTGATTAGCGTTAAACTGGTTGTTAATTTGTGCTGTTTTATCGCTTGTAACATCACAGATTCGGCCATTTCCTGCTTGATTGATGGCTGATAAATGGTTGGTAAACCATAAACTAAGTTAAACCATGCATTATCAAAGGTTGCGTTATCGATATGGTGAGAAAGCTTGATACTCGTTGCAATAGAGCGTTGGCTAAACTGACTAATTTGCTGTTCAGACAAGGTTGCTTTACTAAGTATAACAAAAGTTGATTGCTGGTTATCAATCGCCTGACATTGGCCAATGGTCGGATATTTTGGCATAGGTTGATTAAAGGCTAACGGGCTAGTTTTACGCGCTATATAGTCGCCTTCATTAAACATTCCGTATTTGGTTAGCAATGTTTTAGCTGTGGTTGGATAGGAAAGCGGTAAAGTGGTATCTTGCTTTAACACGTCATATTCAAGGTTAGCGTCAGCCCAAATGTGCATCATATGGCTGGTAAAAAACGCGACGATTAAACCAAATACAACAAATTTAGCAAATACTGTACGTTGTAATTTACTTAAGTGCTTCCAAGCATAATTACTGACAGTTAATTGAAATGTCAATATGACTAAGGTCAAAACTAGGCTAATAAACCAAAAAGTGCGTCTATCATCCTGTATTTCTTGTCCTATTAAATCAATGATTTGCCCAATTGAAGACGCATTTATATGGTAGCCCAAGCGGTTATAAACAAAGGCGTCGAGTAGCAACAGCAGCAACATCGCAGTAAAAATAATCGACGCTGCTGCTCTGATAAACCGGGTTTTAGGAATAAGTAAGGTAAGGGGGAAGACTAGCAAGACAAAGGTCATAAAGGTTAAAAACGCCATATGACTGAGCCAAGTGCTGACCAAGTATACTTGGCCAGCCAAGGTTTGTGGCGCCGCTTCATTAACCAAATAAACCATGGCGAGCAAAATCGCCGCAATGATATTAAAAAAGGTAAACCAATGCCCCCAGCTAATTAAATGTAATAGCTTCTTGCTGTAGGTTTTCGATTCAAACGACACCATAACGTTTTGTAACTCTTGTTCTTCTTATTTAGTTGTAGTGTTAACCGATTGGCTTAGCGCTTTAGTGAAATTTTCAACTACGACTTGTCGTTGTTTTTCAGGCACTTGTTGCGTTAGTACTTCGGTTACTACATTACCTAAACACATTAGCGACAAATCTGCACCTGCTTTTTCTTCAATTAAGACATTTAACAGGTTGTCGATAATTTTTTCTACACGTTCGTTGGAATACTTAGATACAATAGGCATAATTTTTTACTTAAATACATTTTACTTAGCGACTTTACTTAACAGCATACTATCAGCTTACTAAAGCTTGTCAGCTTATAAAGCCGATGTTTTTAGGTTTAGTTAAATCACTAGATAAGATTGAAAGGTGATAAGCGCCATAGTTTATCAAAAGCCTTATCAATATCATACTGACCAGCAATTATGAGTTTAATAATTTCCAATATCGCGCTGCACTTTCTTTCAAAACAAGCTGAAACTGGCGAAGTGCAGATTCGCTACGGCGCCGAATCATTAGCAATTAGCAATAAAATTCAAAGCTTTATGGAATCACTCCATAATATTTATAACAAAAAAGGCAATAAAGGTTACGGCCATTTTTCGTCAATGCCAGCAGAAGGCGATGAGGCGCGTTTTGTTGATATCATGGAAAGTTACTTAAGCGATGTACAAGATTTCAACAGCTTTAGCCAACAAGCCACTAATTTATTGAAAAACGAACTGACTAAATATGACTTAGCGGAAACAGGCTATTTAGTGCTGAGCCATTACGAGCACATGGGTGGACGTTATTTAATTGCTGCCATTATTCCTATTTCAGAACATTATTCAGTTGATAGCGAATTAAACATTTCTGCCGATCAGCACTTAGATACCGACAAACTGCAACTAGCAGCGCGAATTGATTTGTTTGACTATCAGCAAAATCCAGCAGGCGATCGCTATGTGACCTTTATTCGCGGTCGTGCTGGTCGTAAAGTATCTGACTTTTTTTTAGACTTTTTAGGCTGTGAAGAAGGTTTAAACGCCAAAGCGCAAACCCAAGCACTTGTTGAAGCGGTTGAAGATTATGTTGCCGTTAATCAACTAGACGCAGATGAAAAGCAACAAACACGCAAAGAGCTGGTTAGCTACTGTAAAGAGCAAAAAGAATCGTCACAAGACGTACAAATTAAAGAAATTGATAAAATCGTTTCTAACGGTGACGGCGGCGATAGCTTTTACGAGTTCTGTAAAACCCAAGACTACCAAATTGAAGAGTCGTTCCCGCACGATCAAGCGGTAGTCAACAAGGTGACTAAATATTCAGGCTTTGGTAATGGTATCAGCGTCAGCTTCGAGCGTAGTCACTTTGGTCAAGATGTCGTGTATAATCAAGCGAATGACAGCTTAACAATTTATAAAGTCCCACCAAATTTAAAAGATCAATTATTGAAGTTACTTAATGATCAAAACGATCAATAGAGTTGGCCGTAACCGCGCACAAATTGTATTTTCAATAATTATCGATAAACGAAAGGATAACCAATGACAAGTTTAACTATTACTCGACCAGATGATTGGCATGTACACTTGCGCGATGGCGAAGTACTGCCTAACACAGTTACCGATATTAGCCGCTACTTTGGTCGAGCGATTGTCATGCCTAACTTAGTGCCGCCAGTCACCAATGCTGCGCTTGCACAAGAATATTATGGTCGCATTATGGCAGCCGAGCCGCGTGAAGGCTTTAAGCCATTAATGGTACTTTATCTAACGGACAACACCACACCGCAAGATATTATCGATGCGAAAAATAGCGGTTTAGTGTTTGCGTGTAAGCTTTACCCTGCAGGTGCAACTACCAATTCAGCCTCTGGTGTGACAGATGTTGCTAACATCAAAGACGTATTGGCCGAGATGGAACGTCAAGGCATATTGCTACTAGTACATGGTGAAGTAACCACGCATGATGTTGATATTTTTGATCGCGAAGCTGAGTTTATTGACACCATCTTAACACCGCTTGTTGCAGAACACCCTAAACTAAAAATTGTGCTAGAACATATCACCACCAAGCAAGCGGTTGAATTTGTTAAAGCCGCAGGTGATAACGTTGGTGCCACCATTACTGCGCACCACTTACTTTATAACCGCAACCATATGCTTGTTGGTGGTATTCGTCCACATTTTTTCTGTTTGCCGATTTTAAAACGCAACATTCACCAAGAAGCTTTAGTTGAAGCTGCCACCAGTGGTAATAAAAAGTTTTTCTTAGGAACAGATTCTGCGCCACATGCCAAGCATGCGAAAGAAAGTGCCTGTGGCTGTGCTGGTTCTTACACAGCACATGCTGCAATTGAACTTTATGCCGAAGTGTTTGAGCAAGAGAACGCATTAGACCAACTAGAAGCATTCGCGAGTTTAAATGGTCCAACTTTCTATGGTTTGCCAGTTAACAGCGATACCATTACGCTTGAAAAAGCGACATGGGAAGTGCCAGAGACAATGGCCTTTGGCTCAGGTGTTGTCGTGCCGATTAAAGCGGGTGAGCAAATGACTTGGCAGGTAAAAGGCTAAGCGCTGGTCGTTTAACCTGAGGAATAAACTGAATGCAATTATTTGTTAACGATTTAACGGTTATTGATTTTTCATACCTGTGTGAGCAACGTGGCATTGTTGGTGAAAGCTGGATTGTCGATGTGCTACTCGATGGCGATTTAAACGAAATGAGCATGGTACTTGATTTTGGTGTCGTGAAAAAACAAATCAAAGCCATCATCGATGATGCGGTTGACCATAAATTACTGTTGCCAACCGGCTCTAAAATGTTACGCGTTACTGATTCTGATGTTCGTGAAGGCCATGAATTTGTTGACTTTACCTCAAATCGAGCCAGTTATTTCTTACAATCGCCAATTTGTGCGTTTGCTAAGCTTGAGTGCCAAGCCATTACCATCGAAGCGGTCACTGAACACTTGATTGAGGTAATCCAAAAGCAGTTACCGGATAATGTCAAAGGCCTTTCCATCAACTTACGACCGGAAGTCATTCCAAGTGAATTTTATCACTATACCCATGGTCTTAAAAAGCATGATGGTAACTGTCAACGCATCGCACATGGTCACCGCTCAAAAATTAATTTGTTCAAAAATGAGCAAGCCGATACTGAATTAGAAGCATACTGGTGTGAGCGTTGGCGCGACATTTACTTGGCTTCAATTGAAGATAAAGTAATTAAAGAAGAAATTGAATTATCTGCTTTTGCACATGACAATTTACAACCCGATCACCAATACTTTGCCTATATGGCGCCGCAAGGTCGTTTTGATATTGCAGTGCAAGAGCATGTATTAGAAGTGGTTGATTGTGATTCTACGGTTGAGCTATTGGCCGACTATATTGGTCGCCAACTAAAAGCAGAACATCCAAATGACACTATTAAAGTGGTTGCTTATGAAGGTGTTGGTAAAGGAGCTATCGCCAGTGTTTAAATCGTTCACTTTTTCAGTGCCTGTTTCAAAATCGTTGCCTTTGTTACTTGTAACGAGCTTGGTTAGCTTATCGGCTCAAGCAAAATTAACGCTTTCAGGCGAAGTGATCCAAGGTGGTTTAATTGTTGGCCAAGCGACACCGGGAGCTGTGGTGAAGCTAAACGACAAAGTGCTTAAAGTGGGTAAACAAGGTGAATTCGCTTTTGGCTTCGGTCGTGATGATAAATCACGTTATCAATTAGTGGTAACCAACCCTGACGGCACTACTGAGCAGAAAACGCTAACCCCAGAAACGCGTGAGTACAAAATTCAGCGGGTTAACGGTATCAAAAAAAGCATTATGAAACCTAACCCGAAAGCAGTTGCACGTGCCAAGAAAGACAGTGCGCAGGTTAGAACGGCGAGGGCAACAGATAGTGATTTAACCTACTTTGCTGATGGTTTTGTTGCGCCAATTAAGGGCATAGTGACGGGGGTTTACGGTAGCCAACGGTTTTATAATGGCGAACCAAGAACACCACATTACGGCTTAGATTATGCTGGTGACAAAGGTGATCCTGTTAAAGCTCCTGCTGACGGTGTTGTTACCTTAACTGTAGCCGATATGTTTTACTCCGGTGGCACTATGATTATCGACCATGGCCACGGTGTATCATCAACTTTTCTACACTTAAGCGATAGCTATGTAAAAGTCGGTGATAAAGTGAAACAAGGTGATGTAGTTGCCGCAGTTGGTTCAACAGGAAGATCAACCGGCCCACATTTAGACTGGCGAATTAACTGGTTTAATGTTCGCCTTGACCCCGCGTTAGCACTGAAGATTCAAACGAATAACTAAGCGAATAATTAAAAGCTCAGCGCAAGATTAAAAAATCTTTTATCAAAACCTTGTTTAAAGCAGTTACCTTTTAATAGTAACTGCTTTATTTTTAACCAAGCGCATATAGATAAACAGTAGGGGGCTTACTTGTCTTTGAAGGGATTTTAAAGGAATTAAGTTATTAATTAACCTTACGTTTTTTACCACTTGCTGCACGTTGTTTATTTTCGGTTTGAACATAAACGGTATCGGTTGTCGCCATACTGGCGTGGCCTAAGTCTTCAGAAACATCTTTAAGTTCGCGGCCTCGTTCAATTTCCATACTCGCTCCGGTATGCCTTAACCAGTGAGTTGTGGCTTCTTTTAATCGCAGTGCTTTATTTTCACCTTCATATTGGCGCATTTTATCGTAAGCTTGATCAAAAACAGCTTGTACAATGCGACGTAAATGGCGAGCTGTCATACCACCTTGACCACGAATTTTCTCAACAAGTACTGTATTTTCATTACTTGAAGGTAAGCCATAAAGTCCACGTGATAATCGATATCGCTCAAGAAATGGTAAGAAATCAACAGGCACAGTTACATCTCTAAGCTTTCTGCCTTTACCAAAAACTTTTAGCCACCAGTTGTCGTCATCATCCAACCAAAAATGTCCCATAATGGGTGACCAAGTAGCACGTTCTGACAACTCCGAAATACGCAAAAACAAGGTTTTCAAAGCCGCAATCACAAACAAGTTACGTTCATAAACGGCATCTTCATCAGCCATTTCAACAGCAACATCAAGTACGTATTGCCATTGCGTGCTGCTTAAGCGATTAACTTCTTTCACTTGTACATCAGTAATAAAGTGGCGACAGTCTTTCTTTGCAATTTGTGCAGGATTACCTAAACAAAATTCTTCACTCATTAGGTAGTTGTAGAAAACAATAATACCCGTGAACATGGATGTGAGTGTTTGTTGTGACGGTCGGTATTTCTTTTTTAGTTGATTAACATCTAGTGGCTGGGCATTGGCTGTCAGTTTACTTAATTGGCTTTTTGAAAGTTGAACTTTAAATGGTGCCCAATGTTCATTCGCTGAAGAATAACCGGCAGCCACTTTAAAGCGTTCTTGGTTAGATGTGCCAATCCAATTAATTGGCGGCTGCCAACAAAAGTCTGCATATTCAAGAATGTCAGCTTTGCGTAATTGATCAATCGGTGTTTGTTTTTCGAGAAACGACCAAAGTAAGAAACGTTCAACTTCATTTCTAAATCTGTCGTAAGTATGTGGAGATTTATTTCGGCCAACATATTCAAGATAAGCTTTTCCCCAGTTGAATTGTTCAAGCCACCAAGCCGGTTGCTCATCAAAGAAAGCATTAAGTTCTGGATAGTCTTCAAAATCAAACTCGATTAGATCAAAGTATGTTGGATATAAAGGTACAGGTTTAGTTTTAGATATAGCCATGATTAAGGTTAATAAAAACAAATAACTAGTATGATTATCATAATGAAACTAGTTTAAACTCCTTAAATCGCCATGTCCAATACTAAAGAGTATTGGACATAACAGAGGTGGATGCATATAAGTAAATTAACTTTAGCTAGACTCCGTTATTACAACACAATAAACCAGTATGTTAGTTAACACCAAATTAAAAACGGCTCGAAGTGAGCCGTTTTATGTTTCAATAGTTTTATATCTTTGGTGACGATTTAACGCTTAAGCTTACGTCTAAAACCAAATGCAGACAGTATTGCTAATAGCCCAGCGCCTAAACCAGCACCCTGACGCTCTACTCTGTCTTCAGACACTTCTGTACAATCTTCAATTTCGCCATTGATAGGTCTTAGCGTAACCGCGCGTACAACATCTTCAACTAATTGGTTACCTTCGGCATCTAACATTAATTCGCCTTTGGCATCTCGACGTGGCACTTTTACCACAGCTGTGGCAGAAATTTCATTATTGTCATTGATATCACGTGCTTCAATAATGGTGTAATCAGAGTTACAGGTTAAGAAGTCATTAATATCTGTAAAGGTTTCGTTGTTAAGATCATACAAGAAAGCATGTGTACGGCGTTGGCTAGTACTATTTTGCGTTTCAAATTCACCTTCACCAACAATTAAGCCTGCATTATTGATAGCAAATGCAGTACTTGATGAACCTGTGAAAAAGTCATCTGGAAATACCATGGTCATATCACCAGCCGGTGCGTTAGTATCAATATGATAAAACTTTTCACGTACTGAGCCATTGACTGAACGAGTGACATAACCAACAGCGATACCATTGTCGTTAATATCGTACGCACGCCCTTCACCTACCTCACCATGATCTTCAACAAGGCTGGTTACTTCATCATTTTTATAAACAACCGGGTAAAGGCGACGAGGCTCGTTTTGACTTGGTGATGTTTCAGTTTCATCAATCCAACCATGGCTAAAACCTACTGCAACACCATTGGCATTGATTGCTTGTGCATAGCTACGAAAAACACGATCATCATCTTCATTAGGCGTCACTAACAAACCAAGATCTTTTTCACTAACCACATTACCACTGTCATCTAATTCCCACTGATAAGCGGTCAAGAAGTACAAGTCGCTTGATAAGTTTTGCACACAAACCTCAAACGGAATGTCATCAATAATATTTGGATCAGCACAGCCACCTGTATCATCTTCTATATCATCAACTCGATCTTGATTTAATTGATTACTCACGTAACCAACAGCAGTTGTACCGTTCATATCCAAGATAGCTGACTGACCGTTATAAAAACGAGTTTCTGGCGCTAAAACTGGTTTAATGGTTTGACCATAATCTGTCGAAATGTATGCACGAGTTTCAAAGTCTCTTACCCAATGTGTGACTTCGTCACCGTCGCTTTCGGTGAAATCGATTGGCAGAAAAGGTGCAGATGCATTACCGTAAACCCAACCGTTTTCGGTAATGCCATTAATAAAATCAACCGTTGATCGCGTTAACGTATTGGTGTTGGCAAAGGTTGTATCAAAGACAACAAATTCTTCTGTTTGGCCACCACGATTGATCATGGCAACAGTGTCACCAATTTTTTGAAAACGGCTGCTGCCCTGGCTTTCTAGGAAGCGTGTTACCCACACTAAGTCATTTGCTGTTGGGTTGCCTGCGCGCAGTGCTGCTTCGTCTTCAATATCTTCTAGGTTATTAACTAGCTCATGAGTACGATCAGCATTGTTAACAATTACGTCGTAGTCATCTTCATCAAGGTATTGAAATTGAACAGGAATATTATATAAGTCGGTACCTTGTACGGCAGATTCTCCAAGGTTATTAACTTGCTGACCGTAAGAAAATTTAAGTGAGTTAACTTCACCTAGATCAACGACTTCATAGGTTGCAGCGTTTACCGCAGCTGCCGATAATGCGCTGGCTACACTAAGGGCAACCAGAGATTTCACAATACTTTTCATCTAACTACTTATCTCACTTATTATTTTTCATCTAACTCTTGCCACCTGTCGTAAGCAGCTTCGAGCTTTGACTCACTTTCTTGCAGCTGGTTCAATATTTTCTGAGTTGTTGCTGTGTCTTGGCTAAAAAAGTCAGGTTGGTTAACCTGATCTTGTAACTCACCAATTAATAACTCCAGATTATCTATTTCCTCCGGCAAAGCTTCAAGCTCTCTTGCCTCTTTATAAGATAATTTTTTCTTAGCAGCAGGTTTATCTTGCTTTTGTTTGGGTTTTTCAGCGGTTTGCGTAGGTTTTAATTGTTCTTCATGCGCTTTTCGTTGTGTCGCCTTGTAGGCTAGGTATTGATCAACATCGTCGTAACCGCCGACAATTTGTTCAATATGGCCACTGCCATCAAAATACAAACAGGTATTAACACAGTTATTCACGAAGTCACGGTCATGGCTCACCAACACAACAGTTCCGTTGTAGTTGGCAACAACTTCTTCTAAAAGTTCTAAGGTTTCAATATCCAAATCATTGGTTGGCTCATCGAGAATCAACAAATTGCTTGGACGTAAAAATAATCTGGCAAGTAATAAACGATTTTTTTCACCACCAGATAATGCTCTTACTGGCGTGCGAGCGCGTTTGGGACTGAATAAAAAGTCTTGCAGGTAACCCAGTACATGACGACCGCGGCCATTTAACGTGACCTCCTGCTTACCATCAGCAACCGTGTCTTGCACGGTTTTATTTGGGTCTAGCTGTTCGCGGTGCTGATCAAAATAAGCTATATCTAAGTTAACACCAACACGTACCTTGCCTGATGTAGGTTTGAGTTGTTCCATCAACAGCTTAATTAGCGTTGATTTACCTGTGCCGTTAGCACCAATCAGTGCTAAGCGATCACCTCGGCTAACAAGCAGGTTTAAATGATTAATCACGCGTTTATCGCCAAAGGCAATTGAAGTATCTTGTGCTTCAAAGACAAGCTTGCCTGAACGATCGCCGCTGGATATTTCGATATCCCCTTGCGATTTCAAGTCTCGGCGTTGTTTACGCTCTACACGCAAGCGTTCAAGTGCACGCACTCGCCCTTCATTGCGAGTACGGCGCGCTTTAATACCCTGACGGATCCAAGCCTCTTCTTCCGCAAGTTTTTTATCAAACAACGCATTTTGCTGCGCTTCTACTTGCAAGTCATGCTGCTTTTGTTCGATATACTTATCGTAATCACCTGGATAGCTCGTTAACTGCCCGCGATCTAAATCAACAATGCGGGTAGATAAACGGCGGATAAATGCACGGTCATGGCTAATAAACACAATAGTACCAGCAAAGTTTTTCAAAAATTGCTCTAACCATAAGACACTGTCAATATCCAAGTGGTTTGTTGGTTCATCAAGCAGCAGCACATCAGGGTTCGTTACCAAAGCCTTGGCTAAGGCAAGTTTTCTAAGCCAACCACCAGAGAGTTGATCAACCGTTTTATCTGCATCAAGTGCTAATGTACTTAACACTTGTTCAATGCGCTGTTCGTCTTGCCACGCATTCGCCTGTTCTAACTGCTGTTGAACATTCGCCAAAGCATCTAAGTTTTTCTCATTCGGCTGTTCGGCAACCAGTGTAACTAAATGATGATATTGCTTAATTAGCTCTGCATTGGCATGCAAGCCTTCAGAAACATAATCGAAAACAGTTTTATCACAGGTTTGCGGCGGATCTTGCTCTAACATAGCAATGCGAATATCGTTCGAAAAAGTCAACTGACCATCATCGAGTTGTTGACGACCGCTGACGATTTTTAATAGCGAAGATTTGCCAGCACCATTGCGGCCAACCAAACACACACGCTCACCTTGATTTATTCTTAGCTCAGCATCATCGAGAATTTTTGCATCGCCAAAAGCAAGTTCAGCATTGGTTATACGAATTAATTCCATGGGGTTATTACTACTCTTTTTCGCTATTTTTAGTTATTTGTTAGTGATTTCTGTTTATCGATTAATTACTTGTGCTTAGTTTTCTAGCGCTAAGCCGTCAGCAACAAATTGATTCAGTTGTTCAAGGTCAAATGGCCATAATAGCTCTTTACCATCAATGTCGCGTTGCATTACTGGTATATGCTGACCGTAAGCTTCAACTAAATCTTCTTCGTCGACAATATCTACGATTGTTAACATCACTGGCATGGTTAATTGCTGACACAGTGCAAGTGCATCTTCGCACAAATGGCAGCCTTGGCTGCCATATAAAATAAATCCGTGTTCAATCTTCATTATATGTTGTTTACTGATTGTTGTTTGTTGTTTATAGATTCTGCGCTTATCCAGTTTATTTGCGGGTGATCAACCAGCTATTATGAATATGCTTATTTCGAGCAAAATCTTTATCGCGAGTTTTGTCCGTTAAATTTCGTGCTTGTAAGCCAAGCGCGGCAAGTGCTTCTACATCGATTTTGAAGTTGCGCTTATTATTGGTGAACATGATTTCGCCGTCGTCTGTTAACGAACCAAGTGCGTCTGTTATCATCGCAATATGGTCGCGTTGCACATCAAACGCATCTTCCATGCGTTTTGAGTTTGAAAACGTTGGCGGGTCGATAAAAATACGTTGGTACTTATCAGTATTTTCTTTTAGCCAGTTTAAACAGTCTGCTTGAATAAACTCATATTTGTGGCTCACTAACTGGTTCAAGGCAAAGTTCTCTTGTGCCCAGTTTAAGTAAGTGTTTGACATATCTACCGTGGTAACTTTTTCTGCGCCATGCAAAGCCGCTTGTACAGACACTGACCCAGTGTAGGCAAACAAATTTAGTAAGCTTTTGTCTTTTGCCCATTTTGCAACGATTTGTCTTGTTTTTCGATGATCTAGGAACAGGCCAGTATCTAAGTAATCCCATAGATTCACTTTCAGTTTGGCACCGTGCTCGTTCACTACTAAAGCTTGGTTCTTTTTATTCAGTTTGTTGTACTGATTGCTGCCCTTTTGCTTTTGACGCGTTTTTAGAACCACTTTACTGGTTTCTATTTCCGTAACTTTTGGCGCCCAAAATAAAACTTCCTGTAGTCGTTTCGCGACTTTTTCTGGTGCGATTTTGGCTGGTGCGGCGTATTCTTGGATGACTAAATAGTCTTGATAGACATCAACTGCGACATTGTATTCAGGAATGTCAGCATCGTAACAACGGAAACACTCAATATTCTCTGCCTTTACCCAACCTTTTAACGCCTTTAGATTTTTCTTTAACCGGTTGGCAAAATCAGATGGCTGTTGACTGAGATCAACACTGCCGTGCAGGCTATCTTTCGCTAACTGCTTTTCATCTAAATCGTAAATCGCTAGCAAACAATCTAACGGACCATTTTTAAATTTATAGCGCTTACTCGTTGCCAGTTTTAATAAAGACAACAATTCGGTATTAGCCGTTAATATCGATACTCGCCAATTGGCATATTGCTGTTTTAGTTTACCACCAAACTCGCCAAATAGTTCGACTAGCTCTGGTAATTCACCAATACGCTCGCCATATGGCGGGTTAAACAACATTACACCGGGTTTTGAAAATACATTGTTGATCTTACCGGCATCTTTGCAGCTAAATTCAATTAAGTCAGAAATACCAGCTTTACGGGCATTTTGTTTAGCGGTATTAACAACTCGGCTGTCAATATCACTGCCATAAACCTTGCCAGTAAAGTTTGAGAAATTTTCGCTTGATGCTTGGTTGGCATTATCAAATGCTTGTTGCCATAAAGCGTCATCATGACCAAACCAGTGTTCAAAGCCCCAATATTCGCGCTCTAAGCCTGGCGCTTGTTTGGTCGCAAGGCCAACAGCTTCGATTAGCACTGTGCCTGAACCACACATAGGGTCAACTAATGGGCGGCTAGTATCTTCTAACCAACCTGAGCGGATCACCATTGCGGCAGCTAGGTTTTCTTTTAATGGCGCAGCGCCACTGTCTTTACGGTAGCCACGCTGGAACAAACCGCGCCCTGAGAAGTCTAGGTAAAAGCTTACTTGCCCTTTTAATAGTCGTGCTTGAATTCGAATATCAGGATCTTGTTTACTCACCGATGGGCGATCTAAATTGTTTTCTCTAAAGTAATCGACGATGGCATCTTTTACCGTTAAACCGCCAAACTGACTGTTGCGTATTTCTCGGCTTTTACCGACAAAATCAATAGCAAAAGAATGCTCAGGTGAAAAACAATCATCCCACTCAACCGCTTTCGCGGCTTGGTACAAGTCATCTTTGTTTTGTGCATCGCCTTCACTTAATTTCAGCAACACGCGACTTGCTAAACGTGTCCATAAAACGATGTGATAAGCTTGCTCAAGCTCAGCGGTAAAATATACACCTTCAGGCTTTTGCACCACGTTGCTTCCACCTAATTGTTGGATTTCATCCACCAATAAAATTTCAATACCCGGAGAAGTTAACGCTAAAAATTGATACATAAGGAAAGCCTAGAGATAAAAGTGGCGGCAATTATAAACAAACTAGGCTAGACGGGATAGTCACTTAGGCAAATACCTGATGATCTAATAACACCAATAAATGATTACTAGTTACCGACTTTAGTGTGAATACAAAGAGCTCCAACACAGTACGTTCAAATTGTACTCAGATCGCACCCGTAACGTTCATTAATCACACTAACAACAGCTTTTTTGATAAAACTAGTTGCAAATTAAGTTAACTCTACTTAACATACGCCTCACTTCCAAGAACAAGCAACTAACACATGTTGCAAGTTCGCAGGTCGTCGGTAACCGACCAGCATAAACAGTTACTATACTTGGCGCGGGATGGAGCAGCCTGGTAGCTCGTCGGGCTCATAACCCGAAGGTCGTCGGTTCAAATCCGGCTCCCGCAACCAATTTCTTTTAACGTTATAAAAAATATACTTAATGTTAAAAGCCACCTTAAAGACGACAAGTCGTCGATTCGCTCTTGATAAAATAAGGGCTCCCGCAAGCAAATTCTTTGACGTTAGAAATCAAATAAGTGTTAAAAATTATCTGAAAGACAACAAGTCGCCGGTTCGCTCTAGATTAAATAATGGCTCTTGTAACCAATTTCTTTTGAGGTTAGAAATCAAATAATTGTTAAAGTTTTATAAATAAGCGACAAAACTGTCAGCTTTATCTTGAAAAAACACCAGTTTCCAAAACCATTTCAAAAATGCTTTGTATTGCGAGACAGCAATAAATCTCTAATTAATATAATGTTTCTACAATTATAGTATTAAGCTATTTATCGCTTAGCTGAACGCTACTTTATCCGGTTTTAGCTACTACCATGCTGAATTGCTAAGTAAATACCAAGCATCTTTTCAACAAAGTAGTATGCGACTATCAAAAATAGCCGCATCACACTTATTGAGAAAGAGAGTTGAAATAAATGGTCTTAAACAGAAGCTTTTTACTTTCGAGCGATCAAGTGAACTGTACTGGTTGAACGCTCTAAAAAGGCGCCCTCGCAGTAACCTAAATAGAACAACCACAGACGTTTAAACTTCTCATCATAGCCAAAGGTTTGTAACTCAGGCCATGAGGCGAGAAAGCGTTCACGCCAATCAGCTAAGGTCTTAGCGTAATCAATGCCGATGTCGTGTAACCCATCAATAACTAACGAAGTTTGTGAACGAATTTTACTTGCCATAAGCTCTATCGACGGTAAGAAACCACCGGGGAAGATATAACGCTGAATAAAGTCTACATTATTCAAATAATGATCAAATCGCTGATCCGCAATCGTAATCGCTTGAATTAGCATTTTACCACCAGGCTTTAATCGCTGATTGATTTGTTCAAAAAAACTGTCCATGTAGCGATAACCGACCGCTTCAATCATCTCAATAGAGACAAGTTTGTCGAACTCGCCTGTTAGTAATCGATAGTCTTTCTTTAACAAGGTTATTTGTTCACCCAAGCCCAGCGAATCTACGCGATTTTTAGCATACTCAAATTGGGCATCAGATATCGTCGTGGTTGTTACTTTACAGCCGTAATGAGTCGCAGCATATATCGCTAAACCACCCCACCCTGTGCCTATTTCTAACAAATGGTCATCTGCGGTTAATTCAAGGCGTTCACAGATTAGTTTCAGCTTATTGAGCTGTGCCTGCTCTAGCGACGATTCACCACTTGGATAAATTGCCGATGAGTACATCATTTCTTTATCGAGAAAGCGAGTGTATAGCTCATTCCCCAGATCATAGTGCGCGAGTATGTTTTTCTTAGAGCCGCTATGCGAATTGCGATTGTTAAAATGAAACCATTGATTTTTTAGTTTAGTAAGCCAACTAACGTACTTTTCAAATCGATCGGTAACGTGTTGTGCGCGGGCAAATACGCGAATAAGATCAGTTAAATTTGTGGTATCCCAGTGCCCCGCAATATAAGCTTCGGCAGCGCCAATACTGCCGTTTTTCACTAACGCGCTGTAGGTACTTGGATCTTTCACTTCGATTGTTGCTGACAATGGCGAATGTTCGCTTAGCTCACCGAATTGGAATTGTTGATCGCCTTCAATAATGACCAATTGACTATCAGGCAATTGATTAAATATTTTAAATATTATTTGTCGACAACGTTGATTAATCCAATCCTGAAATTTGGAATGCGAAAAACTTGTTGTTTTTTCTAATTGTGAGGCAACGTTTTCCACCATATTCTCCTGATATATCTATCGTTGTGATGTTTTTAGTTAACGCTTATAGCTTTGTTGAGCAGATATGCGTTTACAATTCTTGTTTTTGCGCTTTTCGTTGATATGGTACAAACGGAATTCGTTTGATAAAAAGCTTAAGCGCTTGTACGTATATGCCTGTGACAACGGTTAACGTCATCGCAGGAAACCTACGCATTACAGACATTAAGTTTTTTCTGTTTATTGCTTGTC
The DNA here is from genome assembly GCF_003390375.1 of Thalassotalea euphylliae. NCBI lineage: Bacteria > Pseudomonadati > Pseudomonadota > Gammaproteobacteria > Alteromonadales > Colwelliaceae > Thalassotalea > Thalassotalea euphylliae. Next base: position 378,100 of record NZ_QUOT01000001.1, on the reverse strand, counting down.
CTTTTAGCGCCAGCGTTGCATCGAATAGCTTTTGTTGTTGATGCGAAATATTTTCAATATGTATCAATAACTTATCTTTTTTATCCGATTTTATTGGCTTAGTGTCAACATGTTCTGTCAAATTCGGAGGTGATACTCGCCAGTGATATTGCATCGCTAAGTCCATAAATGGCGACACATGAAAATCTTTTTCTGTCGGCGTTATATTTGCCATATCGACAAGGTAATAATGTCTTTTGTTCCAAGGCGTGTTACTGACTTCCACCAACATGTACAAGCAATTGCCTTGATTTGAATATGCAAAATAGAAATTTGCGGGACTAAAATAAACACCAAAACACCGCACTTGCACCAGCATGATCACTTTATTTATCGAATCATGTCCACCTAAAGTACTAATTTTGTTAACAATACGTTGTTTTAAGTCGCCTGGTTCACCGCGTAAATAATCTTCTTGTTTAAAACGCAAAGGCTTATACCATTGCGTACCAAATAGTTTGCTAAATACAGAAGAGCTATTATCAACGTGGGTCACTTGATCAACATCCAAGCCCAGCATATACAGCGGATAATTGAAATTATGGGCTTTGGGTGAAAAACGGCGGTGTCGAACATTGCCAACAAAAAGCTTACTAATTTGCGTAGGCGTTAGTTTCGATCCTACGTCGCCATTTTCATTACAGGCGGTACTTTTATTACAAGCGCTATTTTCGGCCAACTCTTTATCCATATAGTTTGCTCAAATGCTCTGAAGATTGCAGCTGACAATCAAAGCGTTCGGCAACGTCATTGGCACTGCGTACGCCATCTTCGTGAAATCCGTTATACCAATATGCACCAACAAAATGAGTATGGCGCTGCCCGCAAATGAGTGAACGGTTTTGTTGAGCTTTCATTGAGGTGAGATTGAACATCGGATGATGGTATTCAAATTTTTCGATTATTTTTTCTGGCTTAATATCTTCTTCTTGATTAAGGGTCACACAATAAGTGTTTTTTGCCTGTAAGCCCTGCAAAATATTCATGTTATACGTAACACTTGCAGGCCGGCTTCGATTACTGGTCAACTGGTAATTCCAACTTGCCCATGCTTTTTTGCGTTTCGGTAACAACTTTGTATCTGTGTGCAACACGACACTATTGGCTTGATAAGGAATATCGCCTAACACTTGTTTTTCTTCAGCACTAGCATCACCTAATAACGCTAACGCTTGATCCGAATGGCAGGCAAAAACGACTTCATCAAATTCTAGCTCATCACCATTACCAAAATGTAAGGTTACGCTATTTTCTTGGCGAGTAACCGATTGAATATCGGCATTTAGCGTAATGTTTTCAGCAAAACTTTTGGTTAAAGGAGCTATGTATTGTTTTGAACCACCGGGGATGACATACCACTGAGGTCTGTCTGCAACATTAAGCAGCCCGTGATTATGGAAAAATCGAATAAAGAACTTTAGTTCGAATGCCTCCATCTCTTCGACGGAGCTTGACCATATCGCAGCGCCCATCGGCAAAATATAGTGTTCACAGAAAAAGCGGCTATAGCTGTGCTCAACTAAAAACTCACCAAGTGTTTGCCCATCATCTTTTAGGCCATTTGTGTGTAAGTCTTTGCAGTGGCGATTAAACCGTAGGATTTCAGAAATAAGGTGCCAGAAACGAGGTCTGACGATATTGCGGCGCTGAGCAAATAGCGTATTAAGATTGTGGCCGTTGTATTCAAAGCCAGTTTGTAAATTGTGCACTGAGAAACTCATTTCGGTTTCTTGTTTACCAACGCCAATTTCGTCGAGCAATTGTAAAAATAAAGGATAGGTTTTGTTGTTAAATACGATAAAACCAGTATCGATGGCTAATTGCTCACCTTTGTGGTTAACGTCAATGGTCGCGGTATGTCCGCCAATATAATCGTTCTTTTCAAATACGCTGACTTGATGCTTTTTAGATAACAAGTAAGCGGATGTAAGGCCAGCAATTCCTGAGCCTATCACTGCAATGTGCTTCACTGCTTAATACTCCTTGAATGAGGCTTCTTTTGATGTTCAGCATACTTAGCCGTAATTGCTTTGCTGTTAAGCCCAGCCCACACAAATGATGGTAAACAGGCGATAATTTTCATCAAATAAATAAACCTTTTTGGAAACTCTATTTTGTTTTTTCTTTTACTTAAACCAATAAATATACGTTGAGCCGCTTGTTCAGAAGACATTAAAAATGGCATATCAAAATCGTTTTTGTCGGTTAGTGGCGTTTTAATAAACCCAGGGTGAATCAGCGATACCGATATTTGATATGGCTGCAATTCTAACTGCATGGCTTTTGCGAGGTAGTCTAACCCTGCTTTTGACGCGCCGTAAGCTTGTGCTCTTGGAAATGGCAAATTAGTAACGCTTGAACTCATCAATGCAAGCTGCCCACCTTGAGATATTTTCGGCAATAATGCTGAGATAAGGTGCCCCATCGCAATAAGGTTAACCTTGATTACTCGCTCGAATAGCACGGCATCAAAATTAAATGGGTCATCAATATATTCGCAATCACCTGCGTTAAGTATGGCGATATCAATATCGACCAGCGTTGACGTCGCATTTTGAATTTGCTCACTGTCAGTGATATCAAACGTTAGCGTTGCTAACTGATTGCTGTCGTTTGCTTCTTGATGTTTGCTCACTAAGCGCTTTAACTTATCTGCGCTGCGCCCACAGGCTAGTACTGACATACCAGCTTCGAGGTAGCGCTCAACTAGCGCTTCACCAATACCAGACGTCGCGCCGGTAATGAGGACTCTCACGCGTTTGCTCTTTGCTTAATCAACTTAACAACACTGCCAAGTAGCGGTACGTGTTCGTATATCATGGCGCCAAGATCCAAGTAATCTCGGTGGTAGATGACTTTATCTCGATACCCGCGCAGCTTGGAGTGCCCTTGCACGGTAACGGGTTTGTTTTTGTTAAGTTTTGGATGGCAGTATTCCATGGTCCAATAAATGGCGGCGTCTTGCCCTTTGTAAATGACCTCGTCGACACGAAATGTACAACTCGTTAAGTTTGTGTATAAACTAACGAAATAGTCTTCTAGATTGTCAAAGCCCGATATATGATGCATTGGGTCAATGAACACAACGTCTTTAGCATAAATGTTGCTAAGTAAACCTAGGTTGTCAGTGCCCAATTTTTGATAAGTTTCTATAAACTGCTCTAACCAAAGGGGTAAATGATTTACTTTCAACGGGCTGACAGGTTCCATAATGAGTTAGGTCCAAACGTTACAATCAGTTAATTTACTATAACTTATTGTATAACTTTACAAATGCTGCTTATAAAAAGCGAGCGCCTTTTCTCTCGCTGCTTTGTGCTCAACAATGGCAGGCCAGTAACATTTTAGTCCTGTAGCGCGTATATACTCATGTGGGAAATGAATATATTTGTCAGGTATATCAGCGAGTTCTGGTAAATATTTACGGATAAAATTACCTTGGGGATCAAACTTCTCGCTTTGCGTAATAGGATTAAAAATTCGAAAGTATGGCTGAGCATCACAACCTGTGCCAGCTGACCACTGCCAGCCACCGTTATTGGCAGCAAAATCTAAATCAATCAGTTTTTCGGTGAAGTAAGTTTCCCCTGCTCGCCAATCAACTAATAAGTGCTTAGTTAAAAAGCTTGCGACTATCATTCGCAACCGGTTATGCATCCAGCCAGTTTGATTAAGTTGACGCATCGCCGCATCAACAATTGGGTAACCTGTTTTGCCTTGTTGCCAAGCTTGTAAATACTTTTGATCCGTTTGCCATGGAATATTTTCATACTTCTCGTTGAATACAGTGCCTTTTATTAAGTTTGGGAAGTGAAACAATAGATGGCGATAAAACTCACGCCACACTAATTCGTTTAGCCAGCTAAAGGCAGATGCTGGCTGTTCTGAAAGTATGTCAGGATGCCTTGATAGTAATATGGTTAATAAATATTTGGGGCTTATCGCGCCGATAGCCAAATAAGGGGATAAACCAGAGGTACCTTTTATTGATGGTACATCTCGTTGCTCTTGATATTTGCTTAATTTAGTTTCCATAAACATTGGAATAAGCGTTTGTTCAACTTGAAACGACATCGGCCATTTTTCAGCGCCCGCTTTGAAGTTGTCAGACTCAATTTTGGCTAAAAGGTCTTTCTCCTCGAAAACTAATGACTGAATTGTGGGGTGAGTTTCAATGTTAAAACCGTGTTGACGCAGCCAACTAAGCCATGCCCGTTTAAACGGCGTAAACACGCGAAACATTTGGCCAGATTGATTTAGTATCAGCCCTTTAGGCACCACAACATCACTTTCAAATGTGATAAGTTCAACACCCGCATCTTTTAGCGCAGCATCACGGCGTTGCTCATTAAGCTCTAGCTCTTGATTAACAATAATTTGCTTATGTTCGTTAGCCTTTAAAAAGTCAATTTGATCGTCAAAACTCGCTGCCTCTATCAATTGAAGTTGAATGCCAAGTTCAACAAGTTGATGTTTAAGTAGTAAGGCGTGACGATAAATAAAATCTTTTTTTATTGGCGCTAAATTATGCGCTTGCCACTGTTTAGGAGAGATAAAGAAAATGGCGTCGGTGACGCCATTTTCAATTGCAAAGTTAAGTGCGGGATTATCGGTCAGTCGAAGGTCATTGCGAAACCATAACAACATATAAAATACTCTATCAACAACGGCTATAAATGCTAGAAACACATTATCTGGCGTTCTAGCTTTCAAGGATTAGGCTACAAACTGTACCTAAGTTTTAATTCAGCAGGATGCGGTGATAAATAAAACTGTTTTTGCAGATAGGCTTTAGGGAATCGCATCAAGTGATGTTTTATTAAGGTTAACGGCACGAATAGTGGTACTAAACCTTTTCGGTATTCATCAATTTGGCCAGATAATTCTTGTTTTTCCATCGGAGATAGCTCGTTAGAAAAGTAGCCTTGAATATGTTGTAGCGTATTTGAGTGCTTTTTGCGCGTCGCTTTTGTTTTCAAAGCAGTCATTAAGCCAGTAATGTACTGTTCTGCCATAGTTTCAACGTCAAGATCTGCCCTTGCAAGTAGTTGGCCTAGTTCTTTATAGGCAACTAAGTCATGACTCATTACCGTATACTTAAACTGTGTGTGAAATTCCATCAATTTATGCTTGGTTATTGGCTCTTGAGATAAGCTTTGCCACATGCGATAGGCGTACACACGAGCAACAAAATTCTCGCGAATCACAGCATCATTTAATCGGCCATTTTCTTCACACGGTAATAGTGGATTAGCTTTCATGATCTCTGCGGCAAATACTCCAACACCCGTTGAAACTGAACCCTTACCTGCTTCATCATAAACCTTGACGCGTTCCATGCCGCAACTTGGGCTTTTCGCACAGAAGATAAAACCACTGAAATTTTTTGCTATCTTGGCAATTTTTTTCCCATACTCACTCAGCGCTTCGGTTACATCACCGCTGCCATCAGGTCTTGAAACGTGAATCACGTCATTTTTATTAATTTGGCGAATCGTTGGGCGTGGCACTGGCAAGCCAATAGCAACTTCTGGGCAAATAGGTTGGTATGTCACATACTCACCTAACTCTTCGATACAAAAGTGCGAGGGTTTTGAGCTTGCGTCAAAACGCACATTTTCACCGTGTACACAAGCACTGATGCCAATGGTGATTTTATCCATGCCTGTTAATTGTTGTTTATTCATAGGAATAACCTCTGCCTAGTAAATTAAACTGCCAATTGGATTAAGTAACTTGTTCAAGCCTTGCGTAAAGTGCTGAGCATCATTGGCGACGGTGTAACAAAGGCATCCGTCGTCTGTTATTGGGCTGTGCGTTTTACTGCCATCTAGCATAATAAAGTCGCCAGGGCCATATTCGCCCATATCATCTTTAAAGTGACCTTCTAGCAACAACGTTAATTCAAACCCTTTGTGAGTGTGCTCTGGCACCGAACCACCTGGCTGTATTTGTAATAAGCTGGCGCGAATAGGCTCTTCGTCAAGTGCTAACCTAGCTCTTGCTAAGTTACCTATACTCGTCCATTTACCCATCGCAAGGTTTGTTAATGCTCGTGGAAGCTTGTACTGCGTACCTTGAACGGAAATTGTTTCTTCTCTTGATTCAACAGCAAGATCAATTTCATCATTTTCAGTTATTTCACTGACCATTTGTTCTATCGATAAGCTTGAACAGAACTCTGCAGTCTCAAAAGCGTTATGTTCACTCGTGTGTGATTGTGAACATTCTTCTGAATGAGTAATAGAAACATGCCCGTTTGATGAAAACACACGCTCTGCTTGTTGCTCAGTTAATGCTTCACATTTCGCCTTGCATTTAGGGCACATATCAACGTGAACTGCGACAGCTGCGGCAATTGAAGCGGGTAAATCACCTTCAACAAATTTACCCAACATAATATCGTCTGGGTGATGCTTAATCATGTTGTTCTCCAATATGCTGCTTTAATTTGGCAAGGGCTAAACGCAATCTGGATTTTACCGTGCCAAGGGGAATGTCTAAGTGAACAGCCAACTGTTCTTGTGACATCTCCATAAAGTAAAAGCCTTTAATTACACTTTGTTGGTTCTCTGGTAGCTTGTCGATACACGCGAGCACTTCTTTTGACGCTAGGTGATCTGAGAAAACACTTTTTTCGTCTTCTGCAGCGATACCTTCCACCATAGGCCAGAAGTCGTCGCTAAGATTGTCTTCTTTTTTAGCTTTAATTTTTCGTAACAAATCAAACGTGACGTTACGCATTACGGTGTAAACCCAAGTAGTTGGCGAACCTTTGGAAACGTCGAAGAGGTGTGCCTTGCGCCAGACATTCGTCATGGTTTCTTGGACAACTTCCGACGCTAAGACTTCATTGCCGTACTTACTGGCAGCAATACGCTGTATTTTCGGGGCAAAAAATTTGAAAAGCTCAGTAAACGATTGTCGATCTCTGCGCTCGGCAACGTCGACTAAAAACTGGGCTAAGGTTTGGTGCTCAATTGACTCGTTCATCTGTATAGCTTTAGCGCTTGGTTTAGCACTTTGCAACACAGAGTTGGTACTTTGACCCATATTATTGTTCCAAGACAAGAATTATTAAGAATCACTACGTGCAGCAAGTGACAGGAGATCACTTAAATTATGACGAAGTTTCACTAACGAAGATAGTCGTGAGAAAGTCTACAGCTTCAACAAAACTGTTATCTTGCGAAAAATGCTGTTTATCTGAAAACTCAATAGGTAGCAATTCAAGCCAACGAGCACACACCCAGTTATCGCTGTCAAAGTCAGGACTTGGGTAAAGTTTCTGCAAAGCGATGTGGCTATCAAACAGGCGTTCAAGTTGCGTTTTAAGTAATAAACAACGCTCATTTTCAACTTCTGCCTGCCAATGTGGTTTGGGCAAAATTGTCGCGAGATTTAGTTTGTCTTCTTGCTGGTGAACATCAGCGATATTGACCAAGGATTTACAACGTACCGTGATCAACAACATGCCATCTTCACCGCTATCAAAGTCAACAATATCAACCCAACTGCCCCACTCGCTCAAACGTGTTTTAGCATTGGTTTTGTATTTACTTTTTTGACCATCACGTAGTGTGTGAACAATAACAAAGCCTTGAGTATTTTGACTGTTCTTTACCATGTTAAGGTAGCGCTGTTCAAAGATGCGCAGTTGGGTAATGCCATTAGGCAACAAATAAACAGGCAAAGGAAAAATCGGTAAAATCATTTATAGTCACAAATATTTCTAGTAACAAACTATTCTGTTGTTTATTACTACGTAGCACTCTCGGTTATTGATCAGCCTTGCGGTAATAGCGTATGAAAAGGGATTTTAGTTCAAGTCGACGCGTTGTTTTTAACGAGGAATAGAGAATATATGCTAGTGCATATTTAGCGCGATGTGGCTGTTGAGATATGTGTCTAATTAAAAAACTGAGACATTGAAACAAGGGGTATTAGCGCCTCGATTTCAATGCCCCAGTCTTGTTTGACTCACCCGAGCTCTTGTTTAATTCATCCGAACTGGGTGAGCCTGCAACGGTTATTATTGGTAACAAAGAGTAGAAATAATCACTAGTAATAACCATTTACGACGCCGTTAATTCGTGATCACGGTATCAATAACGTGGATAACGCCGTTTGTCGTGTAAATATCTTTTACTATCACGTTGCTACCGTTAATTTGTAATGTCGTTTGGTTTTGCTCAGCAAGGAACCAAACGCCACCAAGCCCTTGACCAGTTGTATCGCCAGGAGCTGAATCACCGCTGTAGAAATATAGAGGACGACCTAAAAAGCTTGCCTGCATACTTCCGTCATCACGCATTATCGTGCCTACACCTGGAATATCGGATACTAAACCGTCAGTTACCAGCAGTGGTGGCCAGGTTGTCGCACAGTCACCATTACAATTACTACCTGCGCTGCCAAGGTCATTGTTAAATACATACAACGACATTCCTGCCATTGATGACCCCATGCCACCGACTAGTCGCTGATTAGCGGCATCGTATGCAACTTCTTCACTTTCACCACCAGTAAAACTTGCATAATTTACTAAGTTGACTGCCACATTATCACCACCCACCGTTTCAACCATTGCGCCATTGGCAGCAAATGCATCAACAGAGCCAATTTGAGACGACAATACATGTTTGAGTAACACAGCGCTTAACGCATTGGTATCAGTCAGTAATGCGGATAACGCTCCTGATTCAATTTTCGCGAATGCATCGTTTGTTGGTGCAAACACCGTATATGTCGCGTTTTCATCAGCAAGTGTTGACACTAAGTTTGCTGCTGTTAGCGCAGTGACTAAGGTTGAGAAGTTTGCATCAGCGACTGCAACATCAACAATAGACTGTGTTGGTTCACCACGCATAGCAGGCGGTAAAATAACAGAATCGATCACGTGAATAACGCCATTACTTGCCATGACATCGGCAGTGCTGACCACGCTGTCATTAATAAATAAGTCTGAACCTGAAATTGAAAGCGCAGCCATATCGCTATTAGCCATAATAACTTTTTTATCCGCCGACTGTGCAACAGTTAATGCAGCATCACGTTTAATTTCACTACCTGAAATTACGTGATATAGCAAAATATCAGATAAGGTGTCTGGATCAGCCAATAATGCTGAAATGGTAGCATCACCCAATTTTGCAAAAGCTGCATCGCTTGGCGCAAATACCGTAAAATCTGTGTCAGTATCCGCTAATACAGTATCCAGCCCCGTTGCTTGCAGCGCAGTAACTAGTATCGTGAATGAACCTGCACCAACGGCAACCTCGACAATTGAGCCTGGCGGTGTTGGCACCTCAACGTCTCCCACTATTACGGCATCAATGACATGGATAATGCCATTTGTCGTGTAGATGTCTTTCATCACAACATTTGCACCGCCTACCGTCAGCATATCAGTGTCAGGATTAATAAGGATGTCAATCATAGCTTCAGATGCTGTCGTAGCAGATTGTCCGTTTAAGGTATAAGCAGTTACTGAGTCGACGCTGCCTGTAACCACGTGCTGCAGCAAAATACTTGATAAAACATCTGGATTTGCCAATAAGGTGGCGATGACATCACTACCAAGAATTGCAAAGGCATCGTCGGTCGGCGCAAAAACAGTAAATGTCGCACTTTCATCCGCTAACGTTGCATCTAATCCAGTCGCTTGCAGCGCCGCTACTAGTGTCGTAAATGAACCTGCGGCGACTGCGGTGTCCACAATATTTGCCGTTGGCATACCAGGGTCTGACGGGGGCATCAGTACAGCGTCAATTACATGAATAATCCCGTTGTCAGTCACAATGTCGGTTGTTGTTACCGTTGAAGTGTTGACTAATAAATTATCACCACTAAGTGACAAACCAACCTGGTCACCGTTTACCATTTCTACTTTCATTCCGGCACTCGCAATCGCTGCGGCCGCATTAACTTCACTGGCAATGACGTGGTAGGTTAGAATGTCTGATAAGGTATCGGTATCCGCCAGTAAGGCGTTAATGGTATCTTGCCCAAGAAGCTCAAACGCTGCATCTGTGGGTGCAAAAACTGTGAAGCTTGCAGTTGCATCATCTAACGTTTGGTCTAAGCCTGTTGCTTGTAATGCAGCAACTAAGGTTGCGAAGTTACCGTCTGCCACCGCAACATCGACTACGGTGTTTGGCTCTGCAGCTGGAGGTTCAGGGATTACTACATTAGGACGATCGTCATCATCGTCGCACCCCTGCAAAAATAATAGACTGGCAAATGCCGTAATTAATAAAGTTGACGCTTTCAATGTTGTGTCCTCGTTTTTATTAGTGACGACAGGATTACGCCAACGAGCTCACAACAGATTACTTTTTAATCAGATATTTGCTTTATTATTCAAATAATTAAGATATAAAAGAAAAAGAAATCCCCTTAGATTTTGCATCCAAGCGTCTTTATATGTTTTACAAGAAAAAGCAGCTAAAAATTAACGTTTAGTGCCTACTGGCAGCCTCGAACTGGTTGTTGTTTGTCAAAGAATAATGTCAGCTCTGCAACTTCTATCCCAAATTTCTTCATCGAGGTACGATTAAAAACCCGCGATTGATCAACTTGGTACATCCAATCGTCAAGAAAAAACTCATAATCTGTACCGTCAATGGCGAGCTGTAAGTGATACTGCCATTGAAATGCGAAACCTTGGGTCATTCCAGTGGCAGTGCCCGTTACATCTTCAGCAGTTCCTTGATAATTATCGCCGTCTTTCACTAATTGCCAAGTGCGGTAGCTTCGCTCGCCGTCATTAAAATAAAAAGTTTCTACCAGCGTGCCTTTATTGCCCTGCCAACTACCCTCTATTTCAACGCAAAATCGACGAGTTACCTTATTGGTATAGTCTTGCACTAAGCCCCAGGCTGTTACAGAGCCATCAAAATAGGTATCGAGCTCAAACTTTGGCTGCGTAGTATCATAGTCTTTGATGTGATGGCCACACCCTGTAATGAATGAAAAAGTAGCAACGGCAAATAGGGTTTTAGCTATCGTGATTTTCAAGCGGAATTCCTTAGCATTTGATTACAGGTGGTTTTACTAACCGTTGATGATGATTAATTGATGGCTATTAGTTGCCTAGCAATTTTTTACGCAGTTTGGGTTGGCTTGTTTGCGGCGACAACCAAATGCTTGCAAACAATTGGCTAAATGCGGGATCCGCTATTTCCCCCTTAAAAGCTTGATTAAAATAGAATGCCGTCGATTGCCCATCTGTCCACATAGCGAGTTGATCGCCTTTAGTTATGTTAGGCCAGATATTGGCTAAGTCGGCTAGAAAAGGTTGGTACTTTATTGAATCAACACCAAGGTGTTGCCACTGCTCAACAGTTCGCTCGATTAAATCGTCACGGCTGATATCACGCAAGTAGTTTATCTCAAATAAAAACGCTGCGTCTGCTTGGTATTTTCCATCGTAAGTAAACAGCGCGCTATCATAGATGTCCCAAAATAAAACGCTGAACTTTGCTTTACCTACGAGTATAAGCGGTTGCTTTATTTCGGTTAATTGCTGTGGGAAGCTGTTTGCATGCGCAGACATCGCCGAAGCATTAGTAGCTATTGACAACATAGGTAGTAGTCCAATTAATAATATGAATATTTTTTTTCGCATAGCGTTACGCATAGCCTTGTTTTTTTTCAACCGTCAGAGAAATTAGATATGGGAGAAGTAACATCCAGACGATGGATATGGTGGCGACAGTCGCTAGGTAAGAGAATTGGAAATAAACCGCCTCTAAACGCTCTCCAGCAAGATAACTCATCGGAACAACAAACGCCCCGATACAACGGCTGACGGTGACATTTCGACAAATAAGTTTGATGCTGTGATTTAATGTCGCAGCAAACGCTGCCCAAAGAACCAATAGCCAAGCAGGAATAATTAACGACTCTTGCTCAAAACTAAATATGCCTACATGCATTAACGATGAGTCGATAATCAGCCCGATTGCGGCTACTTGAAAAATCAACTGAAACTCTTGTTTGGTATTTGGACAGTTTTTCAAGTGCCATACCAGCCAAATAAAAACGACAGGTATAAAATAGTTACCCCAAAAGATAAGACCAAACCAGCACACATTAAATAACAAGGCGTTAAGTATCATAATCAATTATGCCTTTCACTTAGGCATTACAAAAAGGTGTTGAACCTTAGCGCATAAAAAGCAGGCGCGTTAGAGCACGACGTTAGTTGTATGTGTATCTACGTGGAAAATTTGTATCGGGTTTACAAAATCTCAGTTTTGTATGGCTAATGAGCTGCTAGTAGATGATTTTTACTGCTCTCTAGATGAGTTAAAGCAATAGGGCTAACTAGACTAAACCATGCTAGGCTGAGCAATTAGCACTTGGGCCTACATAGTTATAATTTGATAAAAGAAAGGTGTTAAATGAAGAGTACTCAAAGTAGGTAATAATCGAAGTGACTTTGCACTTTTATACTGAGTGTCTACTGAGTGATTTACGAAACAAATACTTACGTGACAAGCCGATCTAGCACTAGAATGCAGCGACAAATATCAGACCATTGAAAAAAGCTTACACTAAAAATCTAATCACTCAGAAGCGCTTGTCATTAACTCATTGTGTTAACTGACCATGTTAACACAATGAGTTAACAGCCTTAGCTAACGCGCTGGCTCCTGAGTAAATATCGACGATGCTGGCTAGTCCATATCGTCAATGGCGATGCCAACTAAGTATAAATCCGTTGCTTCTTCTTCGATGCGAACGACTTTGCCTTTCACGTCTAATGCTTGAACTGACGCATTTGCCGATTCGATTTTCGCTTTAACACGAGTGCCCATTTCAAGCGGATGACTCATTTCAATTGCCATGCCTGTTGCACTTAAATCGCGACACGTCGCCACAAATTCACTGTTAATTTCGTCATCGATAATAGTGACCTTCACTTCACTATTAAGTAGCATGCGATAAAAATTGCGCTTATCGTCAAAATTAACCATTGGTTCTCCCTTTTATTCGAAATAAATTCTGTAAATATTCGAAGTTGCAGTTTAGTTATACTTGTTAATGATAATAGCTGTCAATTTAGCTATTGTCAGATTCTATTGATTTGAGGTGATTTTCTATTCGTTTCACTGATATTGGGTAAGCCGTTCCTAAGTTTTGGGCAAACAAACTTACCCGTAATTCTTCAATCATCCAACGACATTCGATAAAGCTTGGAGCAAGCGGCTGGTCTTTACGTTGCTTAGCTATCAGCGCTTCCAACGCCTTACTAACCTTTTCAACTTCCAACATTTTTAGTCGATCTTGATTAGGATCGATAGGCATTTTTTCCATGCGGCGCAATATGCCATTCAAATAACGTATTAAATCGTCCAGCTTATCAATGCCAGATGTGGTGACAAACCCTTTAAAAATAAGCTTATCTAACTGATCTTTCACATCGCCATGGTTTTGAATCATGTTAAGTGGCACTGAGCCCTTGAGCTTCTTTCGTATGTCGTGATGCAGATTCAGCGCGCGCTCTAATTTAATAGCGGCAGTTAACACATGATCAGCAATTTCCGCTCGAACAATATCACGTAGTTCATTAAATTGTTGTTGTGAGCGAGGAATCTTGTGCTGCTTAATCAAATACCCTGCTGTTGCTTGAATACAATCTTGCAGTAAATCGGCAATTGAACCAAATGGATTGAAGTACAGGCCAAGTTTGGCTTTATTTGGCAGCTTTTCTTGCAAATATTTTATCGGCGACGGTATGTTAATTAATACCAATCGAGTCACCCCTAACAACATGGCTTGCTCGGCACTGCTTTGTTGTTCGAATAACTCAATAGCAACGTAAGATTTCTTATCAATGAGCGCGGGAAAGGCTTTAACGGTAATATTCGCCATTTTCTTTTCGTAACCCGTCGGTAGGTCGCCAAAATCCCATTCGGTTAAGTTAGACTGCTCAATTCCCTTCTCTGCCACTTGTTTTATTGTTGATTTCACTTTTCCTTGCAATGCTTGCTGTAATTCAACCAGATCACGCCCCTGCTTAATCAATTTGCCTTTATCACTGACCACCTTAAAGTTCATGGTTAAATGCGTAGGCAGTTGAACTTGCTCCCAAACATCTTCAGGTAGACGCACGCCAGTCATGCGCAGTAATTGTTTTGCTAATGAATCTGCGAAACTTATCTGATTTTTTGGCATATTGGCATCCATATTCGCCAAACTTGCTTGTGCGTAATTGGGCGCAGGTACAAAGTTTCGTCTTAGCGTTTTAGGTAACGCCTTGATCATGGCAATTGCCAGTTCTTCACGCAGCGCCGGAATTAACCAATCAAACCCGACCGCTTGAACCTGATTTAAAATACCAATTGGAATGTGCACCGAAATACCATCATCTTCTTCGCCCGGCGAAAAGTGGTAAGTGAGCGGCATGATAAGGTTGTCTTGCTGCCAAACATCAGGGTACTGTGTTTTAGAGACTTTGCTTTCGTCTTCCTGTAATAAAAACGCTTTGGTAAAGTTCAGTAATTTGGCGTTATCACGTTCCGCTTTTTTCCACCAAGACAAGAAACTACGCTGACAAATAACCTCTTGTGGAATACGCGCTTGGTAGAATTCAAACATGAGTTGCTCGTCAATCAAAAAGCCTTTGGTACGGGCTTTTTGCTCGAGCGTTTCAATTTCTCCAACGAGCTTTTGGTTTGCCGCTAAGAACTTCGCTTTGATGGTGCTATCACCATTAACTAACGCTTCCCGAATAAAAATTTCATGGCAAGTGTCGGGCTCTATTTGGTTAAACACTACTTTGCGTTTTGGCACGATGACCAAACCATAAAGTGATACTTGCTCATAGGCCATAACAGCCCCTTGTTTTTTCTCCCAGTGCGGTTCGCTATAACTGCGCTTAATCAAGTGGTCAGCCATAGATTCAAGCCAAGTCGGGTCAATTTTCGCCACCATGCGACCAAACAAACGACTGGTTTCGACTAGCTCGGCTGCCATTAGCCATTTAGGTGGCTTTTTCGCAAGTGGTGAGCCTGGGAATATATAAAACTTACTGCCTCGCGCCCCTTTAAATTCGCGATTTTCGTCTAACTGGCCGATGTGGCTTAACAGCCCTGAAAGCAGCGCTTGATGGACTATCGCCATTTGGCTCTCGTCTTCTTCATCAATGCTGCTTAGCGAAACATTCATTTCAGCAATTGTTTGTTTTAGCTGAGCTATGATGTCTTGCCACTCGCGAATACGAATATAGGAAAGGTATTCTTTCTGACACAGTTTACGAAACTGGTTATTTGATAGTGCCTGCTGCTGCGCCTGTACATAACGCCATAAATTTAATAACGATTTATAATCAGACTGTTTGTCTTTAAAACGGCTGTGCTTTTCGTCAGCAGCTTGCTGTTTTTCATGAGGACGTTCGCGCGGGTCTTGAATACTCAGTGCACTTACAATAACAAACACTTGCTCTAAACAGCCAAGTTCAATACCGGTAAGCACCATTTTTGCCAAACGCGGATCGATAGGGAAACGTCCTAATTGTTGGCCCGTTTTGGTTAACTTGCGTTGACTAGCCCCTTTGGGCGCAGGTGAAATAGCCGCTAACTCTTCTAACAAACGCACACCGTCATTGATATTGCGATTGTCAGGTGCTTGTACAAATGGGAAGTCTTGAATATCACCTAAATCAAGCGACAACATTTGTAAAATAACCATTGCTAGGTTTGTACGAAGTATTTCTGGATCAGTAAATTCATCCCTTGAAAGGAAATCATCTTCTGAATAAAGGCGTATACATACACCTGCCGATACACGACCACAACGACCAGCGCGCTGATTTGCACTGGCCTGCGATATCGGCTCAATCGGTAATCGTTGTACTTTGGTTCGATAGCTATATCGAGAAATACGGGCAGTACCAGGGTCAATCACATACTTTATGCCTGGCACAGTTAAGCTGGTTTCAGCAACGTTAGTCGCTAACACAATATTTCGTCCGGCATGGGATTGAAATATTTTGTTTTGCTCTGCGACCGTTAATCGCGCATAAAGTGGCAGTACGTTGGTATTGCGATAATTTTGTTTTTCTAGTGCAGCGGCAGTATCTCGTATTTCTCGTTCGCCATTGAGAAATATGAGTATGTCGCCGTTACTCAATGTTGAGACTTCATCAACGGCTTCTGTAATGCCTGAAATCACATCAATTGACTCATCACCCCTTACAAGTGGTCTGTAGCGCATTTCTACTGGGTAAGTACGACCAGATACACTAATAATTGGAGCATTATTAAAGTGTTTAGAAAAACGCTCAGGATCTATGGTAGCTGAGGTAATGATCACTTTAAGATCAGGGCGCTTAGGCAATATTTGTTTTAGATAGCCCAGAATAAAATCAATATTTAGGCTTCGCTCGTGTGCTTCATCGATGATGATCGTATCGTACTGGCGCAATAAGCGATCTTGCTGCATTTCCGCAAGTAGAATACCATCGGTCATCAGCTTAACGTAGCTATCGTCACTGACTTGATCGTTAAACCTCACCTTATAACCGATGGCTTTACCAAGCTCAGAGCCAACCTCTTCCGCAATT
The DNA here is from genome assembly GCF_003390375.1 of Thalassotalea euphylliae. Taxonomy (NCBI): domain Bacteria; kingdom Pseudomonadati; phylum Pseudomonadota; class Gammaproteobacteria; order Alteromonadales; family Colwelliaceae; genus Thalassotalea; species Thalassotalea euphylliae. The sequence goes on along the minus strand of NZ_QUOT01000001.1, from coordinate 361,488 downwards.
CGACTTGCCACAGTTCTGGCCGCTATACGACGTGGCTGGGTGTGACCAATAATGCCTTCGACACCTCGACCTAAGGCCATACATATTTTGGGGATCTGAGTAGTTTTACCTGAACCTGTTTCACCGGCAATAATAACCACTTGATTGTGTACAATTGCTTCTGCAATTTCATCAACGGACTCAGAAACAGGTAAACCTTTGGCATAACTAATCTTTGGCCTGTTCGCTATTTTGTTTTGCTTACTGGCAATCGATTTTTCAATTGCATGCGAGATTTTTTCTAGCGCTTTTTCTCGTTTACTCACATCTTTGATTTTCTTGGTACCAAAAATGCGTTTTTTTAGTCTGCCCTTGTCGGCAAGTTTTACAAGGTCAAGTTGAGTCAGTAGCTGACTGTGCAGTTGAGACGTTGATTGGTTAGGTGATTTTTGATTCGGTGATGACTGACTGGGCGTCGAGTGATTATTGCTGGTCATTAATCTGAATTGCTGAGTTTGAATTGTATTTGTTGTGCAAAGCTAAGTATTTGCTTAGCGTTTAGTTGGCCACTTTAGACTAACACTAAGTTAAATTAGTCAATGGCGTTCGGCGCGTTTTATATCGAATTGTTTACTGGGAAGCGATAGTACCAAAGTATGCGCTAAATTGCTTTAGTAACCTGAAACAGAAACAAAATTAGTACATGGCATAAAAAACGGGAACTTGGTTCCCGCTTATATGATTTAGCTTACGTTTTGTTTTTCAAATAGCTTTTTGACTTATCTTTATACCTTTACTGTTTGTGCCTTTAGCTGGCAGCGTAGATAACCCTAAGATGGCGATCTACCGCCTGTAATACATCATTACGGCTTATCGTACCAAGCAAAATGCCATCGTCGTCAACTACAGGGTAAATTTTAGGTTTTTCATCAAGCATTTGCTGAGCAAGTTCGACCACACTGCCATAAGGTTTTACCGATAGCACATCACATTGCATGATATCGGCAACGTTGGCAATATGCTCTCGATGATAGCTTGATGCCAGCATATTCTTGAGCAAGTCGCTTTCAGATAAATAACCAATTAACTTTTTAGTCTCATCAACTACAGGCCCACCAAGCTGTTTGGTTTTTAATAACCTAAACGATGCTTCTTCGATCACCATATCTGGAGTGAATGTCACGGGGTAATGGTTCATATATTCTTTTATTTGTACTGATTCCATAACTGACCTTCTTTGCGTAATTACTTCCTAGTTTCACTTTAACTTTAGACATAAATTCTCAAGATTTCATACCATTATCAGAAGATTTTTATTCATCTTTAAAAATAGCAACTTTTGCTTGCTCGCCATGCTTACGACTTGCTCGGTACATACCTTTACTATTAAATGGCATGGCAATATTACCATTGCGATCAATCGCAATAACACCGCCATTACCGCCCGCCTTTACCAACACTTTATTGACCACGGTATCTGAGGCTTGTTTAAGGCTTACCCCTTGATATTGCATTCGCGCGCATATATCAGCGGCAACGTGATAGCGAATAAAGTACTCACCGTGCCCTGTTGCTGATACGGCACAGCTCGCATTATTGGCATAAGTGCCAGCACCAATAATTGGCGCATCACCTACTCTACCGTAACGTTTAGCGGTCATACCGCCAGTACTAGTGCCAGCGACCAAATCACCATACTTATCCAAAGCGACAGCACCGACAGTGCCAAATTTATACTCAGCATCTAATACGTGGTGAGCAGCTTGAAAGTCTTTAAGCTCTTGCTCTTTTTCTGCTAACTTTTGTTTCGCCCTAATCAAAGCTTTGTATCTGTGCTCTGTGTCGAAATAGCTGTTTTCAACCATCATTAGGTTTTGTGATTTAGCAAATTGCTCTGCCCCTTCTCCTGATAACATAACGTGAACTGACTTTTCCATTACTGCTTGTGCTAACGCTATTGGACTTTTCACCGTTTTCACACCAGCAACCGCGCCAGCATTAAGAGTTCTGCCATGCATAATAGATGCGTCAAGTTCGTGCGTTTCATCAAATGTGTAAACCGCGCCCTTACCAGCGTTGAACAAAGGCGAATCTTCAAGAATTTGAATGGCAACAATAACGGCTTGCTGGCTTGTTTTACCTTGCGCTAATAATTCGTAACCTTTGTTAACCGCAGCGGATAAAGCAGCATTATATTGAGCACGCTTTTGAGGCGTCAATTTTGACTTGTCGATAGTGCCCGCACCACCGTGAATGGCAATTGCTATCGGTTTTTCTGCGTAGGCGTGAGCTGTTGGCACAGCGCTCAAGCTAGCGGCTAAAAGAAAGCATTTAGCCAACCTGCCGTATGCGTTTGAGGCGTTATTCTTATTGCCAGTGCTAGCGTAAGTATTAGCCGTTATTCTTTGATTAACTGGTTTATTGGCTTGCCTATTCGTTTGCATAATTATTCCTAAATAATGCATCATCACAGTGTGTACGTTAGTTATCAGGTTTTACACCTAATAATCTAACTTCACAAGCTCCGGTATCCTACGGTTTAGTTATATTTAACTTATCGCATGATTTACTTAGCGACATGATTTAGTTAATGTTGAGTGGTCTTACCTGATGATTTCGAACTTTAAATAAAACAAAACAAGTCATCTTTAACTTTACAACAATTAAAACAGACTTATGAATCAGCAACTTGTTACCACCCGTATTGAAGAAAATATCGCGATTGTGACGTTGAACCGCCCAGATAAACACAATGCTTTGAACGTTGAAATGTTCAAGGCTATTCGCACAACAATAAAAACACTCAAGAAAAACTTAGCGATTCGAGCGGTTATTGTGCAAGGTGAAGGTGTTGATTTCTGTACAGGGCTTGATGTTAAGTCGGTGATGAGCACAGCCAAAAACTTCGTGACCTTGTTGTTTAAGTGGCGCCCAGGTAGCGCTAACCTTGCACAATACGTATCAACTGGTTGGCAAGAAATCACTGTACCCGTAATTATGGTATTGCACGGCAGAGTATGGGGTGGTGGTTTACAAATAGCACTCGGTGGTGACTTTAGAATTGCACACCCAGAAGCTATTTTATCGGTTATGGAAGCTCGTTGGGGCTTGGTTCCTGATATGGGCGGTACGCTTGCGCTAAAAGAGCACCTACCAACCGATAAAGCTAAATTACTAGCAATGACGGGGCGAGAAATTACCGCCAAGCAAGCACAAAAACTAAATTTGATCACTAAAGTCAGTGATGTGCCATTTGAAGCAGCGATGACACTGGCTAGAGAAATTAGTCAGCAATCGCCCGATGCGGTTGCTGCAGTTAAGAAGCTATACAAAAACGCGTGGTGGCATAGCAAAGCGTTTGCGCTTGCTAGAGAGTCTTGGTACCAAATTAAGATTATCGCGGGCAAAAACCAGCGAATAAAAACCTACAACCAAATGAACCCGAACAGTGAAAAACCGTTTAAAATACGCGGTAAATGGTAATGTTAAAAAAGTTAACTCTTACTGTGCTTTTTCCCTATTTAACCACAGGTTTAGATCAAAAATAGCCGCTAGAAGCACATTGGTTATTCAGAGCTGAGGTTAATTATTCAACTTAAACATTAGGTTGTTTTTAACGGCTAGCCACTCTGTATTAGTAATAGAGAAAACAACTGTGTCACGATAAGAGCCATCGGCCATCTTTTGGTGGTTTCGTAGCACCCCATCTTGCTTTGCTCCCAAGCGCGCAATGGCGTTGCGTGACTTTAGGTTATGCCAATGAGTTCTAAACTCAACAGCTATCACATTTAAATGCTCAAACGCATGAGTTAGCAACAACAGTTTACACTCAGTGTTTACTGAGGTGCGTTGATAGCTTTTTGCATACCAAGTGAAGCCAATTTCAAGTCGTCTGTTAACTTTATCTGCATTACAAAACCGTGTCGTGCCGATAATTTTTTGAGTGTGTTTTTCAATGACGACAAAAGGCAGCGAAAGTCCTTTTTCCTGTTGAGCGAGTGCTTGGGTAATATAATCACTAATAGTTGCTTTGTTTGGTACCGAAGTAAACCAAAGCTCCCATAGATTACCATCTGATGCAGCGTCCAGTAGCGCATCTTTATGTTCAAAACCAAGCGGCGCAAGTACTACGCTTTTACACGTTAGAGTCGTTGTTTCTAGCATATTAAACCTCCTTGTTATTCTTATTCAAAATTCGGCAACTTGAATGCAGTTTTACTTAATAAGCATTTAGCATGCTTTTTTCGAACTGATGAACATGCTGTTCATACGTTTCATCGCCTAACTTCTGCTTCAATTTATCAATTTCTAAATTTACGTTGTTAATCGTTAACGTATTGTCGTCAAGCTCGTAAACTTGCTTAAGTGTTTGGTAATAAAACGCGAGTATAACAAGTGTATTTTCATCACCTTCAGCTTGTGCCGCTTTGATTTTAGCAAGTTTACGATAGATAGCGTTGTGCACTTGTTTGAGTTGCCAAACATAGTAAATATCTTTTAAAAACTCATGCTTTTTTATACTGTTGATTAACATCGCCATGGTGACAAGCGCTAGAATAACGCCACCTAAGTTGTAACGAAAATTGCTTTGCGTTTCAGGGTCAACGATTGGCGCCGCGAATAACGCGATAAATAGGCTACCAAAAATAAGTGCCAACAAGGCAAACGCAATAACAAAAGCGATGGTGAATTGATTTAGCTTTTTACGGTAATCAGTTTTGTTTACAGATTGGATTTTCATAGTGCTTAATAAATAATTCTCAATGAATAGTTCTTAATAATAGTTTTCAAAAAGTAATCTAAACGTGCATTGACTTGCATTGTCAGATTGAAAGATTAGAGTAGCGCTCAACTTTAGCATCAACACCTCGATACCAAACTGGCTCGTTACAGCTTAAACTTAACTTTTTCTTTGCACGGGTAACGCCAGTATAAATTAGTTCACGCGTCAGTAGCTGATTATCAGCTTTACTGGGCAGAACCATTGCAACGTGTTCAAATTCACTGCCCTGTGTTTTATGAATGGTCATGGCAAAGACAGGTTCAAAACTCGGTAAACGAGACGGAATAATAGTTTTGAAACCAGGCGTCTGGTTTTTCGAAGATACGCCTCCTTCACTTACCGCAGTATCCTCGAAATACGCTACTAAATGCCCCTGCGCATTTTTCCAAATAATACCAATATCACCATTGTACAGCCCAAGCCCGTAATGGTTTTCATTGATCATAATAGGTAAGCCATGGAACAATTTATCTTGCTGGTAACTGCCTTTTAACAGCGAGATTATTTGCTGATTAATTACCTCAACACCTTCGTTTCCAACTCTTGTGGCACACAAAATACGAAACTGACTCATTCGCTCAAATGCTTGTGTAATGTTTTCAGCCTCCAATACTGGCTGATAGTAGCGTTTAACATACTGATTAAGCCATTGAGTCATCACAGGTGGCAATAACGTAATATCGTCACGACTTGTGCTGTTAACACTAATATACTGCCAACTTTGCAGCGCTTCACCCGCAATTGTTGCCATCGCGATATTACCGATGGCGCCTTCACCGTCAAATCGACGGCTCTTAAGCAACATTGATAAATGATCAGCAACCTGTTTTTTTGCTTTTGGTAATTGCTTAGCTTGTTCGCTCGATAGTTGGCATGCTTTTGCTAGGTAGTTAAGGTTTGCTTTGCTATAACCAAGGTGAGGCCTAACCGCAATATCAGCTAATACCGAGCCAAGTGCAACAGAAGGCAATTGATCGGCGTCCCCTAGCATTACCACTTGGCACTTAGCTGGGATTACCCGAAATAGCCTAGTCATAAGCGGCAAATCCACCATTGAGACTTCATCAATAATAATGACGTCGTAATCTAAGGGGTTATCGCTTCCTTTTCGAAAATTCACTTGATTTGGGATCACCCCTAGCAAACGGTGCAGTGTTTGTGCTTTGCTTGGAATAACATCAAGCACATTGTCTGCGATAACGCCTCGAAAACCGGTTACGGCATTTTGAATCGACTCAGATAAACGCTGCGCCGCTTTACCTGTTGGTGCGACTAGTGCAATGTCTAATCGCGATTGACTAAGCATTGACAGCGCTGCCAATAATTTTGTGACCGTATAGGTTTTACCTGTACCGGGACCACCAGCAATAATACTAAGCCCTTTATTAACACTGTTAGCCACCGCTAGTTTTTGCCAGTCAACTTCTCGTGCTTGGTTAGCATGGTTTGCACAAGTAGCTTGATTAGGTTCTATAGCTCCGTTTTCAGGAAATAACGAATCAACAACATCAGTTATTGCCGCTGGCGTGTAACCGAGCGTTAGCTGTGTTTTGGCTACTAATGCTAGTTTCAGTTCTTTCTCAAATTGATAGTTGCGACGCATATACAAACAGTTGTGCTCAAATACCACGGCTAACGTGCCACCAACATTTACTTCTGCTTTTTCAGCGTTTGAGATGTTTGGTTGAGTTACACCTAGCTCCGAAGCCGCTAAGAAAGGAATGCTTGCGAGCAAAGTGTGTAGTTGTTTTTCATTCGGAAAAGAAAAACCATGATGAGTAATTACATTGTCGTCACTGGCCAAGCCAAATTGTTGACCTGCAACATGCATTAGCGGCAAGCAAGTGTGACCATCGCGCACTGAAGCGCTAAGCGCGATTAGCAAATGATACCAAACCTCTTTTTCATCAGCAGTCAGTTCATTCGCTGCTGTCGCCGTGGTAAGTTCGTTCGCAAAAAAGTAATCAATTGGCGCGATGTCTGAGATTCGTGCTGCTGCCTCAGAGAACTTTCGATAGCTTTTTGTTTGACGGTTCGGCCTTTGGCAGCTTTGCTTTTGATTGTTATCTATTTCTGCACTCATCGCTCAACACTCTTTGCTGGGACTTGTTTTGAAGGCACTGGGTTTGAAGGTGCTTGGTTTAAAGATACGTGGTTTGAAAATAGCGCGTCGAGTTCATCAAGTTCCTCACTACTAATATCACTAAAAAATACACCGGTACGTTCACCCAATGTTTGCTTGTTGTTCATACCTCGTAAATATAAATAAAATACGCCGCCAAAGTGTTGCGTTGGATCGTAATCATCAATACGACTTTTTAGTAAACGATGCAGCGCCAAACAGTAGATTAAATACTGCAAATCATAATAGTTGTCTGCGATGTTTTGCTGCAATGCCTCACCGTGGTAGTGTTCAAATGAGTCACCTAAGTGCGTTGATTTATAGTCACAAACGTAAAATTTCCCTTCGTGTTCGAAAATTAAATCGATAAAGCCGTGCATCATCCCTTTCAATGCTTGATAAGCGGGCAGTTTAACTGCTTTGGATTGTGAGCTTGAGTTTGAACGTACGAGTATCCTCTGTCGGTGCTGATACACCAATACCGCGAGTTTTTGACTGCTGGCTTGTTCCATCGGAAAATAAAATTCTTGCTCTTTTAATACTGCGCCGGGGGCGATATTCGCCAAGCTTAGATCTTCAGCGATTTCACAAGTGACAAGTTGTTCACACCAAGCGGCAAGTTCCTCGCTAGACCAGCCCTCAAGCAAAGCAGCATATTTTATTTTCATTGCCTCAGACAAACTACGCCAATCACCTTGATGAAAGTCTCCTTGTTCAAGCAAATCGTGTAACAAGTTACCTGTTTGTGCGCCTTTGGCTAAATCAAACCCTATGCGATTAACCCCAGGAGCTGAAACTGCCATTGGCTGATCTAAATCCCTATCAGGCAGGGAAACACCACCATGGCGTAAATTTTTACTCAAGGCGGTGAACGAACTTAGCCACCAGTCACGCTCGATTTTACTGGTGAAAGTAGCAAGTTCGGGGGAGGCGTTAATGTTAGTATTAGCGCCCACATTATTTTTCACTGAAGTTTCAGTGTTTTGTTCACCAATCTTATCATCAGCAATCGCGCTTTTTTCAAAGTCACTGTGTCCAATGGCACTGTAACCTATGGCGTTAGGATACTGCTCAGACAGGGCTTGTAGTTCGCCGCTTATAACTACATCAGCAGACCAAGTTAAGGTTTTACCCAACGGAGAGTTTTCAACTTTATCAAAATTGGCAACGAGTAAATAACAACGTTGCACAGCTCTGGTTACCGCCACATAAAGCAAGCGAATAGATTCTGCGTATGCTTCTTCTGCCATTTGTGTAACTTGCTGTTTATTCCCAGATAAACAGGTATGAAGCTGTCCTTGTTCATCGTGATATTCAATTACGGTAACGTTGCGATTGCCAATTTTACTCGGATTTTTATGACGCGAAGCAAAAGGAACAAAAACGATAGGATACTCAAGCCCTTTTGAACCATGCTGGGTAACGATTTTAATTAGCTGTTCATCACTTTCTAATCTAAGTTCAGCGTCTGATTCCGTGCTATCGACGCTAATTTGTTGCTCAAACCAATAAAGCAACTCCAGCGGTTGATGGTAACGAGCGCTCGCCGCTTGTAGTAATTCAAACAAATGTAATAAGTTCGTCAGTGCCCTTTCTTTGTGCTCGCCATTTACTGCAACGTGTTCATGGAGCAGTTTGAGCGCCGCAGAAATAAAGCCTTTGTACTGCCACTCATCACGAATAGCCTTAAACGAAAATTTAACTTCTTGCCATGCTAGCTCGTTTGCCGACAGCTCCAATAAACTTGACGGCGTATGCCCTAACAAGCCCGAAGCCAAGCCGGCGTTAAAGTAGCGATCTTGCTCTAAAAACAACACTGCTTTAAGCACCAATAATAACTGTTGAGCTTGCTCGCTATGCCATAAATTACTGCGGTTGCTTAAATAAACACTGGCAAGCTGATGTTCGGTTAATGCTTGTTTAACAATGTCGGCTTCTGTTCCATCTCGTACTAGAATGGCAATATCTGATGCTGATACTTGCTGTTGGTTGTCATTGAGCAATGATGCAATTTTTTGCGCTAACCACTGAGCCATTTCAGCGCGTTGGGCAGGTTTAGCGGTTGCGGATTCATCATCAAATGGAAAGTGTACAAACTGCAGTGGTAAATCATTATCCGCCAGCGCCACTGGCTTAACCGTATTTGAAGCCGCTACGGGGAAATAAGGGATGTTTTTACCAAAAATGTGCTTTGCGCTCTGATCTAATGCCGTGCCATAAAACAAGCGGTTATAACCTTGGATCATTTCAGCACTAGATCGCCAGTTGGTGTCCATTACCCAAAAATACTGACAAAAATCTCGTGCCGATAAATAGGTAAAAATATCACCACCTCGAAACGCGTAAATCGCTTGCTTGGGATCGCCAATTAAATACAAGGCTGCATTGTCAGTGTTTTGGTAAATATTCGTGAGAATATCGAATTGATTGGGGTCCGTATCTTGGAATTCATCAACCATGGCCGCAGGATATTGCTTTGCAAGTTTGTTAGCCAAAATACGGCCAGCGTCACCTGACGATAGTTGCTGGGCTAAAATGGCAATCAGATCGTCAAAACTTAATAGGCCTAGACGCTGTTTTTTCTCGGCCACCGCATCAGCAATCGATTTAAGGCTGCGCGCGATAATCTCATACGCCTGAATTCGTTTAACTTGCCCTGCTAAATCTGCAATGACTGGTTTTAATTCATTAACTGGTGAAACGATTTCTACAATCTCGGCTTTTGCTTTTGAACGACCAAAGCGGCGGCCATCAATAAAACTTGCAGGCATTGAAGGCATTGCCAGTAATTGTGATAATTCAGCAGTAGTTGCATTGTTTAGCCACGAAGCTAACTGTTCATACTCGCTAATACGTTCCTCTTTTTTGGCCCCTTTTTGATTGTTGACTAAATGCTCAAACAAAAATGATTGGTGGCTTGAGAGCGAATTCGCTGCATCAACTGCTAGTGCATTTATCTGCTGGCAAAGCTCTGCCGTAGATGGCGTAGTGATACTATGGTGCTTGTCAATTGCCCCAGAGAATACTTGTACAAATTGTTCAGGCTCAGGCCAAAATTCAGCGATGGTTAAGTAGCTATCAGGATCTTGTTTCGCAATCAAACGATACCAATCTTGCACCGCTTCTAACGTCTGTTCTTGGCAGCTTGATTCCATGACTAAGTTAAATAACAAGCCACTGTCAAAGGCAAACTCGCTCAATACCCGCTTACAAAAACCGTGGATGGTAAAAATTGCCGCATCGTCCAAAAACAACAAGGCGCGATGCAGTTTTGCCATTGCTTCTGTTTTGTCTAAGTCTTTAGCAATTTCCTGATAAAACGGCTCTGTTGCTGTTAACTCATCCCACTTAGCAATGGTATTTCGCAATGTTTGACCTATACGACTTTTAATTTCTTCTGTTGCATCTTTGGTAAACGTCATCACCAGAATCTGTTCGACGGTTAGACCTTTTTCCAATAACAACCGCAAGTATATTCGCGTGATGTTAAAGGTTTTACCTGTTCCTGCACTGGCCTCAATTAAATGTCGTCCAGACAGTGGAAGGTGCTCTGTAAATAATGGTTGTAGCTTCATAACATCAAATTCTTTTCATTAAATTCTGTGCGCTAACTAGAGCATTTTCACTATCGTTTTGATTTAGATAGCACTTGATACATGGGCTCATAAATGGTGTTGAGCATTGGCATCATGTCATCAATCGCTGGGCACTGAGGCCAGAAAAATTGCATATACGAGTCATAGCCAGGCGCGAGCATGTTATTTTCATCGTACCAATAGTTTTCAAGTTGAGCTTGTTCAAACTTGCGCGCATTGAACGCCTTGTGCGCAATATCTGCATTGATCAACAAAGGTTTTTGCTGACCAAGCAAATAATAATTAACAATGTTATTTAGCTGTGCTTTGGCATCACTCACATGTTGGCTATTTTGGCATAGGTACTGACTGACCTTTTGCTGCTTAGTATCAAAATAAAGCCCAATTACGGGTTTGTTCTCAAATTCAAGATGTCCTTTTTCAGCAGCAATGGTTGAAATGAGTCGAGCCAAGTATAAGCTGAATAAGTCTTTGGCTTTAGCCGTTGATGGTCGATAAAAACCAATGACTTGCTCATTTGTAGGCAAGCTACCTCGGATAATGCAATTTAGCTTAGTTTGTACTTTTTGTTGTTCTAGGGATTCTTCTTTGGTTTGTTCTTGGGATTTTAATTTCCCTAGTGTTACCTCAATTGTCGTCGGTAACGAAAAAGCCGTTAACTCTGTATCGCCAAGCGCTGCGTCAATAATCGCTTGGCTAAACACATCGTTATCTTCTTGCCACTTATCAAACAACTGGGCGGTGAGTGGCGTGTCAGCAAATCGACCAGAGAGCCTTGCTTGTGTTCTTACATCATTTAACTTTTTAGTTAACGCTTCCGCTTTTTCCTCGTTCGCTAATTCACTAGATTCAGATAAGCTCGCCGTTAATAGCGCTTGTTTTAACTGATAACTTGCTAAACGGTCATAACTAAACTGCTCAACATCACTTGGTGCTGGCTCTGTTTGTTCATAATAAATGCCTAATACCCGTTGCGCGTACCAACGACTCGGGTGTTGATAGAAGCGAATCAAATCGTTTAACTCGATTTCAATGCCCTCTTCTAACAGTTGCAGCATTTGCTCGCTGTCGTCTTTGCTGTTCTCGCTTTCACCAGTAACATCCCATTTACCGACAAGGCTTGAAGGTACAGTATCTTCAACTTTAGTTGTATTGCCTAAGCCCAATTTAAGCCAATGGGCATCGAAACTTGGATATGGGCCGCGATAGTTATCTAAACTAAATGCTTGCAACGGCATTTGACGAATATGGCTGCCGGTTTTCAGATCGCATTGCCAACCATAGCCCGCCGTTAGATAGTCAAAAAGCTCTTGTAAGATAATACTAGGTTCACGCACCTTGTTATTTTGTACACTTCGCCCTTGGTAGCTGAGGTACAGCTTGTCTCGGGCTGAAATTAGCGCTTCTAAAAATAAATATCTGTCGTCACCACGCCTTGAACGATCACCGAGTTTGGCTGGTGTGCTATTCATTAAATCAAATGCCAGTGGTTGGCGCTGACGTGGATACTCGCCATCGTTAAGACCAAGTACCGCAATGATTTTAAAAGGAATACTGCGCATAGGTAACATAGAACAAAACGTTACTTGCCCGATCATAAATTGTCGGCCAGTATCTGGCGTTGAAAAGTGAGCGGTTAAGAATTCACGTATAACAAGTAAATCCAGTGTTTCTGGTACACCTTTACCTGTGCTAAACGCTTGGTTAAATTCGGCGGTGTGCGTATATTCGGTTAGTAAACCAAGTGCCTGATAAATAATATCAATGTTTTGTGCGGCTGTTGGGTGATAAAGTTCAGCAACTAACTCTGCGAGATATTGTTGCCATTTTTCAGGTGTTTTAGGTTGGCTTAATTGTTGACTACTGTCTGCTAAATGCTCAAGAAATAGCATTAGCTGCCCAAGAATAAAGGCGTCTTGGCCTTCAACATCTGGCAGGAGTAATTGTTCGCCAGCAACCATTAATTCATCACCATAAGCAAAACCTTGCAATAATTTGCTCAAGCCTTGTTGCCAAGTAAATGCATCGGTTAAGCCACTAGCACCAAGCACCTGTTCTTTGTGATTCTTCGATAGTCCCCAATGAACGGCAGCATGTTCTAGCCAAGCGCTTAGTTTAACAACGTCTTCACTGGTTAAGTTAAACTGTTGCTGCACGGCTTCAAGACGCAACATTGCGATAATAGAGGTTACGTGAAAACGGCTATCGGGCAGCGTGAGTAAATCTACAAATGTAGCAATTAGCGGATCAGCATTGTGCACGTTGCGATCGGCTATCGAGCATGGAAGTGGCGGAACATCATCCGCAAGATCTTGCCAGTCTCGGGTAAATACCGCATGAACAAATGGTGCATATTGTTCTATTTCTGGACACATCACCAAAATATCTTTTGGTGTTAGCGAAGGGTCTTGGTTTAACTGATGCAATAACCAATCATGCAGGGCCTGCACTTCCCGAAACGCACTGTGACAGCTAGTCACAGTTAAACTGTCATCTACCAATTGACTCGGCGCTTGTCTTGCGTCAGCTAAATTCAGCACATCTTGTTGTAAATATGTTAGTAATGGCAAGCCTTTAACGTTATCGACAAACTGTTCATCTGGTGTGTGCTGCTCATAAACATCAATATTGACGGTACTAACTTGTTGTAGCTGAGCTAAAAACTCACGACCTTGCTGCCCCCAGTTGGCGAGTAACGGGTTACCAACAGCACTAGCAAGGTTTTCAACTTCATTGGTCCATTGGTTTAGGCGCTCATCAAACAACTGTTTAACAAATTGCTTTTCTGTTTGAATATCACCCCAATAATCAGCACAAGGGTTGAGGTGAAAAAAGTGGATATCGATATGCTCACCTAGCATCTCTAAAAAGTTTATCCACATTGGTGGCAGTGCATTAATGCCAAAAAACGAAACACGCTTAGGTAACTGCCCTGCCTTTTCTTCAATTCGCTGCGCTGCTGCAGACATCAAAGCAACAGGGTTATATTCTTGACGTTGTTGCAACAAATACCAAAGCTTCCCTTGCCAATAATAGGTTTGCTTTGTGGTATCGTCTGAAACATTATCTTCATCAGCAAAGACAAAGTCTTGTTGGCTCCAATTGTCTATCCAATTGGGTCTAAAAATGAGGTATTGCTCGTATAAGTCAGCAACTTTCATCGCCAGTTGATAGCGTTTTTGCTGTTGTTCGCTAGCATTGCTGCTTGCTTGCCAGTATTGTGTTGCCTGTTCAAACGTGGGATCTAACGCAATGATATCGTCACTTAGTAACTGGTAAATTCGCCATACCAGCACTTCTCGTGAATACAAAGACTGCTCTGGCACTTCATCTTCACTGGCTATTTTTCTCAACAATTTCCATAGATACTGGGCAGGCAATGCAAATTCGATATTCATGGAAATGCCACGCGACTGGGCAATCGACATATTAAGCCAGTGTTGCATACCAGCGTTTTGGACAATGATGTGCTCTTGTTCAAAAAGAGAGAGCGGAGAAACTTGTTGGATTTTGTTAAACAGCGCTAACAAATTTTCCATTTTGTTAGCAGGATAGATATAAATCAATGTGTTATCGCAGGTAACCGATGATGATCAAATTTAATCACACGCTCCCTGCTAACACTAGTGTAATTTTGGTTGGAATGTTTGTTTGCCCAATTTTTGATTAAATCCTTTATTAAACTGGTGCAACTAATGTACCTAGGGCAAATGGCGTTAATCTATGCTGAGCCTGTACGCTTACACTTCGAGCTTGTACTAAGTAATTTTACTAAGTGCTTATACTAGGTGATAAAGCGCAAATGATTTTGATATTCATTACCGAGCCAAGGCACCCGATAATACTCCCCTTTAAACGCATAAAAAGCACTAATCAGCCAAAATACGGCGACAACTAGATTCATCATCCAACCAATCAAAGGAATAAAGGACAAAACAGCTGCTGTAATAATGAGCCCTAGAGATTGACGTAAATGAAAACTGGTAAATTGGCGTTTGTTAATACCTTGCTTGTTTTGCCCATAAAGGACAATGGCAATGAGCCAACCAACAATCGTGATATAACTTAAAAAAGCAATCATCCGCGCATAATCATGGTCCGTATGAGTACTGGTGTGCAAATGCATAACTAAGCTCCTGTTACTACTGCTACACCTTTAAAGTTAGTCAGAAAATAACTCGGCGACAAGCCAAAAATAAGTGCTAATCGCTAATTGCTTTGTTAATTTAACCTTAGTTTTTTGAATTTATTCGCAATTTATGCCAGAAATAAAAATTAAACCGATAGCCAACAATCATGGGCAGTTTTTAACCCTAGTCGGGGTCATAGGTTTACTCGTAACAATAGCCATTAGCCATCACTTTTGGAGTGAGTTAAGGCTAGTGTTCACCTTGTTATTACTAGCAAGTTTAGTGACTTTATTTATTGGCTTAACAAAGCGATTTGAACCTGAGTACAGCTTGTTAATATCGCCGCAAGGCATCAAGTTTTCGCACAAATATGGTGGTTGGAAACTGCCGTGGACTGATGTATTGCGTTTTGACCAACTCAATGTGCAAGTTGGTTTAGACCGCCGAATTTTACCCTACATAGGCATCAGGCTAAGCAATTGCGACAGTTTAGTTGAATCAATTACCCCAAGGCTGGCAAGCCGACTTCCTCATGAGCAGCGACCATTGTTAACCATGGCAATAACGCAATCACTGTTAACTATTGAACAAGCACAAATTAATTTTTCCCCTTATAAGCATCATCACGACTTACTTAAAGGGCCAATTGCGTTATACATGCACCACACGCAAGCACTTGCAAAAGCGTATGGCTATCATGTGTATTTACCACTGTCTGCATTAGACCGAAGCGGCGAAGAATTTATACAATTATTAAAGCAATGCCAAACGCACCGTCATCAATATTCGCCATAACAAACGCTTTACCCTTAAAGGCTTGGCTCTGCGCTTAGCTAGCCCTTCAACTAAACATCTAGCCAAGCGCTTTGTTACACTCGCGACAAGTCTGAATAAACAATTTTTCCTGCGTTTTAAATTCATCTCGAGACAGCGTTTGATAACTAAGAAGATCATGTAACTGACAAAGCTTAGCGAACAAGACACTCGCTTCATTATGATGAGCCGCAATTAGCGGTACTAGACTGTTAGGTACCTGATGCGGCGCTCGTTCAACACCTTGCTGCTCGGCTAATTTCACTAACAACTTGTTAAACTGCCGTTGCCAGCGAGGCAATTTAACTGATGGTTGCTGATATATACCCCGCAACCAGAGCAGTAAAAACATTAATAGAAACACACTCATCACAATGGCGGTTGATTTCCAAAAACTGCCGCTACCGAGTAATTCGCGAAGAAAACGTGATTGCTTATCCACACTGTAACTCAGTACCAAGCGATTCCATTGGTAATCTATTGCTTCTATTTGCATGCGAATATTGGCTAACCACGCGGCACTTGAAAATGCTTGCCAACTAAATGCGCCTGCTAAATTAATTCGTTGCTCCCTAAGGGCATCAGCCATATTATCACTGACCCTATCTGGACTTACCGCAGACGTTGGATCAACCGCTACCCAACCACGCCCTTCAAGCCAAACTTCTGTCCACGCGTGTGCATCATATTGATAAATTGCGTAATAATTACCCTGTTCATTGCGTTCCCCACCTAAATATCCGGTTACTAATCTCGCGGGGATACCCGCTGAGCGCATTAAAAAAGCGAAACTGCTCGCATAATGCTCACAAAAACCTGATCGGGTATCAAAATAAAACTGGTCAAGGCTGTTATTCGAAAGTAACGGCGGGCTTAGCGTATAGAAATACGCTTGCTCTCGAAATTGCGCTAAGACATGATTGATAAGCGCTTGCGGATTTTGGTATTGCGCTGCCAGCTCGCGTCCTAGCGCTTGTAATTGCGGGTTAGCATCATCAGGTATGCGCTTATAGAAACGTTGAAATGCCTCAGACATTTCGGGCTCACGTATCGCATTCGGAAAACTAGTTACCTGATAAGATTTTGTTTTGGTTAATGGCTGATTATTAATTAGCGAAAAATCGTTAAGCTGCCTAGCATCGTTTCCCGGCGCCAAAGCTGTATCTAGGGCAAATAGCCAATGCTGATTGCTTTGCTCTGCCATCACTTGATAAGTGTAAGCGCGCCGATCATCCGAAGATATCTCATATTCAGGCTCACTGGCCAAATAAAGCGGTGGTTTGTTATTTTGGCTTCGGCTCCATCGTTGACCGTTATAAAATGGCATAGTCATCGCGCGCCAATACATTTGTGTTTTGGCGGGTACAGCGCCTTCAAACTGGACACGAAATGCCAACTCATCTGACAACGCGAGTTTCGCAATATCACCAGGCCTTACATCACTACCTAAACCAGTTTTAGCCGTATTTGCTAGCGGTACTTGCCAAAATGGTGACAAACGCGGGAAAAAAACAAATAGCGCAACGGCAAGTGGAATACTTAGCAATAGCAGCTTACCCGTTTCGCGATAAGCGATAGGGATGCCAATAGCGCTGGCAAAGACTCGGTATAACAACGCGAAATTTAAGGTTACTAACATGACAACAAGGGCTGCGAACCAAATGTTTTGCGTAAAAATTAATGCGCATGCATGTAAAAAAAGACCAATGAGAATCAGTTGAAAGAAGTCAGCCCGCTTACGAATTTCAAAAGCTTTGATGGCATAAGCAAAGCAAATTAAGTGCACCATGCTTGACAGCAGCCCTAACGACTGACCGTTAAGAATAATGATCCCCGCACCAGTTAAAGCAAATAATGCAACAATCAGTCGAGGCGTTGCTTGTATTTTTCCTTGCTTAACCTGACCTCTAGCTAAACGACTAGCTTGATGTTTAGCTGTGCTAATTCGTGCAACTTGCCATAATAGACTTAGTGCGATAAGTGCTAGCATCCAAGTTGTTAACTCGGTAACGAACAAGGCTAATGTTAAGGTTTGAACTAACAACAGTAGCCAGCAATTAAGTAAACTTAACTGATAATGCTCTGCACCTGAGCGATTTTTAAAATCAAATACCGAAAAATTCACGCGCTTTTCATTCACAAGTTGCGCTAAATTTTTTGGTCGTTTGTTGGCGTTAGTTTTGATGTTTGAATCCAACATTAGCCACTACCCAATAAACTCAGCTAATGCGCGTAAGCACTGCTGCTTATGTTGTTCACCGTGATCGGCGTTAATATGCTTTTGTGTAAGTGACAAGCCAAAAGAGTAACTGGCTTGGCTATATTGCAACACCAAGTAACATAAATAGGACAGTTTTTGCTCTATTGATACCGGTGGTAGCATGTCTAAAGACAAATGTCGCCGTTGCCCAGTTAATTGGTGGTAGTGTTTAGTGAGTTTACCTTGCCCACGTGCTAACTGTTTCCATGCGACACGCGACATTGACTCGCCAGGTTTGAATGATGCTAATTCTTTAAACTCATCACCGTCACGGTGACTCACTGCCAGCTCACCATCTTCCGCCACGCTTGGCATCTCCAATAAATGTTTACTGGCTATCGCTTTAGGGTGAGGATAAACCACTAGCTCATGACCAAAGTCTAGCCAAGACCAAACCCGAAACAGACCAAACGCATGTTCGCTTAAGATCTTTACACGACCAGGTGAGATGATGCCGCGCTTGTTTGCATGAAAGTAAATAGTGACCTCTGTTTGACGGTCTTTAGGGTTTGAATTTGATGTTTTACCTGCGTATTTAACCTGTGTGGTTGATTGATCTTTAAACCCGAGCGTCAAGCCATGTTTTGCTGAGTTGGCATCAAGCGTTATTTTTACCGGTATATCTTGCCCTTGAAAGCCCTGTGCATAGCGCTCTGCTCGTATCACTAAGCCTTTTAAATTAAAAAAAGCAGTCAGTTTTACCGTAATAAAAAAGCTGCCCATTAAGTAGCTTAGCAAAATAATGACATTGTTTTGATAATTCGTCCCAAGCAAGAAAAGTATCAATAAAACAAGGATATAAACTAAGCCAAAACGAGTAGGAAAAATAAAGATATTACGATTAGATAATTCAAATTCGCTTGCAACAGGCACTCGTACTGTCAGCCATTGAATGAACTTATTTGCCCAGTATTGTTTAAAGGTATTTATCATCTAGCTACGCTTATTGATCAACTCAAGCTATTAATTAACAAGGGGGATTAATCAACTTGGTTTAAACTTTTCATTAGTCGCAACACCAATTTAATAACCTGATCTTTGACACTAACGAATAATGCTTACTGATACGGTCACGATAATGGTGATAGTACATCTACTTTTTTCATTACTTCTAACGCTAAACCGCCATCGCGCGCCAACTCAGTGACACCTGCATCTAATCTATGTTCACATACGCTAGTAAAAACCGCTTGAACATCTTCAGGTAATAGGTAACTACGTTGATGAATAAAAGCCCAAGCTTTAGCTGCATTGAGCAATGCTTTGCCTGCGCGAGGTGATAAAGGATTGGCATTAAAATCACTTGAGCGTGATACATGACTGAGCGCGATAATATATTCCAGAACAGCTTCCGACACACTCACTTCATTGACCGCTTTTTGGATATCAGCTAGTTGCTGATGGTTGAGTACACAATCCGCTTGTTCGACTTTTTGTTTTAACCCTTCCCCTAGCAATATTTGTTTTTCTGCTTCAACATCTGGAAAACCAAGTGATAAGCGCATCATAAATCGATCAAGCTGAGACTCGGGCAATGGGTTTGTACCTGCATGAAATAGTGGGTTTTGAGTTGCGATCACAAAAAATGGCGAAGGTAATTCATGAGTAACACCATCAATGCTCACTTGATGCTCTTCCATCGCTTCCAAAAGTGCTGATTGTGTTTTAGGGCTTGCCCGATTAATTTCATCGGCGAGCACCAGTTGGTTAAATATAGGACCATGATGAAGTACAAATTGCTTTTGCTCAGCGTCAAAAATAGAAATACCCGTCACATCGGATGGCAGCATGTCACTGGTAAATTGGCAACGTTGGTAACTTAAGCCAAATACTTTAGCTAATACTTGAGCAAGCGTGGTTTTCCCCATGCCCGGCAAATCTTCAATTAACAGATGCCCTTTAGCTAACAAACACGCTACTGCAAGGCGAACCTCTTTGTCTTTGCCTAGCACCACACTATTTACTTGGCTAATAACTTGATTAATTAACTGATCCATATACCTATGTATTTAACGATTAAAGCCTGTGCACACTATCGCAGAATTATTAGACAAGCACAAAAAAAGCCGCTATCTGTTCAAGTTAGCGGCTTTTTGGAGATAGTAAATGTTATTGTTTACAAATAAAAACTGGCAATCTATTTGTTACGGGTTGCAACCGCATCATTTAGTTGAGCAAGCAGCTTTTCAGTGTCTTCCCAACCGATGCAAGCATCAGTAATACTTTGACCATAGTTAGCAGCTTTACCATCAACTAAGTCTTGACGACCTTCGACTAAATGACTTTCTACCATAACACCAAAAATGTCTTGGTTACCTTGAGCAATTTGTGCAGCGACGTCATCGCTCACTAGCATCTGATTTTCAAACTTTTTCTTGCTATTAGCATGACTAAAATCAATCATGATTTTAGTGTTTAGTTTAGCACTCGCTAGTTGGTCTGTTACCTCTTTGACGCTGTCTTTGTCGTAATTAGTCTCTTTACCGCCACGCAAGATGATATGACAGTCAGGGTTACCTGCAGTTTCAACAATGGCTGAGTGGCCGTATTTAGTCACTGACAAGAAGTGGTGTGAAGCACTTGCTGCGCCAACGGCGTCAACAGCAACTTTAATAGTGCCATCGGTACCGTTTTTAAAGCCAACTGGACACGACAGGCCAGAAGCTAATTCGCGGTGAACTTGACTTTCTGTAGTACGAGCACCAATGGCTCCCCAACACATAAAGTCGGCCATGTATTGCGGGGTGATCATATCTAAGAATTCACCGGCAGTAGGTAAACCCATATCATTAAGATCAAGCAACAACTTTCGCCCCATGCGTAGGCCGTCGTTTAACTTAAAACTGTTATCGAGGTAAGGATCGTTAATAAGACCTTTCCAACCAACCGTTGTGCGCGGTTTTTCAAAATAAACTCGCATCACAATTTCAAGATTAGCTTTATACTTTTCGCGAAGCTTAACTAATCTTTGGCCGTATTCAATTGCCGCTTTTGTATCATGAATAGAACATGGACCAATAACGACAAGTAAACGGTCATCTTTACCATTAAAAATATTGCTTATCGCTTGTCGGCCCTCAAATACCGTTGCCGACGCTTGCTCGGTAGCTGGAAATCGTTCGATTAACGCTACTGGTGGTAATAACTCTTTGATTTTATTAATGCGGATATCGTCGGTTTGGTACATGTGTATTCTCTTACTACTTAACGTTTGCTTTGTTTGAAACAAACTTTTGTTTAACGTCTTTGTCTATTTTAATTACTATTTCTACGTCTAGACGCCTAAATAATTAATCCCGCAGTTAATCTAGCAGGAATAACTGCAATAACCAAACGAAAATCCCCCATTCACTACGAAAAAAGCGGTATAATGTTGAGCAATTGCAACTTGCATAACAGACTGGCTAATTAGCAGCCTATAATCATCTTTTGCTAAGCCATAGCCAAGTACACTTACGTACCTATTAAGTACTGATAAAAATAAGGAAAATATGACCAGCTACAACCCAAACCTGCCACTTATTGATCTGCATCGCCATCTCGATGGTAACATTCGTCCGCAAACCACTTGGGAACTTGCTCAGCAAAACAATATTCAGTTGCCTGCCGCAAACCTCCAAGACTTTTTACCTCATGTACAAATCCAAGAAAGTGAACCTGATTTACTCTCGTTCCTAGCTAAATTGGATTGGGGTGTAAAAGTGCTAACGTCATTAGATGACGTAAAACGCGTTGCTTATGAAAATGTTGAAGATGCTTACAATGCAGGATTGAGTTACGCCGAACTTAGGTTTTCTCCTTTTTATATGGCAATGACCAATAACCTACCGGTGGCAGACGTTGTTGCTGCTGTCGTCGATGGTATTAAATCAGGCCAACAAGATTACGACATTCAAATTAATTTACTCGGTATCCTTAGTCGCACCTTTGGCATTGAACACTGTACAACTGAGTTAAACGCCTTACTTACTCATAAGCAACACATTACCGGCATTGATCTGGCTGGTGATGAAACCAATTTTCCTTGCGAAATGTTTGTTGATTTATTTAAACAAGCGCGTAACGCGGACATGCGCATTACCGTGCATGCGGGTGAAGCCCAAGGCCCAGAGAGCGTTTGGCAAGCAATCAACCTATTAGGTGCTGAAAGAATTGGCCATGGCGTGAATAGTTATCAAGATAAAGATTTACTTGACCATATGGCCAAGTATAATATCGGCCTCGAATCTTGCCTGACGTCTAATTTTCAAACAGGTACGGTCACTGATTTACGTCAACACCCTGTTACTACTTTCTTAGCAAATGGTAACTTAGTGTGTTTGAACACTGACGATCCAGCTGTTGAAGGAATAGAGATTAAGCATGAGTTCGAGTTAGCGAAGCAGTTGTTTGATTTTTCCACTGAGCAGTTCACCAAACTGCAAGAAAACGCCATTACCATGAGTTTTCTTTCTGACAGTGAAAAGCGAGCACTGCGTACAAAGTAAACTATGCGCTAAGGAGCATTTATGAGTGAAGTGCTTTTATCTTTAGGCACAGGTGCTTTAGTTGGGGTAATTTTTTCCCTGTTTAAGCTACCATTACCTGCACCACCAGTAATTTCAGGCATCGTAGGTATTTTTGGTATTTACTTAGGCAGCGTTGGCTATCACTGGATTGTCGAACGATTCTTTAGCTAACAAATAACAAAGCACATTATTATTTTTTAAACGCTTCAGTAAAAAATCCTTGATAGCAGAACCGATTCTGGCTTGAAACTTACTGAAACCTCATCAACACAAGGTTTTATTATGGCAACACCACATATTGAAGCTGCTGTCGGCGACTTCGCCGAAACAGTACTAATGCCTGGCGACCCACTACGCGCCAAGTTTATTGCAGACAATTTCTTAGAAGACGTAAAATGCGTCACTCGAGTACGTAACATGTTCGGTTTTACCGGCACATACAAAGGCAAGCGAGTTTCTGTGATGGGCTCTGGTATGGGCATTCCATCAATTTCAATTTACGCGACCGAACTATACAAAGAATACGGCGTAGAAAAAATTATTCGTATTGGCTCATGTGGCGCAGTTCGTGACGATATTAAGGTTCGTGATATTGTTGTTGGTATGGCAGCAAGCACGGATTCAAATGTAAACCGCAATCGCCTAGACAATTGTGACTTTGCAGCAACTGCTGATTTTGGTTTATTGAAAAATGTTGTAGATACAGCTGAGAAGCTAGGTAAAGATGTTCACGTTGGTAACATTTTTACTGCTGATTTGTTTTACACACCAAAACCAGAAATGTTCGCTAAAATGGAAAACTTAGGCATTTTAGCCGTAGAAATGGAAGCAGCAGGCCTTTACGGTGTTGCAGCAGAGTACGGTAAAAAAGCATTAACCGTATTAACCGTTAGCGATCACATCAAAACAGGTGAAGAAACCACGGCTGATGAACGTGAAAACACCTTCAAAGATATGATGGAATTAACACTGGAAAGCGTACTTTAATTGATAAAATCGGTTTAGTCTTTGACTAAACCTTTTTAACTAACATAAGTTAGCACGTGTAAAGTTGACACATAAAAAGTTAGCAAATAAAAAAGCCGAACTAAATGTTCGGCTTTTTTTTGTATATCTAGAGCACTTTTACTTTTAATTTAAGTTTGTGTCCAAAGAACTATGAACACAAACTATCAAACGTTAAAGTGACTCAACTAAGTAATGTAAAACTTAGAAGAAGTTCGCTTTAAACTCAACACCCCAGAAGCGACCTTCGTTGATGTAACCAGTTAAGTTGTTAAAGTCGATTGCACCAGTTAGTTGCTCTTCGTCAGTAATGTTACGACCGAAAACAGCTACTTCGTAGTCTGCGTCGTCACCGTACCATTCGTAACCTACACGAACACCACCTTCAAGTAATGCATCGCCTTCAAATTCAACAGACTCGTATAAGAAGAAGTTTACTTCACTACGGTATGACCAATCTGAGTAAACGTATAGCTCACCTTCGCCGAGCTCTTTAGACCAACGAACAGATAAGTTGCTGATCCACTCAGGAGATTGCGGTAATGAGTTACCATCAATTAGCGCGAAACCTTGATCGTTAATTGGATCTTTAACAGTACAGTTTGCGCCACAAGGTGCTACACCTAAATCGCTTTGTTGAATTTCAGTGTTGTTGTAGCTCAAGCTACCAGCAACAACTAAATCAGCAGTGATAAAGTATTCACCGTCTAATTCAAAACCGTAACCTACCGCTTTGTCTGCATTTAATAGTGATGCTAAGTTGCCAGTACCACCAACTGCAGTTAACTGTTGATCGCTAACTTCGTAGTAGAATACAGAACCGTCTAAACGACCCATTCTGTCAGCAGTTGTTGATTTGAAACCAGTTTCGATTGACGCAACTGTTTCTGAATCAGCTGTTGTTGCATTACCAGAGAACAATAAGTTACGACCTTGGATACTAGGTGCACGGTAACCACGAGCGATACGTGCGTATAAGTTAGTCTCATCGCTGTAACGGTAGTTAACGCTTAAGTCACCTGAAACTTGTGAGTCATCAACACTTGTTGCTTCGCTAAAACCTGGTGCGCCAAATGGAGATTGTACTAAAGTACCATCCCACTCACGCTCGTCGTCAGAGTAACGAATACCACCGTTAACATTTACACGGTCAGAAATTTCGTAATCAACAGAAGCGAATACTGCCCATGCTGTAGTTTCCATGTTTTGAACAGCAATACCATTTTGCGCGCCGCCACCTAAGGTGTCGAAACTTAAGTTATTAATGGTTAAGTCTTCGTCAAAGTAGAATAAACCAAATTGGTAATCTAACTTGCCAAGCTCATTGCTTGAAATACGAAGTTCTTGCGTTAATTGCTTGTGATCTGGCATTCTTGCGCCAGTTTCTGATGGGAATGGAATAACACCTGGGCCAGAACCGCTAGGTAAGAACGCAGCGCCGTAACCACCATCGATATCGCCAACAGAGAAAATTTCTGCAGACTCATAACCACTAACTGAAGTTAGTGTGTGATCGCCCATGTCGTACTCAAGCTTTAAGCTTGCGCCTTTCATGTCAACTGTTTGCTCGTTACGGCTTGCCGCATCTTGGAAAACAGTGTCACGATCAAAACCGTCAATCAGGTCATTAGTACCTGGCTTGATGATGTTAGCGCGGAAAATACGAGCATCTGCTTCAGCATCGCGGAAGTGGTAGTTAAACAACGCACTAAATTCGTCGTTTGGCTCCCAAAGTAACTGAACACGACCAGCAGTTTCGCTGTAGCCACCTAGCTGATCTTTAGCTTCAAAACCAGGCGCTTCGTTGTCGATGTAATCGTCACGATCTTGTTGAAGAAGTGCAATACGACCAGATAATGTATCAGTTAAACCGCCACCTACTGCTAAGCGTAGGTCTGTTGAACCATAGGTACCGTATGATGCAGACACGTTAGCGTCAAAATCTTGCGTTGGCTTTTTAGATTGAACTTTAACAATACCAGCAGTCGTGTTACGACCGAAAAGTGTACCTTGTGGACCACGCAAAACTTCAACACGCTCAATGTCAAACATTGGCATACCTTTAGTTAATGCGTTTTCTAGTACTACATCATCGTAAACTAAAGAAACAGGTTGAGAGGCTAGTAAATCAAAATCCGTGTTACCTAAACCACGAATATAAAAACGCGGGAAAGTACGACCGAAAGAAGATTCGATAAGTAGACTTGGTACTTTACCTGAAAGTGCACGTACATCCATACCAGATGAACCTAACACTTCTAGTTTTTTAGGCGTTAATGCTGATACCGCAATTGGAACGTCTTTTACGTTTTCAGTTCTTTTACGAGCGGTTACTTCAATAACTTCAACACCAACGACTTTTTCTGCTTCTGCTTCTTCAGCTTGAGCATTAAAACTAATCGCAGTGGTGGAAAAAAGAGCGGCATGCACACAAAGTGCGAGTGAAGACTGCTTCAACAGTTTCATTATATTCTCCCGAAGGTTGCGTAAGTAATAAGCAAAAACGGGACTAGCTGTTATTTTTTTGTGCGCGAGCCCCGACTTCGAGTAAACATTCTACTAGCTAAATTTTAATTCGTCTAAAAAACTTGTCCCGTAGGAAAGTTTTTTGACCTCAAATATTTCAACTATTGTTTGGCCAATATCAGCAAATGTTGTTCTTTCGCCCAAATTTACTGACTTTATCGAAGAATGATAAGCAAGTACTGGCACATATTCGCGAGTATGATCTGTACCCTGCCAAGTGGGGTCACAACCATGATCTGCTGAAAAAACGAGCAAATCATCCGGTTGCATTGCCGCTTTTATCTCCACAATGCGTTTATCAAACGCTTCAAGCGCTTTACCGTATCCAACAGGATCACGACGATGACCGAAGTCTTGGTCAAAATTCACTAAGTTAGTGAAGATTAATGAATTGTCTTCTGCAGTATTGATATGCTCAATCGTAGCGTCTGTTAATGCATCAATTCCCGTTGCTTTTGTTTTAATTGAAATACCTTGGTGGGCGTAGATGTCAGCAATCTTACCAACACTAATTACCGTACCGCCTGCATTAGTAATGTTATCAAGCATAGTTGGTGCCGGTGGTAAAATAGAATAATCGCGACGATTACCTGTGCGTGTAAATGATTTTGCATCATCGCCAACAAACGGACGAGCAATAACACGACCAATATTCATTGGTTCAACAATTTTTTGTACTGTTTCACAGTACTTATATAAGTTGTCTAAGCCAAAATGCTCTTCATGTGCAGCCACTTGGAAGACGCTGTCAGCACTGGTGTAACAAATAGGTAAGCCAGTTTTAACGTGCTCTTCACCAAGCTGTTCAATAATCACAGTACCCGAGGCATGACAGTTACCTAACATGCCTTCAAAACCTGTCGCTTCATTAATTTTTGCCATTAACTCAGCAGAGAAGCTATTTTGCTTATCACTAAAATAGCCCCAATCAAAAAGTACGGGTACACCTGCCATTTCCCAGTGACCTGATGGCGTGTCTTTACCAGTACTTAATTCCGCAGCGTAACCATAGGCACCGTTAATTTGTTCAACCGGTGCGTGGTTTACTTGAGTACCACTTGCTTGCTCTGCCAGTTCTAGCAAGCCCATACTCGCCAATTGAGGTAAATGTAATGGACGCCCTTCTTGTGCCTCAAATTCACGCGCTAAATTAGCAAATGTATTAGCACTTACATCACCAAATTTTTCAGCATCAGGTGCATGACCTACACCAAAACCATCAATGACCATTAAAATGACGCGCGCCATTACAACCTCAACTTTGTGTTAAATCCCAAACATGGGCATTAAAGAAATTTAATGTTTAAATTATATCCGTTTCGAAGATAAACATTAATAAAATGTGTTTAGTTTAAAGCAGCCAGTCTTGCTTTAAATTTCACTTAATAAAACCAAATAAACATGACCGTTTGGTCAGGATGTGGTAATTTATCAGCTTTTTAAGCAAAGACAAGTTTAATATTGCGCTAATCGCTTAGTTTTCAATCAAAATGACAAAATAGTTGTTCGAATTTGATAACAGACGCTTCAAGCTCTATCAAAATTGAGAAAAAAGCGTCAAAATACGCGACAATTAACAGAGTAGTTTTTATAGCTGCCATAAACTTTCTTTTTAGTGGGATTTCTAACCAAGTGAATGCTGATCAATTAGCAAAACCAACTATTATCGCTGTTGTTGGTGCATCGGCCTCAGGCAAAACACTTTTTGCTCAAACCATATATGATGAACTATTACCTGAGCTAGGAGAGCAAGGTATCTCTATTATCAAGGAAGACTCTTATTACCGAGCGCAAGATGATTTGCCTATGGAAGAGCGTATTCGTACCAACTACGATCATCCAAATGCGTTTGAACATGAGTTATTACATCAACATTTAAGCGATTTAACTGCAGGTAAAGCAATTGAGTGCCCTACCTATTGCTATAAAACCCATACCCGTACAGCAGAAACAGTAACGATCAATCCAACCAAAATTATCTTGATTGAAGGGATTATGTTACTGACTAATGAACAACTTCGTTCAAGTTTTGACATTAAAGTGTACATGGACACGCCATTGGATATTTGCTTGATTCGTCGTATTAAGCGAGACACTCAAGAGCGCGGTCGCAGCATTGATTCAATTACTAACCAATATCTGGAAACAGTAAGACCTATGTATTATCAGTTTATTGAGCCGGCTAAAGCTCATGCTGATATTGTCATAACCCGTGGCGGAAAAAACAGAATGGCAATAGAAGTATTAAAAGCCAAGATTCGCCAACTTACCTATAACAATAATTAGAGGAATATATGGATTTAACAGCACTGCGTGGCGTGCTGGGTATTATTGCGCTGCTCGCAATTGCCTATGCACTGTCATACAAACGTCGAGACATTAATTGGCGAACGGTCAGCTTGGCTTTCGGTTTACAAGTGTTGCTTGGTGCTTTTGTACTTTACATTCCATTTGGTAAAGATGTTTTAGCATCGATGTCAAATGGCGTTCAACATGTGATTGATTCAGCGAAAACCGGTATCGACTTCTTATTCGGCGGGCTAGGTACTGACGCCATGTTTGAAAATGGTGTCGGTTTTGTTTTTGCTGTTCGTGTTTTACCTGTCATTATCTTCTTCTCCTCGCTGATTGCCGTACTTTATTACTTAAACATTATGCAGCAAGTGATTAAGGTCATTGGTGGTGGCCTACAAAAGTTACTCAACACCAGTAAGCCTGAGTCTTTATCTGCAACAGCAAATATTTTTGTTGGGCAAACCGAAGCACCTCTAGTCGTTCGTCCATACATTAAAAATATGAGTAACTCTGAGCTATTCGCCATTATGGTTGGCGGTTTAGCCTCGGTCGCTGGCTCTGTGTTAGCAGGTTATGCCGGTTTAGGTGTCGACCTCAAATACCTGATCGCAGCATCATTTATGGCAGCACCTGGCGGCTTATTGATGGCCAAGATCATCATGCCAGAAACTGAATCACGCGAAAAACTAGAGCAAAATGTTGCCTTTAATGATGGTGAAGAAAAGCCAGCGAACGTTATTGATGCCGCTGCGTCGGGTGCTGCATCTGGGTTAAAACTTGCGGTAAATGTGGGTGCAATGTTACTTGCCTTTATTGCCTTAATTGCCCTACTTAACAGCATAGTACAAGGCATTGGCGGATTATTTGGTTTTGAAGGCTTAACAATTGAATGGATCTTAGGTTATTTATTTGCTCCTATCGCGTTTATCGTTGGTGTACCTGTTGACGAAATGCTGCAAGCAGGCAGCTTTATTGGGCAAAAAATTGTCGTTAACGAATTTTTTGCTTACGCACAATTTATTGAAGTCAAAGAAAGCTTAAGTGTTAC
The DNA here is from genome assembly GCF_003390375.1 of Thalassotalea euphylliae. NCBI lineage: Bacteria > Pseudomonadati > Pseudomonadota > Gammaproteobacteria > Alteromonadales > Colwelliaceae > Thalassotalea > Thalassotalea euphylliae. The sequence goes on along the minus strand of NZ_QUOT01000001.1, from coordinate 332,423 downwards.
CACACAAGCCATCATTACTTTTGCTTTGTGTGGTTTTGCTAACTTGTCATCGATTGCCATTTTATTAGGTGGTATTGGTTCTATGGCGCCAAGTCGACGCCCTGATATTGCCCGCTTAGGTGTTCGCGCAATGATTGCCGCAACCTTAGCAAACCTAATGAGCGCCGCTATTGCCGGTGTATTTATCAGTTTATAATTAAAGAGTTTTACAGTGAGCGAACAAACACTAATTACATACGCAGAAAAAGCGCTAGCGTTAATGGATTTAACCAGCTTAACCGATAGCGAAGCCATTGCTGATATTGAACATCTATGTGAGCAAGCACATAGTGCTGCTGGTGACACCGCAGCCATTTGTATCTACCCGCGCTTTATTCCACAGGCTAAAAAGAAGCTAGCGGCCCTAAACGCAGCCAACATTAAAATTGCCACAGTCACTAACTTTCCTAAAGGCGGAGATGACATTGACATTGCTGTAGCTGAAACAAATGCAGCGATTGCTTACGGCGCAGATGAAGTTGATTTAGTATTTCCATACCAAGCATTAATCTCTGGTAATGAGCAGATTGGCTTTGACATGGTAAAGGCTTGTAAAACAGCATGCCAGCAAGAAAATGTTGTATTAAAAGTGATCATTGAAAGCGGTGAGCTTAAAACTGATGCGCTGATTCGCCAAGCTAGCGAAATTTGCATCAATGCAGGTGCTGACTTTATTAAAACATCAACCGGCAAAGTAGCTGTTAACGCAACACCAGAAGCTGCAAAAGTGATGCTAGAAGCAATTCAAGCGACCAATCCAAAGGTTGGCTTTAAAGCCGCTGGCGGTGTGCGTAGCGCAGAAGATGCGAAAGTGTACATCGATATGGCATCATCACTATTAGGTGAAGATTGGGTTAATGCAGAACGTTTTCGTTTTGGCGCAAGCGGCTTGCTTAACAACCTGCTAGCCACGCTTGGGCATAGCGACGACAACACTAAATCACCTAGCGCTTACTAAGCGCTAGTATGTTGGTAATTGTAAGCTAACGCTATGGCACAACTTTATTTCTACTATTCTGCGATGAATGCAGGTAAATCTACTCACTTATTGCAGTCAGCCTATAACTACAATGAGCGCGGTATGCAATGTGTATTGTTTACCGCTAAACTCGACGACCGTTATCAGCAAGGGAAAATCACATCGCGTCTAGGTATTGATGCCGATGCACAGTTGTTCGATGAAACAACCGATTTATATCAAGCACTTTGTCACGCAAATGAAACGGCCAAAGTAGACTGTTTGCTTGTTGACGAATCACAGTTTTTAACCGAGGCACAAGTTAAGCAGTTGACCGATGTGGTTGATTTTTTAAAAATTCCTGTCTTAGCCTATGGTATTCGCACCGACTTTTTAGGCAATACCTTTACAGGAAGCGCTGCCCTACTCGCTTGGGCTGACAAGCTCATTGAATTGAAAACCATTTGTCACTGCGGTAAAAAAGCAAACTTTGTCGCTCGAATCGACGAGTCTGGCAAAGCCGTTACCGCTGGTGAACAAGTTGAAGTGGGAGGTAACGACAGATACGAGTCGTTATGTCGCAAGCATTTTAAAGCACTGGTTTGGTAAATCGAATTTCAAAATTTGCTGAATGTCAGTAAGCTTTTTAACTAGTTAAAACAAAAACGGTCACTTTTTAAGTGACCGTTTTTTATTTTGCTCAAATTGCTAATTAAACTAAAAGCCTTATCAACTTTTATTTTTTAATCAATAACTTGATAAATCTCTGGTGAAGTTTCAACAGCTTGCTCACTAAAGCTAAACGCCGCAAGGTACTGCTGACTCGCTGAGTCGGCTTGTGCTTTATCTTTACCATGAACGCGAGCAATCACGTCACCTTTTGCTACTTTAGTGCCGATAGGTTTGATCTGATCAAAACCAACACTGTGATCAATTTGTTGATCGTTCGCTGTACGGCCACCGCCCATGCCGACAATAGTTAAGCCGATATCGCGAGTATCCATACCAGCAATATAACCATCTACTGGTGCAGTTACGTCTTGAATAACATTCGCTTTTGTCATCGACTGCCAAGGTGATTCAAGCAAATCAGCTGGGCCGCCCATGCGATGAATCATACGGCTAAATAATTCAGCCGCTGCGCCAGAATCTAATGCATGGTTAATTTTTTCTAGTGCCTGTGCTTCGTTATCAGCAATGCCTGTGTTGATCAACATGCTTTGCGCAAGGCGAACAGTCACATTGTGCAAACGTTCTTCACGATATGCGCCCGTTAGATAATCGACTGTTTCGATAATTTCTACCGCATTACCAGCACTGTTACCTAATACTTGATTCATATCGGTAATAATTGCTTGGGTTTTTACACCCGCGCCATTAGCAACATTGGCAATACTTTGCGCAAGTGCGATAGCATCATCCATGTTCTGCATCATGGCGCCATTGCCAACTTTAACGTCCATTACTAACGCATCTAAACCTGAGGCAAGCTTCTTCGATAGAATCGAGCCAGTAATAAGCGGTATAGATTCCACGGTTGCGGTAATATCACGAATACCGTAAAGGCGTTTATCGGCTGGTGCTAAGTCGTTAGTTTGACCGATAATAGCGATACCAAGTTCTTTTACCAATGCTTTAAATTCAGGAATCGTTGGCTGTGTGTTAAAGCCAGCAATGGCTTCTAATTTATCGACCGTACCGCCTGTATGCCCTAGGCCACGGCCTGCGATCATCGGCATGTATGCACCACAACTACCCACAATTGCAGCCAGCATAAAGCTAACTTTATCTCCTACACCACCGGTAGAGTGCTTATCTACCACAGGGCGATCTAATTCTGGCCAGCTTAATACCGTACCTGAGTGCATCATCGCCTGAGTAAATTCAACAATTTCTTGCGTTGCCATGCCTTGTTGAAAAATAGCCATTGCCATAGAGCCAACTTGCGCGTCGTTGAATTGACCATTGGTGATGCCATCAACGAAGCACTGAATTTGTTCTTTTGATAATTCGCCGCCATTGCGCTTAACGCGAATAACTTCTTGAGGAAGTAGCATATTTATCCCTTTAAATTCTTAATTTTGCTTGCTTAATCTTACTTGTTTAAGTTTGAGTTAATTACAAAAGGTCTTTAGGCGTGAAGGCATCAGGTAGTAACTGCGCTACCGTCCATGTTTTCTCATTACCTAGATGGTTCATTGCCTTAACTTCACACTCTGGTGCCATAAATTCAGCAATAACTTGGCGACATGCACCACATGGTGGTGTAAGTTTTTCTTGCTCGGTATACACCACTAATTGATTGAGTGTTTGACTGCCATTAATTACTGCCTGCGCAATGCAGTTGCGCTCTGCACAGACGGTTAAACCGTAGGATGCATTTTCTACATTACAGCCAAAGAATACGTTACCTTGATTGTCTAGTGCCGCTGCGCCAACGTGGAACTTACTATACGGGGCGTAAGCGCGGTCAAAACCTAGCTTGGCTGATTGCTTTAAATGGTGCCAAGTTTCTTTTGTCATTGTTGTATACCACTTGCTGTGTTTTTGTATTAGATTTTGGGGCTCATTGTGTTAGTTTGACTAACTCATTAACTGACCATATGGTCAGGTTATATAATAAATGACTGTTTGCACAATTACTAGTTAAAATTTACTAGCTAAAAAACAAAAAACCGCGCTAATTAGCGCGGTTTTTATCATTTTAAAGCATTAACGCTTTACGTACAGATTACCTTAGAAAGTGTACTTAACACCAATCTTAATGCGGTATGCTGAATCGCGCGCTTCAAAAGTGAAGTCATCGCTTAAGATATCACCATAGATGTACTGACCTGTAGAAGCGTCGATGTCCATTTCGATAACTTCACGAGTATCGAAATTCTGACGGTACACTTTACCTTTTGAAGAATCGATTAGGTTTAATAAGTTATTTACTACAAAGTAAACTTCACCTTTATGACCAACCATTAAGCCAGGTAATTCTTGAGATACATATAGGTCTAAGTTAGTTACCCATGGAGATTGCGCTTGACCGCGATCTACGTGGCTACCAGCAAAACCAGAAAGACCTAAGCTATCGAAGTGAGCTAGCACTTCTTGCTCAGTAACACCTTCGTATCTTACGTTAGGATCGTTAGCCGTTGGTACGTATGCTAAGTAGTTACCGCCAAACGTTGTGAAGAAACCAGAAGGTTGGATCAAGTCTTGGTTGAAGAAGCGACCGCCTTGTAGGTTAGTTAGGTCAACTAAATGGCTGTACGCAGAGCCTGAGTGACGCTCGAAGAATAAGTTAAAGCGTGTTGCATAACCTTCGAAGAACTCAGTTTTGAAGCCTAAGTTAAGCACAAAACGATGCTCTGTTTCGTATGGTGAAGTACCAATTTGCGTTTCTTGGTGATCTAAGAAGTGACCGAAACGGTAGTTACTGCGTGCAGTAGAAGAACCACCTGGGTTACCTTCTGTAATGTCTTGGTTTGTGTAAGACATATCGAAGCTAAAACCGTTATCCCACTCTTTCGCAATACCTGTGCTTAAGATAACTGAGCGGCCATCGCGATCCGCATTGGTTAGCATAATTTCTAGTTCACGCGTGTCATAGAATGGAAGTGCACCACTTAACGTTGAACCAACTACGTCACCTTCTTGAAGCAATGCAGCGTTGATCCACTCTGCAGAGTTTTCTTTCTCAGTGTAGATTGCTGTTGTTGTCCAAGCGAAACCATCACCTAAGTAAGGAATGTTTAACGTCACGTCTGAGTTAAGCATGTAAGTCCACTGAGACGGGATATCGAAGTTAGGATCGATAAAGTTAGTCACACTACCACGAGTACCGCTATCAATAGCTGCGATCGCATCAGGTGTTGGTGTCGTTAAGATGTTTGCTGGCGCTTCAAAGTCACGTTGACCAAAGCGCTGTGCACTTACACCATCATTAGAATATGAATTTGAAATCCAAACATTCGGGTTACCACCTGCGAAACGACCAACGCTACCACGGAAAGTAACATCATCGTTGTATAGGTAAGTGAAACCGAAACGAGGTAATACAATGTCAACACCGTCTAGGTTGAAAGTATTGTCGAATCCTGTACGGTCAAGTAAACCTTGGTTAAAGGTAGGTTTGTCATCTGAGCTAAAGCGCTCATAACGAAGACCGAAAGATAACGTCAACTCGTCAGTAATGTCCCAAGTGTCGTTCACGTATAGCGCTAAATCTTTACGCTCGAAGTTAGCTGCAACAGCTAGAGGGTCATTACCTAAACCGTTTTCGTACGTGTACTCTGACACTAAACGATTTTCGAAATCAGATAGTGAATCAAATGTCGTTGTACCACGAGAGTTTGGTAAGAATTGGTTTTCAACTTCTAAGATCTTGTAGTCGATACCAAAATCGATTGCGTGATCTTCGTATAAATACGTACCATCAAACTTTAAAATCGTTAGGTCGTTGCTTAACGAGTTTGAGTGACGGAATTGGTCAGAACCGAAAGCGATTGAACCGGTTTCACCATCATTATCAGTATCGATATTGTTGATAGTGATATCACCTAAGCCTAGCTCGCTGCGAAGTGAAACTTGGCCTGTTTCTACTGATTTTTGAGTGATACTGATCTCAGATGAGAAATCTGCCGTCCAATCAGAATAAAGCTTAGCACTGTAGTTCTTTAGCTCTTGTGTATTGTTGTACCAGTGAGAGTCTAAACGTAGCTCACGCTCGCTGGTCGTTGTGTTACGCGTGTCGTTACCTTCGTTGAACATGTAAACGAAGTTAGCACGGTGATCATCGTTAATGTTCCAGTCTAGCTTGATGATGTATTTTTCATCTTCTAGTTGTGGTTGACTTTCAGCAGAGCCAATCTCAGAAACACCGTATACTCGGCTAGCAATTTCTTGCACTGCTGCTACATCACCAACGGTTGCAGTTGTTTTGTTAGCACCTTTACTAGAACCAGCTGGGCCGTACTCTAATACTTGTGGTGAGTCATATTTTTCGTAGGCAGCAAAGAAGAATAATTTGTCTTCTAAAATTGGGCCACCTAACGTGAAGCCATAGTTCTCTTCTTCAAACTCAATTGGAACGTCAACACCATCATTTTTTGGTGTACCCGCTAAAGCATCACTTGTTCTTTCGAAGAACATGTTGCCGTGAAATTCGTTCGTACCTGACTTAAATACCGCATCAACCGCACCACCAGTGAAACCACTTGATTTTGCATGTGTTGGCGCAACACTTACTGTTACTTGATCAAGTGCATCTAATGGGAATGGGTTACGTTGTGTTGGGTAACCGTTGTTGTTTAGACCAAAGTCATCGTTTAACGGAATACCATCGATACTGATTGAGTTAGTTCGCGGGTTAGCACCAGCAATAGTCATTTGGCTTTCGCTACCCGGCTTAATAACAACTAGTGGATTGTTACGAACCACGTCTTTAAGATCGCGATTCAAGCTTGGTGTTGAAGTGATATCTTCAGAGTTGAAGTAACTGTCGCTTGCATTCGAGTTAAATAATGCACGGCTACCAGTAACAACGATAGTTTCAACATTGTCACTTTCTAGTTGGCGATCTACACGTTGCGTTTCGCCTAACGATAGATAAACATTCTTAACTTCCGCATCGCGGTATTCATCAGAGTCGATAATAACTTTATATGGACCGCCAACGCGCAGACCTTTCGCTAAGAAACTACCGCTGTCATTCGTTGTTACCGTTTTACGTGTGCCTGTCGGCTCGTGGATTACAACAATAGTTGTATTTGGTGCTACGTTACCGCTAGGACCGTAAATAGTACCGCGAATACTCGACGCAGTATCCGCAGCCATAGCTGAAGTTGTCATACCAAGTGCGACAACTACCGCACCAGCTATTTTTGAGAGACGATGACTTTTCATCAATTTTTCCTTGGTTTTATATGGTGTTCGTGAAATACAAACTAAACACTTGTTATGCTTTTTATGACTGGCATCATGAAAGCATGTGTATTTTACAAATTAATTACATTTTGTCTATTTGGACAAGTATTTTTTAGACAGATAATTACAATTAATCAAGAACAGCCCAACTAAACAAAAAACACACATAACGTTTTATTTCAATAACATAAATACAGTATGCTGTTATTTTGAACGCTTTTGGGTGTATATTTAGACAAATTAATTTCAACCATACTGACCATATGGTAGTTTATTAATTGAACACATTAATAAACTAGGAGACTTTTCAGTAGATTTATGTGGTCAAAAAAAAACCGCACATGACGTGCGGTTTGTTAATTTATATTAGAAGTCGATTAGAAATCGTACTTAACACCTACACGGACTTCCCAAAGAGATGCATCAGCAACACGTGTTTGACCTTGTGGCTGAATAAACTCTTCAAATACGTACTGACCATTGTCGTTGATTGATGCAGCAACCATTTCTTGAGCGCGTGGGAAGCTAGTTTCGTACAACACACCCCAATCGTCATTTAATAGGTTACCGAAGTTTTCAACTACGATGAAAGCACTTGCTTTATGACCATCCATTAAGCCTGGTAGCTCTTGAGAGATCTTGATATCAAACTTAGTCCACCAATCACTGTTGATCGAGTTACGTGGCATGATTCGACCACCAAACTTGCTCAAGCCTTCGCTATCTAAGTATGCGAAGAAGGCGTCTTGGTCAAAGTCATCACCAAATACTACGTTAGGATCGTTTGCGCCGTCTGGAATGTATAGTAAGTGACGGTCGATGAAACCAACAGAGTCACCGAACTGGAAGCCACCGTCGAAGGTGTAGCTGTATGGACGACCTTCGTTAGCTGATGCAAATACGCTGAACTTAGTCTCGTAACCTTCGAAGAACTCATGCGTATAGTTCACTTTTAATGTGAAACGATGAGGAATTTCGTAGTTAGACGTACCTAAGCCCGGATTTTCTGGATCCGATGTATTGTTCAAGTAGTTTGAAAAAGCTACTGAACTGGTCATTGGGCTAACTTCTTTGGTCGCTGTATACGCGTAAGCAAGCGTCCAATCTAATCCCCAATCGTGAGTTTTAGAAAGTGCTAATGAGAACGACTTACGGTAACCAGAGTCACCTTTCACATTCGTTAACATAAAGTCTTGGCTACGATCGTTTGAACTAGTGTAAATTGGACGACCATCTGGTGCGTCAACACCTGTGTCTACACGCGTGATATCGCTGATGATTGCAGCATCTTTAACGTCTGTGTATAAGTAGTCAGCCATTAATACGTAGTCGTTTGGCAAGTATAAGGTTGCACCAATCGCGTATTTCCACTCTGACGGGATCTCGAAATCCGGGTCTAAAATGTTAATACCACCGGCATCACCATCGCCATTAGCTACCGCGTCGAATTGATTTTGCGGCACGTTCCAAATTGGTCGACCATCGCCAGTATGAGGCGTGTTAAATAGCTCAACGCCACGGAATTGCGTTTGTGTTTGTACAACACCGTTGTTTTGGTAGTTGTTACCTAACCAAACGTTCGGGTTACCACCTGAGTAAAGACCAATACCACCACGTACTTCTAGGTCTTCACGTGGTTGCCAGTTGATACCTAAACGCGGCTGAAGTAAACCTTCACCATCGAAGTTTTGACGGTTAGAGAAACCATATAACTCTTCAATTAGTGGGTTTTCTTCCGGGAAATCATCACTTGTGTACCAGTCGTAACGTAAACCGAAGGTAACGGTTAAGTCATGCTCATATGAGAAGTATTCATCTTGAATGTAAGCGGTATGAATCTCGTAACCAAATTCAGCAGCGGCATCAGCAGGGTTGTTTGTGCCTGTGGCATTATAGTAATAAACACGTGCAGCTAAACCGTTACGGAAATCGTCGATTGAATCGAAACGGAACTCACCTTCAGTGTGCTGTACGAATAAGTTAAATACATCTAAACGCTCTTGCTCGTAACCACCAGTAATAACATGGTCACCTACTAAATAAGTACCAGCAATTTTAAAAGTATCTGTATCGTAGGTTAAACGGTTTGCATGACGAGAGTCATCTGCACCTAAGTATACAGTGGCACGTGAACCATTGTTTTCAGTGCGAATTTGTACTTCACCAAAATCAGTACCTGCAAGTGGTGTTACACTTTGTTCAAAATCAGCCGTACCAATGCGAATCTCAGTTGAGAAGTTGTCGGTCCAATCTGAATTTAACGAGGCCACATAAGATTCAAACTCTGCGTATTGATCATAGTAATGATTTGAGAATTCAAATTCGTTTGAATCACCATCTGATTCGCGAATGGTATTACCGTCATTGTAGTTGTAAACAATTGAAGCGCGGTGCTGCTCATTGATGACCCAATCAAGCTTAGCCATGATTTTTTCATCTTCAACTGGCAAGCTAGTGATCAAATCACCTGGCTCATAACCGTATACATTGCGAGAAATATCTAAAATTTCTTCGTACTGTGCTTGAGATAAACCTGCTACTGGAACAGCAGCATTTGAATCCGCTGTACCGCGGTCAAACAAATCAGAGCCTTCTAATTTTTCATATGAAGTAAAGAAGAACAATGTGTCTTTGATTAACGCGCCGCCTACATTAAAGCCATAACGTTTTTCATCAAAGTCACCGGTTGCGATATCTTCGCCTTCAAGGCTGTCGCCACGCAATGAATCACTGGTGTAATCGTAGAAGAAACCACCTTCAAGTTCATTGGTACCAGATTTAGTAACAGCATTTATGTTACAAGCTGTGAAACCACCATACTGAACATCAAATGGCGCTAGTTCTACGTTAACTTGTGAAATTGAATCGTAAGAGAACGGGATACGAATTGTTGGGTAGCCGCCCGAACCTAGACCAAAGTTATCGTTAGTACGGATACCGTCAACCGTGAAGCTGTTGAAACGTGAACTTGCACCCGCACATTGAATACCATCGTCACGACTTTCGTTAATGTAAATACGAGGATCGATGCGAACTAAGTCTTTAATATCACGGTTGATAGCTGGCGCTGCTTCTAAGTCAGCTAAGCCAAAGTTTGTCGAAGGACCTTTTTCACCGGCACTTTGATGCATGCGGGCACCAGTCACTTGAATCGTTTCAAAAGACTGCTGTAGGTTTAAACTAAGGTTTAATGTATCACCTAGTGAAAGATATACATCTTCGATAACTTTATCACCCGCACCACTTTTCACTGATACGATGTATGGACCACCTACTGGTAAGCCACGTAAGTTGAAGCTACCTGTTTCGTTAGAAACTAATGTTTTAACGCTACCGGTACGAGTATCAAACACAGTAATTTCTGCGCCAGAAACTAATTCACCCGCTGGCGACACAACATTACCGCGTAAACCCGCAGATGTTGTATCAGCCGCCATTGCTGATGTTGATAAGCCAAGCGCGACAACTACCGCACCAGCTATTTGTGAGAGACGATGACTTTTCATCATATTTTCCTTGGTTTTATTTTTAATGCTCATGTGAAGTTCACGACTAAACACTTGTTACACTTTTATGACTGGCATCATTAAAGCATCTTTATTTTACAATTTAATTACAATTTGTCTATTTGGTCAGGTTGTTTTTTGTACTAATTGATGCACCAGCAACCACTTGTTAACACCCTATAAAGCCAGCTAACCCCTTTAAATTACTCAGTTAGTCCTGATTTTTAGTGACTTTGAATGAAATTTTATGCTGTTTAAATAAACAAAAATATTTCAGCTATGCGAGCGAAATGTTGCGGTATGATTTGCGAGATTTTTACAAAATAGAACATTTTGTAGGTGGTCATACAGAGTTCACAAAAGTTTAAAATAGCCTCATAGACCAACTTAAATTATTCTTCGTATAATTTGACTATCTGGTTAAACTCTATTTTGGGCTGAATTTTTGTTGTAAACTTAAGAAGTTAAATCAAATCGTATTTTAATAATTGGTCAAATATTGGTTAGTAAAGGATGAATGTAGCAAAAAAAGAATCAAAACAAGGAACTATTCGCGCTTTAAGTGAAGCTAAAATCCTCGAAGCTGCGCAAGAGGAATTTATTTTACAAGGTTTCAAAGGTGCGACGGTGCAATCAATCGCCGATCGAGCTGGACTGCCAAAAGCTAACATCCTTTATTACTTCAAAAATAAAGACAATATTTATCATGCCGTATTGGAACGTACATTAGATATGTGGGACGAAGGCATTGGTGATATTGATCCACAAGATGGACCTGCTGCTGCGATTGAAAAATTTATTGCGTCTAAAGTTAGAATGTCATTTCAACACCCTGGCGCATCAAAAATTTACGCCATGGAGATTATCCAAGGTGCGCAGCATCTAAAAGACTTTGCAAGAACCTATTTGAGAAAGTGGGTACGAGAAAAAGCTGCGTTATTTCAACATTGGATTGATAGTGGCCAAATGGCTGATATCAATCCGTATCATTTAATTTTTGCCATCTGGTCAACGACTCAACACTACGCAGATTTTGAAACACAAATCTTAACCGTGATGAATCAGGCTGACTACGAAGAAGAAGATGAACAGCAAGTTATTGCGTTTTTAACCGACTTTGTACTTCGTGGTTGTGGCTTAAAATAAGAACTTATCTATGAAAAAACTCTTTGCCGGTACTGGCTTAATACTATCAACAATGGCGACGGCTATGGCTGCTGATACAATCAAAATTGCCACCTTTAACGTTAGCATGGAAGCACTTAATTACCTCCCTAGAGGTGAACGCGGCCAAGTAACCCCAAAAGGAAGCGAACTAATGGCAGCTTTGGCTAGCCAACATCAGCAAATCAAAAACATCGCCGAAATTATTCAGCGAGTTAATCCTGACATTTTATTGTTGAACGAATTTGACCGTACCGACAATAATGCCATTGCATTGCAAAAGTTTTTGACTGATTACCTAGCTAAGAGTCAGCAAGGTCAAGCTGCTATTAGCTACCCCTACTATTACCAAGGTAGTGTTAATACCGGTGTAAAAGCGCCTATTGATATCAATGGTGATGGTAAGATCACAACGCCACAAGATACTTATGGCTTTGGTTACTTCCCTGGTCATTTTGGTATGGCATTGTTATCCAAGTACCCTATTGATCACACCAATATTCGAACGTTTCAAAATTTTAAATGGCAAGATATGCCAGATGCATTAAAGCCAATGCAACCAGAATCAGACAAAGGTTACTACGCTGATGAGGTATGGCAACAACTAAGACTGTCATCCAAATCACATTGGGACGTGCCTGTGATTGTCGACAGCAAAGTTGTGCACGTACTAGCTAGTCACCCGACACCACCAGTATTTGATGGCCCTGAAGATAGAAACGGCAAACGTAATCACGATGAAATACGCTTTTGGCAAGATTACATCTCAGGTCCTAAAGGTAACTACATTTATGATGACAAAGGAGTAAAAGGCCCATTAAGCCTTGACGCACCATTTGTTATTTTGGGTGATCTAAATGCCTCGACAACTGATGGCGATGCCAATAAAGATGGCATAGGTAATTTACTCGCCCATCCTAGCGTTAACGATCCGGCGCCAAGCAGTCAAGGTGGTGAGCAAAGCAAGCCAGATAACCCAAATGCACAATACCATACTGCTCATTGGGGCATGCGCGCCGACTATGTATTGCCATCAACGTTTGGTTGGCAACTAACAGATAGCGGCATCTTCTGGCCAACTAATGACTCGCCACTATATCGCTTAGTTGATAGTCGCGCGGCTTCTTCAGATCATCGCCTCGTTTGGGTCGAACTTTCGTTAAAATAATTGAGAATCAAAATGCGTAAATTACTCTCCTCTCTATGTGTTTTAGCGGCTTGTAGTGCCGCAGCAAAAGAACAACCGCACAATATTATCATGGTGATAGCTGATGGCATGGGGCCAGCTTACACCACAGGTTACCGCTACTATAATGACGATCCAAGCACGAAAGCGGTTGAATCGACAATTTTCGATAAGTACTTAGTGGGTATGTCGTCAACCTACCCTGCTCCTGTCTCAGGCTACGTTACCGACTCCGCCGCTGGCGCAACTGCGCTTTCAGCAGGTGTTAAAACCTACAATGGTGCCATTGGCATGGATGTTAACAAACAGCCAGTAGAAAGTGTTTTAGAGCGTGCTAAGCACTATGGCATGAAAACTGGTGCCGTGGTGACTTCACAAGTTAACCATGCAACGCCCGCATCATATCTTGCACATAATGAATATCGCCGAAATTACAATGAAATTGCTGATAGTTACGTTGACGATCGCATCAAAGGAAAAATTAAATTTGATGTCCTGTTTGGTGGCGGTTGGCAGTACTTTATTCGTGACGATCGCCAATTAGTTGAAGAGCTGACGTCAAAAGGTGTTCAATATATTGATACCTACCAACAATTATCAGACTTACACAATAAACAACCGGCATTAGGTTTGTTTGCAGATGTTGGTCTACCGCACGCGCTCGACGATACAGACCGTCACCGTTTATCGACGATGACAAAAGCGGCGACTAACTTGCTTGCAAATCAAGATAAAGGCTACTTTTTACTCGTTGAAGCTAGTCAAATAGATTGGGCGGGTCATAGTAATGATATTAGTGCAGCCATGGCAGAAATGGATGATCTGGCTAAAACAATTGAATACTTGGAAGGTTATGTTTCAAAACACCCTAACACCACTGTTATTCTAACTGCAGATCACAGTACTGGTGGTTTGACGCTTGCGGCTCAAGGTGAGTACAAATGGCAGCCAGATGTGCTTAAAAAGCAATTACATTCACCTGGCCACATTGCCAAGTTATTGCTAGAAAAGTCATTCTCTAAACAACAAGCAGATGAACTCTTCAACCTAGCACTTACCCAAGCAGAATACGATGCGCTTTTAAAAGCGAAAGTAGACGCTGAGCAAAAATTAATTGCCTACGAGCAATTATCTAAGGAAGAGCAAGGTAAAGCACGTATGCCTAATACATCTAGACTTGTTGCTAAAATAATTAAAAAATTACTCGATACACGTTCAAATACCGGTTGGACTTCAGGCGGTCATACCGCAATAGATGTACCTGTTATTGCACTTGGTAAGTACGCTGAAAAATTTGCTGGTCATCAAGACAATACTCAAATCGCTAAGAAAGTATTTAAATTATTAGACAAATACAACAAATCGAGTAAATAGTAAGTTATAAGCCAGAGCATAACTTGCTCTGGTTTAATTTGTTATGGTTTAGTTTTTAGGCAAAAGATAATCTACTCAACAACAAGCAAGCCTGCGAAACAATTTATTTGGCAACATATTTAGCTTTGAAGAATTTGCATCAATTCTCATTGCCTAGTTTTTCTAAAAGCTTTTATTTTATCGCCGCTTTTTCTTCAGCGCCGATCCAGCCCCTTCTTAATCCTGCTAGCCAAACTAACAAATTAAGTTATAATAAGGTTACAAGTTCCCTATGTTGAGCATAGCGTTTTTTGCTATTGGTAGCGTTTAGATGTCTTCAACCTGCGACTAACACCCTAATTTCCTCATTTTATTGCCATCTTTTACATCCCCGACTAATGTTTACTAATAGTGAGTTTTTCCTAACAGAAAAATAGCTGTGGCCTTTTGAAAACGGACTTTTGGCTGTTATTTACCGTTTCAACAACGCTTTTTGACTGTGCTTTTTGGAAAACAGGCATTGTTTAAATTTGCTTAGTTGTTTTTAGCAAACACTTTTATTGAGCAATTCAATAGCTAAAAAACGGGAGAAAAATAATGAAAAAAGGCTTTTTATACCTTAGTACAGTCGCTTGCGCTGTCACTATGTTAAGCGCTTGTATGAGTACAGACCCTAAAATGGGTGGTGGTCAAGGTGGTGGGACTATTACTGGCGGTGCTGGTGGCGCAAACACTGATAATAGAAACAGCCAACTTGAAAGCTGTGATAAAACCCTTGGCACTATGTCAGTTTTTGAAGATCGCAGTCTACCTTGGTGGTCAATGTATCAGCGCAGAGCACCAGATTTAGGCAGTACTGTTCCTGTTATTCGGCTGATGATCCAACAGTCTAACTGTTTTGTTGTAGTTGAGCGTGGTGCGGCGATGGCGGCAATGAAGGCTGAGCGAGAACTAATGTCATCTGGCGAGTCTCGCGGCGGCAGTAATTTTGGTAAAGGCCAGATGGTTGCCGCTGATTACACTTTATCCCCTTCAATCCAATTTTCTGAAAAAGGCACAGGTGGTATAGGTGCTATTGCCGGCGCCTTATTTGGTTCAGTTGGCGCGGCAGTTGCTGGTGGATTTAAGAAAAATGAAGCTGCGACCACCATGCTGCTAATAGATAATCGATCAGGAGTACAAGTATCGGCTGCGGTAGGCAATGCGGAAAACCAAGACTTCAAGGTTGGTGGTGCACTCTTCGCTGGTGCCTTATTGGGCGCAGGAGCGTATTCAAATACACCGGAAGGTAAAATCGTTACGGCGGCGTTTGCTGATTCATACAACCAAATGGTAAAAGCGTTGCGAAACTATAAAGCGCAACAAGTTGAAGGTGGCTTGGGTACAGGTGGTAAGCTAGAAGTTCAACAATAAATAGGCCGCTAGCACTGGGGCATATCTCCGCAATGCTCTAGTGCTAGGTTTAATACCAACTATTAAGCACATAAAACTAATTCCAGAGTTTTCTATAAAGAAATGCTTTGCAAACTACCATAGACATTTTCCATCAATTAGCGCCTAATACTAATTGAATTAAAAAATTATTGAATTGATAAATTCATAGCGCAGTCAGCGGTAGAAGAATTAGGCAAATTTTTACAAACATAGTTGCTCATCGAATAAATTTGGCGAAATCATCAGCTCAGCTGAACGCTCCTAAGGGTGAGATTAACAGGCATATATAAAGAGATGTTAGCTTTAGTTCTCATGTAGAAAAAAGAAATATTCATTCTCTGCAATCAATGCCTTACCTGCATGGGTTTAGCTAGGTTATGCATTGAGCTCGTAAGCTGTGCCTTTAAGCCTTTTAATTCTCACTGAATGATTAAGTAATTATTTCAATTGGTATTAGTCAACTGCCAAACAATAAAGAGTTTTGAGTTTTAGATGCTGTCCGCCAACAAATTTATTCTTGAACAAACAAAAGAAAATGTGCCGCTCAATAAATGGCAAAAAACCATTAACTTGATGTCGAAGCTTTATCAGGTGCCGACGAGTTTTATTGTGCAATACACAGATCAAGGCTATCAGGTGGTGATTGCCAGTCAGCAAAAAGAAAACCCCTACCCGGCAGGCAGCACTATCCCTACCTCGACCAATATTTTTTGCAAAAAAGTGGTTGAATCACACCAGTTACTTTATGTGCAAAACGCCACTGAACTTGAAGAATGGCAGACCAATCCTGAGGTAAGTGACGACGGTTTTAATTCCTACCTCGGCATGCCCATCAATTGGCCTGATGGCAAGCCCTTTGGCACTATTTGTATCATGGATTTGCAAAAAACAGATTATGACAATAACCATATAGAGTTATTGGCAGAGTTTCGTTCAGTTATCGAAGATGATTTAGAAATTATTGATAACTATGATAAAATGCAGCAAATCGCCATGGTTGATCCACTCACCAATATACATAATCGACGCGCATTTATGCTACTGGCCGAACAGCGCTTTAAATTAGCGAAACGGGTGGAGCTATTGCTGGGCGTACTATTTATTGACGCTGATGACTTTAAGCAATTAAACGATAAATATGGCCATGATATTGGTGATAAAGTGTTGGTTTCCATCGCCACTAGTATCAAAGCGAATATTCGTGAGAGCGATATTCTGGCAAGGATTGGCGGCGATGAGTTTGCATGCGTGTTACAAATTAATCACGCCGAAGACCTACCTCTTATTGCAGAAAAAATTAGTGACCATTACCAACAAGCTAATCAACAGCTTGCGCTGCCCGCCAACACCATTAGTATTGGCTCTGTCGTTGCTGAGAAAAACAAAAGTCTTGATGAACTTATTTGCATTGCCGATCAAGCTATGTATCAAGTGAAAGCTGAGAAGAAGCGTTAATTGTGTCAAAGATTAGTGCAACGCCCCAACCACCCTACTACGCGGTTATATTTACGTCGACACGAACAAGTGATGACTTGGGTTACATTGATATGGCCGCCAACATGCTCACCTTAGCAGCCCAACAATCAGGCTTTCTGGGTGTTGAATCGGCTCGCGAAGCGCTGGGTATCACAGTTTCTTACTGGACTGATCTTGCGTCGATTAAACAGTGGAAAGCCAACCTTGATCACCAACAAGCGCAAAAACTCGGCCGAGAAAAATGGTATGCCAGCTATAAAGTGCGAATTGCCAAAGTTGAACGCGACTATGGCTTATAAACATTGGTTTTATAAACGCTCGGTTTTAGTTTTTATGCTAGTTTCATTAAAAACGGCTAAGCACCTGTAAATTAGTACTTAATATCAAGAAAATAAGAACGAATGACCACTAATAAACTTAATCTTATCGTTGGCTCTAAAAATCCGGTTAAAGTAAACGCCGCAAAAGCTGCGTTCCAATCGTATTTTCCTCAACAAGACATCATTGTCACCTCAGTCAATGCCCCATCAGGTGTTGCTGAACAACCCATGACTGAAGCAGAAACCCTTCTGGGTGCGAAAAATCGTGTCTCCCATTGCCAGCAAGAATTCGCTGATTCCGCTGATTATTATATTGCCATCGAAGGCGGCGTTGATCATTACCATTACGGCCCTGCCGCGTTTGCTTATGTCGTTATTTCAAGTGCTAATACAGACCAAGAAGCCATTGCCCTTAGTGCCCAACTTCCGTTACCAGAAGGCGTTTATCAAGCATTGCAACAAGGTGAAGAATTAGGCGATGTAATTGATAAACTCTTTAATACCCAAAATGCCAAGCAGAAATCAGGCGCAATGGGGTTATTTACTAATGGTTTAGTGACCAGACAATCTACCTATCAGCAAGCCCTGATTTTGGCACTAGCGAAGATTGCCAATGCTAAATTATATCAATAATAACGAAAACCGATAGGTAAACGACTTTGTCGTGCTAAAAGTTTTGTTATATTGAGCGCTTGTGACAAATTAAAATCCTAGTTAAAACTAGATTCAAACTCCAATTAACCACTGATATAAAACAAAGCCCAGTTATGAATTTTAAACTTTCGGTATTAGATCAATCGTTCGCTCGTACTTTTGACTCAGCCACAACAGCACTCAAAGAAACCATTGAGATGGCACAGTTTTGTGAGCAACTCGGCTATCATCGCTTCTGGATTTCAGAGCATCATGGATTTGTTGCCCTAGCGGGCAGTGCTCCTGAAGTGTTACTTTCGGCATTGGGCGCGGCGACCAATAAAATTCGCTTGGGCTCCGGTGGTATTATGTTGCCTCACTACAGCAGTTACAAAGTAGCTGAAGTATTTTCAATGTTAGCCAACTTATACCCAGAGCGTATTGATTTAGGTATCGGTCGTGCGCCCGGCACAGATATGCTAACCGCTTCAGCACTCGCGCCTAATGGTCGCCCGGACTTTCATAAGTTTCCACAGCAAGTTGAAGAGCTGTGGCATTACCTAAACAATGAAAACGCAGAGCCAACCGTCAGCCCGAAACCGCCGAAAGATTTGCCAATGTGGATGTTAGGTTCAAGCCAAGACAGCGCGGTTTTAGCCGCTCAGCATGGTTTACCTTACAATTTAGCGCTGTTTATTAACCCACATGCATCAGCACAAGTTACTAATTATTATCAGCAGCACTTTAAACCAAGCGCGAAACACGAAACGCCATATACTTCGGTGACAATTGCCACTTTCTGCGCCGAGGATGAAGACTATGCGCACCTGCTCGCTAAGAGTTACGAGGTCAATTACTATCGCTACATCACCGGTGAGTGGCAAGGTGACTTCTTAACGCCTGAGCAGGTGGCAGAATATCCTGTACCACCTCAGTTAAGTGCTTTTATCCAACAGCGCCTGCCAAGGCGAGCAATTGGCACACCAGCGCAAGTCAAAGCCAACATAGAAGAGATACAAGCGCAGTTTGATGCCGACGAAGTGATGATGATCTCAAACGTTTACCATTTTGAAGATCGTAAAAAAAGTTTTGAATTAGTCAAAAAAGCGTTTAGCTAGGCCGTTTCTAACAAAACTTACAACCACTAAAATAAGCTGACAAAAAAGCCGCTAAAAAACGAGCTATGACTCATTTAGCGGCTTTTATGAACTAGGCTGAAACTTCTAAGGCAATAGCTGGGCTAACGCTTCTACAGGGTGCCTTGCTTGTACTTTAGCAAAGCGTTTTGCCTGACTGCGGCATGAGAAACCCGTCACTAATACTTGTTCATCTTTAAGCTCGTTTAACTTGCCTTGCCAACTCATTTCAAACAGGGTTTTTGAGTTATCAAGGTTGACGGCTTCATGGCCATAAGTACCCGCCATACCACAGCAGCCAACGGCAACTTTATCCAACGTCAAACCAAAGTGACTAAATATTTGTTGCCATTGTTGCTCAGACTTTGGCAAGGCAGTTTTTTCCGTACAATGGGCGAACAGTTTAAAATCGACACTAGCTGCAACGCTTGGCTGCTCTTCTTGAACTGCCATTTCTACAACCTTTGACAACCATTCATGGGCAAGCAACACTTTAAAGTCACCACGTTTATCACCTAATATTTGGCGGTATTCATCGCGATAACATAGCGCTAATGACGCATCCATCCCGACCATGGCAATCCCCAGCCCATGCAACTCGTTAAGAAAATCTGCTGCAGACTTTGCTGTATTGGCAAATCGAGATAAGAAGCCCTTCACATGCTGAGCTTTACCGTTAGGTTTAAACGGCAATAATATTGGGTCAAAACCGAGTTTTTTCGCTAATACCATTAGCGCCTCTACTGATTTTGCATCGTAAAAGGTAGTAAATGGATCTTGCACAACGAGCAAGGTTTTAGCTTTTTCTTGCTCATTGCGTAGCATTAACTTCGCTAAATCAAACTGGGTAAAATCGCGATTAGCTAACCGCTGCTTTAAGGTTGGGTAACTCAATAGTGGCGTATCAACATAGCCGATAGCTGTTTTCGAAAACGATTGGTAAATACTTGAACCAAGCACGGCATTAGTAAGCTTAGGCACTTTCGCCATCATAGGTGTTAACGTTTCGACGTTAGCGACTAAGTGATCTTTTAGCGGTCTAAAGTAACGGCTGTGATACAGATTAATAAAGCGAGCTCTAAAATCAGGTACATCAACTTTGATCGGACACTGACTAGCACAAGCTTTACACGCCAAACAGCCTTGCATTGCGTCCATCACTTCGTGAGAAAAGTCGTTATTGTTTTTGTCCGATAAGCTAGTAGAAATAGTGTTTTTCACTTTATCTAGCAAGCGTTTTACCGACCAACCATCTAAGTCTTCTTCAACTTTAAGTAAATCGACACCTTTGTTTTCCATTAAGCGCAACCACTCACGCATTAGTCCAGCACGGCCTTTGGGCGAATGTCTTCGGTCACGCGTAACCTTTGATGAAGGACACATTGGGCTTGCAGTATCATGGTTGAAGCATAAACCGTTACCGTTACAGCCAAGCACAGATTCGAAAGAGGTTTTAATCGGCGTTGAGATTTGGCGGTCAAAATAACCACGCTTAATATCATCGACTGAAACCAATGACTCTTGAGAATCTATCGGTGTACAAATTTTTCCCGGATTCATTTTATTGAGCGGGTCGAATGCCGTTTTCACTTTGCGCAACTCGTTAAATAAAGTTTCACCGAAAAATTCTGGCCCGTATTCACTGCGGTAACCTTTGCCGTGCTCACCCCACATCAAACCGCCATATTTAGCGGTCAGCTGCACAACTTGATCGGAAATGGTGCGAAGTAATTTTTCTTGTTCAGGGTCGCACATATCCAGCGCAGGTCGAACGTGTAAAACACCGGCATCAACATGGCCAAACATACCGTAATTAAGCTGGTGGCTGTCTAACAACTCACGAAATTCGCCAATAAAATCTGCTAGGTTTTCTGGTGGCACAGCAGTATCTTCAGCAAAGGCAAGCGGCTTTTGACTACCTTGTGTATTACCCAATAAACCCACCGCCTTTTTACGCATTGCATACAAACGGCCAATACTGCCTAGATCGTAGGTAATTTGATAACCAATGATGCCTTTGTTGGCGGCCATGTCTTGCTGTAAAATGCCTTCAAGCACTTCGATACGCTGTTCTAGAGCTTCTGTCGATTCATCGTTGTACTCCACCATGTTAAGGCCATCCATGACCTTATCTGGCACGTCAGTGATCAAGTCGCTGACGGTGTGCCAAATAATATCTTCTTTGGCAAGGTTAAGTACTTTGCTGTCAATGGTTTCAACTGAGGTTGCCTCTGCTCTGACTAAATCAGGCGAGTGCCTTAGCGCCGAATCAAAACTGTCGTACTTAATATTCACCAAGGCTTTTGCTTTCGAGATTGGCGTTAGGTTGAGTTTTGCTTCGCAAACCACCGCCAGTGAACCTTCTGAGCCAGTGATGACACGGGTTGGATCGAATACGGTTAAGTCATCATTAAAGACATGCTCTAAGTCATAACCAGTTAAAAAGCGGTTTAAGCGCGGGAATTTGTTAAGAATTAGCTCACGGTTATCACGACAACTGGCCAGCAGCTGCTTGGTAATTTTACCTAAACTGCTATTTTCTAACGCCAACGTCTCAGCTTGCTCAATCGGCATCGGCTGAGTATTAATTAGTGAACCATCAGCTAGTACTGATGATAGCCCTAATACGTGATCTGAGGTTTTACCATAAACCAATGAACCTTGACCTGAGGCATCTGTATTAATCATGCCGCCAATAGTGGCGCGGTTTGATGTGGATAAGTCCGGCGAGAAAAAGAAACCATACGGGCGCAAATAGTCATTTAACTGATCTTTAACAACACCTGCTTCAACTCGTACCCAATTTTCTTCGACATTGATTTCCAAAATGCGGTTCATAAATTTTGATAAATCGATGACTACACCCGGCGTTAAGCTTTGGCCGTTGGTACCTGTACCACCGCCGCGAGCGCTGAACTTAATATCATTAAATCGAGCTTGGCTCGCCAGCTCAGTAATGAGTTGCACATCTTGTTTAGTGCGTGGGCAAAGCACCAATTGCGGCAACTGCTGGTAGACACTATTGTCGGTCGCCACCGCTAAACGAGCACTATATTGGCTATTTATTTCACCTTTATAGGCGGTTTGCTTAAGCGCATTTATAAAGTCTTGATAAATCGGTTTAATTAATTCAACAGGGTCTAACCTAGGAAGCATACGAACAGCAATAACAACAAGAAAATTTACAGAAAATCAGTATAGCATGACGCTTACTGAATGGGAGTGATAAACGAAAAAAGCCTAAGCAGTTTTTATACTTGCTTAGGCTTTTTTTATAAATGCTACATAGCATCTTTATAGAGCTTTCAATGTTAATCTTTAATTAACTTTGATATTGCTCGGCTTTGGTATTGCTTAAGCTTGGTATTGCTCGGCAAGGTACAACCAAGTGGGTAATACCGTATCAGGGTTAAGTGAAACACTGTCAATGCCCTGCTCTACCAACCAAGCGGCAAAGTCAGCGTGATCGCTTGGCCCTTGACCACAAATACCCACGTATTTACCGCGTGCTTTACAGGCTTTAATCGCCATTGCTAGAAGCTCTTTTACTGCTGGATTACGCTCGTCAAATAAATGCGCGATTAAGCCAGAGTCACGGTCTAGACCCAAGGTTAATTGCGTTAAATCATTTGAACCAATAGAGAAACCGTCGAAGTAATCTAAGAATTGATCAGCTAAAAGTGCATTCGATGGTAATTCACACATCATGATCACTTTTAAGCCGTCTTTGCCACGCTCTAAACCGTGCTCAGCAAGAATATCAATAACTGCTGACGCCTCTTCCAAGGTACGTACAAACGGGATCATGATCTCGACATTGGTTAAGCCCATTTCATTACGCACACGTTTTACCGCTTCACATTCAAGCGCAAAACAGTCGCGGAAATCTTCAGAAATATAACGAGAAGCACCACGGTAACCAATCATTGGGTTTTCTTCTTCCGGCTCAAACTCTTCACCGCCCACTAAGTTCGCGTATTCGTTTGATTTGAAATCAGACATACGAACAATCACGCGTTCTGGTGCGTAAGCAGCAGCTAAAGTTGAAATACCTTCAGTTAACTTGGCAATGTAGAATTCAACAGGGTTTGCATAACCGGCAATAATGTCGTCAATTTCCGCTTTCAAGTCAGCAGATTGCGCATCGTAGTTAAGTAACGCTTTTGGATGCACACCAATCATTTTGTTGATGATAAATTCTAAACGGGCTAAACCAATACCAGCATGTGGTAAGCGGGCAAAGGTGAATGCGCGATCTGGATTACCCACATTCATCATTATTTTGAGCGGTAGCTCAGGCATTTCATCTACTTGTGAAGTGGTTACTGAGAATTCCAACTTGCCGTCGTAAATAAAGCCGGTATCACCTTCAGCACAAGAAACAGTAATTTCATCGCCCGCTTTAATTCGCGTTGTTGCATCACCACAACCAACAACCGCCGGAATACCCATTTCACGTGCGATGATCGCCGCGTGACAAGTACGACCACCACGGTTAGTAACAATCGCTGATGCGCGCTTCATGATTGGCTCCCAATCAGGGTCAGTCATATCTGTTACTAACACATCACCTGGCTGGATTTTGTCCATCTCTTCTAGTGACGAAAGTACTTTTGCGGTACCTGAACCAATTTTGTGGCCAATCGCACGACCTTCACAAATCACAGCAGCAGTTTCTTGTAACTGGAACTGTTCCATTACATTAGCGCTTTCGCGGCTACGAACCGTTTCAGGGCGCGCCTGAACGATATAAAGTTTACCGTCTAAGCCGTCTTTCGCCCACTCAATATCCATTGGACGACCGTAATGCTTTTCAATAATCACAGCTTGCTTAGCAAGCTCCATCACTTCTTCATCAGTAATAGAGAACTGATTCGAAAGTGACTCTTCCATGTCAACAATTTCTACTTGCTTACCGTGCTCTTGGCTTTGGGCGTAAACCATCTTAATAGCTTTACTACCAATAGTGCGGCGCACTACTGCTGGTTTGCCATTGGCTAGCGTTGGCTTATGTACATAAAACTCATCAGGGTTTACCGCCCCTTGCACCACCATTTCACCTAAGCCGTAGCTTGAAGTGATAAAGACGACATCTTCAAAGCCAGATTCCGTGTCAATTGAGAACATTACACCACTTGCTGCGATGTCACTGCGCACCATACGCTGAATACCGGCTGATAGCGCAACACCACGATGGTCATAACCTTGGTGAACACGGTATGAGATAGCACGGTCATTAAATAGCGAAGCAAATACGTGCTTAATCGCTACCATTACAGCATCTAGGCCTTTAACGTTTAGGAAAGTTTCCTGTTGGCCAGCAAATGACGCGTCAGGCATATCTTCAGCAGTTGCCGATGAACGTACGGCAAATGAAGCGTCTTCAGTAAATTCGCCAGCGAGCTTAGCGTAAGCTTGCTCAATATCTTGTTGCATTTGAGGAAGGAAAGGAGTGTCAATAATCCATTGACGAATAGTAGCGCCGCACTCAGCTAACGCGTTAACATCGCTAACATCTAGGCTGTCTAGTAATTGATAAATTTTGTCGTTTAGGCCACTTTGTTCAAGAAATTCATTAAATGCGAAGGCTGTAGTGGCAAAACCGCCAGGGACTTGCACCCCAACATTAGCCAGGTTTGAAATCATTTCGCCTAATGATGCATTTTTACCGCCAACACGGTCGACATCATTCATTCCCAGCTGTTCATACCAAAGTACGTTTTCTTGCACGACAATATCTCCAAGATTAGTCATTTTTGTAAAGTATATAGTCAAGTAACTCTAGTCACGTTATTAATGCTAACGAGCAAAAGCCACTTGAATATAGACTTCGATCAAAAACAATACCACTTGCTGGAAATATGTTTGATATTTAAAGCGCGGCCATTCTACACTGGAGCCCACGAATACCAAAACAAAATTTGTAAGTTTTCAAAAGAGAGATCAAAATGCGCCCAGCTTTCTATATTTCAGACGGAACCGCGATTACTTCTGAAGTTTTTGGCCATGCCTTACTTTCCCTATTCCCCATGGAGTTTGAACACCATACGATATCTTTTGTCGAAACTGTGGCAAAAGCCGAAGAAGCAAAAGCTAAAATTAATGCTATTTCTAAACGCTCGGGTGAAAAACCGCTGGTTTTTCATACCTTTGTTAACCCTGAGATACGAGCAATTATCGACAGCTGTGATGCTATTATTTATAACTTCTTAGAGCATTTCGTTTCGCCACTGGAAAAAGAATTAAACGTACAAGCTAAACCCAAAGCGCATCGCACCCATAGTATTCACGAAAATAGCTATGACTATCGTATTGATGCGGTTAACTATGCGCTAGCGAACGATGATGGTTCAAATGTTACCAACTACGCCGATGCCGACATTATTTTAGTGGGCGTTTCGCGCTCAGGTAAAACGCCAACTTCTCTTTATTTAGCACTACAATACGGTATCAAAGCGGCGAATTATCCATTCACTGATGACGATATGGACGAGCTTAAGCTGCCTAACTTCCTTAAGCAGCATAAGAAAAAAATCTTTGGTTTAACGATAGATCCAGAGCGATTGATGGACATCCGTGATAACCGCAGAGCAAACAGTAAATACTCCTCGGCCAGACAGTGTCGAATGGAGCTTAGAGAAGTGGAGAAACTCTATAAAAAAGAGAAAATTCCGTTCATTAATTCAACAAAGTTTTCAGTAGAAGAAATCACTGCAAAAATTCTGGCAGAAACGGGCCTGCGTCGTCATAAGTACTAATGCGATAAATTGCGGTAACTAGCGATAAAACTAATTCACTTTAGTTTGCTTTTTCGCTATGTTAACCGCAATTATTCATGCTGCCGCTTAAGCCTAAAAGCCTACTTGTCGGCAGCACATTAAAGCTAAGTTAAATGACTATCAAAACCGACGAAATTAGAACCACGCTAATTGAGCATCTCGCCTCACCTGCAGAATTAGCTGAGCAAATACCACTTTCTGAGCAAACCGCTGAATTTATTATTGAAAGTAGAGCGCAAGTAGAACGCATCATTAACAAAGAAGATGACCGCCTAGTGGTTGTTATTGGTCCTTGTTCAATACACGATCCTGAAGCAGCGCTAGACTACGCCAAGCAGCTCAAAGTATTGCATGACAAATATCAAGACGAGTTAATGATTGTTATGCGTGTTTATTTTGAAAAGCCGCGCACAACCGTTGGCTGGAAGGGGCTAATTAGTGACCCTGATCTAGATAAATCTTTTCATGTAGCAAAAGGGCTAAATTTAGCTCGTAATCTATTAGTCGATATTAACGAGTTAGGTTTACCAGCAGGCACTGAGTTCTTAGATATGGTCACGGGCCAATATATTTCTGACTTGATTACATGGGGCGCAATTGGCGCCCGTACTACAGAAAGCCAAGTACACAGAGAGCTTGCCTCAGCACTATCCTGCCCTGTTGGTTTTAAAAATGGTACTGATGGTAATGTTAAAATTGCCGTTGATGCCATTAAGGCATCTAGCGTTCCCCACGTACTCTACTCACCGGATAAAAAAGGCCAAATGTGTATTTACCAAACACATGGCAATCCTCACGCGCATGTGATTTTACGCGGTGGCAAGGAACCAAACTATCAAGCAAACCATGTCGAAGCGGCGCAAGAAGCTTTGTTTGATTCAGGCATTAATAAGCCATTAATGGTTGATTGCAGCCATGGCAACAGCAGTAAAGACCACAGCAAACAACCTATGGTAGCGCAAGACATTGCAGCGCAAATTGCTGGCGGATCTACGGCTATTTTTGGTGTGATGGTTGAAAGCTTTATTGTTGAAGGTCGCCAAGAAGTTATTGATGGCAAAGCGAAAACTTATGGTCAAAGTATCACAGATGCTTGTATCAACTTTAGTACGAGTGAAGACGTGTTAGCGGTACTAGCCGACGCAGTGAAAAAACGTAGAGGTTAAATCTGGTGTTGTAACTACGTAATTTACTGATAAAAAACGAGGCTTATGCCTCGTTTTTTATTGCATTACTTACTTTTAATAATTAACTACTCACGAATGCGATTAATCAGTCCATCGCTCGCATCTTCAATTAAATCTACCACGTATTTAAACCCGCCTGCACCGCCATAGTATGGATCTGGCACTTCCGTTTCTTCAAAGTTATCAGCAAACTCCAAGAAAAGTTTTATTTTATGATGGTGTTCGGTCGGTGAATTAGTCAGCAAATCTTGTAAATTTTGGTTATCCATTGCTAACACTAAATCAAACTTTTCAAAATCTGAACTAGCAACTTTTCGCGAGCGAATGCCTTCAAACGAATAGCCGCGCTCCATTCCTGCTTTTTGTGATCTGTGGTCAGGTTTTTCACGAACATGAGCGCCGATTGTTCCTGCGGAATCAATTGTTATATCCAACCCAGCCTGATTCGCCTTAGCTCTAAACACAGCTTCGGCAGTTGGCGAACGGCAGATATTTCCCATGCAGACAAAAATAATTGAATTTACTGAAGACAAAGAAGAAGTCATGTTTAATGCCCGAATAGTTAGTATGTTACTGGCTAACTAGCGCCGAGCCCCTAGCTACCCATTATTATTAGATGTTAATAGATTAACTAAACACTATTTATTCGTCTACGTGAAAATAAACATTGGTGATCATATGCCAATTGCCCTTCGTTTAATTGTCATATTATTCAACTCTATACATTTAACCTTAGTAAATAATATGTTAAAAATTACTGTGGCTAAATAAAACGCAATAAAGGAATATAAGAGTGTCTGTAGCATACGAAGACATCAAGCGCTTTTGTGATGAAATATCGAAAACCGAGCAAGGGAATGTTATTGAAGCCTTGTTTGATCACTTTGACGCCCCTCAACAACTACTCGTTAAATTTTTCAATCAGTGGCGAGCCGAAATTAGCTATCTACAATCTGAACTGCCATCTTTAAGCGATAATATTTTAAAGCAAATTAATGCTGATATTGAAAAATCAGTAGCTAATGCGGTTGGTGAATATCAACAAAGAATCAATCATGCGAGTCAGCTCGAAAGCTACCTAACCAATAAGCTTAGCAAGGTAGAGAACCTGCTAACTGATGTACAAAGCGAAAATGCGTCACTCACTGAAATTATTGCTTCTTTAAAAACAGAACAAACTGAACGCATTCAGCAGATTAAAGAAGAACATCAGCAAAGTATGACTGCTCGCATATCAGAGCACACAAATGAAATTGAAGAAATAACACAGCGCCATAAGCAAAGCATGGCGAGCTTTACCAAAGATCGCGATGACTCGATAGCCCACCTGAAGAATGAATTACGAGAAAATAAAGAGCACGCAAAGCACGCCCAAGAGGAGGCTTTAACTGCACTTGAGCAGAGGTTAATAGCAAAACATCAAGAAATTGAGCAACACCTTAACGAGTCATTAGATAATGTTACTAAAGAATTTTCCTCATATAAGTTGCAAGCACAAGACGATAAGCAAAACGCACTAAATAAGCTAGAAGAGCAACTCGTTAAACAGCACAGTAGTGAAGCACAGCAATTAAGAGATAAACTCTCTGAAACAACGACTGCATTTACTGAGTTCAGGGGATTATCCGCTCAGAAATTAGCTGAACTGGAGCAAAACCACCAGGAATCAATAACTCAAGCCTCAGAAGCAAGCAACCTGCAAATTTCAAATTTAGAGCACCACATACAAACCGCAAAAAATGAGCATTCTAGTGCGATAGAATCCCTTAACCTTGCCCACGAACAAGCATTATCCTACGAGCGAGAAGCAGTGACAAAGCAGTTCCAGTCACGGCTCACTGAATTAGAAGCGCTGACGAGCGATCATCAAACAGTGATTGATGATATCAATCAGCAGCATGCCAGTGACATTGCTGCGATAAAAGCAGCTCATCATCAAACAGTGACAGAGTTGAACAACCGCCAAACTGATTTATTGTCTGAAGCGACTAAAGGTTCCGATGATGTGATTCAGTCATTAACCAGTGAACTTAATCAATATAAACAACAGGCAACTGATAGCGAGGACAAGCTTAAAAAGGCGCAACAACAAAATGACTTGCTATCTAGTGAAATAGCGCAGCGAGAATCGAAAACACAAGCGCTAAACGAAGCGTCACTAAATAAAGATGAAATCATTGACCAACTGAAGGCATCAGTGTCTGATGCCGCGACGAAAATTAACCAACTAACACAGAAATTGGAAGAATCGACGCAAGCACACCAAGTAGATAAAGAAAACTTCACCAAGCAACAACAAACATACTCACAAGCAGAAGCAAAAATTAGTAACGCTGAGCTCCAAGCCAATGAACTGCGTCAAGAAAACGCCAAGCTTGCAAGCCAAGTAGAGTTCGTAAAAAGCAATAATATTGCCACGGTTGAAAGACTAACCACCAAATCAGAGCAAGCCTTGTTAAAAGTTAGAGAACTAGAGAACCTGCTTCATCAAGAACAAATGAATGGCAAGGAAGCGAAGGAAGAGCGCGTTAAGCTTAAAGAGCAAATCGAGTTTATGAAGTACAACCAAACTAATACCTTTGAGCGACTTACCAATAGCGCAACCAAAGCCAATAATCGTGTTAAAGAACTTGAGGCAGAGCTTGCGGGCTTGAAAAGCTAATTCGCCTAGTTAGCCTTGTAGCTGTGTCACGGTGCTTCTATGCATTTATCAAATTAGTCGATTGATAAAGCGATAACAGCCGTAAAAGCTATGTGTAGGTAATCCAGTCGCTCACTGTGATAGACCACACCCTCAAAAGACGTCAAGCAAACTAGCGAAAAGTAACACTAGTTAGCCCAACTCATATTGGAAATACGATTTACAATAATATCGGTTAGAAAGCGCAAGTCACAAAACGCAAATTACAATGCGCGTAAATAAATACCTAATTCCGTTGAGTAACCCATAGATTTACTTTCCACCGTGTTATCTTCATTAAGTACATAATAGCTAGGATAACCACTCACCATCAGTTCTTGTTTAAGGCGTTCATTACCATAAACCACTGGGAATGTGAGTTGGTGCTGCTGAGTAAATCTTACTACTTCGTCTTGCTCTGTATAGTCGAGCGCTACGGCAATAACATCAATATCACCATTTTTCTCATAAATTGATTGTAGGTTACCAATACTCATGTGGCAGATCTGACACCAAGGCGCAAAGAAATAAAGAACCAGCGGTTTACTATCTGCTTTAATTGACACTTCGTCACCATCTAACGAAGTAAGTACGATATCTTGTGAAACTTGGGTGTCACTAGACAGCATATTCGTTTCACGAACCCATGAGACAAACTGAAAAATTAATACGAAAACGATGGCTTGAACGAAAAGGTTTTTAAGCAAAATACAAAATCCTGAATAACTTTGTCATCAAGACCCGAGATTAATTAAAACCATTGCATTAAAAATGTAATTAATATTTGTTAGAAACAAAAAATCCGGCATAAGCCGGACTTTTTACATATTGCTAACTTTATCATTAACTTAAGTTAACGATGCTAGCAGAACTCTATTTATAGCAACAAAAGCTATTTACCGATGTGAGTTAAGCCTTTCATGTATGGCTGCAATACTTTTGGAATTTCAATTGAGCCATCAGCTTGCTGGTAGTTTTCCAAAATCGCGACTAACGTGCGACCAACCGCCAAACCAGAACCATTAAGGGTATGTAGCAATTCTGGCTTATTAGTTTCACTATTGCGGAAACGTGCTTGCATGCGACGCGCTTGGAAATCACCCATATTCGAACAAGACGAGATCTCTCGATAAGTGTTTTGCGCTGGTAACCAGACTTCAATATCGTAAGTCTTAGTCGCGCTAAACCCGATATCGCCAGTACAAAGCACAACCGTTCTAAACGGAAGTTCTAACTTTTTCAGAATATTTTCTGCATGAGCTGTTAATTCTTCTAACGCATCAAATGAAGTCTCTGGTTTAACAAGTTGCACCATTTCGACTTTATCGAATTGATGCTGACGAATTAGACCACGGATATCACGTCCCGATGAACCGGCTTCACTGCGAAAACATGGCGTATGCGCAGTCATCTTAATTGGTAATTCTTTCTCATCAACAATTTCATCACGCACTAAGTTTGTTAGTGGCACTTCCGCGGTAGGAATAAGTGAGAAAGTCTTTGAAGATAAGTCAGTGTGGAATAAATCTTCACCAAACTTTGGTAATTGACCAGTACCGTATAGTGAATCGTGGTTAACTAAATAAGGCACATACATTTCTTCGTAGCCGTGCTCTTCGCTATGCACATCAAGCATAAACTGAGCAAGTGCACGGTGCAGCTTGGCAATTTGACCACGCATTACCACGAAACGCGTTCCCGCAAGCTTGGCACCACTTTCAAAGTCCAGTCCTTTGTCTAACGCGGTCGCGATGTCTACATGATCTTTAACTTCAAAATCGTAAGCTTTTGGTTCGCCCCATTTGCGAACTTCAACGTTATCGTCTTCCCTATCGCCTGCAGGCACAGACTCATGAGTGATATTTGGTACAGCTGCAGCAATATCATTAATTGCTTTTAACACTTCTTTTTCTTCGTTTTTCGCAGCTTCTAGGTCATCACCTAACTGGCTTACTTGTGCAAGCAATGGTTGAATATCTTCACCACGAGCTTTGGCTTGACCAATTGATTTTGACCGTGTGTTACGTTCACTTTGTAATTCTTGGGTCTTTACCTGAATGGCTTTACGTTGTTCTTCAAGCGCTGTGAATTTTTCTACATCAAGTGTAAAACCGCGTTTCGCGAGCGCTGCTGCTGTTTGTTCTAAATCAGTTCTTAAAAGTTTTGCGTCAAGCATTGTTAGTCACTTTACCGATGGGTTACTAGAAATATACCGAGTGCTGCTGCACCCACACAAAGTACAACATTGAGCAGTATATTGGTAACCGCTTTAAAATACTCACCATGCTGAATAAGCAGCACAGTATCTAATGAAAACGTTGAAAAGGTCGTTAATGCACCTAGAAAGCCTATCCCAATCAGTGTTCGGGTAATGGCGACTTCTATAACGCCCTGCTCTATAAGCCCGTATAACAGACCCATTATAAATGAGCCCGAAATATTAACGATCAATGTCGCAAAAGGGAATCCCTTTCCTAGCCAATTTAGGACTAATTGCGAAATAAAAAACCGTAAACTGGCACCACAGGCACCACCAAGTGCCACTAGCAAATACATACTGACACTATTTAAAGCGTTGCTCATCACTATCCCTGTTAAGTTGGTCTAAGTACTCTCGTTTTGCCTTTAGTTGTTTTTCTAAGCCACGCTCAGTTGGCTGATAAAATCGCGTTTGGCCAATCTCAGGCGGAAAATAACATTCACCAGCGGCAAAAGCATTAGGTTCGTCATGTGCATAACGATATTCCTGACCATGCCCTAACCCCTTGGTGATATTGCTCGTGGCGTTCTTTAGATGAATAGGCACATCTAGCTCGCTGGTTTGTGCAGCCATCGCCATTGCTTGTTTAAATGCCGTGTAAACAGCATTGCTCTTTGGCGCAAGTGCAAGATAGACCGCCGCTTGGGCAATTGCTCGCTCACCTTCTGCCGGGCCAACACGCTGGAAGGTATCCCATGCATTTATGGCAATGGTGAGTGCTCTTGGATCAGCATTGCCCACATCTTCGCTGGCAATGGCTAACAGGCGACGGGCAACGTATAGCGGGTCGCCACCTGCCGTAAGTATTCTGGCAAACCAATACAACGCCGCATCAGGATCTGAGCCACGCACTGATTTGTGAAAAGCGCTGATTAAATCATAAAAGGCATCACCGCCTTTATCGTATAGCGCAATTTTACTACCCGCCACTTCCAACACTTGCTGCTCAGTAATGGCTGAGCCATCAACGGCATGAGTCAGAGAATTCTCAATTAAATTCAGCAACCGACGAGCATCACCACTAGCGACAGACAACAAGCTATTAATGGCCTCAGGCTCAAATACAATGGCTGGTAAATTACTTTGTGCGCGCTCTTGGTTAAGGTGAGTCAGCGCATTATGATAAACCTGACTTAAATCCTCAGCCGTGAGTTTATTCAGTACATATACCCGAGCACGAGATAACAAAGCTCTATTTAGTTCAAATGCTGGGTTTTCTGTCGTCGCACCGATAAATACTATGGTGCCATCTTCGATGTGAGGTAAAAAAGCGTCTTGCTGACTTTTGTTGAAACGATGCACTTCATCAACAAACAAGACCGTGCGCTGCTGGCGATGGATCAAACGGTCTTTTGCCGCTTCAATTGCCTTACGAATTTCTTTTATGCCGTCAGTGACCGCTGAAATGCGTTCAATTTCCGCATTGGCGTGATTGGCCATGATCTCAGCTAATGTGGTTTTTCCAGTACCCGGTGGCCCCCAGAAAATAACGGAATGACTTTGCTGCTGTTCAATCGCTTGGCGCAGAGGCATACCTTGCCCCAAAATATGTTGCTGCCCAACATAATCATCTAGTGTTTTTGGGCGAAGCCGAGCGGCAAGCGGCATAAACTCAGTTGGCTGCTCAAAGCCTAAATCAAGCTCCAAGCCTGTGTTTAAGCCTAAATTTAAGCCCTGGTTGGCTCTAGAAGAACTTTTAGCGCTGGTCATCTAACAGCATGCCCTCTGGGACTTGAAAAGAAAATACTTCGCTGGCTAATGTTTGATTTGCCGCGATATTTTCCAAAAGAAACTCACTGTGCTGACCCGTTGCATCTACAATGGTAAAGCCTGAAAGTACATCGCCGCTAAAGGCTAGTAATAACTCCTTAACCTGTGCATCTTCACTTTTAGCAACCACTTTAAATGCTTCATTGGCCATTTGGCTAATGTCGTATTGCTGCCAAAGTGACTCATCTGTGCTGGTTAGCAATAAAATAGGCGTATTGCTAATACTGTTCGCTAGGGAATAAGCGGTCACTTGTTCGATAAATGGGTCGAATAACCACAAGGTTTCACCATCAGAAACTAAGGTCGATTCTTCTGGTGATGTCGTTTGCCAGTTTAAATAGTTGGGAGCTGCTAAGGTGAACTGCCCTTGCCCAGTTTGTAGCAGATTATTGTCTACATCATAAATATTTTGCGTAAAGCTCGCTGCTAAGTTTTCAAGCTGCGCTAGTTTTGCCAGCAGCTCTGTTTTAGCCTCATTGTTTACCAACAGGTTATTTGTTGCAGGCGTAGCTAATTCATTAGCACTTGCGCTATTTAATACTTGCTCATTAACTTCGACAGCGAAGGAGTTAACACTCAAAGTGGCTGTAAACATGGCAGTGAGCACGGTATTGGCCATGCTAGTAAACAATGCCATACCAACAAAATTTTTTTTCATTTTCAAATTACATTCTCTCGAGTCTTTAACTAGTCTTTGACCGGTGGCGGTGCTAATACTTCACGTGCGCCATTATGACCCGGTGGAGAAACCGCGCCTTGCATTTCCATATCTTCAACGATACGAGCCGCACGGTTATAGCCAATTCGGAACTTACGCTGTACGCTAGAAATTGAAACACGTCGCGTTTCACTAACAAACGCAAGCGCTTCATCATAAAGTGGGTCAAGCTCTGCTCCTTCCATCGCTTCCGCTTGCTCACCCGGCAGCAAAATTTCTTGCTCAGTATCCCCAGATTTGATTTCATCTAGGTAATTTGGTTCACCACGAGATTTCCAGTCGCTGACCACAGCATGTACTTCATCGTCGTTGACAAAGGCACCATGCACACGCACAGGCACTGCTTCACCTGGCGGTAAATAGAACATATCACCCATACCCAATAACTGCTCTGCGCCTTGCTGATCAAGAATAATGCGTGATTCAATACGCGACTGAACACGTAATGCCATACGGGTTGGGATATTTGCTTTAATTAAACCGGTAATAACATCCGCAGATGGGCGTTGCGTGGCCAGAATTAAGTGGATTCCCGCGGCACGTGCTTTTTGCGCAATACGGGCAATAAGCTCTTCCACTTTTTTACCAACTATCATCATCATGTCGGCAAATTCATCCACGACAATTACGATTGATGGCAGTTTTTCTAGCGTAGGTGGTGTATTGCTAAAAGCGTCTGTTGGTTGCCATAAAGGATCAATTAATGGCTCACCTTCAGCGATACCCTTAGCCACTTTATCGTTATAACCTTTTAGGTTACGAACACCAAGCTTAGACATTAACTGATAGCGACGCTCCATTTCACCCACACACCAGCGTAGCGCATTGGCCGCTTCTTTCATGTCGGTCACAACTTCTGATAGTAGATGTGGAATACCGTCATAAACTGATAATTCAACTTGTTTCGGGTCAATCATGATCATGCGAACGTCTTCAGGCGACGACTTATACAAGATACTGACAATCATGGTATTTACCGCAACTGACTTACCAGAGCCTGTGGTACCAGCAACCAGTAAGTGTGGCATTTTGGCAAGATCAGCCACGACAGGTTTACCGGATATATCACTTCCAATGGCCATTGCCAAATTTGAACTTGATTGCTCAAAAGTGTCACAAGAGAGTACATCAGAGAAGTACACAGTTTCGCGATGTTTATTTGGCAATTCGATACCGATCACTGACTTGCCTTCAATCACTTCGACCACGCGAACACTTTTCGCTGATAGCGAACGGGCAATATCTTTCGATAGGTTAGTGATTTTGCTCACTTTTACGCCTGGAGCTAGATCCAATTCAAAACGGGTGATTACTGGGCCAGGGAATACATCCACCACATCTGCCTTGATGCCAAATTCACTAAGTTTGGCTTCAACTAAACGTGATACTTGTTCAAGCTGGGCTTGATCAATTGGATGCTTTTGTTTATCGGAGCGATCGAGTAAATCCAACGATGGTAATGATGCAAAATCAGGTGCGGCATCCGCTTCTGCCCTCGCCTGCTCATCCAACTGCTGATTAATTTTATCATGCAACGTTGGCGTTTCTTCTACCTGAATTTTCTCTACTGGCTCAAACGCGGCAGTAATTTCAGACTCACTAACATTTTCTTGCACGTTAACCGTTAGCGGGCCAGTCATCAGTTCATCTATCTCAATAAATGGTTCAACACGCTCCTTGCCCATATCGCCAAGACTTGGCTCTATGTTTTCACCTGTGTTTTCTATTAACTTATCGCTGAAGTTATTGCCTAAGTTATCATCTAAATCATCACTGATAGCAAATGGCGGCTCGTCGTAATCATCATTGTTTTGATTAGTTTGTTCAGCTATTGCCAAGTCGTCTTCGGCACCATCAAACCTTGATTGTTCAAATGCTTGCTTAACAGGCTCAGGTGTTTCTTCAAATGTTTTGTCTTCTAAGTGTGACTCATTAAACAGCGGATCATTTTCATCGACATCCGCTTTCGCTTCTTTTATTGCCCTTTCGTTTTCTAGCGGTTTTTCTTT
Organism: Thalassotalea euphylliae; assembly: GCF_003390375.1. Taxonomy (NCBI): domain Bacteria; kingdom Pseudomonadati; phylum Pseudomonadota; class Gammaproteobacteria; order Alteromonadales; family Colwelliaceae; genus Thalassotalea; species Thalassotalea euphylliae. Next base: position 295,899 of record NZ_QUOT01000001.1, on the reverse strand, counting down.
TGGCTCACTATTAAATTTCTCAGCAATTAATTTCGGTAGCCCTGCGATATACAAAGCAACGGCAATTGCATAACGACCTATGTTATCAATCACCTCTAACCACGAGATACCTGTCAAAAAGACAAAACCTGTGCAAGTTAGTAGTAAAAACAGTAGCGTTGAGCCAACAAACGAAAAGTATGGTAGAAATGCACCGCTAAGTACATCGCCTAATATACCGCCCGCAGAGAAGTAGAAAATGTCATCAAAATTCATGCTGGCAAGCGAGGTTACGCCAATATAAAACATGAAAAAGCCAACCAGTTTTAACCCTAAAGTCAGGTAATCAAGTTGCATAAGACGATAAAAGCGTTGGAACAATAACCAACCAACAACGGCAATCACGAAGGGCAAGGTGTAGGCAATCACGCCAAAGAGGTTCAGTAATAGATCAGATAAATACGCACCTACCGAGCCACCTAAATTTCGCACTGGTGTTTGATAGCCAGTTTGCGACCAGCCAGGATCTGCCGGGTCAAAGGTAAATAGTGCCAACATTAAATACATAGCGAGTACTGAGCAGATCAGTAGACCTGCTTCAAGTAAACGTTGCGCACCGGTTAATTTTTCTCGAGAAGAAGACAAAGAATTACCACTTGGAAAATTATTGTTTTAGTTTTTGTAAAATAACAAAAATTAAGACAAGAGAAAACGACAAATCGCCGTTTAACGCACGACAGGGATTACATTGGCGGATTTTACTTCTTCCATCACCACATAAGTGCGGCTTTCACTTACCGCCGGTAAGCGCAACAAGGTATCGCCCAAAAGTTCACGATAAGCTGCCATATCTTTTACCCGAGTTTTTAGTAGGAAATCAAAATCGCCTGAAACTAGGTGACATTCTTGAATCACGTCTAAGTCTTGCACCGCCTTAGAAAAGTCATCAAATACGTCTGGGCTTGTTTTCTCAAGGGTTATTTCAACAATTACCAGTAATGCAGCGTCTAGCAGCGTTGGGTCTAGTATTGCCCGATAGCCAACGATATAGCCATCATTTTCTAAACGTTTAACCCGCTCTAGACATGGCGTTGGGCTTAATCCTACTCGTTTAGACAATTCGACATTAGATAAACGGCCATTTTTTTGAAGTTCTTCTAAGATATTTCGGTCGATACGATCAATTTTCTTATTGCTAGTGTGACGATTATTCGAGCGACTTAACGGCATGGTTTATATTTCTCTAGTTTTAGCTATTTTTGTAGTTTTATTCTCTACAAAATAGCAAATTACAACAGGATGCTCTACATATTTACGACTATACTAGTCACCAATTTCAATCCATAGAGAAATAATTATGATCATCGGTGTACCAAAGGAAATAAAAAATCACGAATACCGTGTTGGCATGGTGCCAGCGAGCGTACGTGAACTAATTAACCATGGCCACAGCGTTTTTGTTGAAACAAATGCCGGTATTGGCATCGGTTTTACCGATCAAGATTATATTGAAGCTGGTGCTGGCATTTTAGCGACAGCAGAAGAAGTTTTTGCGCAAGCAGAAATGATCGTTAAAGTAAAAGAGCCACAAGCCGTTGAGCGTGCAATGTTGCGTGAAGGCCAAATTCTTTTCACTTACCTTCACTTAGCACCAGATTTACCGCAAACTCAAGACTTAGTTAAAAGCAAAGCCGTTTGTATCGCCTATGAAACGGTGACAGATAATCACGGTGGCTTACCACTACTTGCGCCTATGTCAGAAGTAGCTGGTCGCATGTCAATTCAAGCAGGTGCACAAGCGTTAGAAAAATCTAACGCTGGTCGCGGCATGTTATTAGGTGGTGTACCGGGCGTTGAGCCAGCAAAAGTTGTGATTATTGGTGGTGGTATGGTTGGTGCTAACGCTGCAAAAATGGCAGTTGGCATGGGGGCTGACGTGGTCATTTTAGACCGCAATGTTAACGTTTTACGCAAGCTTGACGATCTATTCGGTAACCAAGTGAAAGCGATTTACTCAACTGCCGATGCGTTAGAAAAACACGTATTAGACGCAGACCTTGTGATTGGTGGTGTACTTATTCCGGGTGCTGCAGCGCCAAAACTAGTCACTAAAGAGCACATCAAAAACATGAAGCCTGGTGCTGCTATTGTTGATGTTGCTATCGACCAAGGTGGTTGTATTGAAACATCAACACCTACCACACACGCTGAGCCTACTTATATTGTTGACGATGTTGTTCACTACTGTGTAGCCAACATGCCAGGTGCTGTGCCACGCACATCAACGTTTGCACTGAACAATGCAACTTTGCCTTACATTATCCAGTTAGCAAACAAAGGTTACAAACAAGCACTTAATGACAACCAGCACTTATTAAATGGTTTGAATGTCATTAATGGCCAAGTAACCGTTAAAGAAGTAGCAGACAACCTTGGTTTTGACTTTATTGAGCCAGCAACCGCTTTAGCTAACGCTTAATCGTTGCACTTAATAGCCTGCAATTCTTAAATTAGTCAGTGTTTAAAAAAGCGCCCTTGATATAAGAGGCGCTTTTTTTTATTTACGAAAAGTTATTTCCCACTCTTGAATAACTTTATTAAAATCCCAATCAATAGAAATCATATTGTCGAAACGAATTTTTTGGAGAACCCATGAGCGAAGCAAGACACGTTCCTCTTCTTATTTTAGGCTCTGGCCCAGCAGGTTACACAGCAGCAGTATATGCAGCGCGCGCTAACTTAAACCCAGTAATGATCACCGGTATGCAGCAAGGTGGTCAGTTAACCACGACGACTGAAGTTGAAAACTGGCCAGGTGATGCAGATGATTTAACAGGTCCAGACTTAATGGTACGTATGCAAAAGCATGCAGAAAAGTTTGATACCGAAATCATTTTTGATCACATCGAAGAAGTTGACCTTGAAACTCGCCCATTCCGTTTAAAAGGCAGCAGCGAGTACACTTGTGATGCATTAATTATCTGCACGGGCGCATCAGCACAATACCTAGGTTTACCTTCAGAAGAAGCTTTCATGGGGAGAGGTGTTTCTGCTTGTGCAACCTGTGACGGCTTCTTCTACCGCAACCAAAAAGTATGTGTTGTTGGTGGTGGTAACACAGCCGTTGAAGAAGCATTGTACTTATCAAATATTGCTTCTGAAGTTCACTTAATTCACCGTCGTGACACTTTCCGCTCAGAGAAAATCTTAACGCAACGTTTAATGGACAAAGTTGAAAACGGCAATATTGTTTTACACTTAGACCGTACATTAGATGAAGTACTAGGCGATGATATGGGCGTTACCGGCGTTCGTATTAAAGACACAAATTCAGATGCTACTGAAGAGTTAGAAGTGCAAGGTGCGTTTATCGCCATTGGTCACAAGCCAAATACTGATATCTTCAAAGGTCAGCTGGATATGAAAGATGGCTACCTAACCATTAATAGTGGTACTAACGGCAATGCAACACAAACTAGCGTTGAAGGTGTATTTGCTGCAGGTGATGTCGCAGATCATATCTATCGCCAAGCAATCACGTCTGCGGGTGCTGGCTGTATGGCTGCATTAGATGCAGAGCGTTACTTGGATGCAAAAGGCTAAAAAATGCCCAAGCACTAGCAAGTAATTGTTAAATAACAAGCAGTATTTAGCAGGAATAAGATGAGCCAAACTATTTCGTTTATTCACCCAAATAGTTTGGTTTTTCCGCCTTTAGATACTGCGCTTACCGAGCCTAACGGCTTACTCGCTGTGGGTGGCGACCTCACCCCGCAACGTTTGGTTCAAGCGTATAGCGAAGGCATATTTCCATGGTTTAGTGACGGCGAGCCCATTATGTGGTGGTCTCCTAACCCACGAGCTATTATTCCAACTCGCGACATTCGTATTAATCGCACACTGCGTAAATTCCTTAATAAAACCCCCTATCAGGTATCATTTAATCGAGCATTTGATCAAGTGATAGAACTTTGTGCAGGTGCACCATTTCGCCAAGACGAAACTTGGATTCTACCTGAGATGATTTCTGGTTATCGTCAGTTACACCTGCTAGGTCATGCCCATTCTGTTGAAGTATGGGAGCAAGAAAAATTAGTAGGTGGTTTATATGGTGTTGCTATCAATGGTTTTTTTAGCGGTGAGTCGATGTTTTATAAAGCACCAAACGCTTCTAAAGTTGCACTAGTTGCTCTCGCTAAAGCGCTAGAAGTATGCAGCGTAAAGTTCATTGACTGTCAGATCACAAATCCATTTCTTGAAGATATGGGCTGCATTGAAGTTTCTCGTGACGACTTTATACAACAGCAACAAGCCATGCTTCAGTTATCACTTCCAAGCGAATTTTGGACACCGCGTATTATTAGCAGCTAATATTTTATTATTGGCCGTAATTTAGCTGAGGTTTTGCTAATGATTTATGATTTTCGCTTGGGTATCAGCAAAGAATTTTCCTGTAACTACCTACCTGGCAACCAAGAGCGACTATTGATTGTTGTTGATGAGTTACATGAGCAAGCGAATCAATATGATTATTTAATGCACCAAGGCTTTCGTCGCAGTGGTGAACAAGTCTACCGCCCGCATTGCAAAGCTTGCCATGCCTGCCAATCGGTAAAAGTCATGGTACAAGAATTTACACCTAGCAAAAGCCAAAAGCGTTCACTCAAAAAGAATCAACACCTAAGACTCGTGAAAAGTCGCACGCCAAGTGAAGAATACTACCCATTGTTCGAACGCTATATCAATGAACTTCATGCTGATGGTGCTATGTACCCTGCTAGCGCAGAGCAATATCAAAGTTTCTTATTCACTCATATTTGCAAGCAGTACTTTGTTGAGCTCTATGATGGTGACAAGTTAGTGAGTGTCGCAGTAACAGATGAATTACCAAGTGCACTGTCTGCCGTTTATACCTTCTACAATCCTGATTATCGCAAAAACGGCTTAGGTATATATTCTATATTGCAGCAAATCCATGTCGCACAAACACTGGGTAAAGAGTTTCTCTATTTAGGCTATCAAATCGATGATTGCCAAAAAATGAACTATAAAACTAAGTTTTACCCACACCAAAGGCTGTATAACAACCAGTGGCATATCGTTCCTAGGCCAAGCTATTCTCGCTAAATAAGCGGGTTAGCAACAAATAAATAGCCTTGATGCTTTACTTTGTCATCACAATTGGGCATGATCTGCGCAGCTTTATATCCATGAACTTTTAGAGGTTAAACGCCCAATGGCGAAAGAAGAAAATATTGAAATGCAAGGTACTGTGTTAGAAACATTACCTAACACCATGTTCCGCGTTGAGTTAGAAAACGGTCACGTTGTTACAGCTCACATCTCAGGTAAAATGCGCAAGAACTACATCCGTATTTTAACTGGTGACAAAGTAACGGTTGAATTAACGCCGTACGACTTATCGAAAGGTCGCATTATTTTCCGTGCCAGATAACGTTTAAACCTTTCTTTTAGAAAGAGTTAAAAAGATTTATCTACAAAAAAGCCCTGAATTTCAGGGCTTTTTTGGTTTATACGACTTTGTTTACTAGCCAATAGACAATTAGCGGATTAATGTTCCACTAGCTCTTTTTTGTTGCTTTCAGCTTTGATCACAAGTTCATCTTTCTTGTTAACGGTCACTTTAACAACACCACCACCAACTAATTCACCAAATAACAGTTCATTCGCCAATGGTTTCTTGAGTTGCTCTTGAATTAACCGAGCCATAGGTCGTGCGCCCATGTTTTTATCGTAGCCGCGCTCAGCAAGCCAAGATTTTGCATCAGCACTAAGTTCTAGCGACACACCCTTTTCATCCAATAAGGCTTGAAGCTCAACAATAAACTTATCAATGACTTGATATATAATGTCAGTGTCTAGGTGGTTAAACCAAACGATATTATCTAGGCGGTTTCTAAATTCTGGTGTGAATACGCGATTAATTTCATCCATCGCATCAAGGCTATGATCTTGCTGCTTAAAGCCAATTGATTTACGAGTTGTTTCAGTAACACCTGCGTTAGTGGTCAACACTAAAATAACATTTCTAAAATCAGCTTTTCGGCCATTGTTATCGGTTAAGGTGCCGTGATCCATTACTTGTAGCAAAATGTTGTATACATCTTGATGTGCTTTTTCAATTTCATCTAACAGCACAACGGCATGTGGATGTTTAATCACAGCATCTGTTAACAGACCGCCTTGTTCGTAGCCAACATAGCCAGGAGGCGCACCAATTAAACGGCTAACCGCATGTTTTTCCATGTACTCAGACATATCGTAACGCAAAAGCTCAACGCCTAAGATTTTAGCAAGCTGCTGCGTAACTTCCGTTTTACCAACACCGGTTGGCCCTGCAAACATGAAAGAGCCAATCGGTTTACTTTCATTACTTAAACCAGCTCGTGATAAGCGAATAACAGACGTTAACTCATCAATGGCTTTATCTTGGCCAAAAACAACCAACTTCAAGTTACGATCTAAATTTTGCAGGTTATCTTTTTCTGAGCTAGATACCGATTTTTCAGGAATACGTGCCATCTTCGCGACAATTGACTCAATATCATTGTTATTAATCACTTTCTTACGCTTAGACGGTGCAACTAGTTGTTGCTTAGCACCAGCTTCATCGATGATATCAATCGCTTTATCAGGTAAAAAACGTTCGTTAATGTATTTGTCAGCCAACTGAGCAGCCGCTTTCAATGCTTTATGGGTATAACGAATACCGTGATGACTTTCGTATTTTTCTTTCAATCCTTGCAGTATTTTCGTCGTATCATCAACACTAGGCTCGGCTATGTCTATTTTTTGGAAACGACGAGCTAATGCGCGATCTTTCTCAAAGATACTTTGATACTCTTGATAAGTCGTAGAACCTAGGCAACGAAGCTTACCTGATGAAAGCAAAGGCTTAATAAGGTTGGAAGCGTCCATCATACCACCAGAAGCTGCACCTGCACCGATAATCGTGTGAATTTCATCGATAAACAGAATCGCATTCGCTTCTTTTTCTAGCTCTTTAAGCAGTGATTTAAAGCGTTTTTCAAAATCACCTCGATATTTAGTACCGGCGAGTAAGGCGCCCATGTCAAGTGAGTAAATTGTGCCATCTACTAAAAAGTCTGGTACTTTTTCACTGACAATCATTGCCGCTAAACCTTCTGCAATAGCAGTTTTACCAACCCCAGCTTCACCAACAAATAGCGGGTTGTTTTTACGGCGACGGCTCAATACCTGAAGTGTTCGTTCTAATTCATCGTCACGGCCAATCAGCGGGTCTATATTGCCCTTTTTCGCCTCTTCATTGAGGTTTACCGCAAAACTTTCTACTACTCTTGGTTCTTCATCTTGCTGCTGCTCAACTTCTTCGTGGCTAGCACTGTCGCCATTTTCGATTTTTGAAATGCCGTGAGAGATAAAATTAACAATATCTAAACGCGTAATATCTGATTTTTTCAAAATATAGGCGGCTTGTGATTCTTGCTCACTAAATATTGCAACAAGCACGTTTGAACCATTAACTTCATTCTTACCCGAAGACTGCACATGAAAAACTGCGCGTTGCAAAACACGTTGAAAACCTAGTGTTGGCTGAGTTTCACGATCATCTTCACCTGCGGGAATGACCGGTGTTGTTTCACCAATAAAATCTTCTAAACTCTTACGCAATTTAGACATGTCAGCACCACAGGCTTTAAGCGCCTCTACCGCTGATGGGTTATCAAGCAGTGCTAGCAATAAGTGCTCTACCGTCATAAATTCATGGCGAAAATCCTTAGCTTGACGGAACGCTAAGTTTAACGAAATTTCTAAATCTTTATTCAGCATAGATACTCCAGCTTACTTAAATCTTGCACTGTTACGCTTTTTCCATTGAACATTGCAACGGATGTTGATTTTCTGCAGCGTATCGAACAACTTGGTCTACTTTAGTTTCTGCTATCTCAGCAGAATATGTGCCACAACGAGCCTTACCCTTATAATGAATAGTTAGCATGATTTCAGTAGCCTTTTCAGAATTCATATTAAAAAACCTACGTAAAACTTCAACCACAAAATCCATAGGCGTATAGTCATCGTTTAACAAAACAACATGATAACGAGGGGGTTCATCAATACGCTCCTTAGTTAGCTCTTCCGTATCGTGCTGGGATTCTGTCAGTTCTTTCCAGTTACTCATAAATCTATATTAGTCTCTACAGGTTAAATTTGCTGAACCTTTTTATGAAAAATAGGTTATTAAAAAATTGTAAAAAATATTGTAAATATCTTGACTATTCTCACACATATTCTACGATTTACAGGTGGCTATTTTTTAGCCGCCGCGTTTATACGTGTATGTTATGGGAAGCATACCTAAATTATACCGCAGGATATAGAAGGAAGTAGAAGTATGGCTCACGGTACGGTTAAATGGTTTAACAATGCAAAAGGGTTCGGTTTTATTCGCCCTGATGACGGTGGAGAAGACATCTTTGCTCATTACTCTACCATCCAGATGGAAGGATACAGAACGCTAAAAGCAGGTCAGGATGTTAATTACGAGTTGAATGAAGGCCCTAAAGGCCATCACGCGGCAAGTATAGTGCCTATTGAACCTGAAGCAGAAAATTAATTTAGTAAATTAATCAACAGCGCGCTAATAAAAAACACAGCCTAGGCTGTGTTTTTTAATGCCTGCTTTTAGTATTACTTGTAATAATTGCTAAAAACAGGCCGCTAATCACTTGAACGTTAAGCTAAATGCTTGATTATCTCATCACCAAATTCAGAACAAGACACCAGCGTAGCGCCTTCCATTAAACGCTCAAAGTCATACGTCACTGTTTTAGCACCAATTGCACCAGACATACCTTGTAGCATTAAGTCGGCCGCTTCAGTCCACCCCATATGACGTAGCATCATTTCAGCAGATAAAATTACAGAGCCTGGATTCACTTTATTCAAGCCTGCGTATTTAGGTGCCGTGCCATGTGTTGCTTCAAAAATTGCCACTTCATCACTAATATTTGCCCCCGGTGCAATACCAATTCCACCGACTTGCGCAGCAAGTGCATCAGACAAATAATCACCATTTAAGTTTAGTGTTGCAATAACGCTATACTCTTCTGGGCGCAATAAAATTTGTTGTAACATCGCATCAGCAATCACGTCCTTAATGATAATTTCTTTACCGTTGTTTGGGTTTTTAAGTGACAACCATGGACCACCGTCGAGTAGTTCAGCACCAAACTCATCGTGTGCTAATTGATAACCCCACTCTTTAAAAGCACCTTCGGTGTACTTCATGATGTTACCTTTATGCACTAAGGTCACAGAATCACGATCGTTATCGATTGCATATTGAATCGCTTTTCGCACTAAACGCTGTGTACCTTCTTTTGACACTGGCTTAATACCAATACCACAGTCCTCAGTAAAGCGAATCGATGATACGCCCATTTCTTCAGTTAAGAAGTTAATAATTTTATCAGCTTGCTCGGTACCTGCTTTGTATTCGATACCCGCATAAATGTCTTCCGAATTTTCGCGGAAAATCACCATGTCAACTGCTTCTGGATGCTTCACAGGGCTAGGAACACCTGTAAACCATTGCACTGGGCGCTGACACACATACAAATCTAACACTTGACGTAGTGCCACATTAAGTGAGCGAATACCACCGCCAACTGGCGTTGTTAAAGGCCCTTTAATACCTACTCGGTATTCGCGAAACATGGCTAATGTTTCTTCTGGAAGCCAAGTTTCAGAATCATAGACTTCCGTCGCTTTTTCACCTGCGTACACTTCCATCCAGCTAATTTTTTTCTCACCTTGGTAAGCAACCTTAACTGCCGCATCTACCACTTTGCGCATAGTTGGCGTGACATCAATACCAATACCATCACCCTCGATAAATGGAATAATTGGGTTGTTCGGTACGTTCAATCGACCGTTTTCGATGGTAATTTTTTGCCCGTCTGCTGGAATTGTTATTTGCGAAGACATAAGGCTCTCCCCTGAAATGCTGAGTTATTATCACTAGGTACGCTGACCAGAGTTGTAACCTAAACGAAAAAGAGTAATGACACTAATTTTTCAAAACCGATAACCAATATAAATCATATGAATGATATAAAGCACTATATTCCAATAAAGAATTCACATCGGTAAACTCGCCTTAGGCTCAACTTAAGAATAACTACCCATTGGCAATAAACCAAGCAAAAAACTCTGTTATTTGATAATTATTTAGCGAACTTTTTCATCAGGGCGTGTTGAACTTTCGAGATTGAATTTTGTTCAATCTAAACGCTTTCTGATCGCGGCGCTCGCTTTGTCGCATAGTCATTCTCGGCTTTGTCTCCTGAGTCGCTCTACCTCCTGCATCCATGCAGTTGTATATAAAAATTAAGCACCGCTAACACATCCTTGCTATCGCTCTGTACCTACATCCATGTAGGCAACAATGAGCAGGAAGCGTTTAGATGAACCCCCTCAACCGAAATAAAAGGGGCAGCGTCTGTTTGAATTTTCTACTGTGTTGGCACTTATTTGTGGAGAGTAACTACACTGCAAAAGTGCCGCCTTGTATAAAACCCAAACAGACTGCAGCAAAAACAACCCTGAAAGATCAACACGCCCTAACTAAATATTGGTTTACAATCGTCTTGGCGATAGCTAGGCTAGCTGTTTCGTTTGGATGAAACCCATCGGCTGTAAAGTACTTTTCATCGGGAATTAACTCGTATCTAACAAGACTGAAACGCTCAGGGGCTAAGTGTAGGAGTTTGTTGGTCGCATCATTAAGACGGCTGCTGCGAAAACCTAAAATACTCGCAAGTGGCTTTTTTAATAGAGGAAAGCATTCAAGCGGCGGTATTGCGAGTAATAAAGTTTGTTGAGGTTGATATTTGTACTCTATTAACGTCATCAATTCATTAAGTTGCTGTGACCATTTTAGGCTTGATGTAAATCCTTTTGCATCATTAACACCAATGGAAATAACGACATAGTCGGCAACTTCTGTAATTTCATTTTGTATAGCGGTATGTAAATCAGCTATTTTATCGCCAGATTTTGCTAACACAGCTAATTTAACCGCTACATCGAATCTGGAGTTAAGCTCAGCTGCCAGCTGTCCTGCCAAGGCATCTTTAATTGATGTTATCCCAACACCAGCAGCAACCGAATCACCAATAACCGCTACTTTAATTGGCTTTTCAATTGCTGCAGTTTTATCTTGATGGTGAAACTGCCTAACCACAAATTTGCGCTCTCCTTGTGCTTCCGGGAGTCGAATAGCAGAGCGTTTAGTACCTACCCCCTGAATCATCCAAATAGGCGCACTGATCAGCGTATAGGTATACTTAAAAAACAAAGAACTAAGCCAAGACAAATGCATCACAATAACAAACCATCCATGTTAGATACCGTTAATTAATTTTGCTGGTAATAACTTTGATGCCCATCAGCAACATAGCACCGCCTAATACTCTGTCTAACCAGTGACCAAATTGTTGAAACTGTTTATTTATTCTTGGGCGGCTAAGCAAGATTACAACAGTCGCAAACCAAGCAAACTGCAAGATCATCATCCAAGCACCGTAAATCGCCAATTGATACAAGGGCATTGCGGGCGATAACACCATAGTAAACAAGGCAACAAAGTAAATTGGCGCTTTCGGGTTTAACGCATTACACAGAAAACCTTTAGCAAGGGTTTTACTATTAGATAACTGAGGAGAAACTTGCGCACTTAATGCACTGTTATCTATTACATTGGTTTGTTTAGCCTTTAGCCCCTGAATGCCCAGATAAATTAAATAGCTACCGCCTAGCAGCTTAATGCCCCATAAAATCGTTTCAGAATTAGCAATGATTGCTGCTAGCCCAAGCGAGGAATAAACGATATGTACAGCCAACCCCAATGCAATACCTAAGCTGCAAAGTAAGCCAGTTTTTTTACCATGCGCTAATGTTTGTTGTGATACCAAAACAAAATCAGGCCCAGGAGATGCCGCAGCCAATAAATGAATTGTAGTAATTAGCAATAAGCCTTCAAATAACCCCATCTAAAACTCCTTTTGCCTAGCATTGCACGAATGAAATGCACACGTTAAAAAGTAAATCAGTAGAGTTTGATTAACATACGATTACGGTAAGTTGTCAACCATAATTACTACTGACATCGCTGACCACTAAAGCTATCTCAAACACAGTCAAGCATAAAAAAGCCCGCTTAATGCGGGCTTAGTTAACTTTGCGTTGAAACGCACTATTTATTGCGTACGACCGCTAAGGTTTATAGCAGTGTCGATAAAATAGTGTTTAACGTTTCGCTTGGGCGCATAGCGTTTGATGCTTGCGCTTCATTCGGGAAGTAGTAACCACCAATGTCCATTGCTACGCCTTGTGCATCATTTAACTCAGCAACAATTTTCTCTTCTTGCTTGGTTAATGCTTGTGCTACTGGGCCAAAGGCTTTGGCTAGCTCAGCATCTTTATCTTGCACAGCAAGTGCTTCTGCCCAGTAAGTTGCTAGGTAGAAGTGAGAACCACGGTTATCAAGCTCGTTAACACGGCGCGAAGGTGATTTATTCTCTTGCAAGAATTTTGCAGTTGCCGCATCTAAGGTATCAGCAAGTACTTGTGCTTTGGCATTACCGGCAAAGTTTGCTAGGTGCTCTAATGACGCTGCTAGTGCTAAGAACTCACCTAAAGAATCCCAACGTAAGTGGTTTTCTTTTTCAAACTGCTGTACGTGCTTAGGTGCTGAACCACCAGCACCAGTTTCAAATAAGCCACCGCCATTCATAAGCGGTACAATTGATAGCATTTTAGCTGATGTACCTAACTCTAAAATTGGGAACAAGTCAGTTAAGTAATCGCGTAAAACATTACCCGTCACAGAAATGGTATCTTCGCCTTTTTTCATGCGCTCTAACGAGAACTGACAAGCATCAACTGGTGCAAGAATACGAATATCCAAACCATCTGTGCCGTGCTCTGGTAAGTACTGGTTTACTTTTTTGATTAACTCAGCGTCGTGTGCACGGTTTTCGTCTAACCAGAATACTGCTGGCATACCAGATAAGCGTGAACGATTAACCGCTAGTTTCACCCAATCTTGAATTGGTGCATCTTTCGCCTGACACATACGGAAAATATCACCCGCTTCCACAGCTTGCTCAAGTAACACTTGGCCTGCTGCGTCAACTACACGAATAGTACCGCTTGCTGCAGCCGTAAATGTTTTATCATGTGAACCGTACTCTTCGGCTTTTTTCGCCATTAGGCCAACATTTGGTACAGTACCCATAGTCGTTGGATCGAAAGCACCGTTTTCACGACAGAAATCAACAACTGCTTGGTATACACCTGCGTAGTTACGATCTGGGATAGTGAACTTAGTGTCTTTTTGCTTGCCGTCTGGACCCCACATTTGGCCAGATGCGCGCAGTGCTGCCGGCATAGACGCATCTATAATAATATCGCTTGGTACGTGCAAGTTGGTAATACCGCGATCTGAGTCAACCATCGCCATAGGTGGACGAGTTTCGTAAACCGCTTGCAAGTCAGCTTCAATTTCAGCTTTCTTTTCAGCAGGTAAACGACCGATTTTCGCGTAAACATCGCCAATACCGTTGTTAGCATCAACACCTAATTGGTCAAATACTGCAGCGTGTTTTTCAAATACCGCTTTGTAGTAAACCTTAACACAGTGACCAAAGATGATTGGGTCAGATACTTTCATCATGGTTGCTTTCATATGCAAAGAGAACAACACATCTTCTTTCTGTGCTTTTTCAATTTCTTGCTCGAAGAACGCAACAAGTGCTTTCACGTTCATCACAGATGCATCAATCACTTCTTTGTCTTCAAGGGCAATATGCTCTTTTAATAAGGTGACATCGCCATTTTCAGCAACAAATTCAATGTTCGCGTGAGTCTCGCCATTGATTGTTGTTGATTTTTCACTACCGTAGAAATCACCAGCATCCATATGTGCAACGTGAGATTTTGACTCACTTGACCAAGCGCCCATTGAGTGTGGGTTGTTTTTCGCGTATTGCTTTACTGAACCCGGTGCTCGGCGATCTGAGTTACCTTCGCGAAGTACAGGATTTACGGCAGAGCCAAGTACTTTGGCGTAAGTCAGTTTAATTGACTCTTCCGCTTCACTTTGTGGCTCTTCTGGGTAATCTGGTAAGTTGTAACCTTTCGCTTGTAATTCTTTAATCGTTGCCTGTAGTTGTGGAATTGACGCACTAATGTTTGGCAACTTAATAATGTTTGCTTCTGGTGTTTTCGCTAGTTCGCCAAGCTCCGCTAACGCATCACCGATACGTTGCTCTTTAGTTAAGTACTTAGGGAAATTAGCAATAACACGACCTGCTAATGAGATATCACGAGTTTCGACATCGATGCCTGAAGAAGCAGTATAAGCTTTAATAATAGGTAGTAGAGATTGAGTCGCGAGTGCTGGCGCCTCATCAGTAATGGTGTAAATGATCTTTGATGTATCTTTACTCATTGAATATCCTAGTTTCGTTAAGAACGTGCCACCAAGCTCGTGACAAACTCAGCAACAAAAAATTTTTTCGATGGCGCATATTACTTAAAAACAAACTACTTTAAAATAGCAGGCACTCAACCTAACCATAATTTAATAAGGCAAGATACGTTGACACGCCTCAACACAAACGCAAGAACAAGGGCTAAAGGTCATCTTTCCAACAAGGTCAGACCAGTAAAGAAAAAATCCCCAATTTCAGATAAAAATCGAAAAATTGTCTTATTTAACAAACCGTATGATGTGCTTTGCCAATTTACCGATGATCAACATCGACAAACATTAAAAGATTTTATCCCTATTCCAGAGGTATATGCGGCGGGTCGTTTAGATAAAGACAGCGAAGGATTATTGCTACTCACTAACGACGGTCAATTGCAGCATAAAATAGCCAGCCCTAAGTTCAAAGCGCCGAAAACTTACTGGGTACAAGTAGAAGGTGTCCCCACTGAAGATAAGCTAAAAGCACTTCGCCAAGGTGTGGAACTCAACGATGGCCCTACTAAGCCTGCGAAAGTAAAAATTATTTCAGCGCCAAACATTTGGCCTCGTAATCCCCCTATTCGCGAAAGAAAGAATATTCCCACCACTTGGTTGGAAATTATTATTACCGAAGGTCGAAACCGTCAAGTACGACGCATGACCGCACATATTGGTCACCCAACACTGCGCTTAGTTCGCTATGCCATTGGCGAATGGACGCTCGATAATATTGCGAATGGTGAGTTTATTTTGGTCAAACAAGATTCAATGAACGCACCTAGTACAAAGGCGAATAAAAAAGCGACAACGAGCACAAAAACAATAACTCCTAGCAAGCCAAAGACGCGCCAAAGACGCGCCAAAGAAAGGCTGAGAATAAGTTGAGCTTATCAAGCAAGTTACAGAGAAAACGTAGTAATAATCCCGACCGTACTACAAAAGCAAAAGAAAACTAGTTAATAACAAAAAGAGCGTACCTAAATCAATGAATGACCACGGCGTTACACAATTTAAGCCTAATACGACTGTTGCAGCTATCGTCCACCATCAAGGTAAGTTTCTCTTGGTAGAAGAAAGGGAAAATGGCAACACTGTTTTTAATCAACCTGCCGGTCACTTAGAAGCAAACGAAAATCTGGTGGCTGCAGCAAATAGAGAATTACAGGAAGAGACGGGATTAACTGGTGAGCCTGCTTATGCTTCTGGCATTTACTACTTTCATCGCTCTGAGTTAAACCTTTATTTTTTACGCTTTTGTTTTGTCTACGAGCTAAGTAATTTGACCCATCTAGACTCAACTAAAGAAGATAACAAATGGCCTGTCTGCCAACCGCAAGACAGCGATATCATCGCTTGCCACTGGTTTACCCTAGAAGAAATTAAAGCGATAAAAAATCAGCTTCGTAGTCCTATGGTACTTGAATGTATTGAAGACTATTTAGCAGGGCATAAGATATCGCTATCTATGCTAAAAACTAACCTGTAAAACTGAATGGAGGCGACTTGTGGCCTCTATGCTATAAAAAATCCCTATGCTATAATTCGGCGCCTTTTTTCTATCGTGGTCAATTAATTAATGTCATCTATTGCAACTTCATCATTAGCCATCGCACCAAATACAAAGGCGCCACAAGACACACGCGTTATTGTTGGTATGTCTGGCGGAGTCGATTCATCTGTATCAGCCTACTTGCTTCAGCAGCAAGGCTATCAGGTTGAAGGCTTGTTTATGAAGAACTGGGAAGAAGACGACAACGACGAATACTGCGCCGCAGAAGAAGATCTAAAAGATGCACAAGCAGTATGTGACAAGCTTGGCATCAAGTTACACACCATCAATTTCGCCACTGAGTACTGGGACAACGTATTTGAATACTTCCTTGCTGAATACAAAGCAGGTCGTACTCCTAATCCAGACATCATGTGTAACAAAGAAATTAAATTTAAAGCCTTTTTAGAATTTGCTTGTGAAGACTTAGGTGCTGATTACATTGCCACAGGTCACTACGTACAGCGTGAATATCGCGAAGATGCGAGCGGTGAAGGCAAATGGCATATGATCCGCGGTTTAGACAACAACAAAGATCAAAGCTACTTCCTTTACACATTAAGCCATAAGCAGGTAGGCCAAACGCTATTCCCCGTGGGTCATATTGAAAAGCCTGAGGTACGCGCTATCGCCGAAGAGGCTGATTTAATTACTCACAACAAAAAAGACAGCACGGGTATTTGTTTTATTGGCGAGCGGAAATTCAAAGATTTCTTGCAAAAATTCTTACCAGCTCAGCCGGGTAAAATTGAATCTGCCGAAGGTGAAGTGATTGGCGAGCACGATGGTTTAATGTACCACACGCTAGGTCAACGCAAAGGCTTACGTATTGGCGGTATGGCCAATGCCGGTGATGAGCCTTGGTATGTGGTAGACAAAGATTTAAAACGCAATGTACTGATTGTGGGTCAAGGCCATAATCACCCTCGCCTATTTTCAAAAGGCTTAATTGCGAATCAACTGCATTGGGTGGATCGCAATGAGATCACAGCACCATTTAAATGCACAGTCAAAACCCGTTATCGCCAGCAGGATGTTGTTTGTACAGTAACACCGCTTGAAAATGACGAGTATGAAATTCTATTCGATGAGCAACAAAGCTCAGTAACACCGGGCCAGTCAGTGGTATTTTACCAAGACGAAGTGTGCTTAGGTGGCGGCATTATTAATACACTAATTCGATAAGCTGTATGAGAGATCAAACTATCACTTTTGCTGCTATCTGCCAGATAGCCAGCATGGTACAAAAGCTAGCGCGTCAAGGGGAAATTGACGAGCAACAGCTGAGCACAATGCTAAGCGGTATTACCAATACCTCGCCTGAAAATACACTAGCGGTATATGGCGGTAATTTAGCCAACATAAAACCAGGGTTACAGGTATTAGTCAGCCACCTTGGCGATCAAACTAAGCAAAAAGACCCTGAATTAACCCGCTATATAGTTAGCCTGTTAAACCTAGAGCGTCGTTTAACTAAAAACCGCAAACAACTTGGCGTGTTGGGTGAACGCATTGACCAAGCGAAACGTCAAAGTGGTCATTACAATGTTGACAGCAATACCTTGCTAAACAGCTTTGCCAGCATTTACAGCGATATTATTAGCCCGCTGGGTGCGCGCATTCAGGTAGCAGGTGAACCTGCTATATTAAAGCAGGAAAGCAATCAGCATAAGATCCGAGCATTATTATTAGCCGGTATTCGTAGCGCCGTTTTATGGCGACAAGTTGGTGGCAAACGCCGCAATATTTTGTTTTCAAGAACAAAGATATTAGCACAAGCAGAGCAATTATTAGGCGAAATTTACTAGGTAGCTTTAGTAAATAAACGAAGTACTTAATAAAAGTTTCGCCAAGAAAAGTTTTTAACGTTCACACTTAATTAATAACAAACCAAAACATTTGTTGTAGGAAAAAACTATGGAACTTTCAGCATTAACAGCAATTTCACCGGTTGATGGTCGTTACGGCAGCAAAACCAAAGCCTTACGCCCTATTTTCAGTGAATTTGGCCTAATCAAATACCGCGTTACCGTCGAAGTACGTTGGTTACAAAAGTTAGCAGCCACTGCTGACATCACAGAAGTTCCTGCATTTTCCGGCGAAGCTAATGCAGTACTTGACGCCATCGTTGCTAACTTTAGCGAAGAAGATGCACTACGCGTTAAAACCATTGAAGCAACTACCAACCACGATGTAAAAGCGGTTGAATACTTCTTAAAAGAAAAAATTGCTGACAACGCAGAGCTAAACGCGGTAACAGAGTTTATTCACTTTGCTTGTACTTCAGAAGACATCAACAACCTGTCACACGCGTTAATGCTTAAAGAATGTCGTGAACAAGTGTTATTACCTGTTGTTGATGAAATCTTAGCGGCGGTTAAAGCCTTAGCGGTTGAGTACAAAACTATTCCTATGATGGCGCGCACGCACGGTCAACCTGCGTCACCTACCACCATGGGTAAAGAAATGGCGAATGTTTACATTCGTTTAAAACGCCAACGCGAGCAAATTGCTCAAGTTGAATTGTTAGGTAAAATCAACGGTGCTGTCGGTAACTACAACGCTCACCTTTCTGCCTACCCTAACCTTGACTGGCATAACTTCTCAAATGAATTTGTCACTTCATTAGGCGTTACGTGGAATGCATTCACTACCCAAATTGAGCCGCACGATTACATTGCTGAGCTATTTGATGCAGTAGCACGATTTAACACAATTTTGATCGACTTCGATCGCGACATTTGGGCCTACATTGCACTGGGTCACTTCAAGCAAAAAACCGTTGCGGGTGAAATTGGTTCTTCAACTATGCCGCACAAAGTTAACCCTATCGACTTTGAAAACTCAGAAGGTAACTTAGGTATTGCGAATGCGTTATTTGCTCACCTTGCACAAAAGCTTCCTGTTTCTCGCTGGCAACGTGACTTAACGGACTCTACTGTACTTCGTAACTTAGGTGTTGGTTTTGGTCATGCTCTAATTGCCTACGCAGCGACACTAAAAGGTATCAGCAAGTTAGAAGTGAATGAAAAATCATTAGCAGATGAACTAGATCAAAACTGGGAACTTTTAGCTGAGCCAATTCAAACGGTAATGCGTCGTTACGGTATTGAAAAGCCTTATGAAAAACTAAAAGAGTTAACTCGTGGTAAGCGCGTAAACGCTGAAGTAATGCGCGAGTTTGTCGCTAATCTTGATATGCCAGAAGCAGCTAAGGCAGAGCTTGCTGAGCTAACACCGGCAACTTATATTGGCCGCGCTGTTGCCTTTATCGACGAATTATAGCTGATGACTGTTAGCCAATAGGCTATGGTCAGAAATTGCTAACGGAAATTAAAGATACAAAAAGAAGGCTTAGGTCTTCTTTTTTGTTTGCGAAACTGAGTTATCACTAGAGCTCAGTAAGCAAGAAACCAGAGACAAAGATTATGTACACCATTAATTGGGGCGATTTAACCCCTGAACTATTTCTTGCCGAATATTGGCAAAAAAAGCCACTTCTGATCAAAGGTGGTTTTCAAGCCTTCCAAGATCCAATTTCTGCTGATGAACTAGCCGGCCTTGCCATGGAGCAAGAGTTAGAATCACGTATTATCGCCAATGATGGTTCTGAGAGTGGTGAACCGACTAACTGGCAAGTCAAACACGGGCCATTCGAAGATTTTAGCGAGTTCGGTGAAGAAAACTGGACTCTACTAGTGCAAGCGGTAAACAACTGGTCTGAAACTACCGCTCAAATGCTAGAACCATTCAAGTTTTTACCGAGCTGGCGCATCGACGATGTCATGGTCAGCTTTTCCACACCCGGCGGCGGCGTAGGCCCTCATTTAGATCAATACGATGTCTTTATCACCCAAGGTGAGGGGAAAAGACGTTGGCAAGTGGGTTTACCTGACGATTCGTTAGCACAGTTGTTACCTCATGAAGACTTAAAACAAGTCTCACCATTTGAGCCTGTGATTGATGCTATTACTGAACCTGGCGATATTTTATATATTCCGCCGAATCACCCACATGACGGTGTTTCCATTGATAATTCATTGAACTACTCTGTCGGCTTTCAGGCACCTAGTGGCCAAGATATGATTTCAGCGCTAGCGGATGCAGTCATTGATAAGCAATTAGCCGAACACCGTTTTAACGACCCGGCTCGCACTGTCACCAACCAGCCAGAGTTACTTGCCGCTGAAGATATTAAAAAACTGCAACAATTTATGTTAACGCAAACCGGTGATATCGATTTGTTTAGCGATATGATTGCCACCTTTACCACTCGTAGTCATCATGCGTTAGAAGTGCTGATTCCAATGGAGCCATTTACCGACGAAGCGGTTAAAGGTTATCTAGCAGATCCTGAAATTTTTGTTCGCCCTGTGTTAGGTGTTAAAGCGCTAATCAACGAACAAAACGGTGACTTGTATATTAATGGTGATCGGATTTCATTAACGCAGCAAACACGCAAATTAGGTCAGCTATTGGCAAAAAATGTCGCTTTGACTACAAAACAGTTAGAAAGTTTCACACACTGTTTGAATAACACACAAATGTTAACTAAAGTGTTAAATATGGGGTACTGGTATATCGATTAATCGTATGCAATACAGTGTATGTAGAGTTCCGTGGGAGCATGCCGCTCCCTTGTTAAAAACTGTTCGAGAGCGGGTTTTTATTTGTGAACACCGCATCCCTAAGCGTGTCGAATTTGATCGTAAAGACCGAAAAGCAATTCATATGCTGGTGTGCGACGATATCAGCCAAGAGCCCGTCGCCACTGGTCGCATCCTTCCATCAGGCCAGATAGGCCGTATCGCTGTTATTAAAGAACATCGTAAACAAAAACTAGATAAGTTAGTGCTAGCGGGTTTATTGCGAGTTGCTAAAGATCTCAACCTCAAACAAGTATTTATTCATAGTCCGCTGGATGCGGTAGATTATTTTGTTAAACATGACTTCTATCCTGTTGGCGCTGTGTTTATGGAAGCAGGTTTGCCCAAACAGCAAATGGCCTGCGCGACAATGGATGCAGCAGTCAAAAAGTGCTACCTCAGTCACTAGTTTATATTATTTTCAAAAAAACCTATTTAACCAACGCGATAATTTTCGTACAAAGCGCATATTTTCTAAGCTGCATCGAGCTTGTATTCAATTTTTAACACCTCTTTTACGACTAATTAATCACAGTATATAGCGTGACGTTTACGTAAGTGATAATGTTCGCGACACTTTCGCAATCACAAGTGCGCTAAGCAAAAAGCTTTCGCCTTGATTTCATGGAGAAATAGTGTGGCGTTTTTCGATTTAGTAGATTTTGACAACCACGAACAAGTCGTATTTTGTAGTGACGAGAAAAGTGGGTTAAAAGCAATTATCGCAGTTCATAGCACAGCCCTAGGTGCCGCAGTTGGTGGCTGTCGGATGTGGGATTACACTACCGATGAAGAAGCACTAGTTGACGTGCTGCGTTTATCAAAAGGCATGACCTATAAAAATGCCATGGCCGGCCTTGCGATGGGTGGTGGTAAGTCAGTAATTATTGGCGATGCTAGTAAAATTAAATCTGAAGCCTTGTTTAAAGCCTTTGGCCAAGCCTTAAATGGCTTAGCGGGACGCTATATCAGCGCTGAAGATGTCAACATCACCACCGGCGATATTGCCATTGCCAATACCGAAACTGAGTTTGTTGCTGGTGTAGAAGGGAAAAGTGGCAACCCAGCCCCTTTTACTGCATTAGGCACATTTTTAGGCTTAAAAGCGGCAGTAAAACACAAATTTCACCGAGATGATTTAACTGACTTAACCGTTGCTGTACAAGGCTTAGGTAGCGTTGGTTATTACTTATGTGAACACCTACATAACGCTGGCGCAAAGTTGATTGTTACCGACATCAATCAAGAAGCAGTCAATAAAGCACAAGCAGAATTTGGTGCACATGCTGTGGGCCTAAATGATATTTACGATGTGGATTGTGATATCTATGCTCCTTGTGCCCTTGGTGCTACCATCAACGACACGACGATTGATCGTATTAAAGCAAAAATTATTGGCGGTTGTGCCAACAACCAGTTAGCTGCACCAAAACACGATCAAGCTTTAGTTGATCGCGGTATTTTATACGCTCCAGATTATGTGATTAATGCTGGTGGCATTATCAATATCTCATTTGAAGATGATTACTGCCCAGATAAAGCCACTCAAAAAGTTGAAGAGATCTACGATACTTTGTTAGATGTTTTCACTAAGGCAGCATCTACTGGCAAACCAACCGGTATGGTAGCCGATGAGATTGCTCGCCAGATAATTGCACAAGGCGGCAAATAGTTATCACTAAAGGTGGTAAGTAGCTATCGCACAAGGCAAAAAGTAATTATCACCAAAGGAATAGAATAACTCCTCTCCCATAGTCTCACTAATCACCCTTCGCGTTATAGAAGGGTGGTTTTGACGCTTTCTGAATCTAGCTTATCGCTCACAATATCTCGAAACATAAGCATATCCCCTACTCTTTTTGAAGCGCCTTTGTAAAAGCCAACTTCTTCAATGAAATTTCTTGGGTTGTTGAAAGTACCAAAGATAATGTCAATTATTGGTAAATCTGAATAGTTGTAAGCATGAACGCCACGACGATGATGAACAGAATGACTCTCTGGCCGCTGAATAAAATAACCTAGCCACTGAGGCGTTTTAATATTGGTATGTTGAAAAACAACTAAAAACATTGTGATAAACAAAAACCAAGTGATTGCTTCAGGTGATAGCCCTACGCCAACCGTTAACGCAAAACTGCCCACTAAAGTGAAACCTATCATGTCTAATGGGCTAAAATAAAACGCGCCAAACGTATCTACACGCTCTGCACTGTGATGCATCTGATGAAAGACACGCCAAAGTACTCGCGACTTATGCATACCTCTGTGCCAAAGGTAAATTAAAAGCTCAAAAACAAGCAGTGCAAGAAGAATTGAGATAATCGGATGCACGGACTCCGAGCTAACAATCTGATAATAAGCTAAATAGGGATCCCACAACAAGGGCAGATAAGTTGCGAGATACAAGTAAAGTATGAAAAATCCTGCAGTTCTGATGTGCCAGCCCGGAACCCTAGCTAGCTGACGAGCAGGCCACAACACTTCTACCGTAATAAGCACCGCATAAATAATGAGTTGACCTATAGTTACAGGGTCAATTAACACTTCTAGTGGTGTTGGCATTGTCGCTCTCCTTTATTGCGTTTATTGCATCTATTTGCGTTTATTTTCATAAAAGGAGTTTGCGATGAAATCGCTTAGCAAACATAAGATCTCGGTAATATTTTGCTAACGATTAGCTAATATGACTGGAATACAGGGAAATCTAATGAAATATAGGTTCAATGACATTGAAGTTGACGCCACGCATTTCGTTATCAAAGTACGTGGTCAACAACAACCTATTGAGCCAAAAGTTTTTGATTTGCTGTTGTACTTACTAAGAAATCGTGATCGTTTGATATCTAGAGATGAACTGTTTAAGAAGGTTTGGCATGGTCGAATCGTTTCAGACACCAGCTTGAGCAACCATATTAAAAATATTCGAAAGCTAGTTAATGATGACGCAGAACGTCAATCTGTGATCAAAACTGTTCGCTCACGTGGTTATCAATTTATTTGCCCTGTCAATGAAATCAAAGTAGAGAAGCAAGAATCTAAGCCAAGTGCCCAAATGAGCTTTCTGTACACACTACTATTTTCACTAAGCAATAAGAAAAGACTGCTAACTTTCCTAGTTCTGTTAGGTCTCGTATTTTTGATAAATTGGGGCGCTAACTTTTATACCGATCGCGATAGCAGGCCCTATATTCTTGTTGTGCCTTTTTCAGTTTCGGGTGACATCCCCAATCATTTATCCCCATTTGCTGATCAAATTACGCGAGAAATAATTCAATCGCTTAGAAAAATTTCCGGTTTAAAGGTTGTGCCGCCACCGTCATCTTTTGCCTTCAAGGCTAATAAGACTCGCGATTTTATTAGTCAACGGCTTCCCAATATTGACTACGTGCTAGACGGAATAGTAGCTGTTGATAAATCAGGTACGATTCAAATCAATACAGAGCTTGAGCATTTAAACCGAGGCAATGTTATCTGGGATGGCAGCTATCAATTAACGTTGGATAAACTCAACAGTTTTCAGCTACAAGAAGCAGTTGCAACGGCGGTATCCTCTTCGCTTAAGGTGTTGATGAATGAATCTGAAAAAGCTCAGTTAGCTGAACTTCCCACCACGAGTACCGACGCTTATAAACTTTATGTTGAAGGCCAATACCTGTTTTCAAAGATGACTCATAAAGCGATGATTAAATCGATAGAATATTTTTCTCAAGCAATTGCCTTAGACGCAGCTTTTGAAGCCGCATATCTCGCCAAGTCTAATGCTTATCGAGCGATCATGACACTGTACGAAAAACCCAAAGATGTTTTGCCTCATGTCGTTACATCTACCGTAGAGCTTTTGAAAATTAGCCCTGATTCAGCCATTGCCCGCTCTTCACTTGGTCTTGCTTATGTGCATACTTGGCTTTGGGCAGATGCATGGAAAGTACTAACGGAAGCTAAACTTCGTCGTCAAGACATAATGCTAACCGAACTTGGCTTTGCTTTATATTTTTCGGCACTTGGTGAAGTAAAGCTAACAAAACAGTCGCTGGCAAAAGCAGATGCTCTTGACCCATTAAATGAAGAACTGGCTGAATGGGGAGCATGGTCGCTAATGATGCTTGGCGAACTCGAGGAAGCCATTAATTGGGGCGAAGAAAAAATGAAACTACACCCTAATAAGCCCTCACCAAAACTTAGCCAAGCAGTTGCTTTGTATATCAACGGAAATTACCAACAAAGCATCATACTTGCGCAAAAAGGCGTGAAACTAAGCAATCGTTCGCCATTGTCACTGGTTTTCTTGGCACAGTCTTTTGCTGCCATGGGTGACGAGCAACGTGCTTTGTCCTTGTTAACCGAAGCAAATCAAAGTAAAGCCTATGTTTGCCCCTATGAGTCGGCCATTGTTTACATACAACTTGAACAACTCGACAAAACATTTGAGCTACTACAAGAAGCTGTTGAGTATCGTTCAAATTGCCTCGTTTTTATACGTAATGATCCACGCTTAGCGTCTGTGAGAAGCGACTCTAGATATCTTACGTTACTTGATAAAGTCGGATTAAGTGACATAGTAATAAAAAATTACCCCAGAGGATAATCAGACAAGGGCAATAATATGTTTGAAAAAGTCATCAATTTTTGGTTTCAAGAACTAGCCCCAAAACAGTGGTGGCAAAAAGACGAAGAACTTGATGCCACAATTGCAAAGCGTTTTGCAGGGTTGCACAAACAAGCGAGTGCCGGCGAATTATTTGCTTGGCGAGATAACGCCGAAGGCGCTCTAGCAGAAGTGATTGTACTCGATCAGTTTTCTCGCAATATCTATCGCGATACCCCACAAGCGTTTGCCTGTGATAATTTGGCTTTAGCGCTTGCACAATATGCCATAGAAAAACGCTTCGATAATGAACTTACGGCTAAACAACGAAGCTTTTTATATATGCCATTTATGCACAGTGAATCTCAGCTTATCCACCAAGAAGCATTAAAGCTATACACCGCTTTAGGCAACGAAAATAATTTAAAATTTGAGCAGCAACACAAAGCAATTATCGACCGCTTTGGTCGCTATCCACATCGAAATAAAATACTGGGCCGAGCATCTACACCGGAAGAAATTGAGTTTCTTACCCAGCCTAATAGTAGTTTTTAATGTTGTTTAAGCTTTGCCTGCCAAGCGCTCAAAGCCTTTTGCAAGATCCTCTATCAGATCGTCAACATCTTCCAAACCAACATGTAAACGAACTAACGGCCCTTGATATTGCCAATCGGTGGCTGTACGCATTGCACCAACATTTTGCATAGCCAAAATTAAACTTTCAAAGCCCCCCCATGAATAGCCCATTTTAAAATGGTGCATACCGTCTAAAAATGCGGTGATATCCTTGGCGAATTCAGGTTTTACCACAAACGAAAACAGGCCATTACTGCCTAAAAAGTCTCGTTTAAATTGCTCGTGCCCAGGGCATGAAGGAAAAGCTGGGTGAAGGATAGTTTCAACTTCTTCCCGTTCGCTTAGCCACTTGGCAACTTTGAGTGCGCTTTGTTCATGCTGCTTCATACGCACACCTAAGGTACGAATACCACGCAGCGCTAAATAGAGATCATCAGGTGATGTGCATTGCCCCATGGTGTAGCTGCTTTCACGCAGTTGAGGCCAATGAGCTTCATTCGCTGTTGCTGTACCTAGCATGACATCTGAGTGCCCTACCACATACTTGGTTGCTGCTTGAATAGACACATCAACGCCTAATTCAAAAGGCTTTAAGTTAATAGGCGATGCCCAAGTGTTGTCTAATAGTACAGAGCAGCCATGGCGATGAGCAATTTCAGAAATAGCAGGGATATCTTGCACTTCCATGGTCAACGAACCTGGCGCTTCCAAAAATACGAGGCTGGTATTTCCTTTAATCAAACTTTCAATGCCAGCACCAACCACAGGATCGTAGTAAGTGGTCTCAACACCCATTTTAGCGAGAATATTGTCGCAAAAACTGCGTGTTGGCTCATAAGCCGTATCCACCATTAAAATATGATCGCCAGTTTTTACAAAAGCCAAAATTGCATTGGTGATCGCCGCGGTACCGCTTGGGTATAGCGCACATCCTACACCACCTTCTAGCTCTGTCATGGCATCGCTAAAGGCGAACGATGTACTAGTACCACGTCGACCATAAAACAATACTTGGTTCGCTTTGTTGGCAGTCGCATGTTTCATTTGTTTAACGCTATCAAACACTACGGTTGAAGCGCGCTGTACAGCTGGGTTAACAACCCCATTCGTCCACTTATCGCTGCGACCTGCATTAACGATTTTAGTATCTTGTTTTTGCGTGTTATTTGACTCGCGGCTTTGCTCTGGGCTTTTAGGATTGGACATGCGCTACTTCTTTTAGAATTTGGATAATTAGAATACATTCATTGGCTATCTAGCCGTCTAAATAATTTATACCTAGCTTATTGGGAAAGCTCAAGAAGAAATGTTAGCTAGATTTGATTCCCTAAGATATTTATTTAATGACATTTAAATAGCAAACAGATACAACCTAACAACGCTATTTGCACAAATCACTTATTCTTTAAATAACACTCAATTTCGGTTGCAGATTGTTCAATTGTTAGATTGCTAGTGTCTAATTGAAAAGACTCAACATTTGGTATAGTTGCTGAGAAATCGAATTTCTTTAAGTACTTATCCAAATACTCTTTTGACTGAAGTTTATTCGTATTTTTTCTTCTTTCACTTAGCACTCGCCTTAAATGCTCATCATAGTCGCAAGATAGATATATAAAATCAGGGCTAACGCTAAATTCCTGCAATAAATCAAGAAAACCTTCGATAAAGAAATTACTTGCGGGATTTACGTAGCAAAAAGTAAATACAATGCCTTTATCTTTTTGTGTTTCAATGATTGTTCGAAATGCTTCCAAACAAATTTTACGCTGGTACTTTTCAAAACCTGCGTTACCAAAGCCAACAACAGCGCAAGCAACATCAAATGCTAAATGCTGAGGAAACAACTTCCATCCATTTCTTGCTGCCAACTCTCTAGCAATACTCTCTTTACCTACGCCAGATGCGCCATAAACCATCACAAACTTCATTGTCATTCCGTTTTCTATTTTGGTTACTTATAATTTAACTGTTTATACGTACAGTAACAAGAAAACTAAAAAAAATGACAAATACCTCAAAAATTATGATGAAAATAAATCCAATTGATTATCAGTGATCTGCTCAAACGATAAATCAACAAATGGTAAAATCGCATCGGCAACCGCCTTTAACTGGCGTTCGATATACAAATCGTAGTCAAGTGGCGCGCTTTGGTGCTCTATCGCTTGTGGACCCTGGGTGGTCAGCACATATTCGATATGGCCACGCTTTTGATATTTCTCTTTTTGACCATTGGCAAGATTTATCGCATCGGCGGCTCGTGCGGCTTTAATATGGGGCGGCACATTTTTTATGTAATCATCAAGCTTACGACGGATACGTTTACGATAAATGAGTTTTTCATCAACCTGCCCTGCCCTGGTTTGGTTCACGGTATCAAGGACAAAATCACTCACCGGCTCGTCGTGGAATATTTTATGATACAAAGTTTGTTGAAAATCTTTGGCTAATGGCGTCCAATCTGTACGGACGGTTTCTAACCCTTTAAAGACCATACGTTCATTTGGCCTACTGCTTTCATTACTCGATTTATCAGCTTCATTTATCACTAGGCCTGCGTAGCGCTTTTTCGTACCGACATCAGCTAGGCCGCGAATAGTCGGCATAAAAAACCGGGAAAAATGGGTTTCAAATTCGATTTCCAGTTTACTTTCAATTTGGTACTCGCAAGCAATATGCTCATTCCACTTTTGATTAATTAGCTGCTCGAGCTCTTTACCGATACGCCTTGATTCTTTGACCTTGTGTGACTCACCAATTGCAACGAAAATTGAATCCGTATCGCCGTAAATCACTTGATAACCAATATCTTCAATCCATTGTTTCGTGGTTTTTAAAATCTGATGGCCACGCTTAGTAATAGAACCTGACAGCCTAGGGTCGAAGAACCGACACCCCGTCGAACCCAGCACACCATAAAACGAGTTCATAATAATTTTAATGGCTTGTGACAAGGCAGTATTTTTGTCGCGTTTGGCTTTGTCGCGCTCTGCCCAAAGTTCGTCAATTATGGCCGGAAGAAAGTGCTTTTTTCGTGAGAAATAGGCATCATCAAAACCCGGAACAGTTTGGTTTTGAGCTACTATATCTTCACTTTCTACTTTTAATTCTTCTACCTTTAGTCCTTCAGCTCTCAGTCCTTCGATAAGGCCCATAGGATCAATATAAAAGGTGCGGATAATGCTTGGGTATAGACTTTTAAAATCAAGCACTAGCACATTGCGATAAAGCCCAGGAATGGAGTTCATTACATAGCCACCAGGCGAAATTAGATCCGATTTTCCATCCCCTAGATTCGGCGCAATATAGCCAGCACGATGTAGTTTAGGTAAATAAAGGTTAGTAAAAGCAGCCACCGAGCCACCAATTCGATCAAGCGATAACCCGGTTAACTTGGCTCTAAGCTTGGCAAAAGCGAGCAAATCGGTATGTTCAAATATCTGCCAGACTAAACGGCAATCCTCTAGGTTGTAGGCAGCCAATGCCTTTTTGTTATGGTGAAAGTTATCAACAATCTCGTACAGGCGATTTTCCACATCTTTGACTTGTTTACGCTTACCTAATAACTCATGGGCAACATTGTCGAGCGAGAACGAAGCAAAGTTATAGGTGGCACTTTTCAGTAGATCAATCCCATCAATAACGACTCGCCCTTCGATATCCATAAAATTTTGTTCGCTATTACGCTGCTTGCGCCAATTGGGAGCACTATTATCACGGCCAATCGCAAAGGGAATACCGTGCAAATCATAGCGCTTTTGAAACAAACTAAAATCAAAATTAACGACATTCCAGCCAATAAACACATCAGGATCGTGCTCCTTCACCCAAGCTAAAAAACGTTGCAGTAGCGCTGCCTCGTTAGCAAGCCATTCAATATAATCGCAGCTTTCATCAAGCGGCTCTGGTTTGCCGATCATCATGACTTTTTGGCAAGTATCACTGTATAACCCTATCGAATACAGCTCCCCTTTGGGGCAACATTCCAGATCAATTGACACCATAGAAAGCTCGATATCGCCCGCTGACTTTTTACATTTAGCTTGATACAAGATTGGGTATTGATGGGCTTGGTTTGTCGCATAGCTGCTTGTTTGGCCAGTAAAATAGCAATTATCGGTAACAAAGCGCTCCATTAAGTAGCGATCTTCTGGGCGAATATCGTCTTCGAAACACTTAATGTCGTGTTGTTTCAGCAGCTCTCTCGCCTGATAAAAATCTCTTAACTTGGCAAAATAAAGCCCGGTCACAGCTTGGTGAGCAAAGGTTTTTAAGACGAGCGGTGTTACTTTAGCCGGTTGCAGTTGATGTTTAGCAAGTAACCCAAGTGCTTTTTCTTGCTCCGTTTGATGGATAAACAGCAGTGCATATTCGTCAGTAATTTTGAGGTTAATTGGCCCTTGCTCTGTAACTAACCACAGTGAAATAACCATGCCGCGGCGGGTATCATAGGTTTTTCGGGTTAACACAAAGCCAAACGCACTGTTGTTAGTACCGACGCCACTCGCCTGAACCTCTTTGCTGATAAAATTGTCAGATAAGTTGGCCATTAAGTCTCGCCACATGCCACCACAAACTGTTAATATATACAGCAGTTTAAAACAAATACCTGTGAATGGGAACCAATGTCGACCGCCACCAAAAAGCAAACCAGCGCGCTTAGCGATAATATTAAACAAGCCATTCGCACTTCCTACAAAGCCATCGGCGAAAGTCTACCCAACTTTAACCCACGCAAACAGCAAACTTTTTTAATTGCTGAAATAGCCAAAACGCTCGCTGGTGAGTACGACAAAACTCGAAAAATCATTGCCGTTGAAGCTGGTACGGGCACAGGCAAATCACTGGCTTATAGCTTGAGTACCATTCCGTTAGCGCTCTCTAAAAAGAAAAAAGTAGTCATTTCGACCGCAACTGTTGCCCTGCAAGAGCAGCTAGTCAATAAAGACTTGCCCTTTTTGAAAGATCACGGCGGTATAGACTTTGACTTTACTTTAGCGAAAGGCCGCCAGCGTTATGTTTGTCGTCATAAGCTAGCTGCTGCAGCTAACGCCAGCGAAAACCCACAGCCAGGTTTTACCTTTGCTGAGCAACCGAACCGTTATGATATAAAGCTGATTAAAGAACTCAACAGTGCGTTAAATGAAAATCGCTGGCAAGGTGATAGAGACAGTTGGGCAGACCCAATACCAAGCCATGTTTGGTTAGCCATTCAATCA
This sequence comes from Thalassotalea euphylliae, assembly GCF_003390375.1. Taxonomy (NCBI): domain Bacteria; kingdom Pseudomonadati; phylum Pseudomonadota; class Gammaproteobacteria; order Alteromonadales; family Colwelliaceae; genus Thalassotalea; species Thalassotalea euphylliae. Next base: position 264,800 of record NZ_QUOT01000001.1, on the reverse strand, counting down.
GATAAACATAGCTGTTTACGCCATTTAGCAGAGCACACGCACTGCCCGTTTCACAAAGCGCGCGATACCATGGATAAAGCTGATGTATTGGTGATAAACCATTCATTGTTATTATCCGATTTAGAAATGGGCGGCGGTAAAATTCTGCCAGAGCCTGATGAAACCTACTATGTCATTGACGAAGCGCACCACTTACCCAAGGTTACGCGTGACCATTCAAGTGCAGCAATCACCTTAAAAGGGTCGCTAGAGTGGCTACAAAAAGTCGCAGATACCGGCGATAAAGTTGCCAAGCTGATCAAATCGCAATCCTCAATTAACCCATCGCTTAAACTCGCGGATGATTGCCAATCGCTGATTGCCGATATGCAAAAAATTGTGCAGTTTGTTGAAGCCAACCAAACCACCTACTTTGCCAATGCCGAGCAAAACAACTCTCATGGCAATAACACGCCTAGTTATCGTTTTGAACACGGTATTATTCCGCAGCTAATTAAAACCAGTGCTGAAGATTTAAGCGAATACAGCCGTAAATGTTTAGCCCATGGCAATAAGCTTTACTACTTATTAGTCGAAGCGGTGAAAGACGGTGACGTAAAGGCTTACTTAGCCGAGCCATTATTATCAGAATTTGGTTTTTTGCTTCAACGCCTAGAAAACTTTAACGCACTTTGGGTGATGTACGCAAAAACCGACAGCGAAAAAGCCGCACCACTCGCCCGCTGGTTAGAAAAACTAAGCGGTAAGAAGCAAGACTACTTATTGTCTGCTTCCCCCATTGAAGTCGGTTACACACTTGAAGATAAGCTGTGGTCGAAGTGTGCAGGTGCTGTACTTTGCTCTGCTACTATCGTAGCGCTCAATTCATTTGACCATTTTCGCCGACAAGTGGGCCTTTCCAATAATGATGGTACGCAATATCAAAAAGTCGATTCACCATTTAACTACCGTGAAAACGCTGTGCTGTCCGTGCCTAATGTTCGCTATGAACCTAGCCATCCGTCATTTACTGATGAGCTGTGTAAATTACTGCCAGCGTTAATTAAAAAAGACGAAGCAACACTGGTACTGTTTTCCTCTTATTGGCAAATGGAACAAGTGGCAAAAGTGATGCGTGAAAAACATAAAATTTCACTGCAAATACAAGGAGAGCAAGCGCGTAGCTATATTATTGAAAATCACAAAAAGAAGTGTGACAACAATAAAGCCAGTATTTTATTTGGTACCCAAAGCTTTTCTGAAGGGCTAGATTTACCTGGGAATTACCTCACTAACTTAGTGATCACTAAACTGCCATTTTCTGTACCAACCTCGCCTGTTGAAGAAGCACACGCTGAATATGTAACCGCCAAAGGGGGCAATCCGTTTGTGTCGATAACCGTGCCCGATGCTTCCAATAAGCTGATTCAAGCCTGTGGTCGCCTACTCCGAAATGAGAAAGACAGCGGTGTCATCACCCTGCTAGATCGCCGCGTGGTGACAAAGCGCTACGGTGGTGATTTACTTGATGCCTTGCCGCCGTTTAAGCGTCAGATCAGTTATTAAAAATTGCAGCAATGAGTTATTGTTTAAGCAATAACTCATTGTTGACCCAGTTTAACCCATCATCAAAATTTGAAAAGCCAGTGATGGCAATAGATACAACATAAGTTCTCTGCAGCCCAATTTGAAAAATCTAAAGCTCTTTACTAATGTAAAACTGTTAGTTCAATCTTCACATGGAAAGGGATTTCATGCATTTAAGGTTAGTTTACTTCTCTAGATCAACGTCGTTGATGGCACAAAATGAATTAGTTTCACTTTTGAAAAAAGCAAGGATGTTTAATGATCAAAACGACATAACTGGTTTACTTCTATACAAAAATCAATCTTTCGTTCAATTGCTCGAAGGCCCCTCTGAAAGAGTCGCATCATTATTCCAGAGTATTTGCACAGACGAACGTCACTATGCCATCAAAACTCTAGTAAAAGAGGAAGCAGAGCAGCGATTATTTCCTGACTGGAGTATGGGGTTCCAAAACCTAAACCAATCCAGTGAAGCTGAGCCATTGGCTGGTTATTCGTTGTTCATGTCTGACGAACATTCACCTAACTTACCTCCAAATTATGATAAGACAATGGAATTGTTACTTTTTTTCAGAGCAAGAAGCTAATGATGAGTGCTAAAATTGATGAGAAACCCAAACACTACATTGCGATTGGCGCGTCGGCAGGTGGGCTTAAACCATTAGAACAAATAGTTTCAACCATTGAGACAACGACAGCATCCATTGTTATTTGCCAACACTTATCTCCTCACCACAATAGTATGCTTTGTGAAATTTTGGCAAGAATATCTAAAATGCCAATCAGTGTTATCGAAGAGAATAGCTTCCTTGAACCAGGGCACATTTATGTGGTACCTCCCAATAGAAACTTAACGTTTGACGAGCATGAGGTAAAATTGCAAATCCCCCCTGAAGAGCTAACTTCGAAGCCCAATATCAGTCAATTCATGTCTTCTTTGAGTAAATTTCACGGAAAGTCTTCTATCGGCGTGATCTTATCTGGCACAGGTAACGATGGTGCAATTGGTATGGGAGCTATTAACGCTAGTGGCGGAGTTTGCATGGTACAAAATCCGGAATCTGCAGAGTATGATAGTATGCCTCTTGCGGCTATAGATACGACTCATATAGACCATATAGGAACAGCACTAGAGTTAGCTGAATACATCAATAAAATTACTCAACCCAACAATAACGTCTCATTAAAACAAAGTGAAACAGAAGTTTTTCAAGAACTAATTACGCATTTGAAGGGCATATCGGGTATCGACTTTAATAGCTATCGTTCGTCTACATTACTGCGACGAATTACTCGTAGAATGAATTTCCTTAAACTGTCTTCAATAGAAGAATATTTTGAACTAATTAAACAAAGCGAAGCTGAGGTAAGCTTATTTTTAAAAGATGTCTTCATTCATGTGAGTTATCTATTTAGGGAACCTGAAGCGTTTAGGCTTTTAAGCGAGCACGTTACAAACCTAGTTAACAGTCATCAGGATAATCATAAAAACATTCACACCCTCAGGCTTTGGGTTCCTGCTTGTGCAATGGGCCAAGAGGCTTTTACCATCGCTACTATGTTAGAAGAATTGAGAGCCTTCAACAACAACTGGTTTGACTACAAAATTTTTGCTACTGATATATCCCACAAGGCCATAGCCAAAGCAAGGACGGGTAAGTATGACAAGAGCTTATGTGGAAATTTGCCCAGTGAATTTCTAGAGAAGTACTTCGAAGTAAGTGGTGAAGTACTCGAAGCGAAAGCAACAATTAGAGAAAAAATTGTTTTCTCGGTGCACAACTTGCTTACCGATCCACCTTTTTCCAGACTACATGTAATTTCCTGCAGAAACTTACTAATTTATTTTAAAAGATCCCTTCAGGAGGAGGTCATCAATATGTTTAATAACAGTTTAAACAAAGACGGTCTTCTACTTTTAGGTCAATCTGAAAGCTTGCGAGAGAACACAGATTTCAAGGTGTTGGATAACGAGTATAAGCTCTATCAAAAAACACATCACACCAAAAATGGTTTCCGCTATATAAAGCAAAATACAAAACTCAATTTTGAAGCCAAAGAACCTAGTATTTCTTCCGAAAAATTGGAGATTGAGCGTATCACTCTGCGCAGCTTAGTAGAAGAAAAAAAAGGTAATGCCATCGTAATAGACCAGTACAACAATCACACCTACCTTTTTGGAGATACCAATTTTTTATTCCGAAAACAGCAAGGAATGGTAACCTCAAATATTTTTGAACGGATAGTTCCCGAGTTAAAAGCAGAGCTTAGAGCAATGGTTTATCGGGTTCGAAGAACTCAAAATAAAGCGTCTTCAGGAAACAGGAAGTTAATAGTGGAATCAAAGCACCTAATCGTAAAACTCAATGTAAAAATGTTTGATCCCAGCAAGGTCGACTGGGTTCTAATCACTTTTTCATATACCAATGTTAATGCTGACATTGGCACGTTCCAACTCACATCTGCTAACCCAATGTTACTTGAACTCGAACAAGAGTTGAGTGTTACTCGAGACAATTTGCAAACTGTTGTTGAAGAATTAGAGACTGCCAATGAGCAATTGCAAGTTTATAACGGTGAACTGCAAACTTCGAATGAAGAATATCAAAGCACAAATGAAGAACTACAAACGGTTAATGAAGAACTGCAGTCCACTAACGAAGAATTGATAACCGTTAACGAAGAACTTAATGAAAAAAATAAAGAGCAGAAACGTTTATCCGCAGATTTGTTTAATATACAAGAATCATTAGATCTGCCAATGTTCCTTATTGATAAAGAATACAGAATTAAGCGTTACACAAAACAGTGTTCATTAATTGCTGAAGTAAGTTCTCTCAGGTTTGGAGATTTGTTCTTTGCTGTTTCTTGGCATCAGGAAATGCCAGATTTAAAGCCAATACTTGAAGATGTTATGGGTAGTCATCAACTTAGAGAAGAAGAATTAATGGTTGGTAGCGATATTTTTAGGGTTAGAATTTCGCCGTACTTGAATCACCAACACGTTATGGAAGGGTTAGTAGTCACCTTTTATGACATCACGTCACTTAAGCTAGCACAAAAAGAACTAGCTTTAGAGCGTGACATAGCCCAAGTCACTCTCGGTTCTCTGTCTGAAGGAATAATACGACTGAACGGAAACAACAAAATAGAATATGTAAACCACGCTGCAGAAGAGCTTTTACAGCACCGCCTTAAAGAATTATACGATTGCCCAGTTGAACAGTTTATTCATCTATATAACGAAAATACTGCATTAGATATTAAAAATGTTATTGCTGAATGCATTGAGAATCAGGCGATATACGCACCCAAAGATAGTTTTTTAACTTGTAAAAGACGCTACGGTGAAGACGCATTAGTCGAAATTACCGTTACCCCTACTAACCTATCAAGCCCATGCACTGAAAACAGTATTGCCATCACATTAAAAGATGTTTCAGAGCGCCAGTCACATATTGATAACTTGCTATGGAGCAGCAAGCATGATTCTTTAACGGGCTTAGTCAATAGAAAAGAACTTGAGCACAGGCTAGAAAGAGTCATCGAGCATACCCAAAAGTCTGGAATAGAAAGTTCTCTTCTTTATATGGACCTAGATCAATTTAAAGTAGTTAATGATACCTGCGGACACATGGCTGGTGACCAACTATTAAAACAAATAGCAGAATTGATTCAAACCAATATTAGATCACGAGATACACTCGCTCGTTTAGGTGGAGATGAGTTTTCCTTGTTACTCGAAAGGTGCTCTTTGACCAAGGCTGAGGCAATTGCAAAGCAAATATTGGAATATGTACAAGGTTATTCCTTTTTTTGGGAAGACAAGATATTTAAAGTTGGCATTAGCATAGGCTTAGTTTCAATTAATAAATATACGGAATCTATAAGTTCTTTGTTGTCTGATTCTGATGCAGCCTGCTATGCGGCTAAAGAATCAGGTAGAAACCAAGTTCAAATTCACAGCGAACACAACGATTTAGTAGAGCTTCAGCGGGCGCAAATGAAGGTGGTTTCAGATATCAATGAAGCCCTGGACAATAATGGATTCAGACTTTATTTACAAAAAATAGTACCAGTGAATAATGAGAAAAAACTTCATTGGGAAGTGTTAATTAGAATGTTCAATAAAGAGGGAAAATTCGTTTTACCAAACGTATTTCTTCCCTCTGCCGAGCGTTTTGGTTTGATTAACCGAATTGACAGGTGGGTAGTGCAAGAAGTTGCAAATACGCTAAATAAATATTTTGAACCGGATGAAATGCCTGAGCTTAATATTAATGTATCTGCGAATACAATTTGTGATGACGGTTTTCTAGAGCTTGTCGAGCATACGCTGCATGAAAAGAAAATTCCCTTCGATAAAATTTGCTTTGAACTAACGGAAACAGCTGCAATGAGTAACTTAGTAAAAGCCAAGCGGTTTATCAAAAGAATGCGCGATTGTGGGTGCAAGATTGCCATTGATGATTTTGGCACAGGTATGAGCTCCCTTGCTTATTTAACGGATCTACCCGTCAATACTGTTAAGTTGGATGGTAAATTTATTCAAACAATTGTTAATGACGACATCAACCAAACCATTGTCGAATCCGTAACAAGAGTCGCTCACAAATTACATATGAACGTTGTAGCTGAGGCTGTTGAAACCGAAGCTCAAAAAGAGATGCTAACCAATTTAAATACCGATTACTTGCAAGGCTTCTACCTGCAACGGCCAGTGCCAACAGAAGAGTTTATTTCAATTCACCGAGAATTAAATTAAATGCATCGGTAGTGTTTAGAAATCTGTGTCATTTCAGTAATATTAAGAAAACAGGAATGACACATGACTCAATCTTTCGACTTCAACAAAGCATTAGCAGAACTTCAATCGGGTAAAGGGTTAACGGGTGAAGATGGTGTTTTAACGCCACTGATTAAACAATTAACCGAAGCTGCACTCAAAGCCGAGCTAGAGCAACACCTAGACTCAGAGCAACAACCTAATCGTAAGAACGGCACAAGCAAGAAAACGGTTAAATCATCTGTAGGCCAGTTTGAGCTTGAAACCCCAAAAGACCGCACAGGCTCATTTGAACCTCAACTCGTTAAGAAAAATCAAACTAAGCTAACCGCTGAGATTGACCATAAAATCCTATCCATGTTTGCGTTAGGCATGAGCTACCGTGATATTCGCAGCCACGTTCAGGAAATGTACGGCATTGAAATCTCAGAAGCCACGATAACCGGCGTCACCGACCAGCTCATACCAGAGCTAAAAGCGTGGCAGTCTCGTAGCCTTGATACGCTTTACCCGTTTATCTGGCTTGATGCTATCCACTACAAAGTCAAGGATTGTGGCCGTTACGTTAGTAAGGCTGTTTACACCGTTCTTGGTATTAATATTGAAGGCCGTAAGGAATTACTCGGTCTATATGTATCGGAAAGCGAAGGCGCTAATTACTGGCTCTCAGTGCTGACTGATTTACACAATCGTGGCGTATCCGATATTTTAATTGCCTGTGTTGATGGGCTTAAAGGCTTCCCCGAAGCTATTGGCACTATCTACCCTGAAACGGAGGTTCAGCAGTGCGTTATTCATCAAATTCGTAACTCAATGAAGTATGTTGCTTCAAAGCACCAGAAAGCGTTTATGGCTGATTTAAAGCCTGTTTACCGTGCAGCGACCAAAGATGCCGCAGAAGCAGCCTTAGACGAATTAGATGCAAAATGGGGCAAGCTATATCCCATCGTGATTGAGTCTTGGCGCAGGAAATGGGCTAACTTGTCGGTTTACTTCAAGTATCCAGACTACGTGCGCAAAGCTATTTACACCACCAACGCCATTGAAGCAGTACATCGTCAGTTTAGGAAATTGACCAAAACTAAAGGCGCTTTCCCTAACGAAAATAGCTTGATGAAGTTATTGTATGCGGGCATATTGAACGCTTCGCAGAAATGGACAATGCCAATCCACAGTTGGAACCTGACATTGTCGCAATTAGCCATCCACTTCGAGGGTAGGTTAGATGGTGTGCTAGATATTTAGCAATTTAGGCTGACACAGAATTCTGAACGCCCTCAATGCATCTAGTATTGAGGTTTGACTTATTTTTAGCTCATTTCATTGGTTCAAAATAAATGGCCTAACAATGATACAGCAATAACTCATTGTTAACCCAGTTTAACCCATCATCAAAATTTGAAAAGCCAGCGTATTTAACTCCTGCAAACTGATATAGCTGCTGGTAAATATTTTCGGCGAGTGATCGACCTTCTACTTCTGGCGAATAGATAAAAGCAGAGGCAATAGGCGACAACCCTTCTGCTTTAAATGACTTTAAGTAATCTTGATAGTATTCAATCGCCTCTTCCAATACTAAACAAGACTCACTAAACACACATAGATCAGCCCAGTAACCCCATTTAGCTTTGAACACAGGGCATACCTGCTGCTCTAGCTTTACCAAGGCTTGAGCCAGCTCTCTGTTAAATGGGCCGTGCGCATGATAAACAACGACTCGCTCAGACGGAATTTCAAGGTTGACAATACCGTGTTGGCGAAACTGTGAAATGTCGATGGAAGTTGTGCTGTAACTCATTGCCATAATAAATCGCTTATGCAACATGCTGATACTACCTAACTATACCCGATTGCCTATAAGAGTGTTAGCTGTCGCATGCGCAGTATAACTATTGCTGTTTTAACATTTAGCTAGCAACTTAATACCAAAATACGGTGCGCTGTATTTAAAAAAAGACCAGAGCACATCAACTCGTGCTCTGGTTACTTTATTTGATTAAAACAGGTTAGTTAGCTTTATACTGAAGTTAATTAAGTCTCTAGAGTTTAAACCCTCCTTCATTGTCCCGTCAGTTATTAGTTTTTTGCCATTTGCTTGTCACTTTGCTGAACGCTGATCATCACACGGCGATCATAAAAACTAGATTCTTGTTGGGCGTTGGCGACTACAGGATGATTCTCGCCATAGCCAATCGTATTGATTCGATGCGCGCCAACACCTTGGTTTACTAAAGCGGTTTTTACGCTTTCCGCACGAGCGAGCGATAATGCTTGGTTGCGTTTACTGCTGCCGAGCAAGTCAGTGTAACCAGACAAATCAATGGTTAGGTCTTGGTTACTGTTAAGAATACTAGCCAGCGCATTCACTTGTTCTGCGTAGTAGCTTGGAATATCGCTTGAGCCTGTGTTGAACTGCAAGCTCATCATTAGATTACTCGCCTGCAAGGCACTTGCTTTTGCTTGCGACTGCTCGAATGCTAACAGCTCTTGTTGGTGCTGAAATTCTGCGTCTTGCATCTGGCTTTTAAGGCTCGCTAACTGCATTTCGTAGTTTTTCGCTTGTGTTTCATTAGCTTTGGTTAGCTCAACAATATCTTCTTCACCATTGAGAGTTTTCATTAAAAAGGTACCCGCAAGGCCTGTGATCATGGCACCAGCTGGGCCACCGAAAATGCCCCCTAAAATCGCACCCGCACCGAAGCCTAATTCTTCCTTACTTTCATCAGAAAAAGTTTCATCGGTAAGAGTGTTATCGGTTAAACCTTGTGGTTGTGAATATGCATTAGCTTGCGCCATAGGCGTTAATACTAAACTCGTTAAGATTGCTGACGTTAAAATAAGTTTTTTCATCTTGTTATCCTTTTACCTTTTGGTTTTATGTCTTTTAGTTTATTGCGTTAGTTATCAACGTTGTTGATGAGAACTGTTTAAATAAGTTGTTTGGGAACTTGATGATTATTAAACACAGCAAAAACGACCAAATCGGGTGACAAAAATGGCAAGTTAGCGAGCAAATGTGGCAACAATCTGGCAATTTCGCCAAAAGTGCCCAGCTGACAATAAATTAGGATATAGTGAACGCCATTAAGAAAGCGGCTCAAAGCCATCGATAATCGAGTAAGTGAAGTAAGCGACATGAGTAAACGCATAGCAATAGTAGAAGATGACGACGCCATTCGTGAAAACTACGCCGACGTATTGCGACATCAAGGGTATCAAGTACAAAGCTTTGCTAACCGTCAAAGCGCAGAAGCGGCTTTTACCGTTCGCCTGCCTAACTTGGTCATTCTAGATATTGGATTACACGACGAATACGACGCAGGCTTTGAACTTTGCCAATGGCTAAGAGCTAAATCTTCTACTTTACCTATTATCTTTTTGACCGCGCGTGACAATGATGTCGATACTGTCTCGGGCCTGCGCATTGGGGCAGACGACTACTTAACCAAAGACATTAGCCTGCCACATTTAACCGCTCGTATTGCTGCGCTATTTCGCCGCCAAGATGCGCAAAATAAACCAGTAGAGCAAGAGAACTTAATTGAACGCGGGCCATTAGTAATCGACAGCCAAAAAATGACGATTAAATGGCATAATCAATATGTAGAGCTCACGGTTACCGAGTTTTGGATGGTGTTCGCGCTGGCAAAATCACCGGGGCATGTGAAAAACCGACAGCAACTGATGCAAGATTCACAAATATTTGTGGATGACAGCACCATCACTTCTCACATTAAACGTATTCGTAAAAAATTCAGTAAAATTGAAGCGAACTTTAACTGTATCGAAACCGTCTATGGTATGGGCTACCGCTGGAATGATGCAGACATCGTTAGCCTAGTTGGCCAAAGCAACGCTGGAGCCTAGGCTTGAACCTGTATTCAACACGCTCAAAAAACCAGGGGTTTATTCGTATTGGACTAAGAACCAAACTGTTGATCCTCTCTAGTTTTCTCTTCACCATTCCATGGTTTGGCTATCAATATGTCTGGGAGATGGAAAAGTACCTGCGCTATGGTCAAGAACAGACTATTGTTGGGACAGCTAGGGCGCTAGCAACAACACTGCACGATCGCCCGAATCTGTTCGACAACCAAGCGTCTTTTTTAGCCAGTGTTGAAAAAGGCAAAGATTTATACGGTTTTCAAATTCGTCAACCCATTCAATTAGATGGCCGCTATAACGACTGGCCTGACTTTGAAGGTAAGGCGCATTTTTACGAAGACTCAAACATTATTTGGCAAGAGCCTAATCAAACCGTTAGCTTGCGCTTTAACGCTGCCGTCGGCAAATACGACAAGTACTTGTACCTATTTTTTAATGTTGTTGACGATAAACTCGTTTTTCGAGGAAACAATGCACGGTCAATTTACCTCAACGATCATTTAACACTGAGTCTTACCGCTCCTGATGGCGAGCATCAGCAATATATTGTCAGTAATAAAAATGCAGGCTGGATAGAGTCTTTCCAGCTAGATAATCAAACAAATCGCCCACAGCCAATTAACTATATTCAAGGAGTATGGCAGCCAAATAACACAGGCTATAACGTTGAACTGCGCCTACCGCTTGACTATGTCGGTAATAAAATAGGTTTTAGTTTTGCCGATGTTGATACGCCTAGCAGTAAGGCAACGAGTTTAGTCGGCTCGGCTAATACCTCAGATCCTGAGCAACTAGGCACTATTCTCGTTCCTTCACCAGAAATAGAGCGTATCGTAAAAGGCATGAGCTATACCCAGTCCAGCATTTGGGTAATAGATAAACACCAACGAGTACTGGCGAGCGCAGGCGATATTAATAGTGCCAGTGGTGTTTGGCGCTCAACCGCGTCAACTAATGCCAACTCGGGCATTTGGCCAACATGGTGGCATTGGCTGCAAACTAATCTGTTACATCCGCTTTATTACAAGGTGCTGACCAAACCAACGCAAGATTTTTACGACCAGCTTTACGATGAAAGCCACTTAGCTGGCGAGCATATCGAGCAAGCGTTATCAGGTGAAGTACATAGCCAATGGCGATTAAGTACCGACAAACAAGCGGTGATCCTCTCGGCTGCCTACCCCATTTATATTGATGAACAAGTACAAGGAGCCGTGATTGTTGAAGAAACCACAAACGGTATTAAAACCCTGAGAAATAAAGCGTTAGAGCAATTATTTACGTCAATTCTCGCCATTTTACTGGTTGGTACCATTAGTTTTTTCTTTTTTGCGTCACGTATTTCCAATCGTATCCGACAGCTTCGCAATCACGCAGAAGTGGCAATAGACGAACACGGGCGAGTGAAAGAAGATCTACCGGCGCTAAAAGGTAATGATGAAATTGGCGATCTATCACGAAGTTTTTCCACGGCGGTATCGCGATTAACTCAATACAATCAATATTTGGAAAACTTATCTTCGCGTTTATCACACGAGCTTCGCACACCCATTGCCGTAGTTCGAACCTCAATAGAAAATTTGTCTATGTACCCTATTCCTGAAAACGCCAAAGCCTATATTGAGCGTGCAGAATCTGGCGTGCACAGGCTAAATCACATTATTACCAGCATGACAGAAGCCACACGCGTTGAGCAACTGCTACAACGTACCGAAAAGCAATCCTTTAATGCCTATGAGGTTATTGCCAGTTGTATAAGCGGTTTTAAGCAAATTCACCCTGAAACGACTTTTAACTTTCAGGCGCCGAATCAAAAAGCAAATGTATTAGGCTCGCCTGAACACTTCGCGCAAATGTTAGAGAAAATAGTGACGAATGCCGTTGAGTTTAGCTGTGACGCACAAGTAGAAATAATGCTGATCACGGTGAAGAAAAATCTGATTTTAACGGTGAAAAACAACGGTGAGTTATTGCCAGAAACGATGGAAAATCGTTTGTTTAACTCTATGGTATCGCTAAGGGAAGAAGCTTTAGTAAACAGTGAATCTAGTTTGCAATCATCGCAGCCATCGTCAAAATCACAACCATCACCAAATTCACAGCCACATTTGGGGCTTGGGCTTTTTATCGCTCGGTTAATTTGCGAATACCATCAGGGACAAATCAGTGCGCAAAACTGTTTTGACCCTAATGGCGTTCAAATTAATATCGAAATACCGCTAACTGAATAAACGGATAGGCTGTAATTGAATAGAGTGGCGATTGTTGTAGCTAGGGTTTGGTGGCTATGCTCTGGCTTATGGCTATGTTCTGGCTAGGATTAGGCTTAGCACTATTCAATGCCTATATATTTGTGTACTTGCACTGACAAGCGCCAATTATTTTCAATACAAGTATTAATTGCGAGTTCAGTTGCCCGCTGTTTTTGGCTTATCGGTTGTAAGTAAACTTGTTTATCTGTGACTTGGTGCTCTGCCAATAATGCTTTTAAATCATCTACGTGTTGTTCAGTTGCCACTGGATGCTTGATTTCATTAGCGCGCTGCATCGCCTGCGATAATACTTTATAACCACCGCGCATATTCACTTTCGGTGACACCGTCACCCAGCACTTTTCAGTGGTATTAACTTCAAAGGTGCCTGAGGTTTCAATTTGCGTACTGTAACCACGGCTTTCGAGCGCTGCACAAAGTGGCGTCAAATCGAACATACAAGGCTCACCACCAGTGATTACCACATGTTTTGCTTGGTAATTTTGCTCAACAAACAATTTAGCGATGCCATCAACTGACAACTCACTCCAATGCTCAGACTCTTCGCTTTTCGCTAATAAATCGTTAACGGGAATAGCTAAGTCAGGCTTGGTTTCCCAAGTGTGCTTAGTATCACACCAAGAACAGCCGACTGGACACCCTTGTAAACGGATAAATATAGAAGGCTGCCCCGTAAAAGAACCCTCACCTTGAAGGGTTTCAAAGATCTCATTAATTTTATACAAAATGGTATTGTCGGTAGGTGTTATATCAGTTGTCATGCTTTCGCTAAAGAAGTAGATCAAGTAAAATTCAACGCATTATCGATTATACCTCAAGAGAAGTAATAAATGACTGAAAAAGTTGTCGTTATCTATTCCGGCGGCATGGATTCATACACAGTACTGAATCGCGCAATTAAAGATGGTATGCAAGTATACCCACTAACGTTTGATTATGGTCAACGCCACGTTAAAGAAATTGATTGTGCAGCAGCTGTATGTAAATCATTAAATGTACCGCATAAGGTTATTGATATTTCAGCGATTAATCAGTTATTGGCGGGTTCGTCACTAACCGATGATATCGAGATACCCGAAGGCCATTACGAAGAAGAAAGCATGAAATCTACCGTTGTGCCGAACCGCAATATGATTTTACTGTCACTTGCTGTGGGTTACGCGGTATCAGTTGGTGCTTCAAAGGTTTATTACGGCGCACACTCTGGCGATCATGCCATCTACCCTGACTGTCGCCCAGAGTTTGTTGAGAAAATGAATGATGTATGTCAGATCGCTAACTATGAAGCCGTTGAAATTTATAGCCCTTATTTAAGTGTGAGCAAAACGGCTATTTTAACTGACGGCATAGCGATGGGCCTAGACTACAGCCAAACATGGACCTGCTACAACGGTCGTGAACACGCTTGTGGAAAATGCGGTGCTTGCCAAGAGCGTTTAGAAGCCTTTCGTGATAATAACGCAACGGATCCATTAACTTACGAAGTTACAGCTTGAATCCCCTAGAGCTAACTACGACGTAAATAACGCGGGCATTCTTGCCCGCTTTTTAGTCTTATTGTTTGTAAATTGTTCTTTTGTCTGTCATCTTTAGTAAACGTAGCTCATATTAAACAAAAACTTAGCTTGTTTTGGTGGTGGTGTGGCAGCAAAAAAAGCCAGTTCAGAACATTGGATTTCAATCATTTCACAGCGAGAATTACCAGCGTTAACCTCAACTGCGCTGTTACTCGATAAATTTGCTAACGATGATGTTTCATCCCTACCGAGATTAAGCAACGCGATTTTGCACGATCAAGTGCTTTCTTCTTCTTTACTCAAGGTTGCCAACAGCATTCAGCGTATCGGGGTAAATAAAATCACCACAGTCTCTCGCGCTACTGTGATCCTTGGCATTCAAACCGTTAAAAATATTTGCCTGACCTCTAAGGTCATCGAAAGCCTGCTGAAACATAAAGATCTCGATATTGAAGTTTACACAAGAATTAAAAGCTTGATGGCGCAATCATTTTTTGCCGGACAACTTGCTAAAATGATGCTCCCTAATCACAGCGATGAAACCCAAGAAGAAGTATACATAGCAGCGATGCTGCGCAGAATTGGCGAAACGGCATTTTGGTGTTTAGGAAAGGAGTTTCAAGAAGAGCTAGATCATTTAATCAGTGTACCAAAACAGCAATATGAAGAAGCTTGCATTGAGCTTATTGGAATGTCGTTTGATGAATTGAGCATTGGCTTAGCGCGCCGCTGGCAACTAGGTGATTTAATGATTAAATCACTCGATAATCCAGAGCAACGCACTCTAGAGATGCAAGTTATCTACCTCGCCGACAAGCTAGTTCATTATATTCACAACCCGCCTACCGCAGTGAAGTACAACAAAATAATTCGCCAGATATCCAAGCTAATGAAAATATCTGATCAGCAATTGCTTTACCGCATTAAACAAACCCGCGAAACGTCAATCAAGTTATTAGAATCATACGGTGCACAAATACTTATTGAGTATGTGAAAAAACTTCCATCTGCAGCAGATCTTGCTCACGATAATCAGTTTGTTTATGAGGACGTTGTCAATAAGGAAGCGGCATTGCTGAAAACCATTCAGCACCTCACCAGCATGACGCTAACGACTAAAGACGCTAGCCTATACTTGGAATACGCACTAACGCAACTGGCTCGAATCCTTAATTTTGAAACCTGCTCGTTTTATTTGCTGACCAATTTAAAACAAACATTAACCTGTCGCCAAACCGTTAACCACTTTGGTAAAGTTGTAGAAGAGCCGTTAACCATCTCACTGACAGATCAGAAATCTTTGCTAAACCGCGTTTTGTATACCCAACAACCAGCAATCGTAAACAACGAAAGTGACCACGGTAACGCTCGCTTTCCCTACCCAGTTAATAAGCTTTTCGCCAAATCAAAATTGGTACTCGCAGCTGTCCACATAAAACAAAGTAATATAGGTATGATTATAGGGCAGCGTAAAAAGCCAACAATAGAACAAGCAGAGTTAGACAACTTTCATTTGCTGACTCAGCACCTTAATATGTGCCTAACCTTGATTTCACCCAATAAAAAAGCCACATGATCACCACCGCTATAAAATCCACACTGGACTATTGCTTATTTACCTTAGGTTTTATTTTAGCCGTACAACTTCCAGAATTTATTCAACAATATAAACAATATTTGGCAGGTAAACTAAGTGAAACTCAGTGGCACTTAAATGGCTACCAAAAAATTGCCGATCAAAACTATCAAGGCAGTATTCCAGCGTTAATTCAAGATTACTTGGCAAGTGGTAAACAAGCGATTGAACAGACCGGTCAATTGGTCAGTGAGATGTTAACTCGCAAACAAAGCCTTACAGAAACCATTGCATCGCTTGATAGCAACAGTTACATAGAGCAAGTGATTAGCTTATTTAGCAGTGTAAATGTTAAAGATGCAGAAACTGTGCTCGGTTATTATCAATTAGCGTTCCCATTAACCGTTGAAGCATTAGCATCAGGTGTTGTGTTGGCCTTTATCTTTATTTGGCTTCGAATGCTAGTTACAGGGTTATTTAGCCGAGTGTTACCCCAAGGAGCTTAGCGTTAATCAATCGCATTCAAAAAATTAACGCATAAAAAAATCGAGGCATAAGCCTCGATTTTTTTCTTCGCTAGCAACAAGTTAAAGGTTATTTACCTTGCAGCCAATAGCATACTTTACTCGTTGCCGTCTTCAACACGACTTTTAAGTTTTTGACCCGGTCTAAAGGTAACCACTTTACGGGCAGAGATAGGAATATCTTCACCAGTTTTAGGGTTTCTGCCAGGACGTTCACTTTTCTCTCTTAAGTCAAAGTTGCCAAAGCCTGATAATTTAACCTGCTCACCTTCTTCAAGAGTTTCTCGAATTTCTTCGAAGAATATCTCAACCATATCTTTAGCATCGCGTTTGCTCAACCCGACCTTTTCATATAGGTGTTCTGCGATTTCTGCTTTGGTTAGCGCCATTGCTTAATCCCTCAGTGATGCATTTAGTTCAGTTTTTAATGTATCAACAACCCGATTAACAACTTCTGTTATATCTTTTTCTTCAAGGGTTTTCTCGACGTCTTGCAAGGTCATTGCAATCGCTAAACTCTTAAAGCCAGGTTCGATACCTTTGCCTGTGTATACATCGAACAAGTTTAGATCAACTAAATTATTTCCGCCAACCTTTTCAATGAGTTGTAACACATTATTTGCTTCAACTTGCTCTTCAACCACAACCGCGATGTCGCGACGGTTTGCAGGGAAGCGAGAAATATCGCGAGCTTCAGGTACATTTAAGGTTAAAACAGCGTCTAACAATAATTCAAACACTAACGTACGGCCGTTTAATCCTAATTTTCTTTCTAATTCAGGATGTAAGGTACCAAGGTAACCAACTAGCTCGCCATCTTTGTGAACTGCCGCTGTTTGACCTGGGTGTAGTGCATCAATTTCTGCTTTTGAAAATTCAAACTCAGCGCCTTTACCAGTCACGGCTAACATAGCTTCAACATCACCTTTGATATCGAAGAAATCAGCGGCTGCTTTTGCTAAGTTCCAGTGCTCTTGGTTTTGTGAGCCTGAGATTACACCAGCGATCATTTGTTGTTGGCGTACACCGTTTTCTGCACTTTCGTCAGGAATAAAGCGAAGACCAGTTTCAAACAAACGAACACGACCTTGCTGACGGTTTTGGTTGTAAGTTACCGCTTGTAATAAACCTGTCCATAGGCTTAAACGCATCACTGACATTTCAGATGAAATTGGGTGTGGTAACGTCATCACTTCTTGGTTCGGGTGCAATAACGCTTGAACTTTCGGGTCAACAAAGCTGTAGGTGATCGCTTCTTGGTAACCACGATTAATCAGCGCTTGGCGAAGTTTAGTTAAACCTAACTTACCTTCGCTGTGCTTGCGCATTGAAAGTGATGCTTGCGGCGCAACATTTGGAATGTTGTTGTAACCAAAAATACGCGCCACTTCTTCAATTAAATCAACTTCAATTGAAATATCAAAACGGTAACCCGGTACAGTCACTTCCCAAACATCGTTAGCAAAAGCAACCGTAAAACCTAAGCGAGTTAGAATTTCAGACACTTTGTCGTCTTCAATGTGTAAACCAATACGCTGATCTAATTTCGCACGGCGAAGGCTTACTTGGCGCGGCTGAGGAATATGCTCGTCAGATTTTGCTTCTACGATTGGGCCAGCTTCACCGCCAACAATCTCAAGTAGTAACTGAGTAGCACGCTCCATCGCATCACGTTGAAGTGCTGGGTCAACACCACGCTCGTAACGGTGAGATGCATCAGTATGTAAACCATATTGACGCGCTTTACCTAAGATCGCTAATGGCGCAAAGAAGGCACTTTCTAGGAAAATGTCTTTGCTGCCTTGTGCAACACCTGAGTGAAGACCACCGAAGATACCTGCCATCGCTAACGACTTGCCGTCTTTACCTTCAGAACCAGTATCAGCGATAACTAATGTTTCTTCAGAAAGCGTCACTTCGTTTTCGTCTAATAAAACTAGCTTTTCTTCTTTGTTCGCAAATCGTACATCAATTGCACCGTCGATTTTTGCTAAATCGAAAGCGTGCATTGGGTGGCCTAACTCAAGTAATACATAGTTGGTGACATCAACTACTGGGTCGATTGAACGCACACCACAGCGACGTAGCTTTTCAACCATACAAAGCGGTGTTGTTGCGCCAAGGTTAATGCCTTTAATAACACGACCTAAGTAGCGCGGGCAAGCAGCTGGTGCTGATAATTTGATTTCACGAGTATCTTCAATCGTCGCAGGTACTGGCTCAATCGCAGGCTCAGTAACAGCTAAGCTGTTGAGTACACCCACTTCACGGGCTAAACCTTTAATACCTAAACAGTCACCACGGTTAGCGGTTAAATCAACATCAATCGTGTTGTCGTTTAAGTCTAAGTAATCACGAATATCAGTGCCGATTGGCGCATCAGCTGGCAATTCAATAATACCATCAGCGCTTTCTGCCATACCGAGTTCAGATTCTGAACACAGCATACCAAATGACGGTTGGCCGCGAAGTTTCGCTTTCTTTATTTTGAAGTTGCCCGGTAGCACAGCGCCCACCATAGCAACAGCCACTTTAAGACCTAAGCGACAGTTTTTCGCACCACAAACAATGTCTAATAACTCGCCGTCTGTGCTGGCATCACCAACGTTAATTTTGGTAACTTGCAGTTTGTCAGCATCTGGATGTTGACCGCATTCAACCACTTCACCAACAACAACGCCAGAGAACTCCCCCGCAACTGGGTCTACACCATCAACTTCAAGGCCAGCCATTGTAATTTGGTGCGCTAACTCGTCAGAAGTACTCTCTGGGTTAACCCACTCTCTTAACCAAGATTCACTAAATTTCATTATCGCTCGCCTTACTTAAACTGTTTTAATAATCGAAGATCGTTTTCAAAAAATGAACGCAAGTCGTTCACGCCGTAGCGCAACATAGTTAAACGCTCAACACCCATACCAAAGGCGAAACCGGTGTATTCTTCTGGATCGATACCCACTGATTTAAGTACGTTCGGGTGAACCATGCCACAACCTAGTACTTCTAACCATTTGCCGTTTTTACCCATCACATCCACTTCTGCTGAAGGCTCAGTGAATGGGAAGTAAGACGGACGGAAACGAATTTCTAAGTCTTCTTCAAAGAAGTTATGTAAGAAGTCGTGCAAAATGCCTTTCAGGTGAGTAAAGCTCACGTCTTTATCAACCAATAAACCTTCTACCTGATGGAACATCGGCGTATGGGTTTGATCGTAATCGTTACGGTATACGCGACCCGGCGAGATAATGCGCAATGGCGGCTTTTCCGCTTCCATAGTACGAATTTGCACGCCTGATGTTTGCGTACGCAAAACCAACTTAGGGTTAAAGTAGAAGGTATCGTGATCTTGACGTGCTGGGTGATGTTCAGGAATGTTCAACGCATCAAAGTTATGGAAATCATCCTCCACTTCTGGACCCGCCTTTACCTCAAAGCCTAACTCGCTGAAAAATGACTCAATGCGTTCAATTGTGCGCGTAACTGGGTGTAAGCCACCAATCTCGTTAGTGTTACCCGGTAAAGTTACATCAATTGACTCAGCCGCTAATTTTGCTTTGATTTCTTCTGCGCGCAGTAACTCACCACGTTCAGTTAATAGCTTTTGTACTTGCTGCTTAGCTTGGTTGATTACTTGGCCTGCTTTTGGCTTTTCTTCTTTAGGTAGCTGGCCTAAGCCTTTCATCTTTTCGGTAAACACACCTTTTTTACCTAGGTAGCTTACGCGCACGTCATCTAGCGCAGCAGGTGTAGACGCCGCAGCGATCTCTTGCTCTGCTTGCAAAATTATATCGTCTAAGTTCATGATTTCCTCTAAAGCGAATGGCTTAAGTTAGACTTATTCATATACCCACCCCAGTCTGAAAAACCATGCTTTTCTTGGATTTTTCTTGGACTTTTTTTGGAATTGGGTCAATTTAAAAAATGGTGAATGATTCTACATAAAAAGCGAGGAGAAATGTAGAGCTAATATTGGCTTAGCACTAATTTTATTAGGTTTTTAGGGGAGTTTTTTTAAAGAAATGAATGATTAAGAGTTTTGTGTGGAATTGATAGATACCAAAGACAGAGCCAAGCGATTTACAACTATCAGTATGACCCTGTCATTTTTGTCTAGCTATTAAGATATGAATCGACCAGAAAAATGCCGGAGCCTCATACAGCACTGCTGTACTCTCAAGAAAACAAGAGGTTTATAGGCCTCAACTTTCTCGAATAAATCGTTTTCAAAATGGTGATGCAATTGCCTTTATTATGCTAGTTGAACAACTTCCTGCAGATTTCAGTAAACACGATGATATGGGTATTCTTCTGGCGGGGTTAATATCAGGAGGAAGATTTAAGTTTGGCTTTATAGACCGGAGAACCAAAGAACTAAATAAATGCTTTGACAGTAAGAGAGAATTTACTGAGCTTGGTGAAAGCAAATAATAGGGATTGAATTTGAATCGGCACAGCATGGGCTATTGGAACGTCACCCATTAATTAGTATTTATCCTGAAAAAGACAGAGCTGCGGTAGAAAGCTGGTATGATGACTGGCAAGAAATTAGGGATCGCATATTCAGTCTTATCAGTAATTGTAATAATAGTGAAAGCGGCGACTACCTACCTGCACAAAAAGAACTAGCTAAAATTATTGCTAACGAGCTGTATCCTTTAAACATAAATTTTATGAGGAAAGCCTCTGCAACGTACTACGAGTACTTGCAAGAGCGTTTTCCAGCCATATAGAAGTATTTTAAATTAACCAATTCTGCTTAATTCTTTCTGATGATGAACATTAAAACCTTGTTATCAATGCAACCTTTCCGGTTGATGAAAGTGATAGCCTTGGTACATATCAACACCAAACTCTTTCACCTTATCTAACACCTGCTCATTGGCAACATATTCAGCGACCACTTTTATACCCAGTGAGTGACAGAAGGTCACTATGGTATTCACAATCACTTGATGCTTTTGATTCGTCGCTATCTGCTTTATTAGTGAACCATCGATTTTAATAATATCGACGGGTAAGCGGGTTAAATATTCAAAGTTAGAGTAGCCTGAGCCAAAGTCGTCAATCGCAATCTGGCACTGGTGCGCTTTAAGCTTGACGAGGAAGTCTGCAAACTTTTGATCGTCCAACTCGTAGTTTTCAGACTCAACAAGTTCAATGATAACGTTTTTGCCGAGTTGGTATTTGTCTAGCAATGAAAGTATTAAATTTGCAGTAAACCGATCCGAGATATCCGCTTTTGATAAGTTAATCGAAAAGCGTTGCTGCTTGCTGGCAAAATATTCAAACGCTTTTTCAATCACCACACGCGATAAGCTTGGGTAAACTTTTGAACGTTTGGCATAACCTAAAAATTCAATTGGCGATACATAATGCTGCTTGTCTGGGTCAAAATAGCGCATGAGTACTTCGGTGGAATAATAGTCGTGTTGCTGATTCACTATTTTCTGACCAAAAATGACAATGCCATTGCCCGTAACTGCTGACTTTAAGCGATTTGTCCAATCAATGGTGGATAGCAAGCGACTGTGAATATTACTGCCTTGCGTAAAAACAGAAAGCTTCTGATTCAATTCGTCACCACCTACTAACGCCATCCGTGCGCGGCTAAGTAAGTCGGCATCAGGCATCCATTGCGCTAACCCAATATAAAAAGTTAACGAGAACAAGTTGTTCGCCGTTTCTATGTCTCGCTCTTCAAGCTCATTCTGCCACTCTAAGCAAAGGCGAATAAAGTCGTTAAACGGTATAGTATTAGGCATCAATACCGCAAAAGAGCGGCCAGAATGACGATATAGCGTTGCTTCAACTGGCAGCAAGCTAGCTAGTTGAGAGGCAACTCGCGCAAACACCCGATAATACTCTTTAATATCATAAGCATTTTGAATCACTTCTAAGTCAGGTATATCAATAATGGCAATATGACATTGCAGCTCACTGCTCATGTCGCTAAGTAAAGTAGAGTAGTTTTTTGCTTTGGTAATTGGGTCGATTGTTTGCTGTTCAATGACTAACTTTTGTTTGGTAAATTCAGTAACATCTTGTCTAATCGCGATATACTCAGCGATACGACCACTATCATTAAATATCGGTGCTATGGTGCTTTTCACTAAATAAGTGTCACCATTTTTCTTACGGTTTTTGATCACCCCTTGCCAAATTTTACCGCACGCTATGGTGCGCCATAAATCTTTAAATACCGCGGTGTCCATATCAGGGTGGCGAATAATATTATGACTTTGGCCAATCAGTTCACGCTCATGATAACCAGAGGTTTCACAAAAATTTTTGTTGACGTATGTAATGATGCCCTTAGGGCTGGTTTTTGACACGATCGAAGAAGCATCAATCACCTTTTTATGTTCATGTAATAGCTGGATATAAGGATTCACCAAATCGAGCTGTTCACGATAGCCATTATCAATCTGATATAGCTGAGTGCCCTCTTCTTCGGTTGATTGTGAGTCTTTATCAGTTTGCGTTTTTACAACATCACGAATTGTCGCGTGAATATAACTGCTATCACCGTGCGAAATTTTTACAATGGTGACTTCAACCCAGTGCAGAAGTTGCTGCATGTCTCGGTGTAACCATAAGAACCGCTGCTTACCGTGTTGGTAGCAGGCCATAATTTTTTGCCAACCTTTTTCAAGTGAAAGTAGTCCGTCAGGCTGATAGGTTGGTGATAAATCCCATGGGCGCTTTGTTAAACACTCACGTCGGCAGGTAAATTTGAAAAAATCCAAGGCTGCCTGGTTACAATCAATCACGTCTTCGCCACGCAATATCAACATGGGATCAATAGCATCAGACAATAATTCAGGGAAACGACTACTTAATACAACTTCATTCATCGATCTTCTCGAACTTAGGGAATAACTTAACTTTTATTACCAAAAAAACGCACTAATAAAGCGCCTTCAATGTGTTAATTCAAAAACTGGCCAACTAAGCGCTGTTGGTCACTAATTCGATGCAACAGGCTCAGGTTCAATTGACATGCGCTCTTGCTATGCTCATCAGTATCAGACGACATTGTAGAAATTGATTGCAAGTTATGACTAATTTGCTCAGCCACCACTGCTTGCTGCTCAACATTGACAGAAATATCGACACTGTGTGTGGAAAGCCGATGAACTTCATTATTAATGTCTGTTAGGGCTTGTTTTGTGGCTGTCGCCAACTCAACACAAGTCGCAGATAGCTCGCCACCTTCATTCATTTCTTTAATGGCTCCAGCAGATTCAGTTTTAATTTGGCTAAGTAAACTGTTGATCTCTTCCGTAGAAGACTGTGTACGAATGGCAAGTGCTCTAACTTCTTCAGCGACAACGGAAAAACCTCTGCCCTGTTCACCGGCACGTGCTGCTTCAATCGCTGCGTTTAACGCGAGTAGATTAGTTTGATCTGCAATACCACTAATTTCAGTTAATACCGTTTCGATCGAATGAGTACCGGTAATTAATCGTTCTATCGTGCCGCCAACACATGACAAGTGTTGTGACAATGCATCGATTGCGCCGAGCATATCCGTAACGGTAGATTGGCTAAGTTGCGAAAGTTGCATGCCTTGCTCACTTGCCTGCGCACCTTGTTTAACGGTAGTTGAAATATCGTTGATGGTATCGGAAAGCTCTTTTATCGCCTGCGAAACTTGCGATGTTTCACGATTTTGCTCACTACAAGCCGTTGATGCTTGTTGACCTAGTTGATGGCAATCATTAGCGGTTTCGGTAACCTGAGTAGAGACATCACACACACGCCCTACCACAGCATTTAATTCAGCTTTACGCATTTTTAACGCTAAAATCACTGAGCCTATGTCATCAGTTGTGCCGGCGTATAGATAATTCATCAGTGGGTTGTCGTACACCTCTTTGGTCGCTTTGACCATGGCACGGTATTTTATTCGCCAGTAAGAAAACACACCGACTGTTGCAGCCACAACTAACATCAACGGTAGCAATGCGGTAGTGATGTGTGGAAAAAAGAAAGGTAATGTAAGTAAGTAGAGCAGTATTAACGGCAGTAGCCATTGCACCCAGCTTGTGGCATCGGTACAGAATTTTAATTTGGCTGGCAACTTATCTTGGTTAAGCTGTTGATAGGTTTTGCTCGCTCGTTCGACAACCTCTGGATCAGGTTGGGTGCGTACCGACTGGTATTCAACAATGTTCCCTTGCTGATCTTTAATCGGCGTAACAAAGGCATTTACCCAGTAGTAATCACCATTTTTACAGTGGTTTTTAACCGGTCCCATCCATGATTCGCCATTTTCTATATACTGCCACATATTGGCAAACGCCGCTTTGGGCATCTCGCTATGGCGAACGATATTGTGTGGTTGGTTGGCTAATTCATCTTCAGTAAATCCCGCTATATCGCAAAACTTTTGGTTCGCATAAGTGATATGGCTTGCGGTATCCGTAACTGATATGAGTACGTCATCATGGGCTAACTTTACTTCTCGTGACATCCTTTCAACTGCCATTAAATAATGTAGAAGTGATGCGCTAGCTTGTAAATTTATCTGACGATCGTCAAATCGCTGCAAATGTGTCAACTACAACTTGACACCTTGCAATCTGAGCAATGAAAACCCTTACATTTTATGCTAAAAAGCCAAGGCAGGTTGACGCAGATCAAGATTGGTGACCAGTAGCCGAGTATCATAATAATAAGCAAAAGTATTAGCCTGAAGTTTATGGCACATAAGTTTTCTTCCCGACTGAAAAAGTTGTTGGCAGAGCGCAACATCTCAATTTCACAGTTATCTCGGCTTACTAACATTAGCCGACAATCAATTTACAAATGGTTTGCTACCGACAACATCAGCTCGCACTCTTTAACCAAACTCGCCCGCAGTTTAGCGGTTGATGAAGACTGGCTGCGATATGGTACGAAAGGTTTTACTACACGAGAACAAAGCGTAAATTCAGGTAAAAATGCCTTTATTAAAGTGCTAGATAACCATGCGTTCAATGATACTAAGCAGCACCTTGCTGAACTTGATGTGCTAATTGGCGCCTATCACTTCAGCACAGGGAAAATAAGTTGTTATAACACAAGCACTGTTTTGAACCCAGCAGCGGGCCCTGTAGATAGTTTCGAAGACTTAACCAGTCATGTCTGTTCTCAACAATTAAAACGCATCAAACTAAACGCACTTAAACTGCTAACCCAGTTGCATATTGATTCATTTCACATAAGCACCGTGCATAATCCCCATATTTACCAATGCACATTAATGCCCATTGTTAATCACACACAGTTGCTAGAGGGTATTTCTTTTAGCGTCACTAAAGTATTCTCGGAACATGAACAGCTCTCTAAATGTCTAAAAGCAAAATGCGATAAATGTATCGATGATTTGCGTAAAGAAGTTGCTGATTCCTGATAAGTGCTCGAATTCAATTCCATTGCGTAAAAATATCGCAAGACTACAAAATTAAGCGCGCATCACCAATTTCATGCTAAAATACGCGTTTACCCTTTTCATGAGATTAACGAGTGACTAATAACGATATTCTGCGCCGACTGCGTTTTACCTATAACTTCACAGACAAGCAGATTTGCGACATTTTTGCGCTAGCAGACGTTGGTGTGACGACCGAGCAAGTAGTCAACTGGTTAAGAAAAGACGACGATAAAGATCAAGTTAACCTATCAGATCAAAAATTAGCAGGTTTCCTAAATGGTTGGATAGTTAAAAATCGCGGTAAAAAAGATGGGCAAACGCCAATTAACGAAAAACAACTTAGCAATAATTTAATTTTAACTAAGATAAAAATTGCCTTATCACTGAAAGCTGAAGATATATTAGCGTTACTAAAATCAGTTGATTTTAATTTAGGTAAAGCTGAACTAAGTGCATTTTTTAGAAAGCCTGATCACAAGCATTTTCGTCAATGTAAAGATCAAATATTGCGTAACTTGTTAACGGCAATCCAGCAAAAACAGCGACCAATCAGAAACTCTGCTGTCGCTGACCACCAGGATGGCTCAGCAAACACTCAACCTAATAAGCATGCTGGCAAGCCCAAAAGTGCTGTTACTAATAAAAAGAGTAAAACTGACAAATTGACGAAACAAGGCGCGCGACCAAACAAAAGTAAAGTTTATGTGAATCCAAATGCCAGTAATCAACGCGATGACAGCATGAAGTCAGATGAGCGCAAAACATTGAAACTTAAACCAGAGCAAATCTGGGGACAAAAAGATAAGTAAGCACAAGGCAAATTCATGACCGACTATACCTTTTCCCTGCAATCGCCAGAGATTAAAACAAATTTTGAATGGCAGCTTTATCAAGAGCTAAATGTATTAGATGGCGATCAACTTATCGCCAAAGTTGAATTAGAGCTACTAACCATCAACAAGCATCGCAATGCACTACAAAGCTGTGAAGCACTTGAAGAACTAGGTGCCACAGATTGGGAGCTGCCATTAAACTTATTTTTTAAAGGGCACAATGTAAAAGCTGACCTTAGTGAGCAACTTTCAGTAAAACAAGAGAGTAAAAAGGCAACCCAGCACATTATGCTAGAGGCGATTAGCGTTCTGCCAGCATACCAAGGTAAAGGTGTAGGTAAAGCGATCCTAAATTACCTGGCAAACGAATACTCAAAAGCGCAGTCGATTTGGTTAATGGCAATGCCAATGCACTTTTTTATCGACCCAGAAGAATGTGAGTTAGCTGAGGATAAAGCTTACTATCAAGCCATGAAGTTGACTGAGCAAACCGCAACAAGTTCAGAAATTTCGGCCTATTTCCAAAAACAAGGCTTTCAATCACTCAGTATTGATGAAAACTTATTAGCCGAGCTTTTACCCTATAAGATTTTGGTCACGTCACCTAAGTTATTAGCTGATAACGAATAAAACTGGCTATAAATAGCGACTAGTAACTTCCAGCTAAAACATACGCATTAAAAAAGCCATCATCGACGTGAATCGATGATGGCTTTTTTAATATATTGCCAACTATGTTAGCTTATTAGCTATTGCAAAACGATAATTAGAAGTCTTCCCACTCATTAACTACTGGCTTGCGTAAACGCGCTGCCGGTTTAGGGCGTGAGTTAAAGTCTCTAGTGCGAGTCACTTCAGGTTTTAATACTGGGCTTTGTAAAGCTTCATCAGTTTCGAAGTTTGATACTTGCTCAAGTAAGTCTTGTGCTTTTTCTTCCATCGAACGGCTTGCCGCTGTTGCTTCTTCAACTAATGCTGCATTTTGCTGTGTCATCGAATCCATTTGCGAAACTGCGTTGCTCACTTCACTAATACCAACCGCTTGTTCGCGACTTGCAGAGTCGATATCCGAAATCATGGTAACCACTTCTTGTACCGCACCGATAACATCGCTAAATGTCTTGCCTGTATCATCAACAAGCTTGCTACCTTGATTAACCGCATCAACACTGTCGTTAATCAAACCTTTGATTTCCTTCGCCGCAGACGCACTGCGTTGTGCTAAGTTGCGAACTTCACTTGCAACAACTGCAAAACCGCGGCCTTGCTCGCCAGCACGTGCGGCTTCAACTGCGGCGTTTAGTGCGAGCAGGTTTGTTTGAAATGCAATTTCATCAATAACACCGATGATGTCAGAGATTTTCTTGCTAGACTTTTCAATAGCCTGCATTGCAGCAATCGCATTGTTTACCACGTCGCCACCATCACTGGCTTTACTCATCGCCGT
Organism: Thalassotalea euphylliae; assembly: GCF_003390375.1. Taxonomy (NCBI): domain Bacteria; kingdom Pseudomonadati; phylum Pseudomonadota; class Gammaproteobacteria; order Alteromonadales; family Colwelliaceae; genus Thalassotalea; species Thalassotalea euphylliae. The sequence goes on along the minus strand of NZ_QUOT01000001.1, from coordinate 236,975 downwards.
AGTAGAAAGCTTAGTGGCCTCCGTTGCGTTATTGGCATTTTGCTGAACCGTAGAAGTCAGTTCTTCCATCGCTGAGGCAGTTTCTTCAAGGCTTGCCGCTTGAGATTCAGTACGTTGACTTAACTCACTGTTACCTACCGCTAACTCACGCGACGAGTGGAACACATGATCAGCTGCATCGCGAATCGTACTCATCATATCGTTTAAGTTATCCAGCAAGGAATTCATCGAATCACCTAACACGCTGAATTCTTCACCTAGGTCAGCGTCAATACGGTTGGTTAAATCCCCTTCCGATAACGACATAATGCTGTCTTTGATTTCTGATATCGCTTGTTTGCGCTTGGTAATATCAGTGGCGTACTTAACCACTTTAAATGGCTTACCGTTCATGTCTAAAATTGGGTTATATGAAGCTTGAATCCAAACTTCTTTACCAAACTTACCTAAACGACGGTATTCACCGGAATCGAACTGACCTTGACCTAGTTTTTGCCAGAAGTGCTGATACTCTGGACTACCGGCAACTTCTGGCTCTGCAAACATGCTGTGGTGTTTACCTTTCACTTCAGCTAGCGTATAGCCCATGGTCATTAAAAAGTTTTCGTTGGCATCAATAATTGTGCCGTCTAATTCAAACTCAATCACGGCTTGTGATTTGCCAATAGCGTCAATCTGACCTGAGAAATTAGCCGATTCTAATTTTTGTGTCGTGATATCTGAAGCATACTTAACCACTTTAAATGGCTTGCCTTCCATATCTAATATTGGGTTGTAGGAAGCTTGAATCCAAACTTCTTTCCCATTTTTACCGACACGTCGGTATTCACCTGCTTCAAACTCACCGCGGCCTAGTTTTTCCCAAAACAGCTTGTACTCTAGGCTGTTAGCGTACTCAGAATCAGCAAAGATACTATGATGTTTACCCTGCACTTCGACTAAACTGTAACCCATGGCATTAAGGAAGTTATCATTCGCCGTGATAATGGTGCCATCCATATTAAATTCAATTACCGCTTGAGATTTACTGATGGCATCAATTTGACCTTGAAAGTTCGCCGCCGCTATTTTTTGCTCGGTGATATCAGTTGCAAACTTTACAACACCTGTGGCTTTGCCTTCTTCGTTGAAAATCGGATTGTACGATGCTTGGATCCAAACTGGCTGACCATCTTTACCGATACGTTTGAATTCACCGGTGACAAATTCGCCTTGGTTCAACTGCTGCCAAAATGCAGCGTATTCAGCGGTATTCGCATAGCCAGCTTCTGCAAACATGCTATGGTGCTTGCCTACAACTTCTTCCAATGTGTAACCCATTGCGTTGAGAAAATTATCATTGGCGGTCACGATTGTGCCGTCTAATGTAAATTCAATAACGGCCTGTACCTTATTTAATGCATCAACTTTTGCGATCATTTGTTGATAGTCGTGATCTGGGGTACTAGCGGTTTTCGTTGCCATAACTGGAAATTCCTTTGTCTTAATTTGAAGGACACTTAGATGGAGAAACTAGTCTAAATTTGAGTTTCTCGCAATCTGAAATACATTTGTTAGGTATGTTGTAATGATTAGATTATTCTTAATATTACCTTAGGATTTAACGGGGCGCATACAAATGTGTGTCGTTTATGTATTTTTCAATAGTTACCGAGATACTTAATGGGTATTCTCTAATTGGTAAACTCGTTATATACAAAGTTATATACATAATTCTATGCTAAATCATATTACCTATTAGCTTCACTAACGGGCAAGTCCAGCAAATTTTAGTAACAATTACAGATGCTTCATTTGCTGAGTTCGCCGATTAACCTCGCAGAAATAATAACTGCCTAGTCAACTAATTGGTACTGGGTTTTCAATATTTTAATGATCTCAGCTTTAGGATTGTCGCTTAACACGATTTTTTCGCCGGTAATTTTCTCGGCAATATCGGTATAAGTTTTTGACACTTGCATGAGTACGTTGGCAGGTAACTCATTATCGCGTGCCAATGCTTCACGCTCTTCCATTCGCTCTTTATTTAGCAGAATGTCTGGATCTGGGAAATGACTAAGCAATAGTTGGCGGAAACCCTCTTTTGAATTCTCCACCACTTTACCAGCGCGATATTGTTCACCGTCCCAAATACGAGAAGAATCTGGTGTGCCCACTTCATCCATGTAAATTAACTTGTCGTTACCGGCTTTGTCTTTGACGTAACCAAATTCAAATTTGGTATCGACAAAAATTTGGTCAAGCTTGCCAAGCGCGTCTGAGATTACATCAAAGCCCTGCGTTAACAGCTTTTCGTACAGAGCGATATCATCAACCGACTTAAAGTTGAAGGCTTGGAAGTTATCAACAATGTTTTTACGGGTAATGTTAACGTCATCCGCCTCTGGTACATCAGGGATCCCTTTCAAAATACCTTTTGTTGATGGCGTTTGTAATAACTCTGGTAATTTGCTGTCCCTGCTTAAGCCTACTGGTAATTCAATACCACAAAAATCACGCTCACCTTTTTCGTAGGCACGCCACATAGAGCCGGTAATGTATTGACGACAGATCGCTTCAATCATCACAGGTTGTGCTTTTTGTACGATCCATACAAATGGGTGAGGAATATCAAGAATGTGACTATCGGCTAAGCCTTGCTCTTTAAAAAGCTTAAACCAATGGTTTGAAACCGCATTGAGCGCTGCACCTTTACCTGGTACACCGCGCATGCCACCCTCACCAGTCCAAATACAATCAAAGGCTGAAATGCGGTCGCTGATCACCATGATGGCTAATGGTGTATCGGTAGGAACATCGTATCCTTTCTCGATGATTAAACGACGACTGTCAGCTTCAGTTAACCAATAAACGCTGCGAACTTTACCACTGTGAACAGGTTTATCAGTGCGGATGGGTAAATCATCATTTACCGCCAAAACTTGATCAGCAAGACTCATGCTTATACTTTCCTTTAAAGAATCTATTAGTCTGATTTCAATCGATGAAAACACATTAATAATTTCTTTAAGCTTATTTACTAAAACCAAAAGCAATGTAAATAATAAAGCGCCATTCTATGACGTCCTCCTTTCACAACATAGGCATGGCGTACCGTACTTCCTGTACATCGTCGCTCTATAACGTCCTGTTAACGCGACATAAACACATCCATGTATAAAAAATAAAAAAGGACGCTAGTGCGTCCTTTTTTGTGTTTCAACTATTCAAATAGTCAAGCTTAAGCAGCTAATGCCGCGTTTGCTTTTTCTACTAGTACAGTGAAAGCAGCTTTATCGTATACAGCGATGTCTGCTAAGATCTTACGATCGATCTCGATAGAAGCTTTCTTAAGACCGTTGATGAAACGGCTGTAAGATAAACCATTTTGACGAGATGCAGCATTGATACGAGCAATCCAAAGTTGACGGAATTGACGCTTACGTTGACGACGGTCACGGTATGCGTATTGGCCAGCTTTAGTTACTGCTTGGAAAGCAACGCGATAAACGCGACTACGAGCACCGTAGTAACCTTTAGCTTGCTTTAAAACTTTTTTGTGAGAACGGCGTGCTACAACACCACGTTTTACTCTTGCCATTGTCTAAGTTCTCCTATTAAGCGTGACGTAACATTTTCTTAACTGACTTGATGTCAGAAGCGGCAACTAGGCATTTAGCACGTAAGTGACGCTTAACTTTGGTACGGCGCTTAGTCAGGATGTGACGAAGACCAGCTTGCTTGAATTTATAGCCGTTAGCTGTAGGCTTAAAGCGCTTTGCAGCACCTTTGTTAGTTTTCATTTTAGGCATGAAAAATACTCCGCATTTCTGCCATTAATATTAAGTTATCAAGGCGAGAGTGCTAATTGCGCTCTACTTGCAGGCCTTAATAACCAGCTTCAAGATAATAGTGGTGAGCAATCCAATTACAAAAATAAAAGGATTAACTACTTGTAGACCAAACTATTAACGTTTGATTGGTGCGAGAACCATAATCATCTGACGACCCTCTGCCCTTTTCGGGAAGAACTCTACAGATGCTATGTCTTGTAAATCCGCTTTAACACGGTTTAAAAGCTCGATACCAATGTCTTGGTGGGCCATTTCACGACCGCGGAAACGTACTGTTACCTTAGCCTTGTCACCACCTTCTAAAAAGCGCTTCAGGTTGCGTAGTTTGACCTGATAGTCGCCTTCATCTGTACCAGGACGGAATTTAATTTCCTTGACCTGTATTTGTTTCTGCTTTTTACGCTGTTCTTTTTGCTCTTTGGCTTTTTCGTAAAGGAACTTACCGTAATCCATTACACGACACACAGGCGGTTTTGCCGTTGGGCTGATTTCTACTAAATCAACACCAGCTTGCTCCGCTAAGTTCATTGCCTCATTTAAGGTTACGATTCCAGCAGCTTCGCCGTCATAACCAATCAAGCGAACTTCATTACCTGGAATACCTGTAATTAACTCATTTAAACGATGTGCCGGCTCTTTTTGACCGCCTCTTTGACCACCTTTAATAGCCTGTTCCTCCAAAGAACTAAAAATAATCAGGCATGATTTTGCATACATGCCTGGATAAAATAACGTGTTGTGTCCGTTTTAACTTTATTTGCGAATCACTAGGATTAGGTTCTGTCGCTAACTTCTTGTGTTAGCTTAGCAATAAAGTCGTCAACCGACATTTTTCCTAAATCTTCACCACCGCGTGTACGAACTGCAATTTCGCCATTTTCCATCTCTTTGTCACCAACGACTAAAAGATATGGAACACGCTTCAAAGTGTGCTCGCGGATTTTAAAGCCTATCTTCTCATTTCTCAAGTCAACTTTGGCTCTAAATCCACTTTCTTTCAGTTTTTTCACAACATTTTCACAATATTCACCTTGTTTGTCGGTGATATTCATCACAGTTGCCTGAATTGGTGATAACCAAGTTGGGAATTTACCTGAGTATTCTTCGATTAAAATACCGATGAAACGCTCTAATGAACCTAAGATTGCACGGTGGATCATAACTGGTACATGACGTTCGCCATCTTCACCAATGTAAGACGCATCTAAACGACCTGGTAGTGCAAAGTCTAGCTGCACCGTACCACATTGCCAGTTACGGCCTAAACAATCGAGCAAAGTGAACTCAATTTTTGGACCGTAGAATGCACCTTCACCTGGTAAGTAATCAAATGGGATGTCTAACGAGTTAAGCGCATTTGCGAGGCCTTCCTCGGCTTTGTCCCAAATTTCGTCAGCACCGATGCGCTTTTCAGGACGTGTCGAAAGTTTTACGAGAATGTCTTCAAAACCAAAGGTTTTGTAGACGTCGTAAACCATTTCAATACACTTAGTAACTTCTGCTTGAACTTGATCTTCAGTACAGAAAATGTGGGCGTCATCTTGGGTGAAACCACGTACGCGCATTAAGCCGTGCAATGCACCTGATGGCTCATTGCGGTGGCAACAGCCAAATTCCGCCATACGTAGCGGTAAGTCACGGTATGACTTAAGACCTTGGTTGAAAATTTGTACGTGACCTGGGCAGTTCATTGGCTTAATCGCATATTCACGTTTTTCAGATTCTGTCGTGAACATGTTTTCTGCGTATTTGTCCCAGTGGCCTGAGCGCTCCCACAACTGACGATCCATCATTAATGGACCTTTTACTTCGTCGTAGTCATACTCGTGTAGCTTTTGGCGAACAAACTTTTCAAGTTCAGTGTAAATCGTCCAACCATCGTTATGCCAGAACACCATACCCGGCGCTTCGGTTTGCCAGTGGAATAAATCTAATGCTTTACCAATTTTACGGTGGTCGCGCTTTTCCGCTTCGGCCAAACGTTGTAAGTAAGCTTTTAATTGCTTCTTATCTGCCCATGCTGTGCCGTAAATACGCTGTAGCATTTTGTTTTCTGAATCACCACGCCAGTAGGCACCTGCGACATTCATCAGTTTAAAGTGATGACAGTGCTTCATGTTTGGTACGTGTGGGCCACGACACATGTCGATGTATTCTTCGTGGTGGTATAAGCCTGGACGATCATCTTTTTCGATGTTTTCGTCTAAGATTTCCATCTTGTAACTTTCGCCACGCGCTTCAAACGTGTCGCGTGCTTCTTGCCAAGAAACCGTTTTCTTCACAACCGCATAGTTAGTTTTAGCAAGCTCAAGCATGCGCTTTTCTAACTTAGCTAAATCATCGTCGTTTAATGCTTGCTCTAAATCGATGTCGTAGTAAAACCCGTTGTCGATTGTAGGACCAATCGCCATTTTTACATCTGGGAATAATTGCTTGATCGCGTGACCTAACAAGTGAGCACAAGAGTGGCGAATAATCTCCAGACCATCTTCATCTTTTGCAGTGATCAACTGTAGTTGGCAATCTTCGGTGATTGTTTCGCACGCGTCTACGCGCTCACCATTAATGCGACCGGCAAGTGTCGCTTTTGCTAAACCAGGACCAATGTCTAATGCAACATCCATTACAGATACTGGATTATCGAAAGAACGTTGACTTCCGTCTGGGAGAGTAATTACAGGCATGAAATTTCCTTACACAGTGGCGACGCACACGTAGCGCCGCTTGTTAATTTTAAATAAAAGTGTGATTGGCCATCAGAAATTGCACTATCGTTTCGAATTACGTTTTCGAACCTAAAACACGCAAAATATGGTCTAATACAAATGAGCCCAGAAGAATAGAAAAATTAAGCGGATATTTCAATGGCAAACAGGCGTTTTTCAAAGCTTTTTCATCATTTGGTTAAAATAACGTTTCCACTGCTTTTATTAATTGTTGCAAACCCTCTTATTCTTGGTAAAAGTTACGCGAATGATATTGTAGAAAAAGTTGAAAATAAGGGTACAGCTACACATTGGCAATTAGTGCGAACTAGCGACGCTATTAAAGTCTACACAGCTAAGGGTGCAAAGGCTGCAAAGGCTGCAAAGGCTGCAAAGCAAAACGAAGACCATAACGAGAACCATGACGAAAACAAGCACCTTGCTCATATTAGAGCCGAGCTTACCGTTCGATCTTCCCTTTCCGGTTTTTTATTGTTTTTACAAGATTACGACAACATTCCCAATTGGCTGGATAATGCCTACCATAGTGAATTGGTCAGTCAGGAATCGCCAACCCGTAATATTTTCATCACCTATTTTGAAGGTATTTGGCCAGTTAAGCCCCGAGATATGGTGATAGACACAGAGTTTACACAGCAGTCGGATCTCAGCATCAATATTCATGTGAAAGATGCAGGCAATTCAGTACCACTTTCAGACGACATTGTTAGGGTTAGCGTATTGCATGCGAACTGGCTAATCAAACCCATTGAGCAACTTGGCTATATTCATATTGCCTACGAATTCAGCGTCAATCCAAATGGGGCCATTCCAGTTTGGCTAGTTAATCAAATGACAGTGAATTCCGTATGGCAAACCATGCGAAACATTGAACAACAGTTACCCGCATCTCAATGGCAACAATTTCACATCAACTCAATTAAAGAGCAAGCAGTTCAAATTTCTCCAACACACTAAGTAAAGGTGCTGATAAAGCGCCGCAAACGGTTACCGCAACTTGTTCTATACTAAGCAATTATTGGTATTTAATATTCTATTAACTATGTGGCACAGCGTAGAATCTGCGATAACTAAAAGCACAGGAAAGGCGTTCAGTATTGAAAATAAATCCCCTATTTCTGGCGGTGATATCAACTTAGCATTTCACATTAGTGGTAAAGACCAAAACTACTTCGTTAAGGTGAACAACAAAACTGCATACGATAACTTAGCGCAAGAGTGGTATTCGCTTGACCAACTGGCCACTCTTTCTGACGTTAAATCACCCAAGCCTATTGCGATTGGCAGCACACTAGATAAAAGTTTTCTGGTGCTTGAATATTTAGCATTAACCAGTGGCAGCGATAGCCAGTGGTTTCAAATCGGTCAACAACTTGCTCTAATGCACCAAGTTTGCACTCATGGTGAATTTGGTTGGCAAAACGACAACTACCTTGGTCATACTCGACAACCTAATAAATGGCAGAAAAATTGGAGTGTATTTTTTGCAGAGCAACGTATTGGTTGGCAGTTAGCCTCGTTAGAAGAAAAATCCATTTTGTTGGGTAATATTGACTACATTTGCGCGCATTGCCAAAAGCTGCTCGCCCACCATCACCCACAGCCAAGTTTACTGCACGGCGATCTATGGCAAGGTAACGTAAGTTTTACTGAATTACAGGGCGTTTTTTACGACCCTGCGTGTTACTGCGGTGATCGCGAAGCTGATATTGCCATGACAGAATTATTTGGCTTGTTTCCCGCAAGTTTTTATCAAGGCTACCAAGCGATATACCCATTATCGAAAAGTTATGCCAAACGAAAACTGCTTTATAACTTTTACCATGTACTTAATCACGCCAATATGTTCGGTGGTATCTACATTGACCAGTCAAAAGCTAGTTTGCAGCGAATTTTATCAACGCCAAGTTAGCCACGACCAATCGTTAAAAATTCACGTAAAACGCCTATAAACTACTATTTTACCGCTTATCAGAGACTTAGCTGCGGCTAGCAGAATCACATATTTTGGTCATACTTAAAAGACGTTTGAGCAAAGGTGAAGAGGTCAATTATGCTCGAAGAACTCCAGCAACAGCGGATTGAGTGTCCACACTGCGGACACCACTTACACGTAACGTTAGACCCAAGTGCCGGTGACCAAGATTATTACGACGATTGCCCAGCATGTTGCAGTGAAATTCATTTGAACATGCATATTGATGAGGTCGACCAAAAAATTGAGCTACAAGTAGACGCAGACGACGAACAAGTTTTTTAAGCATAACTGCTTGAGCGAAAAGCGGCGTAAAACTGGCCTACTTATCTCTGCGTTTTTAAGGTTAGTCTAATTGTAATTTCATTCGCTCTATCGTCGACACGATAGTAATGGTTTGCTGATCCATTTCAATATTGACGTTATCACCAACCTTAAGGTCACCAATATTGGTTCTGGTTAATGTCTCAGGGATCAAATGCACATTGAAGTGACCGTTTTCCACTGACTCACCTAAGGTCAAACTCGTGCCATTAATTGAGATAAACCCTTTGCCAAATATGTACTTTGCATAAGCTGCTTGTTGACTTGGCGCTAACTCAAAATAAACACTGCGATTATCACCGATATTTTCAATGTTAGTCACACTGGCCATCGCATGAATATGCCCCGAGACTTGATGCCCGCCGATTTCATCGCCAACTTTTAACGACCGCTCATAATTCACGAAGTCGCCAGTATTAATCGATACAAGGTTGGTTACGCGTAACGTTTCATCAATCACATCAAAGCGAATTTTGTCGAGCGTTTCATCAAGCGATTGCTGCTCGACAACCGTTAAACATACACCATTAATCGCGATACTGGCGCCCAACTCAATTTGCTGTGCATATTGCTTGTCAACAGCGATGCATAACTGGCAAACGCCATGCTTAGTTTGTGCTGATAAAACTTGTGCTTTCGATTGCACAATCCCAGTAAACATATATTATTTACCCCTTAAAATTTTTCGCTATTTTAACAGCAAAGCATTCAGGTTTTCATGCGCTTATCAGATTTTATTTATCAATCAAAAAGTTTACTTAAACTTGCCTACCCGATTCTTATTGCCCAACTGATCCAAAACTTAATGGGCTTTGCCGATACGGTAATGGCTGGTCGTGTAAGCGCAACTGACATGGCTGCTGTAGCGGTTGCTAGTAGTGTTTGGTTACCAGCCATTCTAACGATTTCCGGTATTATGATGGCTTTAGCGGCAATCGTGTCTCAATACTCAGGCGCTAAGGCATTTGATAAGGTCGCAAGTGCAACCTATCAAACTGCGTGGATTGGCTTGTTTTTAGGTGGCTCACTTATCTTATTAAACGCCACCGCCGCGCCAGCAATTTATCAAGAAGTAACCCTTGAGCCAGAACTCAAAAAGTTAATGTTTGACTACCTAGACTATATCGTTTGGGGTGGACCCGCGTTTTGCTTGTACTTTGTGTTAAGGAACTATTCAGAGGGTTTGTCGCATACTCGACCAACCATGATCATTAGTATCATTGGTTTGCTAGTTAACATCCCCGCTAACTACATATTTATCTACGGTAAGTTCGGCATGCCTGCACTGGGCGGCGCTGGGTGCGGCCTAGCTACCGCGCTGGTTTATTGGGCAATGTTTTTATCTATGTTGGCCTATACCTACTTCTCAAAACACCTCAAACAAGCGCACTTGTTTGAGCGTTTTTATTGGCCAAACTGGTCAGAAATAAAAACGGTATTAGCACTGGGTGTGCCTATCGCGCTATCACTGCTGTTTGAAGTGAGTTTATTTGCTGTGGTCGCGATAATTTTGGCGCCATTTGGTGCTGAAGTTGTGGCTAGCCACCAAATAGCCATTAACTTCTCGGGGCTGGTATTTATGATCCCGCTGAGCCTTGCTATGGCGGTGACGATAAAAGTGGGCTTTGCCGTCGGCAACAAACAATATCAGGATGCAAAAGATATTTGTTGGTATTCAGCACTATTAGGCTTAGTTATTGCCGTGGTTACAGCCTCTGGCACGTTACTGTTTAAATCCGAGATTGCGGGTATTTATACCACTGAACTACCTGTAATTGAGCTAGCAGCAAGCTTAATGTTCTTAGCGGCACTATTTCAGTTTTCAGACGCTATTCAAGTGATTTCAGCAGGTGCATTACGTGGGTATAAAGATACTACCTCAATATTGATCATCACATTTTTCTCATATTGGATTGTCGGCTTATCTATTGGATTAATACTCGGTTTAACGGATTGGATAATTGAGCCGATAGGCCCATCAGGCTTTTGGATTGGTTTTATCTCAGGCTTAACCACCGCCGCTGTGCTGTTGGCTATTCGATTAAAGGTTGTGCAAGCACGGCTAGCGTAAGATTAGAGTATATTTTCAAAAGCTAGCTCATTTTTTGGAGGTGGACGAGAAATGAACATAGACAGTGCAAAGTTAAATTTGCTGTTTGAACAAAAGCTAAAACCCAAGTTAGCGCCACTAGAAACCTCTCGTTTAGCGACATTAAAGAAGAAAAAAGCGCTTACCTTTTCCGTAGGTGCCTTTTTTATCGCGGTATTGTCAGGCATTGACTCAACGCCTTTGCTAATTGCGCTATTTGCCATTATGGCGTATTGCTTTGTCACCTTTAAGTTCAGTTGGGACAAGTTCCGAAGTAGTTACAAAAAACAAATAATGGTGACTCTGTTGAGTGAAATTGACAAGTCGCTAATCTGGCATAAAGACAAATTCATCACTCAACCCGAGTTCGAACAAAGCGGTTTGTACCCCACAAAAGTTGATAGTTACGGTGGTGAAGATCTTATTTGTGGCGAGCTCGAAGGCTTTAAGATTGAAATGTCTGAACTTTTTGTAGAACAGATCATTCAGCGGCCTGAAGGCGGCTCGCTAAAAAATCCGATTTTTATCGGTCTATTTCTCAAAGCTCAACGTCCCACACCATTTTCTCACTCTAGTTATATTTTAGCGAAAGAAAATGCCAAGCAAGGGATAAAAGCAAAGCTATTTGGCCATTTTCAAAGTCAACGTATTGGTGAAAACGTAGCATTACAGGAAAGTGAATTTAGCCAATATTTCTCCGTTGTCAGCTCAGCGCCAGATACCATATTACAAATGCTATCGCCCAAGTTGATGGATAAATTAGTTGACTATAGAAATCAAAAAAAGGGAATCGCGATATCGCTATCTTTTATTGACCAAAATGTTTACATTGCAATCCCCGAAGGCAGGGATTTATTCGAGCCTCAACTAGCACTAGCTTTAACAGACTTTGACATCATCAAAGGCCTGTTTCAAGATTTAGTGTTTTATACGGGTTTATTACGAGAATTAGGACTTCCATCCAATAGCCAGCACTAATAATTGCTTCGCAAGGAGCATAAAAAAGCGCAAAGTAATTAATTGTATAAGTTAATCCACTTTGCGCTTTTTTCTTTCTTTAGCAGCAGGCTTGATAGGCTCAGCTATTTCTCAACTGCAACTTTTTCACTAGTTTCCGCTGTTGCCATAATACGGCGATTTTCTGCATGAGCAGCAGCAGTATTTGCCTCGTTAATTAAACGCTCTTCGCCATAGCCAACAGCGTTTAATCGTCCACCGTCAATGCGATATTCGTTTACCAGCATATCAACAACGGCTTGGGCACGTTTCATTGATAAGGTTTTATTGTAGCCTGCCGCACCAACGCTAGATGAATGACCTTCAATAGTCAGATTAACACCGCTGTATTGTTTTAAGAAGTTAGCCAACTTTTCAACTTCACCATAAAACTCAGGCTTAATGACATCACTGTTGTTATCAAAGTTTACTTGCACTTCAATAGAACGCATTTTCTCGCTAAACAAGGTACAGCCTTTAATATCGACCATATGGTTTGTTGGTGTGCCTGGACACTGGTCTAAACTATCAATAACACCGTCTTTATCAGCATCTTTAATGGTAGGCGTTGTCGCTGGTTTAGCCGTTACGGGCTTAGCTACGGTTGGTTTTGACGTTACAGGTGAGGCTGTACGTGCCTTGTTCTCACCAAAGAAGTAAATTAAACCCAAAGTGGCGTTAAAATCAGTATGGTACTCTTCAAATTGATAATGCCCTTTACCTTCAACAAAACCAGCAAAGCGATTAGTGAAGTAATGACGATACCCCATACCAATGTTGGCTGATACTTCTTTTTCTTCTAAATCAATTTCTTTAAAACCACCAATAAGGTAAAGGTTCTTTTTGCTTGGAAAGTGTAAAACGTCAATTGCTACCGAACGACCATCTTGGTCGCCATAAACACTGCGCAATGCATCAACTGACAAGTCGGTATACTGAATACGCAATTCGTTGTATTCGGAAAAACGATAGCCAAGTGACAAACCTGCACCATCGCCCTCTTCTAACCCTGACGCACGATCACCTGCCACGGTCAGTCGTTCATTGTCTGCATCAAAATAGCTGTAATGAATACCGCCATAGGCTTGCTTAACCAAAACTGAGGCATCTGGCTGCTCGTTTGCCATTACTCCCATTGAAAATGCTGAAGAACACGCTCCCGCTACCAATAGCGCAATAATTTTATTATTTTTCATCTAGATTCCCTTAATTTTTCCATGCCCTGCGTTTGGGGCTTATCAATGCGTGAAGATTTTTAAACTACCGAGTTATTTAATTACATTGTTAATAACGATGCTAATTTAATCAATAAATTTAGTGATTTGTTGTTAAATTAATCGAACAAACCAAATTTGAGAAAATATCGCGAAAAACACTTGCAACTGTAAAATAGCATCGCTAACATAGCGCTCCGTTGCTAAGGCAACATTGATTTGGGAGCGTAGCTCAGTTGGTTAGAGCGCTTGCTTGACATGCAAGAGGTCGCTGGTTCAACTCCAGTCGCACCCACCACATTTTAAAAAGCCGCACATTGTGCGGCTTTTTTCGTTTTGAGAGATTATTACAAGTTTTTTATCGCTAAGCGGCTTCGAAAGCACTTGCGGAAATGGTAGGCGCTTCACCATCAACCAGCGATAAATTAACGTCTACGCGCTTTTCAACCACCTTACCTACGATAATTAACGCTGGGCCTTGAAAGTCAGCTAAATCACTTGCCGCATCCATCGATGCCAAAGACTTGCAAACTACTTTCTGAGTATGACTCGTGCCTTGGTCAATCACCGCAATCGGCATCGTTGCTGCCATGCCGTGACTTATTAATCGCTGACAAATTAACTGAACACGATTCAAGCCCATATAAAAAACCAGTGTACTTTGCTCTGCTGCAATCAAATGCCAATCACATTCATGCTCTTCTTGCTTGCCATGAGCAGTAATAAATTTCACTGATTGCGCGCAGTCTCTATGGGTTAACGGAATACCGGAATAAGCGGCGCAGCCTGTCGCCGCAGTAATACCGGGGATGACTTGAAATGGAACATTCGCTTGCGAAAGCACATCCGTTTCTTCGGCAAGTCGCGCAAATATCGACGGGTCTCCCCCTTTTAATCGCACAACTCGTTTTCCTTGAGCCGCGTAATCAACCAATAGCTGACAAATTTCTGCTTGTGTGACTGAATGTTGACCACATTTTTTGCCAACAAATACACGTTCGATATGATCTGGAATAAGGGCATTAATTTCAGGGTTCACCAGCCAGTCAACTAATACAATATCTGCTTGCTGCAGTGCTTTTACCGCTTTTAACGTCAATAGCTCTGGGTCGCCAGCCCCTGCCCCAACAAATACCACTTGCCCAGAATTTTTGTCGGTGGATAGTACTGACGAGCTGTTCTTGTGTTGATTTAGCTTACGCGTTAGCCAGGTTAATTTGCTGACATTATTAGCAAGGGCATCACTAGTATTCGCTCCAGCAGCGACATTTTTAACACTTTTGGCAGCCCAACGGCGCTTTTGTTGATGCCTAAACCAAAATAACGGGGTTTTAAATAAGCTTAACTGCATACTAACTCCTTAAGCATCTTAAATTTTAATAAGTAACCTCAGCTCTGGATAACTAATGTGCTTCTAGCGGCTATTTTCACTCCTATCTGCGTTGACTTCACTTGCAATAGGCCAGCTATTGACGCGTAAATTCGCCTTGATATCAGTGAAAATTACTCGCTAGAAGGTAATTGCAAATCTAAGTATTTGAATTAACTTTGCTATTCACTATTTCTTATCCAAACCTGAGGTTAAATAGACACTAACTAAGCGCTGGCGACTTCTTTAATGTCGATTAGGTTCGATTGGCAATCATTAATAATGGCTTGTAATTCTGGCTTACACGAGCCGCAGTTACTGCCACACTTTAGTGACTTACCCAGCGCGGCAACGCTGTCTGTACCAGACATTACCGCCTCTCGAATACTCGCTTCAGAAACATTGAAACAACTACACACGTTCCGACTTTCGTCTGCACTGGCTGGCGCTGTTTTAGAAAGTAAGGCTTGCACTTCGGCAAATGACAAACTGTCTTGCCCAAACAGACTATCGACCCATTTTTTCGCTTCATTAAATGCCTGATTGGCAAAGTAAGCGACACATTTCAGTGCGCCATTTTGCAGGCAAATCACATGAGAAAGTTGGTTATCTTCATCGTTAAAGCTTAACCACTCCCCTTGGAACGGAAAAAGTTTTTGCAGTTTGGCGATGGTCATTGGCTGCTCTTCACTGGTGGCAAGTTGGTAGTGCCAACAATGCTCCTGCTTAGCTTTTAACCAGTATGGTGTATCAGCGGCAATATCCTCTGCAAAGTAGCAATCAAGATACTGAGCAAAGTTAGCCTTTTCTATTGCAATACCAGTATGTTTCAATTCAGGTTGACCAGAAATAGGATCTACCACTGCATTGTAAAGCGTTGACACCGTTGCATTTGATGAAAATTGGCCGTTCCAGTGAATTGGCATAAAACACTCACCGAAATTAACGGTATCAGTGACTTGCACAGGGACAAATAACTCACCGGTTTGCGATTGAACATGGGCAATCTGGTGTTCTGTTAAACCTAGTTTTATCGCATCTTGCGGGTTAACAGCAATATAGGGTTTCGCTAAATGTTGAGTTAGCGCAGATGCAGCACCTGTGCGTGTCATCGTATGCCATTGATCGCGATAACGACCGCTGTTAAGTACTAATGAATATGCTTTACTGACTTTCTGCTGAGGTAATTGTGGGGTTACTGCGAAAAACTTAGCTTTGCCACTCACAGTAGCAAATTGACCGTCTGCAAATACACGTGCGCTTTTTTGAACGCCCGCTTTTATTGGCCCTTTTATTGGCCATTGCACAGGTTGTAATTGCTCATATTCGGCGAGTGTTAGTCGTGCCAAGCCTGACATATCAAAAACGCGCTTGCTGTCCCCTGCGTTTTGATAGCCAGATAAGGCAGCAAATTCGGTAAACACTTGGTAAGGGTGCTGGTAATCAAAGCCACTAAAACCCATTTTTTGCGCTACTAGCGACATGATCTGCCAATCGTGTTTGGCTTGCCCTGCAGGTGCTAAGGCACCGCGCTGCCTTGAAATTCTGCGCTCAGAGTTGGTGACAGTGCCATTTTTCTCAAGCCATGGCGTAGCTGGTAATTTAACATCAGCGTAAGCCAATGTATCATTATCAGCGACGCAATCTGACACCACGACAAACTCACATTGTTCAAATGCTTTAGCAACTTGATTGTGATCCGGCAAACTCACGAGAGGGTTGGTTGCCATAACCCAAACCGCTTTAATTTTGCCCGATTGCATTTGTTCAATCATATCAACCGCTTTCGCACCTTGCTCGGTTGGGATGTGCGGTGATTGCCAAAACGTTTGCACTAAATCACGATGTGCTGGATTTTCAATATCCATATGAGCCGCTAATTGGTTAGCTAAGCCACCTACTTCGCGCCCCCCCATGGCATTAGGCTGACCCGTGATCGAAAATGGCCCAGAGCCAAGTGATGCAATTTTGCCTGTCGCTAAATGCACGTTGATAATGGCATGGCATTTATCAACACCGGAAGTCGATTGATTGATGCCCATGGAGTACATGGATATTGCTTTTTTTGAGCGCAGGAATAACTGATAAAAATCTTGCAACTGGGCTTGGCTAACACCACAAAATTGACTGACTTTTGCCATGTCCCAATGCGAGGCTTCGGCAAGTGCCTCGTCAAATCCTTGTGTATTGTCGTTTATGTAAGCTTTGTCCAACGCTTCATGTTCGGCCAAGAAATTCAATAAACCGTTATACAGCGCGGCATCGGTACCGGGATTAATCGCTAAATGCTGTTCGGCACTTTCCGCCGTTGCCGTGCGACGTGGGTCAACCACCACGAGCTGACACGCCGGGTTGATTTGTTTAGCCCGTTGCATACGTTGAAACAATACGGGGTGCGTCCACGCGGCATTAGAGCCAATTAATACGATTAAGTCGGTGTGTTCTAAATCTTGGTAATCACATGGCACCACGTCTTCGCCAAACGCTCGTTTATACGCCGACACTGCTGATGACATGCAAAGCCTTGAGTTAGTATCGATATTGGCACTGCCGATATAACCCTTCATTAGTTTGTTAGCAACATAGTAATCTTCGGTCAGTAACTGCCCCGAGACATAAAAGGCAACCGAATCGGGGCCATGTTGCTTAATTATTTTGTTAAACTCACCAGCAACTTTGCTAATTGCCGTATCCCAACTTACTTGCTCACCGGCAATTTCAGGCACTAATAAGCGATTGGTGATATCAACCGTATCAAGTAGGTGCGTTCCCTTGACACACAAACGACCAAAGTTAGCAGGATGCTCCGGTGAGCCCGTTAGACTAGTTGCCTGCTCGCCGTTTATCGTAATATCCACACCACAACCAACGCCACAATAGGCACACGTACTTTGCACCAAAGCGTTTGTCGCTTTAGGTGGATAATGAACTTGCTCATTTAGAGATGAACAGTGAGTCTGCTCATTTAAGGATAAAGATTGAGCTTGCTCATTCAAGCCAGTAGCGCAAAGCTGAGCTGCCTTATCAATAGTGTGGTCGCACGTCATACACTGCAATCCTCTTAGATATAGACTTGGATCGCTTGGTCCTGAATACGCGCTGGATAAGCGCCTATTTCAGCTTCTTCTTGAATACAAGTACCGGTTTTCAGCGAAAATTGCTGTTTGTAAAGTGGTGAAGCAACAATAGGTTCGCCGTTGTTACTGCCAACAATGCCGCGATATAGCACATTCGCTTTGCCAATCGGGTCAAAATTATCAACCGCAAACACTTTTTCTTCACTGTCGGGAATACTAAAAATGGCAATTTGTTTCTCTAGTTGCTCCCCCTGTTCACTTGGCTTAGCAACTAAGGCACAGATACCGGAGTTAGCAACTAGGTCTTGAATACCACACAAGGTCACCCAATCTTTGTTTACCGTTTGCTCTTTTAACGCTTGTGTCATAATTAGTCCTCCATTACAGCAACAGCTTGTTTGCTAGATTCGCTAGGGCTCTCATTGTAGGTTAAATCGACAATTTCGATATTGCCGCCCAGTTCACCCGCTTTCTTTTCAGCAAGTGTTGCCGGGCGAATTTGATCGCGCTCCGTCACAAATTGAATATTGCTGTCGGTTTTATCTGAATTGACGAATTGTCTAAATCGCTTCAATGACTCTGGGTTTTCCAGTGTGGTTTTCCACTCACATTGGTATTTGCCAACAATACTTGCCATTTGTTTTTCAAGTTCGTCGCAAATGCCTAAGTGATCGTCAATAATCACTTTTTGCAGGTACTCTAAACCGCCTTCTAAATTTTCCATCCATACCGACGTGCGTTGCAAACGATCACCCGTTTGAATGTAAAAGCTAAAGATACGGTCAATGTATTTAATCAGGGTTTCGTCATCTAAGTCGGTTGCGAATAAGTCCGCGTGACGAGGCTTCATGCCACCGTTACCACTAACATAAAGGTTCCAGCCTTTGTCAGTTGCAATCACGCCAAAATCTTTACTTTGCGCCTCAGCACATTCGCGCGTACAACCAGAGACAGCAAACTTCACTTTGTGTGGAGCACGCACGCCTTTGTAGCGGTTTTCAATGTCAATCGCCATGCCGACACTGTCTTGCACGCCATATCGACACCAAGTGCTACCAACACAAGATTTCACGGTACGTACAGATTTACCGTAAGCGTGGCCTGTCTCTAAGCCAGCATCAATTAATTCTTGCCAAATATCAGGTAATTGGTCGACACGAGCGCCGAATAAATCGATGCGTTGGCCACCGGTGATCTTGGTATAAAGGTTATACTTTTTCGCGACTTCACCAATAGTGATCAGCTTGTCAGGGGTAATTTCACCGCCTGGAATACGCGGTACGACTGAATAAGTACCGTCTTTTTGCATGTTTGCGAGGAAAGTATCGTTGGTATCTTGAAGCGGCACTTTACTGCTATCCAGGATATAATCGTTCCAAACCGACGCTAAAATTGAACCCACGGTTGGCTTACAAATTTCACATCCCAACCCTTGGCCGTGTTTTTCAATTAACTGCTCGAAACTGGTGATTTTCTCGACTTTAACGATATCGAACAATTCGCGACGAGAATAGGCAAAGTGCTCACAGATATCTTTTTTCACTTCAACGCCACGGCTTTCTAGCTCTTTATCTACCACGTCTTTAAGCAAGGCAGCACAGCCACCACAACCTGTACTGGCTTTGGTGCAAGATTTCACATCGGCAACGCTACAGGCACCGCCATCGACAGCAGCAACAATATCGCCTTTAGTGACATTTAAACATGAACAAATGGTTGCGGTATCAGGCAATGCATCAGCACCCAACATAGGTTTGTCTGCAGCCATTGGTAGAATCAGCGCTTCTGGGCTTTCTGGCAGTTCAATGGCGTTTAGCATGTATTGCAAAAGGCTGTCGTATTCGCTGGTATCACCAACAAGCACAGCACCTAGTAGCAGAGTTTTATCGCTAGAAACAACGATTTTCTTGTAAACGCCTTCTGGTTGGTTTTCGTAGGTATAGGTTAATGCACCTTGTGTTTTGGCATGCGCATCACCAATCGAGCCAACATCAACACCCATTAATTTTAATTTAGTGCTCATGTCGGCGCCTTCAAACACCGTTTCACTGGTGCTATCTAACACATGATTAGCGGTAACTTTCGCCATCGAGTAGCCCGGTGCCACTAAGCCGTAAATCATATTTTCATATAGCGCACATTCGCCAATCGCATAAATATTCTCGTCTGACGTTTGGCATTGGCTGTTAATCACAATACCACCACGTTCACCAAGCGTCAGGTCGTTTTCTCGCCCTAAGTTGTCGTATGGGCGAATACCTGCTGAGAATAACACCAGATCGGTTTCTAAGGTTTCACCATCAGCAAACACTAAGCGGTATCGGCAAGACTCACCTTTTTCAATCACTTGTGTTGCTTTTGAGGTATGCACTTGCACGCCAAGCTCTTCAATTTTTGATTTGAGTAAACGGCCACCGCCAGTGTCAACTTGTACTGCCATTAATTGCGGTGCAAATTCCACTACATGGGTTTGCAGCCCTAACTCTTTGAGTGCATTGGCGGCTTCTAAGCCTAATAAACCGCCACCGATCACCACACCAACTTTACTGCTACTTGCACTGCTTTTAATAGACTCCAGGTCATCTATGGTGCGGTAAACAAGGCAATGAGATTGATCTCCCCCAGGGATCGGTGGCACAAAAGGATAAGAACCTGTTGCAAGGATTAACTTGTCGTAGCTAAACGTTTCACCCACTTCAGTGGTGATTTGCTGCTGCTGGCGATCAATAGTCGTGACCTTAGCATTGGTACGAAAATCAATTTGCCAATCGTGGTAAGTTGATTCGTCTGTTAATGCCAAGTCTTGCGCTGTTTTACCCGCAAAATACTCAGATAAATGAACGCGGTCATAGGCCAAGCGATTTTCAGCTGACAACACTGTGATGTTCACTTGCTCTGCAGACTCACGTAAATTGGCAAGTTGCTCAACAAAGTGATGACCGACCATACCGTTGCCAACAACAACGACGTTTAGCTGTTTAGACATGTTATTTCCTCTTAACTTAGATTCCTGATTGATGCTTTTTTATTAGAATTTCGCACCAACCCAGACCCAAAGCTTGTCTGTGTCGACTTTGCCTGAGCCACTGTCGCCTGCCGAATAAGCGGCAAACTTAATTCCACCTGAAAAGGTTTTGTTGAAACTTTTCCCGTATGAAAGATTGATTTCGTCACCAAAGTCTTCCACTGCTGCTTCATCTTCGTCAGCTTCATAGTCGTGATACACTATCGACCATTTACCGCCTAACGCCTTACCTGAAACTGAGACATATAAATCAGCTAAACCTAAGCTTGGTGTACCTAAGAATTGATCAGCCCAACCGTTAAATTTGTGCAAGGTTGCAAGAGGAGTTGAGAAGCCGTAAAAGCCGTTATCGCTGCCCAATACTTCGTAACCGCCTTTGACAGTGATACCGCTAAAGCCGTAACCTACTTCAATGAGTGAATATTCGGCATCAAATTGACCCGCTGCAGATTCAGAGTCTTGTGTTGCAAACTCAAAGGCATACAGTACCTTGTTGCTATCACCGTGTTTTTGGCTACCCGCAAAGCGAATACCGTACGTATCTATTTCTCTTTGAACGCCCTCATCTTCATCTAACAAGTAGCCATAACCAGTTAACTTACCGAATGGCGTTTTATAGCTCACATTCAACAAGTGGTCTTTACTATCTAAATCACGATTTTCGGCAAAAATACGGTTACGTTGAGTCAGGTAAGCGTAAGTCGCTTCATAGTTATCCGATTTGTAATTAAATGAAGCCGCATCGAAGGTCTGTCTGTCTTGTCGCCAGCCAACGTGACCCACAAAACGGTGATTGTCTAAGGTAAGTACTTGACGACCAACTTTTGCCGTAAAGCCTTGATCGGCATACTGAACATATGCTTGATCAACTTCTGTTGTTTCAGGATCGGCAATCACTGAATAACCTGCGCCATTGCCAGCCGTGTCGTTGTAATCGTCAACACCTAGCACTTGACGTGAGTCTTCAAATTCAACAAAGCCTGAGAACTTGTTAAAGGTTGCCGTTTTATAACTTAGGCGAGTACGAAGCGTTAAGGCATCAGCATCGCGCAATGCGTTGTCTTGATCGACAGCTTCATAACGTAAACGAAAATCGATAGACGCTGTGCCTGCATCAGCACTGTAGGCCAAAGGTGAAACAGCAGTAAATGTAGTTGCAGCTAGAATTGAGAGAGTTAGTTTATTTGCTTTCATATTAATTCCTTAGTGTTCGATTCAAACGAAAACGAGGGTTTTACATAGCTCAGTCTAGTGACAGGCTAAATATTAACCAGCGTATCGTAGCGCTAATTTAGTGTTTTTTTGTTACGCCACGTCATGTTTTTTCATGTTTTCTTTGTTCGATTTAACAGTTGTCGAGTCATCAGCCTTTTGGCCAATGGTTTCGACTTTTCGTTGTTTTTCATAAAGGAAAGTTAATACAGCGGAGCGAAGTCGGTTATATTCAACATCTTGCGCTAGTGCCAAGCGATTTCTCGGTCTTGGTAAGTTAACATCAAGAATTTCACCAATTGTGGCCGCAGGGCCATTGGTCATCATGACAATGCGATCTGATAGCAACACAGCCTCATCAACATCATGAGTGATCATGATCACGGTATTGTTGAGTTCGTCTTGTATTTCCATCAATGAATCTTGCATATGCGCACGGGTTAGTGCATCCAATGCACCAAATGGTTCATCCATCAAGAGTACTTCGGGTTGCATAGCCAGCGCACGAGCGATACCCACACGTTGCTTCATACCACCAGAAATTTCATCTGGGCGTTTGTGCATCGCGTGATCCATATGAACGAGTTTCAAATTGTGTTCTATCCACTCTTTCATCTCGCCCGGTGCCATTTTTTTCTTGAACACCTGTTTAACCGCAAGTTCAACGTTTTGATAAGCCGTTAGCCAAGGTAATAAAGAGTGGTTTTGAAACACAACGGCGCGCTCTGGGCCTGGTTCCGTCACTTCTTTATTGTTCAGTAACACACCACCTTTAGTGGCTTGGTATAAACCCGCCACTACGTTTAGTACCGTTGACTTGCCGCAACCAGAGTGGCCAATTAACGAGATAAATTCACCTTTGTTAATTTTTAAATCCACTTCTTTTAGCGCGGTAAAGTCTCCTTTAGGCGTTGGAAATACCATGTCGATTTTGCTGATATCAAGTAAAATGCTCATCTAAATATTCCTTGTCTGTATTATTATCAGGGCCTAAAGAGGATTAACGGTTTGCGCTGGCTTTGTCCCAAGAGACAATGCGTTGCAGTTGTAACATGCCGCGGTCAAGCAAAAAGCCGATAAAGCCAATAACAAATACGGCGGTCATAATGCGACTTAAGCTTTGCGAGCTACCATTTTGGAATTCATCCCAAACAAATTTGCCAAGACCAGGGTTTTGCGCCAGCATTTCTGCCGCGATTAACACCATCCAAGCAATACCCAGTGATAAACGCATACCCGTGAAAATGGCAGGAATTGACGCTGGTAGTACAATCTTTTGCACGTGTACTAGGCTGGGCAAGCGCAATACTCGGCTAACGTTGTTCCAATCAGAGTTAATTGCTGACACACCCACAGAGGTGTTGATCACCATTGGCCACAAGCAACACAGGGTTACCGTGATCATTGAGTTTAGAAATGACTTGGCAAACATTGGCTCAGGCGACACATATACCGCGCTAACCACCATGGTCACGAGTGGCAACCACGCTAACGGTGATACCGGCTTAAAAATTTGAATAATGGGGTTAATTGCCGTATTCAAGTTTTTGCTAAGACCAATTGCAATGCCTAGTGGGATCGCGATAGCCGCCGCGACAGCAAAACCGCTCATCACCGTAATCAAACTAGTGCCGATTTGGTCGATAAAGGTTTCTTTACCGGTATATGCACGGATTTTAGGTACATAATTCGGATCTTTAGCAACACGCTTGGCATTGCGCTCTTCTTGACGTTGATAAAACGCTGCTTCTTTTTCGCGTTCTGTGTTGTGCTCTTGGTATAAATTGACCACCTGAGTCGCCACTGCCGTTGGGCCTGGGAACTTGCCTAACGACGTATCAATTTTACTGGCGGCAAACGACCAAATTATCAGGAAAATCCCAATACCAACTATTGGCAAAACAATAGCTTTGATGTGATTTGACAGCCAACGCAACGCATTGGTTGCCCAGCTCGGCTGTCCTTCTGATGTAGCCATTTTTTGTATTAAGGTGGTCATATTTCTCTCCAAGCGCGTAACACTAGCCACTTAACCGTAAAGCTACGCTGTATAACTTTCTATTTACTTTTCTAGTACTGGGTTTTGTTACTGGCGACTAAATCTTGTCGCCAGCTTTTAAGCCAATGTTAAATTTATTGATGTATTCGTTTGGCTTAGTACCGTCGTAAACGATGTTATCGATGAAGTGTGTTTGCGGGCTGCGGAAGCCGTCTTCACCATCAAGCGAAGCGAAATCAGTTGCTGGCATAATTTTTTCATCGACCAATGATTGAACTGCCTTCATGTAAATGTCTGGACGGTATACTTTTTTCGCTACATCGAAGTACCAGCTATCCGGCTTATCATCACTGATTTGGCCCCAACGACGCATTTGTGTTAAGTACCAAATTGCATCTGAATAGAATGGGTATGTTGCGTTGTAACGGAAGAATACGTTGAAGTCAGGAACAGCGCGTTTGTCACCTTTTTCGTATTCAAAGGTACCTGTCATGCTGTTTGCAATCACATCGTAGTCAGCACCAACGTAGTTTGACTGCGATAGAATTTTTACCGCTTCTGGGCGGTTAGCGTTGTCGTTCTCGTCTAACCATTTCGCAGCGCGAATCAGTGCACGCGTTAAACGAATAGTGGTATTAGGGTATTTTTCAGCAAACGCTTTGGTGATACCGAATACTTTTTCTGGGTTGTCTTTCCAGATCTCGTAGTCAGTAACAACAGGTACACCAATACCTTTGAATACTGCTTGCTGGTTCCAAGGTTCACCCACACAGTAACCGTAGATAGTGCCAGCTTCTAACGTGGCAGGCATTTGAGGTGGCGGCGTTACAGAAAGTAATGCTTGAGCGTCAATTTGACCTGATGTGTCGCCTTTATGAGGTGCGTAGTAACCAGGGTGAATACCACCTGCCGCCAACCAGTAGCGTAACTCATAGTTATGGGTAGACACAGGGAATACCATGCCCATATTAAATGGCTTACCCGCTTCTGAGTATTTTTCAACCACAGGCTTAAGGGCATCAGCTTTGATCGGGTGAACTGGCTTACCGTCAGCTTGCTTAGGAATGTTTGGTTTCATTTGTTTCCAAATTTCATTAGAAACTGTGATGCCGTTACCATTTAAGTCCATTGAAAACGGTGTAATGATTTCAGCCTTTGTTCCATAACCAATGGTTGCTGCAATTGGCTGACCTGCTAGCATATGGGCACCGTCTAAGCGGCCATCAATCACACCATCAAGCAACACTTTCCAGTTTGCTTGCGCTTCAATCGTGACGTATAAACCTTCGTCTTCGAAGTAGCCTTTTTCATAAGCAATGGCGATAGGTGCCATATCTGTAAGTTTAATGAAACCGAATTTTAGCTCTTCTTTTTCTGGATACCCTAATTCCTCGGCACTAACGCTAACGCTTACGACACTGCTCGAAAGACAAAGGCCGGCTACAAGCGCTTGACCCATTATTTTACGGCAGATATGTTTAGGTTGTTTTAATAGGTGTTTAAACATCCGTTCCTCCAAATAAAAAAAGCCCGCTGCACCTGAGGTTTGATCATGAGGATCATTACCACGTGCATGCGGGCTACTATGCCAAACTAATCGGTTACCACGCCTTTGCGGTGTAATTAGTTAAATAAATTGTTGTGTTATTACTTGTTTATTAACGCGTAATCTTTGTTGCCTAAAATGCTTGGTTCTAGGCGAGTTATACCCACAGCCGTTGCAGGGTTGGTTTTAATTTTCGTTTGACCCAACTACAAACGTTGATAACTTCAATTACTACTATTCAGGTTTAGTGCCAACTTTGAATGTTTACTCTAAACCCTTATTTTTATTGACTTTGCACACTCTAGTGATGATTTTGTGTTAGATGCTGTTTGCCTGCCAATGCATTAGTTTGGCGCACTAAGGTACCATTTTGGTGCTTTTTAGTGGCGTTACCTTAGTTGGTGTTGCAAAAGCATCGTGCTCTGCAAATGCTTGCTGATAAATATCTTGTCGAAATACACTATCAATCAGTGCTTCTAGCTTAACTTCAGCAGGAATATGTTGATGTTTGACCATCTGACTCAACAGCCATTCACCATGGAAGAGTTCCGGTTTATTGATCGTATCATTGCCATCAAGGGCAAAACGGTTATAGCTCGGAATGTGACGTGGTGATAGTTGATGATGCACGAGGCAGCTTCCAATAAGCGACGGCGCGATAACCGACAAATGTAAATCTAAATAGGTGTGCCTGCTCAATATGCGTGCCGCTTCAAAGCGATTAGCCACTGTAGCCAGCCAATCGCATGCTTGCTGCAGTGCGATAATTAGCGCTTTCGTGGTTTCTGGGTGTTGCTCTTGCCAGCTCTGTTTCATCGCCAGTACTTTTTCTGGCATGTCCGGCCATATATCGCAAGATGTTGCCCCCGTAACGCCAACACCATCACGTACTGCTTTGGCATTCCAAGGACCACCCACACAAAAGCCGTCAATATCGTCACTTTGGAGCGCTTCAACCATAGAGGCAGGAGGAATAATAACGATATCAACATCGTCCTTATTAACACCATTTTGCTCGAACCACGTCAGTAATTGATAATAGTGACAACTGTGCGGATAAACGGTGGCAAATCTTAATTTCGTGTCAGTTTGCTTGCTTGCTTTCTTTCTAGCCTCAATAACAGGTTTCAACAAAGCAGCGCTAATGGGTAAATCAATATGATGACGTTGATGAACAAACTTTATTTCTTCATAAAGCGCCATTGAGATGGTAATACCGTTGCCATTTTGGCTCAGCACCATAGGCGCAATAACGTTCACCGCAGGGCCACTTAATCCTAACGTGCTGGCAATCGGCATCGGTGCAAGAAACTGCGCAGCATCTAACACGCCTGCATGCAACTTATCGCGCATGGTCGCCCATGAATATTGCTTTTTCAGCGTAACATTTAGCCCTTGCGACTCAAAAAAGCCCAACTCATGGGCAATGACAAGGGGCGCACAGTCAGTTAATGGCATAAAGCCAAGAGAGATATTGCGCTTGTTATGCTCTATGTTATGAATGTTAGTGCTGTTCATGATGATTTCTCCAACATTTGCGCAAGTGATAAAATATTTTTGGCTACATCTTCCAGCTTCTGACTGTTATCCATCGCCATTTTGCGAATTCGATGATAAGCCTCTTTTTCAGTTAGGCTTTTGGTTTCCATCAGCCAAACTTTTGCTTGTTCAACCACTCGCTGGCTAGAAAGCTTTTGCTTGGTTTTGACCAGTTCACTTTTTAGCGCTTGGTATTCTGAAAAACGCGCGACGGCGGTATCTAAAATGGAGCGCACACGAACAGGATTTATATCGCCGGCAATATAGGCACTAACCCCAGATTTCACTGTTTGATTAATGGTTTCGGTATCTTCTTGTTCCGAGAACATGACAACAGGTTTAGGATTGGCGTGTGAAATAATGCTGAGGCTGTCGAGAATATCGCGACTTGGGGATTCGACATCGATAATAATGACATCAGGTTGCAGTTGTTCAACTTGCTTGAGCAATGACATACCCGAAGATGCGACGTGTTTAATACAGTATTGTGAGTGATCTAAGGCACTCATCAGAATGTCGGCTTTTTTCTTATCGTCTTCGATAAGGAGCACGTTTAGTTCATTTAATTGTTGTTTTTGCATGCTGGTTTGCGTGAGTCGCCACTTTTCCAAGCTTAGATAGCAACTAATACAAGATACGCACCAGCTTTATATTCCCTTGAATAACATGTTCTTAAGTTTATTATTATGGCTAATTACGCAACTGTTGAACCGATTTAATGCAGCTTTGCTTTATTTTAGTGAAACACGTCCAACGCCATGAACTGATAACTATAAATATTCCCTGGTGTTAAGCTATTTGGCACAAAAAAGGCCTGCATATGCAGACCTTTAAACAGGTTAACGAAAAGCTATATAAACTAATAAGTTAACAAGCTGCCGTTAATAATCAGCTTAGCTAGTGTTTTCTTCTTAACCACACTAACGATAACAATGGTAGTAACCATGCCATAGAGCCGCCACCAGAAGAGCTACTCGGTGCTGCCGGAGTCGGTGTTGGTGTCGGCGCTGGAGCAGGAGCTGGTGCCGCTGTCGGCGTAAAGCTAATATTGCGAATATAGCCTTTATCGTCGCCTTCACTTGCAGAGCCGTCTTTGTTGTATACCCAAGTAATACGGTTTTCTTCACCCGTTAAGTCGTATGATTTTTGCTCAAATGCGACTTCACCTGAAATAAACTCCACTAGTTCACCATTGATGTAAACATAAAGCGCGTCGTAAGGCTCGGCAGGATCGTCAGCATTTTCTTCTGATGATACCGACCATTCAAAGTTAAGTTCACCTTCACCACTTACAACAGCCATAACGATACTGTCTTGATCATGAGTAATTGCGCCGCTTTCAATGCCACCGTCAACGCTATTGGCAAGCCAAGCCTGTTCACCACCGTTATACCAAGTGATGTTTTCATCGCCGCCAACTGTGTTTTCAATATCACTTGATGCCGCAATTGCACGACCTGCTAAGAAAGTCTCGCTGGTGGTAATCTCACTATTATCACTGTTAATGGTTAGACGAGCTGTTTGCTCACCTACGGCACTAGCCGTGTAATTAACCGTTAACTGACAACGTTCACCCGCGGTAAGCGATAAACACTCACCATCAGCAACAGAGAAGCTATCATCGCCTTCAATGCTGTAGGTAAGGTTCGCTGTTTGTGAGGCGTTGTTAACCACTTCTACTTGCGTGCTAAAAGTTTGCTCAGTACCGACAATATGGAAGTCTTGGGTTTGGTTAATCGCAATACCTTCTGTAATTGCCGTTAACCAATCATCAAATTCAGCAACACGCGCATAAACGCCTGGGAACCCATCTGCTGCACAGCCAAAGCCCCAGCTAACGATACCAAGTTGTTGCCAGCCTTCGTTAGTATTTAGTACGAGAGGGCCCCCACTGTCACCTTGACATGAACCTTTGCCGCCTCCAGCAACAGCGGCACAAATCATGACATCAGTCACACCTGCTCTGTCAGGGTCGCCGCCTTCACCAAACAATGAATTGGCTAAAACGGTTCGACATTCTTGGTTATTTAGCAGTTGTAAGTCTACTTGATGCAAAATATCTGGGAAATCACCTGTTGGCCCTTCGCCTGGCTCATAACCCAAACGACCGCCCCAACCAATTACAGTAACATCGCTTGCTTCTGCTGCCGCATTGTCAGTGATAACTTTAGATGCCAAGGTGACACTTGGGGCATCAACAGTTTCCACTAACTCTAGTAACGCAATATCATTATTTAAACTAGGTGCATCGAATTCTGGGTGCATGTAAATGGTTTGGATATCGATAGCATTTTCTGCGCCATCGGATAGGTCATGTTCGCCAACATTAACTTTGACAAATTGTGAGCTTGCACTATCAACACAGTGCGAAGCCGTCAATACCCACTTGCCACCAAGGAATGTAGCACCACATGAAGAGTCTTGGATTAGGCTCGCTTCACTCGATACAGAAACCGTTGCCATATCACCTAGGTTATTTGCCTTTAGCGCTTGGCCATCTTCTTGATTAATTGCAACGACCGGAATACCACCAGCAAAGTCATCGCCTAGCGTGCCATTAATCGCGCCGTCAACATTGTTGTAAATAACAACACCAACACCACCGCCGGCTTCACAGTTTTCCGCTTTTACCGAAAAGTTGATTTCACCACGCTCAATTAAACAAACTTTGTCTTGTGCATCGCTACAAGCTTGATCGCCAATGCCACAATCGACAAGTTCGCCGCTTGCCTGACCTGCTGGGCTATTGGTAAACGGGCCAGTATCATAGCTTGTGCCCGATACTTCCAATGAGGTTGTTAGCTCTTCGCCAGTAAACACTAACGCCGACATCCATGGCCAATCGCCATTCACCGCCTGCTCACCACCAACAATTCTCGGCTTTACCAGTGGATTAGTGTTTTTGGCTACCACAGGGTAGGCTACCATTAGTGCCGCACTGATTGCCGCTATCCCAAATCTTTTCATTTACACTTCCTTAACAAATTTTCCAAACTCACCTTAATAGATCCTCTACGAGGTTTAAAGCAAAAAAGTCGAAAAATTTTACAATTTATATAAAGGTAAGCTTTAAATGCCGCCCCTAATGATTCGTAAAAAACAGACATCAGTGAAGCAGTAATACCGAGCTCTATAATATAAGATAAGTTACCTTTTATAAGTTGGCAGAAAATTTGGCTAACTAATCGAGCCTTTGCGCCTAAAAATCAATAAAAAAGAAAGTGACAATAACCAGACGATTGAACCTCCACCAGAAGAGCCTGTTGATGACTCTGTTTCTGGTGCCGTTGGCGGAGCCGGTGTAGACGGTGTGCTCGGCGTACTTGGGGTTGAAGGCGCTGGCGGAACGGGATTAGTACCTGACTCTTCTGTTGCGGTAAACACTATATTTCGCAAATAGGCCTTATCGTTACCTGCCGATGTTTCCTGATCTTTGCGGTATACCCAAGTCACGCGGTTTCTGTCACCTTCAAGTGTACACGTTAATGCCGCGAAGTCTTGCTCACCAGAGATAAGGTTATACTCAATCCCATTAATGAATACATAAAGTGCATCATATGGATCGCTTGAATTCTCAGTGTTGGCTTCTGAAGATACCGCCCATTCAAAACTTAGCTCACCCTTACCTTCAATTTGAGCCATCACAATGCTTGATTGATTATGCTCAATAGTGCCGCTTTCAATACTGCTATTACTCGTATTCTGCTGCCAATTTTTTTGGCCACCGCTATACCAATTAACTTCATTACCCGCTGCCAGACTATTGTCAAAGCTCGGCATAGGAGCAATCGCTTGTCCTGACAAATAAGCGGAACTTGTTTTCACGCTAATATCGTCTGTTGTGATTGTTAACCTTGCACTATGCTTGTCAACTTCAATTGGCTGATAAGTGACCGTTAAGTCACAACTTGCGCCGATAGCCAGCGACGAACATTCACCATCAGTAATAGTAAAACTCGAATCGCCGACAATTGAATAGTTAAGATTAACAGCCTGCCCACTGTTGTTAGACACTCTGACTAAAGCAGTTTCTGTGCGATTAACCCCAACAACGTGAAAATCAGCATGTTGTTCAATAGCAACACCTTGATAGATGCCATCAATCCAATCGTTAAATTCCGCGACACGCGCATAAACGCCCGGGTAGCCATCAGCGGCGCAGCCAATCCCCCAACTAACAATGCCTACTTGTTGCCACCCTTGATTTGTATTTAATACGAGTGGTCCACCGCTGTCGCCTTGGCATGAACTTTTGCCACCTCCCGCTACCGCGGCGCAAAGCATTTTATCGGTAACTCCACCTTGACTAGGGTCGCTATCTGGGCCAATCAAGGAATTAACTAACGTCGTATTGCACTCAAGGTTGGTAAGCAGCTCTAAATCTACTTGATGTAAAATATCTGGAATATCAACTAAGTGCTCTTCCCCCGGTTGATAGCCAGTGCGATCACCCCACCCCATCGCAGTCACCGTTTGATGATCTAGCGCTGCATTATCAGTGGTAATTTTTGACGCCAAGTTAACCGCCGTAACGTTAGCTTCTTCTGTTAACTCAATTAATGCGACATCGTTATTAAGCGCAATAGGATCATATTCAGGATGCATATAGATGCGAGCAACAGAACGTGCATTTGGGGCTCCATCAGACAAATCATACTCACCAATATTCACTTTAAATGAGTCAGTTGTTTCACCATCCACGCAATGCGATGCAGTAAGCAGCCACTTGTCACCTAAAAAGCTAGCACCACAAAATGATGTTTGAGCACCATCGACTATCATTGTCACAGACACTTCTACTTGACTACCCAACAAACCATCTTTAAATGCTTGACCGTCTTCTTGAGATATCGCAACAACAGGGATAGTACCAACAAAATCTGGATACAAAGTACCACTTAATATTGGCCCAGGCGCATTGTTATAAATAATTGCACCTATGCCACCACCAGTTTCACAGTGATTAACTTTAGTGGCAAATGGCACCTCACCACGTTCCATAAAACAAATTTTACCCTGAGCGTTGGTACATGCCTTTTCGCCTAGCCCGCAATCAATAATTTCGCCACTTGCCTTGCCTTGCGGGCTAAACATAAATGGCTGAGTTGCAACTTCACCGTCTTTTGCAATTAGCAACGATAAAGGTTGCTCATTAGTAATAACCAAAGCCGACATCCATGGCCAATCACCTTGAGTTGCCTCTTGGCCACCGACAATTCTTGGTTTGATCAACGGGTTGACGTTTTTCGCAATCGTAGAGCTCGTCATTAAAATTGCGGTGCTTGCCAAAATCACTGAGAAGATTTTCATAGAAGGTTCCTAATTAATAAAACTGTCACAACAAGCCTTATTAGCAACGCGAACGCGGATAATGCTTACAAAGCTGACAAAAAATTAGCGCAGGAATTATACATCGCCATAAAGGCACAGCATATCAGACGAGTAAAATGGCTTAATTGATTTAGCTTCGCTTAGCATCAATCGCCGCGCGTACAGCAAGCGTTAATCCACCTCAAAAAATTGAACAAACTTTATTCAAGCAACACTTGCAATTAAACAAAAATAGATATACTGTTTATTTATACAGTATATCTATACCAAGGAACTTCACCATGAAAGTACAGCCAATAACAGCACGTGAAACAACGATTGATAACAATGAAGCAGCTTCAGTAAGTAACCTTTACCAACTAACCCCTTGGTTTGAAGAAAAAATCGTTAATGACTCTACGGGTATAGAACAGCAAATTAGCTTGCTAAGCCAACGTTTCAGCGAGAGTCATAAATGGGTACTAGTGATTAGCAGCGATAGCCATGCGTTCGATGGTTTTTATAAATCCACAACACATAATTCGCATCACTGCGGTGACAAGCGTATAAGCCAACATTCAGCGAATACGCTTACTCAAGCTAAAATGAAAACCCAAAATGTGCTGTGGGTTCATGCCAATAAAGTTAATGTGGCACATACCAATATTGAAAAAACCTTAACGAAAGGTAATTGTGCAGCTGTTGTCCTTGTTAATGCGCAAATAAACACAGAGCAACAAGCACAATTGCAGGATTTAGCTCATCTGGGTAAAACACACTGTGTTTTGTTGAGGCACTAATTCACGTAAAATAAGGTTTTTTTCTTTACCGGATATTCCCTTGGCAAATATAGATAATGTAAACAAAGATAAAGCCTGCCCGTGTGGTTCGGGCATGACTTTTTTGTTGTGCTGCCAGCCTTTCCTAACTGGAGCTAAATACCCTGTCAACGCAGAGCAGTTAATGCGCTCTAGATTCTCAGCTTACTCAGAGTCCCACGCTCAATATATATTCGATACATACACACAAGAAAGCCAACAAACAAATTCCGTCTCAGACATAGAAGAATGGGCTAAAGAAAATATTTGGCTGCGTTTAACTGTTCATCAACACAATCCAGTAGCGCAACCTGCACAAGTGGAGTTTTCGGCATTTTATCTGCACCAAGAAAGAGTTTACGAAATGCGTGAGTGTTCAAACTTTATTAAAGAAAACGAGCAGTGGCGCTATCACGATGGTGAAATTATTAAGCACGAACAAATAGCAACCATTAAACGAAACGATCCTTGCCCTTGCTTAAGCGGTAAGAAGTACAAAAAGTGCTGCGCAAGATAACTAGTCATTAACAAAGCCCCACCAGTTAGTGCAATCTAGTCTTTGAATTACATTAATCGAACAAATAGATTGGATAATTGTGGCGCAGAAAAAAGATTCATAAACACAAGTTTTATGCTCCAAGCAAAACCTAAGTAACTACATCCATGTTGGCAGGGCTCATTTTGAAGTTAGTAGTTATTCTAATCTCAAAATAACAACGTAGTTTATAAGCGTTTTAACCAGCTAGAATAATCAAGTATTTATTGAAATTGGTATTAAAGGAACATTTGAAAAACAGAAGAGTTGCCAAGTATGTGACTAGGCAAATTGCTCGGTAATTAACGGCTGCTCTGTTTTAATTAAGGAATGTTGAATCGATTTCAACCAACCTTTTGCATCAAGCTGCATACGTTTAGGTGATGACTCTTGTGGTTCAGAAACGGTACTTTCATTGATGCCTGCCAAATCTTCTGAACCAGAAAGACTGCGAGTTTGGCAATGAATACTCGTATTACCAACAACATGTGTCGGTAGATGATGTTTATTATCGCGAAAGCTAATTGGCTTAGGGTTAAGTGCATCACTCAATTTAATGGACGCCATTAAGTCTTGCTCAGCCAGTGCCGCTTGATCATATTGAGCAATTTGATTGCTGTTAGTTATGCCTAATGAAGCGGGTTTTGGAAGTTCTAGTTCAGCACGTAAACGAGCATCAGTGATTTCAGCGACACTTTGCTCAGTTTTTGGCATAAGAAACTGGCTTTGCTGACGAACATCATCATTTAACATCGCAAGCATCAACGAAAAATCAGCACGTCTTTCATGATGAACGCATTTATTTAGCGATTCACCAAGTTGGTGCTCATGTTGAAGATGGATGTTTTCTATCAAAGGGTTTGCTGCCAATAATACTGCTAGTGGAACAACTAACATATCGGCGCAGATTGCTTAACCTTTAGAAAAAATTATCAAATAAGTGGGAAGTTTTAGTTAACTGTTCAAAGGGTGAACATACCGAATAAATATAGACCAAATTAGTCATTAGGCACTGAAGCAATCAGTGTGATTTTCAACCTCAAGTTAGCGATTAAACGTTAACCAAAAAAATTAAACAAAAGATAGTAGCAGGCCAATAGACTAAAACTTAATCTAAAATTTAATATGGGTTTCAAGTGATATTCGTCTATTGCCCAAATTGTTAACTTTTTGCCATAGTGAGGCTATAGAGGCTATAGAGGCTGTAAAAGGAAGCTATTGGCCTTTTATTGGCCATTGCATCACAAAACACGCACCACCTAAGCGACTCTTCTCTGTATAGACACGACCACCGTGCCACTCAAGCACACGCTTAACAATCGCAAGTCCCAAGCCAAAACCACCAGTTTCCTTATTTCGGCTGTCATCTGCGCGAGAGAATGCATCAAACAAGGTATTTTCAATGCAAGTATCGACACCATTACCATTGTCTTCTACTTTGATAACGCAGTCTTGTTCCGTTGTTTCACACGAAATAACCACAAGGCCATCACCGTATTTAATGGCATTAGAAATGTAATTACTCAGTGCTCGTTCAATATATAGACGATCACAATCGGCTATAACTGGGATATCAGGTGCGTTGTAGCTCACTTGCACGCATTGGCCACCGACAAGCCCTATCTGCCGACTGATAATATCGTCAAGGTTATGCTCACCAAAGTTTAATTTAGGTTTGTCATCTTCAAGGGAGGCGTATTCAAGCAGCTCATTTACTAAACTCTCAAGCTCGTTAATGTCGCCGCATATCTGCTTTACGTATTTTTGTCGTTTTGTTTCCTCACTCGCATGACTTAGCATTTGTAATGCAAATTTACTGCGTGCTAGGGGCGTTCTTAGCTCATGCGACATTGCCGTCGTTAACTCTTTGTGCGCATCAACCAAATCTTTAATCCGCTCAGCCATGGCGTTAAAACCATGCACTAGCCCTGCCATCATAATGGACTTAGGTTTTTGGGCGCGAACATCAAAATGCTCAGTACCAAACTCTTTAGTCACTTTACGAAGCGCGTGTAGATCTCTAGAGATTGGCCACAGCCACACGAGAATCATCACAGCCAAGGCTATCAGCACTAACACTCGAACCATGGTTTCGGCTCTCGGCCTCGTTGGCATCTCTGTTGGCCCTAACGTAATCACAAATTCAGAGCCCGCGATTAAGTGATGTAGCGAAACCGTATCTTTTTCAATGTATACATAAGTATTGCCAGCACCCAGCAAACGTCGCTCACCGGCTATCCCTTGCGATTCAATATCAGCAATTTTTACTAACGAAAGCGGTAAATGATAGCGAATCGCCGCATTTTCAACGACTTGTTGCCACTCTTCTTGTGGATGATTGGTGACATAATCGCCAATCGCATGCAACATGGTTTTGTAGCCAGTGTAGGACTCAATATCTTGCTCCATATACGAGTTCCACACTTCATCGAGCAACCAAGAGGCAACAATAAAAGTTAAGGTAATCAGGAAGTATAGGCTGAGAAACGAGCGCCCTATTTTGACAAAAGTTTTCATTTAATACGGGGTTTTCACAATGCTGGCTGCGCATGGCGAGCTATTATTGCCTGCCATGCGAAAATTGAAGGGAATGCTAGTTCCATGCATCAGGAACGAATAAGTAGCCTTGACCCCAGATAGTTTTGATACGAAATGGTGTGTCGTTGCTATCGTGTAGTTTTTTACGAAGGCGAGAAATGCGTACATCAACGCTCCGGTCCATACCGTCATACTCGCGGCCAACAACGGCTTTGTATATATAATCACGGTTTTGTACTTCTCCAGCTCGGCTTGCAAGTAACCACAATAAATCAAACTCTTGGCTAGTCAGCTCAATACTTTCTTCGTGCAAGGTCACTTGCCTTGAACCACGGTTAATGTATAGCTCACCAATGTTCAACACTTCTTTGTCTTTGGTATCTGTTGCCAGTTCACCACGACGCAATAAAGCATTCACTCTTGCCAGTAAAACACGTGGCTCTACAGGCTTAATTACATAGTCATCAGCACCAATTTCTAAACCAAGTACCTGATCAAAATCAGTTCCCTTGGCAGTAAGCATCAAAATCGGCCCGTTATAAGTTGCTCTTACATCACGACAAACAGCAAAGCCGTCTTTGCCAGGCAACATAACGTCGAGAATAATCAAATCTGGTGTAAAACTTTCAACGCGTTTCGCAGCAGTGTCGCCACGGAACTCTTGCTTTACATGAAAACCCTCAGTCGTTAAAAAATCTGTTACTAGATCAGATAGTTGGCGGTCATCTTCCACCAAAAGTATTTTTTTTACCGATGACATGTTATCTGACATTTTCACTCCAATCGTTGTTATAAACCGTTATTTTTCGTTAACAGTCCATAATCTTGCCTATTTATCGCAATAATTGCATGTGTTATCTGGCTTTTTTTACCAACTTAGCCTGCAACATACTGCCGTTTTTATTGTCTTGACTGTGCTTAACCATAAATAACTTATACCGAGATAACAACTTAAACTACAAGGTGTTACCCGATAGCTACATTAAGTTACAAAATGCTATAAAGTTGTTAAAAATAGATTAATCTAAAATCTAATTTTTAATGCCTCTAGCCCCAAAAGGGGTCAACTTTGCCATTAGTTTTATGTTGGCGTGACGCCCTCAGCGAATTGGCAGAATCAACCACTACTGAGCAACTTCTCATTCATCATAATTACTCATTAGTCACAATTAAATCTAGCAAGCAGTCGTTGCCATCAGTAAACAATTGTTTTCTAATACCCTACATTCCAATTTCGGCGCGTGATTTGGCAAATCATCCATAAATTTATGAGGCACTAACAATGTGCCAAGCATTTGTAAATCAGCCCAAGTGACTTAAGTAGATAGCTAACCATGAAAATAATCTCATTTAACATCAATGGCCTACGTGCCAGACTTCATCAACTACAAGCGGTAATAGACAAGCACCAGCCTGATATTATTGGCCTACAAGAAATTAAGGTACATGATGAGGCCTTTCCTTTAGCAGATGTCGAGGCTATGGGTTATCACGTTTATTTTCATGGTCAAAAAGCCCATTACGGTGTTGCTATGCTATGTAAAAAGCCAGCAGATAAAGTAATGAAAGGCTTCCCGACAGATACGGAAGAAGCACAACGTCGCATGATAATGGTAGAAACCACAAATAGCGCCGGTGAAAAAGTTACCGTGCTAAACGGTTATTTCCCGCAGGGTGACAATATTAGCCACGAAACTAAATTCCCGTATAAGCGCCAATTCTACAAAGATCTAATGACCTATTTAAACGAGCACCACACACCTGACGAAAACATTGTGATTATGGGTGACATTAATATTTCCCCGATTGATTTAGACATCGGCATCGGCGAAGTGAATCGTAAACGCTGGTTAAAAACAGGTAAATGTAGCTTCCAGCCAGAAGAGCGCGAGTGGTTAGCAACGCTATTAAATTGGGGCTTTAAAGATACTTTTCGTGAATTACACCCAGAAAAAACAGAGCGTTACTCTTGGTTCGATTATCGCTCAAAAGGGTTTGACGACAATCGCGGCCTACGTATTGATGTTGTACTAGCAACTTCTGCATTAGCCAAAACCTGTGTTGAATCTGACGTTGATTATGAACTGCGCGGTATTGAGAAACCTTCAGATCATGCGCCGATTTGGTCAACATTTAAGTAGCCGCGAGTAAGCAATGTCAGTAAGTGTTGCCGAATATAGCTGCCCTATTTGTCAAAGCCCTTTGGCTTTGACAAATAGCATTTACCGCTGCGAGCAAAACCATTGTTTTGACTTGGCGAAAGAAAACTATGTCAACTTGTTGCCCGTTCAATTCAAGCACTCTAAAAACCCGGGCGACAATAAAGCCATGGTTAATGCCCGCCGTGCTTTTCTAGAAAAAAGCTACTATCAACCACTAATTGAATGTCTTGTCGCGAAATATCAGGAGTTTGGTCTTGCCACAGGTAAACTGCTAGACGCTGGCTGCGGTGAAGGTTATTACACTCACCAACATAAGCAAGAGAACAATCAGGTTTATGGTGTTGATATAGCCAAGGAAGCCATCAAAAAAGCCGGTAAAAAATATCACGACTGTCACTTTAGTGTGGGCACCTTGTCCAAGTTATCATTTGCAGATAGCTTTTTTGATTGGATTGTTTCAATTTACGCGCCAATTCTTGAGCCAGAATTTACCCGTGTATTAGCTGAACAAGGGTACCTGATCACCGTAACCCCAGGTGCTAATCACCTAGCCGAGCTCAAACAGCAAGTCTATCAACAAGCTTTGCCGCACGATGAAACTAGACAACCAATTAGCGAATTAACACTGGTAGATGAATGGCAATTGGGTTATCCAATGACATTAGCCACTGGCGAAGATTGCTTAAACCTGTTGTCAATGACACCATTTGCATTTAAAGCCAGTGAGCAGGTTAAAGAGTGGTTAGCTAAACAAGTAGAGTTTACTTGC
The DNA here is from genome assembly GCF_003390375.1 of Thalassotalea euphylliae. Taxonomy (NCBI): domain Bacteria; kingdom Pseudomonadati; phylum Pseudomonadota; class Gammaproteobacteria; order Alteromonadales; family Colwelliaceae; genus Thalassotalea; species Thalassotalea euphylliae. Next base: position 197,919 of record NZ_QUOT01000001.1, on the reverse strand, counting down.
CAAGCAGATTTTCTGATCAAGCTTTATCAAAAGAACTAAAGGACTTAAGAAAGTTAAGGGAATAGCTAAAGTGAGTACCTATCAGCAATACTACTTTTTAGCTTGCTGATAGGTCATATTTAACAGCTTGGCTAAATCAAGGTATTTAGGTTTGTTCACCGAAAGCTTTATTGAGCCGCCCTGCTGATTATAGCGAGCGACCCCTTGCTTATACCAAGCGGCAAGCGATGGTGGTAGCACTTTATCGGCATTTACGCCCAGCATAACCATGGCCTGAACAGGCATAGACAATAACAGGATAAAATAAAACAGGCCCATCACTACGCCATTTGTGGGTTGTAGGCCCAATTGCAAAATCAACGACAACACCGCCAAACCTGGGGCATAGTTAACCACCAAGCGAGCAAATCGTACCGTTTTATATTCAGCAAAGTACTGAGCCAACTCAGGCCGTTTTGGCCAAAGCTCCATGTATTGATAACCCAGTTTGATTAATGCAGAGACACTTAATTTCATAGCTTTAAATGTAAACCATACCTTTGGTAAAAAACAGTAAAAAAGAGTAATCGGATTTCTAATTGTAAATCACACATAGTATAATTAGAGCAAATACTTAAACTGTATTTTGGCAAAATAGACTAACCTTATTACGCTATTAGACAAACAACCAAATTTGAGTGGCTATGACTAAACAAACTATCCTTGTCATTAACTGTGGCAGTTCCTCATTAAAATTCGCACTTATTGATGTTGCAACCAAAGAAGAGTCGCTTTCTGGCTTAGCACAACGCCTAGGCGCTAGTGATGCTTCAATTACCATCAAGTTTAACGGCGAAAAGCAAACGTTTTCGTTAGCAGCGTCATACAACCATCAAGCGGCATTAGCTGCATTAATCGAGTTTTTACAAACGAACAGCCTAACTCAAAGCATAGTCGCTATTGGTCATCGTGTAGTACACGGTGGTGAAATGTATCATCAACCAACCTTGATTAACGATGAAGTCATGGCGCAACTGAAAAGTCTTAGCAACCTAGCACCACTTCATAACCCTGCCAATATACAAGGTATTGAAGCGGCGTTAGCGGCATTTGCTGACTTACCACAAGTCGCGGTATTTGACACAGCATTCCACCAAACGATGCCAAACAAAGCCTTTTTATATGCTGTGCCACAACAGTTGTACAAAGAACATAGCATTCGCAAATATGGTTTCCATGGCACCAGCCACTACTTCGTCAGTCGCGAAGCAGCCACCATGTTAGATAAAGACATAGAAGCATTAAGTTTAGTCACCGTGCACCTGGGCAATGGTTGTAGTTTGGCCGCAATAGAAGCTGGTCAAAGCGTTGATACTAGCATGGGCTTCACGCCGCTAGCGGGTGTTACTATGGGTACTCGCTGTGGTGATATCGACCCTGGCGTAATTTTCCACCTGACCACACACTGTGGTTATACGGTTGAGCAAGTTGATACTATGCTTAACAAAGAAAGTGGTTTATTGGGTTTATCTGGCATTAGCAACGACTGCCGTACGCTTGAAGACCAAGCGCTAGAACAAAACAACCCGCAAGCAAAACTGGCCTTAGATGTATTCAGTTTCACTATTGCTAAGTCACTTGCCGCAATGACAGTAAGCTTATCGAAATTAGACGGTATTATATTCACTGGTGGTATTGGTGAAAATTCCGATTACGTGCGTGAACAAATCGTAAAGCAACTGGCCGTGCTTGGTGTAGCAATTGACCCTGAGCTAAATGCACAAGCCATTCGCGGAAAATCACTTAACATTGCTACCGCTCCATCGCCAGCAGTGTTGGTTGTGCCAACTAACGAAGAGTGGGTTATTGCCAATCAAACTCACCAATTAATTCAAGGATAACTCATGTCACATCAAGTTATGTTAGTCCCTGCTGGCTTTGGTGTTGGCCTTGGCAGTGTGGTACTCGGTTTGTATCACGCTTGTCAGCAGCAAGGTCTTAAGGTTGTTCATTACAAGCCTATTTCACAGCCAGCGCGCAATGTGCGCCGTGGCAGAAAAGTAGAAAGTGCTAACCCAGATTCGCTTAGCTTACCGATTAGTTATGTTGAAGAAAAAATGGGCGATGGCGATCTTGAAGTTGTGTTAGAGCAAATTGTAGAAACATACAGCAAGCTAACACAAGAGTACGACATTGTTATCGTTGAAGGGTTAATTCCGACCACCAGACAACCTTATGCCGCGCGCTTTAATCGCGAAGTATCACAAGCCCTATCGGTTAATGTCGTCTTGGTTGCATCGCCTGATAATGATTCACTGGAAGAATTTGAAGATCGTATTGAAGTTTCTGCCGCAACATACGGTGGTTTAAAAAGTAAACGCTTAGTCGGTTGTATCATTAACAAAGTCAATTCGCCAGATACTGACGAATATGGTTTGCTGCCGCGTGAACACGAGGCTCAGACAACACTTGATTTGGACAGTTGGCAAAACCTTAGCATTTTTAACGATGCACGTTTTCGATTACTCGGTACTATTCCTTGGGAGCATGATTTAATCGCGCCACGCGTTAAAGATATTGCAGATTATTTAGGTGCTGACGTGCTCAACGAAGGTGACTACGAGCACCGCCGAATTCGCAGCGTTTCGTTTTGTGCCCGCTCAGTCGCCAACTTAACGAGTCACTTAGCTGCAGGTCGACTCATAGTTACCCCGGGCGATCGCGTTGATATTATCGTCGCTACTTGTTTATCAGCGTTAAACGGTACTAAAGTTGGCGCTCTATTATTAACTAACGGTTATGTGCCAAACGACAATGTAAAAGCGCTTTGCCAGCAAGCCTTAGATGCTGGTTTACCTGTGCTTTCGGTGCAATCTGATACATGGCAAACTTCTCGCTATATCATGAGTTTCAACCCAGAAATGCCAGAAGATGATGTTCAGCGCCAAGACAAAGTGAAGCAGTTTGTTGCCGATCACCTTGATCACGACTGGGTAGGCGAATTCACTGAAAACGTAGCCGTTAACCGTCAATTCTCACCGCCAGCTTTCAGACACAAGCTAACCGTATTAGCCCGTAATGCCGACAAGCTCATTGTTTTACCGGAAGGTAATGACATTCGTACGATTAAAGCTGCTGCCATCTGTGCAGAGCGCAACATTGCCCGCTGTCAGCTATTGGGCGACAAAGAAGAAATTCTGCGTTTAGCCGAGCAACAAGGAATCACCCTATCTTCGGGCGTGATCATCACAGATCCAAAAGAGATCATCGAGAACTACGTTGGCCCTATGGTTGAGCTGCGTAAGCACAAAGGCTTAACCGATGTTGTGGCACGTGAAAAACTGCAAGACAACGTTGTACTTGGCACCATGATGCTACAACTTGGTCAAGTTGATGGTCTGGTTTCAGGTGCAGTAAACACGACAGCTAATACCATCCGCCCTGCACTACAACTGGTAAAAACAGCACCTGACTCTAGCCTAGTTTCGTCAGTATTCTTTATGCTATTACCTGATCAAGTACTGGTATATGGCGATTGTGCGATTAACCCAGATCCTGATGCTGAGCAATTAGCTGATATTGCAATTCAATCTGCCGATTCTGCAGCACAGTTTGGTATTGAGCCGAAAGTTGCAATGATCAGTTACAGCACAGGTACTTCTGGCTCTGGCGCTGATGTTGAGAAAGTAACAAAAGCAACAGAAATCGCTAAAACAAAACGCCCTGACTTGATAATCGATGGGCCACTGCAATACGATGCGGCAATTATGGAAAATGTTGCCAAGAAAAAGGCACCAAACAGTCCAGTTGCCGGTCAAGCAACCGTATTTGTGTTCCCAGATTTAAATACTGGTAATACGACGTATAAGGCTGTACAAAGATCTGCAGACTTGATCAGTATTGGCCCAATGCTGCAAGGTATGGCTAAGCCGGTCAACGACTTATCTCGTGGCGCGCTAGTTGATGATATTGTTTACACCATCGCATTGACGGCAATTCAAGCAGATAAGTAAAAAAGTCTGACACTTTTCGCCATATCAAGCCAATTTAATTGGTAATGATGCACCAAATTGTAGCGGCTTTGACAAAAGCCGCTATTTTTAACCCTTTTATCCTGTTTTTTGCTGATGTTTAACTAGTCAAAAAACGAGCCATTATATTTTCCTTTATAATTCAAAAACTTTAAATCTTTCCCATGGTTTGCTAACAAACTTATCCACAGGTTTTGTGGATATCATTTTTTACCCAATTTGAGCAACTTGGCAATTTACTGGCGTTAAAACGCGATCTTTACCTAAGCTTTTTACGTGTTTTCACTCAAAATTACGCTTAACTGCATAAAACTATAATTCTTGTATACAAAACGCTAAAACCAGCGGTTAGTCAACGGCAGTAAAACTTGCTAAGATACAAACTCTTTAATGCCGACAATAGACGCAAATATGACCAGTAACACTCTGACATTACAATTGCTCTCGGAAACCTTTGCGATACATAGTTTAGCGCCAGAAAGTACCATTCCACCGGAAGCTTTTTCAGCGCCTATTTACTTTATTGCCAAAACTTACGACGAAGTATCATTGGTGTTGCCGCAATCCATTACACTGGACAGTGAAGATGTGGAAAAAGATTGGCGAGCTTTGGAAGTTGTCGGCCCTTTGGGCTTTAGCCTAACGGGTATTTTATCCCGTATTTCAAGTATTCTAGCGGCTGAGAAAATCAGTATATTCGCGATTTCGACGTTCGACACTGATTATATTCTGGTGAAAGATAACCTAATCAATAAAGCCATTGATGCCCTTGGCCATAATAATTACAGCATTATAAGAGACTAACATGACAACCCTATACGGCATTCCAAACTGCGACACAGTAAAAAAAGCAAGAAAATGGTTAGCAGAGCAAAATATTGAGCACGACTTCCATGACTTTCGCAAAGACGGCCTAAGTGACGAACTACTGACCTCTTTGCTTGAAAAAGCAACTTGGGAGCAATTACTTAATAAACGCAGTACCAGTTTTCGCAACTTAGCAGACGATATTAAAAATAACCTAAACGAAGCCACTGCCAAAGCCGCTATGCTGGCAGAGCCTACGCTCATCAAACGCCCAGTCACACTTATTAACGAACAAGTTGTGGTAGGCTTTAAAGCAGATACTTTCGCTGACACATTTTTATCATGAACCATCCTGTTATTGAGCTTGCGAAAGCGCTAATTGCACGTGAATCTGTTACACCAGAAGACGCAGGTTGCCAGCAGTTAATGGCTGAGCGGTTAGCACCGCTCGGCTTTGATGTTGAAAGTTTAGTGTTTGAAGACACAACCAATATGTGGGCACGAAAAGGCCAACAGCAACCGCTGTTTTGCTTCGCTGGCCATACCGATGTTGTGCCACCCGGTGACTTGACGCAATGGCACACTGCGCCTTTTACCCCTGTTATTCATAATAATATGCTTTACGGTCGTGGCGCTGCCGATATGAAAGGTTCGCTGGCTGCAATGATAATCGCCACTGAGCGCTTTGTTACCGATCATCCAGATCATCAGGGTTCTATTAGCTTTTTGATTACCAGTGACGAAGAAGGACCGTTTATCAATGGCACCACACGCGTCATTGACACGCTTGAAGCACGCAATGAAAAGATAGATCACTGCATTGTCGGTGAGCCATCAAGTTCGCACCAAGTAGGTGATGTCGTTAAAAATGGGCGTCGTGGCTCTATTTCTGGCGAGTTAGTGATCAAAGGCAAACAAGGTCACGTTGCTTACCCTGATCATGTCATTAACCCTATTCACCTTGCCGCCCCTGCATTAGCTGAGCTTAGTCAAACTGAGTGGGATCAAGGTAATGATTACTTTCCTGCCACCAGTTTTCAGTTAACCAATATCCACAGTGGCACGGGGGCAACCAATGTCGTACCGGGTCAGCTAACTGCGCTGTTTAATTTACGTTACAGCACGGAATTAGACGACCAAACGATTGTTAACCGCGTTAATGAAATCCTGACGCGTCACCAGCTTGATTACGACATTAAATGGACATACAACGGCAAACCCTTTATTACCGAACCTGGTGTACTATTGGACGGCGTGGTCAATGCGATTGAACAGGTAACTGGGCAAGCAACTGAGCTTTCAACATCTGGCGGCACCTCTGACGGTCGCTTTATTGCACCTACAGGTGCTGAAGTTATTGAACTTGGTCCGTGCAATGCGACCATTCATCAAGTGAATGAATGCGTTTCTTGTGACGATTTAATTAAGCTTGTCGATATTTATTATCACAGCATGGTCAATATTTTGTGCACCAAAGGCGCTGATTAGCATGCCTAAAACAACCTTTTCAGCAATGTAAAATAAACCGAATAAGGCTCACAAAGGCACTTAGCGAATTGTATAAACGAGTGAAATTTGACTAAATCGATAACTGTAACAACGGTAACAGGTATAGAAGCCCAGCATATTCAATGGCTGGATGAACGTCACGGTATAAACCATCAGGTGTACCATGCTTGGCAATCCATGGTTGAGGCCGCTGCTCACGAGCAACTAACATTAACACTTGCCAGCAGCTTCCGCTCTTTCGAGCGACAGTTGAGCATCTGGAATAGAAAGTTTCATGGCGAACTGCCAGTGCTTGATATCAATGAGCAAGCAGTCAATATGAGCTCGCGTAGCGATTTAGAAAAAATAAAGGCAATTATGTTATTCTCTGCCCTGCCTGGCGCCAGCCGCCACCATTGGGGTACAGACCTAGATGTTTACGCAAGCAACCTACTTGGCGACAATCAAGCGCTCAAGCTTGAGCAATGGGAATACCAAGCAGGTGGGCCAATGCACCGATTAAGTACATGGCTTGCTAAACACGCTAGTGACTTTGGTTTTTTCTTTCCTTACGATAAATACCGAGGTGGCGTTGCCGTAGAGCCTTGGCATATATCACACTTTGACAGTGCTAGTGATTTTCAAGCTAGCTTAACCCTAAATTGCCTAGCCGATTGTATTGCACAGGCAGAAATTGCCGGAAAGTCGGCTATTTTGAGCAATTTAGACGAACTCTACGACACTTATATTATGAATATTGGAGCTTATCCGCATGGATAATCATTGGGTAGTTATTCTAATTATCGTGGCGGTATTTTTATTTATCGTTGGTAACTTTAGTACAGTGCATAAAACAGCACAAAAGCCGATGCGTAAAAAAGGCTTGAACGATTTGGAAGAAACCTTACCGCGCAGTCCGAAAAAAGCGCAAGATGACGCGTTACCTAGCTTTAATAAAACAAAAAACTTATAAACCGCTTAAGTTTTTGCGCGTAAGCAGTGTAATAACCTAAATAACAAGCACTAGACGACGCCATCATTCTGGAGAAACAATTACTTAAAAGCAAAAAACTCCGATAAACTGAGTTTTTTGCTATTTATTACTTATTAACACTCAGTATTACGCTTACAAATCTCGGAAAGAAAGCGCAGGTTCCATTACTGGGAAGATTTGCTCTAACACTTCTTTCGTTAATGCTTGTTGTTCACTATTGTAAATGGTTAGTGCAGTGCTTTGTGATTCAGCCAAGGGTTTCAAGTGGAATTGATAGCTGGCATTGCTAAGTTCAATAACTGGCACATCATCGCCCCAAATTCGGTCCCAAAGGCTAATATCTGGTTGCGTGAAGTCAACAAAGTAAATCTTTTTGCTTTCATTCAAATCTGCAATATCAAAACCGTATCGTTCAAAAAAGATCGGTAGGTTTGACCATAACAAGTCTGTTTCCATTTCAACCACGTAAGCCGCTTCACCCTGAGGATTTTCACCAACAGTGACTAACTTTTGATTAGCGCGCATTAAGCGATTTTCTCGTTGTTGCAATCGATATTTATAATCAACAGTTGCCGTAATTTCGTTAAGCAACGCCATTTCAGCGCGATGCTTGTCAATAATGTTTGGTGTTTTAGTTGAACCTGATTGGTCGGTTTTCATGTAGTCAATCATGGAAACTTGCAATGAAACGCTACGGCCATGCGGCTTAGTTGTTAGGTCAAAGCGAAAACGCATACTTTCAGAGGCGTCTACTTGTTTGAAAATCCAGCCTGACTCTTCTTCACTGTGAAACCAATCAGACTCAAATGATAACGGTTTATCAGCAAGGCTATTAAACTCAACACTGCTTTCCAGCAAGGTATCTTTAACGGCTAATTCAATGAATTGTGCCAAGTCCTTGTCTTCAAGCACTTTATCAAACCAAATAATGGCATCATCATTTTCTGGCACAACACGCGAAGATGCTGCGATAGGCAAAACCAGCGATGGTGCTCGAACATCAACAGCTTGACCCACTGGACCTTGGGTATTTTTAACATTAGCAACCTTAAAGTCGCTCTTCGCTGCTGGCTTATCTAGCGACTGCGGCACGACTAATGGCGTTGCTTCCTCACCAGTTGCATATTCAAAATCGCCGGAAGCTTGGTTATGACGAACACTACTACATGCCGAAACGGAAAGTGCTAATACCGATAATAAAAGACTACGACGACTCATTAAATCTCCTGAAAATGTTGTGTTAAGTCAGTTAACGTTGCCGACATAACAGCCTGCCCTGCAGGAGTTAATTGGCATAAAGGCAAACGCATATGGGCGCTAGGTAAACGGTTTATTGCGCTCATCGCCCACTTAACTGGGATTGGATTTGACTCAACAAATAAATTTTTATGTAATTTTGCCAACTGCTGGTCAATTAACTCAGCTTGCTGGAATTTTTCTTGTTCTATAAGCTGCTGTATTTGCGCCATTGCCTTTGGCATCACATTAGCGGTCACTGATATTACACCGTCACCACCGAGTTTACAAAACTCTGTGCCAGATTCGTCGTCACCGCTAAGCAGCGCGAAGTTTTCTGGGCATAACTGGCGATGTTCATCTATGCGAGATAGTTCACCTGACGCATCTTTGATGCCGCAAACGTGAGATAGTTCCGCAAGCAGGCTGACAAGCTTTGGCGATAAATCACAACTCGTGCGACTTGGCACATTGTAAAGCAGTATGGGTAATTCGCTTGCTGAGTTAATCGCGCTGTAGTGTGCTAGTAAGCCTTGTTCAGTTGGCTTGTTGTAATACGGGGTGACCGTTAAGTAGCCATCGATACCGGTATCGTTGAGTTGCTTAGTAAGTTCAACAGCGTGCGCTGTGGCATTGCAACCATTACCGACAAGCACTGGAATTCGCCCTGCATTATGTTTTGCGCTCTGTTTTGCGCTAAAGCGGGCCAGCTCAATTTTTTCATTATCTGATAAGGTTGCAGACTCACCCGTTGTTCCAGCAATTACCAACCCTTGCGAACCTTGAGCTATATGCCAATCAATCAACTGAGCTAAGGCGCTATAGTCTATTTTCCCTTGCTCGGTAAATGGCGTAATTAAAGCGACAATGCTTCCTCTAAACATACCCGTAAACTTGTTAACTATTTTCATTACAACAAACTGCGCTCATGGTACTTGCCAGCCATGCTAATAACAAGGTGAAAGCCGCTTAGTCGGTGATTTGTGGCGATAATTCCACCACTAGCGATAATTTTTTGTAGGTAACTAATAATTTAAGGTTAAGTAAGTTACAATGCCGCCCTTTATTTATTCAAAAAACGGCGACGAATGTCTCAATATCTTGTACTAACTGCCATGGGCGCAGATAGAAACGGTAGTGTCAGTGAGCTTACTAACCTAGCAAGCGAGTGTGAATGTAATATTCTTGACAGTCGTATGGCGATATTTGGTAAAGAATTTTCCTTCATCATGTTACTGCAAGGCGACATGCGTGCCATCAATCAAATTGAAGCGCGTTTGCCCACCATGGCCGTTGAGCTTGAACTTATCACCATGATGAAACGTACCTCTGGCTACCATGTGCTCGATAAGACTCAAATGTACTCGGCAGAATACACGGGTATTGATCAGCCTGGTATTTTAAAAGCGGTTACCGCTTTTTTTGCAAATCGACAGATAGATATCTCGTCATTAAAGTCAGATATTGACCCTGTTACCAACAATATGAGTGCCAGCATTGAATTTACGGTCAATCAAGACACGAGTATTGATACTATCGAAACTGACTTTTTAGAACTTTGCCAGCAGTTCGATATTCAAGGTTGTATCCATAAGCAGTAGCTAGGCGGCTACGTGCAACCATCAGCAATGCTATAACAAATATAACGCAGGATTTAGATATGAATACACTACAAGTTGGCGATACTGCCCCATTATTTACGTTACCTGACCAAAACGGCGACGGAGTATCATTACAAGATTACATCGGCAAACAGCAAGTGCTTGTATACTTTTACCCAAAAGCAATGACACCTGGCTGTACAGTGCAGGCACAAGGATTAAGAGATAGTAAAACTGAGCTAGACAATCTAAACACTGTTGTCTTTGGTATTAGCCCTGATGAAAGCAAACGTCTAGATAAATTTTGCCAACGCGACGAGCTTAACTTCACCTTATTATCAGATGTAGATCACAAAGTGGCTGATGACTTCGGTGTTTGGGGATTGAAAAAGTTTATGGGCAAAGAATACGACGGTATTCACCGTTTAAGTTTTTTAATTGGCTTAGACGGTAAAATTAGTCACGTATTTAACAAGTTTAAAACGAAAAACCATCACGAGGTCGTATTAGAAGTACTTAACCAAGTATAAGCTTATTACTGGTTACATTTACCTTTTACAGACAAAAAGCCCTGCTTGGTAGTTTAACAAGCAGGGCTTTTTTATTTTTACGTGAAGCTAAGTTATGCGCCCAATTTAACGGCGTTACGCAGTCACAGACTGCTCCTCGTCAAGTGGCGTATTTGGAAAAGCATTAACAACGGCTTTCACTAATGTTGCCAGTGGAATAGCGAAAAATACGCCCCAAAAGCCCCACATACCGCCAAAGAAGATAACTGCGATGATAATGGTCACCGGATGTAAGTTTACCGCTTCGGAAAACAACACCGGTACTAGCAAGTTACCGTCGAGTACTTGAATAATTCCGTAAGCTAGCATTACGTATCCAAATTCTGGACTAACGCCAAATTGGAACAAGGCCACTAACATCACAGGTAAGGTTACCAGTGTTGCACCAACGTAAGGGACGAGTACAGACAAACCAACCAATACGCCAAGCAGCACTGAGTAGCGCAAATCTAAGAAAATAAAGGTAACCGTACTGACTGCGCCAATAATCAATATCTCGATTAACTTGCCGCGTATATAGTTAAGGATCTGCTGATTCATTTCCTTACCGACTTGACTCGCCATGCGACGCTCTTTCGGTAAAAATCGACTAAAGCCTGTCAGTAATTCTCGCTTATCTTTCAGGAAAAAGAAGATCATGATCGGCACAAGTATTAGGTAAATAATCAAGGCAACTAAGTCAGAAAGTGAGTTTAACGTTGCCTCAATCGCCACTTGTCCCCATTCCAACAATTTGTCGTTTGTCAGCGCAATCATATGCTCTATTTGTTCAGCTTGAACAATTTCTGGATATTTTTCCGGTAACGTCATCAAATAAGTACGACCTTCCGTGACCATATGCGGCACTTCTTGCATCAAGTTCGTGCTTTGCTGCCACACTATTGGCATCAACCCTAAGAAAGTGATTAACGAGACACCGACAAATGCAGCAACCACCATAATCACCGACCAACTGTGGCTAATTCCGGCATTAGTTAAGCGGTTAACTGGCAAATCAAGTAAGAAGGCAATCGCCATTGCCACAAATACTGGCATTAGCAAGCTGCTTAGGAAATAGACCGCCAAAAACGCCGTCACCAGAATAACCACGAGCGTGACGGCATGCGGATCTGAAAACTTGCGCGTATACCAGTCTTTAAAAAACCTGACCATAAAATTGTTACCTGATCCTAATATTGAGTTCTTGAATCCCATCATCAATGATGCTTGACGTGTATGGGTAATTAAGTTTGTCGAGCAATTTGGGAATATCGCTCTTCGATCCCGTGTCTTTTATTAATAATCGACAACTATCACCAATTTTCATTTTTTTCAGTAACACTCGCAGCTTAACTAAAGGCAACGGGCACACTTCGCCACTGGCGTCATACTGATAATTCATTGTAAATTGTTACACAGCTCTTTTGTTTGATTATCTAATTTGCGACAATCGAATACAACAAGTGTCGTAGTTTAATTTTGTTTTCAACCATTTGTATATATGCTGGATTTACCTGAAACATTCGATTTAAAAGAAATAAACGCTTTAAAAAAGCAGCTCACTTGGGGAGATGTTTCAGCGCTCTATCATATGGTCGCCAGTTCGGCAGGTGAACTTGATGGTATCCTCAGTCACGGGTTTGAAAGTGGCTACACCAATATTTTAGAAAAAAAGTACTGGAATCTAAATTTACTAAAAGGCAATGTTGATAATAGTGGTGAGATAACAGTTGCGATTAAACCACAAGTCAGCCTACGTCATGTATACAACGACATGGGCTATGAGCTTCATTGCTACCCTGTCATTCGCGGTCAACGAATGAATCACAACATGATCGATCACCCCATGTGTCCATTTCAACGCTGGATCCCAGAAGCGATGCGCCGCTTATTTCGCGTTAACAGTTTAATGTCATTTATTATGATAACCGCTGAAAACGGCGATCAAGCGGATGTCGCGCTGATCCGTCATATTTACCGCAGAGTAGAAAGATTAATTGGCTATTTGGATGAATCATTTGAAATCGTTGAGGTCAAAGGACCTAATATCGCTAGATTTTTCCAAGAAGCCATCAAGCATCACAAAGATGCACTTATCGCTGGTCTAGCTAACTCTAATAACAATGAAGTGGGATAATTTTGTTTAAGCTTAAACCTGTTTTACTCAGTATTGGTCTGTGCTTAACCATTGGTAGTTCTCCTATTAATGCACAACAAGACAAAAATGAATTACCTGAAATAGGGGCTGCCGGCTCAAGTATTTTATCAATCGATAAAGAACGCGTGGTCGGTGACGCCATGATGCGCCATTTAAGGGCCACACAACCTATTTTGCACGATCCGGTGATCACCGAATACCTTAACCACCTTGGTAACCGCTTGGTTAGAAATGCGCAAGATGTTAACTACAAATTTAAGTTTTTTGTTTTAAACAACAATGAACTTAATGCATTTGCCTTCTTCGGCGGCCATGTCGGTGTACATTCTGGGCTTATCACCACAGCTGATACGGAAAGTGAACTAGCGTCAGTACTTGCCCATGAAATATCACACGTTACGCAGCGCCATTTGGCACGTCGGCTGGAAGCGCAATCTGCCAACCAACCGCTGACGCTTGCGGGTATGCTCGGCGGTGTTTTGCTGACCTTAGTTAACCCAACCGTTGGTATTGCGGCACTAAGTACCAGCGTTGCGGCAAGCCAGCAAGCCTCATTAAATTACACACGAGGCAACGAGAAAGAGGCAGATCGCGTCGGCATCGCGTTATTGGTGAATAGTAATTTTGATCCAATGGGTGCACCGAACTTTTTTGGCAAGATGGCTGAACGGTTCCGCTATAAATCTAAGCCGCCGGCAATGCTATTGACCCATCCACTGCCAGAGTCTCGAATTAGCGATGCCCGTTTAAGAGCACAAAATTATCCAAGAACTCAGCTGCCACCTAGCCTCGAATTTGAGTTGGCTAAAGCGCGCATTCAAGCGCGATATCAAGGTGAGCCGAAAAACAATATCACGCAATTTCAGCACATTCTTAAACAGCAACAGTACGCCATTAAAGAAGCGGCTAACTATGGTTTGGCACTTTCGTATTTTGCCAACGAAGACTACAACCAAGCAAAACAGTTGTTAGAGCAGCTACTGGCTAATGATAAGCGTAACTTGTTTTATGTTGACGCATTAACTGATACCTACCTCGAACTAGAGGAGTATCAAAGTGCAATCGACATGTTGGCAGCGCTGAATTTATTAATGCCAAACAATCAAGTGGTCGCATTGAACTATGCTAACGCACTGCAAAAAAACCAACAATACGATCAAGCTGAACAAGTGCTACAAGACTTCTTACTCGTCAAACCAAAGCACTTTATTGCTTACGACTTATTGAATGAAGTTTACCGCAAAGCGAAAAAAACAGCGTTGATGCACACCACACAGGCAGAAGTTTATGCCCTACTAGGCGCTTACCCTAAAGCAATTGATGAGTTGCAAACAGGTTATAATTTCGCGGAAGGAAAACCACTAATCCAAAAGCGAATTAAAGCCCGTATTTTACAATTTGAAGACCAACAAAATAAACTAAAACGCCTGTAAGCGATTGCTGCAAGCGTATCTAACATGTAAACACTGAGAAAATTTATGTTAACTATTTACCATAATCCACGCTGCTCAAAGAGCCGCCAAACACTTCAACTTATCGAATCTGCTAATGCTGCACATGAAGTGGTGGAATATTTAAAAACTCCATTGTCTGAAGATGCACTTCGCGATTTAGCAAAAAAATTATCGGTTGCACCTATTGATATGATGCGCACTAAAGAAACCGAGTTTAAAGAGCAAGCACTAAAAGGCGCAGATGACGATACATTATTCGCCGCCATGGCCGCCACTCCTAAACTCATGGAGCGCCCCATTGTGGTTAAAGGTGAACAAGCCGTTATTGGTCGTCCACCAGAAAATGTTAATGCCTTGCTATAGCCCATTAGTTTAATAGGCCTTAACTTCAATGAAATCCATCAACACTGCAACCTATAAAAAAATAGCCTTAATTGGCTACTTTGGTTTATTGGCATTTATGCCACTGTGGTTACTGGTGCTTGAACCAAGCTCACTTGGCCCTTGGCTAGCGTTAGTTTTATTCGTAGTGCCGTTATTTTTTCCAGCTAAGGGTATGTTAAAAGGAAATCCTTATACCTTTGCCTGGTCTAATTTTATTGTCATGTGGTATTTCCTACACAGCTTGACCAGTTTATGGGTGTCAGCTAATAAGCTTTACCCATTGATTGAACTAATATTTGCCAGCCTGATGTTTTTTGGTGGTACATATTACGCGAAATATCGAGGTCAAGAGCTCGGATTAAGTATCAGAAAAAAGAAGGGTGAAGAGTAACCCCCTTTGTATTGAGTCATTCACAGGAGTTTTAGCATGAATAAAAAACTAATTAACTGTGCATTTATCATTGCCCTGCCAATGCTTTACGGCTGCGGCGGAGGCTCCTCGGGTGACTCCACAACTCAACCAAGTCCTAACAACAGTGGCAGCGCAGCAAAAATCGCTGAGATTGTTATTGATGGCAACAACGTTAGTACTAATCAGGCCGCCGAGCTCATCCTATATGCACCTGACACTAACATTTCCAACATTACTTGGTCGCAAACCAGCGGACAAGCAATCGACCTTGTCACAACCAATCACAAAGTCTTATCGGTAGTTCCGACAGAAAGTGGCAACTATGAATTCCAAGTGAGTTTCAATGAAAATGGGCAAGCGAAAACCTTAAACGCTGCGATTGACGTCTCCGCGGATAACGCGACACTTTCCATCCCGACGGGACAAGCCGTATTAGCGCAGAATAAAGTATCAGTTCGCGTGTTTAGTGGGCAAAATGAAGCTGCTACCTTATCCAATGTCAATTGGCGACAAACTCAAGGGCCTTCAATAAGCCTCAGTAGTACCAGTGACAATGTGTTGATTTTTAAGGCGCCAGCGGTGTCACAAGATACGCTTTTCTCATTTGAAGCCAGCGCTAATGTTAATAACCGTCAATCGTCTGAAACTGTCACAATTTTGGTAGAACAAGCTGAAAGTATTAGCAATGCTGCTTATTTTGACGATCGCGTTGCCCGCGTATTTCCGTATAACCCAAATAGCCCCTATGCGAATCAGTTAGCCAATTGTGTTTATAGCAATGCTCTCAACTCCTCATGTACATTGGACCGACTTCCACTACTGGCACAACAAACATTAACACCAAGTGTCGATGATGTGATGAACAGAGTAGTCGTCTCTCATCAATGGATGGGCGATAACTTTAAAGCATTTTTAGAACAACTCGACCCTCACAATGACTTTAAGCAGTTGCTCAGAGCAACAACAGCGGTTGTTATAGCCTATGATGTTAGACCGTCATTTTACTGGGCGGCAACTGGTGCTATCTATCTGGATGCAGAGAACTTTTGGCTAACACCACGACAGCGCGACACAATTAACGAAGCGCCAGATTTTCGTTCAGGTTTAGGCGATGATTTACAATTTGCGATTCCATGGCGTTACGTTAAAGACAACGATTACGCATTTGAATTTTACGCTAAAGATGAGCGAGTAGAACGTCCGCTTTCAGCACTTACCTACCCACTTGGCTACTTGCTTTACCACGAGCTTGCCCATGCCAATGATTTTTTTCCACAAACTAACTGGTCATCGCTAAATAGCCAAGCCCGCGTGTTAGATGCTGCACTAGATAATGC
Source organism: Thalassotalea euphylliae (assembly GCF_003390375.1). Lineage (NCBI taxonomy): Bacteria > Pseudomonadati > Pseudomonadota > Gammaproteobacteria > Alteromonadales > Colwelliaceae > Thalassotalea > Thalassotalea euphylliae. The sequence continues at coordinate 181,490 of NZ_QUOT01000001.1, read as the reverse complement.
GGCCCGCTCTGAGCTGCTCACCGCATTTAGTCCACTGGAAAGCCAAGTAATGAAAGATTTGGCGCAAGTACGCTACAACACGGGTAATGCAACAGACATTCAAAAGGCGTATTTACCACAAGATGTTCGTACACTGTTTGAACCAGACAAGGCAGTGCATTTTTATGGTTTTAGCACTGAACGTGAAGACTTTGCCATGCTCTTTGAAGAGTTAATGATGCAACATAGATATGGCGTGCAACGCGATGTTGCGGTCACCAATAACCCTAACAACGTCAATGATAATCGCAACGACTACATCGTTGAGTGGGGACAGCGAGGCCGACTATCTCAACCACAAATTGTTGATCGCGCCGCTTATACAACCAACTTTGTTTATCCAGAATTCGATGCACAAGCAGCAATTGCTGAACTACCTGCAGCAATCCCTTTTGTTGCTGGTGCCAGTTGGCGAGACAATCTGTCACTGAGCCCAAACACTAATGGCCGAGCAAGGGCAAAAAATGCTAACGGTGACAACTCTGCAAACTCCAATCATCGTCAATACCATTACTACAGTAAACCTTTACCGAAACGCAGTAACACAAATCAATGACTACCTTAGTTGATAGGAAGCCAAACTAAGTAAAAGGCAAATGACAAAAAAGTGACGAAAAGCGCTAAACAACAAACTGTCTAACTATTGGCTAGCGCTTCTTTGATAAATGGAATGGTAATTTTGCGTTGTTCACGTATCGACAACTTGTCGAGCGTATCCAAGTATTGAATTAAAGCGGCTGTGTCACGGCTAAAATGATTCAATAGATACTTAATTACGTCTGGTTGAATATTTAAGCCACGCTGACGGGCGCGCCTTGCAACCACCGCCATTTTCTCATCGTCGGTTAATTGTTTTAGCTGCTCAACATAACCCCAACTCAATCGTGATTTGAGATCAGGTAACTCTAGTGACAAGTCTTGTACTGAGTTTGTGCCCGCAATCAGAATTTGCTTGCCCTGCTCTTTAACGCGATTAAACAGGTCAAAAATTGCTTGTTGCCAAACCATATTGCCGCGAATCAGTTGAATATCATCAACACAAATTAAATCAATTTGTTCAAGCCCTTCCAGCACTTCAACTGGCATCTCAATAATCTCAGACATTGGCAGACACAATGAGGTTTTACCTAAGCTGTCAGCATAGTTGCTAGCAGCGTGCAATAAATGAGATTTACCAGCGCCTGATAAGCCAAATAAATAAAAGCTATTGACCGTTTCAATCAAATCCGGTTGCGTTGAATTTTGCGTTTTATGACTGTTCGAAAACCTTAATTGGCTGACGAAATCCCGTAAAATTTTGAGTACTGTTAGATTAGTGTTGCCAGTATAACTCTCAAACGTTTCATCATCAGGCAAGTGCACAGCCAGTGCTAATTGTGCATCTTGCTTCATTGTTTTCTCCAATAAAACACAGGGTTTGCACCTGGCTCTTCGCCAACTAAAGGGTCGATATACTGTTGTAGTTGATCATTTAATTTAAGTGACGCTAACAAGGCTTTTTTCGAACCGAGTAAATTAAGCTTAAATGTTCTAGTTTGTTCTTCTGCTTCGACTAAAATTACCGACTCAACCGCTGACAAAGCAGTTAGAAATTGATGAATTTCTACATAGCTTGTTAATGAGTCAACATTAGCCACGTCTATTAGCAATTCATTGTTCAAATCGGTAGATAGCGCGTAGTCTTGATAAACCACAGACGCAACATCTTTTAATACTTGTGATAATAGCGCCGCCACATCACTTCCTTCATAGGTTTCACCAAACTGCTGGCGTTCGGCCAATAGCGACCAATCAACCGCATACCAACTAGGTTGTTGGCATAGCACGCCTTCACATGCCACTTGCTGATCTTGCTCGCTCAACAAGCTGCTGTTTGAAATTCGAATAATTAAGTTGGCATCAACAAAGTATCTTGCCGCTGCTTCTTCGGTTGCATTAGCAAAACGCCCCCACAAATCGGTTACGTTTACTTGCAGCGAGTCTTCTAGATCCATTAATGGTAATAATAGAGGCAGGCCGCGCTGCTCAGAAAAATCATTCACTTGTTTGGGCCAAGGAAGTCCAGCTGATTCAGCCACTACCTCACGATTTAAGTCGCTTTCATTTAACAGCCAAACTAAAATCTGCGGGCGCAAGCTTCCCCAAATGGCAAGGTTTTGTTGTTGGAATAATTGATTGATTTTGTTTTCATCGAACATCGCCACGAGAAAAAGTTGTTCGCTATCGCGCTCGTAGCGATATTGCGTGAGATATTGATTGTAACGACTTAACTGTCGCTTTACTTCGCTATTGGTTAATACCGATTCTTGACCACCCACTTTAAGTAACACAGCCGCCATGGCTTTTTTAATTGCTTGGTTGCGATCTTTGTTTGCTTGCGAGTCAACCGCGACTTTTGCTTGATACAAATCAGTTACTTCAATCGCTGCTGCTGAAAATATGCTAAATGTGGTTAAAATTAATACCAGCGCGTGGAACATTTTGTTTAATTGAATCAATTTCATAGTGTCGATCTTAACATAATTAGCGACAAAGTTTTCACTTAAAAATAATTTCTGATAAAGATTTTATCTCCCTAAATGCGCTGTTAGAATATGCGCTTTCAAAAATCCTTTTGAACAATTTGAGGTTTCTCGTGAGCGAACAAAAGCAATCCCTAAGCTATAAGGACGCTGGTGTCGATATCGATGCAGGCAATGAGTTAGTAGAAAACATTAAGGGCGCGGTAAAGCGCACAACTCGCCCAGAAGTAATGGGTGGTTTAGGTGGATTTGGCTCGGTTTGCCAATTACCAACTGGTTATAAAGAGCCTGTGTTAGTAGCGGGTACAGATGGCGTTGGCACAAAATTGCGTTTAGCGATTGATTTAGCAAAACACGACACTGTTGGTATCGACCTTGTTGCTATGTGTGTTAACGACTTAATTGTTCAAGGGGCGGAGCCACTGTTCTTCCTTGATTATTATGCAACCGCTAAGTTAGACGTTCCAGTTGCCGCAAGTGTGGTTAACGGTATTGCTGAAGGCTGCGTGCAAGCAGGCTGTGCGTTAGTTGGCGGTGAAACTGCTGAAATGCCAGGCATGTATCATCAAGGCGATTACGATATTGCTGGCTTCTGTGTTGGCGTTGCTGAAAAATCAAAAGTATTAGACGGCCAAAAAGTTGCCGCTGGCGACCAACTGATTGCTCTTGGCTCTTCTGGCCCGCACTCAAATGGTTACTCATTAATTCGCAAAGTGCTAGAAGTCAGCGGTAGTGATACCAACGAGCTACTTGACGGTAAATCAATTGGCGAACACTTACTTGAACCAACGAAAATTTACGTTAAATCAGTGCTTGCACTGCTCAAAGAAGTAGACGTTCATGCACTATCACATATTACCGGTGGTGGCTTCTGGGAAAATATTCCACGCGTACTACCTGAAAATGCTAAAGCAGTTATTAATGAAACATCTTGGCAGTGGCCAAGCATTTTTAATTGGTTACAAGAAAAAGGTAATGTTACAACCCATGAAATGTACCGTACCTTTAACTGTGGTGTTGGTATGATTATCGCTGTACCGAAAGATGCTGTTGAACAAAGTCTTGAAATTCTTAAGGCACACGGCGAGCAAGCTTGGCACATTGGTGAAATCCAAACCAAAGCAGAAGATCAAGAACAAGTCGTTATTGGTCAGGAGTAAGCTAAATGTCCTGCCGAATTCTCGTTTTAATTTCTGGCAGTGGGACTAATTTGCAGGCGATTATCGACGCCTGCAAATCGCCAGATTATCCGGGCCAAGTGGTTGGCGTATTATCGAATAAAGCTGACGCTTATGGCCTAGAACGTGCTGCCAACGCCAATATCGCCACCACCACATTATCCCATCGTGATTTTGCCACTAGAGAAGCTTATGATGACGCCTTGATGGCAGCCATTGATAAGTATCAACCGGACGTTGTTGTGCTTGCTGGCTTTATGCGCATTTTAACGCCTGCATTTGTTCAACATTATCAAGGTCGACTTGTTAATATCCATCCATCTCTGTTACCCAAATATCAAGGCTTGAATACGCATCAGCGCGCCATTGATGCAGGTGACGACGAACATGGCGTTAGTGTTCATTTTGTGACTGAAGAGTTAGACGGCGGCCCAGTTATTCTGCAAGCGAAAGTGCCTGTATTTGAAAATGACACAGCTGACGAACTAGCTGCTAGGGTGCATGAACAAGAACACCGAATTTATCCACTTGTCGTCAAATGGCTATGCCAAGGACGATTAAAAATGGTGGACGAAAAAGCAATACTTGATGACACACCTTTGCCTATGTCAGGATATGCAAGCGAAGAGTAGTAACACTCTTTGGCGTACATTTCTGATGAGGTAATTTTGATGTTGAAAAAATGGCTATTAGCCGCATTGGCTGCTGGTTCATTAAGCGCTTTATCACCGGTTTATGCATCCCACGGTGAACAATTAGCGTCCCCTCTTGTTAGTCCTTTTACTGCGCAATATACCATATTGCGCAAATCTAAAGCCGTTGGTAGCGCAACACGCGAACTTGAATATTTAGAGAATGGTTTAGCGAAATACAGTTATCACACTGATATTGAGTGGATGATTTTTTCTGATCGCCGCGCCGAAACTTCGATTGTCGAAGTGATAGGCGGCAAAGTAACGCCAAATCACTACACCTATAACCGCGAAGGCACTGGTAAAGACAAATATTATGAATGGCAATACGACGTTAAAGCCAATCAAGCAACTAATGTAAAAACAAAGCGTACTCGCGATATAGACTTTCCTACCAATATTCAAGACAAGCTTAGCTATCACCTACAAAACCGTTTGAACTTAATAGCCAATGATGGCCAAGCACAAAAGCCGCAACATTTTGTTTATCCGGTGGTTGGTACCTCTGGCAAAATCAAAAATTACGTTTACGAGTATGATGGTGAAGAAGAATTAATGCTGCCGTATGGTTTAGTAAAAACGATTCGCTTAAAACGTGAAGTGGTAGACAAAAAGCGTGTTACCTATGCTTGGTTTGCACCTGAACTTGATTATTTGATGGTGAAGTTGTTTCAACAAAAAGGCGGCGTTGAGCAGTTTCAAGCACAATTGTCTTCTTTGACTGTTAACTAACAGCTTGCTAAACATAAGCTCCCTTGACACAAACTCACTCGCCAGATCCATACCCGCCTTTGGCGGTAACCTAAACTTTCTATAAGTCGCTAGATGGCAAATACCAATCCGTTATTTTTAAAAATCAAACAGCAGCACATCGTTGCTGTTTGATTTCTGTATTAACCAAAGCATTTATAGAGTAGTAGGTCTTAAGTTGGCGAGCCAAACACACAGAGCCCTTTGTTAAATACATGCCACTGCCCTGCTTCCATCTTGTGCCATTTTTCATTATTGGTGAGCGGCTGGGTAGCAATAACGGTCACTATATCGGTTGAGCTCGTTTCTTTTTTGAAATCAACGACGACATCGGCATCAATTAACTGTGCCTGGCCAAAAGGCGCCCGTCGGGTAATCCAATGCAGATTATTTGAACAAAATGCAAATAAGCTCTCGCCGTCAGACAAAATTAGATTAAACACACCTAGCTGATTAATTTGCTGTGCGTGCTCAGCAATAAAATTAAACAACACTTCCGATGCAGGTTGGGTGCGACCAAACGTTATATAAAGTTGATCAAGTAGCCAACAAAACGCGTGCTCACTATCGGTTGTGCCAACAGGTATGTGATGCTCAACCGGCAAAGCCTCAATAAAATTTTTCAATTGGCCATTGTGGGCATAAGTCCAATTTTTCCCCCAAAGTTGACGAACAAATGGGTGAGTATTCTCTAAACAAACTGCGCCTGAATTGGCTTGGCGTATATGGCAAATCACAGACTCGCTCTTGATCGGGTAATCTGTCACTAACTGTGCAATTTTGGATTCGGCACTCGGCATTGGATCTTTAAAGCTACGGCACCCTTTGCCTTCGTAAAAAGTAACCCCCCAACCATCCTTATGGGGCCCAGTATTGCCACCTCGCTGCATTAAGCCCGCAAAACTAAAACAGATATCGGTCGGCACATTTGCACTCATGGCAAGAAGTTCACACATAGACGCTTTATTTACCTCAACTAAAAGCTAATAACCTAGTCACAATGATCTAACAACGATGATAGTAACAAGCCAAATTACAAAAACTAGATAGCAAAACCTATAAACAAAAGCCAATAGATTGGCTCGCTAAGCTCGAAATTATAACGCTTCAACAAAACTTACGTGAGATTTATTGATTTATTCGACATTTTAATTGAATTTTTTTCATCTACGAGCTAATCTTTAGTGGTCTGACCTCTTAAAAAAGTAAGGAAAGTAAGTGGAAACTTTAATTTGGTTTGCCAGCGCAATAGCACTAAGCTGGTTTATGGCTTATACCCGAGCCGCTCTGACTACCTACACCTTAGTATTCGGTATACTCATGGTGGTAGGCTCTGTATTTAACGTTGTTTCTCTTGTTGGCTGGTTAATCTTTGCCGCCATCGCTTTACCATTGAACATGACAAGCTTCAGAAAGGAATACATCAGTAAGCCTTTGCTGAAAATGTTTAAAGGTATTATGCCAGAAATGTCTCGTACCGAAAAAGAAGCGATTGACGCGGGTACAACTTGGTTCGAAGCTGATCTATTCCGTGGTAACCCGGACTGGCAAAAGCTTCACAACTTCCCTAAACCACGTTTGTCAGCTGAAGAACAGGCATTCTTGGATGGCCCTGTTGAGCAAGTTTGTAAAATGGTGGATGACTGGGATACCACACACGATCGCGCCGACCTATCGCCAGAGATTTGGCAATACCTAAAAGACAACAAGTTCTTTGCGATGATCATCAAAAAAGAATTTGGTGGTTTGGAATTCAGCGCCTATGCACAGTCTCGCGTGTTACAAAAACTAACGGGTGCAAGTTCAGTACTTGCCAGTACCGTTGGTGTTCCTAACTCTTTAGGCCCAGGTGAGCTATTGCAGCACTACGGCACTAAAGAACAACAAGACTACTACTTACCTCGCCTAGTTAATGGCCAAGAAATTCCGTGTTTTGCGTTAACCAGTCCGGAAGCTGGCTCTGATGCAGGCTCAATTCCTGATTTTGGTATTGTTTGCAAAGGCGAATTTGACGGCGAAGAAGTACTAGGCATGAAGCTAACATGGGACAAGCGTTACATTACACTTGCACCTGTAGCTACAGTACTTGGCCTTGCTTTTAAGTTGTACGATCCAGATGGATTAATCGGTGAAGAAGAAGACCTAGGTATTACTTGTGCCCTGATCCCTACAGATCTTGACGGTGTGATTACTGGTCGTCGTCACTTCCCACTTAACGTGCCGTTCCAAAATGGCCCGACACAAGGTGAAGAAGTTTTTGTACCACTTGATTACATCATCGGTGGCCCGAAAATGGCTGGTCAAGGCTGGCGTATGCTAGTTGAATGTTTGTCTGTCGGCCGTGCTATTACCTTACCTTCAAACAGTGCTGGTGGCGTTAAATCTATCGCACTTGCCACAGGTGCTTACAGCCGCATTCGTCGTCAATTCAAACTACCTATCGGTAAAATGGAAGGTATTGAAGAAGCATTGGCACGTATTGGCGGTAACGCTTACCTAATGGATGCTGTGACAACTATGTCAACAGGCGGTATCGACTTAGGCGAAAAGCCGTCGGTAATCTCTGCTATTGCTAAATACCACTTAACCGAGAAAATGCGTTCATCTGTGACAGATGCGATGGATATTCACGGTGGTAAAGGCGTTTGTATGGGCCCTGCTAACTACTTAGCACGTGGCTACCAAGGTGCACCAGTTGCTATCACGGTTGAAGGTGCAAACATCCTAACCCGTAACATGATTATCTACGGTCAAGGTGCAATCCGTTGTCATCCTTACGTTTTAGCTGAGCTTGAAGCGGCTGGTAACAGTGACTTTAAACAAGCATTAGATGATTTCGATCACGCATTATTTGGTCATATTGGTTTTGCAACAAGCAATATCTTCCGCAGCTTATGGATGTCGTTAACAGGCTCTCGCTTTGTTAAGTCACCATACAGCGACGGTACGCGCCGATACTACCAATTGTTAACACGCTTTAGCTCTAACTTAGCAATGTTATCTGATATTGCGATGTTAACCCTAGGTGGTGATTTAAAACGTCGTGAACGTATTTCAGCACGCTTAGGTGATGTATTAAGTCACTTGTACTTAGCCTCAGCAACATTGAAACGCTTTAATGACGAAGGCCGTCAATCTGCTGACTTACCAGTATTACAATGGGCAGTTGAAGACAGCTTGTACCAAACACAAGTTGCAATTGATGAGCTCATTAGCAACTTCCCTAACAAAGCAGTTGCAGTCGCTTTACGTGCGGTTATCTTGCCATTTGGTAGCTGGTTAACTAAACCATCTGACAAACTTGACCATGCTGTCGCTAAAATCCTACAAACGCCATGTGAAACGCGTAACCGTATTGGTCAAGGCCAGTACTTAACTCGCGAGCCAGAAAATGTTGTAGGTATGCTTGAGCAAACGTTAGACGACATTCTTGCTGCCGAGCCAATTTACGATAAAGTGTGTCGTGCTGTTGGTAAAAAGCTACCTTTCTTCCGCTTAAATGAAGTGGCTGAGCAAGGTCTGGCAGCAAATGCCATCACAGAAAGTGAAGCCGAGCACCTGCGTAAGACTGAGTTAGGTCGTAAAGCAGTAATCGATGTAGATGACTTTGACCCAATGGATTTACCTGCGGCAAAATCATTACTAGCAGAAATGGCTGATAGCCAAGAGCATGCTGCTTAATCATCAGCGCTAATAAAACATGAATAAAAAACCTGCTTCGGCAGGTTTTTTTATGCTTTGTGAAAAACAAATAAGTAACTTATGACTTTGATTTTAAATAATATTATTTCTTTAAGCTAAGATTTCAGCGTACATTTGTGACAAACATAACGGTACCTGTTTAAAATAAATATCGGTAATATGACATTTTTATGAAAGATATCTCACACTATCCATAAACTTAAAATAATGATTGGGATATCAACAAGTAGTGATGGAGTAAAAATGCTAACTGGATTGCCTAGCTTTATTTTAATGCCTTTTGCTTTTGCCTTATTTTGTTTAAATTTAGCGTTTAACGGTACCTTAGTTTTTCTTGGTGGTTTATTAAAAACCCTCATCCCTGTAAAGGCGTTCCATCAACTGTTGTATTGTCCAATGCACACCTTTTATCGTTTGTGGACATACAACAACACACTGATTTTACGTTTAATCAACCGCTCAGAATGGGAAATTAAAGGGGCAGAAAATCTTAGTAAAGACGCCTGGTACTTGATATTGGCAAATCACCAAAGCTGGCTAGACATTTTAGTCATTGCCGAAGTTGCCCGCCAACACACACCTGAGCCTAAATTTTTTCTCAAAGAATCATTAAAGAAAATCCCGTTTTTGGGGATGGCGTGCTGGGCGCTAGATATGCCCTTTATGAAGCGTTACAGCAAAGCCTTTGTCGCGAAAAATCCACACTTGAAAGGTCAAGATATCGAAACCACAAAAAAATCTTGTCAGTCTTTTCGCGATCATCCAACAACCATCATTAACTTTGTTGAAGGCACGCGCTTTACAAAGCGCAAACATGAACGCCAGCAAAGCCCATTTCGCTATTTACTCAAACCTAAAGCCGGTGGCATTGCATTCACTTTGGCCACACTGGGTGAGCAATTTGATAAGGTACTCAACATAACGGTGCTCTACCCTGATAATCCCGGTCACGTGATGAAGGACATGCTTAAAGGAAAGCTGGGAAAAGTGATTGTTCACATAGAGGCAATTGACATTAACCAAGCACTGATCGGTGATTATTTTGAAGATCCAGAGTTTAAGGCCCATTTCCAAGAATGGCTGAACCAGCAGTGGCTAGATAAAGATCAGTTGATTCATCGACTATATTGCCAACAAGAGCAAGAAGAGGCACTAAAAAATCAAATTAGCCCACACCAGTCAACCTAAACAAATAACCTAAGCGGGCCACCTAAGTAATTAGCGTTAATATACTCAGTTTAAAAATACACAAATACACTAGGTATAGTTGGTAACCCTGTTTAGCTGAATTAGCTCGACAAGGCTAAACTTCTGCAGCTAAACATTCTTAGTTATGAAACAGCAGATAAGGCAGGCAGCAAATGCACTTGCCTTATCTGAAATAGTTCAACTTTCGCCTACTGCTAGCAACCCGGTATAAACAGGCAGCCAGCACATTAACAATTTATCGCCCTATTTGGTCGTAAACTGTGCTAACGAGGTTTTTAATTGCTCTGCCAAGCTGTTTAGCTCTTTCGCTGAATCAAGTACTTGTGAGGCTTTAGTATCTGAAGATTCAGCAATTTGATTAACCTCCTGTTGGCGCCCTGCCATTTCGTCCGTTAGCTGAGATTGCTCAGTAACCGCAACGGATATCGATGTAAGCTCACCGCTCATTTGCTCAACCATCGCAGAGATATTGGCTAATAATTCGTTGCTTTCTGTCGCCTTATCTTTAGTTATATCCATATCCGTTAGCACCACAGACATCCCCTTCGCTGCAACTTGTGTGGCTGACAAAAATGACGCCACTAACGGTTCAATTTCGTCTGTTGATTCTTGGGTGCGCTTAGCTAAACTTCTCACTTCATCCGCGACGACGCTAAAGCCACGCCCTTGTTCGCCCGCTCTCGCCGCTTCAATTGCCGCATTCAATGCAAGTAAGTTTGTTTGATCTGCGATCCCACGAATTAATTCAACAGCTTGCGTAATTCCATAAACGTTAGCGTTTAACTCATCTATAGATTGCGCAACATCGTTAATGCGCAGCGTTGTATTATCTGCAGATTTCATCAGTTCAGCCATATGCGCAGAAGAAGCTTTTGATGCGTCATCTATATGTTGCGCATTATCGGCTGCACTATTGACATTTTCGGCCACTTCTTTATAGGAATTAGACATTTCTTCGATGCCGGAAGCCGTTTGATACGACTCACCTGAGAGTTGATTTGATGTCACTCGCTGTGATTCAGCGTTATCATATACACTAACGCTAATTGCATTGACGCTATCGCCAATAGTAGAGGCTCCATTAACTAGCGCTCTCAATGAAGCGACAGTGTTAACCATACTTGCTTCAATGCGATCAACTTCGTTTTTCGAATTGTCATGCTGTACGGCTAAGCCATGATTAACTAAGTCGCCAGCGCCAATAATTTCTATTTTGTCAGTCAACAACTGCAGAGGAAGTAATAATCGCTTTGACAAATAAACGATAATTAGAATGACGGCTAACACCCCAAAGATATAGGTCACCATAAGGCGCCAAGCCATTTCATCGGCAGCAGCAGTAAACTCGCTTTCGTAAGTGCCACCAGCGACAATCCACCCCCACTCTTTTGCATAAGCAAATTCAACGTGTTTGTAACTAAGCTCCCCACTACCGTTATCCCAAAGGTAGCGAATACTGCCTTGCTTGTCGTCGACTAACTGTTGGAAAGGTTGCTGGCCATCAGGGGTTTTGGTGTTAACCAAATCACTTCCCACAGCTAGCGTTGGGTGGTATACCACGTCTCCGCTGTTGTTGATGACATAAAGATAGCCAGTATCGCCAATATTAACAGCAGCAAGCGCATTAAAGGCCTGTTCTATACTTGCGGAAACATCTACGCCGACAAATAACACAGCAATAACTTCGCCATTAACAACAACAGGGTCGTATTGTGTCAGGAAGTGTTTGCCGAACAAATTGGCATAACCGACATAAGACTTACCGCTTAGTATGGTCTGATAACCCATGTGATCTTTACTTAGCCAAGTACCGTATGCTCGTTCACCTGAATTCGTTTTCAGGGAGGTGCTCACTCGAAGAAAGCCGCCTTTAACCCTTTGAAATACGGTGGCAGGTACATCCCATCGCTTGGTAAATGCGTCTAGCTTAGTAAAATCATTGGTAATAGCTGTGCCATCATTGAGGAGCATAGGCACATCAATACCAGCAATTCGCGCTGTGCTCTGCCGATCGAAAGTAAACTCTCCATCGAATTCTGTTCTTAACTCTCGCGCAAATTTATGCACCACAGGTGTCAAGGCATTATATGGCGTACTGAGAAGCGATGTCGTGGTGTTTACTTCTTCACGTAGTGTTTTTTGTTCAACTGCCAATAAGGCACTTGCTGATTGTGTTATTGAAATATAACCGGCAACGATAACCAGTAACACAATGGCGATAGTGGTTGCAACGGCTAATTGAAGCGTCAGAGAAAGTCTGGAAAATTTGGTAAGCATAAATATCCTATAAAGAGCTGGAGATGGTCAGAAATGCTAGGCAATATATTTAGCTTATTAATTGATTGCAATCATAAATAACGTTTTAAATACGAACCATCATCAATATTAACAATAGGTTAACCAATGAAAAAACTGGTTAACATTGGCGTACAAATATTCATCTAAAAATACTAAGCAGAATTTGAGCAAAGCGTTGTTATTAAGTAACCGATGTTCAAAGAAGAAGCCGTTGGTGAGCGTGCTAATACCAATATGAGTAAGTATTAAATAAAACTGCGACAAGATAGCTATTTATTAAAGCTAATTTAAAGGACTAAACTGTGATGAGTGCGAACTTAGCGCTTTTATTATTTTCGAAAGGAAAAACAAGATTGAGTAAATATTGGCGGAGTGGACGGGACTCGAACCCGCGACCCCCGGCGTGACAGGCCGGTATTCTAACCAACTGAACTACCACTCCGCAGCATTTACTATTTAGGTATTCCTATTTAATAGAACTTAAATAAGTAACCTAATAGAAGTTTTGTATTTAACAATTTGTATTTTGTTTCAGTTACTTATCGATTAAGAAAGTTGGCGGAGTGGACGGGACTCGAACCCGCGACCCCCGGCGTGACAGGCCGGTATTCTAACCAACTGAACTACCACTCCGCAGTAATATCCTTAAAACTATTGTTAAGGATGTATATTCTTAATATTCAAAGTATTCATTCAGATAAAGAGTTGGCGGAGTGGACGGGACTCGAACCCGCGACCCCCGGCGTGACAGGCCGGTATTCTAACCAACTGAACTACCACTCCGCAGCATTACTTATCAACAATTACATTAATAATTACTGATAAGGTTTTTCTTTATTTGAATTCATCTAACGACTTGGCGGAGTGGACGGGACTCGAACCCGCGACCCCCGGCGTGACAGGCCGGTATTCTAACCAACTGAACTACCACTCCGCATTTAGCTTCTATACAAACTGTATATTGCTGCGTCGCTGAAACTGAAGATTAATACTTTACATTAAGTGGCGGAGTGGACGGGACTCGAACCCGCGACCCCCGGCGTGACAGGCCGGTATTCTAACCAACTGAACTACCACTCCGCAGTTAATGCAAAGTCAGAATTTTAATTGGCGGAGTGGACGGGACTCGAACCCGCGACCCCCGGCGTGACAGGCCGGTATTCTAACCAACTGAACTACCACTCCGCGTTTAAAACTCTGCTAATCAACAACATCTCGTTGAATGCGGAGCGAATATTACGGATCTGTTCCCTATCCGTCAACCACTTTTTTGAGATTATTTTTCAAGTGCGCAAATGCCAACCAATAAGGGTGAAATAGCATCAAACTCCGGTGATTTATTCGCTTTTTTCAGCAGCTTGCTTAGTTTTTCTTTTGCGAAGAAATAGAAAAATACCGTAGCCAAGTGCAGCAATTACTAAAATAATGCCATTGCCAATACCGATAAATAGTAAAGTTTCTTTTTCTTCTGCTGCTTTTATCGCCGCTTGTTCTTCTTTTAGTAGCTCAAGTTCTTCTTCAATGGATAATTTGGGTTCTTCATTACCCGCAAGCTGATCAATTTCTTCTTGGCTAACCTGAACAATTTCACCATTTTCATTTACCGTTGCCACCAGTTCATTCGGATCGCGATCAACATTAAATGAAAAGTCTGGCACGACTAACCTAAACTCTCGGCCATTTCGGGTTTCACCAAATGCACTAATCTTGACTCTATGAACGCCCGGCTCAGTGTAGCTAATTTCATGAATACGCTCACTGCCCTGGCCTTCCATTATTGAAAATGCTTCTACTTGTTTATCAGGAAAGGTCACTTTTCCTTGGAATACCATACTGTCTGGATCAACATGCGTATCATCAATGGCAATATTAAGGAGATGCTTACTTTGCGAGTCCATCGTTGTTTCTGCGGTTAAAGTAATAGGGTTGTTATGAACAATTATCGGCTGTTGTCTAAGCTCCCTGCTCGCCATCGGCAACTTAATTAGGTATAGCGGAATCCATTCACCTGGGGAAAAGTTCAGTTCAAACTCACCGGTAAAAATACCATCGTCGGCATATTCATCTAAATTTCGACCATCGTCGCGAAACGAAGTTAGCTTAACCGGCTCAGCACCAAAATTATTATAAGCAGAGTTGTTAGTACTGTAGAAGTCTACATCCAATCGAACAACGTCTTTAAAAGAAGGGTTATCTATAGCAAGCTCGCCATTAAATAACTTACCCGTCATTTTAATGGTTTCACCTGACAGCATAATATTAGGTAATGGCGCGACCTCAAGACGCACTTCCGACATCACCATGATGTGGCTACCTGGTTGAATCTGCCCAATCGCTTGCCACGGGCCTGGCATTGGGCGTTTCATTTTAATCATGTCAAACGTGCGATCGTCGTACCACTCGACGCTTTCTTTGTCATGCTGATTGACTTTGACCTTGCTGCCGTCAGGTCGTATTAAAATAATCGGTGGTGAACCCATTTTTCGATAAAACAATAACGTGACTTCATCAAGCTGGGCATCAATACGAAAACGATTGTCAAAATAAGGAATTTGGTTGGTAACGTTGTCAACGTCGTAATAATCTATTTTAGGACTTGGCTTTTGCGCCATGGCTTTGTCTTTGCTGGCGTCCATTGACATATTGTTAGCCATAGCCTTGTTGCCAGCCATGGTCATCGTGTTTGACTGCGGCGAGGTTTCTTCCTGTTGTTCAACAGCTTGGCTAATGTGGGTGAGCGAACTTAGCGATAACGCACCAACAGCCAGCAGTCGACTTATTTTAACCATAGTGGTGAACTTCCTTTTTGCTCTACAATTGCGAGCCTTTCTTCATGTGCTATTAGTTCATCGGCAGAAGCTTGAACAATCTTTAATGGCGCTCGATTTTCTGCTAAACGGCGAATACCACCAGCAAGCGCCCCACCATCACCTTCATCCGCGCTTAAATTAAATGTTGCCTGCTTGCGCGTCATCTCAATATAGACGTAAGCCAATAACTGGGCATCAATCAAAGCGCCGTGATAGGTACGGTCAACAAGCTTGTCTACCCGATAGTGCTTGGCAAGAAAATCTAATGTTTTTGGCGAGCCGAATTCATCTTTCGACACTTTCAGCGTATCGGTAACGGTACATATATCATCCGTCATCGGTAAACCAGCATTAACCATACCGAACTCGTGATCCATAAAGCCAACGTCGAATCGCGCATTGTGAATAACCAATTCAGCACCGCGTATAAAGTCGATAAACTCTTGGGCAACTTGGTTAAACAGTGGCTTATCGGCCAAGAACTCATTCGTTAAGCCGTGAACGTCAATAACTTCCTGCTCCATTTGGAACATAGGATTAATGTAGGCATGGTAGGTTCGCCCAGTCAGTTGACGGTTGATCATCTCAACACAACCAATTTCAACGATACGGTGGCCTTCTTTTGGATTAATACCGGTAGTCTCGGTATCCAGTACGATTAAACGCTCTTCTTGCTTAGCTGGGCTTGACACTTAACACCTTTAATAACAACGAACCAGCGCAAATGTGCTGGCTTTCTGGCGGAGCTTCATAGGATAATAAAAACTGCATAATAAAAACAGCACAATCAAAATCGTACATCGAAAATAAATTGGTCATCAAACGCCCTATTTATCTGCGTACGAATGCCAATAATCAAATACTTGTTGGCCTTAAACCGCAAAAGGCAGTACTTAATGCAAAAGCACGTTTATATTTATACCGATGGTTCATGCCTCGGCAACCCCGGCCCAGGTGGCTATGGTGCGCTGCTTATATATAAAGCGCACGAAAAAGAGTTATCACAAGGCTACCAACAAACGACCAATAATCGCATGGAGCTGTTAGCGCCGATTAAAGCGCTACAAACACTCAAAGAAGGTTGTAAAGTGACCATTACGACCGACAGTCAGTACGTGCGCCAAGGCATCACTAATTGGATTCATAACTGGTTAAAAAACAATTGGAAAACTGCCAGCAAACAGCCTGTAAAAAACGTTGATTTATGGAAGCAATTACACGCAGAAGTTCAGCGCCACGAAATTGAATGGAAATGGGTTAAAGGCCATTCGGGTCACCCTGAGAATGAACGTTGCGATGAATTAGCAAGAACAGCTGCCGAAGGAAAAAATTTGATTATTGACCAAGGCTTTGGCAAGTAGTCAGTGCGAGAAAGCCGTTACTTTTCTGGTAACGGCTCTGGAAATTCAACCAAATTTAGCTTTAAGCGTTTACTCAACAAACATGGTGCAGCGACGATTAAGGCAATTGATAATTGTGCCACCATCACACTCACATCCGTTAACTGCCACCAATAATAGCCAGCAAACACAATCACACTATCTATCACTAATGCCGCCAGTATCATCTTTAATGTATGAGGCCACACAGCTTTCACCCATGAATTCGCATTAGGACGCCTTAAGCTCACTAGCAGCAAAACTAATAGCCCTAAGCTACCGGATGCCAAATTTAGGTAGAATAACTTGGGCTCTGGGTAAATCCACTGAATAATTCCTACCCTGTCATTGAAGTTGGTGACCGACATCATCCACACTAAGTAGCCACGTAATAAGTAAGCAAGCGCTAAATAAATAGTTTTCGAGAGTTTAACGCAATCAAAACGATCAAAATCGCTCACCGTATAATGTTTAAATTGTTCTGCCACTTAGTAACTACCGCCCAGTCATGTCGAGTTTTAACGTTTAATTGATGCCTTAGTTTGATTAATTGCATTAGCGTCACCCTTTTCTCGTTCAACCCATAAAAGGTCTTGCGCAACTGTAATCGCACGAACCGCTTTCGACTTGAACTCTCTAATGTACAAGGTGTAAACCACAACTAAGCTTGCTAACGCAAATAACCAAGGGTGAAAGAACCAACAAATTACTGCCAACGAGAAATAATAGGAGCGCAGTCCATAGTTGTAGGAGTGTGCGGCTTGGTCTTGAACAACGGCCATTTGCTTAGCGTATTGTTTTAGGTTGGGGTTTGTTCCCGCTAAATCAATAGGTGCAGCACCTATCATAACGTTCAAAAAACCGTATTGACGCATTGACCAAGTAAAATGGAAAAACGCTAATACAAATATAAATGCCAATAAGGCCAGTTTAAGTTGTATCGCAAGGTGATTCGACGGGTCAGCAAAAGGCAGCGACGCAATCACTCCCTCCAGCTTTTCGATTTGCGCAAATAAAGTCAATATACCAGCGATAACCAACAGTGACGTTGAGGCAAAGAAAGCGATATTGCGTTCTAAATTGGCAAGCAGTGCCGCCTCAGTTACGCGAACATCGCGAGTCATTAGCTCGTACATCCAATGAATTCTGTGCTGATGCAAGCAACGAGCAATACAATTGGTGGTTTTTGCTTGTTTACGCGCAAATACCGTATAACCAGCCCAGCAGAGAATAAAAATAATGATGGCGAAAATATCGAACCAACTAAACGGCATAACCTATAGTCTCCTCATTTTTACTAGTAACGCTCTAATTAACAGTAAAACCCATGTAAAATAAATGTTAACAACAGCATTAACTTACGTTTGTCTATTCATACATATTCTGACACAATACTTGCCCAATAAAACAACAACAATAACAAAATCAAGGGCTATTAAGATGTTCGCCAGATGTCGTCAGGGATTAGCAGTTGCCCTGTTAACGTGTTCTTTTTCTCTATTTGCCACGCCATTTACCCACCAAGCAAAACAATCAATCGCCATCCCTCATACTAACCTCAATGCAGTGATAGACGGCGACTTAAGCGATCCGGTTTGGCAACAAGCAAAAGTTATTTTTCTCGATAATGTGACCAGCCCTTACGAAAACACACCGAGTCCAGTAAAGACCGAAGCGCGCGTAATCGACAACGGTAAAGAGCTGCTTGTCGCATTTATCGCACATGATCCCAATCCAAACAAAATGATCAGCTCAATTGGTGAGCGTGACACTAAGTGGTTCGACGATGTTGTTGGTATTATCATTGATCCGCTGAATAATCGCCGCCTAAGTTATAACTTTTTTGTGAACCCCTACGGCGTACAAAATGATGAAACCTTCAATGAAATTACTGGATTACCGAATGAATTATGGGACGGTATTTGGCATTCATACGGTAAAGTAACGGAATTTGGTTACCAAGTGGAAATGGCAATCCCTTACCAAATTTTAAATTTTGATGAGAATAAAAGTATTCAGCAATGGCCATTTGAATTGGTACGCATATATCCGCGTGAGCAACGATTGCGTATTTCCAGTGTAAAACTCGATCGTGACAATGCCTGTTGGCTATGCCAATACCCAATGGCAGAAGGCTTTGAGCAAGCGGAAATCGGAGAAAACTTACAAATTACGCCAGCGCTAGTTGCCAGTTATGATGAGCAACGCGATATCTACGACCCGCAATCTGATTGGCAAAGTGAAACGGATGTTGAAGCTAGCCTAGATTTGCGCTGGGGGATCACCCCAAAAACCTTGTTTAACGCGACACTTAACCCTGATTTTTCAACCGTTGAAGCCGATGCTGGCCAGCTCAAAGTTAACAACAAGTTTTCACTGTTTTTTGATGAAAAGCGCAGCTTTTTTCTTGAAAATCAACACTACTTTGAAAGCATTACCGAGCTTGTATACACCCGTAATATTGCCGATCCTGATTACGGCGCAAAGTTAACCGGCAGCCAAGGTTCACATAACTTTGGTGCATTTGTTAGCCATGATGAAGAAACTAATTTCATCTTGTCTGGCAACCTTAGCGCGAATATCGCTTCTTTGGATACAGAAAGTCACTCAGGTGCTTTACGCTACCTTTATGATATTAGCCAAGATGTGACACTGGGGGTTATTTCAACGTTTCGACGTGCTGACGACTACCATAACTATGTCACTGGCCTTGATGGTAGTTATCGCATTAACGGAGCAAACTCCTTGAAATTTCAATGGTTAGCAAGTGATACCGAATATCCACAAGACTTGTTCACGCAATTTTGTCGAGGCAACTGTTCACCCAATGAACAAGTGTTGCGCAGTCAAAAAGAAGGAAGTTTTTCAGACAACGCTTACCAGCTTAAATATCTTCACGATTCTGAATACTGGACGTTAGATGCGCAGCGTCAATGGTATGGTGAGGATTTTCGCGCCGACCTAGGATTCATCAATCGCGTTGATTACGTCAATGATCAAATTAATATTGTTCGCAGCTTTTACCAAGATGAGCAAGCGCTTTGGTCAACAATTGATGTTGGCAGTAAATACGCCATTCAGCATAATGAAAACGGTGAATTGATTAATCGAGAGCAATCATTTTATGCTTTTGCCGACGGCCCACTATTGTCACGTGTAGAGTTAATTTATGTCGATGCGAATAAAGTGGGTTTGCGACAAGACAGCAGTAATTTATCTATCGATGGCAACACTAAACGCTTTAACGAACAGCAATGGCGCTTCTTTGGGCAACTTAGGCCAAATAATAAAACTTACGTGTCACTTGAGGGTACATTAGGAGATAAGATCGATTACGACAACGACCGTTTAGGTGATATCGTTGAGTTAATAGGTAATGTTACATGGCACCCTAACCCTCATCTTGAAATTGACTTATATCACACCTATAGCGAGCTTGATGCAGACAGCCAAAATGTTTTTACCGCTAATCTTACCGATTTAAGGCTGCGTTATTATTTTGATGTGCAAAGCTCTTTAAAACTGAGCCTCGTCTATCAAGATATTGATTACAACCCAGACAATAATCCGCTGAGCTTTTTTAGCGAGCAAGAGCGCAGTTTAGCAACACAATTGATATATGCTTATAAATTGAACCCGCAAACGGTGTTTTTCTTAGGCTATTCAGACAATAGTTTTGAAGATGACTTTATTGGGTCATTAAAACAGGAAAGGCGCACAATATTTACCAAAATAAGTTACGCTTGGCGATAATCTGATAACTATTACCTTGAGTTTAATCAAGCACATAATGGATCGACATCACTTAAAATATTGCGGGTTAGATACAAAAAAGGAATAGCATGTTGAGATTTGTAATATGGTTGGCTTTGGTGACGAGCTTTTATAGCACGGCTGCCCTGTGCGCTACATTGGTCATCGCCAGTGATGATGCACCGCCACATATGATTGCAAAGACCAATAGTGGTATAGACTTAGACATAGTCACACAAGTGCTGAAAAACCTAGGTCACAGTGTTTCCTATACTTATGCGCCGCTGCATCGCACAAAAAAAATGGTCATCAGTGGTGATGCAGATGTTGTTGTTCCCACCTTTTATCAAGAAGATAACGATAAACTGTATTTTTCCGCCCCTATCATCAAATACAAACCAACTATTTTCACTCGGCTTGCTGACAAGCTCAGTATTCATAAGCTTAGTGATATTGCGAGCTTGTCTTTGTTACCAACAAAAACGCAAATAGACAGTTTAGCGCCAAACGAAGAACCATCAAGAAGTGAAGCGAGTCAGCAACAAGCGCAGAGCCTTCACAGTGCTACTAACAATTTGTCGGTAGTGTCATTTCAAGGAGCAACAGGATATTTTGGCGAAGCATTCGCTCAAGCCGTTGAGAGTACTGACTATCGTGAATTGCACGACATGTCTAAGTTTCCGGCAATGTTAGTCACTCATCGGGCTGATATCATCGTACTCGACTACTATATTTTTTATTACTATTTGAGCCAAGCAGCTAATTCAGAAGACAATATCCAACGTGCGGCTAGCCTAAATAAAATTCAAGAACACTACGCTATTCCTGAGGTTAATGCCTATGCTGGCTTTCGAGACCCTCAATTAAGGGATGAATTTAATCGCGCACTTGCTAGCTATATCGCCAATAACAAGCATGAGGCTGTGATTGCTAAATACCTCGATTTTTCACAAGAGTAAATCTTTAAAAACTCAATTAGCTGGCTTTATTTTTAACTTTTTAACTTTTTGGCAAATGAAATCAGGCTTTTCTATTAACACCCAATCTTAATTTATACCTTCGCTAGTCTTTTAAAAAACAAGACGCTCCCAAATACCAACGCAGTTGTTATTACACATTTCCGCATTACCAATACACTTTTTAACATTTAAGTCCGTTTTTGTTAGACTAGCGCGCTGATTTTGTATCGCCCTATGCGGAATATTACCAACATTAAACAGTTATTAGATAAAGAGGTACTAATGATAAAGCCAAATAATCAAGGTTTTACCTTGATCGAATTGGTAGTGGTTATTGTGATTTTAGGTGTGTTGTCTGCTGTTGCATTGCCAAGGTTTTTAGATCTTTCTAAAGATGCCAGGGCTAATGTGCTCACCCAAATTAGCACTAGCGTGCAAGTGGCAAACGACCTTGTTTTTCTCAAATCAAAAATGCCAAGCTATGCAACTCAGCCTGTTGCTGGTCGTGTCGACTTACTTGATGTTGATTTAGATAATGACGGTACAATTGATTTAAGCAACGGTATTGATTTACGCCTGAAATGGGGTCATTTGGACAACACAGATATTTTCAAGCGTATCGATGTGTCTGATGAGTTTATTTTTGAAGAACAAGGAATTGACTTTACTTATATCGGTTACGATTTTGATGGCGACAACCAAGTACAAGACGACTCATGCTATTTTCGATATACGCAAGCTCAATCAGAAACCGTACCGCCGATTTATACAATTGAAGATAATGGCTGCTAGTTACGGGCAACATGTAAGACCCTATCAGCATGCAAAGAAGCTTTAGCTTTATTAGGCAATAGCTAGCAAATAGTAGGCATATTAGAAACACTTATTGCCTACTTGCAATCGATAGCTATAAAACCCCTAACATTTTTAATTTGGTTTGATAGGTGTGCAAAATCCAAGGTGTTTTAAACTGTAAGCCATGCTCTTGAGAAAAAATATAGTCAGCCTGATGTTCATGTAAGAACTCAGCGATTTCCATTTCGGCTTCTGCCCTTTTTTGAATAAGTTTTAGCTTCGGTTTGATGGAGTAAAGATAAATGGTAATTTGGCCATTCAACGCCGGCCAAATTTGCTTCCTATCGTCTTCATCTAGCGAAGATTCAACCAAGTCCACTCTCACCTTTTCGTGGTGGTCTAAAATTAAGTCTTTGTACTCTTCTAGCATGGCCAGTAATTCGGACAATACAGCTTGATGCTGGTGGAAGTAATTTATCTCTTTGATCTGCTGAAACTTATCAATATCGGCGTTCCACATGGGCTGTCCAAGCTCCAGTATCTGAATTTGGCGAACAATCAGATGCGTCAGTGCCGAATCATACAAGCTAATCATAGTTTGTAGCTTTTGTTCTTGTTCAAATTGCGAGAAGTGCTCTTTTACCTTTGTTAGGTTGCCGAGCACCGTGATATGTGCTTGATGAACCTCTTGGATTTTATCAGCCGCTGCAGCGCTATTAGCGTAGCTATCCATTATATTTTCAATATTTTGCCGATATTGAGCTAAGTGCTCTTTTTGACTTTTTTCAAGTTCACTTTCCAAACAGCCAGCTAGCGCCAAACACAACATCAATAAGACAACAGACTTTATTTTTATCATTGGAATTCCTTTTCTTATTATTTTTATTTTTATTTTTATTTTTATTTTTATTTTTTTAAGAGACTAAGTAATTAATTGAGAACTATTTAAACTTCACTTGTTTCTCACTGCGACGATAAGTGCGCCTTTCTGGCTCAGTCCATTGCCCATTTTTTAAGTAGCTGGTCGATACGGTGAGTCTATCTGGCGACATCGTACTGGTCGATTTCACTTTGGTTATACCATCCTTATTACCGGTTACCTCTTCATAGGCAACAAAGCTGTTATCACTTAATACCTCAATTGTTCCTTGAGTGTAAAAACCTGCGGTTGTGAAATAATAAAACACTAACTGCTGCTTACTTTTATCAAAGAAAATCAGTGACTCGCCGCCATACATGCCGTTATTAATAGAATGGAGAGTGCGCAGTGTTGTACCATTCAAGGCTTTCTCCCAACGCGATACGTCTACAACCGTCGGTTTGCCATCTTTTTCCTCGAACACCGCTTCCCAATTACCCAGATAAGGCTCGAATATATTTAGTTCATCGATAAATGGCAGTGAGTCAGCTGACACCTTTAATGAAGTACTAAAGAATGCCATGCCTAGCACGTATGCAAGAATATAATTACGCCAATTCATTGTTGTTCTCCTCATATTAACGGGAAATGTCAGCGGGATGTGTCACGCGATTAATTTTTATTGAATCTTAGCCTTAGAGCACGCCCTAGTATCAATAACGACAGTAGCTGATATTTTATCGTGAATCGCTTGACGGTTAGCATCCCAAAAAATTTGTATGAACCCTAAGAGACCCGTGGCTATACCGGCGCCATAGCCGCCGTATCGACCAAAACTATCCCATATCGATAATGGTGTACCATCAAGTTGAATAACGCGAATGCCGAATAGCTTTTTACCCGGTGTTTGCCCACCCCACACCGCAGTTAGCGCGGTAAAATAAAAGGCTGCCCAGCCAAAGCCTAGCCCTAAATCGTGAATAATGCCTTTAACGAGCTCGACAAGTGAATACACTGGCTTGTCTGTAGTCGATGGGGTTTCAGTACTCGATGACTCGCGTTCTGGGTTATCTAGGTTACGCAGATTATCTTGGCTAGCTTGGTCTGCGCTTTTAGCGCTTGGCTCTGCTACTGTGGCAAGATCGCCGCTAATGAGCTGTTTACTACTCGCATTTTCATCTGATTCGGTCTCGGTAAGTAAGGCACTAAGCTTGGAAATAAGCGCTTGTTGTTGATCAGCAGGAACTTCCAGCCCAGTGACAGTTTCGTTAATCAAGGTTTGCTTCTTTTCATTGTAAATGCTGGTTTCATTCAAAATAGTGACACTTGGCGATAGGGCTTGATACCAGCAATCGACAGTTTCACAATCACTATCGCTAAGCTCTGAAACCACCTTGCCAAAGGCCACGCTAATCATTAATTGATCACTGACCGACACTGCTTCTTCTTGGTCTATTACCGAATTCAAATCGGTATAGCCTTTACTACTGTATCCACCATCGTAGTATTTATTGCTATCAGACCAACCTAAGTCATCGAAAGCATCTGGTAAAACAGAAAGTAAAACGACAAAAACACTAAATGCCGCAATAAAACGCATAAATTTTCGACGTTTACGACCTTTCGTGTAACCCATTTCTTCGGCGCGTTGCTGGCTACCTAAGCGATATAAGGTGATCGCGATCACAATTGCCAGTAGCTCTCCTGGTGCACTGCTTAGCATTGCAATCAATAAACCATCAATAGCGATAGCACTGCCCCGCTTAAATGGCGATGCCAGTGGTAATCCGAATAATGATTTATCTATTTTAAACGCGAAGGGAGTTAATATTTGCCGAGTTTCATCACCTGTTAAATGATGATCTGATACTGCGTCTGTAGCTTGAGTAGTTTGGTGAGAAGTAAGCTTATTTAAATTATCGCTAGTTTTTTCAATTAGCTTATGACTGGAGATGTCGCTTGAAATGCCACGAGGTGTATCGCTTGAACTATCACGTGAATGGTCGTTTAAGTTCCTGTCTGCTTTATGTTGCTGATTAGCTTGTGGATTAGCTTGTGGATTAGCATGCAGATTACCATGTAAACTATTGTTTTCGTTGACTTGTGCCTTGTTCGCATCTAAGTCAGATGATTGCAAATCGGTAGCCACCAATTGCTCCTTTTAGGTGTGCTGTTGTTTTAGCAACTTCAAAATTAACTTATTGAAATCACATTATTTGATCTGGTTTGTTTAACTATGCAGTTTAAGCAGTTTAAACATAAGTAAAGCGCTTCTCTAGAGCAGCGCTTTAATCCCTTCCGTTAAGCCTGATATCGTCATCGGGTACATTTTCTTATCAACCAATTGATGCATAATGTTGATAGACGGATAGTAATGCCATGCTTCTTGAGGTTGAGGGTTTAGCCAGATCACTTTATCAAAATGGTCGGTTACTCGCTCCATCCAAACACTGCCCGGCTCCTGATTCCAGTGTTCAACACTGCCACCAGGGTAAGTGATTTCGTATGGTCCCATGGTTGCGTCACCAACAAATATCACTTTATAGTCACGACTAAATTTGTGGATAACATCTAAAACATCCATACCTTCGTTATAGCGGCGCGCATTGTCATGCCACACTTGTTCGTACAGGCAATTGTGGAAATAGAAAAACTCTAAATGTTTAAATTCGGTATGTACCGCCGAGAACAACTGCTCACAAACGCGAATGTGATCGTCCATTGAGCCACCAACATCGAAAAACATCAACACTTTAACCGCGTTATGGCGCTCAGGCTTCATTTTGATATCTAGATAACCCGCATTTTTCGCAGTCGCGGAAATTGTATCATCCATCGCCAGCTCTTCACTCGCGCCACTGCGTGCGAATTGTCTGAGCTTACGCAATGCCACCTTGATATTGCGCGTACCAATTTCGACTTGGTTATCCAAATTACGGTATTGACGTTTGTCCCACACTTTTACCGCTTTGCGATGACGCGACTCATTCTGACCAATGCGCACCCCTTCAGGGTTATAGCCGTAGGCACCAAACGGCGATGTACCACCTGTGCCTATCCACTTATTACCCCCTTGATGGCGCTTTTCTTGCTCTTTCAGCCGCTCTGCCAAGGTTTCCATTAGCTTGTCAAAACCGCCCATTGCCTCAATTGCTTGCTTTTCTTCCTCGCTCAAGGTTTTCTCTAATTGCTTACGCAACCAGTCTTCAGGAATAGACGACAAATCTAAATCCAGCGATTCTACCCCTTTGAAATAATCAGCAAAGGCGCGATCAAAGCGGTCAAAGTAACTTTCGTCTTTGACTAAAATTGCGCGGCTAATGGTGTAAAAATTATCGATATCAGCAAACACCACGTTTTGCTCAAGCGCGCGAATTAAATCCAATAGTTCACGTATCGTGCTTGGTACACGGTATTCACGAACTTTTAGAAAAAAGTCTATCAGCATAATTTATCGACCTGAGCGGTTCATAAAGGCAAGCTTTTCAAATAAATGGACATCTTGCTCATTTTTTAACAAAGCGCCGTGAAGTGGTGGAATGGCTTTTGACTGCTGACTATCACGCAATACTTCTGGTGAAATATCTTCAGCGAGTAGCAGTTTTAACCAATCAATTAATTCAGACGTTGATGGCTTTTTCTTTAAACCCGGAATGTCTCGCAATTCAAAGAACGAGGCGAGCGCTTGGTCAAGCAACTGCTTTTTGATACCAGGAAAATGAACATCCACAATCGCCTGCATCTCAGCTTTATCAGGGAAGTTAATGTAGTGGAAAAAACAACGGCGCAAGAAAGCATCAGGTAATTCTTTTTCGTTGTTCGAGGTAATAATTACAATTGGGCGCTGTTTGGCGACAACGCGCTCTTGCGTCTCATAAACGAAGAATTCCATTTTATCGAGCTCTAATAGCAAGTCGTTTGGAAATTCAATATCCGCCTTATCAATTTCGTCAATTAACAAGATTGGGCGTTGCTCGTGCGTAAAAGCCTGCCACAACTTACCTTTAACAATATAGTTGCCAATGTCTTTTACTTTTTCATCACCCAATTGGCTATCACGCAAACGAGATACCGCATCGTATTCATATAAGCCTTGCTGTGCTTTTGTCGTTGATTTGATGTGCCATTGAATAAGTTGAGTATCAAGGCTTGCAGCAAGTTGCTCAGCCAGCATAGTTTTACCTGTGCCTGGCTCACCTTTGATTAGCAATGGACGCTCAAGTGCAATAGCGGCATTAACAGCAAGCTGCAATTCTTTTGAAGCGATATATTCGGATGTACCTGTAAATTGAGTCATAAAAATACCAAAAATTGATCTAAATTCGTAATTTCGTTATTCCATTTTTGCATATAAGATATAACGAAATATCACTTTTTTTTTTGTAATATCTAGCTACTCTAATGGAGTAATTCCAACAATTCTATATTGTTAACAAGAATATTCTACAGGATCCGAACATGACTTCTATCTTTCAAGACAACTCAACCAGTATTGGTCGCACGCCACTCGTTAAGCTTAACCGTGTGACTGGCGGTAACGTATACGCAAAAGTTGAAGCAAGAAACCCAAGCTTTAGTGTTAAGTGCCGAATTGGCGCGAGTATGGTCTGGGATGCAGAGCAAAAAGGTTTGCTAGGCGAAGGTAAAGAAATTATCGAGCCAACCAGTGGTAACACAGGTATTGCGCTAGCGTTTGTTGCAGCTGCACGCGGCTATGCAATTACGTTAACCATGCCAAATACAATGAGCCTTGAGCGTCGTAAGCTACTTGCAGCACTTGGTGCCAAACTAGAGCTTACCGAAGGTGCTAAAGGCATGAAAGGTGCGATTGAAAAAGCACAAGAAATTCGCGATTCAGACCCAGAGCGTTACGTTTTACTTGGTCAATTCGATAACCCAGCAAACCCAAAAATTCACGAAGAAACAACAGGTCCAGAAATTTGGAACGACCTTGACGGTCAAGTTGATGTATTCGTTGCTGGTGTTGGTACTGGTGGTACAATTTCAGGTACTAGCCGTTACTTCAAGAAAACACAAGGTAAAGACGTAATTTCAGTTGCTGTTGAACCAACAGATTCGCCAGTCATTACCCAAGCTAAAGCTGGCCAAGATTTAACCCCTGGTCCACACAAAATTCAAGGTATTGGCGCTGGCTTTATCCCTGGCAACCTAGATTTAGACTTAGTTGACCAAGTAGAGCAAGTCTCGAATGAAGAAGCGATGGAAATGGCACACCGCCTAATGAAAGAAGAAGGTATCTTAGCAGGGATTTCTTCTGGCGCAGCGGTTGTAGCAGCTAAGCGTTTAGCAGAATTACCAGAGAACGCAGACAAAAATGTTGTCGTTATTCTACCAAGCTCTGCAGAGCGCTACTTAACTAGCCCATTGTTCTCAGACAGCTTCAGTGACAAAGAGTTAGTTCAGTAATTATCTGAATATTAGATAAACCACTGATTTGATTAAAAAAGGCGCACTTGGCGCCTTTTTTAGTGCATCAAGCTTAGAGTTATGCATACAATAGCGAAAACCATGGACACTATTTAGGTATTATTTTTTAGGAATTATGAAACGACTTGTTAGCATTATCGCCGCCTTTTCATTTTTATTGACCGGTTGCACTGGCGAAGAAGAAATCACTGAGCTTGCCAATCCTGAGCTTGTCGCCGTTGCGTTTTTTGACGCCCTCTATAATCAGAAAGACGTTAAAAAAGCCGCTATGGTATGTACACCTAAGCTTGCTCGCATCTTACTACACTACAAATCGCCAACAGCAGTAAGTCGCCATATTTTTAATATGCAGTTTGATAAAGTAGAAATTAAACCTGACGATACGGGTGTCAAAGTGCGAGAGCAATTTAAAGATAACGCCGATATCGTATTGTACTTTGACGGTTATTTTCAAAATGAGCGAGTGAAAGACGTAAAGCGCATCAGTTTAAAACAAGTTGATGGCCGCTGGGTGATAGATAAAATTTTAAAAGATCCTTTCTAATTTCTTCTAGGCTTTAGACATTGTTTTTAATACTAAAAGGGCTTCCAGTTGGAAGCCCTTTTATCTTGTTGATAATCCTCAGAGAATTAACTACTTGGCTAAGACCTTACCTTCACGACGAGGATCAGCGCCGCCATAGAGCTTGCCATTTTTCACTTCAATGGCATGTACACCACTGTTAAGGTCACGCACCATCACTTTGTGTCCTCTCGCTTCAAACTCACTTTTAAGCGCAGCAATGGCAGTCCCCTTTTCCAGTGTTGTCACCTTATTGCGGTTGGTAATTTTCGGTAAATTTATCGCTTGCTGAGGATTTAACTGCCAATCTAAAACGCCGACAATCGTTTGCGCAACATAGTTAATAATACGGCTACCACCTGGTGAGCCAACGACAAGTTTTAGGCTACCATCAGGGTTAAACACCATCATAGGTGCCATCGAACTTCTTGGGCGCTTAAACGGCTCAACGCGGTTGGCAACTGGTTGCCCATTACGCTCTGGTGACAACGCAAAATCTGTCAATTGATTATTGAGGATAAAGCCATGCACCATCACCGCTGAGCCAAATGCCATTTCAACACTTGTAGTCATGGAAATTGCATTACCATCGCCATCAACAATTGAAATATGGCTAGTAGAAGGCAGCTCAAAGCTATCATTTATCGCGTAGCTAAGGGCAACTGGCTGCCCTGCTTGCGCTGTCCCCATGTCTTTTTCAGTTTGAATTAACTGGGCTCGCTGATCTAAGTATGTGTCTGCCAACAACGCCTGTGTAGGTACGGTCACAAAGTCTTGGTCAGCGACATATTTATCTCTGTCAGCAAAGGCTAAACGCGAGCTTTGTGTAAATAAATGCCACGGCTGAGCGGTGTCATACGCCTGTTTTGACAACTTGAAAGGTTCAAGCTGCTTCAAAATTTGGATAACCGCAATACCACCTGAACTTGGTGGTGCCATGCCACACACTTGATAACTGTGATAGTCGCCACATACTGCTTCTCGCCAT
This sequence comes from Thalassotalea euphylliae, assembly GCF_003390375.1. Taxonomy (NCBI): domain Bacteria; kingdom Pseudomonadati; phylum Pseudomonadota; class Gammaproteobacteria; order Alteromonadales; family Colwelliaceae; genus Thalassotalea; species Thalassotalea euphylliae. The sequence continues at coordinate 151,547 of NZ_QUOT01000001.1, read as the reverse complement.
TTTGGCTGATAATCTTTCATATCTTTGAGCGATAAACTGCCAGGCGCGATTTCTGCGTTGTGAACCGCATTAACGATGTCATGGGCAATTTTACCTTGATAAAACGCCTCAACGCCCTCGCGAGCGATAGTGCGGTAAACTTCTGCTAACGGTTTGTTCACCAAACGCTGCCCTGCTTTAATAGGCTCGCCGTTAGGAAAAAAGTAATTAGCAATTTCCGGTAATTTTACAATGCCAGGGTTAAACTTCATCGCTACTAATTTTTCTAATCGCGGCGAGACAATAAAACCTTGGTCGGCTAAGGTTATTGCCTCGTCAAATAATGCTGCCCAAGGTAACTTACCGTATTTATCATGCGCTGCTTTTAACCCACTTAGCACGCCAGGTACGCCCACTGAGCGCCCACCAACCACAGCGTCAATCCATTTGATTGGTTTACCTGATTTATCAAGAAACATATCAGAAGAGGCTTTTGCTGGCGCAGTTTCACGGCCATCAACTGTTGTTAACTGTTTATTGGCTTGATCCCAGTGCAAAATAAATGCGCCGCCACCAATGCCTGATGATTGCGGCTCAACCAGTGTTAACACTAACTGCACGGCAATTGCGGCATCCACCGCACTGCCACCTTTTGCCAGAATGTTGTAGCCAGCTTCGCTCGCATAAGGGTTTGCAGCAGCCACCATGTAGTCGCTACCAACCACTACTTGCTTTTGGGTTAGCCCTGTTGCCGCTTCAGGCTCTCTAGTTTCACGAACTTTAACTTCGCTAAAGGCTGCACTGCTAAATGAACAAGTTAAGGCAATGCTTAACAGACTCAAGGGTAAAAAGTGTTTTTTCATTAACCTGACTACCTGATAATTATTTGATGAATTGTTTGATAAACCGCTGAACGTGCATCACTGCGTACATCATTGCGTGCGTTAACCCGTGTATCAATACCCGTATTAACGCGCTGATTTTCTCAACGATAACTGATGTTGATTATATTGCGCAAAGTTTTCTAACAAACTTGCGTAGTTTCCCGTGTTTTGCTCTAGGATGCCCAATGCGTAACAACTTGCTTCTAAGGTTGATAACGCATTTTCCTTCTGTGTTTTACGAATATCGTAACAACTCGCTAAACCACTCGGTAAATGCAATTGCGGCAGTTGGTGCAAGCATGTCGAGAGTTGGAACATTTTGTAAGCTTTTTTCCAAGTTCCATCAATCACAATCAATGTTGATTCTTCTGGCTGTGCGATTACCTTGGCGGAAATCTCGCTCGAATGCTCACCCGGAAACATGACATAGAGTTTTTTCCTAAGTAAGTTACTTTCTTCGTTAAGCATGCCTCTAAGAAAGGCTTGAAAGTCAGCGTGTTCGTCAAAGTTCTCGCCCACAAAACGGCGGCTATTTGATAATGACGTTAACAGCAAGTCTGCACTGCCTTTTGGGTGATCAACTTCTTTGGGATGCTGAAGTATTACAATCTCAGCTTGGTTATCAACCTTGGCGGCATATTGGCAGATACATCGAGCAGGTGGTCTTTGGCAATTATCACATGTGGCTCTAGCCATGTTTCTCTCAACTCATTACACTAGCGGCAAATAGTAAATTAGCTTGGACAAATTACAAAGCTTGTTTTCCTCTACCTATATTGATCGCTCAACTTGGCAGCAATTAGCGGGCTCATTGCTAATTATTGCAGCTATTTTGATTGCCTATCTTTTTGAACAGCACGTTGCCAACTTCGACTTTTATCGCAGCGCAATTCACGGCGGCGAGTATTGGCGCCTTTTCACGGGCCATTTATTTCACACAAATGGTATTCACTTGCTACTTAATATCGCGGGCTTGGCGCTTATCACCGCGTTACATCGACATTTTTATTGTGTGTCTTTGTATGCCGCCCTGATTATTTTCTCCATGCTATTTATTAGCCTTTATTTATTGGTTTTTGGCGATTTAAGCCATTATGTTGGTTTATCTGGGGTACTGCATAGTTTATTTGCTTGGGGGGCGTTAAAAGACGTTGAAAACAATGAAAAAACAGGGATATTTTTGTTTTTAGGGCTTTGGGTAAAAGTGATGATGGAACAAACGCAAGGGGCTAGCGATCATATCGCTACATTAATAGATGCCTCTGTCGCCATTGATGCGCATCTTTCAGGTGCAATAGCCGGTACCTTATTCTTCGCACTCAGCTATTTTGCTCACTACCTCAAGAAGTTTAACAAGCGCGTCTGACTCTCCATTAACCTAGTTCTATCGCTACTTATTTAGCTATTCATTTAACTATTCAGGTATTTTGGTCATTCCTGTGTTTTCGCCATTTTAGTATTTTGGCTAAAGCAAGCTAAATATAATTGGCGTCAGTACAGGCGAGAAAATCGCAGTTAATAACGCAGATAAAATCAATGCGAGCGAGGCAAATGCACCGTGTTGATAACTAATTGACGTAATAGTCGCCGTACCCAATGCGTGACTTGCACAGCCAATCGCTAACCCTTGCGATTTACTATCGCTAATGCCTAGCGCGTTAAGCAATTTAGGACCCAATACAGCACCAGCTACACCGGCGACAATAATGCCAACCGCAGTAATCGCTGCCACACCTTTTAATTGTTCCGTTAACGCTAAGCCAATTGGCGTAGTTACTGATTTTAACGATAGCGACACCGCCACATCTTGCTGTTGGAACAACCACATCGCCATGCCCAAATTAGCACCTAGCATAATGATAATTGCGACCGACAGCACCCAAGAAACATGCGTTATTTCATCTCGTATGGTGTGCAATTGCTGATATAACGGAAAGCCTAGTGCAACCACAGCCGGTTCTAGCAAGAAAGTGTAAACCTGAGTGTATTGGTAATATTGCTCATAGCTGATGTTATTAATCAGCAATAACGGAATGATAACCAACATGGCTAACACCATAGGGTTGAGCCAAATACGCTTGGTGCGTTGCTGGAGCTTTGCACATGCTTGATAAATCACTAAGGTCAGCAAGCAGTACACAATAAATTCGAGTATTAGCGCACTCGTCATAAGGCTTGCTCCCTTTCACTTGTTGGCTCAGGTGCTCGTGGCTTGGACGTTGGCGGCTTACCCGTTACCGACTCAGGCGTTGATTTTGATACTAAGTTGCCATGTTTTCGGCTTTTCCCTGTTGTCGCAGTTTGATAAAGCCAGCCGACGATTATCATCAACGCAAAGGTCGAAATAATGGTAAACAGTAATAATTGCCAGCCGCTCGCCCTGATCAGGTCAAAGTAATTCATAATGCCAACACCAGCAGGCACGAAGCAGACACTGATGTTTTTGATCATAAAACTGACTGTGTCCGCGACGCGCTTTGCATCAAATACATTTAAATGTAAACCAAAGGCAAAGTAACACATGCCATATAAGCTTGCTGGCAGTAAATCAAATACGGCGAAAGTGAGATATCCTAGCGCAAGGCAGATAAAAATTGCCGCTAGGCTGTATAAGCTATTTTTATAATGCAAAAGAGAAGACTTAGGCCACGATATTCGCTGGCCGATAAAACAAAAGAGTTAGAAAACCTATGATAATAATCAATTTTATACTTGTCATTAACCCTAAGGTTAATGTTCGATATAACCCGCTAATATTTTGTCAATAACACCGTCTGACGTTAAGCGATTGATAACCGCAAGCAGTTTAGCTACAGAAATTTTAGACTTTGGTGATATCGCCGTACGAATTTCATGGTGACTGACCAAATAACTGGCTATTTGAAAGCGTTCGTCTTCACCACTTTTTTGCAATGCATGGTGAATCAAAATATCAGAGCCTACAAAGCCATCAATCCAGCCCTTATCGAGACGTTGAAAGTTATCTAGCAATGACTTTACATCTGACCGATAAATATCTTGTCGCTCGAACGAACCAGTTAAAGCCGGATAAATATAGCCGTGTACAGTACCTATGCGCTTCTCATAAAGATCACTAAGTTTTGTATAATCTTGTTCACCACTAAGTTGAACAATAACGTTTTGTTCATCAAACATTGGCTCTGACCAAATAATTTCAGGTGCCGTTATCCACTTTGGGTTCGAAATAAAGTAAACATCTAATGTGCCATCAAGCAAATATTGCTCAACTCTTGTTCTAGGGAGAAACACAAAATTAGTGTCTAAATCGAGCTCTTTAGCCACCTGTACTGCAATATCGTAAATCACGCCTCCAGTTAGCTGCTCCTGCTCAATTAACGCATATGGCGGGCTGTTATTCACACCATAGCCAATGTTGATGTGCTCGCGTGCCGGAGTTTTTGTGCAAAATAACGAGAAGGTGAGAAATGTAGTTGTCAATAAGGCTTTGATGGACAAGTTATTCGCTATTAGATGGGCTAAAGTAACTAAATTTTAAGGCAACCCGCCAAATTGTTCAAAACTTCATCGCGATGCGTGATGTTTATCCAGCGACTTATGAATATCAGGCATGTTTTCATGAGTACTTGCGATAAGTACTTTTCATAAATTCAGTGCCAATACCAATTTAGATAACTAGCAGGCTTTTCTTATTTTGGCCTGCTAATTACTTTTGGCTTAGTTTAATTTGCCTCGACTTAATTTATTCGTTTAGATATAAAAGCGTAACTGACTGAGAGTTAATTAGAAAAACTTTGACACCATTTGCTCGCTGCCACAAATTCTTGATGAATTACCTGCGCGTCTAACATGTAGGTATCAATTAAGCTATTAATATCATCGCTATTGCCGAGAATATAGCTTGTGGTGAGCTGTAATAATTCGCCTAACAATCCATCTTTACCTAGTAATGCCAACTCAATTTGTTGCGCTAGTGGAATTTGCTTAACCACCTCACTAATCGGCTGACCAAGCACAACATCAATCGAACTTAATAACCCGGTAATAAAAGCCAAATCTTTGATTTCGACAAACATTCCTTGGCTGGCGATCGCCTCCATCAACTTTGCAGTCACCAGCGCTTGTTTTGCCGCTTCCTCTGTTTTTTCTGTGGTAAGTTTTGACAGTGCCAAAATAGAAACAAACTGACGAACTTTTTCTTCGCCCAAGTAAGCAACCGCCTGTTTTAGTGAAGTGATTTCTACACGAGTTCCTGTCGCAACATTGTTGACCATTTTCAGCAAGCCAACGCTTAATTGCACATCATGACTAATGATATCGGCAATCGCGTTGAAATCTAACGGGGTCTTAAATGCCTCATTCATTAGCTGCATCATTTGCGCTTTCACTGGTGCTAATGTCTGCCCTTCAATGATTTCAGGCTCGTGATAAAAGTACCCTTGGTAATAGTTAAAACCGACCTCAACCAACGACAATAACTGCAAGTTACTTTCAACTTTTTCGGCAACTAACTTAATATCATGCGGCTTTATGCGCTCGGTCACAGCAAATAAGCGCTTTGGGTTAATAACGTCAATATCAACCTTAATAAAGGCAATATACGGGAAGAATACATCCCACTTCGGATCGGTATCGTATTCGGTTAAAGCTAGCTGATAGCCGCGTTGATGATACAATTTTGCTAATTTAAGCAGTCGAGCGATATCGCTTCCCTTACTCATAATTTCGATAACAATCGAATTAGGATCAAACAACAAAGGAAACTTATTAACTAGGCACTCTTCGGTAAAATTAATAAATGCCGTTTTACCCATGGTGATGGCTTCAATATCGCCATGTATATGGTTTTGAATAATCAGTTTCGAACTGGCAACGTCAGGGTCAATCAGTGGAAACTCATTTTTCGGGCTGTCGCGAAACAACAACTCATAGCCAATGGTGTTGGCATTTCTGTCTAAAATTGCCTGTCGAGCAATATAGGTACTATACATGATAGTGTTTAAATTCCTGATGCGTTTTCGTGCGTTAATGCGCGGCACTGCGTGTTATTGCGCACGTTATCGTGCGTGATACTTGTAATGGCGACACAAAATACCTTATTTTTTCCGTTAAGGAAATGTAAACCAGTTGTCACCAACCGCGTTCATTTGCCGATGAATTCAGCAGATTCAAAAAACTCTAACTAAAACAAAGCTTAGTCGTAATTTACTAAGCTATCGAATTGTTTAAAGAAAGTTGACGCTAAACACAGATCATTTAGTTTGCTATAATCGCGCGCCTGCTAGCGATTTAGCGGTCAATTAGCTAACAATTACTAGCGATTGATTATTTATACATAGGTTACATATAGGTCAACTTAATGATTCCACAGCCGAAAACCACCTTGTTTGAGTACCCAAAATACTGGGCAGAATGCTATGGCACGGCACCGTTTTTGCCAATGTCACGGGCAGAAATGGACGAACTCGGCTGGGATAGCTGCGATATTATTTTAGTTACGGGTGACGCCTACGTTGATCACCCAAGCTTTGGCATGGCGGTGATTGGTCGTATGCTGGAATCGCAAGGCTTTCGCGTAGGCATTATTGCTCAGCCTGATTGGCATTCTAAAGAAGCCTTTATGCAGCTGGGTAAACCAAATCTATATTTCGGCGTAACTGCAGGCAATATGGACTCAATGATCAATCGCTACACCGCTGAGCGACGTTTACGCCACGACGATGCCTATACCCCAAACAACGAAGGGGGTAAACGCCCCGATCGCGCTACCCTTGTTTATTCACAGCGCTGTAAAGAAGCCTATAAAGATGTGCCTGTAGTGCTCGGCGGTATTGAAGCAAGCTTGCGCCGTATCGCTCATTATGATTACTGGTCAGAAAAAGTACGTCGCTCAATTTTATTCGATGCCAAGGCCGATATTTTAATTTACGGCAATGCCGAGCGCCCGTTAGTGGAAGTTAGCCATCGTATCGCTCGTGGTGAAGACGTTAGCACCATTACTGACGTGCGCGGTACGGCGTTTTTGGCCAAGCACGCCCTACCCGGCTGGAAAGGCATCGATTCTCGCTCAATTGACAAACCGGGGAAAATTGACCCAATCCCAAGCCCTTATATTGATACAACGGCTAGTGACGCTTGCGACTCGGCTAAAAGTTCAGGCAACACTAATGTAAAAAATGACGTACAAACAGTTGAACCAGAAAAAGATATCACCAAAGCACCACAACCTATTCAGATAGCCGACTTTAGAAATAAAACGTGGGAAAAGAAAAGTAAGCCGTGGGAAACCACCTACATTAACTTGCCAACCTTTGAGCAAGTGCGCGATAACAAAATGCTGTATGCCCATGCTTCTCGTATTTTCCATCAAGAAGTAAACCCCGGCAGTGCCAAGCCGTTGGTACAAAAACATGCTGACCGCATTATCTGGTTAAACCCGCCTGCTTACCCACTATCAGAAGCAGAAATGGATGGCGTATTTGGCCTACCATATCAACGCGTGCCACATCCTGTATACGGCAAGGCAAAAATTCCTGCCTACGACATGATCAAAACGTCAATTAACATCATGCGCGGCTGTTTCGGAGGCTGTACTTTCTGTTCCATTACCGAGCACGAAGGGCGTATTATTCAATCGCGCTCAGAAGAGTCGATTTTACAAGAAATTGAAGATATTAAAGAAAAAGTGCCGGGCTTTACCGGCGTTATTTCTGATTTAGGCGGGCCAACTGCCAACATGTACCAGCTACGCTGTAAAAGCCCGAAAGCTGAGGCGACATGTCGCAAGCCAAGTTGTGTTTGGCCGACCATTTGTGGTCATTTAGATACCGACCATACGCCAACCATTAACCTTTATCGTAAAGCGCGTAATGTTAAAGGCATTAAAAAGGTCTTGATTGCCTCTGGTGTGCGATATGACCTTGCGGTAGAAGACCCTGCTTATGTGAAAGAACTCGCTGAGCATCATGTTGGCGGCTATTTAAAAATTGCGCCTGAGCATACCGAAGAAGGCCCGCTCAACAAAATGATGAAGCCCGGTATGGGCAGCTACTATCGCTTTAAAGAGCTTTTCGACAAATATTCAAAAGCCGTTGGTAAAAAGCAGTATTTGATCCCGTATTTTATTTCGGCACACCCAGGCACCACAGATATGGATATGGTGAACTTGGCGCTATGGCTAAAAGAGAATGACTTTAAGCTAGATCAGGTACAAAACTTTTACCCTTCACCACTCGCCAACGCGACAACGCTTTATCACACGGAAATCGACTCGCTACGCAACGTTAGAAAAAACAGCGAAAGCGTGCCTGTGCCTAAAGGTGGCCGTCAGCGCCGACTGCACAAGGCGATATTGCGTTATCACGATCCAAATAACTGGCCGCTTATCCGTGAAGCCTTAGCCAAAATGGGCTTAGCCCACAAGCTTATTGGTAATAAACCCGGCTGTTTAGTGCCGGCTGAAAGCAAGCAAGAAGGCAGCTATCAGCATCATAAGAAAGGCGGTAAAGGCAAAAATAATGCGCAAGGCTTTAAAAAAGGCGAAGGCGTAAAAAGCACCTCGAACAATAATGGCAAAAAAGGGTTAACGCGCTTTAGTAATGACCAATTCACCGATAGACAAGGTGACGATAAAAAATCAGGCGCTAGCGGTAAAAAGCGCCCTTATGATAAGCACAATCATTCGAAAGCTAATAATTCAAAGCCAAGTAGTTCGAAACCACGGTTTTCTACCGAAAAACCAGCAGCAAACAAGAATAAACGACGCCAGCGCTAGCGACAGCACTGGCTGCTAAAACAAGACGAAACAGATTTAAAATTATCTAAATTGCGAGCGCTGGCATTTTATCGCTAGCCGCTCCACTAAGGAAAATATCACGTGCTAATTGCAAACAATATCACCCAACAGTTTGGTGCTAAGCCACTGTTTGAAAACATTTCACAGAAATTTGGTAACGGTAACCGCTATGGTCTTATCGGTGCCAATGGTTGTGGTAAATCTACCTTTATGAAAATTTTAGGTAGCGATTTGGAGCCAACCGGCGGCAACATCAGCCTAGATCAAAACGATCGCATTGGTAAGCTTCGCCAAGACCAGTTTGCTTTTGAAGACTACTCAGTTGTTGATACCGTTATTATGGGTCACACCGAGTTATGGGCAGTTAAAGAAGAGCGCGATCGCATTTACGCCCTGCCAGAAATGAGCGAAGAAGACGGTATGCGTGTTGGCGATTTGGAATCACTTTACGCAGAAATGGACGGTTACAGTGCAGAAAGCCGCGCCGGTGAATTACTACTTGGCGTGGGTATTCCTACCGAGCAGCACTACGGCAAAATGAGTGAAGTTGCACCGGGCTGGAAATTACGTGTGTTACTTGCCCAAGCGCTATTTTCTGATCCAGATATTCTGCTACTCGACGAGCCAACCAACAACTTGGATATTCACACCATCAAGTGGCTTGAAGACACGCTAAACGAACGTGATTCAACCATGATCATTATTTCCCATGACCGTCACTTCTTAAACTCAGTGTGTACCCACATGGCAGATTTAGACTATGGCGAGCTGCGTGTTTACCCAGGTAACTACGACGAATATATGCTGGCGGCTACGCAAGCCCGCGCTCGTTTATTAGCTGACAACGCTAAGAAGCAAGCACAAATTGCTGAGTTAAAAACATTCGTAGCGCGCTTCTCGGCTAACGCTTCTAAAGCAAAGCAAGCCACGTCACGCGCTAAGCAAATTGATAAAATTCAATTAGATGAAGTAAAAGCTTCCAGCCGTGTTAACCCATTCATTCGCTTTGAACAAGAAAAGCCCTTGTTCAGAAACGTGATTGAAATTGAAGGCTTAAACAAAAGCTTCGACGATTTACACGTGCTAAAAAACATCAACTTAATGGCAGAAGTGGGTGAGCGCATTGCGGTTATTGGTGAGAACGGTGTCGGTAAAACCACTTTCTTACGTACCTTAATGAGCGAATTAGCCCCAGATTCGGGTGAAGTGAAATGGTCAGAAAATCACAACATAGGTTACTACGCGCAAGATCACGCTCACGAGTTTGAAGAGGACATGAACTTATTCGACTGGATGAGCCAATGGCGTAAAGAAGGTGACGACGAGCAGACTATTCGCGGCTTCTTAGGCCGTATGTTATTCTCTGCTGACGATATTAAAAAGTCAGTGAAAGTGCTATCTGGTGGTGAACAAGGGCGTATGTTGTTCGGCAAGCTAATGATGCAAAAGCCAAATATTTTAGTGATGGATGAACCAACTAACCACTTAGATATGGAGTCGATCGAGTCATTAAATATGGCGTTGGAGCAATTTGAAGGCTCTTTAGTTTTCGTATCGCATGACCGTGAATTCGTTTCTAGCTTGGCAACGCGTATTATCGAAATCACCGCTGATGGTTATACCGATTTTGCTGGTACTTACGACGAATACTTAGCTTCGCAAAGCAAATAATCATTTACTGCCTAAGTAACTGAATTAAAAGCCGCTGAACTGCCCTATTTTGCGCAACTTAGCGGCTTTTTTTTAACTGATTTTGTAAGTCTTGTTTTGATAAATTAGGTTTCTATAAGTCAGAAAGAGGGCTTCGTACCCCATTTGCGCCTTGCTGCAATATGTGGGTGTAAATTTGTGTTGTTTTCACATCGCTATGCCCGAGTTGATCTTGAACCGTACGAATATCGGCACCTGATTGTAACAAATGTGTAGCAAAAGAATGTCGCAATGTGTGTGGCGTTACATGCTTGTTTATTTGTGCATTTGCGCTGGCCTGTTTTATCGTTCGTTGGATCTGCTTTTCATTGATATGATGCCTCCTAAGTAACCCACTTTCAGCATCTGTGCTTAGCCTACTTGCAGGAAAAACATACTGCCAAATCAAAGTTTTGTTTGCACCACTATATTTTTCACGTAAACGGTGTGGAAGCCAAACCCCACTGTAGCGATTATTTTCAACATCACACGACAACAAATACTTCACTTGGTCAATTTGCGCAGTAAGCTTCGGAATTAATTCAGGCGCTAAGGTAACCACTCTGTGTTTGCCACCTTTGCCGTTAAAAATACGTAAACACTGATAGTCGGTATCTACATCAATCACCCTTAGCCTCGCGGCTTCCATTAAACGTAGTCCACTGCCATAGAGTAAACTTACCAGCAAATGATGTTTTGCAGCAATAAAGCTCATTAGCCGCTTAACTTCTCCCTTGGTTAACACCACAGGCAATTTGGTTTGCCGCTGACTTTTCACAAATGCTAGCTCTACTCCAAGCGGGTTGTTCAAAATTTCGCGGTATAAAAAACTTAACGCGTTTAGCGCCAATGCCTGCGTTTTTGGTGCTACATTTTTACGAATGACAATATATGTAAGAAAAGCCTCAACCTCCTTGTCATGCATATCTTTAGGGTGAGTAAACTCATGAAACCGAATAAAGTCAGCAATCACTTTAAGATAAGAAGCAATCGTCCGTTTTGCGTATCGACGTTGATACATATAGTCATGAATAGACATTAAAAACTGCGATTTCATTATTGTCCCTCAATAATAGTGATTCAAAATCATTAACTGTATTTATATACAGCAACGGTGAATTTTGCAAGATTTCAGGATCGTGGACATTTTGTCCAATTTCGCCTGCGCTATAAAAACATCGGGAGAAATACTATTTAAAATTATAAGCTTAAGGTATGGTTAATAAATATGAAGAATATTATTGGACAAAACGTCAGGAGAAAATTGGACATTTTGTCGCATAATAAATTGTTAGCTTTTTTTGGAAAGTACGGTATTAATTTTTAGATATGATAAGTGAAACTGCTATTTTTCTTGGTGCGTTTGGTACGGGTCTCCTAGCTTTGGATGTAGTTAAACCGAAGTTCCTTCGTAAGTCTAGGGATCTTCTATCCAGAGTTGCATCGCATGACTTAAGCCCGTTGATTTTATTCAAGTCTGAATTTGATGAAAAGGATCACGAAGCCATATCTGTAATAAAAGCTATCGGCTTTTACGTTTCTTTGCTGTCTCTTTTTGCAGTTTACATTGTGTATCAGCCAAGTGATGAACTCATTCAGAGAATTTCCTATTACCCTGCCAGTTCTATTGGCTTGATGGTTATTGGATATTATTTACCTAATGTGCGTATAGGAGGCTGGCTCATCGCGACTGGTACTTACATGGTTACCCCATTAATTTTTTGTTTTCTATTTACCTATGCAGCTTTATTGTCGGTGCTACAACTTCCAATAAAGTTGGCAATGAAAACAGAAGAGAAGTGGCTTGGAGAGGATCAAGCTCCAAGGTTTCTAGGGTATGGTATCTTATTTATTAGTTTTATTTTGCAATTCATAGCATTGAAAAGCTAACAAGCGCATTAACAGGGACAAAAAAGTGTTGGCTTTTGCTCCTTCGTCGCTGATTTTAGCCAACAATTTTTTGCCCATTATGCGGGCGTTAGAGTTCATCGAGGAACAGAGGCATGCAAAGTGTTATATACAATTCGGAAGAAGAAAGAATTGCTGTTGAATATTTCTCTCGGCTATCGGATATGGTTGGCGCTGTAGGTATTGGGGTTTGTTTTACTCTGCTTCAATTTCCTGAACCGAGAAAAGCTGCTGCGTTATCTTCGCTTCTATTTTTTTGTTGGGCAGTATCGCTCGGTCGAAATTACAACATTATGATCAAAAGAGCTAAATCAGCATCCAAACCGAGCACATGGATGTTTTTAAAGTATGCTTGGTTCGGTTGGGTAGCACTAGTATTTATGCTTTCTATTGCGGTTGGCGCAGTAAAACCAGAGCATTTTGTGTAATTGAACTCTAACAAGAGACTATGGCGTCAATAGCTAATTTTTAGCTTTTGGCGCTTCCCACATTACTCCGTCTCTGAGCATCGAATTTAATATCACCACCATCTTTCTGATACAGGCAATTATCGCCACTTTTTTAGGTTTGCCTGCACCAACTAATCGTTGATAGGTATCTTTAAACACCGGATTACTTTGAATCGCTGACAGCATCGCCATATATAACACCGTGCGCACTTGGTGCCGCCCACCTTGGATTCTCCGTTGTCCTTTATAACGGCCACTTTCTCGATTCATCGGCGCAACACCAACTAGGCTGCTCGCTTGTTTACCCGTTACATAGCCAAGCTCTGGTAAATTACTGATGATTGATGCGGCCGCTATTTTGCCGATACCTGTCATGCTTTGCAGAATCGTATTTTTCTTCTGGTATTCAGGGCAAGATTCGATGAGTTCAACGAGTTTCTTTTCAATTTTTAGGATTTGATGTTTAAACGCGGTAAGTATCGGCTTGATGGTCATTGATAAGCTTTTTGGCAAAGACTGAAGGCGGTTCTTTTCCATCGTTTGCATCACAAGTAACTGATTTCTTCTGGCGACCAAATCACTCATGACTTGCATAGTGGCTGGTTTGAGTTGTGATAGTGCTGGTTTAATCACTTCCCCATAATGAGCGATAAGCTGCGCATCAAGTTTGTCTGTTTTAGCGCGCTGTCCAATCGCACCTGCAAAGCGTTTGATGTGAATAGGATTGGCGATAACAAACGGCAGTTTGCTGTTCGCACACGCCATAATAAACGGCATTTCTAACCGCCCTGTCGCTTCAATGACGATGCGTTCAACAGGGTATTGCTTGAGCTGATTTATGGCTTCTGCAATCCCTTTTTCGTCATTGGGGACGGTGAAGTAAATGTCCAAAGGACGAAGATATATATCAAGTTGGTACTTACCTGTATCTACCCCAACGTGAATCTTTTGATTGATGACTGTTTTCATAATAAGCTAACCCTTGCTTGCATAATGCGGGTTCGAGACCCAGTAGACTATTCGAGTATGTTGCTTGGAGTCTTTTACAGCGTTCGTTCTTGTTATCGGTCTCTCGATTGAGGAGCCATTAATCAATCGAACTACTGTAAAAGAAGGCCTTAGTTGCCGCTAAGGCTTGGGTCTCTCTTTACCGAAAATGGTTATTTAGGTGGGTAATTATCCATACAAGAAAATTAAATCGGACTAAAAATGCTTGGCTTGGTTCGTTTCACTCACAAGTATAGCTAAGCATTTTTAGCCGTTTATTTAAGCGTTATATTTTCAACTATTCCGCTCGAAACTAAACTCAAGTATAAAAATTTAATTGTTACTTTTTTACTTTTTTACTTTTTTACTTTTTTACTTTTTTACTTTTTTACTTTTTTACTTTTTTACTTTTTTACATAAGCATAAAAACACAAAAAATCATATTTGAGTTGAATTGTTCTTAATTTAATATAAACTCGATTTATCAATTTTGTTTTTTCAGGTGTTTTATGGCACGGATAAGAACTCCCATTCCATTTAATAAATTAATGGAAGAGACGCTCCCGCAAAACTTTATTCATTTATTGGCAAAATATAAAGCCACAGATCCTAAAGGTAACTATCTTCACTGGGATAAGTTTAAGTGGAAGGTTGAAAAAGGTGATGATGAAACTGCTGCTTGGATAGCAACTAAGCTTTCTAGAAAAACTATTACTAAATACATAGAGGCCTTACAAGGAAAAAAAGAAAGAGAATTATTTAGTTATTGTGTGCCTGACTCATTATTCTCTCAGCTACATCATATTGATAAATTAACTGGTGGTGGTCATTCAATTGGTGATGGTTCATTTATTACTGCACGAGAAAAAGATCGGTATTTAGTAAAGAACTTGATGATGGAAGAAGCGATAACATCATCACAACTCGAAGGAGCATCCACCACAAGAAAAGTGGCAAAAGACATGTTGGAGAATAATAGAAAACCCTCTGACAAGTCAGAACAAATGATATTTAATAATTATCTGCTGATGAAAAAGGTAGTTGAAAGAAAAGATGAAGAATTAAGTATAGCTTTGTTATTGGAACTCCATGAAATAGCTACACACAATGCAATTGATAATAATGCAATACCTGGTGAAATTCGTAACGATAACGATATTACAGTTAAAGATATGTATAACGAAATCGCGCATGAACCTCCTTGCTATAAATCTTTAAAAGAACGGCTAACTCTTCTATGTGAATTTGCAAACCAATGTAATGACGGTGAAAACAGTGATAGTTTCATTCATCCTCTTGTGAAAGCTATCATACTTCACTTTATGATAGGTTTTATCCACCCTTTTGGTGACGGAAATGGTAGAACAGCGAGAGCATTGTTTTATTGGTTTATGTTAAGAAGTGGGTATTGGCTTTTTGAATACGTTTCTATTAGTAAACTAATACAAGAAAAAAGAAGTGATTACGATACTGCATATATTTATACGGAGACAGATGACTTAGATTTAACTTATTTTATTTATCATCAAACAGAAATTGTTAGAAAGGCTGTAGACGCTCTTCAAAACCATATTGAAGCTAAGAAAAGTGAGTTTTATCAGTTCATGGAATGGATTGAAAAAAGCCCACTGTCCAAGAAACTTAAACGTGCTCAGTTGGAATTATTAAAAGACGCTGTAAAAGAACCCGGCAAAATATTTACTTCAAAACAGGTATCAACAGATTTTGATATTAACGAGGGTACGGCTAGAACATATTTAAATGGACTTGTTGACGAAGACTTGCTTATTTCTACTAAGAGTAAAAAGGGTAAAACTATTCTTTATCTAGCCCCTCAAGGGCTAAGAGATAAATTGAAAATATAACAAGAGACTATGGCGTCAATAGCTAATTTGAATTAGTTCAGACAAGATCTGACACATCTTCTTGAAAAGTAGAGAGTTACCCGTTTTGATAAAGGTGCTGAATCTTTAATCAAAACAAACAAAGAGGTAACTCTCATGCTTCATACTAACAATCCAATCATTAAACACAAAGCAGGTTTGCTCAACCTAGCTGAAGAACTTGGTAATGTATCCAGAGCTTGCAAAGTGATGGGCGTATCACGAGATACATTTTATCGTTATCAAGAGCTGGCTGAAGATGGCGGCATTGATGCGCTTATTGATAAGTCCCGCCGAAAACCAAATATAAAAAATCGTGTTGATGAAAAAACCGAAAAAGCAGTAATGGATTATGCCATTGAATACCCCGCGCACGGCCAAGTCAGAACCAGCAATGAACTTCGTAAGCAAGGCGTATTTGTATCTGCCAGTGGCGTGCGTTCAATCTGGTTGCGCCATGACTTAGAAAACTTCAAAAAACGGCTGAAAGCGCTTGAAGAGAAAGTCGCTAACGACGGCATCATTCTCACCGATGCTCAAGTTGCTGCACTTGAGAAGAAAAAGAACGATGATGAAGCTTGTGGCGAGATAGAAACTGAATCGACCAGACTACCCTAGACGTTTTCTTGATTCATAAAATAGGTTTTATCTGAATTAGTTCAGACAAGATCTGACACATCTTCTTGAAAAGTAGAGAGTTACCCGTTTTGATAAAGGTGCTGAATCTTTAATCAAAACAAACAAAGAGGTAACTCTCATGCTTCATACTAACAATCCAATCATTAAACACAAAGCAGGTTTGCTCAACCTAGCTGAAGAACTTGGTAATGTATCCAGAGCTTGCAAAGTGATGGGCGTATCACGAGATACATTTTATCGTTATCAAGAGCTGGCTGAAGATGGCGGCATTGATGCGCTTATTGATAAGTCCCGCCGAAAACCAAATATAAAAAATCGTGTTGATGAAAAAACCGAAAAAGCAGTAATGGATTATGCCATTGAATACCCCGCGCACGGCCAAGTCAGAACCAGCAATGAACTTCGTAAGCAAGGCGTATTTGTATCTGCCAGTGGCGTGCGTTCAATCTGGTTGCGCCATGACTTAGAAAACTTCAAAAAACGGCTGAAAGCGCTTGAAGAGAAAGTCGCTAACGACGGCATCATTCTCACCGATGCTCAAGTTGCTGCACTTGAGAAGAAAAAGAACGATGATGAAGCTTGTGGCGAGATAGAAACGGCTCATCCGGGCTACCTAGGCTCACAGGACACGTTTTATGTGGGTAATCTAAAAGGTGTTGGCCGTATCTACCAGCAGACGTTCGTTGATACTTACAGCAAGGTTGCATTTGCCAAGCTCTACACAACGAAAACGCCAATCACTGCTGCTGACATACTCAACGACAAGGTTTTGCCTTACTTCGAGCAGCACGAGCTACCAATGTTACGCATTCTCACAGACCGAGGCACTGAGTATTGTGGCAAGGTTGAACATCATGATTACCAGCTTTATCTAGCAATAAATGATATCGATCATACAAAAACGAAAGCGATGTCACCGCAGACAAATGGTATCTGTGAACGTTTCCACAAAACAATATTGCAGGAGTTTTATCAGGTTACGTTCCGTAAGAGGCTCTATGGCTCGTTAGAGGAATTACAAAAGGATCTGGACGAATGGATGGTTTATTACAATAATGATCGAACTCATCAGGGCAAAATGTGCTGTGGCAGAACGCCACTTGAAACATTACTTGATGGAAAATCGATTTGGGCTGAGAAGAATTTAGCTCAAATCTAAACTGACAGTCACCGATTGAAAAACGGGTAACTGTCAGATCAAGTCTGAACTAGTACATTTTATCTGAACTAGTACAGCTAATTTTTAAGCTTTTGGCGCTTCCCACATTACTTCATCTCTGAGCATCGAATTTAATATCACCACCATCTTTCTGATACAGGCAATTATCGCCACTTTTTTAGGTTTGCCTGCACCAACTAATCGTTGATAGGTATCTTTAAACACCGGATTACTTTGAATCGCTGACAGCATCGCCATATATAACACCGTGCGCACTTGGTGCCGCCCACCTTGGATTCTCCGTTGTCCTTTATAACGGCCACTTTCTCGATTCATCGGCGCAACACCAACTAGGCTGCTCGCTTGTTTACCCGTTACATAGCCAAGCTCTGGTAAATTACTGATGATTGATGCGGCCGCTATTTTGCCGATACCTGTCATGCTTTGCAGAATCGTATTTTTCTTCTGGTATTCAGGGCAAGATTCGATGAGTTCAACGAGTTTCTTTTCAATTTTTAGGATTTGATGTTTAAACGCGGTAAGTATCGGCTTGATGGTCATTGATAAGCTTTTTGGCAAAGACTGAAGGCGGTTCTTTTCCATCGTTTGCATCACAAGTAACTGATTTCTTCTGGCGACCAAATCACTCATGACTTGCATAGTGGCTGGTTTGAGTTGTGATAGTGCTGGTTTAATCACTTCCCCATAATGAGCGATAAGCTGCGCATCAAGTTTGTCTGTTTTAGCGCGCTGTCCAATCGCACCTGCAAAGCGTTTGATGTGAATAGGATTGGCGATAACAAACGGCAGTTTGCTGTTCGCACACGCCATAATAAACGGCATTTCTAACCGCCCTGTCGCTTCAATGACGATGCGTTCAACAGGGTATTGCTTGAGCTGATTTATGGCTTCTGCAATCCCTTTTTCGTCATTGGGGACGGTGAAGTAAATGTCCAAAGGACGAAGATATATATCAAGTTGGTACTTACCTGTATCTACCCCAACGTGAATCTTTTGATTGATGACTGTTTTCATAATAAGCTAACCCTTGCTTGCATAATGCGGGTTCGAGACCCAGTAGACTATTCGAGTATGTTGCTTGGAGTCTTTTACAGCGTTCGTTCTTGTTATCGGTCTCTCGATTGAGGAGCCATTAATCAATCGAACTACTGTAAAAGAAGGCCTTAGTTGCCGCTAAGGCTTGGGTCTCTCTTTACCGAAAATAGTTATTTAGGTGGGTAATTATCCATACAAGTTACTCAAAAGGACGCAAAACGCTTGGCTTGTGCTCCTTCGTCGCAAAGTTTAGCCAAGCATTTTCCGCCTTTTAGTAAGGCTACATGGACTCCCCTTTGTCAAGCACAAGCAGTCTCTGAAAACAAGAAAGTCTGACAGCAGCTCTACATTCGGCGTTTATTAGCATACTGCCGTAACAGCTTGTGCTATCGCCCTGATGATTTGCGCTTGAGCATGGCCTCATTCGTTAGACAGCGTCTTCTCTTTCAAGAAATGCGCTTCCCGGCTAAACAGGCTTTCATGCTCTCGGTCTGACCGTGTTATCGTCAATCGCTCATGCTAAGACGCGGTGGGGTTAACCGTTAGGGTTACCTTTACAACGTCAATCTTTTCTATTTTACATAATCTATTTGGTATTCGTTTTTACTTCGCAGCAATGCCCATATCAACCGTGCATTCTTGGCCGCAAGCGCGACGGTTGCTCGTTTAAACCCTCGTCGCTCAATCAGCTCTTTCACCCATAAGCTCGTTCTGTCTGTTTTATGTTTGCAGTTGGCTATTACAGCTCGCGCACCGTGAATGAGTGAGGTGCGAATGTGTTTTTCGCCACGTTTAGATATTCGGCCAAGCTTCACTTGCCCACCTGTCGTATATTGCCTAGGGACTAGCCCTATCCACGCACTAAAGGCGCGACTGGTATCAAAATCTTTTGCGTCACTCACCGTCGCAACAACCGCCGTTGCCGTGATTTCTCCAACGCCAGGTATACTCATCAAGCGTTTTGCCGCGTTCATTTGGTTCGCGAGTTGGTAGAGCTTTCGGTCATGTTTAAGAATTTGCTGGTTTAATGCTTTAATGTCTTGCCATAAGTCACTTAGTAGCTCTCTAGCGAGCAGCGGTAGACCATTGTCAGCATCTGCTAAAATACCTGTGATGGCATGTTGTGCTGGATACCGCCCTTTGGGCATGACAATGCCAAACTCAGCGAGCAAACCTCGTAGGCGATTAATCAGTGCCGTTCTATCCTTGATAGCCCCTTGGCGAATACGGTGTAAGCACAATACAGCTTGTTGCTCTTCACTTTTGATGGTGACAAAACGCGTTTTGGGGCGGGTCACCGCTTCACAAATGGCTTCAGCGTCGTTGGCATCGTTCTTTTCATTTTGGCGATATGGAATGACGAACTTTGAAGCCATGATGCGTACTTCATGGCCAAGCTTAGCAAACTCTCTTGCCCAGTAATGTGCACCAGAGCAAGCTTCCATACCAATGATACACGCTGGCAACTTAGCAATTTCAGCTAACAGTTTGTTTCGCTTAACGGTTTTTCGTAATTGACACTTGTCATGACTATCGACACCGTGGATACTGAAAACAGATTTGGCTAAATCGATGCCAATTGCTTTAATTAGTGACATATGGACTCTCCTCAATTGAAGCAAATAATCAACTTCACTATGGCACACTCGCTAGAGAAAGATGCCGAGCGGGGAGTCCATATCATTCGTTATGTGCTAAAGATAGGAGTCACATCCATGCTTTTGTGCAAAATCCTTATGATTTGAATGTGTTGACTATCAACCTGCTTATAAAAGATAACATGGCTACCTTGTGGGAATTTTCGGTAACCTAAACGAATTTCATCACAACTTTTACCAACATCAGGGTTTTCTGCCAAAAGCCAGAAAGATTCATCAAATTGTTTAATATAAATATTTCGTTGCTCTCGTCCCCAACGTCGCTGTGTGAAAAGAGCGATGTCCTTTAAATCAGACTTAGCTTTTGCAGTAAGTTGAAATGGCTTCACGTTTACTTCTCATTATCTAACTCTGCAATAAAATCATCCATGTTATAGTCAACCATACCACTTTCTTCACCTTCAGCTAGTAGTTGACGTAAAGTGTTTAATTTGGTTTCCTGTGTTTCTAGCAAGCGCAATGCAGAGCGGATAACTTCACTTGCAGAGCCGTAGCGGCCACTTTGAATTTGGTTTGCGATAAAGCCATCAAAATGATCGCCGAGTGTGATACTAGTGTTTTTAGCCATAAACTTGCTCCTGATACCAAAATATACCTAAAAATGGTATTTCTGTAGTATAGTTCAAGTATTGGGCCTATAACAAGGCGTTCAAACGGACAAATAACTGTTGTCTCGGTTTCGCTTCGCTTAACATTATAGCCAACAGTTATTTGCCGCTTAACGCAGCGTTATATGCAAGGAGAGTTATGAAGTACGACGATGCAAGCTGGCACTATGGAGGTGAATTTCCTGAGGGGTCGCCAGAGGAATATGGAGCTACTCACATAGCTTTAATAATGAAGTGGTGCTTCCAAAAGGGATGGGCTGGTGAAATTCACACTGAAGATGAATCAAGTAATAGTGATCTACAAAAAGTTATTGCCAATGAGATAAGCGCAACAGATTTTTTTATGCGCTGGTGCGACAGTAAGTTAACGGATGAAGATTTCAACGATCAAGGCAATGAATTCCTTAAAGAATACTATGGAAAGGAAGGTGCGCTCTACTTACCGGATTACGCAGATTCATTTGGTGCTCTCATGTATGTTAAAGGCGAGAGTGAGCATGATTTCAGTCATTTCTCAGCCATGGTCGAGAGAAGGTATCAGGAATTTTCTAGTAATTCCAACGGTAAGCCTTGGTGGAGATTTTGGTAAAGCATACAAGTAGTTCAATCGGACTTGTAACGCTTGTCTCGGTTTTTGCAAAAGACGCAAAAACACAAGCCAACCATTACAAGCCGTTTAACTAAAGCGTTATAACTCAAAATAGTCTCTTTGCATCCCGATAGAAATTTTCGTTGGAGCCAAAGGTGAGAAGTTCAAGTACAACGGCACCATCTTCGTAGCTGTACCCTAGCAAAGTTAATTGCTTTACCATCTTGAACTTATATACGCGCATAAATTGAATTAGTTCAGACAAGATCTGACACATCTTCTTGAAAAGTAGAGAGTTACCCGTTTTGATAAAGGTGCTGAATCTTTAATCAAAACAAACAAAGAGGTAACTCTCATGCTTCATACTAACAATCCAATCATTAAACACAAAGCAGGTTTGCTCAACCTAGCTGAAGAACTTGGTAATGTATCCAGAGCTTGCAAAGTGATGGGCGTATCACGAGATACATTTTATCGTTATCAAGAGCTGGCTGAAGATGGCGGCATTGATGCGCTTATTGATAAGTCCCGCCGAAAACCAAATATAAAAAATCGTGTTGATGAAAAAACCGAAAAAGCAGTAATGGATTATGCCATTGAATACCCCGCGCACGGCCAAGTCAGAACCAGCAATGAACTTCGTAAGCAAGGCGTATTTGTATCTGCCAGTGGCGTGCGTTCAATCTGGTTGCGCCATGACTTAGAAAACTTCAAAAAACGGCTGAAAGCGCTTGAAGAGAAAGTCGCTAACGACGGCATCATTCTCACCGATGCTCAAGTTGCTGCACTTGAGAAGAAAAAGAACGATGATGAAGCTTGTGGCGAGATAGAAACGGCTCATCCGGGCTACCTAGGCTCACAGGACACGTTTTATGTGGGTAATCTAAAAGGTGTTGGCCGTATCTACCAGCAGACGTTCGTTGATACTTACAGCAAGGTTGCATTTGCCAAGCTCTACACAACGAAAACGCCAATCACTGCTGCTGACATACTCAACGACAAGGTTTTGCCTTACTTCGAGCAGCACGAGCTACCAATGTTACGCATTCTCACAGACCGAGGCACTGAGTATTGTGGCAAGGTTGAACATCATGATTACCAGCTTTATCTAGCAATAAATGATATCGATCATACAAAAACGAAAGCGATGTCACCGCAGACAAATGGTATCTGTGAACGTTTCCACAAAACAATATTGCAGGAGTTTTATCAGGTTACGTTCCGTAAGAGGCTCTATGGCTCGTTAGAGGAATTACAAAAGGATCTGGACGAATGGATGGTTTATTACAATAATGATCGAACTCATCAGGGCAAAATGTGCTGTGGCAGAACGCCACTTGAAACATTACTTGATGGAAAATCGATTTGGGCTGAGAAGAATTTAGCTCAAATCTAAACTGACAGTCACCGATTGAAAAACGGGTAACTGTCAGATCAAGTCTGAACTAGTACACATAAATGATAAATCACCTTTCTTTTGCTCTCCTAGTTCAGGGTTTATCATCAATTCACGTATAGCGTTATCAAGATCTGCTTTTTGATTTTTGTGTAATTTCTTAGCTGCTTTCTTAAAGCTAGCGGTTTGTAAAACTTGAGTAATTTTAGCCAAACTCGTAAGCCTCTAGCTTTCCAGCTTCTTTTTCGGCCTTGGCAATAATTGCTTGCCGTACAAACTCATAGGGCAAATCAGGGTTGTCTTCCATCATTTCACCGATTTTAGCCCAATGCTCTATTTGTTTGGGGGTCGTACGGTTCAAGGCTTTAGCCATAATGCTAGCTTTTTCAACTAAGTCTTGGTCTAATCTAATGCTTGCTGTTGCCATAATTTCCTCCTAATTATTTGGGTTCATTGTAGCATGTTGCAACTATAGTGGTAGTGAGTAACAAGGCGTTGAAACGGACAATTTAGCTCCCCCGTTTTAGTGGACACCTTCTTATCTCAATGAGGAGGCCATTATGCCTCGATACATCAAGCGATTGACTTTTTCGTTTTTAAAATAGGCAGTCTAATTACGATAAATGCCAATTACACCAAGAGATTTCCAATTGTATAAGTTAGCGCTAAGTCTATTTTTTCTTGCTGTTGTCAATTTTGCAGCCCACTCAAAAAATAATGCAGCTTTAGTGATTGATGGTTCAACCGGCGTTAAGCCGCTTATTGAAGTATTGGCTCAACACTATTTAGAAAGTGCTAGCTCACCTAATATTCAAATAGGTCAAGGCTTAAGCCCTAAAAAACGTATAGCGGCGTTGAAAAACAATAAAATTGATATCGCAATGGCTAGCCATGGTTTTGACGTGAGCCAACTAGCTCAACTAAATTTGCGCGTGCATCCCTTTGCTAAAGTTGCGGTTGTAATGGGAGTGAATCACACCGTAAAGGTTGATTCGATTTCTGAGCAACAGTTATGTGCGACATACAGTGGCGCGATTACGAATTGGCAACAACTTGGAGGCGCAGACATTGCAATAGCACCGTTTATTAGGCCCGCGGATGAAGTAGATTCTGAGGTATTCTTGGCCAAAGTGTCCTGCTTTGCTCAGTTAACACTTGCGAAAAATGTTCAAATTAAGAAAAAATCTGGGCAAATGGCGCGAGCGATTGCAAATGAACGTGGCGCGATAGGGATGACAACACTCGTGAGAGTGTCACAAAGCGATAACAAAATAGCACCGATCGGCATTAATGGTATTTTACCGACAACGGATAATGTGCTTAACAACACATACGGGCTAACTCGCAATTTGTATTTAATAACATCGGATAAACCAAAAGAAAGAGTAAAAAGTTTTCTACGTTTTGTTCGAAGTCAACAGGGAGCAGAAGTCATCAAAGCAAATCATGCTGTTCCACTTATAGTAAACTCATCAACGCGCTTGACCCCATAGAATATATGGTAAAGCATTGTTGCTAGCTTGCAATTGTGCATGTATTAAAAAGTAAATGTTTAAAACAATATGTACTATAAAATAACCCGATATAAAAAGAGGTAGTTGTGCGACTAGTCTACGTAATGGACCCTATGTGTGGTTGGTGTTACGGATTTGCTCCTGAATTAACCTCGTTTCTGGCGAATCATCCAGAGGCAGAGGTTGAGTGGATCATGGGTGGGTTAGCTCCCGATAGCACAATGCCAATGCCCGCTGAGCTTCAACAAACCATTGCTCAATATTGGCACCAAATCGAAGCAAGATCACAGGCAAAATTTAATCACGACTTTTGGCAGCTTAATACGCCCTATCGCTCAACTTACCCTGCTTGTCGCGCTGTACTTAGCGCTGAACATATTCAGCAAGGCAATGCCCCTCTGATGGTAAAAGCCATTCAAACCGCCTACTACCAGCAAGCCAAAAATCCAGCGTTAGTCGATACATTGGCAGATTGCGCTGCGGCGATAGGGTTAGAGCGCCAGTTATTTTTGCAAGTGCTGTTATCACCAGAGATCGAACAAAGGTTACAACAGCACCTTACCATGAGTCAGCAATTGCAGGTTCAAGGCTTCCCTGCTTTGTTTTTTGTTGAAGAGAATCAGGCTTACCCTCTGGCGTTGGGCTTTTGCCAAACGCCAGATCTAGAGCAACAGCTAACGCGAGTTTTCGAAGTCCGCAAATAATCGGCATTGCTGTTTTCATATAAGAAAATGTAACGTTGAGCGCTAGGCTAAATTTTTGGTTAAACCGCAGCGCTATCGAAACGAATACACCACGCTATTAATCGAGTGGAAACAGTAAATCAGTGCGAATAATGTATTTCGTTCCCCGCGTGATTGGCTCTGAACTGTGCACGCAGTGCAATGGATGCATACCGTGGGGAAAACACAATACACTGCCAGCAGGGGTTCTTACATTCACTTGCCTAGCTGGCTGACCGCGTTGTGCAGGTCTGCTAGGCTCTGCATCATTAATCCAAAATTGAGTGTCGCCACCATCAAAGTCTTCAGAAAGCAGTATTAAAAAGGTCATTTGGCTGTAGCGATCGTCGAACGCGTTTTGCACGTGTACACCATCAATCAATTTACTACCTGGCCATGAACCATCGGTATGAGGTTTGAAAAAATCACCTTCGCCATATTTGTAGAAACGAAAGCGTTGATTAATGCCAAGCGGCGCCATACCACCAATCACTTCTATACCAGCCGACATTGCAGCTTGGCAACGCTGCCAAATAAGTGACTCTGTAGTGTTGTCGGTAAGCCAAGTTAAACTGTCGTTATGCCGAATATGCCTAGGAAGTGAAACCGCTGCATCTTGATTAAAGCCAAGTGTTTCAGCGATATCAATCAATCGATGACATTCCTCATGCGATAATACATTGAGCAATTGAAATGCACCTGGCACTTCAGGTACAGGCACCAAATTTACTTGATTTGAAGCTTTAGCGCTGAGCTCTGCAGGGTTTTCCCCTTTATTGCCCCAAAGCTGAATATTATCGTTCTCGGCTCCCTGCTCGTGCTCAACAACATAAAAACCTTTACCTAACATATAATGATAACCTTTACTCAAACTAGCTTTTCTCTAACTAGCTTTAATTTAATAGCTGGGGGCACTAACTAATGACGGTGACTTGCGCGAATTGACGATGACCGTCAAAGCCGCCGTGAAAGCCAAAACCACTTTGTTTAGCCCCTACCCAAGGGCTAGCGCCACCGCCACCAGCACCTTTGTTAATACCAATCATGCCGGCTTCTAATTGATTGGCAACCTCTGCTACTTGTTCGCGACCAAATACTACCGCTCCTAAGCCGTAATCAGAGTCGTTCGCGCGATAAATGGCTTCAGCAACGGAATCTACCTCAGCAATAGCAACAACTGGCCCGAACGTTTCTTCTTGTTCCATTAGCATGTTTGGCGACAAATTCGTTAACACTGTTGGGTTAAAAAAGTTGCCTTGCTTAACATCACCACCCAGTAGCACATGTGCGCCCTTTTCTCGCGCATCTTCCATATGTTCTGTAATTTTAGCCAGTTGCTTTTTGCTCACAATAGGGCCGATATGGGCGTTTGGTTCATCCCAGGCACCTGTTTGGTAATACCTGGCGATCGTTACAACTCGGTCTATAAAACATTGAGCGACGGCTTTTTCAACATAAATGCGCTCGGTTGATGTACACATTTGCCCGGCATTTTCAAAGCTACTAGCCACGGCAAAACGTGCAGCGGCATCTAAATCAGCATCTTTTAAAACGATCATTGGATCGTTACCACCAAGTTCCATTACTAAGCGTTTTAAACTTGATGCAGCTGATTTCATAATCTTTTTGCCCACCGCTTGCGAGCCTGTAAACGCAACTAAAGCAATATCTTGATGCCCAGCTAGCACTTCTCCCACCGCGCCATCACCATGAACGATGGTTATTAAATTTTTAGGTAAGTGATGATTTAGGTGCGCGATGAACTGCTCGGCAATTAATGGCGTTTGCTCTGATGGTTTGAACACCACAGTGTTACCAGCAATGAGTGCAGGCACTATTAAGTTAACAGCCATTGCCAACGGATAATTCCACGGTGATATAACTGCACATACACCCAATGCTCGATAGCTTATATTACTGCCATCATTTCTTGGTGATAATGCCGCGCCTGCCTCTTTGGCATAATGACTACCCGCAAAAATAGCGCCGCGTACCTCGCTAGTACTGCGATCAATATCTTTACCCATTTCTTTTGACAGCAATACTGCAAGCTCATCACTATACGGCGATAACGACATAAATGCCTTGTATACGATTTCAACGCGTTCAGCCAGTGGCAATTGTCGCCATTGCTTTTGATAGACTTTTGCACTTTGAATGTACTCGTGAATTTGCTCACTAGTGGCAACTTCTACCTCACCTAAAGCTTGTTGGTTGCTAGGGTCAAAAGACGTCAGTTTCATAAATACCTGTGTTTTGCAGATGAATGTCAGTGCTCGCAGCAAGCACAAAACGGCTTGCTGGCAATAATAAGAGATGGATATTAGCTAAACCAAGCTACAAACAAAAACAGTATTAAACTGTATCAGTTACATGGAATATTGGTAACTGGACATAGGTTGCAATAATACGGTTTTTAACGCAGTGGCTGATTTTAATAATAGATAAGGTGCTAACTACAGGTTTATAAGTACATATAAGCCATTGAATTAACATGGCTATTCTATTACGCTAGCACTTGCAATTCGCGTCAAAAGGACTTGATTTACAATGGTATTTCTACCGTTAACCCGACTCAACAACTCCAAACTTTCTAGCTCAATTGAGGTGTAACAATGAGATTTGTGGTCGCCTCTGTCCTTGTACTTCTCCTTTCTTTTCAAGTAACAGCGCAGTTTCTCAACTTAGAACAACGTACTGTTAAAGCCGGTGTTGAAAGCCTCTAATGGCTACAATTTTTGCATGCCGTGTCTAAACAGTGTGATTATTTCGAGTTCGCCGAACTGGCGCCAAGAGAAGAATTGAGCATTTTAGTTAAAGCCAAGCTTAAGATTACCCTAGAGAAACTAGAAGTATGGATTGAAGAAAACGAGGCACTAAATGGGGCACTGTATGAGCAGTTGAATAAAGTTAATTGCGAGAAAATTGAAATAACTGATTTTTTATCAAATATTTACGATTCTTACGACATCGCTAAGTTTAACCTAGAACTTTACGAGCCAATCACGCAACCTTTACTTACTCAAGGTGAGCTAGCGAAAGAGAATGAACAAGCGCTACAAGAATATATTGCCTCACGACAGAGTGAGGCAGAAACCATTATGCTTGCGGAAATTATTCCGTTTAACGATATTCCTGATGATATAAAGCACAGCTTTCAATTCATTAAACCTGATTACATCTATCGTATTACTAAAGGCTGGAGGGCTCCTCATCGCTATCAATACCTGACTATTCCGATCACATTTGATCCATTAAATACTGATGAAGAATACAAGCACATCGTTAAAACCAAAGGAAAGAGCTCTGTATTGATATTTGTTAAAAATCCACCTGCCAGTATTTCAACGCATATTATAGGCACGGTAAACCTAGATATTTATCCTGTCGATCTCAGTAGTTTTCAGTCACCCGATTGGGAATGGGTAGGACGAACGCTGGTGGAATAAAAGCACAGCTAGTTGACTAGACTATTAAGCAGGAAGGTAAGTATGTTTAGCCAATTAAAGCATAAAATAGTGAACGCAGGTTGGAAAGGTATCGCCGTAGTCATTGCACTTTTCCTAGCGGGGCCAGAAATAGTGGTTGGCATGGAACTTATGGCAACAATAGAAGTATTAGGCGCTTCAACTTTTATCCTTGCCTATTGGAGTGGGGTTAAGTTACTCGTTAATAAACCGTACAGTATGGTTGTAAAATTTGAACGGTATTCGAATTTCTTTATTCCCTCTTTAACATCAATAAAAATAATGCCTCAGCTAATTTTACATGCGATTCCCGAACGAATAGCCATGCTTTCTTATTTGTTTACTCTTATGGTATTTGGCTGTTATTTTTTCATGTTAGAACTGGGCTAACAATCACCTGCTTCACCAGTCATTTGATATAAGGCAGCTATTCAATCATCGCTTTCAATATTGACCTGTTATTTGTCTGCGGTACTTTATTTAGCTCAGCCAACTCAAATTAAACGCTTATATATAAAGTAGTGAACAACATATGCATAGGCTTTTGCTAAAGGCCGATAAAAGCCATCGACCGATTACATTTTGTTAAGCTTTATTGCACTATCATTCAACGTACTGACTAATCAACCACAGGCACTTGTTCTTTTAACTCCAACATCATCTGATGCGCACTTTCGCCTGACATTTCGAATGGATCAAATTCAGAGCTACCAGAGAATTTTAAATTGATATCGTGAGTTAATGAAGAATCGGGAATATAGCCCATACTCCAGTCAGTAAATTCACGCTTTATGATTTCACAGTAATCGAGCATGATAATGTCTTCATGGCGCTCGTCTTTTAATATTCGCTGGTAGGTTTCGTTTACTTTCTTACGAGAGCCTTCTATGCACTGTAAAAAGTATTTGCGGTTGAAACACAATAAGCCCGTAATACTATTAGCACTGTTGTGTTTTCGAGCTGAGACTAGAATATCATTAATACTGTCATCGACAATATCTCTTGGTTTGCGACTCGCATAAATCAAGCGTACTAAGTACATAGTACAGCCTCCTTTTATTAATTATCCTGTTGTATATGCTTTAGATTTTAGCACCCGATTTGAATAAAATAACAATAAAATCATTTTGTTTTTATCATGTTACACGAAGCAAATTAATAGCCGGTTAGCTCTGCATAACCTAACCCATTAAAGCCACCACTGGCCTTTACTCGTCCTTCCCAATAAGGAAACGTTAATTGATTGCGTGAATCTCGCGTGACCGATTCTATTGATATGGCTGGCAAATCAGGTACTTTGACTTGCCACTTACGAGGATATTTACGGCCATCCATAGTAACGGTATCGACGACGATAATATCAACATCTCCTTGGTTGATTTGGCTCACCTTGCCGTGTTTACTAATTTTACTACCGCTACAATAATCATAAGTTTGTGTTGCGCCTCGAATGCAAAAAACCATTAATCCTTTTACACTGTCAGTACTTTCTTTGTTGTGAACCTTGGCGCTCATCATTTCATGTGCATTTTGGCTGGCTTCATCTTGCACTAAGCTAAACCAGTCCCAACCGAGCTGTTCTTGACTTAACAAGCTCGCAGACCATTCTCGGTCATACCAAGCATTGCCCGACACTTGGTATTTTTTACCCGCAAAGGTCAGTTCACCATTCACCGCTAAAAATGGGTAACTGTAATAATATGACGCATGTCCTGCGCCCGTTTTTTGGCTATATCCCTGTTCGCCATGCAATACGCGCGGGCTATCACTTAATGAGATATTGAGCTGATAATCACCATGAGCGGCATTGAGTGTCAGTGGTAAAAATGAACGGCCTTGACTGGCCAACCGCCAATTGTCAATTTCGGCAATAAATGGTGTGTGGCGCACACTTACCTGCCCTGCCCGTGCAAAGCGTTCAAAGGCAACGTGCTGCTGTTGGTGCTGCACAGCAAAGTGAGCAAAATATAGATTGTTATCCCACCAGTTGAGTTGTGTTTGAGTGGAATGATCTTTGATTGAAGGTTCCGTTAACTTTTCAGCAGTTTTATGCATAGGCATTAAGGTTCGAAATAACGTCCACTGAACGCCAAAGGTTTCGCCATTGGTTGCGGTTAAATTAGCGGTTAAGTACCACCACTCAATACCTTGATTTGGGTGAGCACCATGGTCTTGAGGAAACACCAAGGGCACTCCCTTTTTAACCGGTTCACCGCTTGCCGTTTGCCATGCAGAGCTTTCGCCTGCTTTATTATTTGTCTTATTCACTGGCTGGCAGCCAAGTATGAATAACATAGCCACTATCATTAACATGCTTAGGGATTGAGATTTCACGGTGATTCTATCCATGATTTTTGACTAACTCTTTAGCCGCTTAGGTGAACGGCTAGATGAACGGCGAATTGCATGGCGATGAGCCAATCGCCGCAGGGGAAGATAGGCACAGACCATAGCGGCAACCATTAGCAGCAAACATGTTTGTATAATTGCCGGAATATCCAAATGGAAATGTATCGTCCAGCCAAATGCAATCGGCATCACAAATTTTAGCAATGCTACGCCAAGCGCAAGCCCTAACGGTAAAGCAAATAACACAGTAAACACCACAATAATACTGGTTTGCAAAAGCTTCATTATCAATAGCTGACGCTGCGTTACCCCCAGATGATTCAATATTACGAGCTGTTTGCGTTGGTTAGCGCCTAAACTCAATAAACTGGTGCAAAGGCTGAGCAATGCAATCGCTAAAATAAAGGCGTTGAGGGCTTTGGTGACAACAAAGGTGTCTTCAAACAGTGCATTGGCAAATTGTTTAAAGCGCTTATTGGGTAAGATTTTGCTGCTGTCTTGATTAAACTCGTTGATTAAGCGCTCACTAAAAAGCTCAACCGATGTATCTTCCTGAGCCAATCGAATCGAGTAACCATAATGACGGCCACTCAGCTTTGCTAATTGATGGCGAGCTTCAAGCGTAAAAAGTGACATTAGTGGATTACCATAATCGTAGAAAAAGCCCGAAATACGACACGGAAAGTCTATCGCGTTCTGTTTGAAGAGCACTATATCGCCAAGTTTGATGCCAAATCTAATGCTTGCTTGTTCATTAGCCAAGCAGCCATTTTCAGCAAAGTGACTGATATTTACTGGCTTGCCGCTGGTTAGTGAAATATGCTGGTAATCTAAGTGACTATCGCCAAAACTAGCGAGTTTGGCAGGTAGCGTTTGCACTTCACCATCACTTTGGAAATAAACGCTCACCTGCTTAACCTCTGGCTGGGAACTCAGCATCGCTCGAAATTCCGCAGTTACCTTATCTGTGCGTAAATAAATATCAGCGCTTAGTTGCTTTTCCAAATGGGCATTCAGTGTTTTGCTAAAACTTGTCACCATAATCTGCATGCCAATCGCACTGCCCAACGCGACTAATATCGCCACAATTGCGATGGTGAGATCGCTAATATGTTGTTTCGTATCACCATGTAGCCACTGAATTAATGGGTGTTGCATGCCCGTTTTACTGGCGCTTAAGCGAATACTGGATAAACCATTAAGCAACCTTGGCACCAATAGAATAAACCACACCAAAATAGTAAAACACAGCAGTAAGGCTTGAAACTTAGTGTCGGCAAATTTAAACAGCCACAAAAAACTAACGCTCGTCAGCAACAGCAAGGCAATAAATAGTGTTTGGCGATATTGTTTTAAGCTCTTAATTTGGCTAATCAACATAAAGGCTAACGCACAAACATTTAGTAAAAAGCCAATAGCAACATTTGTCCATTGCCAGTTAACCACTAAGGCTTTTTCTAGCTGATAAAGTCCCATTAATGTGCGATTTACATCGAGTACTAGCGTATTGGCAATGAGGTAGCCACCCCAAGCGCCAATCAAGGCGGTGATCACACTCACAGCGACAAGCTCGATGATTAAACTCATTTGAATGCTTTTTTTCGAGCAGCCCAGTAAATACAGTTGATTGAGTAATTTTTTGCGCGCCGACAGCGTGAGTTTAATCGCGTTGTAGCTTAAAAACGCGGCAACAACATAACCCAAAAGTGCCAGCGCCGTTAAATTGAAAAAGAACGCACCGGAAAGCACATCAAAATTCTGTTGATCTGCTTGAACTAACCTCGCTTGACCATCAATTAACGCTTTGATAATGCCAACTTGATCGCGTGTTAACTCGCTAAGCTCGATAAAACTCAACTGACCTTGTGCACCGAGCAAATGATCAGCAAGTGCTAAGTCGGTAATTGCCCATAGCCCGATGCCCTCAACAAATTTGATTAGTGGCTGAGTCTGTTGCGCATTGAGCGTAAACACAGGTGCCAATTTTGCCTCGTCTGTGTTTACTGCCACTTCGCCATTTGCTGCCGCGTCGCCGTTTTCTGTTTTGGTTGCTAACCTTTGCTTGAATTGGCTATCAACAAACAAGGTTGTAAGCGGTGAATAAATGCTTGGTGACGCGACATTATTAGCAAAGCTCATGTCATCGTAATCTGCGTCATTTGAATTGCTGGTACTAGTTGAATCAAATAAACGGCTAACCAGCTCTTGTTGCTGCTTTTGTTGCTGACTGCTGGTTCCTGCTTGCAGCCAGAGCAGTGAATTTATACCCTGAATATTGAGCGTTTGCCCTGTTGTTGTCGTTAACCTGCCACGTAAAATTGGCTGCGCACTGGTAAATCCGTTTTTTCGAAGATTAAGCCATAGTTCACCGGGGAGGTGTTCTTGGCCAATTAGCGGCTGAATAATATGCGTA
The DNA here is from genome assembly GCF_003390375.1 of Thalassotalea euphylliae. NCBI lineage: Bacteria > Pseudomonadati > Pseudomonadota > Gammaproteobacteria > Alteromonadales > Colwelliaceae > Thalassotalea > Thalassotalea euphylliae. Next base: position 118,424 of record NZ_QUOT01000001.1, on the reverse strand, counting down.
ACGGGGTTTTCAATAAGCGTCGAAGAATGGCTATATCGGGTTTTAGCTTCTTGATTCAGCCCTGTAATTGCCGTAAGTAGCGCGCTACCTAGGCTAAAGCCCAATACGAATAACGCCATTAACCACGGGCGCTGGCGATAAAAAGCGAAATGCGTGATGAGAATTCGCCAAATGGCATTCACATCAATCGCATGCATTGTATTTGAGCTAAGCAAATTGGCCGTCTCTTAAAATTTCAACGCGATCAAAATAGTCAGTAAGCTGCTGACTGTGCGTTACCATTACCAAATTAATGTTGCGCTCTCGGCAAAGTTTAGTCAGTAGCTGAACCACCTGATGAGAGCGGGTTTGGTCTAAATTGCCTGTGGGTTCATCGGCAAGCACTAATTTGGGCTGATTAAGCAATGCTCTAGCAATGCCTACGCGCTGCTGTTCACCACCTGATAACTCATGCGGCATAGCATCTAACTTGTACGCTAAACCAAGTGCTTCAACAAGTGCGTCAAATTCGTGTGCAGTTTGCTTTGGAAAATTTAGTTGAAATTGAAATTGAATATTTTGTTTAACCGTTAGGCAATCAAGCAATTGATAATGTTGGAAAATAAGCCCCAATTGACGACGATATAAGGCAAGCTCCGTATCCCCCATTTCGGTAAGCTCAAGCTCGTCAATAGACACCGAGCCTTTGCCTGCAGGTAATAAGCCCGCGAGAATATGGAGTAATGTTGTTTTACCTGAGCCACTATCGCCTAGTAAAGCAAGCTGTTCGCCTTTACTAAGCGACAAACTTAACTCTCGCAAAATTGGAAACTCACGACCACCTTGGTAACGACTAAAGCTTAAATTGTCTACGGCAATCAAAACAACTCCTTGTATTCCCTAACTTTTCAATAAAAGTTTACTATGCGAACCTAGTCTTGACCAGTGCGCATCCCTATGAGATTGAATATAACGCACGGCTAACTAATAATGCTCACTTACAATTAACGAATAGAATCAAAAAAGGGAGCACTATGGCTCCCTTTTAATCACTGGTTTTAATCGCATGCTTTAATGGTATGCCTTCATGGTGTAAGCGAGGCGTTTAAATCATTAAAAAACGGTAGTTACTGTCTTTTAAATTCAGAACTCTCGCTCCATTTTGGCCATACGTTTTCGCTAGATAACTCATAGCCAACTTCAAAAAATGCCTGCATATCTTGCACCGCACCAGATAAATCCCACTCATCTGAGTATTCGTCACACAGGTTGTGGTAACACTTCTTCAGTTTTGGATCTAACATCTCGCGTAATTTCGCTGTTGCTTCATCAGCAGGCTGAGCACCGCTTTTCGCGTATAACGCAGGAATACCGATGTTAGCAAAGGCAAAGTGATCTGAGCGGTAGTAAATACCCGCCGCTGGACGAGGATCACCTGAAATGACTCGCCCTTGTTTTTCCGCCGCTTTCGTTAAGTAGTTATCTAGCTCAGATTGACCTAAACCATAAACCGCAACATCTGCGCTTTTACCATTAACACCCAGTGCATCCATATTGATGTTGGCAACGGTTTTGTTGGCTGGAATAACAGGATTCGCAGCATAGAATTTTGAGCCTAATAATCCTTGTTCTTCAGCTGTTACTGCTAAGAAAGTAATTGAGCGCTCTGGCTTTACATCTAATTTAGTGAAAGCTTCCGCCACTTCAATCAGTGCTGCTGTACCTGTCGCGTTATCGACTGCGCCGTTATAGATTTGATCGCCGTCAAGCGCGGTATCGGTGCCTAAATGATCCCAATGGGCACTGTAAATAATGTGCTCATCTGATTTTTTAGTACCCGGTAAGGTCGCGATAAAGTTATTGGATACGGATTTTTTAATGGTGTTTTTCACGGTTACAGAAGCCGTTAAATCACCCATATCGACATGGTAACTGCCTTTTGCTGCGGCCATTTTCGCTTCAGCAAAGTTTAAACCCGCTTTATTAAATAACTCGGTGGCAACTTCACTGGTGATCCAACCTTCAACGGCAATGCGTCCCATGTTGTTATCATCACGCTGGAAGCCAAATTGCGCACCAGTCCATGAATTTTTCACCACGTTCCAGCCATAAGATGCTGGTGCCGTTTCGTGAATAATAATTGCACCTTCTGCGCCTTGGCGGCTGGCTTCTTCGTATTTGTATGTCCAGCGGCCGTAGTACGTCATGGCTTCGCCATTAAATAACTCAGGGTTCTTGGTGGCAAAACCCGGATCATTAACAAGCATGACCACAGTTTTACCTTTAACGTCTAACCCTTCGTAATCGTTCCAGTTATATTCAGGCGCGTTCACACCGTAACCAACAAAAACTAACTCAGAATCTTTTAGCTCAGACAGCTCAGTAATGCGGCTTGAGCTCATTACCATATCTTCTTTAAATTTGTAGTCTTTACCGCCTATTGATAACGCCATATCAGTCGACGCTTCAATTGACACTAAAGGTACTTGTTGTAAAAAGCTATCACCATTACCCGGCACTAACCCTAAGGCTTTAAACTGTTCAGTTAGGTATTCCAGTGTTAGAGTTTCACCAATGCTTGATGGCGCACGACCAGCAAATTTATCTGACGCTAGCACTTTGACATGCTCTGCTAATTGTTCACCATTGATGCTGTTATAGCTTTGATTAAACACTTCAGGTGAATTGATCATCGCAGCTTTTGCTGCCATTTCGGCTGTCATTTCGGCTTTAGTCGCGCTTTCCGCCTCAGTTGCAGGCTTATCATTACAGCCAGCAACCGACAGCAAAGCTGCACTGGCTAGCATTACAGAAGATAATTTTTTCATGAAAATAATATTTATTAGAATATTCGGGACTGGCAGTATATACCTAAGCGATTGATACGCGCTAGTTTAGCCCGGTGAGTTTAGCGACAAAACTAGGCTTGAACCGCGTACACATTTATTGGCAACGGCTAGGCCGTGTTGATCTGCTTATCAAATGAAATAAAAAGAATAAAACAAGAAGGAAATAGGGATATATGCAAAAACTCGAACTTAAAATACCACCAGTGTTGTTGGTCGTAATATCGTTGCTTCTGATGTGGTTAACTCAACAACTATTGCCGCACTTTGCCTTTACCTCTACAAACCACTATGGCGTTCAACTTGCTGGCACTTTATTGTTACTTGGCGCTTTCGTTATTTTTGCTGGCGTTTATGCATTTAGAAAAGCCCAAACGACGGTAAACCCGATGACGCCAAGTGATGCTTCAAGCCTAGTTAACACAGGCATTTACCGTATTACACGTAATCCCATGTACTTAGGATTTTTATTGATGCTCATCGCTTACGCCGTGTATTTACAACATCCCTTCACGCTTATTTGGTGTGGCGTATTTGTTGGCTATATGACGCAATTTCAAATTAAACCGGAAGAGCGAATGCTTAACCGACTATTTGGTGAGCCTTACCAAGATTACTGCACACAAGTGCGTCGCTGGATATAGACTCAACTGGCAAGGCGAACGACTCCTTTCTGTTTCTGCGTATTTGGAGAGGATGTCTTTGGAGAGAGTGCCTATAGAAAAGTCTGCTTTTAAGAACCCAGTTTGAGAGTCTACTTTAGTTAAGCTAAGTTGATTTGCTATAATCTCTCGGTTTTATCATCTTATTTGTTTTTCACTCTGATCAATTTTGCTGTTTATGAACAACCCGCAATCAACTCAACGCTTTCCTGCGGCTTCTCTTACTCAGGATTTATCAGCGCCATCGAAAATCTGGATCATTGGTTTGCCGCGCACTGCAACGACTAGCATATGTGTCACTATGTTAGCACTGGGGTATAAAACTGCACATACTGCCTATTTGCAAAGCTGTCTTGACGAAGCCCAAGTGATTGCTGATACGCCAGTATTTTGCGATTACCAAGCATTAGATAAACACTACCCTAACAGCAAGTTTATTTATTTAACCCGTGATCTTGATAAGTGGCTTCCCTCGATTCACCAATTGCTAAGCCGCATGTTTCACAATTTGCAACGTGAAGATGGCGGTTTTAACCCTCATTTAAAGCGATGTTTTAACCAAGTGTTTGCGCCGCTCACGCAAGAAAATATCGCCAGCGATGAATTTTTACAGGCTTGTTACGCTAACCACCAACAAGGTGTCACTCACTATTTTGCCAATCGCCCACAAGACTTATTAACCCTAGATATTGCAGCGCCTGATAGCTTTGCCAAGCTTATTGCGTTTTTAGGATTACCCAGTGACACGCAAGGGGAATTTCCGTTGATTAATATGAAAGGTAAAGTCACTGCTTGGAACAAAATTACTCATCCGCTAAAAATAGCATCAACCCGCAATGGCCGCATTGATAGCCAACTCGCCCATTTAACCATTTAAAAGCAGGCAAGCAGCCCTGTTAATGCTTTGCCAAAAGCGCTAACACTGGTAAAATCTCCGCCCTTTATAGTGCTAGTAAAATAACCTGCTAGTACTCCTGTAATTCACGTTCTAGAAGACGATATCGCTATGTTTGAATTGAAGTACCACACCCCGTTCGAATGGACCGAAGCTGTAATGGCAGATTTTGATGCCTTTTTGCAAGATCACGCTGCCGCAGAAAAGAAAGCCTCAGGCATGGCCATGTCAATGCTATCTCACTATCCTGATCGCCTGAAATTGGTAAAGGCAATGACAGATTTAGCGCTTGAAGAACTGATTCATTTTAAACAAGTATTAAAGCTATTAATCGCCCGTGATGTACAACTGGCTGACGATAAAAAAGACAATTACATCAAAGAAATTCGCGCACTATTTCGTCGTGGTCGCGATGAATTTTTAATGGATCGTTTGTTAGTAGCAGGTGTTATTGAAGCTCGTGGTCATGAGCGTTTTGCACTAGTAGCCGAGGCATTACCAGCAGGTAAAGACAAAGATTTTTACGTTGCTATTGCCAAATCGGAAGAAAAACATAAAAACTTATTTGTTGAACTGGCGTACGAATACTTCGACAAAGCCGAGGTAGACGTGCGCTTGGAAGAAATATTAATTGCTGAAGCGGCTATTTGTGAAAAACTGCCATTTCGTGCGGCACTTCACTAATTATTAGTCCGATTAAATAAAATGAGCTAGGCACACAATTAGTTTAAGCAAGGATAAGGGTAACTTAAGGAAGACAATGACGATAAAGATGGAAAAACTGCGCAAGGCACTATCAAGCGTTGCACTAAGTACGGTTGTTTATTTAACAGGTGTAAATGCTACCGTAGCTGCACCTGAAAAAGCGAACACACCAGCGAGTCTGCCTTGTGAACAAGCAGACAGCAAATGTGCTTTCGTTCTGCTTACGGCTGAAGACAAGTTAATAGTTCGTAACAAACAATGGGCTGACACTCGCTTTAGTCCATTTTCGACCTTTAAAATTCCGAATTCGTTGATCGCATTGGATTTAGGTATTGTTCGCGACCTCGAGCAGACCATGCGCGCTGACACCACCACTTACCCACCAGAAAAATGGTGGCCGAGCAGTTGGACGGCAGGCGAGCATACCTTGCGCTCAGCTTATCAGGTTTCCAATGTGCCTATCTATCGCGCTATTGCGACACAAGTAGGTAGTGAGCGCATGAAGAATTACCTTAATGCATTCGATTACGGTAACCGCGATATCAGCGCTGGTCTCGATTTATTCTGGCTGGGCGTGAGCTTACAAATTTCCCCTATCGAACAAGTGCAATTTTTACAGCGACTGTACACTAAACAACTGCCGCTAAAAGCCAGTACCTTTGAATTACTTAAGCCATTAATGCTTAATCACGACACACCTGATTATAAAATTTACGGTAAAACTGGGGCAGGAACCTTTAGCCCAACGATGGCACAAGGCTGGTTTGTTGGCGTAGTTGAAAAAGGTGGCCAGTACCATTATTTCGCCGCTCACAGCGAGTCAACTACGTTCAAACATGTGATTAAGCATCGCAAAGATATCGCCAGAGCCTATCTTGCCCATTATCAGTTACCACATACCATTCAGTAAGGAATTCTTTTGCTAAGTTATCGCCACGCCTTTCACGCCGGCAATTTCGCCGATGTACTAAAACACAGTGTGTTGCACTATGTGCTGAACTATATGACTGAAAAAGAAAAAGGGTTCAGTTATATCGACACTCACTCTGGCGCTGGCATGTACAAGCTGCAAGATGAATACGCACAAAAAACAGGCGAGTATAAACAAGGTATTGGCAAGCTTTACGATGCGCCTAACCTAACCCCACTACTCGCCAACTACGTGGAGCTGATCAAAAGCTTTAACAAGCAAGGTTTAAGCCTTTATCCCGGTTCGCCAGCGGTTGCCGAATACCATACCAGAAAGCAAGATAGCGCCCGTTTGTTCGAATTACACAATACGGATATCGCCCTGCTGGAGCAATTTTGTCAGGGTTGGAAACAAGCCAATGTGTTTCAAAAAGACGGTTACGCCGGGTTGGTAAGGCAGCTGCCACCGCCGACACGCCGCGCTGTGGTGCTGATCGACCCGCCATTTGAAATTAAAAACGACTATCAAAAAGCAGTAGATGCAGTCATCAAAGCTCAGAAAAAATTTGCCACGGGTACTTATATGATTTGGTACCCCGTTGTGCAACGTCATTTTATTGATGCGATGGAAGCCAGTATCACCAATAGCCAACTAAAAAATGTAATGAAAGTTGAACTATGTTTAACCCCAGATTCTGAGCAATACGGTATGACAGGAACTGGCTTATTTATTGTTAATCCACCATGGCAATTAAACAGTGAGCTAGAAAGCGCCCTACCACAGTTGAAAAAGTTATTGGGAACCGAGCAGTCAAGCTACACATTAGAGATGATAGTACCTGAATAAGCCACAAGAAGATAAATACCTATCCAAGCATTTAAACCAAGCATTTATACTTTTGATAATACTAACTATGCTATTACTAAGTATAAGTGCCTTAGGAAATATCGGCGATGGAACCAACACAAGAAGACGCCAGTAAGCTATCTGACAATAATCTATCAATCAAACAAATTGCTATCGCGATTAGCGACTTACCGAAAGCGGTTAATTTTTACCACAAGATTCTTAATATCCCACTGGCTTTTGAAGTGCCACCTAACTTAGCGTTTCTTGAGCTGGACGATATTCGCTTAATGCTAACAACGCTGCAAGGAAGCGAGCAAGATCATCACACCTCGGTAATCTATTACCACACCACTAATATAGAGCAGTATTTCGAGCAATTACGCGACCAAAGAGTCAATATTGAACGTCCACCAGCGTTTGCCGCCAAAATGCCTGATCACGATTTATGGATTGGTTTTATTCGTGATCCCGACGAGAATTTGATTGGCATCATGGAAGAAAAACCGCCATCAAATGGTGAATAAGTAACGTATTAAGCGCTAATTTCTCATAAGTACGGCACAAGAAAGCCATTCAACATATAGAACAAACAAATAAAAAGAATAAGGTTACCAATGAACAAACTCAGTATTGCCCTTCTACTTATCGCCTGTAGCCAATTTAGCAGCATCGCTTTTGCCGCGGCGACTAACAATCAAACAACAAATATAAAAACCAACGAAAAGGCAGTAATCAGCCAATTACTGAATGACTTTTTAGCCAATTCAGTTAATGACGATTTAGCTAATCATCAAAGGTTTTGGGCCGATGATCTTATCTACACTAGCTCGTCTGGTACGCGCTTTGATAAAAGCTATATTATTCAGGGAATAAAAGCAGACAAAGCAGACAAAGCAGCTAGTGAAAATAGCGATACTTTACCGCCTGTCTATTGGGCAGAAGATACTGATATTCGCGTCTACGGCGATACTGCTATTGTCGCATTTAAACTCATGCACAAAGAAAATGCCAAGGCTAACGCTGTTAAACAAACCTACTTTAATACCGGTACTTTGCTAAAACGCGATAGCAGCTGGCAAGTGGTAGCATGGCAAGCAACAAAAATTCCTGCCAAGTAGTGCGTGTCAAAAAGAATAAGCGCCGACAGATAACTGCTGTCAGCGCTTATTTTGGATTTTTACAACTCATCTAAAAGCTGCAATAAGCCAACTTTCTCAGTTAGTTACTTGCCACTTTATTATCGCTATTATTTGCAAAAAGCTCAGCAAAATACTGATACATGGCTTTTCTTGATTGGTAGCTCGCAGGCGTCATCGCCCCTTCCCAGTTGGCATTAACAGCAATCACTAGTTGGTGCTCAGGATCGATATATAGCCCTTGGCCAAAAATACCTTTGCCTTCAAAATGTCCTTTTGCTGAAGTCCACCATTGGAAGCCATAGCCGTCTCCTTCACCTAGCTCAACTTGGTTAGTGGTGGCTGAAGCAAACCAGTCTTCAGGCACAATAGAAGCACCATTGACTTGCGCGCCATTAAGCACAAAATCACCAAATAAGGCAAAATCTCGTGTTGTTGCTTGAATACAGCAACCACTTATTTCTTGATTTGTTGGGCCAAGTAGCCAAGAAGCGTCTTGTTGAACTGGCAATTTTGACCAGACTTTTTCAGACAGATAACTAGCTAATGACTTGCCCGTGGCATTACTCACCAGTAAGCCAATTAAACCCGTTTCGCCCGTGCTATACACAAATGTTGTACCTGCTGGGTTAGCACGGCCAAGCAGATGCATATAACTAACGGTTGCATCTATGCCGGGCTCAGGGGTATGAAAGTTAAATTTAGACGCGTCAGAATTTGGATCTTCGTAATCTTCGTCCCACGCCACGCCAGATGTCATGGTCAATACCTGTGCCAAAGTAACATCTTCGTAGGCACTGCCTTTTAAGTCTGGAATATAGTCAGTGATCTTATCTTCTAGGCTGTTGATATAACCATCTTTGATGGCAGCACCGACTAATGTGGAAGTAACCGATTTAGCCACAGAAAAGCTGGTCCACTTATCATCGCTAGTCAAGCCGAGCCCATATTTTTCATAGCGAAGCTCGCCATTTTGTAATACCACTAGGCCAGCAATTCGCTGCTCTTTGAAAAACTTCTCGATAGCGTCATCAGCTACGACTAATGGCTGCTCAATAGCTAGCTCATGAGACAGTTTACCCTTTTCAATAATATTAAAAGGAATAACATCTAACTTTTCCAATGTTTGAAAGCCTGCATCGCGCTGTGCAGTTGTCCAAAATAAAACATTGGTACTTTCCGGCTGATTTAACATCAAATATCGGATGTTTTTATCAAGGCTAAGCCAATAGCCTGTAACACCTGCAATTATAACCGCGACTACAACCCCTATCCATTTCCACATACTTTATCCTTACCATTTTAATTATTTTTGTTTTGATTAATTACGATAAACTTGTGCACTTTGTTTGTAAATCGTTCAAATATCCAGCCCCCCCTCAACCTCTAACGATAAGTCTGCGTCATCTTTCACAGCACGCATGCTATTTAATTTGCTTTAACTTACTTCAATACTGCATCGATTCGCCAATTAAAGGTAGATTTTATGGATTAGGTACCCCTGCCTTAACGTGAAAAAACCATCACAATTTATCAAAAAGAATAAAAAACTAATGAAGTAATTAATCTGTATTCTACTGCTATTTCCTTATTTATCTTTTTCTGCCAATAGTCAATCTAACTCGGAGGGCTTAAAACCTGATTCAAAGGATGCTCAAATTCTGGGTCTAAGAACAAGCGTTTATACGGTGGACGATGTTGATAAAGCCAAGCACTGGTATGCTGAAGCATTCGGCATTGACCCATATTTTGACGAGCCCTACTATGTTGGCTTTAATATTGGAGGCTTAGCACTTGGTTTAATACCGACTGCCGAGAAACAAAAAGGCTCAATTGTCATCGCTTATTGGGGAGTTAACAACGTTGAAGCCACTTACCAAAAACTACTCGATCTAGTTGCCAAGCAACTTAACCCGATCACTGATGTTGGTGGTGGTGTCAAACTTGGCGTCGTCCAAGACCCATTCGGAACCCCTTGGGAGTTATTTATAATCCTATGTTTCAATTGCAACGATAACATAGCTGATAAGTACTATTTAGCATTAAGTATTTGAAGATAAACCTATACGCACTCAATAAGGAGCAATATGAAACCAATATATCTGTTTGATTGGGGAGATACCCTAATGGTAGATTTTCCCACTGCGCAGGGCAAAATGTGTGAATGGGAAAACGTTCAAGCGTTAGATGGTGCGTATGAACTACTCTCACAGCTTGCCTGTCATGCTGCAATTTATATTGCGACTGGTGCAGCGGAATCTTCAGCATAAGAAATCGAACAAGCGTTTGCGCGAGTCGGCTTGAATCAATTTATTAGCGGTTACTTTTGCCAAGCTAACCTTGGCATTGCTAAAGGCGAACCTGAATTTCTTCCTGCGATACTGGCTAAAATTCATGCCGATAAATCATCCACTTATATGGTAGGAGATAGTTTAACCAAAGACGTAATGCCCGCTCTGAATGCTGGCATTCAATCGATTTGGTTCAGAAGAAATTCGTCTGAACTTGCACCTAGTGGCGTTCGTGTGATTTCGTCATTAATTGAGCTCAGCGCTTAGTTAGCTTTACTGAGATTAGCTATGCTGAAATTAATTAAATAAGCTAACTTATATTGATATGCTCAAAGCATTGGACTTAAAGCCACTTCTATAATAGGGAATTGACCATGGAAATTAAGGATAGCCTAGCATTAACTTACACTGTTCAATCGAAAGATCTTGCCAGTGACCTGCCAATTGATGAGCATGATAATTTTCCTGAAGTGTTCGCAACCTCAAGAATGATTGCATTAATGGAATTATCAGCTGCTCGCCTAATGAAACCTATGCTGCAAAGTGACGAATTATCTGTTGGCGTTAATGTTAACGTTAATCATCTTGCCGCAACGCCTAATAATCAAGAAGTCAAAGCTATCGCAACCTATATCGGCATGGCAGGAAAACTTTATCAGTTTGAAGTGGAGCTGCATGATAAAGGAGGGATCGCTGGTAGCGGAACGCATACCAGAGCTATTGTTAAAACCGAACGCTTATTACAAGGCGCAATTACCCGAGTCAATAAGCCTTAGCTAGCCTAAATAAGCTGACTTATTCTTTAGCAAAAGTTTTAACAAGCTACCCATTAAAAAGCCAGTTAACGTTACCGCTAACTGGCTTTACATTTTGAGAGCTAACTTGCTCTATTACGCTTTAATAAGCAAGCTTAGAATGTTGATGAGTAGCGTAAGCCAAACTCGCTCGCATCGTTACTCATGATCACTAGGATGTAATCACCTGTGTTTAAGCGTGCGTCTTCGTAGCGCTCATCAAAAATGTTGCGACCGTAAAGTGAGATATCCCAGTCAGCACCTGCTGGCGCGTACTTAATATCAAAGTTAACCGTTGTACGACTTTCAATTTCAGTCATGCGACGTGCATCTGAAGTTGGCTCACCGTACATTTCGTCACGGTATGAAATGTCCATGCGCGAAGTAATTAACGCACCGTTTTCAAGCGTAAACTCGTAAGATGGGCTAATTGATGCCGTTAAGTCTGGTGTTAATGGCGCAACTGGCTTAATGCCGTTTTGCTCATCTACATCAACATCCATAAAACCAAAGCTCGTGTGTAGCGTGAAGTTATCAGTTACTGAGTAAGTACTTTCAAATTCAATACCGCGAGAGGTTTGTTCAACAATTAAGTTGTTCGTGTCAAAGCCAGAGTCTGTTGCTGTGTTTACTTGGTATGGTAAATCTTCATACTCAGTATTGAAGAATGCAACGCTCATGCTGAAATCAGGTGTAAGCTGACCTTTGAAACCCGTTTCGTAGTTAATCGCGCTGATGTTGTCACTTGCTAAGAAGTCATTGTTCGCTTGAACTGCTGCCGCGGCTTGGTCAAGGTTGTCAAAACCGCCTTCAGCGAAAAACTGACCAATTAAGAAATATGGGCGCGCTGGGTACTGGCCTGATTGATAACCTGTTTGGATGGTACCGTACCAGTTTAAACCATTATCAAATGTGTAGTTCGCCGCTAATTCCCAAGAGAATTCATCCCAATCGCGCTCAGAGTACACAGTGCCCACTGGGTCGAATACATTTGCCGAAGCTTCTTTTTCGTCTTCAGTGTAACGAATACCACCTGTAACGCGTAATTCATCTGTCCAGTCGTAACCAACGTTCAAGAATACTGCTTTACTTGTTGTTTTTTGGTCTAACTCAAGTTTAGTTGGGCCACCGTTAAAGCTTGCTTCTGCAGCATCTTGACGGTTGCTACCTTCTTCTTCGAACCAGTATAAACCGGTTACGAAATCGACATCGCCAACATAACCATTGAACTGCAGTTCAACAGAGGTTTGGTCTGCTTCACCACGCTCAGGGAAGTGGTCTAGTGCGACAATTGTACCGTCATCATCAAGACCCGCTTTATACTCAGAAGAGCGCTTGCTGAAAATTAGCTTAGAACCTAACTCGTCAGTAATGTTGTAATCAGCAGTTAATGAGAAACCGTCAGCTTCATTGCTCACTTCTGACGTTTCAATAGTGCCAGTTGCGTTGTCGTAACGATCAGCCGCTACATCAGAGTTACGCAGACCACTTTGGTAGTAACGGCCGTTTGGTAGTTCATCAATTAACGTAGTGTAAGGACGAGTACCGCCTTCACCGTCATTCATATCAGCAGTTAGCGTGAATGATAAATCTTCATTTACTGTGTATTTTGCAGAGAAACGACCGTAGTATTCACGGTTTTCACCAACATCATACTTAGCATCAGGTAGGTTGATGAATTCACCTAAGCCACCGCGACGGTTGTAACCAAGGTTAAAGTTAATCGCTAAGTTGTCAGTAATTGCTTGGTTGGTAAATACGCTTGCTTTAACGCGACCACGTGTGCCAACTTCTGAGCTAAATTTGGTGATTGCTTCTTCGTCTGGCTGTTTAGTGTTGATGTTAATTGCACCACCAATTGAGTTACGACCGTATAAAGTACCTTGAGGACCGCGTAATACTTCAATACGCTCGATGTTTTGAAGGTTCCAGTTTTGACCAACTTGGCGACCTAAGTAAACACCATCAACGTAAACACTTACACCTGGGTCTGTAGTGATCAAGTGATCTTGCAAGCCGATACCACGAATAAACGGGTTAGCAGATGAGTTATGACCTGCAGAGAAGCCAGTAATGTTTAGGTTTGGAACAAATTTACCAACATCGGTGATGTCGCTAATACCTTGAGAGGCTAATGCATCGCCAGAGAAAGCACTGATGGCAATTGGTACTTCATAAATAACCTGAGAGCGTTTGGTCGCTGTTACGGTAATTGACTCAATGTTTGAATCAGTATCAGCTTCTTCCGCTAGTACAGGAGTAGCAGCAAATCCGGCTACGGCTAATGTAATTGCGGCTGAAATAGGGTTTAAAGTACGACGCAGATTTAATGGCGACTTAGTGGTGTTCATGTTTGTCCTCAATAAAAAAATTGTTGTGTTTTTTCGTGAGGTTTTAACTCTTCCTGTTGAGTACCAACCTTGATGAATGCAGCAACTCAATTCATCAACTCCACTTTATAATTTCAGCTCATAAAAATTATGCGCGCGCAAAACCGCCGACTGCATAAGCAGATGGGCGAGAAATAAATAAAATGAGTTAATTGAAATGCACAGCATTGCTGCTATTCGATTGGGCGGGCATGATACAACAAAACTTTAGAGACACAAAGCTGAATTTGAAATATTTCTGTCATATTTTTGCAATGTGGCTGTTTAAACTCAAACTTGTATTAGTAAATTTTTTCCTAAATACAGTTGGTTCAATTATAAATTTAGAACCCCGTCTTACCGCCGCACGCAGACATCAATTTGTTTCACACTGCGTATGTTGCCAAATACAACGTTGAATATTACTTAGCTTAGCCAACCAGCTTTTTGCACTGTTATTCGAGCCAGCAAGTGTTGGATAGCGCTCAATTGAGAACATATTGTCATTAAAATCAGGCAACCAGCCATTATTCAGTAACTTGTTGAGCAAATCGACATTGTTAGCATCATCGCCATTTAACGCATTCCAAAGTAGCTGTTGCTCAATACTAAGCGTAGATTCTTGCTCAAACGCTAGTAGCCGCTCGTAGGCGTCTTGATACAAACGCCTTTTTTCTGTCGCTTCATATAGCCTAGCAAGCAATAAATATTGCCCTATATTTTCGTGTGTCACCTGCTTGAGTGCGACTATTTCTGGGAAGTGCTTTTTAAATAACGTTAATGCTTTTTCAGCATGATTAAGCTGAACTAAAGCGAATAAATAAGGCATCACAAAATGATTTTGCTCAGGCGCCAGTTGATAGCGCTGCTGCAAATAAGCAAGCGCCTCGTTTGGTTTTTGATAATACCAAGCCAATGATGCCTTTACATAAAATAAAAAGTGTTGCGGCACGCTATTAACATCATCAAACCGATCAAAAATCTTTTGTGCTAACGCCCCTTGATTTACGCTTAACAAGAACAAAATGTGACTAAGTTTGTGTGCAGGATATTTTTTAACGTAGCTTTCTTGATGTTGCCTGTACCAATTTAAATAATTTGCAGCTCGCGATTGATTCAATGGGTAAAAATCTAGTTCATACAGTGCTTTGTGCTTAAAGTAAGGGGAAATTACAACACTGCGTTCAAAGTACTTTCGCGCATTAGTTAAATCTCTGTTGTTTAAATAAGCATATGCTAGCCCGCGCAGCACAATGGGATCATTCGGTGCAAGCTTAAATGCGCGTTGATGAGCCGCAAGCGCGTCAGTTACCTGATTTTGATTGCGTTTCAGGCGACCATACCAATGCCAAGTCATGGCGTCATTACGGTTTATTGCCAAAGACTGCTCGAACAAGGCTTCCGCTTGGCTGGTTTGGCCTTGCTCAAAATGCTGGCGAGCCACAGAAGCCAATACTTGTGCATTATTGGGAGCATGAGCAAATGCTTTTTCTAACAAGGGTTGGCACAAGGTGTCTCGCTCAATCTCAGTAACACTCCCATATATCGCTAACATTCGATAACTATTACACAAGCCGTTAAGTGCTTCGGCATTCTTTCTGTCTTGCTCAATGACCTCTAAATAAATTTGTTTAGCTTGTTCTAGCTGTGCGACATCTTGCTGAGAGAGTAAGTGACTTGCTAACGTAAACTGCTCAAAATATTGCGATGAGTCAGCCTCTCTTTTGGGGCTATAACTCTGAATATTGATGGCGATGAACAATGCAGCCACAACCAACAGTGTGCAAATGCCGAGCAACCAGTTCTTATTGTGTTGAGCAGTGTTCTGTGAATCAGGCGTTAAGTCTAACGTGCCTGACTCATCGACATAGACTTCAATCGCGATATCTGGCGCAATTCGATAGCCCTGCCCTGAAATGCGCTCAATGTATTGTTGGTGTTGGTCGTCCGCACTAAGCACTTTACGTAACTGAGCAATACCTTGGTAAACCGAACTATCTGCGACTACACGCTGCGGCCATACTTTTTCAATTAGTGCGTCTAATCCAATAGGTTGATGTTTGTGTTCAACAAGCACCAGCAGAAGTTGCATTAACTTGGGCGTAATGGAGAGTTTTTGCTCGGTATTCTCGAGTGTTAGTTGATTTAACCTTGGTGAAACACGCCAATTCCCAAGCTGAAAAGATTCCATTGATGACCACTTAAGCAACTGAATAGTATTGTTTTTTAATTATTTTAGAAAAATTTTAGACAATTATTATAGATAACTTAGATACAGAATTCTCTCCTTTATTAAGGTCATGCCTTTAACAGGAGAATTTCATGAAAAAACAAGTTTTAGGCTATGGATTATTAGCGTGTTTTTATTGCTCAGCTTTTTCTAGCTCAGTTAGCGCTGCTTCAACTCATATAAGCTCAGCCAGTTTGCCTGACGTTGATTTGGTAATTGAAGGTACAACAATAATTTCACCTATTGATAAGCATCAAATAAGTGTCAAAGCCAATCATTGGGTTGCAATTGAAGGAAATCGCATTAGCCAAATAGGTAGTTTAACAAAGCCGCCAAAAGCAAAATTAGTGATTGATGGTAGTGATCAATACCTTATCCCGGGGTTAACCGATAGCCATGTGCACTTAAAAACCATGCCGGGGATAGATTTTTCGGATGCCAATGCTGCGCATATGCAATCAGCTTTTCTAGCCAGACAAGGTACTAATTATTTGTATTATGGCGTTACGCAACTTATCGACCCGTCAAATACTAAAGACGGTATTAAGCGGTTTCATGAAAGTGGTTTAACACCCGATGCATTTTTCTGTGGTGCTATGCCTGTATTTAATGGCTATAACGCTCAAGGCATTCTTCATAAACATCTACATCATGAGCGTCCATACTACCTAGCCCAAGACACAGATCCTAAAACGACCGAGGCGATAACTCATGCGCATCAAGCCAAACAAAGCTTGTTAAGATTAAAAAACGACGGCGCTGTGTGTGCAAAAGTGTATATTGAAAACGGCTTTGATTTGGCTGACAACATACCAATGGTAAGTGAAGCGACATTAAATGAGCTTACACAGTACGCAAAAACACTCAACTTACCAACCATGGCACATGCCAATGCAACCGATATGCAGGATATTGCGGCAAACGCCGAGATTTCAGTGATGGGACATGGACTATGGAATTGGTTAGAAGAGCAAAAGTTATCAACTGAAGCAGCGCTTCCCCCTAAAGTTAGCGGTGTTCTTACCAAAATTCTTAACCACGATATCGCCTATCAGCCGACGTTAAATGTTATCCGATCCTTGACCGATCTAATGGTTGAAGACCATATCGACCAAACTGAATACAAAACCGTATTACCTCCGTGGCAAATAGCTTGGTATCAATCAAACGCAGGCCAATGGTTTAATGTTGAAATGCACAAAGACTGGGGCAAGCCACCTGTCGAACTGATCATCGAGCGATTCAGTGCAAAGCAAATCAACGGCCAGCGAGCCCTCAAGTATTTATATGACCATGGTGCAACCATTTTGCTGGGGTCTGATACACCGCCAGCACCAACTTTTGCTTCTCAACCTGGGCTAGCAACCAATTGGGAATTAGCCGATATGCACAAGGCAGGTGTTGATTTAAAAGGTATTTTGGCGGCTGCGACGATAAATAATGCCAACCTGTATAATTTATCGCAGGATTATGGCACCGTTGAAAAAGGCAAACGTGCAAACCTATTGCTGTTAAACAGTAATCCGCTTAAAACTGTTAATGCCTACGACGATATCGATAAGATTATTCTCAGAGGACAAGTGTTCGACCGAGACAATCTGCATATTAATAAGCTTGAGCAACGTGCACCTGCTGACAAGTCCCCTTAATAATCATGCCGCCAAGCTGTGTTATATCAAGCTGTGTTATATAAAGTAATTCCACTTGGTAACGCACATAAAAACTAAAGGCCACATAATCTAGTGGCCTTTAGTTGGCCATGAGATGATTGACCTAAAGTAAATTGAGGCTAATGAAAACAAAGTAATTTAAGGCTCAACAATATTAAACGACAAAAAAAGACAGCAAGACATTTTTGAAATATTTCTGTCATATTTTGAGCTTTTTTAACAAAATTAGCTATCTCTCGCTTGGCGATCCGCGCAGTTACTTCGTGATACACGAGAAAACACGCTAAGCATTACGCTAGAGAATCGGCAAATAAACATCCGTCGTCATTTCATGCTCAGCAACTTCTGGAAAAAAACTCACTCTCTCAAGAAAAATGGGGAAATCACGTAGTTCATATTCAGATGCTTCTAACCAATTAGCGTATAGATAATCAATGGCTGTTCCTAACGTATCTTCAGATCCTACATGCCGTATTTTCGCGCATTTCCCAGCAGGTATTTCCTTGCCGACCACGCCTTGTTCATTGGCTTGAATGTCAGTGTCTACTTGGCAGCAAACATCAAATCTATAAGCTTCGGGAGGCGTAATTCGTGAGTCGTCATAAACTAAATTAAAAGTTTTACTCTTGCTTGGCGGTAGTCTTTTAAGCTTTCGCCATTCGATAAAGCGCTGAATAGTTGCCCCCAATAAATTTGGCGAACCACGATGCTCTATGACAGCAATCTTAGTTTTGGGGAAATCGACGATATCTACTTGAAATGCTTGTTGTTTTTTCACGATTTTATTCCTCAGCGTTAATATAGGTTCATATTGAGTTTGCCAAAGATCCCAATTAGGCGTTTTCCTAAACTGGGACGGGCGCATATCAAAGTGCTTTTTGAACGCCCGAGAAAATGCTTCATGACTCTCATAGCCATTCGCCAACGCAACATCTAACACATTCTTTTCATCGCGATAAGCCAATTGATAAGCGGCTCGTTTTAATCGCAATAGCCGAGCAAGCGATATCACCGACATGCCAAAATACGCAGAACACTGTCGATGAAAGTGAAATTTCGACAGATGTACCAAATGGCAAAGCTTATCGATATTGATATCGGTATCAAGATTTGCTTCGATATAGCGCACGACTTCAATAAAACGATGTTGATGGTTAGACATAGTACTTTTCTCTCTTTAACGCTGACATACTAAATCTCGCTGGCAAGTAATTCTTGACCGAAATTGCGCTTTACCAAGTTTATTCGCGCTATTTTTTAGGGGCAAACAGCTTAAAGCCAAATGACGCGATAACATACTTATTTCCATATAAAAAATACAGAGATAAGATGTAAAAGCGAAAATTAGCCTGAGATGGGAAGGCATTTGTATTGAAAGGGGTATGTATTAAAAGGCTTTGGCTAACTAAAAAATTAGAGCTGAAATTATCAGCTCTAATTTATAAGCATTAACTAACCAAGTGTTATTGAAATGCTGGGTTAATGGTTAAATAAAGGTTTCACCATTAGCATAGAACCAGCAGCCTAGTGCTGGCAACGTAGAACCGTTATGGCTCAACAATATCAAAGGCGTCTTTTTGCTTGTCGAGCATAGCTAAAAAGCCCACTAAATCTATGGTACTGCCTTTAATTGCCAATTCGTCTGACCCCGCTAAACCTAACAAGCTAGCTTCGCCCAAGACAATGTCCATAAACAGCGAATGACTAATGCTAATTTGCGCGTTTACCTCGAATTCTAGCGCCTCTTGCCCATCATAAGGGCGATGATGCAATACCGAATTTTCAAGCCATAGCACATGCTTTTCGTTGCGATCGGTTAGTTCGAAAACAAAGCTTAGTACTTCACCCCGCGCATCTTCAGCATTTAATGTCGCCGCCATCGCATCAAAAAATCTTGGCACAGGTGCATGTTCAAGCAGGTCTCGCATCATGGATAAACTGATAATATTTGTGCTTTTACCTTGAGTAAGCTCCTGTGCGGCACTTAAATAAGAGTCACGCCAAGGTGCTGATTCTGCTTGATATGCCAACTGACGATAAGCTTGTGCTAACATTGTTTTTGCCTCAGCACTGCCTTGATCAAACACCAAGTGATTAAGCAACTCTGCAGCCCAGCGATACTCGCCATTGTCTATCGCTGTTTGACTTAATTTGAGCACAGCTTCCTCGCCCCCCATCGCCGCAATATATTTTTGTGCACTTGCTTTGGGTGGCAGCGGATTTAGGTTGGCAGGGTTGCCATCGTACCATCCGTAGTAAGCTTGATAGACAGCTTTCGCATTATGGCTAACCGTGCCGTAGTAACCTCGGTTGGAAAACGATTGCGCAAGCGATGGTGGCAATGCTAATTCTTCGGCAATTTCACTAGGGGTAAAACCTTTATAACTAAAGCGCAGCGTTTGATCGTGAATAAACTTGTAAATATCTCGCTGACCACGCAAAAATTGGTCGATTGCCTCACTGCCCCAAATTGGCCAATGATGGCTGCCAAAATACACTTCCGCATGACCAAACAACCTGCGCGCGTCTTCAATATGATTACTCCAAGAAAGCGCATCTCGAACTTTCGCACCACGCAAGGTATAAAGGTTATGCATATGACGAGAGACTAATTCTGCGCCAGCAAAGGCTTTGTGCTGAGGTAAGTAGAACGTTAGCTCTGCGGGCGCTTCCGAGTTTGGCGTGTATTGAAATTGAAATTCAACCCCATCAATCGTTAATGTTTGCCCAGTTTGGTCGATTAACTGATTCGGCGGAACCACGCCCATGCGCCCAAATACAGAGCCTTTACCTAGGCCAGAATCGACTTTACCCGTTACACTTTTCGCTAAGTTACGACCATACATATAACCCGCACGACGCGCCATGGTAACACCAGCAAGAATATTCTCTGATGTCGCTTCCGCCATAAAATGTTTAGGCGCGATCACAGGAACGTTTGGCTGTTGTTCCGGATTGATAATTGCCAGTGCACCGCCAAAGTGATCAATATGGCTATGGGTAAGAATTAAGCCCGTGACTTTTACCTCACCAAGGTGTTTTTGCGCCATTGCCATCGCCGCTTGTGCAGACTCAAAGGCGGTTAACGGGTCAACAATAATCCAACCAGTATGCCCTTTGATCAGCGACATATTGGCAATATCATAGCCGCGAATTTGGTAAATCCCTTCCGTGACTTTATAGAGTCCATGCATACCGTTAAGTTTGGCCTGCCGCCATAAACTAGGATTAACTGAATCTGGCGCTTCACCATGTACAAAATCATAGTCGCTTGTTTGCCAAAGCACTTCACCACTGTCGCTTTTAATCATTAACTGCGGATCTCGGGCAATTAAACCACGTTCTGCTTGCTTAAAATCAGTCACATCGTCAAAAGGCAAACTATCAAGCACTGCATCGTTATGCTCTTGAGTATACGAGCTTGCAGCTTGCTCGTCATTGCCAGAGCTATCGCAGCCACTCGCTAGTGACGCAAGTAATAGTGTTGAAAGCAATAATGTTTTACACATTGAGGGCATTGCCTCAACAGCTCGCCAATTTGGGATAAATTCAAGTGCCTTTCGCTTTATCATGCTTATTCCTAGTAAATTTTGCAGGTAATCCAAGATATGTGACTTGTTATAGCAGGCATACTGACTTATAAATGTTAACTAGTTTACATTTATATAACGTGATCAAATGACGAACCTTAAAGCTAGAAGCAGGCCTGATGAGCAGCTCATGATGGGCTCCCTGCCTGAGCGTACCTTAAATCAGCTTGCGTCAGTGCAATTACGACAGTGCTTTAGTGATGGCGAAGTGGTTCATCAACGTGGTGAAAGCGGAGATGGACTGAGCATCATACTTTCTGGGGCAGTAAAAATGGGGAACTATGGTCGAGATGGGCGATATTTTCTGAGCAAACTACTGTTCCCTGGGGAAAGCTTTGGCGAGTTTGTTGTTTTTGCGAATCTACCTCGAACCCATACGGCAGAGGCTGTAGGCGAAACAGAGCTAGGTTATATTTCCTCGGAAAAGCTCAATAAGGTATTACTACAATCCCCCACCATTGCTTATGATTTGCTGGTGTCGTTGTCAACGCGACTACATCAAAGTTTAGAAGCAATTGACGATCTTAAACGCTTACCGCTAGCAGCAAGGTTGGCTAAATTATTACTGATTATGGCCAACGAAACTAATAACACCAGTTACGTTGCGGTATCCCAAGAGCAAATTGCCGCACAGCTGGGTGTCAGTCGAATATCTGTCTCCAAAAGCCTTAAGCAATTAACCAAGTTAGGCTTTATTAAGCCCGGTTATCACACTGTACATATTCTGGATGCTAAAAATTTAGCTAAATGGCTTGAACAGCAAAGCCAAACGTTGTCGCTTTCCTAAAGCGCTCCGGTAGCAATTCGAATAATTAAAAGTGCGTAACTACTCTTGCGACTTTTCAGCGAACTCTTTGACTCGGCGCAAATAACGAATTAATCGTGCCTCTTCGCGATTTATTGGCTCTGCGCCAATATAGGTGGATTCACGCTCAAGTTGTTGTTGAGACTCTATATTCTGCTTAAACAGTGCTAGTTCAGATTCAGACAACTGTTGCCAAACACCATTGCGATCGGAGGCTTGCCCACACTTTCTAGGCAAGGATTCAAGTACTAAAATGGAGCCAAGTGAGTAGTGTTTATTATCATAAATGCAGCCGAGAATTTTGCCGCGATCCATCACTAAGTGCCAAGGAAAGTTATTATCCGTTAAATTTACGCCGTCTTTTGCCTCAACAAAGTCTGTTGCCAATGAGGTATTACAATAACTACTAACCCATATAGCGAATAGCACTGCTTTTGAATTGCCAAAGCAAAAGTTAATAATTGAGCGGGTAGAAAAAACAGAAAGGTAGTAACTCAAACGGCTTTTAAAGTCACAATTTAACAAATTCAACACAGTCGTCCTTAACAGTTTGATAATCAATCAGTTTGCTATTGTAGATAGCTTTGCGCTTAGATAGCAATCAGTCATTATTTTTCCAGTGTGATTTACACTTCATTGATAACCACTTCGACTGCTAGCTCCATACCATCAACCGTCCACCGCTTGGCCAGTTGATTATGTATCACTCGTGCGATTAGCTCTTTGGTGGAATTATCACTGTAGGTAACAATCATAGTGCACATATGATTGTGCTCTTGCTTAAAATTGGGAATATCAACCGTCACTGGTTCAACCGTTTTCAGATTGGGGGCGCGCCTTTTATGCCAGTCTCGAGCAAGTATTTTAAAGGTATAGTTCAGGTTATCAGGCATTCGTTTCTATACTTAATATCAATTCAAATACACTAAATTAGTGCCGTTAATTATGGTTTCGGAGCTGCTATGAACGCCAGTCTAACCCATATCGCCTTGCATGTGGCAAACTTAGAAGCCTGTATTGATTTTTATCAGCGCTACGCTGGACTTAGCATAGTCCGTGATCGTCGACCACATGGGCCAGACGGCAAGCGCATTGTTTGGTTAGCAGAGCCAAGCAAGGCTAATGAGTTTATTATTGTGGTGCTGCCCGGTGGACCAGAAAAAGCCCAACAGGAAAATGATTTTTCTCACTTAGGTTTTGCCCTAGCTAGTAAAACAGAAGTCGATAACATTGCCGAACAAGCCAGTTGCGAAGGTATTTTAGTGTGGCCGTGCAAACAAGAACCCTACCCTGTTGGTTACTATTGCGGTATTAAAGACCCCGATGGCAATTTTGTTGAATTTAGTTATGGTCAGCCACTCGGCCCCGGCGCCAAACAGGAAAATTTATAGCTATTACTTGTAGCAATAAAGGCAGCAATATTAGAAATAACAAGGAAGGATAAATGGTATTAAAAACGCAAGAAAATGATGCGGATGTTAAAACCTTTATAGAAAGTGTTGGACACCCTCAAAAAGTTACCGATGGCTTAGCACTACTTGAACTGATGACAAAAATGACGGGCAAACATGCCAAAATGTGGGGCAATAGTATTGTCGGCTTTGGCAAGTATACCTATCAAAATACCAGTGGCGGCGGAGCATGGCCGATAACTGGCTTTTCGCCACGTAAAACAGCACTCAGTGTTTATATTATGCCGGGCTTTGATGAGTTTTCAGAGGAGCTTAAACGCTTAGGTAAACATAAGTTGGGAAAGTCTTGTTTATATATCAATAAGCTGGCAGACATTGACCTCGACGTGCTCAAAACCATTGTCACTAAATCTATTCGAATCATGGAGCAGCGCTACCCTTGCGAATAGCGCCGTGATCCATTGTCACCAAAACATTGCTTGCTTTACTGGGCAAAGTAGCTAAATGGATTTAATGGCCCATAGCCAGCGCGATTATCGTGATATCCTGGGTGTGCAGCCATAAACAATAAATGGTTTTTCAAGTCTTCATTGTTGTGCAATGGCGTATTGTGGCTACCAGATTGCTTATGCTTGGCAACGATTAATGCCGCTAGCCCCGCGACAAATGGCGTTGCCATTGAGGTACCAGAAAGCTCCGCATAGCTGCCGTTTTTATAGGTGGACCAAATATCGCTGCCAGGTGCCATCACATCCACTTCGCCACCTTTTGATGAAAAGCCTGATGGATTACCATTGCGATCATGTGAAGCAACAGTTATCACGCCGCCATAACGGCCAGGGTAGCCTATGGTATTGGTTCCCAAGCCACCGTCATTACCCGCCGCGCAGATCACATGCACGCCATAAAATAGAGCATACTGAATAGCGCGATAAAGTTCAGGGTCTGAAGCAGGGCCGCCCAAAGACATTGAGATAATATCAGCGCCATTATCTACTGCCCAATAAACGCCATTGGCAATCCATTCGTACGCTCCACTACCATTATTAGCCAGCACTTTCGCTACTAATAATTCTGATTTTGGTGCAACCCCAACAAAGCCTACGCCGTTTAGCCTTGCACCAATAACACCCGCGCAATGGGTGCCATGACCATTAGCATCTTCAATACCGTCACCAGTAAAGTCGGCCGTATTGGTAATTGCCGCAGCTAAATCTTGGTGGTCGGTATCGATACCGGTATCAAGCACGGCGACCTTAACGCCCTCGCCTTGAGTGACTTGCCAAACTTGTGGAATACCTAAGATTGAACCTGCCCAATTAGTACGTTCACGCTGAGCATCAGCCACGGTTTTCAATTCCGCTTCACTGTTGGCAACACGCGATATGGTGTGCTTAGGAATCGCACAAGGTTTTTGGGTGATTGGTGTTGGCTTGGATAAGTTTTTATCAGCCATAGTGACCTCCCTCTCATTAGAAGTAAATGATGTGTAATTGACGTATGTACGTGTGAATACATGCTATTACTCGCGGTGCTTTGTTAGTTAACCTTGACAAAGCCGACGCTACATCAGCATCACATGTCCTGATAATGCCTTAGTAAGTCTAGTGTTTTGTCCCTCTTTTACTAGGGTGTGTTGGCAGATTGCTATAGCAATGTCTCTATTGACGCAGTTACTCCAATTGCATCTTGTTCGATAGCAATTCGCCGTTCTTCTTCTGTGAGTATGCCAATGAAAGGTGTTTTACGCCGTATTTTACGCATATAGGGGGTATCTTCTGTCATAGCATTTATAAAAGTTTCAGGATCATCGATCATTTCAATAATGCTATACCAATTAATGAACTGGCTATAATTGATTTTTCCCAACTCTCGATTATCTTTTAAGCGTTGTTTAACTTGTTCAAGTAACTCCGTTCTCGCCAGCAATTTAATGGCTATTGCTTTATGAATAGCGATAATTTGACGGTCAATATTTTCATCTTTTATGCCTGTTTTCTTTATTGAATAAAGTTTATTTCGGCGTCTATCGCGTTTGCTGGTTTTACTGTAATAGCTGCTCATCAATGAAAATCCCTCGACTTAGTATCTAAATTGGCCAGCTCATGAGTCAGATCAGTTAGCTTACCAGCAATAACATGAATCACTTCTCCCTCGCGCTCTAATATGCCAGTAACTTTTAATATTTTAGCCGTGATATAGGGTTGCTTTTGTGCTCTAGAGGTGGCGGCCCAGACCACTACGTTAATATTACCAGTATCATCTTCAAGGGTAACAAAAGTGACGCCTCCAGCAGTGCCCGGAGCCTGCTTACCTGTAACTACGCCAATAACGGTGATCATAGATTTATGAGCCTTATTTGTAAGCTCTACCATTCGGGTGAATTTGGGTAGCTTGCCAGACTCCGCTAGCAAGGTAATGGGGTGCTTGCCGAGTGTTAATCCAGTAGCAGCATAGTCTTCAGTTAGATCATCAATTTCATTTGGCGTAAACTCAAAGCTGACTTGCTCTGGAGCGCTTTCCGCTATTGAACTTACTGCTATTTCTTCTGTACGAGTTGGCTCTGAATGTAGGCTGGAGAACAATGGCATTTCGTCTTCCTGATTCATCAATTGCCAGCGAGTTTGATAGCGATTACCTGTTAGCAAGTGAAAAGCATTGGCACTCGCCAATTGCTCAAGGGAATAACGATTTAGTCCTAACTTTTTGATGTGATTGATCGATTTAAAGCCTTGTTCAGGCCTACTTGATAGCAAAATATTAGCTGATTGCTGAGAAAAACCTTTAACAATACGTAGTCCTAGGCGCAATCCTTTCTCACCTAAATAGTCAACCACTTTATGGTCGTAGTACGAGTGATTAACACACACTGGCAAAATTGTAATTTTATGCCGCTTAGCATCTTGGATAAGTTGTGAAGCGGAATAAAAGCCCATTGGCAAGCTATTCAATAATGAGGCGTAAAAAAGCGCCGGATAATAGCATTTAAGCCAAGCAGAAACATAAGCTAATACGGCAAAAGATGCTGAGTGACTTTCTGGAAAGCCATATTCGCCAAATCCGAGTATTTGATTAAAAATTTGTTCAGCAAACTCAGCTTGGTAGCCACGTGCTTGCATACCACTGATTAGTTTATTTTTAAATTGCAGTAGCTTACCGTTTTTCTTCCAGCTAGCCATTGCACGGCGTAGCTGATCAGCTTCGCCCCCCGTGAAACCTGCAGCCACCATTGCCAATTTGATAACTTGTTCTTGAAAAATCGGCACACCTAAGGTGCGAGAGAGCACCTCTTTGACTTCTTCTGATGGATATTCAATGGCTTCAACGCCATCACGTCGTTTTAAAAATGGATGAACCATATCTCCCTGAATTGGCCCAGGGCGAACAATGGCAATTTGAATGACTAGGTCATAATAATTAGCAGGCTTTAGTCGTGGCAACATACTCATTTGAGCCCTTGACTCAATTTGAAATAAGCCAACTGTATCTGCCTGCTGGATTAACTTGTAAACCTTGGGGTCGTCTTTTAGCTTAGTAATCTCAGCAATACTGAGCGATCTTTGATAATGATCTTTTACTAAATCAAAGCACTTACGAATCGCGCTCAGCATACCAAGCGCTAATACATCCACTTTTAACAAACCGAGTGATTCTAAGTCGTCTTTATCCCACTGGATTACTGTACGGTCTGTCATACTGGCATTTTCTATTGGTACGAGTTCGTACAGAGGGCCCGCTGAGATAACAAAACCACCAACATGCTGAGACAAATGTCTTGGAAACCCTCTGATTTCATTTACTAGACTAATAAATTGTTGGCCTTTAGTTGATTTCGGGTTTAAACCAAGCTCAATCACCTGAGATTCCCAGCTAAGTCCTCTGTCACGGCGATTTATGTTTTTAATAAAAAATTCGAGTTGCGTAATATTAATACCAAGTGCTTTGCCTACCTCGCGGATGGCACTTTTTAAACGGTAAGTGATCACTGTTGCAGCAATAGCAGTACGCTCGCGTCCATACTTTTGATAAATGTACTGAATAACTTCTTCACGTCGTTCATGCTCAAAATCAACGTCAATATCAGGCGGTTCGTCACGCTCTTTACTGATAAAGCGCTCAAATAGAACACTAATTTGCCTAGGATCAACCGAGGTGATGCCCAAGCAATAGCAAACAATAGAGTTAGCTGCCGAGCCACGTCCTTGGAACAAAATACCTTGGCGTTTAGCAAACATGACCACATCATGAATGGTCAAAAAGTAATAGGGATAATTAAGCTCTTCAATCAGAGTCAGCTCTTTTTCAATAGTGTCACTGATCTCCGTGCTGATACCTTCTGGGAAGCGCCCTGCTATGCCTTGCTTTACCAGTGATCTTAAATAATCCATAGGCTTCTGCTTTTTAGGCACTAATTCTGCCGGATACTCGTATCTAAGCTCACTTAAGTTAAATTGGCATAGTTCGCTAATAATTAATGAACTTCTAAGCCATTCTGGTTTAAACAACTTGCTAAGTTTGGCTAAAGAGCGCATTGCCCGCTCACAATTAGGCAAGCGCTTATCACCTAATTCCTTGACAGTTGTACCTGCGCTAATTGCCGCTAACGTGTGCTGTAAAACCAACCGCTCTGATGTATGCATAAGCACACCACCGCAAGCTGTGATAGAGAGTTCGAGCTTATCGGCGAGTTGTTCGCAATGACTAAGGTAAGCTTGTTCATTGTTAAGTAAATGACGCTGTACACCTAACCAAAGTCTTTTACCGTGATATTTTACTAGCCAACTCCCCCAATGTTGATCACATACCTGCCCTGTTGGTAGCCAGATAATCAAGCAGTGCTTAAGTGACATTAGATCCCATTCCTGTAGATCGTATTCACCTTTTTCACTGCGTCGACGAGCGTTAGTGATAACTCGACATAACTCAGCATAAGCGACACGACTAGGACATAATAAAAGAAGCTGTAGCTCGCTATTAAGCCAAAACATACTGCCAACAATTAACTTAATATTGAGTTCATGTTCTTTACTCGCCGTATATGCACGAACTACTCCTGCAACCGAGCACTCATCAGTTATCGCCAGCGCTTCATAACCAAGAAAGCGAGCCTGGAGTATCAGCTCTTCTGGATGCGATGCTCCTTGTAAGAAAGAAAAGTTACTTTGGCAAAATAATTCGCTATAACTCATTTGCGGTAAGTCCCACTAACTAAATAAGCCATGCACAAACCAGCGTTGCTGTTTATCTCTAAACAACCATAGCCATCGACCTTGTTTACTACAGGCAACAAAGTAGTCACGATTTATAGGGGCATCATCCCACCAACCGGTAACGATACGCTCTGGCGGTGACATGACTTTTACTTGTTCTTGGAGCGGTAACGGTACTGGTAATAGGATACTCGGACGCAGCTTTAAGGCTACTGTGGTTTCTTTCAATGCAGTGAATGGTGGACATAGCCGATTAGCAACTTCAGGTCTGGCATCTTGCTCAATACCCAGCCCTTTTACTTTATCTTCTCCTAATTTCGCACTAAGAACAGACACTAACTCTGCTGCTGTAGTACTTCCTTGTGACCCCTTAAATAAATCCTGATGTTGTCCATATTTATTAACAATCTGCTTAGCGGTTAAACTAATGCCAATAACAGGCGCTGCTAAAGCGATAGATGTTAGTTTAAGGTGTGTAAGCTGTAACCATTTGTCGGTTTTATATTCACCTTGGGCTGCACCTATTTGTATGCAGAGATCTGCATGATCACGTTGGTGTAGTAATAACCTAACTTCAGTTACCAGCTTGTCTCTACGTACTAAATAGTTTTCTAATAACCCATACAACTTAGCTAGTGGCTTCGTTAAATACTGCTGGTTACTAACTTCGAAATACAACTCTAAATATTGTTCAAACTGCTCTGGCGGAATATAAAAAACAACCTGATGTTGCAGATCTCCGGTTAACTGGCCAATGTAGTTAACTACTTCAATAGTGAAGCGTTTCGCCAATTCAGGTAAAGACAGGCTAAGTAGATCTGCTAACTTATGCACGCCCACTCTTTGTAATCGCACAATGATTTGTTTATCTAAATCACTATTAATTAGCTTTTGCTGTTTTAGCTGAGCAAGCAACCAAGGTTTATTATCAGAGAGCTGATCTAATTGCTGTCGTGCTAATAAACGTGCTGCATTAGGAGAATAACCCGTTGCATAGTGAAAATTAACGGCTAATGCTCTTAATTGCGCTGATAGCTCCTGCCAATAATGAGCCAGATCACGGTACAAACTAAGCATATTACTTACCCGGAGTAATAAGCCATTAGGCGGATATAACGCTATATCTGCGCTTACTGCATAAAGCCAATGAGCAATATGCTTAAGCCGCTGTGTTTCTATATCTGGTTCATATACTTTAACTTGTATATTGTCGGTCAAAGATGCTGCCGTACCAAGCCCCATGCCCAGAGTTATCCCCTGATTCTTAGCAAGTTGATTAAGTTGTAGAACCTCATTGTTTTTATCGTTAACAATAATTAATGGGGTCTGTTGATGCTCAGCCGCCTGATAAATAGTATCTAACTGTAGTTGAGGAAAGTGTAAATAAAGCCAAAGTGACATAGCTAGACAACTTGCACATGACCACCACTAGAAAATGGCAACACGTTGTTTGATGAAGAATAAGGCACAGAATTTGATGAATCCACAGCGGAGTCAGCAAAGGTTAATGCAGGCCATAAGTCACTCATATCAATGAGAAAAGGTGCAGAAGGCCAACCACGCTTGCGTTTATTTATCTTTGCTAACACTCCTTGTTGATGAGGTACTAGGGATAAACTTAAATCAAAAGGTAAGGTAACTCCCTCTAACTTTTTTTCACGTAAAATAAAGTGAAAGCTGTTGCCAACGTCACATGCAACTTGCAACCGTTTAACTTGGTGTATCGCTAACGACGCTTGGGTCCACATTACAACACTATGACAAGCACCGCTGCGTAAGCATTGTTCAGCAGCCCATAATGCTTGTTGGTGCTCATCTAAAGAGAGAACTAGCACCTGCTCAAGCTCAATCCCTTGCTCAGTAAGCATTTCTGAGCAAATAGTGCCCATGGAGGCAATAAACACGATTAAACGTTGTTCTACCGCCGCAGCCATTAATGCAGGAATTAACAAACGCAACTCGCCAATACCGCTAACACTTTGGATTTCGTTAACACCTTGCGGGAAACCACCACCTAGCTGTTGATCAAGGGGGGCAAATCCAGATGGCAAACACACTGGCGAATGAGCTTTTTTGGCATTGCCTTGCCATACTAAATCTTGGTTTTGGAGTAAGTCGATTAAATTATTCATTTCTTTTGCCTGTATATTTTTACAGTATAATAGTTAAATGATAATTTACCAATGGAAATTAGCTTGTAGACATCTAATCCATTAGCAATGTCTGCCTACAATGCAACCAATAAGCAAGTTAAAAGCTTTTAGGTACCTATGAATCTTGAATCAGCTTACTTTTGAATATTTTATTTCAGCACCACCACAAATGCTTTAAGAGCATGGCGAACTAAAACCTAGGGTGATAGTCATACTAACTGTTGAACGCGATTAGGCGATTAGGCGATTAGTAAAGAAGGTAATAAAAATAAAGAGGAAGAACATGTTAAGACTATTTACAGTCGTATTTTTACTGATAGTTGCTATTGGTTGCAGCAACAAAGCGCTTTATGAGCTTGGCCAAGGCTACCAAAAAAGTGAATGTGTTAATAACGCCCAGTCAGGTGAAGAATATCAGGCTTGTCATCAAGCAGAAAAGCCTTATCAAGAATACAAAAAAGAGAGAGAAGCCGTTGTAGGATCAACTAAGTCAGATAGTGACAAAAACTAGTTTATTAATTTTTAAATTGCTTATGTACTTAGCGCTTTTTTTAAATAGGTCTAGCACAAGGCACACTTTATTTTTTATTCACTGATTAAACAATTAAAGTCTGCTAAAAAGCTATCATAGCCAACCTGATTGTAATTTTTTGAATGTGAGTTTAAATAACCATGCAAATACGGCACTTGATAGGCGCTAACATTTTCTTTCGTGGCTAACTTTTCAGTAAGTGCGGTTACCTCAAAATGAGACTCAGATTGAGGAAAAATTAGCCTTGTTTCTACATCAGGTTCTAGCGCGCTATAGTTGCGAATTTGACCACCATAAATACCGATAACCTGCTTTATTTCCGGTAGATTATTATTAGATAGCTTTTTGTCAGGCAACAAACCCGTGTTACTCGAATGGCATGCCAGTAACCAAGCGACAGATGCACCAACGCTAAAACCTAACACTGTTAAAGGCTTTGCTTGTTCATCTTGATTTAATGAGGTTAGAAATTTAACCAGCATATCAGCGTAAGTTTCAACGCCAATATGCTGAGAAAAGTATTGGTAGGCAGCTTGCTCGTCCGTGAAATTAAGGTTTTCACCTTGGTATGGATCAAACAAGATTGTTTGTGAGCCTGTTATATCGGCAAGTGAATTAGCAAGCGCTTCAAACGCAGGTGTGCGACCGAAGATATCGCTTACCAGTACTATCGTCACCTGCATATTCCCTTAAACACGCAAAAATACCTAGCCTTATTCTTCGTCCTGCTTGTCTATTTCTTGAGCTATCTCGCGATCTATTTCGTTGGGCGCTAACTTAGGACCTTTACGCATAATTGGCATATCACCCGCATCTTGCAGCGTAAACATGGTTTTCTTATTCACGCGTTTGGCTTTTGGCGCTGTAGCTTTATTAGCAGCTTTTTTTGGCTGCGCTTTTTTCACTGGCTTTTTCTTCGGCTTAGGTTTTAAGCCTTTAAACTTGGCTTTTAAACCATCAATCTCATCAAAGCTGATGGTTTGCTGTAAAAAGCCTTCCACGTTTTTAAAGCTTAACCAGTCTTTAGGACCGACAAAGGAGATAGCGTCACCTTTGTTGCCCGCGCGACCTGTACGGCCAATGCGATGGACAAACTCTTCGGTATGCTTTGGCATATCAAAGTTGATCACATGCGAAACATTCATTAAATCTAGGCCACGCGAAGCAAGGTCTGTTGTGATCAATACTTTATGGCGACCTTTGGCAAAGCTTTCCATAATCTGGTTGCGCTTACTTTGATTTAAATCACCACTTAGGGCAATGGCGTCTATGTCCTGCTCGCTTAGCTCACCTGCCAAACGTTCAGTATCGCTGCGAGTTGCAGTGAAGATAATTAGCTGCTGAATGTCTTCGTTTTTCAGCACATGGCTCAGCATAGCTTGCTTGTGATCTAGATTATCGACGAGATAAAAACGTTTGTTGATACCTTGATGCTCAGTGTGACCGTGTTCAATCGCGATGCGCTTTGGTGATTTCAGCAAATCAGCAGCAAAGTCATTGACTTGCGCATGGTCTAAGGTAGCTGAAAACAGCAAGGTTTGGCGTTTACGGTGATCGGCTGCCTTATTTATTTTCGCTAATTGCTCAGCAAAACCTAAGTCGAGCATGCGATCGGCTTCATCGAGCACTAAAAGCTCTAAGCCTTGTAGGTAGAAATGCCCTTGGTCTAAGTGATCCGCTAATCGACCTGGAGTCGCCACAATAAAGTGAGGATCTTTACTTAAGGTTTTGACCTGATCGTTAAAGTTTTCACCACCTAAAATTAATACCGTTTTAAATTGGGTATTGGCGGTAAATAAGCGCAGTTGTCCATACACTTGTTTCGCTAATTCACGCGTAGGCGCCAAAATCAATACACGCGGATCTTTCTTTGACAAAGCGCGTTGGGTGCTGACACGTTGAATGGCTGGCAGAATAAAGGCTAAGGTTTTACCCGAGCCAGTTTTAGAAGACGCAATTAAGTCGTGACCTGCCACTGCAACCGGAATGGCTTTAGTTTGAATTTCGGTAGGTTCAGTAAACCCTTGATGTTCAATACTTTCCATTAAACGTTTATCTAAACCAAAATTGCTAAAATTCAATACTGTCTCCTAAAAATAAAATCTTGAATGACCTCATTATAGTTGCTCTGACCGCGACAACTTAACTAACAAAGTCGATGTAACTAATAAAACTAAAAATGCTGAGCTGCCACATTTATAGAACTAGCAGCTCAGCATTCAAAAAGATAATGACTACATGTTTGCGGCCATCGTAGCCTTCAAATAAACAATTAATTAACTGTTTGCTACGCGCTCAGCAATAACCGCTAACGCCATATCAATACGCGCTAATACTTTTTCTTTTGGTAAAAGCTCTAGTGTGATATCAAGCGATGGTGAGTTACCTGCGCCCGTTGCCGCAACGCGAAGTGGCATACCCACTTTACCCATGCCTAAACCAAGCTCTTCTGCTGTGCCGTTAATCGCAGCGTGAATGTCTGCTGCTACCCAGTTTTCAAGCGCAGCTAGCTTTTCTTTCACTAAAGTTAACGGCTCGGCCGCCACTGGGCGTAAGTGTTTTTTCGCCGCTGTGGCATCAAACTCGGTGAAATCTTGGTAGAAGTAGCTAGAAATTTGCGCCATTTCTTTTAGGGTCTTAACGCGATCTGCTTGTACTTTAACGATTTCAGCAAGTGCTGGCCCATTGTCAGTACTAATACCTTGGTCAGTCATGTGCCATGCTAAGTGCTCAGCGACATATTCTGGATCCATGGTTTTCATGTAGTGCTGGTTTACCCAGATAAGCTTGTCTGTGTTAAACGCCGATGGTGCGCGGTTACAACCGGTTAAGTCGAAAAGCTCAATCATTTCATCAATTGAGAAAATTTCTTGGTCGCCGTGTGACCAACCTAAACGCACTAAGTAGTTTAATAACGCTTCTGGTAGGTAACCTTCATCGCGATATTGCATTACGCTAACAGCGCCATGACGCTTAGATAGACGTTTGCCGTCATCACCTAAGATCATCGGGATGTGCGCATACTCAGGCAAGGTTGCGCCTAACGCATTTAAGATGTTGATTTGACGCGGCGTATTGTTTACGTGATCGTCACCGCGAACCACGTGAGTTACACCCATATCCCAGTCATCAACAACAACCGTTAAGTTATACGTTGGGCTGCCGTCTGAACGTGCGATAATTAAGTCATCAAGCTCTTGGTTAGCAATCACAATCTCGCCTTTAACCAAGTCTTTGATCACCACTTCACCCTCTAATGGGTTTTTAAAGCGAATTACGTAAGGCTTATGTTCAGGCCAATCTGTGCGCTCACGCCACATGCCGTTGTACTTTTCTTTTTCACCTTTTTCACGCGCTGCTTCACGCATCGTTTCAACTTCTTCTGGTGTACAGTAACAGCGGTAAGCATTGCCAGATTCAATTAACTGCGCAATCACTTCTTTATAACGGTCAAATCGCTCAGTTTGGAAGTAAGGGCCTTTGGTCCAATCTAACTTTAACCAGTTCATACCATCCATAATGGCGTCAACCGATTCCTGAGTTG
Source organism: Thalassotalea euphylliae (assembly GCF_003390375.1). Taxonomy (NCBI): domain Bacteria; kingdom Pseudomonadati; phylum Pseudomonadota; class Gammaproteobacteria; order Alteromonadales; family Colwelliaceae; genus Thalassotalea; species Thalassotalea euphylliae. The sequence goes on along the minus strand of NZ_QUOT01000001.1, from coordinate 83,842 downwards.
AACGCTCTAAATCGGTATCTTCGATACGTAGGATAAAGTCGCCGCCATTTTTCTTTGCATATAACCAGCTATATAAAGCAGTACGAGCACCGCCAACGTGAAGGTAACCGGTTGGGCTTGGCGCAAAACGCGTAGTTAAAGTCATAAGTAATTCACCAACTAATTGAGCGAACAGACAAAGCGCGGTTTGCCTATTCGTTATTCTTAAAAAATTGCGCGCTATTTTATCAGCGCTATGCCTTATATAACAGCCTTATATACTAGCTTTTATTGTGGTGAATACTGTTTAAGTGCTAAGAAAAGTATGTAAAACCAACACATTGCCGAATATTCCCGCAAACCATCTAAAATGCTGGCGATTTTCATAAAAATCGACTTTTATGTGTTGACAGTAAATCAAAGCTCCCTATAATACGCCCCCACAGAGACGGACGGTTAGCTCAGTTGGGAGAGCACCGCCCTTACAAGGCGGGGGTCACTGGTTCAAGCCCAGTACCGTCCACCACTTCTCACATCAGGTTTTAAGTGTTAGGTCTCAATCACTTTATTACTCAGTGACTAAATAAGTAAATAATGACCCGGACGGTTAGCTCAGTTGGGAGAGCACCGCCCTTACAAGGCGGGGGTCACTGGTTCAAGCCCAGTACCGTCCACCACTTCTTTTGAGAAACGAGTGGCTAAACAAAGATAACTCAATAACCCGGACGGTTAGCTCAGTTGGGAGAGCACCGCCCTTACAAGGCGGGGGTCACTGGTTCAAGCCCAGTACCGTCCACCACTTCTTTTGAGAAACGAGTGGCTAAACAAAGATAATTCAACGACCCGGACGGTTAGCTCAGTTGGGAGAGCACCGCCCTTACAAGGCGGGGGTCACTGGTTCAAGCCCAGTATCGTCCACCACTTCTTTTGAGAAACGAGTGGCTAAACAAAGATAACTCAACGACCCGGACGGTTAGCTCAGTTGGGAGAGCACCGCCCTTACAAGGCGGGGGTCACTGGTTCAAGCCCAGTACCGTCCACCACTTCTTAAAGTTATATCCTCTTAATTTATCCATTTATTCGTTTATCCCTTAATCTAGTCCTGTAAGTTTTATTCCTTTAAATACTGGTAAGCAAAGAGAACTCTTTACTCTTTAAAACCTATACCAATGCATTAGTTCAAGCCCTGCACTTTCAGCTGCTTTTAATTTTCTTCTTAATGCTTTACTTTGTTCTAAAAACACTTTGTACGGTTTGCCAACACACTACGCTATTACGTTACCAACACTAATAGCCCTCTAGCTAAGGACTTAAACGCACAGAAACCATTCTAATTTTGTACGCGATCGTCAAAACTAAATGAGTTGTCACGCGCTCTTATTCCATAATAAATTCTGTTTTCCAAACTTCATTTATTACGACTCGTAATTACTTCTGTCTATTCATCAAAACTTGCTTCAAATTACTCGCCCAAATATGTGCTATCGTTATTTTTTAATGACTTTATTTTGATTAAATAAAATGTGTGGTTAGGTAGACTTCCCATCTCTACCTAGTAGTTGTAAGGGACACTTACGTATAGGAAATATCCAATGGCTACAATCACATTAACCGAAGAACAGCGCAAAGCAATTAAGCAGGATTTTGAAAACCAAGTAGAAATGCTGAGTGACGAAGAAGTTGAGGTACTCGCAAGTAAGATCAATGACAAGGTCAATATTCCCTTCGTTAGAGAGAAAAAGGAACAAATGATCTTAGTCAAAACGGTGAAAAAATTTGATCGCCTGCTCTATAGAAACTTGCCAAATGAGTTGTACGGTTTAGTTAAAGACTCACAAGACGGCATCTCTGATGACGAAGCCAAAGAGCTTGAAGCTACCTTAACCGAAAGACTTAACAAGAAGTTTGATATTCCCTACATCCCAGAAATCATAGAAGCTAAAATTTTTAAGTTATTAGTTGGCTTCATTGTGAGTGCGATGAGAAAAAACTTCAGCATTCTTCACCAAGCTTGATCACTATCGATACTATGGAAGGTTAACAACTATAGCCTTGTTACTAAAAAGCCTTCCATAGCGTAAAGTTCGCCCTTACTTTTAGAGTACTCCTTTATTTGTTCCCAAATGCTGAGTAAACACCATATCTCGCTTAGTAAATGGCTAGTTTAAGTCTATAATGCCAGATAATTATTCAAAGATTATCAAATAGTATTAAACAATATGCTAGTAGACGATTTACAAGTTGTACTAAAAGTTGCTGAATTTCAAAGTATTAAACAGGCTGCCGACAGTTTAGATATCCGCGTAGCGACTGCAAGTACAGCAGTTAAACGAGTAGAAAAACATTACGGCATTGAACTGTTCGTGCGCTCGACAAGACAATTGCGTTTATCTTCCGCCGGTGAAAAATATATTCCGCGTATCGAACAAGCGGTAATAACCCTAAATCAAATAGGTCAAAGCGCTCAGGATGAACTCAATCTCGTTGATGGCGAATTACGCCTTGCTGTGCCTTCAGATTTGGGTCGTAATATCTTACTGCCGTGGTTAGATGAGTTTATTGAGGAACACCTAAAACTCAGCATTAAACTAAATATCGGGGATCGAAACACAGACTTTTATCGCGATCCAGTAGACGTTGCCCTACGTTACGGCGTGCCAAAAGATTCAAACATGTTTGGTTTTAAAATATGTGACGTGCCACGAATATTATGTGCAGCCCCGTCATATCTCAACAAAGTTACACCACCTAAGCACCCTAACGATCTAACGAAACTAAATGGTTTGTGCTACCAAATTCGAGATTTAGTTAACAATACATGGGAGTTTTCTAAAGGTGACGAGACCTTTAAAGTTAAAGTCCCTAGTAACCGTGTTGTCAATGACGCCGAAATAGTTAGACGCTGGTGTGTAGCAGGTTATGGCGTTGCGACGAAATCGGTGTTAGATATGTCGACCGATTTACTTACTGGTCGAGTAGTCAATTTAATGCCTGAATATTCTCCAAGCCCTAAAGAGCTTTGGCTGATCTGCCCTTCTCGCCAATTAATTACACCTGCAGTGCGTTTACTTCGTGACCACATTACCCAGCGATGCCAGCAATTACTTGACGAATTGCGCAGTTCTGGCCATCTCGTATAACCAACTATCGCCAACTTAGCTAGGTTTGAAATATTTAAAAAATAATTTTTGACCAATTACACAATAGTGCCAATTTAAATCAAAGATTACGTTGGCACTAACCAATTTTATACATTACTATATTAGTAATATCTAATTTAGACTTTTCTAATTTATATTTTCCTAACATAGTTATTTCTAACAATAGAAACCACTAATATGAAACTTTGGTATGAAAATGAACCCTGAACAATTGCACCAACAAGTTACTCTTGCAAGTAGCTATTTAAAACGTTTAAGTCATCCCGTCAGGTTGCTGGTGCTATGTACGCTGGTAGAAGGTGAACGTTCAGTTAGCGAGCTCAGTGAGTTAAGTGAACTTACCAATGTTAGCCAATCCGCTCTTTCACAGCACCTCGCGGTACTACGCGAACATGGTTTAGTGAGCACAAGACGTGAATCTCAAACCATTTTCTATTCACTAGCAGATAAACACTGCATCAAAATAATTGATGTGCTCCACGAAATTTTTTGTCCTACAAGCGAATGAGTAACTTTATGAAAATGACACCAGCAGGCCTTGTCGACCAAGCTCGCCAAGCAATCAATGAAATTAGTATTGAGCAATGGCAACAAAATGCAGAAGACTTTCTAGTCATCGATGTTAGAGATGTAAACGAGCTAGACAAAGGACAATTACCAGGCGCCAGTCATATTTCTAGAGGTCTATTGGAATTTCAAATCTTGAATCATCCAAAACTTATTAAGTTAAACGATATAGAAAAAGCAGCAGCAAATATTTTACTTTATTGCCAGTCAGGTGGGCGCTCAGCGCTTGCTGCTCAATCACTTATGAATATGGGCTTTAACAATGTAACTTCACTTGCGGGAGGCTATAACGAATGGTTGAAATTAACAGCCAAGTAATCGTCAGCGCTCTTTCTGGTGGTGCACTCATTGGTTTAAGCGCCGTTTTAATGATGCTGCTATTTGGAAAAATAGCTGGAATTAGCGGTGCATTTGGTCAACTGATAACGATTAGCAAAGGCTCATTGAAAACGGCCGCATCAAGCTGGCAGTTCTACTTTCTTATTGGTTTGGCACTTGGTGGCTGGCTGTATAGTAAAGCTTTCGGTATTAACTTCGACATGCGAGAAAATTTCTCCACTAGCTTGCTTATTCTTTCAGGAATATTGGTCGGTTTTGGTACACAACTTGGCAACGGTTGTACCAGCGGTCACGGCGTTTGTGGCATCGCCCGATTATCGATACGTTCTATCCTAGCCACTTGTCTGTTTATGGGAAGCTCAATAGTTACCGTGTACTTAGTTAAGCTCTAAATGGACACTTAACTAGAAAAATACTACTAAAAATATTTGATTTGGAAGCAGCAGAATGAAACCGATCATTGCACTAAGTATTGGAGTCTTATTTGGCTTTGGTTTAACCCTGGCACAAATGACCAACCCACTAGCCGTTATTCGCTTTTTAGATATCACAGGAAAATGGGATATTCGACTTGCCTTTGTTATGTGTGCGGCACTACTTGTTACGTTAGTTGGCTATCGTATTTTATTCAGTAAACTCGATAAGCCTTTGCTATCGCTTAAATTTCGTTTACCCAATAAAAGTAACATCGACAGTCAACTTATCATAGGTTCAATAATGTTCGGCGTGGGTTGGGGGTTAAGTGGTTACTGTCCAGGGCCAGCGATAGCAGGAATCACAATTAACCCAAGAGAAAGCCTCATTTTTATACTGGCCATGTTCGTCGGCGTTAAAGCTCATCACCTCAGCGTTGAAACTCAGCGTAAAGTTAAAATAGCCCAGTAGTCACATAGCTAAATTCCCAAATGCAAATACGCGGCAGAACTCTAGGCATAAAAAAAGCGAGTATTGAGCTCGCTTTTTTTAGAATCTTTTTTTTGATATTAGCCGTTTACACGCTTGTTAGCAGCTTCAATCAAAGTAGCGTCAGTAATTGATGCCATTGTACCTTTTACTTTTGATTTTGGTAACTTGCTAATCATTAAAGCACCTGTTTTTACAGCATTCTTTGATGAAGCAAATTCTAATAGGTTTTGACCGTTACACTGAACACCGTCAAATACTGAACGAATTTTAAGGTTATTACTTTTTAGGAAAGAACGTAAACGCTTTTTGTTATCTGCTGACACATACTCACATAGGCTTTGAGCAACGTCTGAAGCGTTTGCCGCTGGAGTAACAGATACAGAAGAGATTAACGCGATTGCAGGAACTAGCAATAATTTTTTCATGGATTAAAAACCTTTACACAACAAGTCAAAAATATAAGTAAGTACTTGAAACGCACAAAAGGTCCCTGCTGCATTAGGTAGTACCGCTGTCGTAGTAGTTTATTCAACAAAAAAGCCTTTTAAATAAAAACCTTAGACCGATAACTTTGCGTAGCACCCTTTCAGATACCTTGCCGTTTCTTGCGGCGCGCAATTATACGCAAGGTAGTTTATTTAGCAAGCAGTTTTTTACATATTTTTACTGTTTTATCTCAATGTTTTACCAAAAAACTTGTCTACTTTTCACTCAACCTCATGAGTTTATTAGCAATGCAGCATTTTGACCCCTGTGATAAAATGCGAAAAATTTTTTATATCGCTGATAAAAATATGGCAAACGTCTACTTAGTTGAAATTGATCAACAACCTATCGAACTCTATAAACTCCTAAAAATTGCCGATTTAGTGTCTGGTGGTGGCGAAGCAAAAGTATTGATCGCAGAAGGTTACGTGTTGCTAAATAATGAAGTGGAATTTCAAAAGCGTAAAAAAGTTTACGATGGTGATTATATCCAACTGGGCGATAACATCATTGAAGTGCAATATGTTGCGCCTGAGTATGAACCACAGTTAGTTGAATCTGCTTTGCAAGAAAATGAGCTAGCAGAAAGCGAGCAAAAAACCAGCGACGGAGATGAACCATTTGCCTATCAAAATAACGAGCCTAAACCACACCAAGCAGTAACTAAACAGCAAGCATCTAGCAATAAAAAAGGCGGCGACAAATCAAAAGCACCTAAATCAAAAGCAACTAAACCAAAAAGTTCCGCTAACAATAAAGGGAATAAGAAAAAAGCAGCGAAAGAGCCAGACCAAAAAACGGATAAAAACTCAGGGAAAAGGCGCGCTATTTCGTTTTAACACGCCAACTATTTAAAGCTCCAATGGGCTAGGCTTAAATTGCAAAATAAGCTATTTAAGCTTTTTCTCCCAAAATTCGGCTTTGCCCATTGCAGGATCTAACTCATAGCCAGTAAAGCCAAACTTTTCATAGGCATTCATCGCCACTTTATTGCCTGAAAGTACTTCGAGTGTCACTTTGCTACAGCCTTTTTCTCTGGCAAGTGTTTCAACCGCAGCCAATAATTTTTGGCTTAAGCCTAAACCACGAAATTCGCTATTTACCGCCATATCGTGAATATTAAGGATAGGCTTGCAAGCAAAGGTAGAGAAGCTTTCAATACAGTTGGCTAAGCCCGCTGGCTGGTCATCCACATAGGCGATCAAGCTGGTCATAAAGTTGCGCTGTTGCAATGCTGCCGCCAAATTTTGCTTAGTATCCGGTGATAACGCTTCACCCCCCCCCATGGGGTCTTGAGCATATTGATCTAGTAATGCTATCAGCTCTGCCATTTGCTGTGCGTTGTGATAATCGACCTTACATATTTCGATTGTCATAAATTTCTATTTAAAAACAGTAATATTATCGCAAATAAGCTACCTGCTTAGCACAGATTGTCAACCCTTCACTAGGCTAACTCAGCGACTAAACCAACTGCTAACCTTGCAAATGCTTGGCGTGAAATATTAAATGGTCATCAATAAAGCTGGCGATAAAGTAATAACTGTGATCGTAGCCCGGCTGCATACGCAAGGTTAACTTGGAGCCATGTTGTTCAGCCGCAGCACTTAGTGCCTCAGGCATTAGCTGTTCAGTTAAAAACTGATCGGCATCACCTTGATCCACTAGCATAGGCAGTTCAGCTTTATCTTGGGTGAGTAAGTAACTGGCATCATAGTTTTGCCAAGTTGATTTATCAGTGCCTAAGTAAGCACTAAACGCTTTTTGGCCCCAAGGGCAGCGCATTGGGTTAGCAATTGGGCTGAATGCCGAAATTGAGCGATAGGCCGATTGATTTTTCAAACCTATGGTAAGTGCACCATGGCCCCCCATGCTATGCCCAGAGATTGATTTCACTGACGTAACTGGAAAGTTCGCTTCGATTAATGCTGGCAACTCTTGAGTGACGTAATCATACATTTGGTAATGTGCAGACCAAGGCGCTTGTGTGGCGTTGAGGTAAAAACCTGCCCCCTGCCCTAAATCATAGCCGTCAACATTTGCCACGTTTTCACCGCGCGGGCTGGTATCAGGGGCAACAATGGCAATGCCCAACTCTGCGGCTTTGCGAAACGCTCCGGCTTTGTGCATAAAGTTTTCATCAGTGCAAGTTAGGCCCGATAGCCAATAAAGCACAGGAACAGGGCTGTTTGCGCTTGCCTGTGGCGGCAAGTAAATAGCAAAACGCATAGCGCAATTAAGGCTGTTCGAGTCGTGCGTATATTGTTTTTGCCAACCGTTAAATACTTTGTTTTGACTGATATTTTCAATCATTTTTGATGTCCTTAGATGGAATTCTTGTAATAAAAAACTCAGAGGCTAATCGCTAACATCTGAGTTTTTAATAAATCTAAATCATATTAACCATCGATTTATATGGCTCGATTGTCCATTCACCTTCTTTATTCATCTTATTTATTCATATGAACGACCGAACGAATACTTTTCCCTTCATGCATTAAATCAAACGCGTGATTGACTTCATCTAAGCCCATGGTATGCGTAATAAACTCTTGTAAACCAAATTCGCCAGCCATGTAACGCTCAACAATTTCTGGCAACTCAGTGCGCCCTTTCACACCGCCGAATGCCGTACCACGCCATACACGGCCAGTGACTAACTGGAACGGGCGGGTAGAGATTTCTTGACCAGCACCCACCACACCAATAATCACTGACTCACCCCAGCCTTTGTGACAACACTCTAACGCTTGGCGCATCACGTTAACGTTACCGATGCATTCAAATGAATAATCAACGCCGCCATCCGTCATTTCAACAATTACTTCTTGAATTGGCTTATCAAACTCTTGCGGGTTAATCACATCAGTAGCGCCCAATTGTTTTGCCAGCTCAAATTTACTGTCGTTAATATCGACGCCAATAATGCGGCTTGCGCCCGCCATACGTGCACCAATAATCGCTGACAAACCAATACCACCTAAACCAAATATGGCCACCGTATCACCTTGTTCTACTTTGGCAGTATTCAGCACAGCGCCCATGCCAGTGGTAACACCACAGCCAAGTAAACATACTTCTTCCAGTGGTGCATCTTTATTCACTTTCGCCAATGAAATTTCAGGTAATACCGTGTATTCAGAAAAGGTTGAGCACCCCATGTAGTGATAAATTGGCTCACCATCTATGTAAAAACGTGTGGTGCCATCTGGCATTAAGCCTTTACCTTGAGTTTCACGCACCGCCTGACACAAGTTAGTTTTACCTGATTTACAGAACTTACATTCACGACATTCTGCGGTATACAGTGGAATAACGTGATCGCCAACGGCTACGCTAGTGACACCTTCACCGACCATTTCAACAATACCGCCACCTTCGTGACCTAAAATTGATGGAAAAATACCTTCCGGGTCTTCACCTGATAACGTAAAGGCATCGGTATGGCAAACGCCCGTGGCGACAATGCGCACTAACACTTCGCCCGCTTTTGGCAACTGCACATCCACCTCTTCCATTTTTAGCGGTTCGCCTGCCGCCCAAGCGACTGCGGCTTTAGATTTAATAAATTCTTGTCCAGGTTTGATATCAAGTGCCATAAGGGTTTCCTTTTAATATTTTGCTTACGCTATGTGCGAGCTAACGTGCTTTGCTAACTAAAGCTCAGTCTATATTGCATAGTATAGCTATTTCTTATTTATTAATAATCCACCTATTTCACAATTTATTTTTACGCATTTGTAATAATCAGTTAAGCTTTTGCTAAATAAACGCTAGGCGAAATCATTGATATGGCAAATTGGGAAGGAGTAAGTGAGTATGTTGCCGTGGCAGAAACAGCTAGCTTTACCTTGGCAGCCAATAAACTCTCAACCTCAGTCGCACAGGTTAGTCGACGAGTATCGGCGTTAGAAGAGCGATTAGCAGTAAAATTGCTACACAGAACCACGCGAAAAGTCACACTAAGTGAAGCTGGGCAAGTTTATTTTCAGCAATGTAAACACTTAGTGGAAGGGCTAGAAATGGCAGAGCTAGCCGTCACGCAAATGCAAACCTCCCCAAAAGGCTTAGTTAAAGTGACCGCTCCTGTCACTTATGGTGAGCAACACTTAGCACCATTGCTTAACCAGTTTTTAGCCCGTTATCCGCAAGTTAATATTGATCTTAACTTAACCAATCAACGATTAGATTTGCTGGAAGCGGGGATAGATTTAGCAGTGCGTTTGGGTCGGCTAACTGATTCCACTATGATTGCCAAACGCCTCGCCTCTCGCCAGCTTTATGTTTGTGCCAGTAAAAAATACCTTGAGCGCCATGGTGAACCCCATAGTTTATCTGAACTGGCACATCACCAGTGTTTGGTTGGCTCCGTTGAGCATTGGCGCTTTCAGGAAAACGCTAGGGAAAAATCAATTCGCGTTGCTGGCAGACTAAAATGTAACAGTGGCAACGCACTACTTGATGCGGCTAAGCAAGGACTTGGGTTAGTGCAACTGCCAGATTACTACATAAAAGACGCATTACAATCTGGTGAATTAATTGAAGTGCTGCATCAGTATCGTGACGACAAAGAAGGCATCTGGGCGCTGTATCCCAAAAATCGAAATTTATCACCTAAAGTCAGGTTGCTGATTGATTTTCTTGCCGAGCAAATTGGAAAGCCCGTAACAACACCAATAGGATAGCACCCCTAAGCTTGAAGCGGTTAATAAACAGTAATTGTCCCCTCAAGATAAGGTACGACTTTACCTGAGATAATGACTCGCTCACCTGTTAACTTATTCGTCTCTAGTCGGCATTTTAATATGCCGCCCCGTTTCGACGCTTGATAAGCAATAAGCTCAGTTTTACCCAGCTGTTCCGCCCAAAACGGTGCCAATGCCGTATGAATTGAGCCAGTCACTGGGTCTTCGTCACCGCCATTGGCTGGCCAAAAATATCGTGAGACAAAATCGTAGTCAGCTAGGTTATCGGCACTGGGCGCCGTTACCACCACATCGTATGGCGCGAGTTGTTTAATCAACGGGCTGTATTGGCTAACCGCTTTAACCTCTGCTTCCGTCTTATAAACTGCGATATAAGCTTGTTGATTCTTTAATACTTTCTCAGGCGCGAGCGATAGGCCATTAAGCAATGCATCAGGTACTTCACTAACAGGCGTTGGCATGCGGTTTGGAAAGTCCATATCAATATAACCGTCTGCACCTTGCCTAATCACCATAGCACCAACTGCAGGCGCAGAAATTGAACATTCGGTAAATTCTGGATTTTTGGAGAAGATCACCCAAGCGGATGCTAAGGTGGCATGACCGCAAAAGTCGATTTCCATCAGTGGTGAAAACCAACGAATGGCATAATGATTGTGCTTACCCGAATTTTTGCATTCTGGCACTAAAAAGGCAGTTTCTGAGAGATTGTTTTCCGCGGCAATCGACTGCATTAGTTCTTCTGACAACCAGCTATCAGTAATGATCACTGCCGCTGAATTACCGCCAAACTGTTGCTCGGCAAAGGCATCGACAATGTTGATAGTAAGCTTCACAAATAACTTCTCCTAAAACCTTAAATTCTTTTTATTACACTTGTACTTTGTAGGAAAGATCTTGCACTTCATCACCTGTCATACCGCGAAAGCCCCATTGGTAAGGCGCTTGTTCTTTGATGGTAATTTCAATATCGATTGGCGCAATATTTAGCTTAGTTTCCAACAGGTGAAACAGCGTCTTGATTAATCGTTTTTGTGTCTCTGGCTGTCGACCCGACATCATATTAATCTCAATAACAGTGTAAGCATCGCTGCGGCCAGCAGGATAGTAATAATCTTCTTTTGCTAATGGAATAAAACGTTGTGCGCGTTTATCTTCCGGCATACCCAGCACACTTTGCATACATTGATGCACAATGTCTGAAAGCTCAGCTTTGATTGGATTCAAACGCTCTTTAATGCCATAAATAACAATCATGCTCTGTACCGATTAAAAATAGTCATGCTTTTGAATAATTACGGTAGATAAAATTTGGGCGATTTCGACGCTAGCTACGCTAAAAAACGTTTAATTTTATCAGCAATTGTAGTTAGCTCTTGCTGATCGCCCATCTCTACCGCATGTCCTTTAATCCCGGTCGCATTTAAAATTGAGCCCGGTAAAATATGAAAGTGGAAATGTGGCACCGTTTGCCCTACTTCCGCGCCATTTAATTGGAACAAGGTAAAGCCAGTTACGCCCATTGCTTGCTCTACCGCCTTGCCTACCTTTTGCACGGTTTTCATGCAGGCTAGTGATGCTTCATCCGATAATTCATGCACTGTCATTGCAGCTTCTTTGGGAATGACCAAGGTATGGCCGGGCATTTGCGGCATAATATCCATAAATGCCAGTGTTTTATCGTCTTCATACACCGTGATGCACGGCGCTTCATCACGAAGAATTTTGGCAAAAATATTGTTATTGTCGTAGCTCATTGAAAATTTCTCTGTTTGAATTAATAGCGTTAAATTTTGTCGCTTTAATTTGGCTTATGAAGATTCGCCCATTAGCATAGGCTTTTATTTCGCTCTTATCTGCGCCGCCTTATCTCGGTCACTATTGTCCGCGCCAGAGTGCGGGAATCAGATGTTTTGCAAACGCTAGCTGACTAGCCAGATATCCTTGGTATTTAGGTAATGCGTCATCAATATCCGCGACGCGTTTATCATAAAAAATATGCAAAGATGGCGCTGGCACTATGCTTTGATCAGCAATACGCCTCGTTGGCACAAAAATCGTTTTAGGAATGGGAAAAAGCTGCAAGTACTCAATCGATAACTGCTGACACGCATGACAGTAGCCACGCTGCAAAATAGGAGGGAATTTCACTGAGCGGTAATCCACTGTCCCTTCTGCTGGTTGCGTCACATCATGCACGCGAAAAAGCAAAATATCGGAATAAGCGGCTTTATTCGCCGCTTGGCAAATTGTGCAATGGCAAATTGCCCTCAGCAAAGGTTTACCAGTTACCTGATAGCTAACCTCACCACATTGGCACCCGCATTGGCATCCGTATTGATAGCCTATTTGATTTTCAGTTTGCATTTAACACTTCCATGATGCATCGCTTTACATACCCTACATTTGTTACCATATTTTTGGGGCTTGTCGAAATGGCTATCACTTTTGCTAGTAGTTTGAGTACGTTAGCAATATTAAAAGTGGCTGACAATAGTTCTGGTGCAATGACTAGTCTCTGAAAACAAGTCATACAAGTTGTCAAGATAAGCATTTTCAAGGGAAAAATGGTAAGGTGCAGATAATTATTAATGTAGCGTTAAACGCTAGCCGATTTAAGTCAGTTTAACTTTCACTAAAACTTAACTTAAATTACGGAAAAGAATAAAGATAAAACGATACCGTGATTAAACAAAACTCAACTATTCGAAAATCAACTATTCGAAAATCAACTAGTCAAAACTCAACTATTCAAAGCGGCTTACCGATTTCTACTTCATTAACTTTTCACCCTAATTGCAGCTCGGGTATTTTTTCTGCCTTAGCACTTGCCTTAGGGAGTTTATCGTTTACTGCTAGTGCTGCAAATTTACCCAGCCTGCCAGAGCCTATTGCCAATAATGCCGTAACTAAAATAACCGCTAAAGGCCATGACTATTTTCTCTCGTTTAATGGGCTAACCTCTGGTAAAGACTATCAAGCGGTCACCAATAAAGCCTTTATGCTTAAAGTTGGCGATAACAACTGGCAAACCATTAAGCCTGTGCCAATTGAAACGCCGGTGAATGGCTTAGTTGGTCGGTTAGCATCGGTCGCGACCAGTATTAACGGTAAAGCTTACGTGTTCGGTGGTTATACGGTGGCAAAAGATCACAGTGAAGTGTCGGTGCCGGATGTTTATTCATTTAACCCACTAAGTAAATCCTATCGTCAATTAGCCCCCATGCCAGTACCTGTTGATGATAGCGTCGCACTGCCCTATCAAGATCGTTACATCTATTTAGTCAGTGGTTGGCATAACGATGGCAATGTTAATTTAGTACAAGTTTATGATGTTAAAAACGACACATGGCAACAAGCGAGCCCGTATCCTGGCCGCCCGGTATTTGGTCAAGCAGGTGCAATTGCCAACAATCAGATGATTGTTTGTGATGGCGTGCGAGTTGATGTCCACCTAGAAAAACGCCGCTCATACGCTGCCGAACCAGCGTGTTATCTAGGCAAAATCGGTGACAAATCCCCTTATAAAATTGACTGGCGTAAAGTTGAGCACCCAACAGGAACTGCTCGCTATCGTATGGCTGCCATTGGTGACGATGCTACGAATTCGGCGTATTTTGTCGGTGGAAGCGACAATCCTTACAATTATTCAGGTATTGGCTATAACGGCGTACCAAGTGAGCCAGATAGCAAAGTTTGGCAGTTTAAGTTTAGCGATAAACAATGGCAGCTTAGCAATACGAAAACCGCGACCATGGACCATCGCATGCTAGTGAAACATCAAGGTCAATTGCTAACGGTTGGCGGCATGCTTAAAGGCCAGGAAGTTACCGATAAGGTGATTGTGCAGGCAAACCTAAGTAAATAATGTTTATCTAGGTATTGTAAAGGCCAGGCAACAACGGCTTAAACATTGCAGGTTAAACAATAGCCACAACAATCACTTGCCCAAGCTTTAGCCTGCGTTAGCATAAATCACAGAAATGCCGATAAATCTGATTATCGGCATTTTTTTTCCTTGTTTGCCCTGCTAGAATAACGCCACTTTTTTTACCCTCGCTTTTCGGAAAAATTTTCAATGCGTACCAGTCAATATTTAGTTTCTACACTAAAAGAAACCCCAGCCAGCGCTGAGGTGGTCAGTCATCAATTAATGTTACGAGCGGGTTTAGTCAGAAACGTTGCTTCTGGCTTATACACTTGGCTGCCGACAGGTTTAAAGGTATTGCGCAAAGTCGAAAATATCGTCCGTGAAGAAATGGAACGTGCTGGCGCTATTGAAACCTTAATGCCGATGGTACAGCCAGCGGATCTATGGGAAGAATCTGGCCGTTGGGACGACTATGGCCCAGAGCTACTGCGTCTGAACGACCGTCATCAGCGTCCATTCGTATTAGGCCCAACGCACGAAGAAGTGATCACTAAGCTGATTAGCAACGAGATTGCTTCGTACAAACAATTACCACTGAACTTGTTCCAAATTCAAACTAAGTTCCGAGACGAAATTCGCCCTCGCTTCGGTGTTATGCGTGGCCGCGAATTCTTAATGAAAGACGCTTACTCATTCCACACTACAGATGAGTGTTTAAAAGCAACCTACCAAGTAATGTTTGATGCATACTGCCGCATTTTTGAGCGTTTAGGCTTAGAATTCCGCCCAGTAATTGCTGATAACGGTTCAATTGGTGGTGAAGGTTCACACGAGTTCCACGTACTTGCCGATAGCGGTGAAGACGATATCGCGTTCAGTGATGCTAGTGATTTTGCGGCCAATATTGAAAAAGCAGAAGCATTAGCGCCTGCGGGCGAGCGCCCAGCAGCAAACGCAGAATTAACTAAGGTAGAAACACCTGATGCAAAAACTATTGCAGCAGTAGCGGAATTCTTAAAGGTTCCAGCAACGTCAACGGTGAAAACCTTATTGGTACTTGGCGCGGCAGAAGAAGGCGAACAAGCACCTGTTATCGCATTAGTCTTGCGTGGTGATCACGAGCTTAACGAAGTTAAAGCAGAAAACTTACCGCAAATTGCTGCGCCATTAACGTTTGCTACAGACGAGCAAATTTTAGCGGCAGCAGGTTGCAATGCTGGTTCAATTGGCCCAGTTAACCTTGATATTCCTGTGATTGTTGATCACAGTGCTACTCACCTAGCTGACTTTGTTTGTGGTGCAAACGAAGATGGTTACCACTTCACTGGCGCTAACTGGGATCGCGACGCAACCAACTACACAGTTGAAGATATTCGCAACGTGGTTGAAGGCGACCCTAGCCCATGTGGCCAAGGTAACATAGTGATCAAGCGTGGTATTGAAGTCGGTCATATCTTCCAACTTGGTAAGAAGTATGCTGATGCCATGAACTGTGGCGTACTAACAGAAAATGGCAAGCACGAAACATTAACCATGGGTTGTTACGGTATTGGTGTTTCTCGTATTGTTGCGGCTGCTATTGAGCAAAACCACGACAAATACGGTATTAAATGGCCTGCAGCGATTGCGCCTTTCCAAGCGGCAATCGTTCCGATGAATATGCACAAATCAGCACGCGTACAAGAAACTGCTGAGCAGCTTTACAGCCAATTGCAACAAGCTGGTATCGAAGTGCTATTTGATGATCGCAAAGAGCGCCCAGGTGTTATGTTTGCCGATCATGAGCTGATGGGAACACCATTATTACTGGTTATTGGTGAGCGCAACTTAGACAATCAAGAAATCGAAGTGAAAAACCGTATCACTGGTGAAAAAACGATGGTTGCGATTGCAGATGTGATGTCCTATTTTGCGTAGTGACTTTGCATAGTGAGCTTGAGTAGTTCGCTTGAATAGTGAGTTTGCATAGTTAGAATTTCTGACTAATACAAACTAGCGAAGCAAATACGCTGGGCAAACAAAGCCAGCATAAGCCTTACTTTTTTTATAAGGCATAATGCTGGCTTTTTAATGCCTTCAATTTTTCTTTATATTAGCAACCTTTAACGCCAGTGATGCTGGTATAGGCTTAAGGTTTTTAGTCGGCTATCGATATGTGTCAGCATTTGCTGATAGTTACTAGAGCTTACTCCTTGGTAATCTTTGCTAAAACGTTGTTCGTCCATCCCTTCAGCTAAGCCTTGAATGGTTGGTAACAGCTCTTGATCGCCGACCTTAGCTAAAACAGTCTGTAACTGTTGAGCTTGTGCCTCTGAGTAAGTTGCCATCATTGCTAAGCGTGTACCTGCTCGGTCAGCCATTAGATCGGCAAAGCTAAAACCACTACCCCCTTGGTTGATATCCAAAAACTCTTTGAACTCGCCCAGCGCGTCGCTTGCCTGGTCATTGCTTAATAATTGCAGTGCTATCGAATAAATAAAGTGCTGCTGTAAATCACCCCGACCCGCTAAGGTAATCACTTGGCGATGGCGCGCCTGCCTAACCCGTTGTCGCCAATCAAGCTGAGCAATATCACCTACTAGCAAGGCCATTCGGTCATCACCGAAATACAGCACCAATGCCACTAAAAGCGCTTTGTTTTGCTCAATATATGATGTCGGCAACGCTAGCTGATTTTGCTCGTTGGCATAGTTAAAAATATGATTGATATAATGATGAACTTTGCCATTAATGGGTTGATGATTGGCGAATGTCAATAGCTCTTGATAGTACATGGTGATCATTGCTTTATCGCCAAATAGCGCTAGCTCATCGCGCACCTTGGCAAGTAAAGATGCATCTTGACGCAGCGCAAGCACTTCTTTATCAACATTTAAACCAACCACCAACTGATTGGGTGATATGGCAACTTGTGTAACGGTGTTTAGGAGCTTATCTGTAGCTCCCTCACCAACATAATAATCAACTAGCCAGCGCATTAAACGAATGGTGTTAGTACCACTTAGCGACAACCCACCAAACTGAACTCCTGCCAGCTCAAGCCCTGTTTCCGATGGCAACAACGTCGCACTAACATTAACAAACTGTTGATTTAGCGGCTTAGGTAAACCAACGGAACCAAGCAGCACTGCGCCGTGTTCAGACAATGTAATATTAAGCGCTGAATTTGGTACCGCGCGGTGAAAAAGCGCTGTTAGGCCATTTATTTCGGCTTGCGTTAATACCAGCTTGGTTTGTTGCTCGCCATTACGCCAGGTATCAGCTATGCGCTTAGCAAGGCGCTTACTGTTATCAGCATGGCTAGCAGAAATTTGGTGTTGCTGGTAAATCAAAGGTTCGCTATCAACTAACAGCAGCGCCAAGGAAAAGATGCCGACTAGCAATAGTAAAGGTAGCAAGAGAATAAATTTTACGAGTTGCTTCAAGAAGGGAATAACCGATTTACAAAATTTTTTAATGCTAAATTTATAGCGGTTGTTGGGCTTGGAGTACAGCGGTATTGTCGTTATTAGTTACGAAAAATCATTGGTGTTAGTTAAAAAAAAAGCAGTTGGTAAGACTTAGCAGTTGGCCAAGCTGTTTATCAAAGCAAGCATAAATCCCAATACACTTGCTTATTGTGGCGCTTAGCGAGCCGCTTGTTGAGTTCTCTAAACGTGGTTAGTGGCTCACTATTAGGCTCAATACACTGCCAAATAAATTGATGGCAATTATTTTCGATTAGATGATAGTCGCGGTATTGGTAAATTTGTTCAATTGCTCGCTGCGCCGCAAGCTCGCTAACGAGCGGCATTGCAGTAGAATCGCACGCAATAAAAACTCTTTTACCAGAGCGCTCCTGCGTAAACCGCGCAGGTGAGACAGGTTTAATTAAACCATTTCCGCCGAGTTCGATAATAGTATCATCGCCGACCCAGATACCGGTATGGTCTAACACCCCGCCTATACCGCAACACACTATTGCACCAATCGCAGGCTTAGCAACTTGGTCAGTATTAAATAGCTCAGATGGGTAGATTGCAACTGCAGAAGACTTTTCGCCGCGCTCATTGTATTCATCAAGTCGTTTAGCACTAGGAGACTGCCTGCGCTTTAGCTGCTGCTTTTTCCTATCGTCGCTCACTAGCTCTTTTACCGCTAAAGCGGACACTGCCGCCGCACCTAACCAGAAAAAAGGAATTGGCATAACACCTCCACTGATACCGCTAACAAAAATAAGTAAAAACAGTATCACCCATTATTGTCTAAACTTGCTTTTGTTAAACACTCATTCGTTAAATTAATGACTGACCTTTGGCTTGAGTATAGCCAAGCCCACACCTGATTTATCAAGTCGCTGAGCGCTTATACACAATGTGATTGAAACCCTGTTAAAAAGCGATAAAAAAGTTGCAAGTAACTGTTTCAAAAACCACAAATACTGTTACATTAACTGCCTTACCCAATTTTCTAACAACATTAATTATTCGGTGGCAGTAATCATGAAAACAGTGACTAAATCCTCAAAGCTCAACAATGTCAGTTATGAGATCAGAGGACAAATCGCCGCCGAAGCCAAGCGTCTAGAAGATGAAGGTTATAAAATTCTCAAACTCAACATTGGTAACCCTGCCCCGTTTGGCTTTGAAGCACCAGACGACATCTTAAAAGATGTCATTCACAACCTTCCAACCGCGCAAGGGTACAGCGACTCAAAAGGTATTTATTCTGCGCGCGTTGCCGTAATGCAGTACTTCCAGCAACAAGGCATTTTAGGCGTTAACGTAGACGATATATTTATCGGCAATGGCGTTAGCGAACTTATTGTGATGGCAATGCAAGCATTGTTAGAAGATGGCGATCAAGTGTTGATCCCAGCGCCTGACTACCCGCTTTGGACAGCAGCGGTATCGCTATCTGGCGGTAAAGCCGTGCATTACAAATGTGATGAAGAAAACCATTGGTTTCCCAATCTTGAAGATATGGAAAGCAAAATTACCAAAAAAACGCGTGCCATTGTCTTAATCAACCCGAATAATCCAACGGGCGCAGTGTATTCAGAAGAGATCTTGCAAGGCATTTTAGCGCTGGCGCGCAAACATGGTTTGATTGTTTTTAGTGACGAGATTTACGATAAAATTCTGTACGATGGTGCAGTTCACACACCGACAGCTCGTTTAGCGGAAGATGTGCTGATTATGACCATGGGCGGCCTTTCAAAAAACTATCGTATTGCCGGATTTCGCGCGGGCTGGATGGTAATTTCAGGCCCTAAGCTACTCGCTGAAGATTATATTGAAGGCTTAAATATGCTGTCTAGTATGCGTTTGTGTGCAAACGTGCCTTGTCAGCATGCGATTCAAACCGCATTAGGTGGTTATCAAAGTATTAACGAGCTAATTAACGGTGATGGGCGTTTACTTAAACAGCGCAATACCGCCTACGAGATGATCAACGCCATTGACGGATTGTCTTGCCAACCTGCCATGGGCGCTCTTTATCTTTTTGTAAAAGTAGATATGGAAAAGTTCAATATCAAAGACGATGAAAAAATGGTGCTAGATTTACTCAAGCAAGAGAAAATTTTGCTCGTGCATGGTCGTGCTTTCAATATTGAAGAAAGTAATTATTTCCGCTTAGTGTTTTTGCCACATGTAGATGAACTTGTGCCAGCAATTGAGCGCATGGGGCACTTTTTCAATACTTATCGCCAAGACTAGCAATACAAGTTTCAATTCGGGAGAAAAGAGAACTGATGATCAAAAGTACTTTTTTAGCTTGGATTTTACGTATGCCGCTGATCAAAAGGTGGGCACTAATGCATTCAGTGAAGAAAGAAAATATCGCTGAGCATTCTCATCAAGTGGCCGTTATTGCCCATTTACTGGCGGTGATCCGCAAGCAGTACTTCAACGGTACGCTCAGCCCAGAGCGTGCTGCCACAATTGCACTCTACCACGAAGTTTCAGAAACCAAACTGCAAGACATTAATCATGTCACGAAATACCATAACCCAGCCTTAACCAAAGAATTCAAAAAGTTAGAAGAATTAGCAGAGCTTGAATGTTTACATAGCCTACCTGAGCCACTGCGCGAAACCTTCAAGCCGCTGCTGGTGCAATCGCAAGTAGACAGCGACTATAAAAAGTTAGTGAAAGCCGCTGATTTGATCTCCGCATATCTCAAAGCAAATGATGAAATTTCTTATGGCAACAAAGAGTTTAGTCATGTTAAAACTCGGTTGTTGGGCATGCTCGAGCAATACAAGCAAGAATTACCAGAAGTTGCGTTTTTCTTAGATACCTTTGAAGAGCACTGCTTTGTCAGTGTTGATAAGTTAGCACAAGACGATCACTAGCCCTCCGTTCCGTAATTATTTTTAACGCTAACGGCAACATTTTTTATTAACACCTTCATTAAACTCATATTTTCCTCACAATCTGACGCTACCCTAGTGTTATCAATTTTATCTGACCTATTTCTTTTGCTGGGGCTTGTGCTACTTCAGCTAAAGATTCCGTGGCTCAGGTAACTTATTTAAAGCTTTCGTAAATAGAGGGACTTATGTTGTCGATGTTTAACCGTTTAATGCCAAGTAAAGTGTTACGTGCTTCTTTGCGTATCTTGGCATTTGTCTCTACCCTTTTTTCTTTAAGCGCTAATGCCGGCTTAATCATTTATTCCGACCAAGAGGTGTTTGAGTCGGCAGTGAGTTCACCACTTGCCTTTGAGGGCTTTAACGATAATGCCTTAGAGCTGGTTGACGTGGAATCTGGCTATATTCGCTATCGAACAAACAGCAGTTTAGTCTCTGAAGGTGACCGTGCACTCACACTAAAGGAGAAAAACTCGGTGACGTTTCAATTTGATCACGAAGTTTTTGCTTTTGGGTTATTTGTCAACGAGCTCAATTCAACCAACTTAAACTATACCGACAGCCTTGGTAATGAGTTAGCTGACGCCTTAACAGTTACCGATATTTGGAATGCCAGTACCTTCTTTGGCGTAACGAGTGACGTTGCCTTAACTTCATTTACCTTAACCGGCTTTACCACCTCATCAAATGCAAATGCCGTATTTGGTATTGATGCCCTGCAATTTACTGCGCCACCAACAGATATACCCGAACCCAAAACTTCATTGATTTTTCTATTGGCACTGCTTGCCTTGTTAACGACATGCCATAAAAGTAAATTGATTGCTAAAACCCTTAATAACACCAATTACCTATAAAATATCCCGCTAGCCTACCGAACAAGCTCAGCGATAATTGCCTCCCAAAAGCTGAGCTTTTGCCTTTGTTAATGACTTTGTAGTTTAAGCTAAAACACTTTCTTTACTGTCAGTGACAGTCACTGTCGCTATTAATTGGCGATAGACTTTTTCCAACTAATAGCTAATCAGTTAACCAATTGAAATAGTTGTCTTTTTATTTATTCCCTTGTGATTAGTGAGCGCTTAAAAGCAATTCTTTCAATTGACAAATCACCGACACCAACTAAAATAACCGCATTCGAACTTTATTCGAATACAAGTCAAAAGAAGTGTGATTAAGGATTAGCTTGGTGTTCTCGTTTATTTTGAGCAGTTAAAACTAAGCTCAACACATAATTAATTTCGACGGCAAAGCTAATTTGATAGCTTGCTAACATTTAAGGAATTTTATGGCGCCAGCACCTAAATATAGCCCGCAAGAGCAAGAAGAATTAATTCTCAATGCGGCGGCAAATTGTATTGCCGAAACGTCAGTTTTAGATTTTACCATGTCGGCAATTTCCAAAGCTGCCGGACTTTCAATGGGCTCAATCTACAAGCATGTACAATGTAAAGAAGACATTATCTTTGCCCTCGCTACTCGCCTATTTGAGCACTGGAGTAACCTATTCGAACAGGTATTCGAACTGCCTTTGACAACACCTGAGAAAATTGTCGCGATTGGTTTGTTCGACCCAGTAAAAGTGCAAGTTTACCCATTTGATACCGACCTTGATGGCTTCGCTGCAAATGAAGTCGTTATACGCCGCGCTTCCCCACTATGGACCGAGCGCATGCTACGTAAGCACGAGCGATGCGAAGCTATTTTTAGTAAATGTATGCACAAAGCAGCATTTAGTGGCGAGCTAAAGCTTAATGGCAACACAGAGCAAATGATTGAAGAAATCAATTTAAGCTGTTGGGCGCTAATGGAAGGCCACAAATATGTGCAACGTGTTACGCAAACTCGCCTTATTTCAGAGGGTACCGACACCTTGCGCGAACCCACCCCAACTGACTCGCTTATTGTTAAAAGTGTTGCTCGTTTACTGAATAGCTATGAATGGCAAACCCCACTGACGCCTGAAGGCATTGATAAAGCCAGCGCCTTATTAGTCAAACTCGGTCTGAGATAGTGAACACAAAGTTTTTAGGAAGAGACAAAATGCATATTAAATCCTGGCTAACTGCCCTGCTAATTATCGTTATTACCATAGGCGGGCTTGGCTTTTTCAAATTCCAACAAATTCAAGCGGCAATGGCGATGGCTGAAGCTTTCCCTGAGCCATCGGCAGCAGTAAAAACCCATATCACCCAATCGCGCGAGTATGTGCCAAGCTATCAAGTCAATGGTCAAATCGTTGCTAAGCAGATCGTGCAATTGCAAAACGAACTACCGGGTATTATTTACCAAGTGAACTATGCTGGCGGCGATAAAGTTAATCAAGGCGACCTATTGTTGTCACTGAACACCAGTGAAGAGCAAGCACAGCTTGCTTCTGCTAAAGCGACCTTAAAGCTGCGTAAAAGTAATTTTGCCCGTATGGCCACCTTAGTGAAGCAAAATAAGGTGAGCCAGCAAGAATTTGATTTAGCCGAAGCAGAAATGGATATCGCCAAATCCAACATAGAAAACTTGCAAAGTATTATCGCGAAAAAGCAAATTTTCGCGCCGTTTACCGGTGTGGTTGGCCTAGATACCTACCAAGTCGGCCAGTTTTTACCGAGCAATTCTGCTATTACTACTATCGTCGGTGACGATGCCAATATTTGGGTAGATTTTCAGGTTCCGCAAACAAAACGCCGCTTAAATTTAAATGAAACGGTCGTGGTCACCGCCATTGGCAAAAGCAGTCAAACTCAGCGTTTTGCTGCCAAAATCGTCGGCCAAAATGCTCAAATGCAAGCGAGCTCGCGCCATATGATTTACCGCGCAGAGATCAACGATGGTGCCACCCATTTTCGCCATAATGAGCTAGTGAAAATCACTATTAACGCACAAGCACAACAAGTCGTCGTTGTGCCAAATTCTGCCGTTGTTCGCAATCAACTAGAGTCGTTTGTCTATCAATTAGTGCAAGATGATAACAAGGCATACCGTGCACAAAAATTAGTGGTTAGCTTAGGTGAGCGTTTAGGTGATGAACAAGTGATTCTTGCTGGTTTGGAGGTTGGCACCTTAGTCGCCACCGAAGGCTCGTTTAAGCTACGCCCGGGTCTATTGGTGTATCCAGAAATGACCGATGACAACTCGCTCAGTGCTGCCCTCATAAAAATGCCAAGAAACACTGTGGAGCTAAACTAATGAGCGCTCTGCATGAAAACAAACCATCGCTAATGGATATTTTCGTTAGCCGCCCAGCGCTCGCTATTGTGCTATCACTGCTGATTGTTTTAGCTGGTCTTAACTCCGCATATAAAATCTCAGTGCAGCAATTTCCGCGCATTGAAAGTGCTTCGCTTGAAATTAATACCACCTACACAGGCGCTTCTGCTGAAGTGGTTAAAGGCTATGTTACCGAACCAATTGAGCGTGTTGCTTCCACCGTGCCCGGCGTTGATTATGTTGACTCGCAAACCTTAGCTGGGAGCAGTAAAGTTACTGCGTGGCTGCAACTCAATCACGATACGACAGACGCACTGGCTGAACTGACCACACGCCTTGGCCAAATCAGCTTTGAATTACCAGCAGGTGCTGAAGATCCGGCTGTTTCCGTGCGCCGTGCTGATAGTCCATACGCAATTTTCTACCTTAATGTGCATGCTGAAGGTAAAGCTCGTAGCCAAGTCACTGACTATTTAAGTCGTAATATCACGCCAGTATTAAGCGATATACCCGGCGTGCAAAAAGTCACCCTTGAAGGTGGCAGAAACCCAGCCATGCGCGTTTGGATAGATGCCGACAAACTAGCGGTTTTTAACCTTAACGCCAACGACGTGCAACGAGCACTGCAAGGTAACAATACCATTGCCACTTTAGGTTATAGTGAAAATAGTCGCCAACGTATTGATTTACTGGCCAACACTACCTTGCAAACAGTTGAAGATTTCGAGCAGTTAGTGATCAAAGAAATGGATGGCGCTACCATTCGCCTGCGCGATATTGCCTATGTAGAATTGGGTGAAGAAGAAGGCTTTGTCACCGCGCGTTTAGATCACCAAAATACGATTTTCTTAGCAGTATGGCCGCTTCCGGGAGCTAATGAAATTTCCATTGGTGATGCCCTTTATCAAAAACTAGAGCGCGTAAATACCACTTTACCTGATGGTATGAGCATCGACATTGGCTACGATGGTACTTTGTATATGCGTGATGCCATTAAAGAGATTTTCACAACATTAATTGAAACCGTATTACTGGTTGGTATTGTTGTGATCGCCATGATGGGTTCATTTAGAACCGCGCTAGTACCGCTGATCACTATTCCTATTTCAATTTTAGGTGCTATTGCCGTTATGTCGCTGATGGGCTTTTCCCTCAACCTGCTGACCATACTGGCAATTGTGCTTACTGTGGGGTTAGTGGTTGATGACGCTATTGTCGTTGTAGAAAATGTCGCTCGCCATATGCGGGAAGGTAAATCACGATTCAACGCCGCACTGATTAGCTCACGTCAATTATTAGTGCCGGTAATTGCCATGACACTTACGCTCGCAGCGGTTTACGCGCCGATTGGTTTCTTATCTGGCTTAACTGGTTATCTATTTCGTGAATTCGCTTTTACCCTAGCAGTTGCCGTTTTAATTTCTGGCCTAGTGGCAATTACCCTGTCACCTGTGATGAGCGCCTATGTATCGCCAGAAGGTGGTAAAGAAGGACGCTTGACGAAGAATGTTAATGGTGGTTTTGAGCGCTTACAAGCCAAGTATCTAAAACTACTGGACAGCATTTTTGCATTCAAAGCCCCAATCATCTTTGTCGCCATTGTCTTTAGTTTATTAGTGGTGCCGTTTTACCTGTTTTCGCAAAAAGAATTAGCGCCTGTGGAAGATCAAAACAGCATCAACGTGGTGGTGGAAGCGCCGCCAGAAGCGTCAATGAGTTACACCACTAACAATATGAACCAAGTGGTTGATACCTTAAAAGCAACCGACGGTGGTAAGTTTGTTTGGCAAATCCTCACTAAAAATGCCGGTTTTGGTGGTATTGAATTGGCAAGCTTTGAACAGCGAGAGCAAAGCGTGCATGAAAGTTTGCCAGCACTGTATGGCCAGCTCGGTCAAATTTCAGAGCTAAATTTATTGCCGGTATTACCAGCGGCGTTGCCAACGGCTGGCCAGTTCGATGTAGAAGTGGTGATCCGCACTAACGACGATTACGGCACAATGCGTAACTACGCCGAGCAAATTATTGGTCAAGCTTATCAATCGGGTAACTTTATGTTTGTTGATACCGATTTAAAAATCGATTTGCCACAATCTGAGTTAGTTATTGATAAAACCTTAGTGGCAGATCTCGGTTTAAACCTCTCGGATGTAAACGATCAGCTTAGCGTGTTAATGAGCAATAACTATGTTAATCGTTTTAACAACGAAGGCAAGGCGTACCGCGTTATCCCGGTAGTTGGCAATCAGCAGAAATTTAACCCAGAAGATGTGTTAGGTATGCAGATCGCGACTGCCGATGGCACACTTGTCCCTGTTGCTAGCTTTGCCAGTATTCGCGCTATTACTGCGCCGCGTGTTTTAGGTTCCTTTAACCAACAAAAATCATTCCGTATTTTTGCTGGTATTTTACCGCATGTAACCAAAGAGCAAGGACTAGCGAGCATTGAACAAATTGCTACTAATATCGTACCAAAGAATTACTCGGTAGATTATGCGGGCGAGTCTCGTCAACTGCGCAAAGAAGGCAATACTATGGTTGGTGTACTGCTGATTTCCATGGTGGTAGTGTACTTTGTCTTAACGATTCAGTTTAATAGCTTTAGAGACCCATTGGTGGTGTTGCTGGGTTGTGCCCCGCTAGCACTTTCAGGTGCGTTAATGTTGGCCTTTGTCGGCTTAACTTCAGTGAATATCTACTCGCAGATTGGCCTAATCACCTTGATCGGTCTGATCGCCAAAAACGGCATATTAATTGTTGAGTTTGCCAACCATATGCAGTTGCAAGGAGCAAACAAACTGAATGCAGTAAAATCAGCCGCCAGCACCCGCTTACGCCCTATTTTAATGACAACAGCGGCAACAGTGCTTGGTCATTTCCCACTAGTGTTAGTGACTGGCGCAGGTGCAGAAGCGCGTAATAGCATCGGGATTATTCTGGTGGCAGGTATGCTGATTGGTACTTTCTTTACCTTGATTGTGCTGCCCATTTTATATCACTGGTTGGCAAAAGATCATCGCGGTGAAACTGAAATTGATGAATTGACTGAAGCACCCATGCATTTAAAAGTGGTGAATGCAGATTAATCCCTGTTGCTTTAACTCATTACAATAAAAGGCACATGCAAAAAAGGCAATATGAGCTGATCATATTGCCTTTTCTTTTAGCTCAGCTTTGAGCGTATCTACGCTATGGCTTTATCGACTATTAGTAACATATCTTTGGTTTACTCTGTTTCTGGAAATTGCTGACGAATCGCAGCGAATTCTTCAAAATTAGCAAACAGAATATCTACCAACCTAGGTTCAAATTGAAGACCACGTTGTGCTGCAATGTGATCTTTAATTTCATCCATTTGCCACTTTTTACTGTAACAACGATCATTGCCTAAGGTATCAAAAACGTTAGCTATTGCGGCAATACGTGCCTCAACTGGAATTTCTTCCCCTTGCAAGCCTTCAGGGTAGCCTGAGCCGTCCCAGTTTTCGTGCTGATAGTGTGCAATACGAGCGCCAAGCTGAGAAATACTAGCTTTCGAACGCGCCAATATTTCACTGCCCAACGTGGCATGAGTTTTCATTACCCGCCACTCTTCCTCAGTCAGCTTATCTGGCTTGTTTAAGATATGATCAGGTATGGCTACCTTACCAATATCATGTAATGGTGCAGCAATTTTAATAGCACTCACAAAGCGCTCTGATAAGCCGAGCTTCTGTGCAAACAAAGCACTCAGCAAGCTAACCCGTTGGGCATGGCTACCAATATGGTGGTTGCGAGTTTCAATTGCTTCACCAACCAAATACAACATTTCAGTTTGGGTTCGTTCTATTTCGTGGCGCTGCGTTAAACCTTCGAGAATCAGTGCAACATTTGTAACGTAGAGCTCCGCAAGATTGGTTTTAAAGTGTTCGGCATCTTGTTCAAACTCGATGTAAAGCACACTGGCGGCACTGTTACCCGACTCGCCTGTTTCGTAATAGCCAATAAAACACTGATCATCACTATAATGCGTTTTCCTCGCGAAGGTCTCACTAATTAAGGCTTTAATAGGCTCATCAATTGCCGAACTTTCCAAACTGTCAGACTCGCTAATGTACTTACCCGTGCACGCGATAATCATATTGGATGCCGATTGATCAAAGTCGATATGATTTCGGGCAATATAAAGTGCTGAACTTTCAACATTCATTAGCGATAGCAAATGTTGCAAGGCAGCGGAGCCAAATGAGCGAATTTGGTTAATTTTCAGTAAGTCGTGAGTGGCAGTAATTAATTGTTTAAAACCATCCAAACTGCGTTGAATGGTCATAATGTCGCGGTAGGCGCGAATACCAGCATATACGCTAGTGATCATTTTACCTGAGGTAAAGTCGGTTTTTTCTTTGTAATCGTTAATATCAAAGTCTTTAATAACTTTAGCTTCTGGTGCACTACCCGCTTGACCTGTACGTAAAATAAGGCGTATTGCTTGGTTTTTCAGTTCATTGCGAATCCATTCCACCAATTCAAGCCCAGCATGGTCTGTTTCCATTACAACATCAACAAAGGCTAAGGCAAAACTATCATCGTCTTTGAGCAGTTTTCGTGCTTGTTCACTGGAATAAGCGGAGATAAGTTGTAATTTACGCCCTTCAATTTCTGCGCCTGCAAGGACGAGATTAGTGACTTGATGCACCGACTCATCATCATCAACAATAAGGATGCGCCAATATTTATCGGCCTTTGCCGTTGCTAATCCATTATTTTCTCTCGGTTCATCCTTAAATATAAACTTATCCATAACTTGAATTTGGTACTTCTATTTATCGTTCTTATGTTCTATACACTGGCATATTTTTGCTAAAAACTTAAGGAAAATTCACCCAATTATTTATGTTTTCGACACTTTTATTGCGCTTTTCTCAACAACATCGGCTATTTCATCAATCATTCTAGTAACATAAAAAAAGCGCCTTAGTTGACGCTTTTATATGTTACTCGGCTTGGATATATCAAGCCTTCGTAATTGCTATAAGTATTCGCTAATTAAAGTTGGCCACGACTTCGTCTACAACCGTTTTGATTGTTGCCATTGAATCGTCATTATCAGCGCGCGTCATACGCTTTACTGCCCAGCCATGCCAAGTAGGCTGCTTCGTTTTGACGTCAAATACATCAATCGCTAATTTACCCTCAGTGTAGTTTCGTACATGCGTGTCTGTGCCAACCACCACACCGCCATGATAACCACCATAGTAGCCGCGCCCCCAGCCCCATCCAGCTCGATAAGCAGTTGGGAAGCTATCAACGCGTACTTTGTCTCGACTGCCAACAGTATAAGAAACAGTAAAGTCAGCATTTTGAGCTGATTCAACCATAGTATAACCTTTGGCGACAAATGCTCGTTCAATAGCTTCATCAACACGCACTTTCATTACAGGGTTGATATCGGCCGGTGCAGCTAAAATTTTCGACTCTTTCAGCCATGCGAAAGTTTTATAGTCTGCCGTGCTCACTTGTTCATTTTTGTCAAAATTGACCTTTGCTTTGTATGTACTGGCGCAGCCCGCTAAACCTGCTACTAATGCGACTAACATCACTTGTTTAACTATCTTCATAACTTGCATCCTATTTACGACAAGAACCCACATTAAACTAGACCTTAGACAACCAATAGTGCTTTCTAGTTTCGTGTGTCTATATTAATTGGTACTAGGGCGTGTTGATCTTTCGAGATTGAATTTTGTTCAATCTAAACGATTTCTGATCACGGCGCTCGCTTTGTCGCATAGTCGTTCTATGTAAAAAGCGAGCAACAATGAGCAGGAAGCGTTTAGATGAACCCGCAGGGCAGCGTCTGTTTGAATTTTCTACTGTGTTGGCACTTATTTATGGAGAATGACTACACAGCACAAGTGCCGCCTTGTATAAAACCCAAACAGACTGCTGCAAAAACAACCCTGAAAGATCAACACGCCCTAATCTTTTTGGCTCATCCACTCTCTGGTATGAAGCTAATTTACCACTAAAAATCATTACCTTAAACTCACCGGTTAAAATTAACTGGAACGTTAATTGGCAAGGCTCGCGTCACCAAGAGGTTAATCACCAATATTTATAGTGGTTATTACGCAGAAAACCCTTGTCAAGAGCTCAACAACGAGCAGTTTTTATTAATTCGAGATTATTGTAATTAATGGTTGACAAAGGACCGCGAACCCCTTAAAAATGGTGGCAACTTAATCAGCTATGCAACTTTTTGTTAACGTGAAATCAGCATTTATCCTCATCGTACGTCTCGTGGTCGTCGTGGTTGTCAAGCCACAGCGGGGCTGGTGCTATTCGTAGGAAAGACATAGTTTAAACACCAAAAAACCCCCGCTCTGCACAGACCGGGGGTTTTTTATTAATTCAGAACATATTAAGGGCGAGACAATGACGAAGGAGCTATATACCGGCGCTGAAATGGTGGTCAAGGCACTATCAGCACTTAAGGTCAAATACATTTTTGGCTATCCGGGTGGTTCAGTACTTGATATTTATGACGCAATTTTCAATCAGAATGATGTTGAGCATATTCTGGTACGACACGAACAAGCCGCCACTCACATGGCAGACGGCTATACCCGAGCCACTGGTGAAGTTGGTGTGGTTTTAGCCACTTCAGGCCCTGGCGCAACAAACTGTGTGACAGGTATCGCAACAGCATACATGGATTCAATTCCAATGGTGGTATTAGCTGGTCAAGTAGCCACCAGCCTAATTGGTGATGATGCCTTCCAAGAAACCGATATTGTTGGTTGTTCCCGCCCAATTGTGAAACACAGCTTTAACTGTCGTAAATTAGAAGATATTCCAAACATCATTGCTAAGGCTTTTTATATTGCCAACTCAGGTCGCCCTGGCCCAGTTGTGGTTGAGCTACCAAAAGACATGCTGATCCCACAAAATAAGGGCGAGTTCCATATCGATACTGATGTAAAATTACGCTCTTACAGCCCAACCGTAAAAGGCCACCCTAAGCAAATTAAGAAAGCGGTGAAAACCATTGCTAATGCAGAGCGCTTAGTGGTTTACACAGGTGGTGGTATTGTTTTAGCCGATGCATCTGAGCAATTAACAACCTTGGTTGAGCGATTAAATGCCCCGATCACCAATACCTTAATGGGACTTGGCGGCATTTCCGGTATTCACCCTAACTTCTTGGGTATGCTTGGCATGCACGGTAGTTTGGAAGCCAACAAAGCAATGGCAAACGCTGATGTTATTTTAGCGCTCGGTGCCCGCTTTGATGATCGCGTGACAAATAACGTACAAAAGTTCTGCCCTAACGCAACAATTATCCATGTTGATGTTGATCCAACGTCAATCTCAAAAACCATCAATGCCCATATCCCAGTGGTTGGCTTAGTTGACAATGTAATGACTCAACTGATGGAAGAAATGGATGCTATTGGTTATGAGCGCAATGAAGCGGCACTAGCAAGCTGGTGGAAGCAAATCAAAGAGTGGCGCAGTGTTAACAGCTTTAGTTACCAAGCTCCTGCTGATGGCGACAAAATTAAACCGCAACAAGTGGTTGAAGCCATGTACGAGATTACCAAAGGTGAAGCTTACGTTTGTTCTGATGTTGGTCAGCACCAAATGTTCGCCGCGCAATATTACCCATTTGCCAAACCCAGACAATGGATTAATTCTGGCGGCCTAGGCACTATGGGCTTTGGTTTGCCCGCAGCAATGGGCGCAAAATTAGCCTTCCCAGACAGCCATGTAATCTGTATTACTGGCGATGGTTCTGTGCAAATGAACATTCAAGAATTATCAACTTGTTTACAGTACAACTTACCTGTGGTGATTGTGTCATTAAATAACCGTTCACTGGGTATGGTGCGACAGTGGCAAGATATGATTTATGGTGGTCGCCATTCGTCTTCATACATGGAGTCGCTGCCTGATTTTGTGAAATTAGCAGAATCTTATGGTCATGTTGGTATTCAAATTAACCACTTAAGCGAATTAAACGAAAAATTAACAGAAGCGTTTGAAACTCGTAATCGCCTAGTGTTCGTTGATGTACTTGTTGACGAAAAAGAACATGTTTATCCAATGCAGGTGCGTCACGGCGCAGTTGATGAAATGTGGATCAAAAAAGGAGAGAAAGCATAATGCGTCGTATTTTAGCCATTTTACTTGAGAACGAACCTGGCAGCTTGTCGCGCATTGTTGGCCTTTTCTCACAACGTGCATTTAACATTGAAAGCTTGACCGTAGCACCAACAGAAGACGAAAGTTTATCGCGCATTACCATTGCCACTTCTGGCGATGATCGTGTTTTAGAGCAAATCGTTAAGCAGGTAAACAAGCTCATCGACGTGATCAAGATCACTGACTTAACAGAGCGCAGCCATGTTGAGCGTGAATTACTGCTCATTAAGTTATTAGCAATGAATGACAAAACACGCACTGAAATCAAACGTATTGCGGATATTTTCCGAGGTAATATCGTTGATATCGGCAAGCAAGTATACACAGTGCAAGTCACTGGTGATGCTGAAAAGCTTGATGCCTTTATAAGTGCGGTGTCGAACGAAACCGAAGTTATCGAATCAGTTCGCTCAGGTTGCGTCGGCATTGGCCGCGGTGAGAAAGCGCTGCGCGTATAAACCGACAGTAAATCAACTGATACCAAAGGCAGGCGACTAAAGTCTGCCTTTTTTATATCTCCTGCCATAATTATTTGTACACGCCCTAGCTTGATACAAAATTATGGACATCAGCAGCGAAACACATCGAGTTATCGACGAATGGCACACTCGCGTAGTACGAGTGCAGAATGCACACTATGACTCTGGTAATCTTTATGAACGGCGCTTTTTACAGCTTGGCATTCCAGTTATTGTGCTCTCAGCGTTGATAGGTAGCGCTGAGGTAATCGTGCCCATTGAAGCAATCTCTCAAGTGTTATCACAAGAAGTGGCCAAGAGTATCTCTGGAGTTTTAAGTTTATTGGTGGCTATATTGGCAGGTTTGCAAACCTTTCTTAAACTGAGCCAGCGAGCTGAGCGCCATCGTATGGCGGGTGCAAGATATGGCGATGTACGACGGTCTCTAGAAACCATCAACATCACATGTGAAGAGTCTATGGCTGCGGCCAAAGAGTCATTAAATAAAATTAAAGACAAAATGGACTCTCTCGCATTAGAATCACCCGAAATACCGCAAGCGGTACTGAATAAATATCGAGCTATTCAGGAGGATTAATTGCTGATCTACACCCATGAAAACCCTGTTGTCGTTGCTAACATTCAAAACTTGCTGGCTATGGCAGGCATCGAAGTTATCTTAAAGAATGAATTTGCCAGTGGTGGTGTTGGTGAATTAGCTGCTGTAGATGCGTGGCCAGAATTATGGCTGGTAAATGATAGCCAGCTCAGCAAAGCAAAAACGTTAATTGCTGATGCTAAACGCCAAGGTCAACGCGAAGACTGGTTTTGTCCGACTTGCAAAGAGCAAAATGGCGCAGCGTTTGAAATATGCTGGCAATGTGAAACGCCATTTCCAACCTAAACTCTTTGTACAGTCCACTAGCACCATAGAATGCAAGAAAATCATATAAGCTTTAGCGCTGACGCGAATAAAAATGATGTTAAACGCTTTTACCGCAACCAAAACTACAGCGCGAAATTTAAAGGATACGACCAAGCATTTGTTGCCAGCGAAAACAGCTCTGCCGAATCACCTAGTTACCTGCACAATAACTTGTCTAACAATATTATTGGCAGCGTGATTATCAGCCAATTAAGGCAAGGCAACAAACAAGCATTGCTACATGGACTCGTTGTAAGCCAAAGCTATCGCGGCAAAGGTTTAGGTAAAAAGCTTACCAAGCATGCACTGAAACATTGCAGCTTAGAAGTTGATCATATTATATGCTTTGCTGAGCCTCATTTAACGCAATTTTACGTCAGTTGCGGCTTTTCATTAGTCGACAAGAACTCAATAACAGCCAACTTATCGCCTGAGCTTGCTGCGCGATTTACAAGCTATCAAAAGTACCAAGCTAGTTTGGCAATCTTTATTAGCGAGCGGCGATAACTAATTTTTTAAATGCGCCTAAACCATACCTGACAATAAGTTTGGCTAGCAATATAAATGTATTTATATTTCCAGCAACTTCTCTTTGAGCGATGCTAAGCCTTGACTCGCTGTCTCAGCAATTACCACTAAATTCGTTAATTGCTGCACCGTCTCATTAATCGCGGGTTTAGGATCGATGTAATAAATGGGCGTATCAACGGGCGCGAAATTTGCTAGACTTGCTGCGGGGTATACCTGCATAGACGTTCCAATAATCACTAATATATCAGCCTGAGCAACAAGTTTGGCGGCGGGTTCAAGCATAGGCACCATTTCACCGAACCAGACAATATTAGGTCTTAACTGGCTGCCACTCTCACAGGTTTGCCCAAGTTCGATATCTTGGTGACAAGGGTAAATAAGGTCACCATCTATGCTGCTCTTTGACTCCAATAATTGCCCATGCAGATGAATTACCTTTTGGCTACCTGCCCTTTCGTGCAAATCATCAACGTTTTGAGTAACAATTGAGACGTCAAAATGCTGCTCTAGATCAGCTAATAATTGATGTCCAATATTGGGTTGCGCAGTAAGTAATTGGCGACGGCGTTGATTGTAAAAATCCAATACTAACGCAGGATTTTGCTGCCAGCCTTCAATACTTGCCACTTCCATCACATCGTGACCTTCCCACAAGCCATCAGCATCGCGGAAGGTTTTTAAACCGCTTTCTGCGCTCATCCCAGCGCCAGACAATACCACCAACTTCTTCATAACACTTTCCGCTTACTCGTTTAACCGTTGCATAAGGTATGGCGTTTAAGCCTTTATCTCCAGAGAGATAAAAAGTAAATCACGCGAACTTGTCAGTGTATAGCGGTTTTAGCTTAAGGTTTGTCGGTTTAACGCGATTAACCCTATTAGTTAACTGCAGCCACTTGCGTTAATGCCTCATCACGGCGTACTTTTTGCCCTGCTTGCAAGCGCTCGCCACCGCGAATAATAACTTCGTCACCCGCCCTTACATTACCGGTGACGGAAATCCATTGACCAATTCCTTGGCCAACTAATACGCTGATTTTTTGTGCTGTGTCTTGATCGTCAATTTTCATAATAAAGGTTTCTTGCTCACGCAAAACCAAAGCATCACGAGGTACAAGCGTTGCCTGCTTGCTTGCCGCTTTTGGCAGAGAGACGGTTACCGCGCTGCCTGCCATCATCTCGCTACCGTCTGCTTGCAAGCGAACATCGAATGTTCGAGAAGCTTGATCACCCGCTAAGCTCCACGTTCTGACCGGCAGTTCTAACAGTTCACCTTGCCATTTAACCAAGACCTTATCGTTTGCCTTAATGTGTGGTGCGATGGTGATAGGCGCAGCAATTTTTACATCAAGGTGATGAGTATCAACAAGTTGTAATACAGGGCTACCACTCATGACTAGCACCCCTTCATCAACAAAGCGTTGACTGATACTGCCACTAAACGGTGCTTTAATTTCTGATTTTTCAATCGCCAGCTTCGTTTGCTCCATTGCCAGTTTTGTTGCGTCAACTTCGTTAATCGCCACTGCTAAATCTTTTACTGTACGTTCTAATTCACTTAATGCGGTATGGTTAGTTTGGTTTAGTGTCGATAACCGCTGCTGCTGTTTTTTCAAATAGACGACATCCGCTTGATACTGTTTGAGTTCTGCTTGTTGCTGTGCCAAACGCAGCGTTAAATGGCGGTTGTCTTGACGCGCTATCACTTGCCCTGCACTTACTTGAGTGCCAACTTCTTCAATCCATAGTAGCTGCCCAGTTTGCTCAGCCGACAACGGCGAGTTACGTCGACTGATAACATTGGCTGGCAGCCACATGGTCGGGTTTACTTGCTCGGTTTTTGCAAAATCGATACTCACTAGTGCCGCTTTTTCCGCTTCCGCTGCCAAACTCGTTGTTGATGCCAACGACAGGCTGGCAAAGCCCACGATGATAGCCGCGCTCGACATTGGCTTTGAGAGTGTTTGAGTGATAACCGCTAACAGTGACTTTTTCATGATCCTTTCCTGTACGTATAATTTAGTATTCTGTTTTATTCGTTATGTAGCCTATAGGCGCATTACATACTGCTCAGCGCTGCAACTATGTTTGAGAGTCTGGTTTTACCACAACTAAATGGGCTTGTTCTGGTTCGCCAATTGCTTTATCAGTGCCCAAGAAAGCGGGGTTAATAGCAATATCTCGGCCAGTGATACGCAATAAACAAGGCAATAAAATAATGGTAAAAATGGTGCTTACTGCTAAGCCACCAACAATCACCGAGGCCAAGCCGCGATAAATTACACTGCCCGTACCTGGCATAAGCAGTAATGGCAACATGCCGAAAAAGCTAGTCGCCGTACTCATAAAGATTGGACGCAAGCGCAACATTAGCGCTTGTTCAACTGCGTCATCGCGCGACATACCAACTAGCTCTGCTTGGCGAGTTTGATGGACTAATAAAATGGCATTGTTCACCACTAAGCCTAGCAATATGACAAAGCCAATCATGGTCAATAAATCTAATGGCTGGAATACCACAAGGTTGAGTGTTTGCAGCGCTAATATACCGCCAACAGTGGCTAGCGGAATGGTGATAATAACCAGCATGCTGTCTTTAACCGAGCGGAATAAGGCAGCCATCAGTAAAAATAAAATCACCAATGCGAATGCAAAGTTTTCACTCATCACACCAATGGCTTTTTCCAATTGATCGGCGCTTCCGCCATAGTGGATGCTGCCATCTTCCGGCATCACTTGTGCAAGTTTCGGCTCTACTTGGCTTTTTAGCGCATCGATGGTCTCTTCTAATGACCAGCCCTGAGGCGGATTTATATTTAACGTAATGGTTCGCTTGCCATCAACGCGGGTTAGCCTTGTCGGCCCAACGGTACGGTCGATGCTAACGAGTTCAGACAATTGGGTAATGTTGCCGTTGCCAGTTACCACAGGTACATCGCCTAAATTGTCAGGGTTTTCCCAACCATCAGCGCGTAAAATCATGTTGATACGTTTAGTACCATTGAAGTACTCGCCAACATATAAACCGTCACCTAATGTTCGAACGACACTGCCCAGTGCACGACGATCCCAGCCTTGCTCTAAAATAGCGCGATCGTTAGGTGTGAGTCTCAGCTCTGGTTCCGCCATCTCTACGCCAGGCCTTGCTTGAACACTCACTTCAGGAATGGCCTGTTTAACAAATTCTAAACCTTGCTTAGCCGCTTCTTGCAGTGCGCGATTATCTTTTGATTGCAAGCGCATTTGTACTTGTCTACCACCACCGAAACCGCCGAACAGATTGCCCTGAAAGGCGAAAGCATTGGTGTCTGGTAAATCAACTAGAACTTCATTGCGCACGATATCTAACAGCTCATCAACACGCGATTGGTCTTTAACACGTACGCCAACATTACCGCCGAATGGCCCAGTGAAAAGGTAGTAATTTTTTAGCGCGGGTTCTTTTTCGCCGTCCATATATGGTTGTAAACGCTCGACGATTTTCGCCACCACTTCACGCTCTAGCGTGTCAACATTAGAGCCCGGTGGGAATTGTAACCGTGCATCGACCGCATCACGCTTAACCGGTGGTAAATAGTCGAGTTTGGGCATCGCAATGTAAGTGACCGCAATTGGCAGTGCCAACATAACAAAAGCAATGGTCAAGCGGCCACGCTTAGTGCTCGTTGCCTGCATCACTTTGTTGGTAATGGATTGCCAGACTCGTTGATTTGGATCGACCACTTGCTGTTGGCGCAAAAAATACTTGGCTAACACTGGCAGTAGCACAGTTGCCACCAGCAAAGATACAGATACTGCGATAGCAATGGTGAGCGCTAAATCGCCAAATAGTTGCCCCTCTATATCCTTAAGGAAAAACACAGGTAGAAAAATAGCAACAGTCGTTGCGGTAGATGCCAGTAACGCACCCCACACTTGTTTTGCGCCAAGCTCTGACGCTTCATGCTGATCTTTACCTTGATCGCGCAAGCGCAGAATGTTTTCTAGCACCACTATCGCGGCATCTAACACCATCCCGACGGCAAAGGCTAATCCCGCCAGTGAAATCACATTTAGACTACGGCCAGTAATATGAAGCACAATAAAGGTGGTGAATAAACTGATCGGAATAGCCGTTGCGATGATCAAGGTGGCACGCATGCGGCGGACAAACAGCCAAAGTACGGATAATGACAACACCACACCGGCAAATAAGTTATTACGCACTAGATTGATAGCGCGGTAAATAAATACTGAGGCATCGAATGATTGCACCATCACCAATTGTTTCGGTGCCAACAACTCTTCATTAATTAAAGTGATTTCGTTTTTAACACGGTTTAATGTTTCCAATACATTGGCACCATTAGCGCGATCAATTCGCATTGAAAACGCTGGGTTGCCATTTTGAATGGCGGTTTCCGACTTATCAGGTCGACGTACTTCCACTGTTGCAATATCGCCAAGGCGAATATTGCGACCATTGCGTGACTCCAGTATTAGGTTTGCTAGGTCTGAAGCATCGTACTTCCCGCTAAACCGCAATGTATACTGCCGACGACCGACATCAACAAAGCCACCAGTCACATCATTCGTCGCAGTCACTAGTGAGACTAATTGGGGGATTTGAATGCCATATTCCGCCACTTTGATCGGATCAAAGCGAATTTGTAGCTCTTCGCGATTACGATCAGCAAATAATTGCACACCCGCGACCCCTTGCACTGCCTCAATGCGTGGTTTCACCACTTC
This sequence comes from Thalassotalea euphylliae, assembly GCF_003390375.1. Lineage (NCBI taxonomy): Bacteria > Pseudomonadati > Pseudomonadota > Gammaproteobacteria > Alteromonadales > Colwelliaceae > Thalassotalea > Thalassotalea euphylliae. Next base: position 45,439 of record NZ_QUOT01000001.1, on the reverse strand, counting down.
GCTGGCGTAATCAATGTAATTATCAATGGGCTCTGGATTACCGGGCAAGGCTTGCAAGAAAAAGAAGGTCAATGCAGGCGTACCTCCACCAAAACCACCGAGCATAACCCTGGGTGGGCGCGCATCTCGAGGTTGGTTTTGAACACGCGTCATACGGCTGATTACCTCAATAAGCGTTTGATCCATGTCGGTTTCGACGCCAAACTCCAAATTAATAAAAGCATTGCCGCGATTGGCAAATGCATTCATTGAATGTAAGCCAGAAATGCCTCTTAGCACGCGCTCTTGCGGCTCTATAATTTCTGACTCAATTTCTTGTGGCGAAGCGGCACGCCAAAATGTTTGAATGGCGATACGAGGTCGTTCAATATCTGGAAACAATTGGATTGGCAGTTTAACTAGGCTCAGTAAACCAACAAGTAAGATAAACGCAACAACTACTGATACAGCAGCCGGACTTTTCAGCGCGGTGGAGGTAAGTTTCATTTCAGTACTATTCCCTTTGATCCCTTTGACTCCCCCGCATTTACAGTCTCGCTGTGCTGTTTTGCACTATCTTAATTATTGATTATCAATTGGCAGTTGCATCAAGCCGTTGCTGTAAAGGGGTTAGTCAATATCAATAAATCATGACTAAAAGCTAACAACTCAATTGTTTATCGCTAGTAGGGATAGGATGAAATTCAACTTTAATACGATAAATGACGTACGAGAAACGCTTGGTAATCACTCGACATACTTAGACATATTTACCGACATATTTAGCAACATTGCCAAGGTTGGCGGCGATACCACTTAATATTAAATAAGTGTTTGATATTTAAGAGAGTTGTTTAAAGTAGAGGTTTGCAGCAACAATGGTTTAGGTGGATACGAGATTACCGTTAATAAACAAGAGGGTAAGTTGTGAGCTACCTAACACGCTTATTACCAATTATAAGCGTGTTAGGTAGAATAAAGTTTATTGGCTAGCCATTAAACTGAGTAACTAAACTCTTTTGATCGTTTAGTCTATCAAGCAGGTTTTCACTTAAACTCACGGCTTCCCTACCGTGTTGTTCACTTTCACTCGACATTTGCGAGATAGTAGATACATTTTGGTTAATTTGCTCAGCAACTACAGATTGTTCTTCAACAGCTGTTGCTATTTGCGCGCTAATGTTGGCCAATTCAGTAACTTCGGTATTGAGCTGAGCTAGCGCACTACCGGTGTCATTAGCAAGGTCGACACAGTTTGCTGACAAGTCATTGCCTTTCACCATAGCATTGGTCGCAGCATCTGATTCTTCCCTAAGCTGTGCCAACAACTTAGCAATCTCGTCAGTAGACTGCTGCGAACGCATTGCCAATGCGCGAACTTCTTCAGCAACTACCGCAAAACCTCGACCTTGTTCACCGGCGCGAGCAGCTTCGATCGCAGCGTTTAGTGCCAATAAATTCGTTTGATCAGCAATACTACTGATCTCGCTTAACACGGTTTCAATGGTTCGACTGCCAGTGATTAAACGGCTAATGGCGCTATCAACATTACCTAGCTGCGCAGATAGCTCGCTAATTGCTGCCACCATGTTAGTTACAACTTGTTGACCTTGATCGTTGATGACTAAGCCTTGTTGAGCAACATTGGCACCGTTGGCAACGACCTCTGCAATTTCTTGCACGGTACACGACATTTGGTGAATAGCCGTGGCCACTTGTTCTGTCTCTGATTTTTGACTCGACAGTATTTGTGCAATACCACTGCCTCGTTCAGCAGATTCAACTGCGCTTTCTGCTATTTTTCCAGAGTCATCCGCAACTCGACCAACAACCGCCCTTAATTCAGCTTTTTGCATTCTCAGTGCTAAATCAACACAGCTTAAGTCACTATTAATGCCTGAATAAACGAGGTTCATTAACGGGTTATCAAACGTTTGCTTCGCGCGATTAACCACAGTTTTATAGCGCTTTCGCCATAAACCAAATAAAAAGCAGCCAGACGTTGCCAAAATACTCATGATCCAGGCAAGTACACTAGTAGGCGCTAACACTAGTGAGGTAATAGACAACACACTCATTAATGCTGCGATGATTTGAAAAACGAGTGTCGCATCAAGCTGCGCTGTTAACTGAACTGGTGATTTACCTTCGTTAAGTTGCTGGTAAAGCTTTTCAGCACGGGCAACAGCATCGCGATCCGGTGCAGTGCGCACTGACTGGTACTCGTAGACTTCACCTTTTTCGTTTTTTATCGGTGTAACATAGGCGTTAACCCAATAATAATCGCCATTTTTACAGCGATTCTTAACGAGCCCCATCCAAGGTTTGCCATCTTTAATATATGACCACAAATTCTTAAATGCAGCTTTTGGCATATCAGGGTGACGCACCATATTGTGCGGCTGACCGATCATTTCATCTAATTCATAGCCCGCAATGTTACAAAAACTATCATTAGCATACTTGATATGACTGTTTAGGTCGGTGGTTGAAAGCAAGATATCTTGCTCAGAAAAACGTTGTTCTTTACTCATTACTCATTCACACCTCTTGATTGAATGAAAAACTGAATGAAATACAAAACTGGCCTGCTCGGCCAAAACTCTTAAATTATGCTGCTAGTGATTGTTATTTATAGACTTTTATTGGTTTTCGCTAGCATTATAAAACGGCTTATTAAAGCCTATTTTTTTTTCAAAAAATACGAGCAAATTGTTTTAATTCAGTGAACTTTGATCTGGATTAACTAAATTTGGCTTTGGTTTATTCACATACAAAATGTAAGACATTGGCATATCAATTGTAAGCTCATAAACAGTTGCGATGTAAGACCCAGTGGAGTTGTTAAATATTGCAAATAAAATTATTTTTGCTGTTTATATCACTTTGGGAAAAGTGCTGACTACGCTGGTTTGGGATAGCGAGGCGGTATTAATAAAGAAAAAGGTTTAAAGCCACTAGCATAAGCTAGCTATGAATAATGAATAAGTTGGGTATAAAAAAGCCCCAAAATGCAGGGGCTAAACCATAGTGGTTTGAAGTGTGAGTTTTACTTACGCATATGCGATATCAATTAGCTATCGCGCTTTCTCACAAGAAATAGTAACGGCAATAACATTAATGCCGCGCTTGCTGGTAAAGGTACTTGAGCGCTGCTGACAGCGAAGCTTGCACCGCGCAAATCAAGTGATGCAGGGGCAAATACGCCCGACGTGCCAAAGCCATCGGTCAAGCTTACATTGGCCAGCGAAAAATCCACAGTACCTGCACTGGCTAACTCGAATTGAACTGACGCTAATACAAATGAAGACACTAGGCTTTGCTCAAAAAACAAATCAAAAGGACTTTCAAGCGATACTTCGTCAATGGTTAATGAATCTCCGTTATTAACATCTGACTGACTAGAACCAATAACGCCAAGATCGAGTAAATTACCAAATGTCACTTGAGCATTTGTAACCTCATTGCTGTCAAACAAAAAGTCTAAACTAAAAGAAGCAACTTCTACCTGATTACCAGCCAATTGTTCAATATCTGAAATCACAATATCAGCGGTGACCAAGTCACCCACTTGATATGCTTGGTCAGCAACTTCAACAGTTAGTATGGTCGCCAAACTCGCTTGCGACGTAAACGCTAACATAGCAGTTAGCAAGGTTTTCGAGATAACCTTTGTAAAATTTTTCATATTTTTTCCTTATTCTACTTACTTTTTATAATTTGCTTTGTTCCGATTCAATTTTCTTATTCGTTTTATCCGCGCGGCGCTTTTATTGGTATTAAACAAGCGCCGCGCGTAAATATAAGTTCTATTCACTTATTCCGCTCGGCAACGAGCACGTGTACATAACCCGTACATGGCGCGCACATCAGTAAAGTTAACAACACCATCTTGGTTAATGTCTTGTGTTGCTAAATCAATGTTATTCGCGCGAATAGCTGCCAAAAGCGCACGAATATCATTGATGTCAACGTCATTGTCGCCATCAAAATCGCCTAATACGCCATCTACTTGCGTACCCAAGCGCACAGTAACAATCACAGGATCGTGATCTGAAGCGCGAAATGCCGTAGGTGCATAGAAAGCGGCCTGCTGCTCTGCCGATTTAAACTCTTCGTTGTAATCAAACGCTCTTGGCTCATCTGCATTGATGTGCCACGCTTGAACTTGCTGCACTTGTGGAGTAAATGAAGCTGATGCCAAGGCGTGATCGAGGTAGCCAATTTCACCGCCAAAGCTATAGGTGTAAGCACTTGGACCAACCTTGGTTGACAATAAGTTGCTGTAGCCTGCATTGGTTATTGCCGTGATTGGGTCTTCTTTACCGTAAGAGTTTAAATCACCAACAATCAACACGTCTTCGTCGGCAACACCCGTTGGATTAGTCGCTAACCAAGCAAGTAAGCCATTGGCAGCTTGGGTGCGGAGCAAATTCCAACAACCTTGACCATCATTTTGATCTTGGTTAGCACCCGACGCACTGCCACAGCCACCTTTAGATTTAAAGTGATTAACAACGAAAGTGAAACGCTCCTGTGCACCACCATTGACATTGGATGCAAATGTTTGCGCAAGCGGTTGACGGTTACCAAAATCAAATGGTGTGGTGGTAATGGTGGCCGCACTGCCAACAGGTGTCACTACACTCGGCTTGTAAATAATACCGACAGCGATTGCATCAGAGCCAATACCGTCAGCGTCTAGAGCAACATAATCATAAGTATTCGCGCCAACTTGGTTGTTAAGTTCTCGAACCAATTGTGCGATTGCTGAATTATCGCCAAAGCCATCATTTTCAATTTCCATTAGGCCAAATACGTCAGCGTCAATTTGCGCAAGTGCTGCCACTATTTTAGTTTGCTGGCGTTCAAATTCTTCCGCATTGTCGGCACCACGAGGGGTTGGGAAACCTGTGCCGTCACCATTACCATTGAAGTAGTTAAGCACGTTAAAGCTGGCGATTTTAAGCTCATCAGAGGCACTAGCAATAACCTCATTACTTCGCTCGTTAGCTGGAGAAAATACCGGTGCTGCCGTCGGTTGTATTTGGTAGTTACCGAAGCTAAAGTCTAATGTGCCTTGCAAGCCCGATACTTTGTCACCCAAGCGAACAGGCGTGTTGTAACTTAACGAAGGGCTCGGATAAGGCACAACAGCAGGGTTTTGCTGTGAGTTTTTATCGTCAACCAACAATTTGTTGCGACGATTTCTATCTGCTAATGCTTGTGCTTCTGGGCTACCCGGCGCATAAACATTAGTCGGAATAAACAAACGTCCATTTGATACGGCAAATTGGCCAAAGCGCGTCAAATTAAAGGTATCAATAACCGATAATGACTGTGGCAAACTAACTAGCATATTTTCTAGCACTTCAAACGCTGCGTTATCTGCTACAGGTAGGGTAATTGCTTGCGGCTCAATAGTTTCACCTTGACCACAATCTAAGTGTTCTTCTGTCAGTGATAATTGTGTGCGATTGAAAAACTCGCTGACATTACCCTGAACGCGAACTTTATTGCCTAAGGTTGGCAAGTTCGAGCGGCCATTTAAGAAGACAAATAATGCTTCAGAGCTGGTTTCGTCACCATCGTTATCAGTTTGCTCTTCTTGTACGATAAAACCTTGTAAATTGGGTAGTACATTCGTAACCACGGCTTCAACAATATGCGTTTGGTTAACCAATGTTGATGCATCGCCGCTACCTTGTATTGCACTAATCAAAGTTGCCTGGTCGCCACATTGGCCAAAATCAACAGGTGTAGGTGGTTCTGAGCCGCCACCGTCACCACCGCTGCCGTCGTCATCACTGTTATGACTACCTAAGAAGGTAAACGTGTCGCTATCGTATTCTAGCCATTGCTGATCTGGGTCAAATGCATCATCAACAATGCTATCGCCCTGCACCACCTCAGGTTTACGCACGAGCGTTTTATTCGCCCCCCATGATTCGCGCACGCCACGTTGACCAAAAGAATCAATCACCTGATCTTGCTTAACCAGTTCAAAATAGTCATCACCGTTAAAATTCACCGCACTTTCTTGCGCGTCAACATAACCTAGTAGTTCACTATCATCGCGGATTTGCGAACTACCTATAACAAGCACGTCACCAGGTAGTATTTCGCCGCTTAGGTTAGCGACGGAAGTTGGCTGCGCACTACCATTTGAATAAAGCTTAAATTGATAATCGGCTAACAAAATAGTCGCATCGGTTGGATTGTAAATCTCAACAGCTTTATTAAAGCTGCTGCCTTCTACGTACTCAGAAAAGAATAAATCTTGGCTAACGGGTGTTGGCGTCGGTTCTGGCTCTTCGCCACCACCACTTTGCTCACCAGCAACAACACGCACATCATCAAGGCGGGTGTACTCTGAGCCAGAGCTATTAGCCATAACAACTTTAAGCTGCAGCGAATTTGCATTCGTTAAAGCAACCGAGACTGTAACCGAACCAAAGTCGTCAATTAGTGTGTGATTGGCATTGCCCTTTTCTTGCCAGTTTTCTACTCGAACAAAATCACCACCATCAAGCGCATAGAACACATCGACAAAATCTGATGTTTCATGGGTGCCCGATTCACTTACTAACATTGAGAACGACACATCGGTCATACCTGCGATAGCAATAACTTCTGACATCCAAGTGGCATCACCACCAATGTCTCGACCTTCAAATTGTTGATTGGTCACTTTGAACCAATCAAATTCATTTTCTAATCCGGCATTTCCAACATCAATTGACCACTTGGTTACATTATCCATGTCAATGGTGTTAAAAATCGCACCTTTATTATCAATTGCTGCATCATTAAAGTCTTCTAACCAAATTTCTTGCTGTTCGGCTATCGAACTAGCAGCAACGGTGAGAGGAAATACAGCGAGTAAAACCTTATTAAGCGGACTATATTTCGCACGCTTGGAAAACTTCTTATCATTATTATATTTCATAATTTTCTCGGATATTTTGGGGACGTTAACTACTTGTCTTATTAAATTTACTTATTTTACTAAAGCTAATAGCGGTCAAATTCTGACCTTTAAATGTTAAATTATTGTTACAAAAAAATGAAATGAAAAATATTTAACCATATGGTTATATTTTAGAATAGCTAAAAGTGAGTGTTTTTTGAGCTTTGCGTTCCGCTACCTTCTTATCTCCCTGTTTTTACACAATTAAATTTTGTTTATCTCTAAGTAGTAGAAAGTCCATCAGATTTAATTATTGGAAGTATTGCCAGTCACTGCATCCAACATAGGTTAGAAAAACTTATCCATATAGAATTTAGGGTTTAATTGACCTTGCTCAAAAATCGCCGTCACGAAAAATGTCAAAGTAGCCGAAACGTGGTCGCACATAGCATATACCTCCAGTGTGCCGCCACGCGATTTAATTTGAACCAGAGATAAGGTTCAAAAAATTTTGGCGGGTAGAACGACGACCTCTTGTAATTCGCCAACAATAAAAAGTTAAACCTGATATTTATTGAGGCGAAACATGGCAATAGACTTTAGCAAAATAGCTTACTTTCAAAATTTAACGGCGGAAGATATTCCAGAAACGCCTTTGGCTTGGCTACAGTCTCTAGAATCACCCAGCATTATTGATTTCGTTAACAATGAAAACCATCCATGGCGAGTCATTACCACGCTTTTGCAAGGCAACTCGCCATCAGGCTTTTATGCCGTGCATCAATTAATCAAAGCAGGTGCGTTTAAAAAATTAAAAATAAACGTTCGTGTTATTGTTGCCTCTGTTGAAGCCGCTCGCCATGAACCAGCGTTTAGTCATGTTGCATTGCCTGAAGGTAAAAACCTTGACCGTTGTTTTGGAACAACAAGTCTTAGCCAATATTTTTTACGTGCCCAGATGCTTGCGGCAAGCATTCGCCAAGTAAAACCTATTGCAGTACTCGATCTTCAAAATACTCAGGGGTCTAGCCCAGCTTATGCGATGAGTTTGAGACAGAGCCATGACCACTTAGCACTGGCCTCGCTATTTTGTAAAACACTCGTCGTGTCCGATTTAAGGCTTGGTGCTATATTTGAGCAGAACTTTGATTGCCCTGTCGTAAGTGTTCAATGTGGCAATCCTGAACTTGCTCAAAATAATCACCTCACAGAAACTGCGCTAATCGACTTTATCGAACAGAAAGATTTGAGCCTAAGAGAGTTACCTAGTGATCTCGCCGTAATTCACGACGCAAAACTGATCAAGCTAAGTGCCAATAAAAGCGTTGCCTATGGCACTGAACCAAGTGACGCGGATATCACTCTCAAAGACATGTTAAAGCAATGCAACTTCACTAAACTTGCTGGGAAAACGCATATCGGCTGGACAGCCAAACCTGCATCCGAGTTGCTTGAAAGCGAATCGCGAAATGAACAAGCGTTAGAGGAATTTCTGGCAATTGAAAACGGCCATATTTACTGCCAACCAGGAACGTTTTTATTTTCCATCAATCCACTGTTGCCTCAGCATGCCAGCGATAGGCTCTTTTTTGTCGCTAAAGAAGAACTAAAACTCAATAAAAAATAATCGATAGCTGAGGGCGTGTTGATCTGTCAGGGTTGTTTTTGCAGCAGCCTGTTTGGGTTTTATACAAGGCGGCACTTGTGCAGTGTAGTCATTCTCCATAAATAAGTGCCAACACAGTAGAAAATTCAAACAGACGCTGCCCCTTTTGTTTTAATAGATGGGGTTCATCTAAACGCCTCCTGCTCTTTGTTGCTCGATTTTTACATACGACTGCATGGATGCAGGAGGTAGAGCGACTCAGGAGGCAAAGTCGAGAACGACTATGAGACAAAACGAGCGCCGCGATCAGAAAGCGTTTAGATTGAACAAAATTCAATCTCGAAAGATCAACACGCCCTAGTTGTCAGTAAAAGGTTAAAGCTACAGAGCGAGAAAATACTCGATTAGGTGTAGCTCTAACGCTTTCAGGGAATTACTAGAAGTTAGTTTAACGTTGCTTGCCACTGGCCTTTTAGTTTATTGACCGCCTCAAGAGACGGCCCGGTAAAGTGGTGGTCGTTTAAAATATTAAAGCCTTGTTCAGCAAGCGCTTGATGTTCGTCTTGAAACAAATGATCACGCTTCATTGCCAATAACACTTTGAGCATGCTGATGGCTATTTTACTATTTTGCGGCGAAAGTTCTAACGCTTGCATAAGCGATGTAAGGGCTGGTTCTAAACGTTTCTTTTGGTAATGTTCAACCGCCATTTCATGCAGCTGACGTGCGGTAAAAAATATCTCCTGCCGCTCTTTCATTTCCTGTTCAACGTATTTGCTAACCACTTGGCTTGCTAAGTTCTCTCCAGCAATTTGATTGCTAATCGCTTGCAAAATGGTGATAGCTTCTTCACGCATACCTAGCTCGTGAAATACTTTAACTTTATCTAAATTGTCTTCTATATCCGTGCTAGTACGCAACGATAAATGAGTTTCGACTAAGCGCTCTGCCAGTTCATTCTGCTTACGAACATTTAGAATACGAGCTTGTGCAACCAAAAGCTGTTCTTTAAATTCACCGAACTCTTGGTGTTCCTGCAAGCGTTTAATATAACGCTCTGACTCTTGTAACACTTTCTCGCTGCTGCTATCGGCTAACGTACATGCTAAATCAATACCGGCACGAATCACATTCAGCAGCAGTCGCGGCGAGTCATGCACTGAATTTTTAGCATAAGTTGCTATCGATTTGGTCGCTTGGTATTGACCTAAGTGATCATGATTTAAACGGGCAAGATCCCAATATTTTTTGTTACGCTCAATATTACGCGGCGCAAGTTCACGCGCCAGTTTTATTTCGTCATATGCCTGCGCGTAATTTTCTTGCTCAATGTAATACTGTGCAAGCATATCATGGGTAGCAAAACGGGTATCAGGCTTGCTTGTTAGCTCAGCCAACAATTGTTGAATTTCATCAATTCGCCCTTGTTTTAGCAATGCTTTAACATAGCCCAAATACACCCATGAATATTGGTAGGTATTCAAAAGATCCTTAAAAAAGCGTTCTGCTTCTGAAAATTCTCGAAGCTGTAAGAAAGAATCGCCTTTCATTCGTAAAATACTAGGGAAATACTTTTCTAAACTAGCATCCAGTAAATAACGGTCAGCGTAATAAATAGCCTTTGAACTGTCTTTATTATCAACGGCTTGATAGATATTAAATAGCTTGCGCTTAATTTGCAGTGCGTAAGTCAAACGTTTCTTAACACTGCTAGCCGACAAGGGTTTAACCCAGAAATCATCTGGCTGTAGCTCAACAATCGAATTAACAAGGGTTTCGCTGGTTTCTGCGCTCAGGAATATTAATACCGTGCTTTTCTTTACAAAACCGCGAAACTTTAGCTCTTCAAGTAGATGAAAACCGTCTTTATCACTTTGTACATTGAATGAACAAATCACAATATGGAAATGCATTTCTTCGCACAAACGCAGCCCATAGTAGGCGTTTTGCGCGCAACGAATTTCTTTTATGCCTAGCTCGTATAGAGCATCAGTGAGTAAGCCATGAACCAGCGTATTATCATCGATGATAAGTACATTAAGCTGGTCAAAATGCTCCAATGCGTTTTTTAATTCTTTATCCAAAATTACGGCTCGTTTGAATGCTTATTTTATATAGGGGAATTTTGTTGCTTCACTATAGTAACAAATTAGCTTATCGCATGCTGATTAACATCAAATTTATATTGCATTTAACATCCAACCTACATAGAATTCACGCCCTTTTTACAATTGTCTATTATTTAAACTAACAACAACATTGAGTTCAGTTAGTGGTAGTGATTGCCCAGTGAAGGGCGTAATAAAAATACTGGAATCACTTTAATCGTGGGGATTCTATGAGCAACATACATAAATTATTTAGCTACCTCGTTGTAGCGTTATTTATCGAAAGCGTTGTACTTGGGTTTGTATATCAATCTTTTGTATCAGCATTTTTAATTGGCTTACCGGCGATGTTAGTACCGCTGTACTTTTTAAACAGCGCGCCTAATTCAGCGTTAACAAGACACGTTTGTGCCATGGCAGTTATGATTTTTGCCGCGCTACACATCCACCAAACTTATGGCTTGATTGAAGTTCATTTTGAAATCTTTATTTTGATGGCCTTCCTGATCGCTTTCCAAGACTGGCGAATTTTTATTACGGCGATTAGTTGCGTAGCTATTCATCATTTCGCATTTTACTTTATGCAGTCAAGCAATGCTGGTGTGTATATTTTTGACGAAGACAGGCTTGCCTTTACAACCGTCTTGATTCATGCGGTTTATGCCATAACCGAAGCTTTCATTGCAGGTTATATGGCAAAATCAATGGCCAAAGAAAGTGCCACAGGCCATGAACTTTGCGACGTAACGGAAAAGCTGACGGCTGATGAACAAGCGATTGATTTGTCAATGCACACCAGTGGTAATAACAAAACACTGGCAAGCTTTAATAGTTTATTAAAGGTGATATCTCAGCTTATCAGCCACGCACAAATGCAAGTGATGGAGCTAACTCAGAATGCCAGTAATTTAGTGAGCGCAAAGAAAGAATTGGAACAATCGTCACGCCAACGCCAACAAGAAACTGAGATGATCGCCACTGCTGCAGAAGAAATGGCTGTTACCGTGCAATCAATTGCTCAAGAGAGCAATCAGCTAAGCGATCAAATGCAGTCGGCTAACGCTAGTACGCGATCCACTAACGACGATATTTCTGGTATCAATCAGCAAACGGAAGCATTAACCACAGCTCTGCAACAAACCAATGATCACGTTGTTGAATTGGCAAACTCAACGGAAGCGATTGCAACCGTATTGTCAGAAATCACGGGGATTGCTGATCAAACCAACCTGCTAGCACTTAACGCAGCGATTGAAGCGGCACGTGCCGGTGAACAAGGTCGCGGCTTCGCAGTAGTTGCTGATGAAGTGCGTGCCTTAGCTAATCGCACCAAAGAAAGTACCGACAAAATCAGTGAAACACTTAACTTGCTTAAAGGATATTCACAGTCAACCACTGACGCGATGGCATCAAGTATAGATATCGTCCAATCAGTCATTGATAAAACTCATACTGCGCGCGATCAAATTGCGGAAGTTGCAAATATGGTTGAGCAAGCCAGTGCGATATCAATGAGTGTTGCAGCTGCCGTGGAAGAGCAATCATCAACAACTGATGGTATTGCGCAAAGTGCTGAAACCCTACGGGCAACAGCACAACAAGATCAGGAAAAAATTCTACTACTAGCGAACGAAGCGCTATCGGTTGACCATGTGGCTAAATCACTGGCTGACTGCATCACGCGCTTTAAGTAAACGCGTGTGTTAACACGGGCTCACTACAGTTTAAGTGATTAGGTTTACAAACAAGGCTTTTAGCAAAAAGTGACCATTAAAAAACGTCAGATAATCATAGTGATAAGCTGGGTGCTTATCACTATTATCAGCTTCGCGTACCTGATCAACCAGCGAGTGGTGGAGTTTGACCCAAATCGCTCCTTACTCGCCCTATCCCATCAAGAAGTGTTAGCTAACTGGCAGAAAACGCCTGAGTTTAATGCAAGTGAACGTGCCATCGTTCACTTTAAGCAAGAGGGCTGCCACTGCAATACGGTCAGTGAACGACACATTAATGCCATTAACAAACAAGCTCTAAGTGACAACTTTGCCATTGAGCAGCTAACACTCAAAGGGCAGCTTCAAGCCCTTGTACCATCGACACCCGCAGTAGCAATTATTGATAAAGGACAATTGGTGTACTTTGGCCCTTATGGCGAAGGTATCGCATGTTCGCAAACCAATGGTTTTGCCCAAACGGTGTTAAGTAATCTTCAAAAAGGCTATGCCGCAAATCTAGTTGTCAGTGATGCTAGAGGCTGTTATTGCCACACCTAAACGCAAGCTCGGCATAACAATCTAATAACTAGTTTATATTCTGCTTTCAGCTTTATTTTTAATAGCTTAGCTTCCACTGCTCTCCTTAATATTTTGCGAACCAGCTTAGACACATAAAATGCAACCGTAACGCCGATAAAGAAATATAAGGCAACGAGGTAGGTGTGATAGCTTGCCACATAGACTTCTTGATTAGCGAACAGACACTGCCCTGTTTCATAACTAAAGGCACCGCCTTTATCCAAACAGTCATCGACGATTGTAAAATTAACGAGGAGTGCGATCACAATCACGCTGGTAATCACACCAATAAAATGAGGAATGGTATTTTTATTCATAAAACCTGGAAATGACTCGTATGCTTAAGTGAATGTATTCAATAAACCTGCTTATATGAATACACTCAAATGCTTTCTTTAACCAAATAGCAGTCTTTATTCAGTGGGAATAACTCTATTGCCAATCGCTCGGTTTTTTAGCACAAGAAAATAGAAAATGAAATAACCTAACCAAGAAGCGACAAACGCGGATAAAAACCAAAGTAACTTTTCTGTACCTCGCGCTCTTTTTGATATTAATGCCAGCACCCAAGGGGCAACAATTAACAAGAGCAACAGAACAAAAATGATAATTGGCGAAATGATTAATTCACCCAAAATAAATTCCTTTTTACTTAATTTTTTAAATCATTTTATATTTCACCTAATAGCTGTAAAGCACACAGATGAATAATGTCCCAGCATATCGCCCACTACCTTGTCTGTAAACCGTATTTACGTACCAAGGTTTCCTGCTTACTTGGCAAAATATTAATCTCCTCTAATTTTTGCCCAGTGATGGCAACCAAACGTTTATCCATCACCTTAAACCACAGCCACGGAATAAAAGCGACAATATACATACCAAAATAACCGTTAGGTAACGAGGGTAAATCGTCAAAGTGTCTTAGCGACTGGTAACTGCGAGCGGCATTAGCATGATGGTCTGAATGCCTTTGTAAATGAAACAACGCCCAATTTGAAAAAATATGATTACTGTTCCAACTGTGTTTAGGTTGTGGCTTTTCATAACGACCTGAGGCCAGCTTTTTGCGCTTTAGCCCATAGTGCTCAATGTAATTTGCCGTCGTTAGTTGCCACATTGACCAAAACGCAGCGATTAGCAAATAGGGGATTACTGAAACACCGAGCCACACAGCCATCGCCAAATAGCAACTAACTGTCATCAGCATGGTTTGAATGAATTCGTTTTTCAGTGTCCAAGGTGATAACCCTTTTTTAATCAACCGCTCATGCTCAACACGATAAGCACGTAAAAAGCCACCCGGTAACTCTCTAAGTGCAAACAGATAAATACTCTCCCCCATTTTCGCCGATGCCGGATCTTCAGGCGTTGCCACATGTTTATGATGACCACGATTATGTTCAATAAAAAAGTGGCCATAAGCGGCTGGTGCCAGCACAATTTTCGCCATCCACCGATCAAACTTGTAACGCTTGTGTCCTAATTCATGGCCGATGTTTAAGCCATGCCCGCCAATATAGCCAGAGAGCAAAGCCACTGCTAAATAGCCGGAGGGTGATAGCCCATGATGCGCAACAAACCAACCTAAAAAAATAAAGGTGGCGATAACTAATGGCACGTGCAGCAAGGTGATAATGCGATAATAATTATCAGCTTCAAGCTTAGGTATTACTGACTCTGGTGGATTACTCGTATCTTCTCCCATGAGAAAATCCATTAATGGAAAAGCAAGATACCAAATGGGCAAGAAAATCCATAAATACCACTCACTTTCATAGCGCATAAATAGCAAGGGACCAACCACTGCAATAAGCGGCGTTAGCAAGGAGAGTAACCACATATAGCGCTTTTTATCGATATAGACTTCGCCGTTATCAGCAACAAAAGTGTGTCCAAAATTCATACCCTGCTCTCTTATCGAGTTTTTTTATCATTGCACTATCAAACACCATTACTGCTCACAAAATAACCGTTGAAATTCACACGTAATCGTCATATTTTGTCAATTTGATGGCAAATAATAAGAAGTTTTCAAAGCATTCATGCTGTCGAAAAAGCTAATAAGGAGCTTGGGTAATGACAAGCGATATCAACAAGCCAGGCGGTGAAAATTGGTGGCTACAGCCATCAATACACCCAAGTTATGCCAGAATTTTATGCGCCTACATTAAAAATAATGGCTTTGCTATCGATCGCTTGTTTCTCGGCAGTACCCTCAACTGGCAGACATTGCTAGAACAGCAACGCTTTATCAGTTTTGAGCAGTTTAGGCGTATTGTGTTAAATGCGCTGGCCATCATGAAAAATCCTTGGCTTGGCCTTGAAGTGGCGCGTTTGCTGCCAATTTCAGTGCATGGTTCATTAGGTTATGGTGCAGTCACCGCGCCAACAGTAAAAAGTGCCTTTAAACTCATTGAACAAGCAATGGCAACACGTATTACTTTGTATAATTTTGAGTATCAGCATACAGATTTTGGCGCGCGATTCACCATACGTGAATCGTCACCATTGCAAGAACTTACGCAAGTGATGTATCCCATGTTACTCGGCTCATTCTGTGACATCGTGGAAAAAACGACAGGTAAAAAAGCAGCAAATATTCCAGTTTCCTTGCCGTATGTAGAACCCGAGTGGTCAGCGAAATATTATGAGCTCTTTCCCGAATTTAATTACACATTTAGCAGCGAGCATTTTTTTGTCGAAATACCCCAACAATTGCTAAATACCCACTCACTTACCGCAGATGACTACGCCTATCGCAACGCACTGCGTGAATGCCATCAATTAATTGCGATACGTGAGCAAGGAGGCGATTTTTCTGAACGCATTAAAACCCATTTATTTAGTGTTAGCCCGCTATACAGCTCACAAGCACAAGCCGCCAAAGCGATGGGGGTATCGGTGAGTACTTTGATCAGAAAACTAAAAAGTGAACATACCAGCTTTCAAGCGCTGCTCAACGAAGTGAGAGCCGAGCTAGCTTGCTGGCTATTGCAAAATAGTGAAGCGTCAATTGAATCCATCGCCGAAGCTGTTGGTTTTATCGATACTTCCAACTTTGCGCGAGTATTTAAAGATTGGATGGGTTGTACGCCATCACAATTTCGGCGGCAGCATGTCAATTAGTGTGTTGCAGATATTAAGCTGCGCCGGCCATTTTATAGAGAAACAAGAAAAAACCACCAAAGAGCACAATCGCCAATATCACTACAACCGTTAATGTTTTTGACTGCACCATAGATTCAAACAAACCAACCTCTGTCTGCATTCTTATCAAGTCCATTGGATCGTTAGACTCTTTTAACTTTGGTTTATGCTCAGTTTTGTGATCTATTTTATTCGGTTGATTGCTCATTTTACTCTCCATTTCGACCGCCATTGCACACTAAATTTCTTGCTCCAAATCTCATTAGGCAGAAGAATCGATAGCTATGGTTTCCATATTCTTTTCTTATTATGCGTTAAGTGATTAATTTTTATAGCCTAAGTTTCATTAAAAAATGAGTAAGTCCACAGAGTACAATTACCGCTTGAAGAATTTGAAACTTTACAAAGGTTGTAAAAGCTAATTTACAGATGAAAATACAGGCTAAACTTCACCCGCTTCCACATAGTAACAATTGTTACTAGTATCAAAACACAACTTTGTTTCGCGCTATTCTCGTCAATGCAACCGCTAGATTTAACTGACTTCTTTCCTTATCAATTATCAATTTTACAAAGCCACGTCAGTGATCACGTCGGCGCTTACTATCGAAAAGCATTTGGCATGAGTCGCAACGAATGGCGAATACTGGCGGTATTGGCAATGCACAGTAGCGAAGATAACAAGTCAAAAGTTTCGGCCAAAGACATTTGCGCCTTTACCCAATTAGCAAAAATGCCTGTCAGCCGTGCACTAAAACAATTAGAAGCAGCCAAGCTTGTTACACGTCAGCAAAGTACCAGCGATATGCGTTTCACCCACTTTACCCTGACAAGTAAAGGCCTTGAACGTTATCAAGCAATCGTGCCGCAGGTCCGTAATGCGGAGCAGCAAATTTTGCAACTGCTTACTGGGCAAGAGCAAAAACAGTTAACAACGCTCATTAAAAAGCTTTTGGCAAAAATGCAAACAGAGCTAACCGCTCTATAGCGATAAAAACAAAATCAAAAACAACAAATCGCTGAGTCATCAAAAAATAATAAACAAGCTAGCAGTTAAACAGACGACTAGCTGTGGGGAACTAGATGGAAACAACAATGAACAAGTCAAAACAGGAGCATAAGGAGCTGACTTATCTATGCGGCTTTGGCAATGAGCATGAAACCGAGGCCTTACCTGATGCATTGCCCAAAGGACAATTTAGCCCGCAAAAAGTAAAATACGGCTTATATGCTGAGCAATTTAACAGCACGGCGTTTACTGCGCCGCGCGATAAAAACCGCCGCACTTGGACCTATCGCATTCGCCCTTCCATTGCCATGGGCGATTTTACCCCAATCGACAACGGCTTGATTTGCACCGCGCCAATTACCGAAGTGGCTGCACCACCCAATGTGATGCGCTGGGATGCCCTGCCGATGCCAAGTGAACCAACTGATTTTATTGATGGCTTAACGACTATTGCCGCTAATGGTGATGCCAATACGCAAGTGGGCATTGGTATTCATGTGTACTGCGCGAATACCGATATGGATAAGCGATTTTTCTATAACGCTGATGGTGAGCTTCTTATTGTTCCCCAGCAAGGGCAGTTACTGGCTTATACTGAGCTAGGCAAATTGCTAGTCAAGCCCGGTGAAATCCTCGTTATTCCGCGTGGTATTAAATTTAAAATCAAACTGCCAGAGGGCAATGCCCGTGGCTATATTTGTGAAAATTACGGTGCGCCGCTTGAACTGCCTGAGCGCGGTCCTGTGGGGGCTAATGGATACGCTAATGAACGAGACTTTGAGTACCCGGTCGCTTGGTTTGAAGATATTGACGATAAATTCGAACTAGTGGCGAAATTTGCTGGCAACTTGTTTCGCGCTAACCTTGATCATTCGCCATTAGATGTCGTTGCTTGGGTCGGTAATTCAGCCCCCTACAAATACGATTTAGCCAAGTTTAATACCATCAATACCGTTAGTTATGACCATCCCGATCCGTCGATATTTACCGTATTAACTTCACCTTCTGGCACGGCTGGCACTGCTAATGTCGATTTTGTTATCTTCCCGCCACGCTGGATGGTAGCCGAAGATACCTTTCGCCCGCCCTACTATCACCGCAATATTATGAGTGAGTTTATGGGACTGATTGAAGGAGTTTACGACGCGAAAGAAAAAGGTTTTGAGCCGGGCGGCATGAGTTTGCATAACTGCATGACACCCCATGGCCCAGAGGCGGATGTATTCGAAGCAGCATCTAACGCCAAACTTGAACCTAAGCGTTATGAAAACACCTTAGCCTTTATGTTTGAGTCGCGTTATGTCATTGCACCGACTAAATTTGCGTTGGAAACACCAGCGAAACAAAACGATTACTTAGACTGCTGGCAAGGACTAAAAAAGTTTTATACAGGCCAACCTTAATCTGGATAGCAAAAATCCTAGATAAACAAATACAAATTAATTACACATCACTCTTAGAGTAAACAGAGCAGAAAATGAACCAATTAAACGAAACACATGATATTGCGTTAACCAGTTGGGTTGAATCCGCGAATAGCGACAACACCGACTTCCCAATTCAAAACTTACCGTTTGCCAGTTTTAAAACATCAGGTACAGAGCAAGCCTATCGCGGTGGTGTTGCCATTGGTGATCAGATTGTCGATCTAGCCGCATTAGCAGAACTGGGTATCTTCTCAGGGCTTGCTCAGCAAGCACTAGTTGCTGCGGCAAAGCCACAACTCAACCAGTTTATGGCGATGGGCAAAGCCGCATGGAGTGCTTTGCGTTTAGCACTATCAAAAGCCCTGCGTTCAGGTGTCAGCGAGCAAAGCCAAGTGGAAGCCTGTTTAGTCGCTCAGCAAGAGGCGGAGTATCAGCTGCCGTGTCATATTCATGACTACACTGATTTCTACTCGTCTATCCACCATGCAACCGCTGTGGGTTCGTTGTTTCGACCAGACAACCCATTGCTGCCAAATTACAAATGGGTTCCCATTGGTTATCACGGCCGTGCATCGAGCATTGATGTTAGTGGCCAAACCTTCCCGCGCCCGTGCGGGCAAACTAAAGCTCCTGATGCCACAGAGCCGAGCTTTGGCCCTTGTAAACGCCTAGACTACGAAGTGGAAATGGGAATTTTTATTGGTCAGGGTAATCAGCTGGGTGAGCGCATTAGTATCGACAATGCCGAAGACCATGTATTCGGCCTCTGCTTGTTTAACGATTGGTCAGCACGTGATATTCAAGCATGGGAATACCAGCCACTTGGGCCATTTTTGGCGAAAAGCTTTGCCTCTACTATTTCACCTTGGATTGTGACCACTGAAGCATTAGCACCGTTTCGTGAAGCATTCACCAGAAACGAAGCAGATCCGCAGCCAATGGCGTATTTAACCTCTGCACAAAACTCAGCAGCAGGCCAATTTAATGTCACGCTAGATTGCCTATTGAAAACCTCAGGTTCAGCCGAAGAAAATCATGTGTCGACGTCCAACTTTAAACATTCTTATTGGACTGTGGCACAAATGGTCGCGCATCACAGCGTCAACGGTTGTAACCTGCAAGCTGGTGATTTACTGGGTACTGGTACCCAATCTGGTCCTGAAAAAGCAGAAGCTGGCTCATTACTGGAATTAACTCATGGTGGTAAACAGGCAATCACTTTGGCCAATGGTGAAACCCGCACCTTCTTGGAAGATGGCGACACCGTGATTATGCGTGGTTACTGTGAAAAAACTGGCGCAAAGCGCATCGGTTTTGGTGAAGTAAGTAGTACGATACTTCCTGCAAAAGCACCAGCAAAACGTTAACTTTTGTCAGCACATAGCGAAAGGATGTTCCCATGGAGCTTTATTCTTATTTTCGTTCATCGGCAGCGTATCGACTGCGAATTGCACTCAATGTTAAAGGCATTAGCTATCAGCAAGTGCCAGTTAACTTGCTAAAAGGCGAGCATAAATCAGCGAATTACTTGGCATTGAACTCGCAAGGGTTAGTGCCTAGCCTAAAAACTGATAATGACGAGGTGCTCAGCCAATCGCCAGCGATTCTGGAGTGGCTAGAGGAAACCTTTCCTGACACGTCACTGCTGCCCAGCAGTTCACTGGAGCGTGCAACTGTGCGCAGTTGGTGTAACCAAATCGCTTGCGATATTCACCCAATTTGTAATTTACGTGTGCTTAATTATGTTGCTGAAGATCTTGGTGGTGGCAGCGAAGGAAAATTGGCTTGGCTACATCACTGGATAACCACGGGCTTTGGTGCGTTAGAACACCAGCTAGCAGATGTGCAAAGCCAAGGTAACTTTTGTTATGGTAAGCAGCTCACTCTAGCTGATATCTATTTGATACCGCAGGTATTTAATGCACTTCGATTTAACGTCGATATGGCTGGGTTTCCACGTATTATGGCGATTTACCAGCATTGTAATACGATACCTGCGTTTATTGACGCGCAACCAGCCAATCAGCCAGATGCTAGTTAGAGTTACTTAAATGAATAGCGCTGGCAAAACTGTATAAAGTTAGTCAGCGCAGTTTGATATCCTAATCACTCAATTCTATGCCTCAAAAACTCCTTTTAACATGCAGTAATGGCTATTATTCACATTTCTAATAAACATTAAGCTGCCCGTTAGCCTCGCAGAATCTGCTGATATCTTTCATTAAAATGATCGGCAATCCAGTTCATTAACGCTTGTACTCGAGTAAGTTGGTGCCTAATTGGCGGGCATACCAGTGAAATATCAGTTTGCTCTGACCACTCTGGCAACACTTCGACTAAGCGCCCTTGTTCAATATCTGCCTGACAGTAAACATCAGCTAAACGCGTAATACCTAAACCACTAATGGCGGCACTATGCATCACACGGCCACTGACTATTTTTATCCCTTTATCAATATGAATAACACTTTGCTGATCACCACGTTTCATTACCCAGTTATCAACAGAGCCATAAATTAAAGGCAATTTCTGTAAATCTTCTGGGCTATTAATTTTAGGGTATTGTGCTAAAAATTCAGGACTTGCGATGTATCGTGTGGTGAGTGCGCAAATTCTACGTGCTATTAAGCTCGAATCTGGCAGTGAGCCCATACGTAACACTAAATCGTAGTGATCTTCAATCAGGCCGACTCTAACACTAGAAAAGTCTAAATTTACTTGTACTTCAGGGTGCGCCTGCTGAAAGCTCAACACTAACGGGGCGATTAACTCTTCGCCTAGCAAACCACCAACTGAGTTCATGCGAATTTTACCTTTGAGCTCATCTGTTGATTGCGACGCCCACTCTGCAGCACCATCAAGCTCACTCATCGCCCGCTTGCAACGTTTATAGTAGCCTTTGCCCACTTCCGTCAGCCTTAACTGCCTAGTGGTGCGATGCAATAGTTGAACACTTAAGCTACGCTCTAATTCAGTTACCAACTGGCTCAAATTCGCTTTTGAAAAGCCAGAGACTTCCGCCGCTGTTGTAAAGCTGCCATGTTCCGCAACGAATAAAAATGCGCGAATGCCTCGCCAAGAAATATTGTTCATCTAATCCTAACAATGTTTTCAAATTACCTATATTTATCATTATAAAGCGAAACGCTATATTTCTCACACTGTTGTCGAGTTGTGAAAAACAACAAACCTTTTTTGACCGTGTTGAGGAAAAAATTATGGCGAAATCACTTATCGTAATTACGGGCGCAAGTTCGGGTATTGGTGCTGCAATGGCAAAGCGCTTTTCAGCTGCAGGACACTCATTGTTATTGGTCGCACGTCGCATAGAAAAAATTGAAGCACTTGGACTACCAAATGCGATGTGTCGCCAAGTTGATGTTACAGACAGTGAAGCCTTCAAAGCTGCAATCAAAGAGGCCGAAGCAAAATTTGGTGCGGTTGATTGCCTAATTAACAACGCAGGTCTAATGATGTTAGGCCAAATTGATACTCAAGACCCTAGCGAATGGCAACGTATGTACGATGTTAACGTAATGGCGTTGTTAAATGGTATGCAAGCTGTACTAGCCGATATGAAGGCTCGTAATCACGGTACCATTATGAATATCAGTTCAATTGCGGGTAAGAAATCATTCCCAAATCACGCAGCCTACGTGGGTACTAAATTCGCAGTTTCAGCGATCACTGAAAATGTTAGAGAAGAAGTCGCGGATACGGGTGTTCGTGTCATGGCAATTTGCCCTGGCGCAGTTGAAACTGAGCTTCTAGGTCACACCAGTGATCAAGAAATTATCGACGGTTACCAAGCTTGGAAAGATGCAATGGGCGGCGTATTGCACGCTGATGATATCGCCCGTACTGCTGAATTTATGTATGCTCAGCCACAAGGCGTTAATATTCGCGACGTTGTGATCACAGCTACACGTCAGCAGCCTTAATCTGCAACCATAGTAAGGGCCTTTATCAGAAACCACTGTGGGCTTAAACAATAAGCTTAAAACAATACCTCAAAAAAGCCTGTCGCATGCATTGCTTGCGACAGGCTTTTTGCTATTTGATGCTGTTCACCAACTAGCTCATCTGGCTTATTTTGGCACTAGCACCAATTGATAACGATAGTTTGAGTCAGCTAACAAGTACTCAGAATGCACGCTTGGGCTCCACGAATCATCACCACCAATGCCCATATGCTGATGATCGATGTAAACGTGTACCGCATCACTTTTAACCAGTTCATGCGTATGTTTTGCCGCCGTTAAGTTTTCTTGACTGTATTGGCTGACCGCGAAATGGAAATTCCCTTCTATAGTAAGCTCATCAAGCGTCAGGGACTGACAATTAGTGCGCAAACCGTTATCGGTAGGGAAAATATAGTTCGTATGTAACTCATCAAGCGTTGCTTGATAGTGGCCAATACGCGCTGCAGTATTGCGATCGGGGTAGTTTTCAAATGGCCCTTTACCAAACCACTCAACACACTTGTCATCTGGAAAGTTTGCAAGCCCTAGTTCAACACCAACACGCGGCAATGGCGGTAATGCTTCACTTAGTTGCACATCAACATCGACTATCAACTTACCTTTTGGCGTCACTTTACATTGCCATTTAGTTTGTGCAACGAGTGTATCGCCATGGGTAAATTGGTAAAGCGCCGTCACTAATACACTATTGCCCGACGGTTTTGCGCTTAAATGCACACAGTTTTGCTGCCACTGCCCTAACCCTGCTTTTTTCCAGCGCTCTGCCCAGGCATTAGTATCAATATTATCCACTTCACTCACGCCAATATCGTTATCCAGCGGTGCTCGATAAAAATTATCCCGTAGCGGGGTCGCTAACAACGCCTGCTCGCCAACATGCCATTGACTTAGCAGGCCACTAGCTTTTGACCAACTAAAAACAAAGCTATCTGTATTGTCAGCGGTGCCAGTGCCTGTAACTGAAATCGTCTCGTCGTCTTCGTCAATGGTTAACGATTGAGTTTCTGATTCTGCGGGTTCAGGCACTTCAAATGGAGCTTTAAAAGGCGCTTTAAAAGGCGCTTTAAAAGGCGCTTTAAATGGTACTAGTGATTGATGGTTTTTCAGCGCAAACTGCTCGGTTGCCAATACATGGCCAGCTGGTGCAAAACTTGATTCAGCGATTTGCACAACATCAAGGTTTAGGTGGTATTTCGCGCCCGCCTTGCGGGAAAATTCACTCTGAATAACTAGCTCTAATGACTGCTCGGCAGCAATTAGCAGCGGTAGCTGCTGGCTTTCAATCACCTTACCATCTTCTAAAATCTGCCAAACCAACTGTTCGTTATCTGATGCTCTGAACAAGTATTCACTGGTAATGGTTAATTCAAACTCTTGGCTAGTGGCCGAATTTGATTCCTCACTTAAGCTAAATTGGAAGAACTGCTGACAATATTTTGCTTCATAAATACTTGGGTGAACACTTCTATCAGGGAAAAGTAGGCCATTAATACAAAATTGGCGATCGTTAAGCTCATCGCCAAAATCACCACCGTAAGCCCAGTACTTCTCACCGCTTTTTGTGGTTTTTGTGAGTCCTTGATCAACCCAATCCCAAATAAAGCCACCTAGTAATTTCGGATAAGCGCGAAACGCTTGCCAATAATCAGCAAAGCTACCCAAGCTGTTGCCCATCGCATGGGCGTATTCACATAAAATCAGTGGACGGGTTTCATTGGGCAATGACAACCATTTTTTAATCGACCATTTGGGTACTGCCTCAAACGGCTGATCGGTATCGACACGCGCGTACATCGGACAAATAATATCGGTCGCATTAGTATTAGCGCCGCCTCCTTCGTATTGCACTGGGCGTGACGGGTCGTAGTCTTTCGACCAGGCGTACATGGCATCGTGCGTCGCACCGTGGCCTGATTCATTGCCTAACGACCAAATAATAATCGATGCATGGTTTTTATCGCGTTCAACCATTTGGGTGTAGCGATTTAAAAATGCTGCGCTCCACTGAGGGTCAGACGCCAAGCGCCCCATCGGGAACATGCCATGCGTTTCAATGTTGGCTTCATCGCAAACATATAAACCGTATTCATCGCACAGCTCATACCAGCGCGGATGGTTTGGATAATGCGCAGTGCGCACCGCATTAAAGTTATGCTGTTTCATTAACTTAATGTCGCGGATCATATCCGCTTCCGTGACCACATGACCCAGCTCTGGGTGATGCTCATGACGATTAACGCCTCGAATAAGCAGCGGCTTACCGTTCAAACACAACTTCCCTTCAAGCATTTCGACTTTGCGAAAACCCACGTTATACGCTTCAACATCCACCACTTGCTGCTGTTCATCCAGTAGCGCAATAACACAGCGATATAGATTTGGCTGCTCTGCACTCCACTGCTTAGGTGCTTTAACCTGAAGCTCACTAAAACTAACATCTTGCCAAGCGCCCTTTTCATCAACCACTTTTTCATTAAAGCCTGATACCACAGGCTCAGTTACGGCATTTTTTCCTTCAAATAGCTGAACTTGCACTTGATAGCTTTCTGGCGCACTGACTCGCGCTTGAATGGCTAAGCTACCATCGCGGTAACAAGCGTCTAAATCAGGGGTGATAAACACGTCTTTAATTTGCTGCTTCGGTTTAGCCAACAAAGTAACATCACGGAAAATACCGCTAAGCCACCACATATCTTGATCTTCAAGGTAGCTGCCATCGCTCCAACGCAATACCATCACCGAAAGGTAGTTTGACCCTGCTTTTAAGAACCGCGTTAAATCAAATTCACTGGGCAAACGACTGTCTTGCGAGTAGCCAACCCAATGACCATTACACCACAAGTAAAATGCTGAATTTACGCCATCGAAAATGACAGAATGTTGCTTGGTTAATTCAGCCTCGGCCATTTCAAATGTTGTGCGGTAACAACCTGTTGGGTTATCAGCAGGCACATACGGCGGGTTGACCTCAAATGGGTATTTAACGTTGCAGTAGATTGGCTTGTCAAAACCATGTATCTGCCAATTCGCAGGTACAGGCAGTGTTGACCAATCTTGGCTAGCAATTAATGCTTCGCTAAATGCTTTGTCATCTGCCTCAACAAAACCGCTTTCTACCTGCTCTGGTGCATCATACAAGCGAAACCACCAATCTCCATTTAGCGATCGTCTTTGTGCACGCTGATGAGATAGCGCATCTTCGACCGTGCTAAAACCGTTTAACGGACTATGCGCGTGCATTTGATTAACTTGAAAAGACGACTGATTTTCCCAGTCCCGACGTTGAATTACTTGCTGAAAACTTGTCATGGCAATGCCTTAAAAGCTGTTTTATATGTTGTTGTGCGCGATTATTGCTTGTTGGGCGTCGCCTTTTAAGTCCACAATAAATCTATTTATATGACTAATACTATAATTTGAATTGTATCGCCACCAAAGCTAGAAAGCTATGGTAAGTTAGCGCGATTTACGACTCTTTTTGTCTTACTGTTTGCCATACTGCAATCGCCTAGCTCTTCCTAAAAATAGCTTGAATAGTAGTAATAAAACGACAATAACAAGTATATATTCACGTTTATATTCTTCGCATTAATATTGAGCGGATTAGTGTAGAGCAAATTAGGTAGCAGGTATTGCTAGACGATAATTGAAAAGAAAGGTGAATCAACAAGCCGATATTGATTGACGAAAAAGCAACTAAATCACCTAAATATTCAGTTGCCATAGCTTTTTATTTATGGATGCTCTGTACTCGTTGCGGCGTTGTCGCCTAATGTTGTGCTGGTTTCTTCAGCTTGCTCAGCAAGCTTCGCGCGCTCTGCTTTCGAGACATATTTTGGCTTATTGCTTTTATGTAGCTTAGCATTGGCTTTTTTCTGCTTCGCCAACAAGGTTGATTTGATTTTCTTTTTACGGTTCATAAACGATTGTGCTTATCATTGCACTTATCAAAAGTAAGAAATAATGTGCCTATTGTAAGCGATTTACCTAACTAGCTGAAACTTAGCTGGTATAAAATTAGCTGCTACAAACAGAACTGATAAAAACTAAGCCGATAAAAGCTAGGCCGCAGAAGCACCAACGCTTGCCATTAAATCACCGGAAAGGTAAGGCGATATATATTCACTAAAACGCGCAAAATCGATATTACCGCCAGAAAGCACAACCCCAACACGCTTGCCTTTCATCTGAGCTTGCTCGGCAATCAAGCCCGCGAGTGAAACAGCACCAGCTCCCTCACTTAGGTTGTGCGTCGTTTTAAAGTACAAATACATGGCCTGCGTGATTTGTTGCTCGGTCACCGTTATCACGCGACTGGCACCACCTTTAATAATCTCAAACGCCTCAGGAAGCGGTGTGCGTGTGGCAACACCGTCAGCTAAGGTATTTACTTCTTGGCCAGGAATGATTTTGCCAGCGTTGAATGATTCAGCAAAAGCAGGTGCACCCTCTGCTACCACGCCAACAATTTCAGTTTTTATACCCAATAAATCACGCGTTTTGATCAAACCACAAATACCTGATCCCATGCCGATTGGCACATAAACAACATCTAAATCTTTTACTGCTTGCAAGAATTCAAGCGCGTAGGTCGCAACCCCGATTACCAACTTAGGCGCAAATGGCGCTACTGGTTGATAGCCAGTGCTTTCCACCAAAGTGGCACTGTGCTGCCTAGCCGCTTCAAAGTCTTTGCCGTGCACCACTAAATTGGCACCAAAACCTTTTATCGCTGCATTTTGATCCTCACTGTTGCCCTCTGGAACAACTATAGTCACTGGCATTCCGGTTTTTTGACCCGCAAACGACAAACTTTGTCCGTGATTCCCGCGTGTTGCCGACAAAATACCTGCAGGCCTGTCAGCGCGTTGCATCAACTGATTCAGTAAATAAATGCCGCCGCGCACTTTAAAGGCAGTGGTTGGTGTGTGGTTTTCATGTTTTACCCAAACATCACAGCCCAATTGCTTTGATAATTGCGGCCAGTTGTATTGTGGCGTTGGCGGCATAATTTGATAAATAACATCGGCTGCGTGTTTAATATCTGACAGGTTAAACATAACGCCCTCGTTGATCTGGCTCGGCTAAAAACTTGACAAAAAGCATAGAAGCCTTAATTGTATGGTTCAAGAATTATATTGTATGGCGGACAATAAAATCTGGGCACCTAATCTTAACGAAGCACTTGCAGCGAGTACTTCGAAAAAACCACTTTACCTGCAAATAGTCGATGCGATGGCGCAAGATATCGCCAGTGGTAAGCTTGCAATTGGCGAAAAACTGCCACCGCAACGTCAGCTTGCATGGCATTTAGATATTAACCTGAGTACGGTAACTAAAGCGTTTCGCCAAGCAGCAAAGCAGCAGTTAATTTCTGGCGAAGTTGGTCGCGGTACTTATGTGCTTGGCCAAAGCGCTGAGGCTGAACTGTTTTTATTAAAACAATCGGCTGAACAAACCGTGATCGATTTAAGTACCCACCAACCAGCAAAATTACTCGACAAGCGCGGTGAAGATAATGCGCTAGAGCTAGCAATTGCCAAACTCAGTGAGCAAGCTGGTGGGCTTAGCGAATACTTAGATTACCAATCGCCAAGCTTTGTTGCAGAACTGAAATTAGCAGGAGCAAAGTGGCTATCGGATTTAGGTTACCCGATCAGCGCCCAGCACTGTTTGATCACCAATACCGCACAAAATGCGCTAATGATAAGCCTAATGGCGTGTTGTCAAAAAGACGAAGTAGTATTGGTAAACGAGCTCACATTTCCGGGAATGAAAGCGCTCGCCAAACAAATGGGTATCAAGCTTTATGGAGTAAAAAGCGATCATTTAGGGTTAGTGCCTGAAGCCTTAGCACTTGCCATTCGCACCACGGGCGCGAAAGTACTGGTTTCAGATCCGCTTTATCAAAACCCCACGGCTGCGTCGATGAACGACAAACGCATCAGTGATATCAAAGCAATTATTAGTCGTGAAAAGATATTGTTTATCGAAGAGTATGTCATTGGTGCGCTCTCTGGCAGACCGCCTATTTCTGCAGATATTCAATCGCAATCTATTGTCATTTCGAGCTTTGCCAAAGCGATATCGCCCGGCATTCGTTTTGCGGTTATTGCCGGTCAACACCCTGTGCTGACTCAAATTAGCCAACAAAGCCATGCCACAAGCTGGCAACTTAGCCCACTCACCGCCGCTATTGCTAAACTATGGATTGACGATGGCACAGCACATGCTCGAACCAAAGCACAACAGCAAGAGATATCAGCGCGATTTAAGTTATTTGCAACGATCTTCCCTAGCAAAGTAACTACAGCGAATGAGTTTACTGGCGATAAAGTCAGAGGTAATACTCATAACAAAAAAGCTGACAACACAAAGCAAGCAAACCCGCTTTGCTCTCATGTTTGGTTACGGGTAAATCAAGACGCTGATCTGGTCGCTGAACAGTTGGAAACTCAAGGCGTGCGAGTTGTTCCGGCGCGTGTTTTTGCGGTCAGCCACCATTTTCCTCACGCGATCCGAGTGAGCTTAACCGCAGCAAAAAGTCATAAAGAACTGGTAAAAGCGCTTAACACAATCAAGCAATCTGGCTTTATCGAATAGTCATTAAAAGAATCGAAAAGTCATGAACTTAATAGATTTTTTTGCCAATTCGATATTCACCTTGTGCTGCCAGTTGCACAGACCAAATAACACCACTAATGGCAAGCCACACGAAACACAAGGCAAAGAAAATAATCAACCCATGATTAAAATTGCCGCTTTTGCCGTAGTCCATAAAATGCAGCATGAAGGCAATATCGGCTAAGCGTTTGTTCTGGTCGCTATGCCCTATTACTCGTCCCGTCGCGGATTCAATATAAACACTTGTCGCCAGTTCATCAGCAAAATTGACCTGCCAACTTGGATTTTGCTGATGGGGAAATTCCGACAGGTTTGACTCATAAAAGCTCGCATTTACAATATCGCCTTGCCCTGAATAGCTTGCCTTGGCTATTTGGCGGATATGGCTTTCGGTCAAGCTAAAAGGCTCGCCCGTATAGGCGTGGAATAGGCTGTATTGATTGACAAAATGTCGATACACCCCCTTTTCATGACGGACAATGTAAATCGGCTCGCCAAGCAATTGCGTGAGTTGAATATCGGTTGCAGAAGATGCTTTGCTAAGAATAACACTAGGCTCTATCAACTGATTTATATCAATACCCGTTTGTTGATGCGCCGCTAGCACTGCACTGCTGCTAGCGCGATACGTATTGCCTCGTGCCTTATGGCTATCCATGACATTAAAATACAAACCAGAAAGTAGCCACAGTAATACTTGCAACGCCAGTAGCAAAGATAGCCATTTATGCGTTGTTCTAATCCACCGCATGAGACTCTCCTTGCTGGGCGCTAGATGAGTGCACAAAGTCAGTATTTGGCTGGTGGTCTTGTCGAAGATTTGGCTTTGATACGAGAAATTCCTTGCGAGATGTCATTCGGAGTGTCATACGAGATTTCAAGCGAGATGTCATACGGGGTTTTATACGAAAGTACAGTAAAACCATACCGCTAAACACCGCCAGCAAGCTTGCGATTATTGTCGCGAACAACAATTGGTTGTCAGCTTCACCATCTTGATAATCCATTAAATGAAAACGAAAGAAGTAATCAAAAACACGCCAATAGTTGTGGCGTTTGGTAACCACTTGCCCCGTTAACGCTGACACATAAATACTGGCACCATCTAACCCTTGATAATCAATTCGCCAAACAGGTAAATGTCTTGCACTTAACTCAAATGGCGTATTTTCTGCAATCAACTCGACGCTCGTTACCTCACCTTCGCCCGTATATTCGTGTTCAGCAACGGCAAGTGCTAATGCTTTTGAAAGCGGCGATAACTGTGCACCCGTTTGGGCGTCAACAAGTAGTGTTTGATTATTATTAATTGTGTGCGAGCCATCGCCATGCTTTTCACTGGATTTTATCGTTAATTGATAAACAGGTTTATCAATTAACATGGCAATAGTGAAAGATTGAATATTAGGGTAACGCCCTGCAAGCTCTATAATGGGGAGCCTAATATCACTTGGCGCTATTTTTGTTTGATGGTTGTGAACCAACGAGTTGCCGTGAATATAGTGAATATTAATTGCCACCATATAAAGGCCGGTGATTGCCCAAATTAAAAATGGGACACCTAATACCACCATTAGCCATTTATGCCAAATTCGGCTTAGCTGCTGCCAGCTTTTGTTGCGCTTGCTTTGTTTGTATTTATTTTGCACGGATAATGGTGGTTAATGAGTTCATTTTTTTATATTGGGCTTAGTAGCAACTAACTATTTTTGCTAATTTTTTCTTATGCCTTTTCTTCGCCAGAGATAGTAGACAACAGGTAATACCAGTAAGGTTAACACTAGTGCCGACACCATACCACCCACCATGGGTGCGGCAATTCGTCGCATCACCTCAGCGCCCGTGCCGCTGCCATACAAAATCGGCAACAAACCAATGATAATGGTGGCGACCGTCATCACTACAGGGCGAACTCGCATTCCCGCCCCTTGCAAAATCGCTTCAATAAGCATGGTATTAGTCATTAACTGGCTGCGTTGCTGGCATTTATCTAACGCCGCTTGATAAGCTTGATTAAGATAAACCAGCATTATTACGCCAATTTCCACGGCTACGCCTGCCAAGGCAATAAAA
The DNA here is from genome assembly GCF_003390375.1 of Thalassotalea euphylliae. Taxonomy (NCBI): domain Bacteria; kingdom Pseudomonadati; phylum Pseudomonadota; class Gammaproteobacteria; order Alteromonadales; family Colwelliaceae; genus Thalassotalea; species Thalassotalea euphylliae. The sequence continues at coordinate 14,276 of NZ_QUOT01000001.1, read as the reverse complement.
CCAACGCCCACGGCAACAGAAAAATTAAACGACTCTAGGTAAATCAGCCAAATACCGCCAATCATTGCCAGTGGCAGTGTTGCCAAAATAATCGCCACTTCGGTGAGTTGACGGAAATTCAAATACAGCAAAATCACAATAATCGCTAGCGTCAGCGGCAATACATAAGTCAGTTTTTCCTGCGCTCTGGCCATATACTCATATTGCCCCGCCCAAGTGAGCGAATAGCCCACAGGCAACGGTATTTCTTCGGCAAGCATAGCTTTTGCGCTGGTTACATAGCTAGCAAGATCAACGTCAGGGTCGACATCAACAAAGACAATACCATTTAACCGTGCATTTTCGCTTTTAATGGCTGGTGGCCCCAATTTGATACCAATATTTGCAACATCGCCTAGCGCTATATGTAAGCCACTAGCTGTTACTATCGGCAAGCGAGCCAGCTGCTCTGGCGAATTGCGGAAATCTTGCGGGTAGCGCAAATTGATCGGATAGCGCGCGAGTCCTTCCACCGTTTGCCCGATATTCATGCCACCGACAGCAGTTGCCACCACTTGCTGAACCTCGGCGATACTTAATCCATAATGCGACGCTTTAATGCGATCAATGTCAATATCGATATAGCGCCCACCCGCAACACGTTCGGCATAAACAGAGGCTGTACCTTGATGTTCACCTAGCACTTGCTCGATTTGTTGGCCAATTTGCTCGATCACCGCTAAATCACTACCCGCGATTTTAATGCCAACTGGCGTTTTAATCCCCGTGGCAAGCATATCGATACGGGTTTTAATCGGCATCACCCAAGCGTTGGTTAATCCGGGAAATTTCACCAATTGATCCAGCTCAGCGATTAAATAATCGGTGGTTATTCCCGCTCGCCACTGGCTTCGCGGTTTCAGCTGAATAAAAGTTTCAATCATGGTAAGTGGCGCAGGGTCTGTTGCGGTTTCAGCCCGGCCAATTTTGCCAAACACGTTTTGCACTTCGGGAATGGTACGAATCAACTTGTCGGTTTGCTGTAGTAGCTCCCTGGCTTTACCAATCGATAGGCCCGGATACGTGGTTGGCATATACATTAAATCCCCTTCGTCCAGCGAAGGCATAAACTCGCTACCAATTTGATTCACTGGCATAAAGCCAATGTAAGTCACCACCAAGGCCGCTAATACGGTCGATTTTGGAAATTTAAGTACAGCGCTTAACACAGGCAGGTAAATAGTAATTAACAAACGATTAATTGGATTTTTGCGTTCAGACACCAGCTTGCCACGAATAAAATAGCCCATCAGCACAGGAACTAGCGTAATTGCTAAACCCGCTGCAGCGGCCATTGCATAGGTTTTGGTGTAAGCGAGTGGCGAGAACATTCGCCCTTCTTGCGCTTCCAATATAAATACAGGTAAAAAGCTTACGGTAATAATCAATAAACTAAAGAATAATGCAGGCCCAACTTCGGCAGCAGATTTTGCCACTAACTGCCAGCGCGCCTTATTATCTATTGCGCCATTCGAAGAAGCTTTTTCCAGATGCTTGTGCATATTTTCAATCATCACAATTGCACCATCGGTCATCGCGCCAATTGCAATCGCAATACCGCCTAACGACATAATGTTGGCATTAATGCCTTGCCAATACATAATGATAAAGGCCACTAGAATCCCAATTGGCAGGCTGATAACCGCAACCACCGCGGAGCGCAGATGAAACAAAAATACCGCACAGACCAGCGCAACTATCGCCAATTCTTCCAACAGTTTTGACCATAGGTTTTCAACAGCACGCTCAATTAAATTAGCGCGATCGTAGACTGTGACAATTTCAACACCGTCTGGCAGCCCCTGCTTTAGCTCTTCAAGCTTTGCTTTAACGCCAGCAATGGTTTGCTCGGCGTTTTCTCCAAAACGCATCACCACCACACCGCCAACAGTTTCACCTTCGCCGTTAAGCTCAGCAATGCCACGGCGCATTTGTGGGCCAAGCTGAATATCCGCAATATCGCCTAGCAGTAATGGTTTGCCTTGATTGTTTTTATCGGCAGGAAGACCTAAGGGAATAGCCGCTAGGTCTTGCTTTGATTGAATATAGCCACTGGTGGTAACCATATATTCCGCTTCTGCCATTTCAACGACGGATGCACCTGCTTCTTGGTTACCCTGCTGTATCGCCATTTGAATATGACTCAGCGGAATATTGAAGGCGCGCAGCTTATTCGGATTCACCACCACTTGGTATTGATTGACCATACCGCCAACGGCTGCCACTTCCGATACGCCAGCAACCGCTTGCAATTCGTACTTTAAAAACCAGTCTTGAATACTGCGAAGCTGGCTAATATCGTGCTGACCGGTTTTGTCTTGCAGCGCGTAAACATAAATCCAACCAACACCGGTTGCATCTGGCCCTAATTGTGGCTTTGCAGCAGCAGGCAAACTCGGTGTAACTTGTGACAAATACTCTAACACCCGCGATCGTGCCCAGTACAAGTCGGTATCATCATCGAAAATAATATAAACGTAAGAATCGCCAAAAAACGAATAGCCACGCACCGTTTTTGCGCCCGGCACCGATAACATTGCCGTGGTTAGCGGGTAAGTCACTTGATCTTCAACCACTTGTGGCGCCTGACCCGGATATGAGGTTTTGACGATCACTTGCACGTCAGACAAATCTGGAATTGCATCTACGGGCGTTTGTTTTAACGCATATAAACCGCCAGCGACAAGCATCAAGGTTAACAGTAAAACCAATAACCGATTGTGAATAGACCAGTAAATTATACGCGCGATCATTGGCTAGCCTCGCTAGCATCGATAGCGGTTATCTCTGTAACAACAAAATCACCAGCACGTATCTCAAAAGTAAAACGCACTTTATCACCGCTCTTTACTGCTGATAAATCCAAGTTATCACTAACCATGAAATCCATTGTAGTGGCTGGTCGTTGCCACTTTTCAATCGCTTTACGAGAAATATTGATAACGCGTTGTGCATTTCCCTCTTCTGCATCAACGTCTGCACGAATGTCTGCATAAACGATGGCATTAACAATCCCGTTAACTGTCGCAGTGGCAGCTGTATCACCGGCCATCGACGACATACGCATAAAATCAGATGAAACACTCGATTCTGAATCAATTAAAAACTGAGCGGAAATAACCACTTCATCGCCAGCTTCTATGCCAGCTCCTAGGCCATCAAGAATGGCAACTTGCTCACCACTTACTTGCCCTAAACTAACTGCAACCGACTTAAACTGTCCGTCACCTAATGCCAATACCACGCGATCTTGCAGCCCAGTGCGAATAACTGCTGATAATGGCACATTAACGGTAGGCTCACTTGGCGTTGCATCAATCGTAACCTGAGCATACATATTCGGCTTTAATTGCTCATTAGGGTTAGTAAATTTAAGCCGAGCTCGTAGCGTGCGATTATCAGCACGTAAGGTTGGATAAATATAATCAACTTCACCTTCCCATGTTTGACCCGGTAAAAAATCGAGTGACATACTGACGTTGTTACCTATCGTGATAAAGCTTGCATCACTTTCTAGCACTTGTGCTTCAACCCACACGGAAGATAAATCGCCAATGCTCATCAGCGTATTACCCGGCTCAACATAAAAGCCTTCACGAATTTTTAGATTGTTGATCACCCCTGACTTGGGCGCGTAAAAAGTAACGTTTTGCTGTACTTGACGCGACTTGGTTAAGCGTTCAATAAAAGATTCACTCAAGTGCAGCGCGCTTAAACGAGCTTTAGCCGCTTTTACTAAACTGTTATTTGGAAAGCTTTTGGAGGCTTGCGCATTAGCAGTGCTAGCAACATTGGCGCGGTTAAGCGCAATTAAGAACTCTTCTTGCGCATTGACTAATTCAGGTGAGTACAAGGTATAAAGCGGCTGCTCTGCCTTAACTTGATCCCCAGCAGCTTTGACAAAAAGTTGTTCTACCCAACCAGCAACTCGCGGGTGAATATGCACGATAGAGTCTTGATCGTATTGCACCACACCTAGTGTGTTTATTTGATGCACAAGTGATGCTTTTTTGGCGATCGCGGTGCGAACACCGAGATTATTAATCACATGTGGCGCTATGCTTACCGCACCTTCACCGTAATCTTTTCCACCACCTTGCGAGCTTATTTCATCTTCATAAACAGGAACAAGATCCATGCCCATGGGCGATTTACCTGGTTGGTCGCGGCGATAGTTAGCGTCCATTGGCGCAACCCAATACAATGGTTTTTTCTCTTTTTCGCTTGTGCTTTCGGCTGTCTCACCTTGAGTAGCTTCACCTCGGTTATCAGCCCCCGACGGGAACAATAAATATCCGCCAAGCACGCCTAAGGCTATGCCAAAGATTAACAATGCGATCGGTTTAATCGCTATTTTTTTTAACTTTGTATTCATAAAATTTCCTAACAAAAATCTTATTTACTTGCCGTGTTTTCGGTCGTTGTGGTGAAGTAATAATTTAAGCGACTGACCGCTTTGAGCAGCTCTACATCTATGGCCAATGCCGTTACTTTGGCATTAAGCTCAGCGATGCGCGCTCTCACCACATCGGTAAAGTTGCCATTAGCATTGGTATAAGCCGTTAGCGTTGCTTTTGATTGCTGCTGAGTTTGTTCAAGAATTTGCGATTGATATAGGGCTTGGCGTTTTTTTAAACCGACAACATTTGCCAGCTCTTTCTCTGTTTCACCAAGCATTTTTTGCAGTAGCAAACGTTGCTCTGTTTTTACCGCTTCACTTTCTGCCGTTGCCGCTAACAGCCAGTTATCTTGGCGCTTTTCAGTAAACAGTGGCACTTCAACACTTACCCCAACGGAGAAAAAGTCAGCGCGCTCGCCACTATTAGTTTCATTGATAAAACGGTTGTCTGCATCGTCACGATAACCATAGCTCGCATTGAGCTGCCATTTAGGCTGATACTGAGTTTTGGCAAGTTTAACGCTTTGCTGCGCAACTTTTTCATCTATGCTTTGCGCGCGAATTTTAGGATGCGTTAAAAAACGCTGCACAAGATTCGCCTGACTATGGCTTTTGTTGCGACCGCTAAAGTCAACCAAAGGTAGGCGGCTAGGTAACTGGATTGATAAATATTCTAATCCCGCTACATCGCTTGGCAGGTACTCAAACAAGGCACCTAGCGCAGCTAAATATTCTTGCTGCTCAGTTGCTAACCTATCATCGAGCTGCAATAACTCGAGCTGCGCGGCAATAATGTCTTGCTGCTTCACCTTGCCGCTAACACTGCCATAACTTGCCTTTGAGCTATCCACTAGTTTTTCAAACAAAGCGCGATCAGCTTCAATAAATTGAATCACCTGCTGTGCTCGAAATGCTTCTAACCATAACAAAGAAACTTGGCGTTTAAGCTGCGCACTTCTGTCCAACCGCAACAGAGGTTGCTTGCCTGCTGTTAGATCAAACTGCGACTTTCGTATCGCTCGTTCGCCTTTTCTTGGTAATGGCTGACTGATACCTAATCTTAGCTGTGTCATATTTTCTTGGTTAAAATCCCATGAATCAGTAGGCAAGTTTTGCACCCCAATCGAAATTACAGGGTCTGAAAAGCTCATCGCGGCTTCGCCTTTGGCAAGGCTTGCCTGTTCTTGATACTGGCTTTGATTCAGCCATGGATCTTCACTCACAGCGAGGTTAATAGCCTTTTCCAAGGTTAAAATGGAGGACACATTAGTCGAGCTGGAAACAGTACTAGCATTTCCAGCAGGTAAATAAGCACTAGCAATAGTAATGACCAGCGACAAAGCTGCGTTATACAGCCTACCGCCGTGGCGAACTTGATGATAAAAATTAACAATACTTGTAACGAAAACCATAGCGACACTCCCGTGCCCAGCCCTAGCTTCTATGTAAGCACACAACCTTTAAAACCATCAGGGATAAAACCACAACCGGAATAAAGGACGTAATGCCAACTTGTAGCTAAAAAGCTTTAACAACATGCACTAATCGCTAGTCAAAAAACTAACTAAAAGTGCAAAAACAATAATAAAAGGTGAATTGGGGGCGCAATAAGCCCTTATTTGGGGCGCAATAACGCCAGGGCTATTAATCGTGTATTGGAGGTTTGAATAAAGAAGAGAATATGCCGCGCAAAGCGACTTGTGTAAGGCCAAGAACCTTATCTGAATTAAACGCCAATGCGAGTGAAGAATTGTCACTAAAAGCTGTGACACTTGAACAGCTCGCCATTGGACATGAACAATCAGCACCGCAGCAATCCATATCACTCATGCTGGCGTGATCACTTTCGCTAATAGTCTCATTCATACTAGCCATATGCATAGCATGCTCTGCGTGCAAACTATCCTTAGATTCAATTAGTGTTTGATCTTCTTGTTGGTGGCTAGACTGCTTTTGATGAACCTGAGTGTGTTGAGTTTGATTGTGGTGAGCATGAGTGTTTTGTTCGGTGACCTCAGTGCTGGAAGCGTGGCTCATATTGCAGTTATGCGTAGCAAATGCCGATGTCTGAGAAGACACCACCATCACCATTAACAACCACAAAATAACTTTAGAGAGAAACGCTTGCATAACAAAAGAATAGATCACAATTGGCGCAAAGGATAAAGCGCTACGCAATAAATGTAAACCCAAGTCGGCGCTATTGGGCTACCAACAGGAAGCCCAATAGATAAGATTTAAGCAATCTTTAGGTGTTACCCCGCCTCATTGACAAATGACTTATTCAGCTCGTCGGCTTTGCCTGCTTCTTTGTTAGATAAGCGTTGATACCAAAATGATGCAACCAAAATAAATGCGCCTATGCCCATAAATAAGATAACTTTTTGCCAAAGTAAGGCATTTGCAGCGTCAATGATGGCAAGCTTAGCAATGCCGAGCAGAAGTATTGAAAATCCAAACTTAACAACCACTAAACGCTTATCTTGAAGGAATAAAATAAGTGCGCCATGAATGGCTAAACTTGGCGCAATGAGTAAATCAAAGCGATAGCTAGCCAACGCGAGCATAGTCACAACATAAGAAACAGCGCCTAAAGCATGTAGCAATAATGGCGTGTTCTCACCAAAGAATCTGCCAATAAGCGTGCTTTCCAATAACCCTTTTCTTTGCCACGAAGCCAACAGAAATGCCATTGGCACCAACGCGTATAGCGCGTCAACGAAGGTAAGCCCCCATGCTAGTATTATTGACATGCCAACTACAGCGACAATTAACCGCTCGTTGCGCATCAAGTGTGAAGAATACTTTATGAACACTAAGTGAGTTAGCCAAATAACCGCGCCCAACAATACGCCAATCAGCATGCTATTGGTATAGCTTGCGATATAAATAGGCAGCGCAAAGCTAAGCGATACTATTCCCCATGAACAAATATATTGTTCAAGCGCTTTGTCTATCGCTTGCCTTTCAATATAAAACGCGACGCCGTATAAAATTGCAAACCCAGCGATAGCAAACAGCCCCAATATAGGCTCAACAACCGCAATTAAGCCGATAAATAGTAGACTAGTGAAGAGTGTCAGCAACTTTGCTTCTTTGACAATAATGTCTTGCTTTAGCTTATGGGCAAGCAAGTGTGCAATCATAGGAGATAACCAGAGCAGCGCCAGCACATCCTCGTCTAAGCGCCTAGTTGCTGTACCAATCCAACAGATAGGCAATAGCAAATAGAACAAAATACGGGCGTTTTCAGCATAAGGAATAAGTTTACTTTCTACCTTTGCTCTACGATAAAACTCAGCCCATAGCCAAAGCTGAATAAAGGCAGATACAAGCGCTAATTGGGCGAATAATGGTAAGGCTGTAAAGCGGTAACTATTCACCAGTTGCGCGCCAACATTCACGTAAAAAAGAGCAACCAAAATCAGTACAACGGCAACGCCCTCAATACTTGCTTGGCGACACTGCTTTGCCCGCATTAAAACCGCAAGTTGCCAAAGGATAATCACTGCCCCCGTCCAATTGCCTATCCAAATAGACAAGCTAGAAACCAGCAAAACAGACAACCAAACAACTTCGATTAATTGCAAAGCTGGTTTAACACGTTGTGTGGTGATGTTGCCAAACAGACTTGCCTGCGTGATTAACCGTTGCCAAATGCCAATAGTTGCAATAATAGCAGTCGAAAGTAGCCAACCATCAGCAGTTTGTAACGCAGGTGTTGGAAAGTATGGCGCGAGCCCAAACCAACAATAACCGAGTGATAACCCGATTAATACTTGCCCTTGGTTGACAACATTTGGCATTAGGTATTGCCTGCCAAGGTAAAGTAACAGTATTCCTTCTGCCGCCCAAGCGATCCCCCAATAGCTATCGCTGACTAAACTAACAACTGTTAATACCGCCCATAGCACACCAGACAAAACGAAAAAATGTGTGTATGGCAGTTTTATTCGATAAAACATGGTACTCACAGCGATTGCAGCAGCAAAATTCAGTAAAAAGCTAGCAGCCACTGCAGTTGAACTAAAACCGCTCGATTGCCAAAAAAGAAGTACTACCGCCCCAATCAAGGCAGCGAAGAAAATGAGTATGCTATTGCTTTGCTTCACATTATCTAGCGGCTTGCTTAGCACCAACGAGGTATAAGCAAAAAAGAGTAAATAGAATAAATTAACGGCAAACGCTGACACTTTCGTTTCTTCAATACCGATCACCCACTCCAGTGCCAATACACAAAATGCCAAACAGACATTCGCTAGCCACGGCATTGCCTTGCGATAAGCCAATAGCAAGCTACTACCAGCGATAAAGAGTAACGATAGCAAATAGTAAAGTGATTCAACTTGCACAGTGTTGGACAATATAGGCATAGTCGCAATACCAATAATCCCCATACCCGCGACGAGATTTGCCCCAAGCCAAAGTGCTAAGCCATGACAAACAATGGCGACAACAAAGTACAGAAACAGCACAACAAGGCTAGGAATAAGCCCATAAACACTGCCGGTAAAATACACTGTGCTATATGCCAGCAATAATCCCAGCATCACAATGGCCGTCGCAAATTCACTAAAGCAAGTTTTAAGCCTTAATCCAATGCCTAAGCCGATAACACCAATTGCCGCTAGCGCCATTAATAATGACTTAGCGCCAACGCCGAGTTGATCTATTAACAATTGCATCAGGTAACCAAAGCCCGCCAGCGTTAGGCCCACACCTGCGATAGTTAAAAATACAATGCCTAACATTCCCCGTGACTTGTAGGATTCATAAGCATTGACCAGCGGAGATAACCAATCAAAAATCGAGAACAGCAAAGGCTGTAAAAATTCCCAAATGGAAAAATACGATTTCGTTTTTGATGCCTGCGCTAATTGTGTATGGCTGCCGTCAGCTGTGGTTTCTTTAGAGTGTATTTTGCTAGTTTCTGAAGAATCGTGAGGAATTGGGCTTTGAGAAGATGAAAAAGAAAAAGATGATTCAGTATTTGTTTGCCCAGAGTCGATTTGCTTATGATGCAAAACAGAATTGTCTGACGTTTCAGGCACACTTGCCAACTCACCCTGCTCAGCAGTAACGTCATTACGCGCCAAGCTGTTTAAACGAGATTCCATCGCTCGAAAACGCTGATTTACATCGGCTTCAAGCGAAGCCAGCTCGGCCTTGAGGGCTTCAATTTCCTTGTCCACTATCTTGAACTTCCTGTCACTTTAGATAACTTCAATATATGACAGATAGGTTACTGCTTTCAAGTTGCTACAGCTAAGCTGTGAAGGTGAGTTGGTGAGCTAAGCTGCGAAGCGTGTTCATCTTCTGTTAGCCGTTCGTCGCGCTACTTAAGTTAATCACCACCACGCTCTAAATAATCGGTAAGCTCGCTTAATATGTTGGTTGACCTGTCTATTACTTTATAGTTTACAGTAGTTATCAAGACTTAAATGAGCATCAAGAATGTACCGTATCTCTGAGCTGACAAACCAAGTGGGACTTTCGAGAACAGCCCTGCTCTACTATGAAAAACTCGGCCTTATCAAAGGGCAGCGACAAGCGAATGGCTATCGGCTGTATTCAGCATTAGATGTTGAGCAAGTAAAGTTTATTCAACAACTTCAGCTTGGTGGCTTGTCGTTAAAAGAATGTAAAACTTGTTTGGCACACCAAGTTGATAAAGAAATGCTTAAACAACGGCTTGCCAAATTGGACGAAGAGATATTACAGAAGCAGCAAGCCCGAGAAATGCTTGCAGCCATGGCTGGCTTAAACGCTGAGGTTAACGAACAAAGCTGGCATCAAAAGGCAATTCACGACACACCAAAAGCACATTTTAATTGGCTTTTAACACAAGGCTTTAGCGAGAAAGAAGCCTTTCGAATGAAATGGTTATCAAAAAATATGACACAACACGATCAATATATGGCTGACTTTATGCACGTTTTTGACGGACTTGAGCGGTGGGGGCCTGGTGGTGAGAGTGAAACGCTACACGCCCTTTCGCTACTCACAAGCAAGCCAAAGAGAGTACTCGAAATTGGCTGTGGTAAAGGCTTAGCGACCAAAGTACTGGCGCAGCATTTAAAAGCTGAAATTACTGCAGTGGACAACGAAGAGACAGCTCTAGCCAGTGTCAAACAAATGCTTCAAAGCCAGCCTAAAGTAAAGTTAAAAAGCTCGGTTAAAACCCTTTGTGCGACTATGACCGACTTGCCATTTGAGCCTAATAGCTTTGATATGATTTGGGCAGAATCATCTGCTTATATTATGGGGGTGGAAAACGCACTGACTGCTTGGAAACCACTACTAACTGATAACGGTTTACTGGTGTTTAGTGATCTCGTTTTGCTGACAAATAAGCCAAGCAAAGATGTGACAGCGCATTGGCAAAAAGACTACCCCGATATCCAAACCATTGAGACCAGAAGAAAACAAATTGCCAAAGCAGGATATCAGCTAATTGCTGATTTTACTTACCAGCAGGCCTCTTGGGATAACTATTACCTCCCCTTACAACAGCGAATTAACGAGTTATCTACTGGCATGAAAGGCTCCCAAGCACTGGCTGATTTATCACGCGAAGTTGAGTTTTATCTGAAATATCAAAAAGAATATGGTTATCAGATGTTTGCTGCTCAGTTTAAGTTGTAATAACAATCAATTAAGCAGCTAAATATTCTGAAAACACTGGTTTAAAAAATTCTATGCTGTGTCTTGTCTTTCGACATTTTCCTCACCAACCTGAGATTTTACAATTGAAGTGACTTTATCATCGGCTTGCTTTATTTTTTCTTTGCCTTCTTTTTCTAGCTTGTTTGCCATAGCGGTAAAGCCAGGGATTTTTCTCAACTTCTCAACAGCATCAGCATATTTCACACTTTTATCTAGGGCATCCATTAAAGGGTGGTCAGTTGTATTGTAATCTGAAATCAATTTACCAGGTTTTTCAGAGTTAACATAAAGAAGGTTATAAAGAAGCTTTATTTTTAAATCGTTAGAAATACTGTCTTCACCGATTTCCTCTGACCTTTCCCCCGAAATTAAGACCATGACTTTGATGAGATTTCCAATAAACTGGAGACAGTGGAGATCTCAAAATGAAAAAACGTTACACCGAAGAACAAATCATTCGAGCCATCAAACAGCATGAAGCAGGCACTAAAGTTGACGATATTTGCCGAGAAATGGGCATATCTACTGGTACGTTTTATAACTGGCGTAGCAAATATGCAGGCCTTGAAGTCAATGAAGCAAAACGTCTTAAAGCGCTTGAAGCTGAAAACAATAAGCTCAAACGGCTATTAGCGGAAAAGCTGCTTGAAGTAGAAGGAATGAAGGATGTACTTTCAAAAAAGTGGTAAAGCCTTCGGATAGAAAGCGGATAGCGAGTCATTTAATCGATAAATGGCGTGAGCACTACAACCATGTTCGACCGCATAGCTCACTGAATTATTTATCACCTGTTGAGTTCGCGAAACGGGCTGCTTAATATGAATTATCTCATTGAAGAAGTGGTACTAATTTCAGGGGAAAGGTCACACTTTTGCTAAAGAATTAGGTTTATCTATATCCGTAATCAAGCGAAGCCGTCGTGTCACAAGCTTTCTCGTTAAGCTTGATATCGATCTTGAGACAATTATAGTGGGTAAAGATCTTTTGGATGAAATAAGAAAGCTGGTTGAGTTTTGTGGCGAAGCTACAAATAAAACTCTTGTAAAACGACTAATTGCAGATGCATCAAGGCCACTAAAGGATAAAAGAAAACTTAAAGGTAGTTGTATTAAAACACTTAAAGTACTAGCCAAAGAGCAAGAAAAATTAGACCTAAATAATTTTAGAGAATATTTAGCCAAACTGCCTAATCATAAAATCAAAATTCTGAAAAATTTAAGCCTCACTACATCATTTATGAATTTCCAAGGAAGAACTGCTTCAAATGATCCAAGCTTTGCCGTAAGCCAAAATGAAAAAAAATTTCCTCGCTGGCTGTTAAAGGGCATTGTACTTTTAATCTGCTCGTTTATATCTGTTGAAAATGCCTCATTTAACTCTGGTATAGATCAAACTTCATATTCATACATGGAAGCATATTCAAAATTAAAGGAGATGAAGAAACTCTAACAAAGCCTGCATTTCTTGAGATTTAAACAAGCCAATTTTACTGGAAGTTATACAGCAACAACAGGCGCTTAGGTCACCTCATCGTTTTCTAAAATTATTAAGCACCTAGTCTAATCGACTAGAAACTTTACAATCAATACCGTTATCTCTTAGCACTTTTCCAAAAGCTTCAGCGTAAGCTTTTTTCGGTTCAATTGACTGCATATCCCAAGTATTTTCATGTATTGGTATCGGATTTGCTGGCACATCCCAGCCACTTTTGTAATTCCGATGCCCAATATTATTATCTTTTAACCACCTAGCCATGCCTTTTCGTGCGTCTGGAACAGTAACCCAAGCAAAACCACAAGCCCCATCAAAAATAGGAGAGTACTCAGCCAATGTCATAGGAGTTGGGATACACTCTTGAGCGGCTAGCTCTCCTGCAACATTCGTTCGCTGATATATATCACTCCACCTAGCATTCCCTTTTAGGCCAATAGGGGATATGTTTTGAGGTGCTGCATCAAATTGTATATCTAAAGGCTCTTTATAGGGGTATGCAGTAACAAGTCTTGGAGCACTACCACTATTAACCATCCAACCCGTTTGAATTATAGCCCGTCGGTTGTTTCGCCCTATAATTTCTATTAAAGCTCCATGATTTATACCGTGGTTATTGTGCTTCAACCTAAATATTGACGCTGTTTTCATAGCACCTGATATTTGATCGGCAAGGTACCTCCAGTCTTCACGCTTGATTCCTAAGGTATTAATGAAAAATTTAGCTTTAGAACCGCCATCTGAATGGTCTAAATTTAGAAGGTAATTTTTAACTTTATTCTTCTCGCAAACGAAGTCACCATATTTATGATTAAAGTTAACCTTATAATATACATCTTCGATTTCAGGGTTACCTTGAAGGTAATCTAATAGTTCACGAGCTACTTTCTGACTATGGGTAGGCTGAGATTTACCGTTAATCCTAGCCATGGATAAAGCCCCCCGTATAGAAGTGGTTGAAGCTTCAATCGAATGGGGTGCCTTGGCAACGAAATTCTCTGGTTCCAACAATATAGGTTTACTCATTGAGCCATATGATTCTGCTGATGATAAATCTTCTTCATAATCATCTATATAATCTGACCGATAATAGAATTGATTATTTTGAATAAAAGCTCCATCCATTAGCTGAAGTTGAAATAACCTCAAATGGAGAGGGTTACCAGTATCAATTAAACACGCGCCTAAATATGGGAGGTACGTATTAGTTTTTTGATCAATTTCGGCTGCCAACTCTTGAGAAATGCTAGTCAGTACAATGCACCATATATTGGTTCTAGCCATTTTGAATGGAAAATTGACTGTATCGACCGTATTCCAACCCTCATCTAAAGATTCAGAAAAATCACATAGAATAAGTTTGTATAGCTCCTTATCAAGCGACATAGAGTGGCTTACCATAAAACTACTTGTACTTTTCGACTTGCCTTTTGATACCTCACTTATTTTATTTGCTAATAAGTAAGGCATGATATCGCCTCTTAAGACCTGTGTATTCACAATTTGCGCACTTGACTCTGCTGCGGACACAATTTTAGAAGTACATGGTGGACCATAATAACTTCCTAGTTCAGAATGGTCTGCATCGAAAAAGAACGCAAATGGTTGATTCATCTTAATGAATCGACCAGATTTTCCTAGACACAAATAAGTTGTAAACTTTGTGTCCTAGGAGGATGAA